>CAVQAH010000012.1:0-272718 GCA_963710415.1 uncultured Acidobacteriota bacterium | reverse complement strand
GGGCGAGGACTTGGTACAGGAGGCGAGGCGGTGAAAGGATCCTGTGATCCTGCGACTAGTAGGCTCGCGTGTGTTCGAATTCAAGAAAAGAGAACGCCAATAGTCGGCGCTGGTGAGATCGGCCAGTGAGCGGGCTGATCGAGACGAAGCGGAATGAGCGCTGAGCCAGAGATTCGGCTAGCCTCACTACCAACTGACGATGCCGCAGGCGCGAAGCAAGAGAGCGAGGAGCAACGTCGCAAGTATTGAGACGACGATCGACCCGAAGCACCCCAATCGATTTGAATAGAGGCCGATCATCTCCGTCTCGCTCTGGAGGCGGCGAACCGTCACCCAACGACGGGCGGCGGTTCGCCTCGAGGTGGCTCAGCGTAACAGGACGTTGCGGGCACCGTAGCTCGAGAGGTCATTCTCCAGCTGACTGGCGTGCGCCTCGTCCTTCGCACGCGTACCCAGGACGATGCCGCCCGCCTTGAGGCCGCGCTCGTACTCGGCCGCGCGATTCTCTGGAATGCCAGCACCGACGAGCGCTCCGACCAGCGTCCCTGTGGCGCCCCCGGCGCCTGCGCCGGCAATAGCCCCCGCGATCGGGCCCGCGACGACGAGACCCAGCCCGGGAATGGCAATCGCTGTGGCGGCGGCAACCAGTGCGCCGACGGCCGCGCCGACGCCGAGACCGATCCCGCTACCAATCCCCGCGCCTTCGGCTGCCTTGGAGCCTTCTTTGAACTCCTGCCCAGGCTTCACGTTCCCAAAGTGGCGCTTTCGCGTGTCATCTGACATGACCACGCTGATGTCGTCCGACTTGTATCCGTGACGCGTGGTCAAGTCCTGATACGCCTTCCCGGCTGCCTCCGGGTTGTCGTACAACCCTGTCACCAGGTTCTTGTTCGACCAGCCGGAGTCCGCCGTGCGGGACCGGCTCGGGCCGGCTATCGCGTCATTCTCCGCCTGACGTCTGCGCCCCTCGGCATTTTCGCGTTCACCTTCGCGCTCGAGCTGCTCGTTGCCGAGCACTGCGCCAGCGGCGTCCTTTGCGGCACCCTTCACGCGTTCACCGAGAGCGCCCGTCTCCTCGCGTAGTGAGCCGTCTGAATGTTTGATTTCGTTTGCCATTAGTACCTCATCTGGTTTTCACGTTGGCGGGACATGACACGCGGCACCGGATCCAGCGAGCGAGCCGAACCCATCCCGCCGACGATCACTGTCTACAACCGGACCCTTCGTTTTGCTGTCGATCCGTAACATGCAGCCCGACCGCTTGAGCCACAGACCACGAGTGTAGGGAATGTAAGCGTCAACGTCTGTTCTGAATTGCTCACGAGATGAGGAACGCTCGTCGTTCAGCTCGACGCGGAAAGAGAGAATGACCTCGACTGCGCCTGGCCTAAGCCGCGTCCGGTGACACCCTCTGCAGCACGATGATCGTCTCATCGTCCAGAGCATCAACGCCTCCGCGAAAAGCACGGAGCGCAGCGGTGAGCTGAGTGCCGAAGGCTTCCGCGGAGCTTCTGTCCAGCCCGCGCGCGATGTTCATCAGCCCGTCACGCCCGAGCTCCTCCGCAGCCGGATTGGTGGCTTCGGAGGCGCCGTCGCTGTACAGCACCACAAGATCGCCTGCTTGCGGCTTGACGACCGTCCGGTCGTAGCGGATGTCGGGGAGCAGTCCGAGCGGGACGCCGGCCGGCCGCTCTCGCTCGCTCGCGCGCTGCGTTTCAAGCCAGCTCCATTCCTCGCGTGCGGCACGATACCAGAGAGCGGGGCGGGTGCCCCGCGTTCGTCAATACGAGCAAGCCCCTGCGGCCGTGCCACCCGACCGCGACCATCGTGGCGTAGTGCACGTCGTCGAGTCCTTCTCGAACCGCCTGATTGAGATCTCGCATCAGTGAGACCTGTTCCAGCGCGCGAAGGTATCGTTGCATCAGCTCTCGGAGCTTCTCCGCCAGCGCCACGACGGCCTTTCCATGGCCGCTCACATCAGCCAGCGCGACACGAGAGACGATGCAGCTCGGGCAGACCGATACGTAGTGGACATCGCCGCCAGCGTCATCCGACCCTGCCGGCACGGAGTGCACCCACGCAACCAGACCTGGCAGCTCGATCAGACCCGCGGTCCTGCTATTGCCTGCCCATGTTTCCGCACATTCGAGGCGCGTCGGCTGCGTGCGATTCATGGGGGAGTCACTGAGAATCGTATAAGTCTTTATTGCAGTTTACTGCGCCCGAAGCCGCCGCGGACGGATCCGGTGGACACCTGGCAAAGCTCGCCGAGAGCCGAGTGTCTCGCACTCTGACACGCGAGCGCTTATGGCCGTGTTCAGAAGGGAACAGACTGCAGCCTGTACCGCTGTTAGCCTACACGTTGGAGTTGGCGTGATCCTGACCGCGAGGGCACCGAATTGCCATCGTTCGTCACGAGCGTTCAGTGGACGCGATGACGCAGGACCGCGCTCGCCACACACACGGGAGAGAAAATGGACACGACCACTTTGCTCGTCATCGTCCTCGTAGTGCTGCTGCTCGGCGGCGGCGGATTCTACTACAGACGTAGGGTTTGAGTCGGAAGGGCGGATCCATCGCTGGCATCAATCGCCTTACGGTAGGTACACCGCCCCCACGGGCGGTCGCTGGCGTGTGGACGCGGAGTCGAACATGCGCACGCGACTGCCCGACATCTTGCCTCCCGCAACTTCGCGCGGCTTATTCAGACGCCCGGCAGCACGCCTGCATCGATTCAGCCGCCACGCAAATTGACGCGGGCGCACTTTTACTCCTTCCGTCCTGCGCCAACAGCCCCAAGCACCGATCGGGCCTTATGGATGATACGTCGAAGACACTGAGGCGGTGGATGACGTTCGCCGGGTGTGTGCTCGTCGTGGTCGTCCTGTACTGGGCGCAAACCGTACTCGTGCCGATCGCGCTCGCCATCCTTCTCACGTTCGTGCTCAGTCCTCCTGTCACATGGCTTCAACGATGGATTGGCCGCATCCCTGCCGTTCTCGCGATAGTTACGCTGGTGTTCACCATCCTCGGTCTCGCCGGCTGGGGTCTGGCGCGGCAGATGGACCATCTGGCCGAGGACCTTCCCCGCTACCGCGCGAACATCCGGGCGAAGATCGCAGACGTGCGTAGCGCGGGCAAGGGGGGATCAGTAGAGAAGCTGCAGGACACGATCGAAGACATCACGACCGACCTTGGGAAATCGGAGGAGCCCAGACGGACGATTTCGCGGCCCGTCGTCGTCACCTCGGAGCAGGCCGCGGGTTCCTGGGGCTTCGCGTGGCTCAGTCCCATCGTCGGACCGCTGGGCACCGCGGGGCTCGTGCTGGCGATGGTCATCTTCATGCTGCTCGAGCGCCGAGAGCTGCGCGACCGGGTGATCGGACTGTTGGGTCATGGTCAGCTGGCCATCACGACGAAGGCGTTCGACGAGGCGGGAACCCGAGTCAGCCGGCAGCTGTTGATGCAGTCCCTGGTGAATCTGCTCTACGGCATCGCTGCCGGCGCCGGACTCTACGTCCTGGGCGTGCCGTACCCGTTGCTCTGGGCGGCACTCGGTGCCGTTCTCCGTTTCATCCCGTACGTCGGGCCGGTCGTCGGTGCAGGCGCGCCGATCTTGGTCAGCCTTGCGGCAGCCGAGGGCTGGGCCGGACCGCTTTATGTAGTCGTGCTGTTTATCGTGCTCGAGCTGTTCACCAATCTCGTGCTCGAAACGGTGTTATATGCCGGGGCCGCGGGCGTCTCGCCGGTGGCGCTGCTCGCATCCGTGGCGTTCTGGACGTGGCTCTGGGGGCCCCTGGGCCTGGTCTTGTCGACGCCACTGACAGTGTGCCTTGTCGTCCTCGGGAAGCACGTGCCAGGTCTCGAGTTCCTTGGGACGCTCTTGGCCGACACATCCGCGCTCGCGCCGGAGTATGGCTTTTACCAACGCCTGCTCGCCCGCGATCAGAGCGAGGCGGCCGACCTCATCGAGCAGTACATCAAGACCGAGTCTCCGCGCTCGGTGTACGACGCCCTGCTGCTGCCGGCGCTGAACTATGCAGAGCGCGACCGCTTGGAGCAGCGCTTGTCGCCCGATGAAGAAACAGCCATCATCGACGCGACGCGGGAGCTCTTGTCGGACGCCGCGGAGTCGATCCGGGGCCTCAACCCTGAGCCGCCCGCGCTGCCTGATGGTCCACCACTTCCCGGACCGCGCGAACCGTTGCGGGTGCTGGGCTACGCGACCAACGGCGCCGCCGACGAGCTCGCGCTCGCGATGCTCGCCCGCTTGCTGGACGATCTCCCAATCAGTCTCGAGACGATGAGCACGCGCCTCCAGGCTTCGGAGCTGCTGTCGCTCGTGCAAACGCAGGGGTTCTCGGTCGTCTGCCTTGCCGATCTGCCACCCAGCCCTCCGTCAAAGACACGCTATCTCGTCAAGAGACTCCACGCCACATTTCCCGATGTCCGAATCCTGGTCGGGCGCTGGGGACCGGCGGCGCTGGCCGACGAGAGCGCCCAGGTGCTGCGGCATACCGGGGCAACGCTGGTGGCCTCGACGCTGCTGGAAACCCGGACGTACCTGGCCGGGCTCGTGGAAATCCCGCGGATCCCGATTCCGGAGATCGCCGGAGCACACGCCGCGTAGCATCTCGGCGCCGCCGGATCAAAGATCCCGATCGACGATACACGGGTGGTCCATCTCGCGGGTGCGCCCGTCGCCCGTGTCATTTAAGCGTTGAGCAGCGACATCGTCCGTCCGCATGAACATCATTTTCAGTTGTGCACCATTGAACAGACACATCAAGGGCTGATCCGTTAGGGTTTCGCCACTGGGCCAGCGTGTGTCCCAGTCCACGGGATTCTCAGACGGAAAATCCCACTGGTGTGATCGTCGGTGTGTTATCGCAACCGAATGAATCGGCTGTGCGCAAAAGACTGTTCTCTTTGAAAGGCATCCGCAATGAGTCCACGTAAGCGAATGATGCACACCGCCGCAGGCGCGGGTGTCTTCGGCTTTGTCCTGCTCGCCGCGCCCGGCTACGCCCAGACCGTTCCGCCCGCCGATGTCAAGGCCTCCGTCATCAGCCTGCTTCCCAGGACGGTGGGCGGTGTGATCGACGACAACGGAGTCCGCCCCTTCCGCATCGACGTTCCGGAAGCGGCACTCGTCGACCTGCGCCGACGCGTGTTGGCGACACGGTGGCCCGACCGGGAGACGGTCATGGATCAGTCCCAGGGTGTGCAGCTGGCGAAGATCCAGGCGCTCGCACGCTACTGGGGAACGGACTACGACTGGCGGAAGGCGGAGGCGAAGCTGAACGGTCTGCCGCAGTTCGTCACCACGATCGATGGCCTCGACATTCAATTCGTGCACGTCCGCTCGCGTCACCCGAACGCGCTGCCGCTCATCATGACGCACGGCTGGCCCGGTTCGATCTTCGAACTGGTGAAGGTCATCGGCCCGCTCACCGATCCCACGGCTCATGGTGGCCGCGCGGAGGACGCGTTCGATCTCGTGCTGCCCTCGATGCCTGGTTATGGCTTCTCTGGTAAGCCGAAGGAAACGGGCTGGGGTCCCGACCGCATCGCGCGCGCCTGGGACGTGCTGATGAAGCGTCTGGGATACACGCGCTATGTGTCGCAGGGCGGCGATTGGGGTTCGGTTGTCGCGGACGTGATGGCGCAGCAGGCGCCGTCGGGACTGCTCGGCATCCACGTCAACATGCCCGCGACCGTGCCAGCGGACGTCGCGACTGCTCTCAACAACGGCGATCCGGCACCGGCCGGGCTGTCCGCCGAGGAGAAGGCGGCGTTCGAATCAATGGACACCTTCTACAAGAAGAACACGGGCTATGCCGCCATGATGGTGACCCGCCCGCAAACCCTGGGCTACGGGCTGACGGATTCGCCTGTCGGCCTGGCCGCCTGGTTTTATGACAAGTTCGCCGCCTGGACATACAGCGGCGGCGAGCCCGAGCGGGCGCTCACCAAGGACGAGATGCTCGACGACATCACGCTCTACTGGCTCACCAACACCGCGATCTCTTCCGCGCAGCTCTACTGGGAGAACAACGCCAACAACTTCAACGCCGTCGACATCTCGATCCCTGCTGCCGTGACGGTCTTCCCAGGCGAGATCTACCGTGCGCCACGAAGCTGGGCCGAGCGCAGCTTATCACAAGCTCATCTACTTCAACGAGGTCGACAAGGGCGGTCACTTCGCGGCCTGGGAGCAGCCGGAGCTCTTCGCTGCTGAACTCCGCGCGGCGTTCAGATCGCTGCGCTAAGTAGCTCCGGCCTGACGGTCGCGGAGCCCCAAAATGCGGAGGTTTCCTTGGACGCGAGTGCGACGGTGCTGACGGCACTGGCAACGATCAAGACGGCCACGACGTTCGCGACGTCAATATTGTCCGGCGTCGTGGTCGTCGTGATCGTCGCGATCGTTCCTGGCACTCGTCAAGTTGTCCTCAGTTGTCGAGGAACTCGCGAATTTGAATCCGCTCGTAGGGTGTCTTCCATCTAGTGCAGGGCCGTGTACAGCTGGATCCTCGGTGCAGGATGTTCCCGAACGATGGGGGAGATCCACCATTGCGCGATCGTCGAACCCGCTGCGGCCCTTTCTGGCGTGCGAAAACGCTCGAGCCGTCGTTAAACGTCATGAGTCCCACATGCCCAGTGGCTCACTGGCTCAGATTGAATCTGACGCCGATCATGGCGCGGCGCGGATCCACGAACACGATCGGTTGGCCGAAATTCGTGCTGAACAGATTGTCGGTGGCCAGGCCTCCTCGGCTGCATCGTCGAGCACGATTCAGGATATCCACGAGCAGATCGACGCGTCACGGCGCCGACGCGGATCGGCCGCGAGAGGCGCAGGTCGAGCAGCGACTGCGACGACAACCGCCGCGTCCCTCGCGGCTCGAGCAGCACGCGCTGATCGCCCTGCGGCAGCGACGATCTGCGCCGTTGCCGCCCAGGGCTTGCCGCTGAACTATTGCAGTTGGCCGCGACCTGCAGCCCGGTGTGCGGGATGTCGACGCTGCCCATGATCCGGAAGATGTGCGGACGATCGTTCGGCAGCAGGCCCGCGCGCGTTGGTGAGATCGTTCGGATCGCGCCCGAAGGTCGATGGGTTGCGGAGGCGCGACGGTGCTGGCTTGCGCGCCGGCGGCGGTCGCGCCGCTGGACGCCTGCAGTCCGGAGGCGCGCGAGAGCGTATACGAGGCAAACGCCTGCCAGCCGTCGGATCGGCGCTTCTCGACGACCATGACCAGGCCGTTGTAGCGTCAGCGAATAGTCCTCAGGATTGGTCAACAGGAAGCGCCGGTCGCGTCGCGGCCGTTTTCGAGCACGAACACAGGTATGCTGCGGCCGTCTGGCAGCGTCCGCGTCTCTTGACGATATTGACCGCCGACGTCGGTCCATCCGATGAAGTTTGCACCATCCTTGTGGACGTAGCCAACGCGAGCGCCAGCCGGCGGCCGACCTCGCGATCGATCCCGACGGAGTACTCGTCGGTGCGCGGCGCGCGCGTCTCCGGATCGAGCAGCAGGTTGAATCTTGGATCGACGATCGAGACGGGACGCGTGTAATCACCAGTGGCTGGATCGTAGCCATTCGTCGTGATCGGCGTCGACACCGGGATGGAACGGCGCTGAGCTCTCCGGTGAAGATACCCTGGCTGAACCGGCCGTAGCTTGCCCGGAGCATCGTCCGGCCGTCGCTGGTCAGCTTCGCGGTGAGCCCGAGCCGCGGCGACACGATGTTCCAGGTGTACATCGTTCCCAGGCCGCGGACGATGGCGTCGAGTCTCGGCCCTGCGAATCGAGTGCGGCGCAGATCCTGACTGATCGCGCGGTGTGATCGAATCGCACTCCGGCGTTGATCGTCAGCCGCTCTCCAATGGTGATGGCGTCGGTCGCGAACACGGCGGCCGTGATGAAGGAGCCGCCATTCGAGGGACGGATCGCGCAAATGGCCTGGAACGGCTCGCCGCCGCTGTCGACGAATCTGACGCCGGTCGGCGTGAAGTTTTGCGCGTCGTGGTTCGCCTTTTCGATCTGCACGCCCGCCTTCCACTGGTGGTCGGCTCCAAGGAATCCAGGCCGGTAGTGATTGATCGTCGCCTTGACGGACGTGCGGCGGATCGTCAGGTTGCCAAACTGTGATGGCGCATCGCTCGTCACGCCCGTCACGTGATCGATCCGGCTCGGTGTGGTTGGGTCACCCGTGCTCGGTTCGCTCTCCTGCGTGTAGACGAAACGTCCGACCCGCACTTCCCAACGTGTTGGGCGACAAGGTGTGCGTCAGATGACCGAAGGTCATCGCCGGCAACGATGCGTGCGTCCGAGGCGGTGGCCTCGAGCGGCGTCACGCGCGTGGCCTGACGGGGTTGACCCAGATACTCGTTGATGCAGGCTCTGCACCAGCTGCAGGCTGGGAGCGAGTCTGCCACGTGAGCTTGACGAAGATCTTGTTCTGCTCGTAGGTCCGCGGGAGCGCGGGTCGGTGCCCGGCTGGCTGTCGTAGTCGCGCAGATACTGGTAGCCCGCGAAGAACCAGAGCCGGTCACGAACCACTGGACCGCCGGCGCTTGCGTCAGATCGCGATAGCGTGACGCGCTCGTACCCGCTCCGTTCCGTCGACGGCGCCGGCAACGCGATCGTCACCGGCTGGCTGGTCAGGCCAGCGGTCTGTGCGTAATAGGAGGCGTCGAACAGAAAGCGATCGCTTCCCTGCTTCGTCATCACGTTGATGACGGCGCCCTGGACGTTGCCGAACTCGGCGGACGCGCCGACCGATTGCACCTGTACTTCCTGGATGAAATCGACGCCAGGTTCTGCCCGCGCGACACCGTTGCACGGACAGGTGTTGTTCGTCCCGTCGAAGAGAAACTGATTCTCGTTGGTTCCGGAGCCGAACGCCGAAACCGTTGTCGTCGTGCCGGTCGCCGCTCGTCGGCGACGTCGGCGACATGACCGGGCGCGGCCCTGACGAAGTCGAACATGCTCGACCGACGCGTCGGTATCGCGCTGAGATCCTCGGGGCCGAAACGGGTGGCGAATCCAGGATTGCGCGCGTCGATGCGGGAGTCTGCTCCCTCGACGACGATCGACTCAGCGAGCCCTGACAACTGAAGACGAATCGTTCTCTCGAGGGTGCCGCCGGCGGTGATGTGCAGATCGTCCTGGTGCCAGCTCGCGAATCCCTGGCAGCTCGATATCGAGGACGTAGATTCCGGGAGGCAGCAATAGGAATCGCAGCTGCCCCTTCTCGTTCGTGGTCTGCGACTCCGGACCGCCGATCAACGCCGTCGAGCTGATGCGAACCTGAGCGCCGGCAATCGCGCCGCCGTGCTGGTCCTGGACGGTTCCGATGAGCGCGCCCGTCACGCCTTGCGCGTCAACCGTGGCGGGGGAGGAGTAGACACGCTGCAACGACAACGGACCAGGCGAAGCGCCGTGGCCTCCGCGTCGAAGACTTTGGCCCGACGCTCATGTGGCACCGCTTCCACCTGGTTGACCGGCGGGATTGCGTCCGTCATGGATCGCCCTCCTCAGGTCCCTGCGCGGAACGCAGGCTACCACGGCGCGACCCATGGCAGATGTCTAAAACCGCACGCTCTCAATTCCTTGACTTCATCCGATCACTTGGGCGACCTCACGCACCGGAATCCCAGGTGATTGGTCCCGGTCGTGACCTCGCCCTTGCTTCGGGTTCCGACCATGTAGCGCGAGCAATACTGATCGGTGCACAGGAAGGAACCGCCGCGGTGAACGCGCTTTGGAACACCGGGTTCGGCTGGGATCGAACGATGACGTGGGGCCCTGTGGATTGCGCGCGACGCCGGCCGCCGCAGCGAGCTGCGCGTAATAGTCGGGGCGATACCAGTCGCTGACCCATTCCCAGACGTTGCCACCCACGTCGTAGAGCCCGTAGCCGTTGGCCGGAAACTGCGCCACCGGCGCTTCCCACAAAATGGTCGGCGCCCGTGTCGCGATCGGGAAAATGACCCTGGTGAGTGTTGGCCATCCACTGGCCATCCTTGCCTGAACGCATCGCCCCAGGGATACACCTGCCCCGTCAGGCCGCCGCGCGCCGCGAATTCCCACTCCGCTTCGGTCGGCAGCCGGTTTCCGGCCCATGTCGCGTACGCCTCGGCGTCCTCGTATGCCACATGCACGACGGGATACTTTTCTTTCCCGGCGATCGAACTGTCTGGCCCGAGCGGATGTCGCCAGTTCGCACCATTCGAATACGCCCACCACCGAAAGTGGCTGTCGAGAGGCACGGCATGATCCGGCGGCGAGAAAATCACGGAGCCGGCCACCAGCTTCTCTGGCGGCGCGCCGGGAAAATCCTCAGCACGCGGCGTGCGCTCCGCGACCGTGACGTATCCCGTCGCCTTCACGAACGCGGCGAACTGCTCGTTGGTGACTTCAGTGCGGTCCATCCAGAAGCCATCCACGTAGGTGCGGTGGATTGGACGGGAATCTGTTGTGGCCTGCATTCCGACGGTGTCGTTCACGTCCGGCGGATCCTGCGCGCCCATGGAAAACTCGCCGCCGGGAATCCACACCATTCCCGCAGGCGTGACCGCTGACGGCGGAGTTTTGTTCTCGACCGTCGGAAGGAACATCGCTGAAGGCGCAGTTGCGGTCGACTCGGACGCCGGCGCAGGTATCGAGGGCCTCAGCACCCTCATCGTCGCCAGGCCAGCGACGGCAACAACCGCGATCCACATCCATGCCCTGCTGACGTGGTGGCGAGGAGGTGCGGCCGGCGCGTCCTTCCGGCGTGGCTTGCTCATCTCAGAACGTGATCTTGGCACGAAGGCGCTGCTCGGGCCGTAGCTGAACAGTCCAATACCGAGCGCGTCTTCTCTTTGCCGACCGCCGGCCGGGCTACTTGACGTCCCGAGCCGCTGCAGGCCGCCGCACCACGTCGATCACCAGTGGGAAGTGGTCGTGAATGCCTGCCTGCGGATCGCGCATGACGTCGATTGTTCGCAGGCCCGCGCTGACGAGCTCGCGGTACGACATCACGGTGGTATCCAGGACGAACTGATTGAGGCTGGCGAGCACGCTGTCGCTGTAGAGGATGCGGTCGAGCATGCCGGGTGGGAACCGTTCGAGGTCGTTGCGCCAGGTGTAACGCGCCGAACCGGTGCCATTGTGGCGCGGCTGGGCATCGGTCAGCCGCGACTGGTCCCAGTCGAGCCCCTCGGTACGTCCGTCGGCGGTGGGGTAGGCGGCCTTACCCGTGACGAGTGCGTCGACAAACAGCGTGGCGCCCGGAATGGCATTGAAGTCGCCGAGGATCATGAAGGGTGTGCGAGCCCGGAGCGAAATCGCGCCGCGGCCGGCCTTGGCTTGTCGTATCGTGCTCGCGATTATCGCCGCCTGTTGACGCCGCTGCACCACATCCTCGCGGCCATCCGACGATTGAAAATGTGCGCAGATGACGTAGAGATCCGTCGCCGGTGTTTCGATCATGGCAATCGCGTGACCGCGCTGCCGCTCACCAGTCACCTCGCCCTGGTCGCGAGCGCTGACCCTGAAGCGAGACACGATGACCGTGTCCACCGCGCTGTGCGCTTGCCAGGTGCTGCCATCGGGGAGCGGCAGGATGTGATCGACAAGCGCCGCGCTGCGCGCCGCGCTCTCCGGGACCTGCTGCAGGCACAGCACGTCGGGCTTCAGGGCTCGCAGGACCCTGGCGAATTGTCCCGGTCGATTGGCCGCCGACACATCGACGGCCTCGCCATCTTGCGGAAAGATGGAGCTGTCATAGACGTTCCAGGTCACCACTCGAATTGACGCTTCAGACGGTCTGCCGAGGAATCCCGGGGATGCCTGGGCCGCGAGCACGGCCGTCAGACCAAGGATTGCCGCCGTCATCGACGCGAGGAGAGGACCCATGCGCAGGTCGCAAGAATTGAGGAGAAAATCCGGCGCTTCGCCGCCAAGTTCCAAGAAATCGTCGGCGCTAGTGTAGTGCGCACCACTACCCAGGTCGAGCGGGTGCATCACCGGTCTTTGGCGCCGACCTGGCCGATGTGTGCACATTGGGCTGCGCACTGTTTTCTGGTGTATTCTCGCAGTTCAACCCGCTGCGGCACATGGAGACACGTTGAGGCGATCGTAGCGCCTCGTCAGCGTCGTTGCGGGCCTCGCGGGTGTCAGGTGCGGAGGTCAGAGCGAGGGATCCGAGGCCGCCGCGGGGATAGTTGTCATAATCTCGTCCAGGCCGTTGTCGTCGAATATCCGTTCCTCCCGGTCGGGTCGGAACGCAGGTATTCGGAAGGTTGGTTAGACGTGCGTACTCTTGAAGTGTTGAGACTGTTGACGATGGCCGCCCTGACGGCGGCATCGGTGACCACGGCGGCTGCCCAGGCCCCGCCGCCAGCCGAAACGAATCCCGCGCAGGCCTCTCAGCCTGCGACGCGGCAGGCAGCGATCGAGCAGGAGCAGGCCGCGAAGGTGCCGAACCTGCACCCGTACATCCCCAACAAGGGCGAGCGGATTTTTCAGCATGTCGACACCATCCTGGAAGGCGGCGCTCTGCGGTGGCATCCCTTCTTCGAGAGCGCCTACTCGGGCGGTGGCTTCACGCTTGGCGTCGGCCACGCCAACTACGTGAGCGCCTACAACTACATCGACGTGCGCGGCAGCTACACGTTCTCCAACTACAAGCGCGCTGAAGTCGAATTCGTCGCGCCGCGGATGTTCAACCGGCGCGGCCATCTGTCGGTGCTCGGCGGCTGGCGCGAGGCCACGCAGGTCGGCTTCTACGGCATCGGCACCAACACGCCGAAGGACGACCGCACGAACTACCTGTTCCAGCAGCCGTATGGCAGCGCGCATTGCTCACGGTCTTCCCGAGGCGGCGCACCCTGATGCTGCGCGGCGGCGTCGAGTTCAGCCAATGGTCGCAGGAACCTGGCGAGGGTTCGTTTCCCGTCGGTTGAAACCAGGTATACACCCGGAACGCTGCCGGGGCTTGGCGCGGAGGTCACCTACCTGCACACACAGGGTACGGTCGGCTTCGACTGGCGCACGTCGCCCGGCTACACGCGACGCGGCGGGTTCTTCGGCGCGACCCTGCACGATTACAAAGATAGCGACGACGATTTGGGTTCCAGCATAGCTCGAATACGAGGCCATCCAGCACATCCCGATTCTGCGCGAGGCCTGGGTGCTCTCGTTCCGCGGCCGCGTTCAGACGGCATAGGACAAAGACGGTCAGCAGATCCCGTTCTTCATGCTGCCGGCGCTCGGCGGAGGGTCATCGCTGCGCGGCTACAGCAGCTGGCGCTTCCGCGATCAGAACAGCCTGTTGCTACAGGCGGAATGGCGGATCATGGTCAACCGCTACTTCGACCTGGCGTTCTTCTACGACGCCGGTAAGGTGACCTCGCACACGTCGGATCTCGATCTCGACGGCCTGAAGGACGACTTCGGCTTCGGCATCCGCTTTCACGGCCCGTTTGCCACGCCGCTGCGCGTCGAGCTGGCCAGGAGCCGCGAGAACAGCTTCTCATTCATCTTCTCGTCTTCCGCTTCCTTCTAGGACTCCTTCATGTTGACCTCAACGTTCTCGACACGCCCGCGTCGCGCCGCGCTGATGGCACTCTCCATCGGTGCCATAGGTCTCTTTGCCAGCGGAGTTTCGACGCAGAGCCCGCGCTTCTATCCGGACGATCCGATCGCGCGTGAACCCGAATCGCAGGACGCCTCGAAGGCGGCGCCCTACGACCAGTCGCAGATGTACGAGCTGACGTACAACCTGTTCGTCACGTCCGGCTACAAGCCCAGCGGGCTGCGCGCGAAGAACATCAACACGATCGACGAGGTGCCCGACTCGAGCTGGTTCACCAACCGGATCGGCGCCAGGCCGGTCACGACTGACGAGCTCGTTCGCGGCGCGAACGTCGGCGAGCCGCCCGACCCGTCGAAGTGGGTGCTGATCAGGGAGAAAACGTCGGGCGCCCATCCGGGCTTCACGGCGATGGATGCGAAAGGCCAGACCTGGTTCCTCGAGTTCGATCCCCCGAAGCTCCGGAAGGCGCGACCGCCGCCGTCGCCATTGCGACCAAGATTTTCTGGGCTCTGGGCTACAACCAGGTCGAGTCGTTCCTGACGACCTTCGATCCGAAGAAGTCCACGGTCGACCCGAAGGCCACGGTCCGCCGTCCGAACGGCAAGCGCACGCCGTTCACGCAGGATGACGTCAACGTCATTCTCGAGAACGTCGCCCGCAACCCGGACGGCAGTTTCCGCGTCATTGCCGGTCGCCTGCTGCCGGGCACGATTCTCGGTGGCTTCCAGTACGCCGGCACGCGTCCCGACGACCCCAACGATCTCGTGCCGCACGAGCACCGCCGCGAGCTGCGCGCGCTGCGCGTCTTCGGCGCGTGGACCAACCTCACCGATCTCAAGGCCGCGAACACGATCGACACGTTGGCGACGGAGAACGGCAAGACAGTCGTCAAGCACTATCTGCAGGACGTCGGCTCAACATTCGGCATGTGCAACGACGACCACGAGTGGGACCTGAGCTACGAATACTTCTATGAGGGTCCGCCATCGTGGAAGCGGTTGTTCACGCTCGGATTTGGCCTGAGCCCGTGGCAGACGGTCGACTACGTCGAGTACCCGTCGGTCGGCAAGTTCGAAGGCAAAGTTTTCGACCCGAGAAAGTGGCGGCCGCAGACGCCGACGACCGCTTACATGGAGCTTCGCGACGACGACGCGTTCTGGGCGGCGCGGCGCGTCGCCGCCTTCACCGACGATCTGATCAGGGCGGCCGTGCACACGGGCCAGTTCAGCAATCCCGAGGCCGAGAAGTATCTCGCCGATGTGTTGATCCAGCGCCGGGAGAAGATCAAGAGCATCTACCTGACGCGGTGAATCCGATCGTCAACCCGCGCCTCGATGCGCAGGGCCTGACGTTCGAGAATGCGGCCGTCGCGGGCGGCGTCGCGCAGGGTCCGGTGGCTTACCGGGCCTCGTGGATGCTCTTCGACAATGCGACTGGCGCGACCAAACCGCTGTCGGAAACGAAGAGCGCGACGACGACCATCGCTGCTCCGGCCGGGCTACCCTCGAGTGGCTTCGTGGCGGTGGACATCGCCGCAGACAGTGAGACCTTCCCGACGTGGAAGCAGCCGGTGCGCGCCTACTTCCGCCAGGATGGCGGAAGCTGGAAGCTGGTCGGTTTCGAACGGATGCCCGACAAGACCCCGGCCGCGAGCACGGCCCAGAAAGCGTCGCGCTAGTCGCAGTTTCCAGAAGAGTAAGATCAGGGCATGCGTTCCATCGCCCTCGGGCTTTCGCTCGCCGCGCTGTCACTCGCAGTGTCGGCGCAGACCGCGCAGTTGCGCATGGTGTCGACGGCGTGGTCGCCGTTCACGAACGAACCGGGCCAGCCCCGCTTTGCGCTCGACCTCGTCGAAGCCGGTCTTGGCCGCATCGGGGTCAAGACCACCACGACGATCGTTGCTGCCGCCGACTTCACGACCTCTCTGCTCAGCGACAAGTTCGACGGCAGCGCCGCGGCGTGGAAAGACGCCGAGCGCGAGCGCACGTTGATCTTTTCGCAGCCCTATCTCGAGAACCGGCTGATCCTCGTCGCGCGCCGGGGCGGTGACGTATCGGCCGCGTCACTCGCCGATCTCAAAGGCAAGCGGATTGCGATCGTCGAGGGATACTCCTACGGCACGGCGATCGATCAGTCGGGTGCGACGGTCGTGCGGTCGCGCTCCGAGGAAGACAGCCTCAAGCTCCTGCTCGACAGCAAGGTCGATTACACCCTGATGGACGAGCTCGTCGTCCAGTACATCGTTCGCAACTACGCCGACGAAGCGCGAACGAGGCTGCAGATCGGTTCGACGCCGCTGCTGACCCGTCCGCTCTTTCTTGCCGTACGGCGAACCGTGGCGGATGCCGAATCGATCGTCAACCGGTTCAACGCGCAGCTTCGCGGCATGATTGCCGACCGTACCTACCATCGCCTCCTGCACGTGGACTGGATCCAGGCGGATGTCGACGGCGACGGCCTCGTCGAGTTCGTGCCGCAGAGCGATCGCCCTGGTGCCGCGGAACCCAAGCGAGCGTACAGCCTCTTCTACACTGAACCGACGCTCACACCGACACCCAAGACCCAGGGTCGTTTTCTTCTCGGCGGCAGTATCTATGACGGCTGGACGACCGTGCCGGACAGATTCAAGGTCGACGATCCGAAGCGGCCGGACCCGAACCGCTCGACTGCCGCCATCTTCCGATTCGCCTGGTGATCTGCCGTCAGGCAGACGCCGAGGCCGGACTCGACGCTGCTCGCGCACCTAATGAAAGCGTGACTCCCATATGGACACACTCACCATCTCGGTCAAACATGTCGCGTCCCAGGACAACAAGCGCTGCGGGGTGTGCGCCGCGGAGTTCATTCCAGCTGAAGACTCTGGCTCACGGGTCTTGTCGATGAAGGGCCCTCAGCAGGAAGGGTTCGCCGGCCTGCTCTGCGGCGGGTGCTATTCAAAGTGGTCACATGGAACGACGGTCGCGCTGCGCCGCGCATAACGGAGCAACCGGACCCGAGCCGCTCATACCACCAGACGATCGATGACGTGATCGCGGCGCTCGGGACCACCGTGCAGCGCGGTCTCAGCGACAGTGACGCCCAGTCACGACTGCAGGAGTACGGGCGCAACGAGCTCGCGGCTGAGAAGCCCCCTCCCGCGTGGCGACGGTTTCTCGCGCAGTTCCAGGATGTGCTCGTCATCCTGCTGCTCGTCGCGACGGCGATCTCGGCCTGCCTGTGGGCCTACGAGCGAGACGCGGCGCTGCCATACGAGGCGATCGCCATCTTCGCCGTCGTCCTGCTCAATGCCACGATGGGCTTCGTCCAGGAGTCGCGGGCGGAAGCGGCTGTGGCAGCCCTTCGCGCGATGTCGGCTGCTGAAGCCAGCGTCATTCGCGACGGCGAGCGACGCAGTATCCCTGCGACCGATATCGTCCCCGGCGACATCATCGTCATCGAAGAAGGCGACACGATTCCAGCCGATGCACGCCTGATCGAATCGGCCAGTCTCCAGACTGCCGAAGCCGCGCTAACAGGCGAGAGCCTGCCGGTGACCAAGGACACGGAGGCCATTGCCGACGATGTTCCGCTCGGCGATCGACACAACATGGTGTTCAGCGGAACAGCGGCCACGTATGGGCACGGCACCGCGGTCGTGACGGCGACCGGGATGCGGACGGAGATGGGCCGCATCGCCGGCCTGCTGAAAGAGACGCACGACGAAGCCACGCCGCTGCAGCGAGAGCTCGATCGCATGGGCAAGGTGTTGGGCATCGTCGTCGTGATCATCGCCGTCGTGATGATCGCGACGATCATCATCGTCGAAGACGTGCGCGACCTGTCGGCGATCTTCGACGTGTTGATTCTCGGCGTGGCGCTCGCCGTGGCGGCGGTGCCGGAAGGACTGCCAGCCGTGGTGACCGCGGTTCTCGCGATCGGCGTGCAGCGGATGGCCCGGCGTCACGCGATCATTCGGCACCTGGCGGCCGTGGAGACACTCGGCTCGGCCAGCGTCATCGCCTCCGACAAGACAGGAACGCTCACCAACAACGAGATGACCGTGCGCGTCGTTGTGACGGCGAGCGGGCGTGCGACGTTCGAAGGCTCGGGGTATGCGCCGCACGGGACGGTCCGGCGAGAGGACGGCGGATCTATCGAAGGCCCGTTCCGGGTCGAGCTCGAGCGCGCGCTGGCCGTCGCGGATCGGGCGAACAACGCCACGGTGCAGGAGCGCGAGGGACGATGGACCGTGCAGGGGGATCCGACTGAGGGGGCGCTTCTGGTGGCAGCCCGCAAGTGCGGTCTCAGTTCCGACGCGCTCGACAAGCGGTTGCCACGGATCGGGGAAGTCCCGTTCTCCTCCGAGCGGAAGCTGATGAGCACCATTCATCGCGACCTGGAACAGGCGCCGCGCGGCATTGTGTTCACGAAGGGGGCGCCCGATGTGCTGCTGACGCGCTGCAGCTTCGAGGTGCTGGGCGACGGCCGCCGCCCGCTGACGTCCTCGCGCCGTGAGGAGATTCTGCAGGTGAACGAAGCGCTCGCCGGTCAGGCACTGCGGACTCTGGGAGTCGCCGGGCTCTGGGTGCCTCCAGACGTGCTCGCGGAGTACGCAGCCACGCCGGACACGCGCGTCGAACAAGGCCTGGTGTTCGCCGGGCTGATCGGCATGATCGATCCTCCGCGCAAGGAAGCCACGGATGCCGTGGCGCGGGCCAGGAGTGCGGGCATCCGCCCGCTGATGATTACCGGAGATCATCCCCGTACCGCCGCAGTCATCGCCCGGGAGTTGGGTATCGCTGATGACGGCCGCGTCATCACCGGTGGAGAGCTGGAGAAGCTGGCGGAAGCGGAACGGGTTCGAACTGTCAGCGAGGTCTCTGTCTACGCGCGCGTCAACCCCGAACACAAACTGCGCATCGTCGAGGCGTTGCGGCGGAATGGCGCGGTCGTGGCGATGACCGGCGACGGCGTGAACGATGCGCCCGCGTTGAAGAAGGCCGACATCGGCATCGCCATGGGCATCACAGGTACGGACGTGTCGAAAGAGGCGGCCGACATGGTGCTCGCCGACGACAACTTCGCCTCGATCGTCGCGGCCGTCGAAGAGGGGCGCGCGATATTCGCGAACATCCGCAAATTTCTGCGTTACCTCCTGTCGTCGAACATCGGGGAAGTGTTGACGATGTTCTTCGGTGTCTTGCTGGCGCGGCGCATCGGGCTGAATGCCGGGAACGGCGGACTCGTCCTGCCGCTCCTCGCGACGCAAATCCTGTGGATCAATCTGGTCACCGACGGGCTGCCCGCGCTCGCGCTCGGCGTCGACCCCGCCGACGATGGCCTGATGCGCCAGCAGCCGCGCCCCGCTGGTGAAGGCGTGCTCACGGCGCGGATGTGGCGCGGCATCCTCTTCGTCGGCCTCATCATGGCCACCGGCACGCTGTTCGTGCTCGATGCGTCACTGCCGGGCGGCTTCGTTGAAGGTTCAGGCGACCTGCCCTACGCGCAGACGATGGCCTTTACGACATTGGTGCTGTTCCAAATGTTCAACGTGCTCAACGCCCGGTCAGACGAGCGAAGTGCGTTCACCCACCTGTTCACGAATCGCTGGCTGTGGACCTCACTCGGCGTGTCGGTCCTGCTCCAGATCGTGGTCGTCTACGCGCCATTTCTCCAGCGGGCATTCGGCACCGAGAGCTTGAGCGTCCGCGACTGGTTGTTCTGTGCCGGCGATCTCGAGCTCGGTGCTCTGGCTGCGGGAGATCAACAAACTGTTCGCGCGGCTGATGTCGAGTTGACAACTCAGGAAGGCCTGGCGTTCAGCACGGGCTGCTGAGGCGTGGCAAGGAAGACCCCTTGCGCCAGCCGCTCCGGCGACGCGCCATCCCTCATAGCGAAGGCTCTGTTCAACGGTCATGACTCGTCGCATGCTCGGAGAGCTCGCGATAACGGCGTGGCGTGATCCCCAACAGCCGGACGAACGCACGCCGCATCACGTCGACGCTGCCGAATCCAGCCGCCGCGGCCACCTGCTTGAGGCCGCCATCCGTGCGCTCGAGCAGGCGTCGCGCGGCCTCCACGCGCATGTGCAGCACGTACTGGGACGGCGTCGTGCCAACCTCCCGCGTGAAGACGCGCTCGAAGTTGCGCACGCTCATCGACATCCGATCCGCGAGGTCCTCGACCGACAGTCTCGTCTCGAGATGCTCGGCAATCCAGATCTGCAGCTCACGGATCGACGTCATCTCGGATGCCTGCGAGGCGAGCGAGACGCTCAGTTGCGGCTGCCCACCCGGCCGCCGCAGAAACAGTACCAGCTCGCGTGCCGCTTCGTGCGCGAGGGCGGCGCCGCAGTCCTCCTCCACCCACGCGAGCGCGAGATCGATCCCCGCTGAAATGCCCGCCGACGTGTAGATGTTCCCGTCCTTGACCCAGAGCGGATCGTGCTCGACACAGACGCCGGGAAATCGCGTCGCCAGCTCGCGGCCGAATTTCCAGTGCGTGGTCGCTCGCCGGCCGCTCAGCAAGCCGGCCTCCGCGAGCAGAAACGAACCGACACACACCGCACCGAGCCGTCGCACCTCGGCCGCCATCTTCTTCAGCCAGGCGGAGAGTGCCGCGTCACGCACCGATCGTGAGCCCAGTCCGCAGACCAGCAGGACGGAGTCGCACACGCCGGCGACTTTGTCGAAGTGATGCCGGGCGATGAAGGTCAACACACCGCTCTCGCCCTCGACCGTCAGACGGTCCGTGCTGGTGACGACCTCGATCGCGTAAATCGTCCTGCCCGCAAGCCGATTGACTGAGTTGAACACCTGAAGGGGGCCGACCAGATCGAGCTCGTCGACCGGCGGCACGACGACCACGACGATCCGGCGGGTCATGCGTTCGGGCGTGGAGGCCATGCGTCCACTCACTATGCCGCCGCGTCGAACGCGATTCGCAAGCGCAGCTTGTCGCCCGTAGCCGATGGTGACGGCGGGATGGCGGATTCGCGACGGATCTCTGTCGCGAAATCGTAGTGTCCGGCCCCGCTAGCGATGCTCGAGCATGCAGCTTCGTTGGCTCGCTGGATCGTTGTCACAGTGCTTCCGACGCTGCTCATCCGTCAACCAGGTGGCTCAAACCGAACGCGGCTCCGCCTTCGCCAAGGCTCCGGCGGACAAGCCCGGCTTCGCTCAAGCCCCGGCGGACAAGCCGTACGCACGCATCGCGGTCCTGCGTCCGCACGACGGGCAGACGGTCGACTTCGAGGCCGGATACATCCGACACCTCGAGTGGCACCGGCAAGCCGGGGACACGTGGGTCTGGTATGGCTGGAACGTCACGTTCGGTGAACGGCAGCGCTGGTTCGTCTACGCATCGTTCGGGCACTCGGCTGCCAGCCTGGACAAACCGGTGGCCCCGGCGGAAGACGAGCGCGACAACATTCTCAACGTCACGCCACACGCCCAGTTTGTGGGGAACGCGCTCTACGAGTACCTGCCGGGACTCTCGCGCGGCACGGGTGTGCCGTCAGCGACGGCTCGGCTCGAGCTCACGACGGTGGACCTCGAGCCCGGGGCGGCAAAGGCCTTCGAGGCGGCCCTCAGCGCCGGCCAATCAACGCTGCAGGGGGAGACGCTCTGGTATCGGATGGTGGCAGGTGGAACGGCCCCGCGCTATGTGCGACTGCGCCCACGACCCAGCCTGTCGGCGGTTCTCGAGGGACAGAGTGAACAGGCGCTCCCTGAGAAGGTCAATCCCCTGATCGCGAAGACGACGTTCGAGATCCTGACTCTCCGGCCCACCATGAGTTACGGCCTCCAGCCGGCTCGCGAGTGATGGACGCGATGAACGCGGAACCAGACGTCCGTCATGTCCGCGGGGCGTGTCCGCTCGACTGTCCCGACACCTGCAGTTGGATCGTCACAGTGAAGCGGGGCGAGGCGGTTGCGCTGCGCGGCGATCCCGATCATCCATTCACCCGCGGATCGTTGTGCAACAAGGTCGCAGACTACCTGAGCTACGCGCGCTCGTCCGAACGTCTGCTGTATCCCATGCGGCGCGTCGGACCGAAGGCCTTCGACTTCCCCGATCGGCTCGCTCACGGCAGGCGGCGAGTTCATCCGGATCTCGTGGGACGAGGCGCTCGAGACAATCGCCAAACGGCTCCGCGACGTGATCGCGACGCACGGCGCAGAGGCGATCTGGCCCTTTCTCGGCTCGGGCAGCATGGGGCTGATTCAGGGCGCCTACGGCGCGGGACGCCGGTTCTGGAACGTGCTCGGCGCGTCGCGTCACGTGCAGACGATCTGCACGATCGCCGGCGGATTCGGCACCGGCTACACGCTGGGCGACAACCGCGTGGGCATGGACCCGGAGACGCTGCGGTTCTCGAAGCTCGTCGTGCTCTGGGGCGCGAACGTGCTGTCGACGCATCCCCACCTGTGGCGCCCGATCCTCGACGCGCGGAAGAACGGCGCGTTGGTCGTGTCCATCGATCCGATTCGGACGCGAACCGCCGCGCGAGCGACTGGCACCTCGCGCCGATGCCCGGAACGGATGCTGCGCTGGCGCTTGGCCTGCTGCACGTGGTGCTGACCGAAGGCGGAGAAGATCGGGAATTCATCGCCGGCCACACCGTCGGCTGGGAGGCGTTTCGCCAGCGCATCCTCGAGTTTCCGCCGTCGCGCGCCGCCGCGATCACTGGGCTCCCGGCCGAGTCCATCGTCGAGCTGGGCAAGCGCCTCGCCGACACCCGCCCGACCGGCATTCGCATCGGCATCGGCATTCAACGGCACGGCGGCGGCGGCATGGCCGTGCGGACGATCACCTGCATTCCCGGCGTCACCGGCGACTGGCGCTACCCGGGCGGCGGCGTCCACTACGACACGCGCGGCTTCTTCGGCCTGAACTGGGCCGCGCTGTGGCGCGA
The DNA here is from genome assembly GCA_963710415.1 of uncultured Acidobacteriota bacterium. Classification (GTDB taxonomy): domain Bacteria; phylum Acidobacteriota; class Vicinamibacteria; order Vicinamibacterales; family 2-12-FULL-66-21; genus CAVQAH01. Next base: position 250,235 of record CAVQAH010000012.1, on the reverse strand, counting down.
CGACCTGAGGCCTCGATGCCAGGGCAGGCCCGGGACGCGCATCCTGACCATGACGCGGCTCGGCGAAGGACTGCTCGAGCTCGATAACCCGCCGGTCAAGGCGCTGTTCGTCTACGCCAGCAATCCGGCCGCGAGCATCCCGCATCAGACGAAGGTCCTTCGCGGTCTTGCGCGCGACGACCTGTTCACCGTCGTCGTCGAGCACTTTCTGACCGACACGGCGCGCTACGCGGACATCGTCCTGCCGGCGACGATGCAGATCGAGCACCGCGATCTGCTGATCGCGTACGGACACCTGTACCTGGCCTGGAATGAGCCTGCCGTACCGCCGCCCGGCGAATGCCTGCCGACGACGGAGATCTTCCGGCGGCTCGCGCGAGCGATGGGTCTCGACGAGCCGGCGCTGTACGACAGCGACGAGACGATCGCGCGGCAGGTTCTCGACAGCGGACATCCGTCCTTGGACGGCATCACGCTCGAAGCGCTCAAGGCGCGCGGCTCGATCCGCTTGAACTATCCGGATCCGTTCGTGCCGTTCGCGACCACATTTCCGACGGCGTCCGGCAAGCTGGAGTTCGTCTCCGATCGCATGGCGCAGGCTGGGTTGGATCCAGTCGCCGGCTACACCCCCTCGTACGAGACGGCGCAGCGAGACACGGCGCTCGCGCGCGAATACCCTCTCGCGCTGATCACGCCGGCCGATCACTACTTCCTGAATTCGATCTTCGCCAACGTTCCCCGGCAGCAGCGGCGGTCGGGCGCCACGACGCTCCTGATCCATCCCGACGATGCCGCGCCGCGGCGCATTGCGGCGGGAGACGAAGTGCGCGTCGCCAACGCGCGCGGCTCGTTCTTTGCCGTCGCCGACGTGACCGATCGCATTCGCCCTGGCGTGGTCGCCAGCCCGAAAGGACGTTGGCCGCGCGACTCGAAACAGGGGACGACCGTCAACGCCACGGTCGATGAGCGCGATTCGGACATGGGCGGCGGCGCCGTCTATCACGACAACCGCGTGAACGTCGAGAAGACATCAAGTCCGATGAGCGACTCCTAGAGATCGTGACAGTGAGCCTGAACACCTGCTAGCAAGGCACTCTCTCGCGATCCGCCACTCCGTCAACACGTGCGCCAGCGCGGCTTCGCGTTGACGGTCGTCTCAACCCTCGCGCTGACGATGGGAGCAACGACCGCCGTGTTCTCGGTCGTCAACACCGTGCTCGCCCGCGCGCTGCCATTTGCGTCTCCCGATCGACTGGTCTGGATCGCGTCGGTACGGCCCGATAATCCGAGTGCGCCGTTCACGCTACCGGAGTTCATGGACTATCGGAGCCAGACGCGTACGCTGGCGGGCCTCGCGGCGTACGCCAATTGGAGTGCCAGCCTGGCTGGCGACGGCGTCACCGAGCGGTTCCAGGGGGCGCGGATGTCGGCCAATGCCTTTGACGTGCTGGGGGTGTCGCCGGCGGCCGGCCGACTGCTGAACGAGAGCGACGATCGGCCCGATGCGCCGCAGGTGGTCGTCCTGAGCTATCGCCTCTGGCAGCGGCAGTACGGGGGATCTGTCGACGTCGTCGGCAAGACCGCGCGGATCAACGGCGAGTCGTTCGTGATCGTCGGCGTGCTGCCGGCGCAGTTTCCGCTGCCGCTTCGAGACATCGACGTGGTGACGCCACTCGCGCCCGATCGCGATCCGCTTCGTCACGCTCGGAACTCCGTCAACTTCTTGCGGGTGTTCGGCCGGCTGAATCCTGGTATGGATGTCAATCAGGCACAGTCGGAGCTGACCGCGATCTGTCGTTCGCTGCGCCAGCAGTTTCCCGTCGAGTACGCACGCAAGGAGGCTGTGACGGCTGTCCCGTTGCACGAGGTGCTCGTCGGCGACGTGCGTCAGTCGATGCTCCTTCTCATGGCCGCGGTGCTCGTCGTGCTGGCCACCGCACTCGCGAATCTGGTGTCGCTCGCGCTGGTCCGGGCCAACGAACGCCGGGGCGAGCTGGCGATGCGCATCGCCCTTGGCGCCTCGCGATGGCACCTCGCCCGCCAACTCATCGTCGAAGCACTGTTGCTCGTGGTGACGGGAAGCGTCCTCGGTTGGATGGTCGCGCACCAGGCGATCGCCGCCGCGATGCTGTCGGCACCGGCCTCGATACCGCGCATGGGAGAAGTCAGCCTCGACGGGAGGGTTGCACTGTTCGCCTGTGCCATCACCGTGGTGGTGACAGCGCTTCTGACCGCTGCGCCGCTCGCGGCGGTCGCAGGGATGCGCGCGGACGATGCGCTTCGATCGGCGAGTCGTGGAGCGGTCGGCGATCGATGGAACCATCGGGTCAGGAATGCCATGGTCGTGTCCGAAATCTCGGCGGCACTCGTCCTGCTGCTATCGACGATCGTTCTTGTTCAGAACCTGCTCAACCTCCAGGACGTGCATCCCGGGTTCGAACCGGATGGCGTCTTCCAGGCGCGCATATCGATACCACCGGCGTATCGATCGCCCGAAGACGTGTCGCGTTTCTACGAGCAGTTGTCCGATCGGCTCACCGCCGCACCTGGAGTAACACAGGTAGGTGTCATTTCGGTCGCGCCATTGAGCGGGCTTCTGGTGACCGTGCCGTTTTCGGTTGACGGTCAACCGTCAGTCGAGCGCGAGCGCGCGAGCGCGAATCTTCGCGCGATCTCCCCAGGCTACATGTCAACCGTGGGCACACGATTGCTGCAGGGGCGATCGTTTCTGGAGACCGACCGTCCGAACACGCCACCTGTGGCGCTGGTCAGCGCTGCCCTCGCCGATCGATTCCTGTCCGGAGGCGCCGTCGGGCAACGGCTTCTGATCGATGACAACAACCAGGGCCCGAGGCCTGTCGAGATCGTCGGCGTGGTTGAAAACGTGCGCCACACCGCGCTCGATCTCCCGCCCGCCCTCGACGTCTATGTTCCGCTGCGGCAGATTCATCCTGACGGCGTCCCGCTGCTTCGAAGCAACCAGTTCTGGATGGTCCAGGCTGCTTCGGATCCCTCGGCGTTCCGCACGACGTTCCTGACGCACCTTCGCGCGGTCGATCCGGATGCCGCGGTGTCTGGCACCGGCGCGATGCGCGAATACCTCGACGCCTGGCTCGGCCCTCGGCGCTTCAATCTCGGATTGTTCGGCGCGTTCGCGTTGACGGCGGTGCTGCTGGCGGTGTCCGGGCTGTACGGGCTGGTGACGTATGCCGTCAGTCAGCGCGCACGTGAGATTGGCCTGCGCATGGCGATCGGCGCCAGCCCGCGCGACGTGCATCACATGATCGTTCGCCAGGCTGCCGTGCTCGGCGTGACTGGAATAGTGGTAGGCCTCTGCGTCGCCGCCGCCGCGCGACCGCTCATCTCGCCCATGGTGTCTTCGACTGGGCCCAGATCGGAACAGGACGTCTGGATCAGCCCTGCGATCGTGGTGGCAGCGGCCTTGCTGCTGATCGCGGTGGTGATGCTGGCCGCGTGGCTGCCCGCGCGCCGCGCGGCGCGAATCGAACCGACGCTGGCGCTCAAGGCACAGTGAGCAGTCGCGCTGTGCCCTGCACGATGACAGCACCTGCGAGCAATGACACCAAGGGCTTATAGCCGGCCGTCAGCTTTCCCGATACCCTGACACATCAGACGACTCCCATACCCATTGTCTTGAAGACGTTGTTTGGAGTTGGCTCAGCCAGAGATCAGCGTGCCGAGCGTCGATGGGCCGTGCGCGCGCCGTCAGGAGGGACATATGGCGACGAATCACGAGCGAGAGATATCGAGGAACATCCTGCCGATTCCGGACCAGGCGCACGTCGGTCTTACGACGTACGATGCGAAAGATCCCAACACGAAGTACCCGCCAATCACGCCGCTGCGCCCGCCGGCCGGTGCCCCCAACGTGCTCATTGTCCTGATTGACGATGTGGGATTTGGCGCCTCGAGCGCCTTCGGAGGTCCGTGCCACACGCCGAACGCCGAACGGCTTGCCAAGGGCGGGCTCAAGTACATACGGTTCCACACGACCGCGCTATGCTCGCCGACACGCCAGGCCCTGCTCACCGGGCGCAATCACCATTCGGTCGGCATGGGCGCCATCACCGAGATGGCGACGTCAGCGCCGGGGAACTGCAGTATCCGGCCGAAGAACAAGGCGCCGCTCGCCGAGATCCTGAAGCTGAACGGCTACTCAACCGCGCAGTTCGGCAAATGTCACGAGGTCCCGGACTGGGAAGTGACTCCGGTCGGCCCCTTCCACCAGTGGCCGACTGGATCCGGCTTCGAACATTTCTACGGCTTCGTGGGTGGCGAAGCGAACCAGTACTATCCCGGCCTCTATGAGGGGACGAAGGCCGTCGAGCCCCCAAAGACACCTGAAGAGGGATACACGTTGACCGAGGATCTGGCGGACAGGGCCATCACCTGGGTACGTCAACAGAAGGCGCTGTTGCCCGACAAGCCGTTCTTCATGTACTTCGCGCCTGGTGCAACGCATGCTCCGCATCACGTACCGAAGGAGTGGTCTGACAAGTACAAGGGCAAATTCGACGGCGGCTGGGACAAGCTGCGCGAGGAAATATTTGCGAGGCAGAAAGCGCTCGGTGTCATTCCCGAAGGAGGCCGAGCTGACCGCGCGTCACAAGGAGATACCTGCGTGGGATGAGATATCAGATGATGCTCAAGCCGGTGTTTGCCAGGCAGATGGAGATCTACGCCGGATTTCTCGAGCAGGCCGATCATCACATCGGCCAGCTCATCGACGCTCTCGACGATCTGAAGATCCTCGATGACACGCTCATCTACCTGATCATCGGCGACAACGGCGCGTCAGCCGAGGGCACGATCAACGGCTGTTTCAACGAGATGACCACGTTGAACGGCATGCCGGGAATCGAAACCGCCAGAATTCCTGCTGAGCAAGATCGACGACTTCGGCACGCCGAAGGCCTACAACCACTACGCCGTCGGCTGGGCGCACGCGATGTGCACGCCGTACCAATGGACCAAACAGGTGGCGTCACACTGGGGCGGCACGCGCAACGGGACGATCGTGCACTGGCCGCGCGGCGTGAAGGGCAAGGGCGAGATACGTACGCAGTTCCATCACGTGATCGACGTCGCCAAGACGATTCTCGACGTCGCCGGCCTTCCCGAGCCCGCCATCGTCAACAGCATCGCTCAGGCGCCACTCGAGGGCGTCAGCATGGCGTCCGAGCTTCACCGACGCTAAGGCGCCAGAGACGCACGTCGTGCAGTATTTCGAGATGTTCGGCAATCGCGGCATCTACCATCAAGGGCTGGACGGCCGTGACCAAGCATCGCACACCGTGGAAGGCCGATCAGCCGCCGCCGTTCGATACCGATGTCTGGGAGTTGTACGCGCCCAGACGACTGGACCCAGTCGAAGCAACATCGCCGCCAAGAATCCCGGAGAAACTGGCCGAGCTGCAGCGGCTCTGGTTGATCGAGGCGATGAAATACAACGTCGTGCCGCTCGACGACCGCGGCTTCGAGCGGATCAATCCGGATATCGCCGGCCGGCCGCAGCTCATTCAGGGCAACACGCAGCTGCTGTTCGCGGGGATGCGCGTCGCCGAGAGGCTGCGTGCTGACGCTGAAGAACAAGTCGCATTCGGTGACCGCCGAACTTGACCGTGCCCGACGGCGGCGCCGAGGGCGTCATCATCACGCAGGGCGGCTCGGTCGGCGGCTGGACGCTCTATGCCAAGGACGGGAAGCTGAAATACTGCTACAACTTCTTCGGCATCGAGCACTACTTTGCCGAGGCCGATACGCCGATTCCCGCCGGGCAAGCACCAAGTCCGCATGGAGTTCAAGTACGACGGCGGCGGCCTCGCCAAGGGCGGCGACGTGACGCTGTACTACGACGGCAAGGCGGTCGGGAAGGGCCGCGTCGACCAGACCCAGCCGATGGGCTACTCGGCCGACGAGGCGTGCGACGTCGGCGCCGACAGCGGCTCACCCGCGTCGCCCGATTACGGCCCGACCGGCAACGCGTTCAGCGGCAAGATCCACTGGGTGCAGATCGACCTCGGCACCGACGATCACGATCACCTGGTCTCAGAAGAGGAGCGATTCCAACTGGCGATGGCGCGCCAGTAGGCTTGCCGGTTCGCGATCCTCGCGACCGATCGTGTGAGCTGATGGACTCCATGCACCCTGAAGAACCATCAGCTCCCGCCGACCTTGCGTGGCGTCCGCATGCGAGGGACAAAACCGCGAGTCGTCTTCGCTTTCCAGGGCTGACTGGATTTCACTTTTTGCGGCCGGGTTGGCTTGTCAGACACAGCCGCGTCCGATGACGTGGCTGCGGCTTCGGCCGCCTTGGTTCGAGCGGCCGCGTCCGCGGCGTGATCTTTGTCGAGGCAACACTGTTTGTACTTACGGCCGGAGCCGCAATGGCAGGGCTCGTTGCGGCCAGGCCGTGAGGTGGTCAGAGGCATCGCTACCAGTGGACTCGACACACTCCCATCGCCGCTGCCTTCGCCAGGCGACACTCACGATCGACTGGGCAAGTTGAATGCCTGCGCCACCTTGCCAAGCCCCACCTCGACCGCTTCCCAGGAGGTTCGCGCCGCAGGCGACAGCGTGCGCCCTGCTGACGCCGAGCGTAGCCGGGCGGCGCGATCGAGCAGTGCCTGCGCCTCTCCGGACGCGGGCCGTCCGTCGCCGACCACTGACGCCAGCTTCTTCGCGTCCTGCTTCAGAGCGTCCGCCTCATCGACGGCCGCTTCGCGGGTCGCCTGGTCGATCGTCTTGTCGTTCTTGAGCGACAAGTCCAGATCCTTCTTGAACTGGTCCGCGCTCTTCGCGAGATCCTCGGCCGCCTTCTTGACCTCACGGTCGTTCAACCGGCGCGCCTGCTGCCCGTCGGGCATCGGCATCGTCGTCCCGTATACGGCGGCCAGCTCACCGAGGCTCTTGGCCAGGCGATTCCACTCGCTCGCGCCGTCGAAGTTCGGCGGCTGCGCCGCCATGAAACGCTGGATGACCGACCCTTGTCGCAGCACCGTCGTCGCTTCGGCACTGGCGGCGTACTGCGACGTGAACCGATCCTTCAGCTTATCGACGTTCTCCTGCAGATCGTCGAGATAGCGCTCGACATCGACCTCGCCGCCAGGGCCGCGAACGATGCTGCGCTTCACTGTGCCGTCGAGCTGATCTTCGAAACGATCGCGCTCGTGATCGATGCGCTCGAGCAGCGCCTTCACGTCGTTGTCGGTCATTCGCTCGGCGTACACGACGGGCATCGCCAGGAGCGCTGCAATGATGACCGCACCACTCGCCGTAATTCTCGTTGATGTCATGGAGCCTCCTGCTAGGCACGAGAGAGTTGCTTCGCCCCGCGACCGGCGCAGCCGCTGCCCTATGCCGGCGCCATCGCGGTCGCCGTTTGCCGGCGGTGCCACGCCAGGTACGGCACGCCAATCAGGGCGTTGACCACGAGATAGAGCAGGATGGTCCCCTCGAAGTGTTGGCCCGGAAAGTTCGCGGCGGCGATCGTGAGCGCGATGGCCGGATGGCGGCAGGCACTCGAGAGCGCGAGCACGACTGCATTCTCCGGATCCGGCCCGCCCAGGAGATGACCAGCGAGAAGTCCGGCGGCCACGAAGATGATAATCGCGACGATGCTGCCGTCCCCGACGGCGGCCCACATAGCCCGCCAGCTACCCACGAGGAGCACCAGCGCGGCCAGTGGCAACAAGACCTTCGTGATCGGGCTGACAACTTTCTCGAGTCGATCGGCGACTCCCGGCAGCAGCGCGCGAACCGTGATACCGGCGACGAGTGGCAGGATCACCGTGATCAGGGCGACGCGCGCGATGGCGCCGGGCCCCATCCCGAACGATCGACCGAAGACGAATCCGATCAACGCCATGGCCAGGGGGACGATCACGATCGACAGCAGCGCCAGAAGGGCCATGAGGCCGAGCGTGTAGGATCGCTGTCCTCCGGCCTTGCTCTCTTTAATAGGCAAGAGCGGCGGGACGGGCGAGAGCGACAGGGCCACTAACACGATTTCCAGCGTCGGTCTGAAGTCGAAGACCACGTCGAGGACGATGGCCACCACGGGCACAATCAGAAAGACCGCGATGAGCGAGCGCACGAGGAGGCCCGGGCGACGCACCAGGTAGAGCATATCCTCAGATGTGGTCTTCAGCCCGAAGCCGAAGACCGTGCTCAGGATGCTCACCTGCAACGCAACGATGACGAGCTGTTTGAAATCCATGATGTTACGGCGGCGCCAGCGATCGCCGGCGCCGCCCCTGCTGTTCCGTCAGTTCCTCACTGCCGAGCCATCGCCATCCTGGCCTCGGCCTCGTGATCCTTGATCAGTTCGCCGCTGACGTCCACGGTCACGCTGTGGATCGTGCCGGTGAACTTGAATGGCGGCTTGTACTTGTCCCACACCGGCGAACCGGTGTCGGCGCCGCAGACCATGCCTCCCGCAAGACCGATCGAGAGCGGCATCGTCACCGGCACATCGCCCTCCCCAACCAGCTTGCCGTCGACATAGAGCTGAGCCTTCCCCGGCGCGCCCTTGCCCTTGGCGATGTCGGGTTTGCCGGTGACCTCGAACTCGAAGCGGAGCTTGTGGCGGCCTTCCGGAACCTTGTCTTTCGACTCGGCGTGGAAGAACTCGCTCCCGACGTAGTTGTAGACGTAGTGCAGCTTGCCGCCCTGCATGTAGAAGGCGAAGCCACCCTGGACGTCGCCGGCTGACAGCAGACACCCTTCGGCGCCGCCTTTCGGGATCTCGACGTCCGCCGTGATCGAGTGCGGGCGATTCAACACCGCCGGACCGGAGTTGGCGGGCACCATCTGGGTTCCTGGATAGAACGTGTAGCTCTGTGCGCGCGACGGTGAGCTGCGGCCGTTCTTCGACAAGCCGCGCGGTGCCGCGGCTGTCGATCGGCAGGACGTTGTACTTGCCGGCTTCGACGTACCACGTCCCGATCATCTCGATCAGCTTGGCGCGCTCCTTCTCCGCCAGGTTGTTCGTCTCCGCGAAGTCCTTCTCGAGGTTATAGAGCTCCCACCCCTTGGCATCCAGCTCGGTGAGCTTCGCGTAGTCGATGGGCGCGCCGAACCCCAGGCCCGATTCGACGAACGACGTGCCCGGCCACGGGCACACCGCCCGCCAGCCGTCGTGATAGATCGACCGGTGGCCGAACATCTCGAAGTACTGCGTGATGTGCTTCGACGGCGCCTTCGCATCGTCGAAGGCGTGCGCGAAGCTGTGGCCCTCGATTGGCGACTGCGTGACACCCTTGATGCTCGTCGGCGCTTCGAGACCCAGCGCCTCGAGCACCGTCGGCATCATATCGATGGCGTGCGCGTACTGCGTCCGGACCTGTCCCTTCGACTTGATCCCTTTGGGCCAGTGCACCAGGAACGGGTCGCTGACACCGCCGCGGTACGTCTCGCGCTTCCAGCGCTTGAAGGGCGTGTTGCCGGCATGGGTCCATCCCCAGGCATAGTGATTGAACGTGCTCGGCCCGCCGAGCTCGTCGATCTTCTTCAGGTTCTCTTCGAGCGAGTCCGGCACGTTGTTGAAGAACTTGTTCTCGTTCACCGACCCGGTCGGTCCGCCCTCGGCGCTCGCGCCGTTGTCGGAGATGAACATGATCAGGGTGTTCTCGAAGGCGTCGATCGATTTGAGGAAGCTGAACAGCCGGCCGTAGTGGTGGTCGGCGTGGGTCACGAACCCCGCGAACACTTCCATCATGCGCGCGTAGAGTTTCCGCTCGTCGGCCGACAGCTTCTGCCAATCCTGGACGTCCGGGTCGTGACGCGAGAGCTCGGCATCCTTCGGGACGATCCCCAGCTCTTTCTGCCGCTTGAACGTCTTCTCGCGAAGGGCGTCCCAGCCGTCGTCGAACTGACCCTTGTACTGATCGGCCCACTCCTTCGGCACGTGATGCGGCGCGTGCGCGCAGCCGGGGGCGAGGTAGAGGAAGAAGGGCTTGTCCGGCGCCACCTGTTTCGTGTCGGCGATGAAGGCGATCGCCTTGTCGACCAGGTCTTCGGTCAGGTGATAGCCCTCTTCCGGCGTCTTCTCGGGCTCGACCGAGTGGTTGTCGTACACCAGCTCGGGGTAGTACTGGTGCGTGTCACCGCCGAGGAATCCGTAGTAGCGCTCGAACCCGCGGCCGAGCGGCCACCGGTTGTAGGGTCCCGCAGCCGAGATCTGGTCGGCCGGCGTCAGGTGCCACTTGCCGATGGCAAACGTGCTGTAGCCGTTGTCAACCAGGATCTCGGAGAGAAAACCGTTCTCGAACGGGATGTTGCCATTGCCGCCCGGGTAGCCCGTCGATCCTTCGGTGATACACGACATGGCGTTCGAGTGGTGATTGCGGCCGGTCAGGATGCACGACCGGGTCGGCGAGCACAGCGCGGTCGTGTGCATGTTGTTGAACAGCAGCCCGTTGGCCGCGAGCGAGTCCAGATTCGGCGTCTTGATCGGTCCGCCGTAGCAGCCGAGCTGACCGAATCCTGTGTCGTCCTGCACGATGAAGATGACGTTGGGCGCGCCTTTTTTCGCCCGAGCGGTTCCGGCCACGCCGGCGACGACTTGTCGAACGTCCGGCCGATCACGCCTGTAAATGCCGTTCCCGGCTTGTACTCTTTCAGTGCCATTGTTCCCCCTGACTTTCAACGACTCCGGTCGTCAGCATCCTTCCCATCAGATAACTGGAGCCCGTCGTTTGATCGAGAGTTGGCCGTGCGTGGTTCGACGATTCTGCGAACACGCACACGTCACCTCGACATGCTGCGACGCTGTGCTGGCAAAGACAGCGCCAGCGGACGCCTTCTTCACGCACAGCGAATGGATGAGGCCAAGTTGATGGCCCGTGAGCAGTTAACCGCCGGTTTCCGGTTGCGCGGCTGTCGGATGTGTTGGTGTTTCGGGGACGGACCGCAGAAACCACGAAAAGACTTTGGTGGGATCGTGGGCACGGTCCGACGAATTGTCGCGGTGAAGACCTCGTCGACGGTGACTCCAGAAGGACGTGCTCGTCCCTTAACTGACGTCGCTCAGCTCCCGCCGACCTTTCGCGGCGTTCGCATGCGAGGGACGAAACCACGAGCCGTCCTCGCTTTCCACGGCTGGTTCGTTTTCGGTTTTGCGGCCGTGTGGGCGTCGCGCTGGCAGACGCGGGCGGTGGAGTGGACGCGTCTGCCGACGCCTTGGCTCGTGCGGCCACATCCTCGGCGTGGTCCTTCTCCAGACAGCAATGTTTGTACCTGACGGCCGGAGCCGCAATGACAAGGCTCGTTGCGGCCCGGTCGCGGACTGGTCGGAGGGGTCATGACAAGTAGTGACCCCACCGCGAACGTTCGGCATCCGATCGAAGATGAACGCTTCATGAACCGTTCATGAAGCACGCGACGCACAAAGAGTAGTGATCGCAGCGACGATGAACTCAGTTAGACTTTCTACATCATCGTCATTCCCGCCGTGCGTACTCCTGTTCTCTCCTTTGCGATTCGTTGGTGATCATGCCGCGTGCGATCGCTCTCGTCATTCTGTGTTTGTGTACACCTGGCGCCGCTTCAGCTCGCCCGGCGCGTCGCGCGCGCTCGAGTGTCGCCGAGATCTCCGCGCCCACCACACCGCAGGCGTCGACCTCGCAATCGACGACCGCGGGACCCGCGCGTGTCGTGGTGACGATCGCGGTCGAGGGGTTACGCATTCCGGCCGTGCGCGTCGAGTTGCGCAACGCCGACGGCAACGTCGTGATCGGGCAGACGATGAGCGACGCGGTCGGTCAGGTGACGTTCCCGGACGTGCCTGCCGGCCGGTACGTCGTGCGCGCCGTCCGCGAGGGCTTTGCGGACAGCGAGTCGTCGCCGTTCACCGTTCACGCCGGCGAGACGGAACACGTGCTCGTCGAGATGCGACTGACGTTCGTCCGGGAGAGCGTCGACGTGGTCGTGCCTGCCAACTCGCCGACCGAGAGCCTGCAGCCTGTCGCGGTGAGCGACCTGCTGACAGGCGCGAAGATGGATATCCAGCCGCTCGCGGGAGACGATTTCCAATCGCTGCTGACGGTGCTGCCGAGCATCATCCGCGGGCCGGAAGGCCGATTGCGCATCAAGGGCGGCGCCGCCACGACCGGGGCGCTTCAGATGAGCAGCGCGAGCCTCAACGATCCCTCGACCGGAGACTTCGATCTCGAGTTGCCCAGCGGCGCGGTCGAATCGGTCGAGGTGCTGTCGAATCCCTTCGCGGCGGAATACGGCAGATTCTCCACGAGCGTCACGCAGGTACGCACCAAGCGCGGCACGAACGAGTGGATCTTCAAACCGGACAATCTCGTTCCCGGGTTCGGGAAAGGCTTCGCGTTCGTCAACAAGTTCGAGCCGCGGTTCTCGATCTCGGGACCGATCAAGCGCGACCGATTGTTGTTCGGCGAGTACCTGCAGTATCGGTTCGTCCGCACGCCGGTCAAGAGCCTGCCCGGTGAGCCGCAGCTTGGTCTGGACAGCTTCGACTCCTTCACGCGGCTCGACGCGCGTGTTGTCGTCGCGTCATGCGCTCACGGGCGGCGTCATCTACTTCCCTCGCAAGATCACGAATGCGACGCTTTCGACGTTCCGGCCACCGGAAACGACGCCGAAGTTCACCCAGTCGGGGTTCTCGGCGGGAGCGGTCGATCGGCTCATCCTGTCGGCACACGCAGTCCTTGAATCGACCGTCGCGGTGCGCATTTTCGAGGTCGACCAGAAGACTCAGGGCGAGCTGCCGATGGTCTACGCGCCGCAGGGGCAGAGCGGCAACTTCTTCAACCGTCAGGAGCGCAACGTACGCAGCCTGCAATTTGTCGAGGCGTTGACGTTTTCGAAGGATCAGTGGTTGGGCCAACATGTGTTCAAGGTCGGTCTGGACCTTCAGCACTCGCGCTTCGATGGCATCAACTACAGCCAGGAGCTCGACGTTGTTCGTCTCGACGGTTCCCTGGCCGAGCGAACGACCTACCTGCCGCTATCGACGAACCCCGAGGTCAGCGGTACCGAGTTCGCCGTCTTTGCGCAGGATCGCTGGCGCGTCAACGATCGGGTGAATTTCGAGTTGGGGATCCGTGCGGACCGTGATGATGTCGTCGAGCGCGTCAACTATTCACCGCGCGTCGGGATGTCGGTGAGCCTGCTCCCCGAAGGGCGCGCGATCCTTCGCGGAGGTTTTGGGAAGTTTGCCGAACGTACGCCGCTGACGGTCGGCGCGTTCACCCAGTACGACGTGCAGACCGTCAGCCGGTTTGCCGTCGATGGCACGCCGCTCGGCGCCCCGGTCACATTCGTGCACGTCGTCGATGGTTCGCTGAAGACCCCGGAGAGCATCGTGCAGACCGTCGCCTGGGATCAGCGATTCGGCCGTCGCTTCTTCTTCAAGGCGGCCTATCTCCATCGCAACGGCTCGCACGCGTACACGGTCGATCCGGATCCCAGCCGCGGCCTGCTCACGCTCGGCTCAGTGGGGGCGTCGAAGTATTGGGAGTTCGAGACGACGGGACGGTATCTGGCCAGCGAACACCGCGATCTGAGCGTGTCGTACGTGCGATCGCACAGCACCCGCGATCTCAACGACTACGATCAGTTCTTCGGCAACTTCAGGAATCCGATCATCCGGTTCAACGAGAACTCGCTCAGCCCGACTGACGTGCCCAATCGATTGATCGTGCGCGGCACGATCGGCCTGCCCGGCAAATGGGTCTTCGCGCCGCTGTACGAATGGCGCACCGGATTTCCCTGGTCGGCTGTGAATGAGTTCCAGGATTTCGTCGGCCCGCGTAACCGAACGGACCGCCTCCCGACCGTGTCGACGCTCGACTTCACGCTCGCCAGGCCCTGGCACTTCCGGAAGTACCACTTCACGGCAGGCCTGAAGATTTACAACGCCTTCGACACCGGGAACGAGCGCGACGTGCAGAGCAACATCACCGCGCCCGACTACGGCACGTTCTACAATCCGATTCAGCGCTCGATCGGGTTCGTGCTCGGGACGAGCCACCCGTGACCGGTTTTGCCGACGGACCGCGTAACGATCTCCTCGCCGCCCAAGCTCGACGCCTCGACATCGCTCAGGCTTCAGTCGCAGTCGGCAGAATCGTAGAGCGCTTGTCACGGTCGCCTAGCGCGAGGTACGCCGTAGGCACGAGATAGAGCGTCACCAGCGTGGACAGGCTCAAACCGCCAATCACTGCCAGCGCCAGCGGTTTCTGCAGCTCGGCGCCGGCACCGGCGCCAATCGCAAGCGGTAACAATCCGAACAGCGTGCACAGCGTGGTCATGAGGATTGGCCGAAGCCGAACTCGCGCGGCCGCGAGAATAGCGTCGCGCATCGCCATCCCCTCGCGATGTCGCATGTCGGCGAAATCCAGGAGCACGATACCGTTCTTGACGACAAGTCCGACGAGCAGGATGAGCCCCATGGCCGATGAGACGTTCAGATCGGTGCCCGTCAACCACAGCAGCGTGAAAGCGCCACTCAGCGACAATGGCGCCGCCAGGAGAATGATGACGGACGCTGCAAAGGCCCGAAACTGTACGACCAGCACCAGGAGGACCAGCGCCGTCGCGATGGCCGACACCAGTAGCAACTGCCGGAACGACCGTTGCTGGGACTCATACTGGCCGCCAACTTCCCACGTGTAACCAACAGGCAGCGGCATGGACGTCAGCATGGTCTTGATCTCGTCGACGGCGCTGCCGAGGTCGCGGTTCTCGAGCCGAGCGCTGACGAGCGCCATCTGACGAAGGTTCTCGCGCATCAACTCTGGGTCCCCAGTGCGGTCCGCGATCGTCACCAGGGCTGACGCAGGCGTCAACTGCCCGTCCCTGCCTCGCACAGTCGTGTCCGCCAGCCGAGCGGGGTCGAAACGTTGCGCATCCGGAAACCGGACGCGCACGGGAATGGCTCGATCGTGAAGACGCAGATCGCCGGACATGGCACCCAGCCAGGCATTCGACAATTGCGCAGCGACCTGTTCGACGGTCAGCCCGATTCGCGCTGCGGCGATGGGATCCACGGTCCACGTGGATTCGACGCCGGCTTCTTGCAGTCCGACGACATCGACCACGCCGGCGACGCTGCCGAGCCGTGCCTCGATCTGTTCGGACAAGTCGTTCAGCCGCGCCTGGTCATCACCGAAGATCTTCACTTCGATAGGCGTCGGGTTGCCCTCGAGATCGCCCAACATGTCCTGGAGCAGCTGTACGAACTCGATCTCGGTATCCGGCACGGCCTTCGCCAACCGACCACGAAGGTCGGTGATGATCTCCTCGGCATCGCGATGGCGCTGGCCCCGTGGCTTGAGGCGCACGAGCACGTCGCCGCTGTTCAACTGGGTGGCGAACATGCCGAGCTCTGAGCCCGTCCGGCGCACGTAGGAGGCCACTTCCGGCGTCTTCGTCAGGATGGCCTCGACTCTCCTCAGCCGCACGTCCGTTTCCTCGAGGGCCATGCCGGCTGGGGTGATGTAGTCGATGACGAATCCGCCTTCATCGGTCGCGGGCAAGAATCCCGAGCCGACTGGCATGTACGCCACCACCGCCGCTCCGGCAAGCACGATGGCGATCACAAGCGCGACGACGGGTCGGTTGAGCAACTCAGGCAGCGTCGCCACGTACCACCGGTCGAGGAAGCCTCGCCTGTCGTCGCGCACGCGTCCGTCCGAGCGAGTGCCGTAGGCGGTCACCGCCAGGAGCGGAATGAGGTAGAGCGCCAGCACGAGCGAAATCAGAACCGCCGCCGACAACGTGAGCGAGAGCGCTTTGAAGAAATCGCCCACCACACCAGACAGCAGGCCCAACGGCGCAAACACCACCACCGTCGTCAGAGTCGAGCCCACAATCGGCGCTACCAACTCGCCTGTGGCCTTCTCGACAGCGTCGCTGCCCCCAGCCTCGGCCAGCCGCCGATGAATGTTCTCGACGACCACAACCGCGTCGTCGATCACGAGGCCAATGGCCACAGCCATCCCACCCATCGACATCAAATTGATGGACTCGCCGAACAGCCACATCACGGCGAACGTGGACACGACCGTCAAAGGCAGCGTAGAGGCCGCGATAGCGGTGAGCCGCCAGTTTCGAAGGAATGCGAGCAACACGATGACGGCCAGCGCCGCTCCGATCAGGATCGCGTCTCGCACGTTACCGATGGCGCTCTGAACGAACTCCGCGAGGTCGTACGTTTTCACCAACCGGAGGCCACTTGGAAGCGCCGACTTCAGCTGTTCCAGCGCATCCTCGAGACCCGTTCGGACCGTCAGAACATTCGCGCCCACCTGCTGGGATACGCTGATCGCCGTGGTATTGCCGCCTTGCCCTGCGATGAGCGATGTGCGGTCCGGGGCGCCCTGGCGAACCGTGCCGATGTCCCTGACGCGCAACGTCGATCCTGGCTTGACGAGCACTGGCGTGGCGGCAATGTCGTCCAGCGACTGCCACAATCCGGATGCGAGGACCAGGCGCTGCACACCATTCTGCGGATAGTGGCCAATCGGCTGAAGGACGTTCGCGCTTTTCAACGCCAACGCGACATCGTCAACGGTCAACCCCGACGCGAGCATTCTGGCGGGATCGACGACGACCTCGATCTCCCGCGTGTCGCTGGCGAGCACGCCGACGTGACCGACACCGGGCACCCGCGACAACGCCGGCCGGATCACGTAATAGGCGTAGTCGTAGAGCTCGGCGTCCGAGAGCGGGCCCGTGAGGTTCAGCCCGTAGATTGGAAATACCGCCGGCGTCTGTCGATCCACGACCAACTCGACGTCGGCTGGCAGGCTCGCGCGAATCTCGGCGATGCGGTTTTGCACCATCTGCAGCGCGATGACAGTGTCCGTGCGCGGCTCGAATTGCGCCGAAATCTCGGTTGCGCCACGAAAGGTCCTCGATCGCACCCGCCGTATGCCCGGCACTTCCATGATCGCCTGTTCCAACGGGCGGGCCACGGTGAGTGTCATCGAGCGGGCGGGAGTGCTGCCCGAGTGAGCGATGACGATGACGCGAGGAAACTCGAGGGGCGGATAAATACTGCTAGGAAGGCTCACGTAGGCGACCGCGCCGGCGTCGCGAGAAAGACCGTGAGCAGGAGGATCGCCCGCGACTGGCGACGGGCAAAACGCGCGGGGTTCATTTCGATTCGACCAGGACTGCGGCGCCGTCGGGGACTCCGTCCTGACCGCGGACGATCACTCGATCGCCTGCCTTGATGCCGCTCGTCACTTCAGCGAGCATCCTGGTCGAGAGGCCGACCGTGACCGGGTGCTTGTGTGCCTTGTTGTCGTCGCCGGCAACCATCACGAAGAGCCCGCCTTCCTCGCTGACCAGAGACGCAACCGGGACGATGAGCGCGTTGGCACGCTCGTCTCCGACAATGTCCACCTGCACAGGCATCCCAGCGGTGAGCGACGTCGGCTTCGCGAACGCAAGGCGCACGCTGCCGGTCGCAGTGGCGGAATCAATCTGCGGCCCCTTTGCCAGCACCTTTGCAGCTTCCGTGTCATCCACGCCCGCTTGATGGATCTGTGCCGAGTGTCCGACGACCACCCGCGACAGCGCTGACGCGGGAACGCCCGCGACTACCTGCAATTGCGAAGGATTGATCACCTTCAACACTGGATCGCTGGCGGCGGCCTCCACCAGATCGCCGGGGTTGTGAAATCGCTGTGCCACAACGCCCGCGAATGGCGCGCGCACGACGGCCCGGTCCGAGAGGGCGACTGCAGCCTGCACGGCACTCCGCGCCTGCTCGAGATCGGCTGCGGCCTCGGCGTGCTGCTTGGTCGCCTCTTCCACGTCGCGCGGCGCAGCAACGCCTTGCTCGAGGAGTGACGAGAGTCGTAGGACGTTGGCTTTCGTGGCCTCGACGCGTGCGGCGGCCTGCGTGACCCTTGCTCGACTTGCCGCGACGTCGGCCGTCAGCGACGGAATGTCGAACCTGACCAGAAGGTCGCCCGCCTTCACCCGATCGCCTTCGGCGTTGGGGAGGCGCGCGATGCGCGCGGCCGCGGGCGCAACGACGAGCATCTCCGCTCCCGGTGCAGCAGCGACGACGCCGGTCACGGCGATCACCTCCTGTAGAGGTCCGATCCTCGCGGTTTCAACGACCACCGGGACGACGGCGGTCGTCTCAATCTGTTCGACCGACGGCTGTTGGCATCCCGTCAGCGCAGCCAGTGACAGCAGCCACGCTACCAAGCGCGTGCGCCGACGCGTCACCGTGTCTCCGCGCCCGGGAGTCATTTGAGGGGAGCTCCGATCGCACGATCGAGCTCGGTCAGGGCGTGCTGGTAGTCGAGCCCTGCCTGCAGACCGCGTTGCCTGGTATCGCGCGCCGTCATCAGCGCCTGCACGAGGACCGGAAGACTGATTTGCCCGCCGTCGTATGCAGCCTGCGCCTGTCGTTCCGCCTCGAGCGCGAGGGGCAGAATCGATGTCTCGTAGCGATTGATCTGATCGCGCGCGGCGGTCGCCCGTGCCAGCGCCGCGGAGATACTGCCGGTGATTCGCGCCACGAGCGCCGCGCGCTCCTGCTTCATGCGCGCGAGCGTCGACTCCTCGACGACCACGCCCGCCTTGTGCCTGGTGAAGATCGGGACAGTTACGCCCCCGCTTGCCCGCCAGCCGAAGTGGAACTCGGGTTCAGCGTCGTACGTGAAGGTGCCGCCGGCTACGACGTCGGGAAACGTCAGGGCCGTCGCGAGTCTTATTTTTGCGACCTGTTCCGCAATCTGCCGATCCAGGACCTGCACGTCGACGTTCGATTGCGTGGCCAGCTCGAACGCTTCCTGCGGCGGGACGATGGCGCCGGTGGAGAGCGGGTCAGCCAAGGTGAGCGGCGTATCCGCAGGCTGTCCCAGCAAGGTATTCAACTCGGCGTGCGTGGCGATCGCTTCGCCCCGCGCCCCGACGAGCTCGTTCTCGCCGGTGGCCAGCGCGAGGTCCGACAGCGTGAGATCGGAGCGTGGGACATCACCGGCGACGACGCGGGCATTCGCCGCGTCGCGCGCACGCTGCGCCAGCGCGCGGAGCTCGTCCGCGATCTGTGCGCGCACGATCCGCCGCCACCGCCTCGAAATAGGCATCACGGACCTCGCGACGCACCTCGGCGATGAGCCGGGCGAGGCTGGCGTCACCAACCGCGACTGTCGTCTTCGCGAGGTCGATTCGGCGCAGCCGCTTGCTCCCCAGCTCGATCGGAAGCGTCGCGCCTATCGCCTGACGCGGCGTTTCCTTCGACGCCTCGTAGAGCAAGTCCGGATTCGGTCGTTCGCCGGCGACCGCCACCCCCGCCACGTCAATCGGTCGCTGCAACCGCGCTGCAGCGATTGTCGGGTTTGCGGCCATGGCTCGCTCGGTCGCGTCGGAGAGCGTCAACGCCGCCGGTGCTTCCGCCTGCGCAAACGCGGTGACGCCGGAGATGCACAGAACGGTCGCCAGCAACGCCGCTCGCGAGGCTTGACGCACGATCGCACCGGGGATCCGACAGGTGTGCTACTGCAGTCCATAGACCAGAACATGAAACGAATCGGGATCGTTCCCCTGTCCGCCCGCGCCGAGTGGCTTGGCCGCTGCCACGTACAACTTGTGGGTGGTGGTGTCGATCCCCATCGTCTTCGAACCTGGTGCCGTGGCGATCGTCTGGACAACGGTCATCCTGTCACCATCCACTCGTGCCACAGTGATGTTTCCGTCGCGGCACGAGCTGAACGCCAGCTTGGTGCTGGCGTCGTACCACGTCGCGTCGGTTCCGGAACAGATCGGCACGCTCGCCACGATCTTTCCGCTGGTTGCGTCGATCATGAGCATCACCGTGCCCGCACCGACGAACAGCCGATGGGTCGCGCGGTCGAGCGACATGCCCGTCGGGCTCGCACCTGGCGACACGGACCAGCTCGCCACCACCTTCTTCGCCGCCACGTCGATGACGTCGATCTGATTCTTGTCCTCGATGTTCACGAACACTCTGCCGGCGCCGTCGGACTGACCGCTCTCGGCTGTGCCCGTCAGCGGAATCGTCGCGACGACCTTCCCCGACGTCGCGTCGATTTCGGTCGCAGACATCCCCGTGTGATTGAACACCCAGATCTCGTTCGTCGTCGCGTCGAACGTAATGGCGTCGGGATTGGCGCCGCCGCTGTCGATCTTGCCGAGCGTCGCCAGGCTGTTCGGATCCACCATGCTGACCTTGTTTTCACGGCCGTTGCTCGTAAAGAGCTTGCCAGCCCCGACGGCGATTCCGTGAACTCCTGGCGTGTCGGTGATGCGGCCGATCACCTTGTCGCTCGCCGTGTCGACGACGACGACCTCGGTGCTGTGCGAGACGTACAGGCGCCGGGATGGCGCATCAACCGTCAGGTAGTCCCACCGCGCTGGCAGCGGGCCTCCGATCGTGATGTCGCCGACCTGTTTGTAGGTGCCCTGCGCGGCGGCGGGAGCCGTCGCCACGGTCATGACTGTTGCGAGAACAACCAGGCTGGAGCGCATCGAGTCTTCCTTTCCAAAGAGCGAATCTACCAATCGAGCGTAGCCGCTCCAGGATGACGGGACGATGACGATGCCTGCGATGACTGTCACCGTGTGTTCATTCGCTCTCGGCCACAGTAGATCCATGACTAGCGCTCAGACGTTCGCCCTCAGCCCAACCGTAGTGCGCGGGCGGGTTTGGCCTGAGCTTCACGGGAATTGGCGCAGAATAGATCACCGTGCGCATCTTGTTGGTCGAGGACGAACCGCATGCGGCGCGGATGCTCGCGAAAGGTCTGCGGGAGCAGGCCTACGCGGTAGACGTGGCGGTCGATGGCCGCAATGTCGTCGAGCTCGTGACGATCTCCGACTACGACGCGGTCATTCTCGACGTCATGCTGCCATTCGTCGACGGGCTGGAGCTCTGCCAGCGCCTGCGGGCCATCGGATCGCACGTGCCGGTCCTGATGCTGACCGCCCGGGACAGTGTCGAAGCCCGCATTGCCGGGCTCGACAGCGGTGCCGACGACTACCTGACCAAGCCCTTCGACGTCGGAGAGCTCTACGCACGCCTCCGCGCGCTCATTCGACGGGGAGCCCGCCCGGCGCTGCCCCTGCGAATGACCGCAGGTCCACTGGAAATCGACCCGCGATCGCACCGCGTCACCTGCCGGGGCCAGCTGGTCTCGCTCACGAAGCGCGAATACGCGTTGCTCGAGTATCTGGTCCGGCGAGCCGGCGAGGTGGTGGGCCGGGCAGACATCTCGGAACACGTATGGGACGGGTCGTACGATCCGATGTCCAACGTCATCGACGTCTTCATCCAGCGCCTGCGTCGAAAGATCGACCTTCCCGGTCGGGATTCCATCATCCAGACACGACGCGGTGAAGGTTACCTGTTGACGAGTGCCCCCGCGACATCCGACGAGCCGTGATGACGCTGGGCCCATCCGGACGAGGCTCACGCTGGGAAATGCCGTCCTCCTGAGAACCTCCCCACACGGAGAAGCCTCGCAGCCACGAGCGCCAGCGGCGCTCCGAAGAGACTCAGCAGCACACCCATGCTGATTTCCGAACGCAGCTGTCCGGGGGGGAATAGCGCGCTCGAAAAGAACAGCCCGACGCTGAATCCCATCGCGGCGATGAGTCCACCGACCATCAGTTCCCGCCAGCCGACGCGGTGCGGCAGGTGCAACCCGCCGAGCATGGCGAGGCCGGCACCGATGAGAAGGCCGAGGGGCTTGCCGGCAAGGACAGCAATGGGCAGCCCCCACGTACCCGCTTCAAGGGCGTTCATCGGCACACCCGCATTGACGATTCCGAAAAAGAACAACGCTATCTGAGCCGGGTACTTCCACCAAATCTCGAACCGGCTCAACGTATCTTTCGCGTCGGGGAGAGCGTCGACGAAAAACCCTGGATCGCGCGCCGCGTGAGGCAGGAACGGGATGATCGGGACGAGCGCGAGCGCGGGATGCAGGCCGCTCCAGAAGAACCCGAACCACGAGACGCTCCCTGCGCCGAGCAGATATGGCCAGAAGCTGCGGACGCGAAACCACCGAAGTGCAGCAGCGATGCCGATCGCTCCTGCCAGGATCAGCACACTGCTGGTGACGTGAACCGCTCTCATGGGATTGAACAACGCGAGGGTCACGAACCCGAGAGCGTCAGAGGCGATTCCGAGAAGCAGCAGGAACGGGATCATGGGATGCTGCGCCCGGAAGATGAGTCTCGCCACGAAATAGGTGATGGCGAGATCCGTCGTCAGGGAAACTGGCCAGCCAATGGACAGTATTGGTTCGTCGAGTACCTCGGCCATGCGGACATGAATGAGAGCAGGCAGGGCCGCCGCGCCGATCGACGCCACCACCGGCAGCATGACGCGCCGCCACGTATGGAGCACACCTCCCGGCGCCGTGGCCTCCACCACCTCCTTGGTCATCAGCGCAAAGAAGAGCATCATCGCGACATCGTTGACCGCAAACGCGATCGCAAAAGTGAAACGGTAGTAGCTCTCGGGTGCCGTGTTGACCCACACCAGGGCGATCAGCGCTCCCAGCGGCAGCAGAAGCAGGTGCTCGACGGCGAACTGCGACAGACGTGGAACGGTCGTTCGCACGTGATGGCGTAGCCCGCGCCGTTTGGACTTGTCTTTCATGACGTGCCCGGCTGCTGCTCAGCCTGGCTGGGTTTCGGCTGTCGCTGGATTACACCGGAATCGACAGTCTTGCCAGTACGGGAGATGACCTGAAAGTACAGCTCGGTGCCTGCGATTTCCATGAGCATGAAGCTCTGGTCCTGATCGAAATACGCGGCGGTCTGGTCCGTAGGACTCATGTTGCCCTTGCGCAGCTGCCCCGCCGAACCCGACACGAAGTAGTAGATACCCTTTTGCGGCTTCAGTCGCTCGTAGACGTGGTCATGGCCGGAGAAGACGACATTGACGCCATGCTTGATGAAGATCGGCTCTAACAGCACGCGGATATCGACCGAGGCGCCGTGGCGGTCGGCATTCGAGTACAACGGATGATGGAAATAGCAGATCTTCCAATCCTCCCGCGCCTGTTGCAGAGACGACTCGACCCAGGCCACCTGCTTGGGGTCCATCTGCGTGCTGTCCAAAACGAAAAACCGGACATTCTTGCGGGCGTAGCGTGTAGTACCGCTCGCCGTTCATGTTGAAAGGCTTGTACGAGACGTTCTCAGGCCGGTCATGATTGCCGAGTGACGCCTGGAATTTCACACCCGCCGACAGCAGAGGCGCGTACGGCTGCTCGAATTTCTTCACGAAGTCAGCCGGCTGCTGGCCGCCGTACATGTTATCGCCAAGCATGATGACGAGATCGAACGGGAACGTCGCATGCGCGGCGCTCATCTGTTGAGCGATGTCGTACTGAGGCCGATCGCCGGTGCCGTTGTCGCCAATCGCGGCAAACTTCAGCGAATCCGGTCTGTTGGGAAGCGTGAGGGCGGGTTGGCCGAACGTCGCCGCGGACGCAACTGCCGCGACGAGACAGGCGATCGTTCGAATCCGGCTCCTGGCCGTTGACGCAAGATACACGGAGGCACCGATCGGCAGCGTACAGCCTCTCGAGATGACGGGCACAATGACGGGAGCGAGCACGCCGTCTACTCGACTGGTTTCCCGTTTGCGTCGACCTTGATTTCGATCTCCTTGCCGCTTTTCATGATGTGGCCTTCGTAGAAGGTCGAACCGCCTTCTATCACCTTCTCCACAAGGGTGAGTTTCCCGCCCGTCGCGGCCTTCTGGATCGCTATGCGCGCGGCCTCAGGGATCTCGCTCAACGTCGTCTGCTGCTCGTCGCTGACGATCGCCCCCTGGGCGTCGACGGTCAGGTCCCTGGTACAGCCCGTTGACGCGCATTTCAATCTCGTAGAGCGTGCGGCCGTCCTTGACTTCCTTGGAAAAGCCACGCACGGTCGCGCTCTTACCCTGCGCTTTGACCACTTCCTGTACGGCGGGCGGCAGTTCCTGCAGCTTCACCGGCTTCTCGGTTGCCTGTTCTTGCCCGAACACCGGCGTGACCGCGATCGCGCCCGCCACAGACAGCATCAGTATCAAGACTCTCATCGTCTTCCTCCGAATCTCCAGCATCATGAACGAAAGTCGATCGGGCGATCGCCGTCGGAGCAGCATCTCCAGTCTGATACCGTAGCGATCGTGGGATGAACCGAGCTGCGATGACGTCGCGTCGTCTGGCCCCGAGCCGGCTGTCACCTGTTGGTTCATCTGTTGCGCGGGATCATGATCATGACCATGATCGTTGGGCGGGGGAGGCTGCGAGCGATAGGGAGCGCCGGTCGATGAGGGTGTTGCTGGTCGAGGACGAGCCGCGAGCGGCACAAATGCTCGCGAAAGGGCTGCGTGAGCAGTCGTACGCAGTGGATGTTGCCGGAGATGGCCAACAGGCCCTCTACCAGGCCGCCATCACCGAGTATGACGCCATCGTCCTGGATGTCATGCTGCCGGGCCTGGACGGCTTCGAGGTGTGTCGAGAGCTGCGCCGCGCCGGCGCACACGTTCCAGTCCTGATGCTCACGGCCCGGGATGCCATCGACTCGCGCATCGCGGGTCTGGACAGCGGGGCGGACGACTACCTCATCAAGCCGTTCGATTTCGGCGAACTCCTCGCCCGATTACGCGCGGTCATCAGACGCGGTCGGTTGCCGCTGACCCCCGCGATACTCACGGTGGGCGATTTGCGGCTTGACCTGCGAGCCCGTCAGGCCTTCCGCCGCGATCACCCAATCAAGCTGACCTCCCGCGAGTTCGCGCTCCTGGAGTTCCTGGCGCTCCACGCCGGCGAGGTAGTCGGGCGTGGCGCGATCGCGGAGCACGTCTGGGACGCGCCGTTTGAATCGATGTCCAACGTCATTGATGTGATGATCCAGCGTCTCCGCCGCAAGATCGACGATCCGCACGGAACGTCGTTGATCACGACGCGGCGCGGGGAGGGGTATATGCTGGCTCCCGTCTTTCACCCTTCTCACGATTCATGACCCTCTCCATCCGAGCGCGTCTGACGCTGTGGTATAGCAGCGTCGTCGTGATGATCCTCGTGACTGCTGCTGTTGTCGGATCTTTCGCGCAGTCGCGATTGTCGCTGCGGCGGCTGGATGACGATCTCGCGCGCACCATGGCCACGCTCGAAGGGGTCATGCGGACAGAGTTCGGCGAGGGGCTGACCCTCGAGGGGGCCGCCGCAGAAGCCAGTGGCGAAGTCGTCGTTCCTGACCGGACGCTCGCGCTGACGCGACCTGACGGCAGCATCCTCGAGGTGTGGGGCATAGCCGTCGAGCGGGCGTCGCTCCCGCCATTTGTTGCGCGCGCCAACGCCGCAACGGTTGCAACGCCGGCAGGCGAGTTTCGGGTTCTGAGCCGAGACATCGATTACCGCGGCTACGCGTACAGAGCGACGGTCATGGCGTCGCTCGACGCGTTGCACGCGCAGCAGGCTGAGATGGTGCTTGCGATGTCGTTGGGTGTCGCGATGGCGCTCGTCGCCGCCGCCGCCGGCGGTTGGCTGATCGGACGACAAACGCTCAAGCCGTTGACGCGCATGGCCGAACAGGCGAGCCGCATCAACGAGCAAGACCCCAGGGAACGTCTGGTCGCGCCGCCGGTCGGCGACGAGCTCGGCCAGCTGGCCGTCTCGTTCAACGGGCTGCTCGATCGCCTCGCGTCCGCCTTGAATCATCAGCGTCAGTTCATGGCCGACGCATCGCACGAACTGCGGACGCCGGTGTCGGTGGTACGCACCGCCGACCCAGGTCACGTTGGCCAAGGATGTTCGGTCAGCGGAGGAGTATCGAGAGTCGCTGGTCATCGTCGGCGAGCAGGCGAACCGGCTTTCCCGCCTGGTCGACGCCATGTTCCTGCTGTCGCGCGCCGAGGCTCACGGGGTACCGCTTCGCCACGAGTTTCTGAATCTCGATGACATCCTCGCTGAGAGTGCCCGGGCCCTTCGGGTGCTGGCCAACCAGCGAGACGTCGCGGTGACGACCGACGGCGATCAGGAGGTCGGCTTGACCGGGGATGACGCGCTCTTGCGCCAGATGATCGGCAACCTCCTGGACAACGCAATTCGCCACGCAGAGAGCAACGGTCGCGTGACGGCGAGCCTGGCACGCTCGGCGGATCGCGTGACGATCCGGATCACCAACGACGGACCGCCAATACCTGTTGCGGACCAGGAGCGCATCTTCGAACGATTCGTTCGCAAGGGCGCGTCGGACGGCGCGGGTCTCGGGCTGCCGATTGCGAGATGGATCGCGGAGGCGCACGGCGGGACGCTGCAGCTGCACGAGAGCCGGCCCGGTTGCACGACGTTTGTCGTGACCCTTCCTGCAGATTCTGTCATCGATCGTTCATCTGCCGGTTGACAGAATCCAGCCCAATGCGGACTCCCGTCGTCTGCCTGTCATCGCGCGCAATGGGATCATGTTGATCAGCCACTATCGGCACCTCGAAGACCGGGAGCATGTGTCGTTCGGCCGTGCGCTGGTCATGCGAGGCGCCGAGGAACGACTGGCGCCGATTCTGATGACGGCGCTGGTGACGAGCCTGGCGCTGGTGCCGATCGTGTTGGGCGGAAATCGTTCCGGCACGAGATTCAGCATCCGATGGCGGTCGTCATCATCGGCGGCCTGGTGACGTCGACGGTACTCAATCTCTTCCTGCTGCCGGCGATCTATCTCCGGTACGGCCGCGCACACTGATGGCGGAGGATACCCATGGGCTGGTTCTTTTGGGCGATGCTGGCGGCCGTCGCCGCCGCGGTGACCGCGATCCTGGCAAAGATCGGCGTCAGCGGTGTCCCCTCCACCACCGCGACCGCGGTCAGAACCGTCGTCGTGCTCGTATCGGCATGGGCATTGGTATTCGCCCTCGGTGAGCACCGGGCCCTTCCACACATTCCGCGCCGGTCCGTTCTATTTCTGGTGCTGTCGGGGTTCGCGACCGCCGTGTCCTGGCTGGCGTACTTCCGGGCGCTGCAGGTCGCTCCTGCGTCCTGGGTGGCGCCCATCGACAAATTGAGCCTTCCCTTGACGATCGTGTTCGCCGCGCTGCTGCTGCGGGAGCCCGTCAACTGGCAGATGGCCGTCGGCGTCACGCTGATGACGGTGGGCGCGTTGGTGATCTGGTATTGGAGTCCGGCCTGAAGCGAGGGGTCTGACCCTTGTGGTATGATGCGTCCTCAGGTGGAAGACAGCCTTCTGCAGCAGCCGCGCCCAGAGCCGAATCGAGTCTTCAGTCTCGCTTCTCCTTCCGACGTGATCGCCTAGCACCAGCCGAATCCATCGAGGGTCCATCCGGATCCAACGTCAATGTCAATGCTCCTGAGTGGAGCGGAAGCGAGTACCACATGGCTAGAAAGCTCTATGTCGGCAACCTCCCGTTACCAGACCAGTGACCAGGATCTCCAGACGCTGTTTGCAGCGGCCGGAACCGTCGAGAGCGTCAACGTGATGCGCGACAACGCGACCGGTCGCGCGCGCGGTTTTGCCTTCGTCGAAATGTCCACCGACGAAGAAGCACAAGCCGCGATCCGTCAATTGGCCGATTACAGCCTCGGTGGGCGCAGCTGACCGTCAACGAGGCCCGTCCGAAATCCGAGTCCGGCGGCGGCGGCGGCGGTCGTCGTTCCGAGCGCTGGTAGACGAGCCCATCCATCGTCTTTCCGGCTGGAGCGGCGGGAAGAGATTCCCGCCGCTCCAGCTCGCAACCAGGGATCTTCACCACACTCGTTTCACCCTGAAGTCAATGATGTTGTCGGACGTGGTGAAGCCTTCGTCGATGGTGTTGCGGGAACGGTTCCAGATGTAGAGCGCTTCGAAGCGCCACGCGAAGTTGCGCCGGTAGCCAAGACCAGTGCGGACGCGCTGCTTGTTGGATACCGCTCGTCCGGATCCTCGAGCGGCCAGAACCACTCCACGTCCGCCAGCAGATACGTCGCCCCATCATCCGTGATTCGAGGACGGGTGATCGAGTACGACAGCTCCAGACGGTTCCGGAGACGCACCGTCGATGATTGGGGCTTGTCGGTCGAGTAGTACAGGTTCCGCCACTCGACGCGGACCAGATCCCGCAGGGCGACCCGATGCTTCGGGCGTCTTTCCCTGATCAGCCCTTCCTTGCCGAGCTCATCGCGCAGGTTCGACAGCAAGTGGAACCGCATGCCGATCCGTGGCGTCACCTCGGTCGAGTTCAGGTCATCGGTCTGTCGCGTCCGGCCGATCAGGAGTTCGCCCAACGCGTCGAACCACTGACCGCGTTTGTACTCATGGATGGCGTGAGATTCGAGCGTCGCCCAGCCAGGATCGTCGGCCGGCTTGGAGACGAGCACCTTGGGCTCGACGTCGAGCCCGTAGGTGAACCGATGGTTCGGGGCCCAGTTGAGGATGAACTCTCCCCAAATCTGCGTATCCGGCTGCGCGTGCGCAGCGCGCGCTGGAATCAGCAGCACGAGCACCGCGCAGGCCAAGGCCGATCTGCGGTACCATCATCGCGACTGTTCTTGCACGAATGCTGAGTTCGTAGCCGGCTCAATCCTGGCGCCCGCACGTCGGAGTCATTCTATTTCGCCGCCAGCGTCACGCCCTCGGCGGC
Organism: uncultured Acidobacteriota bacterium; assembly: GCA_963710415.1. Classification (GTDB taxonomy): domain Bacteria; phylum Acidobacteriota; class Vicinamibacteria; order Vicinamibacterales; family 2-12-FULL-66-21; genus CAVQAH01. The sequence goes on along the minus strand of CAVQAH010000012.1, from coordinate 221,614 downwards.
CTTCGCGATGATCGCCGCGACGTCTTGCGGCTGCGACACGTACACGGAGTGACTGCCTCTGACCTCGACCACCGTCGAACCTGCGCGCTTCGACATGGCGCGCTGCGCGTCGGGTGGGATCATTCGGTCTTCCGTCGCGACGAGGTACCAGCTCGGTTTCGTCCTCCAGGCCGGCGCGCTGATGATGCCGCCCAGGGCCTCGACGCCCCACGGAACTTGCGAGTCGGCCATGAACGCGGCGGTGTCTTCACTCACGTCAGCGGCGAACGACGCCGCGAACTTCGCCCTGTCGAGGAAGAGGAATCCATCCTGCGGCGGCAGAATCGGAGGCACTGGCGCGCCCGCCGGGGGTTCTTGATCAGCGCAGACACGGACTCACCCTTGTCCGGCGCAAATGCCGCGACGTAGACCAGCCCCGCGACCTTCGGGTCGTTGCCCGCTTCAGTGATCACGACGCCACCGTACGAATGGCCGACGAGTATGACCGGACCGCTCTGCGCAGAAATCACCCGCCTGGTAACGGCCACGTCATCGGCCAGTGAAATCGTCGGATTCTGGACGATCGCGACTGTATAGCCGTCGTTCTTCAGTGTCTTGTAGACACCCGCCCAACCTGATCCATCCACGAACCCGCCGTGGACGAGAACGATGTTCTTCACACCGGCCGATGTGCTTGCGTGCGCCATGGGAACCTCCTTCGAAGCCGAGCATGTTTGCGACGAACCGCAGGATCTGACAGTGCCGGAGTGAACGCTGACAGGCAATAGTGCCAAGGTCTTATAGCCTCAGGCAGCCTGCCCCTCGAAATCCTTCGGCAGCGACACATGCTATACTGACGATCCTTTCCTGAGCCTCACGGTCAGCACCGGCCGCCAGCCTCATCAAAGTGGTTGGTAAGTATCTGTACTTTCCAGCCTTGGCCCGAGATGGTGCGAGGGGGCTCGCATGCACGCTCACAGATCTGTCCAAGGCGGAGCGCTTTTCGTCAGCCGACTGCTCTCGCGGGCATCGTTACCGCACTCGATTTCGAGTGGCGGGCGTGATGTCTGGGCGAGTCGATCCGTTCCTGCTGAATTTCCTGGAGTCTGTCGAGCACGAGCTCGCCAGCGCACTGGAGATGCAGCATCGAAGAGAGAATGGCCTCGGCGGAGCCGCACCACTGTCGATGCGCCTTGAGAGCGAGCGGATCGTGACGCTTGAAGTCGCCATCGATGCACTGCAGGCCGCACTCGATCGCGGAGAGAGTTCGACCGTTCACTAAGGTCACAGAATCGGAGCTTTCTCATGAGCCAGTTGAAGCGTAACGACGTGCCGCCGCCCGCCCACCAGTGTCCGGTCTGTCATCAGCCGCAAACGAAGCTGCGGCGACGACTCGGTGAGAAGACGCTCGGATCGACGATTTATGTGTGTGCCCGGCTCGGCGAGTGCAGCGTCGCCGTCAATCTCACCAAGGTGGAGACCTGGGTCGCGGTCTAGCCTGTTCTCAAGGAAGGCTGGCCGCTCCTCGCGGCGGCCGCCAGCCCGCGGTCAGACGGACCATACCGATCTTGGCCACCCCGAGATCCCGACGTCGGGCTAGACTCTTGACGTGAGCTCGTCAGCCGGTCCGATTCAGATCGTTCGCGGCGCCTGCGGGCACGACTGCCCGGACACGTGCGGCTGGGTCGTCGAGGTCCGGGATGGGACCGCCGAGCGGCTGTCGGGCGACCCTGCGCATCCATTCAATCGCGGCACGCTCTGCGCGAAGGTCAATCACTATCTCGAGCGCGTGTACCATCCCGACCGGCTGCTGCACCCGCTGAAGCGGTCGGGCGCCAAGGGTGAAGGGCGATTCGTCCGCGTGAGTTGGGACGAGGCGCTGGCCGACATCGCGTCACGCTGGCAGGCGATCATCGAGCAATCGGGCGCGGAAGCGATCCTGCCGTACAGCTCGGCGGGCGTGCAGGGGCTGATTCAGATGGCCTCGATCGACCGGCGGCTGTTCGGGTCGATGGGCTGCACGCGGCTCGATCGCAAGATCTGCGGCGCCGTCGCCGCCGCAGGCCTCTCGTCGACGATCGGGACCGGATCCGGGATCGATCCGGAGCAGATCGTTCACAGCCGGTACGTCGTGCTGTGGGGCACCAACACGATCGTCACCAACCTCCACTTCTGGCCGCTCGTGCGCGAGGCGCAGCGTCGCGGCGCGAAGATCGTCGCAGTCGATCCAATCAGGACGCGCACCGCAGAGTCTGTGGACTGGCACCTGCCGATCAAGCCGGCGAGCGATGCGGCGCTGGCGCTCGCGATGATGCACGTCATCGTTCGCGACGACCTGGTGGATCACGAGTATGTCTCGCGGTATGCGATCGGTTACGAGGCGCTTGCAGAACGCGTACGCCAGTACACGCCGGAGAGCGTGGCAGACACGGTTGGCCTGCAGGCAGACGACATCGAGCGGTTCGCGCGGGAGTACGCGACAACCCAGCCGTCCCTGCTTCGGCCGCTGATCGGCGTCGAACATCATCGTAATGGAGCGATGCAGTTTCGCACGCTCGGCTGCCTGCCGGTGCTCACCGGAGCGTGGAAGCATCGCGGCGGTGGACTGGCCCGTTCCACCCATGCGCTGCAGTTTGCGGCACTGGACATGGACCGTGTGCTGATGCCGGAGGTGCACGCGCCAGGTGCGCGCGTGTTGAACATGCGCGACCTCGGCAAGGATCTCTGCGATCGGGACCTGCAGCCCCCGATTCGATCGCTGATGGTGTACGGGGCCAATCCGATGGTGTCGATGCCGAACCAGAACCGGATTCGGCAGGGCCTGTTGCGCGACGACCTGTTCACGGTCGTGCACGACCTGTTCGTCACCGAGACGGCGCGCTACGCCGACTACGTGCTGCCCGCCACGAGCCAGATCGAGCATCTGGATCTGTCGCCAGCCTGGGGCCACTTGTATCTCGCGATGAATCGCCCCGCCATTGCGCCATGCGGCGAATCGATGTCGAACACCGAGCTCTTCCGACGGCTGGCGCGGGCTTTAGGCCGCACGGAGGCGTGGTTGTTCGAGAGTGACGAGTCCATGCTGCGTGGCGCTCTGGCCAGCGGACATCCGTGGCTCGACGGAATCACTTACGAACGGCTGTGGGAAGAAGGGCACGTTCGGCTGAATCGCCCGGACGACTGGCGGCCCTTTGCGACCGGCGGCTTCGACACCCCGAGCGGAAAAGCGGAGCTCTACTCCGAATCCCTGCGCCAAGCCGGTCACGATCCGCTGCCGTCGGCGGGTGAGTGTGACGCGACCGAGGGTTTGCAGTTGATCACCGGGAAGCAGCTGCACTTCCTGAACTCGGGATACAACAACCAGGACCGTCATAGCCGCCGCGCGGGGCAGTTGTTCATCGAGATTCACGCAGAAGACGCGCGCCGCCGCGGCGTCACCAGTGGGGATGCCGTATCCGTGCGGAACGGGAGAGGCGAAGTGCGTGCCGTCTGCCGCGTGTCGGACCGCGTCCGGCCGGGCGTTGTCTGGATGCCGTTCGGCGGGTTCACGGATGCGAATGGCGAGCGGCGCTCGGTCAACGTCCTCACGGCGGAGGAGCCGACCGACTGGGGAGGTGGCAGCGGCCTGTACGATGCGTTCGTGGAGGTCGCAGCGGTGTCGGATCCTCCGCAGTAAGACCTCGCTCGGTAGCCTCTCGGCAAATCCCCATTCCCAATTCCCAACTCCCAAAGAACTCTCAGCCGATCGACTCTGATCTCCTTGGGAGTTGGAGGTTGGGAGTTGACACATTCACGCTTCCCACCGCCTCTCGTTCTAAGGCTTGAACAGCGCGCGAAAGGCTCGCAGCGATTCACTCTTACTGTCGTACGAACTGCGCGGCGACGGCGACCCAGCGCCCGTCGCGGCGCGCCCAGACGTCGGTGTAGCGGCCGCGGCCCGGCCGGCCGTCGGGATACGTGAACGTCGTCGCCGCATGGACGATCGCGGTATCGCCGAGCAGGCGCACGTTCACGTCATGGATCGCGAGGCCATGCGCGGTCGTCGGTTGCGCCGCCTGAATCAGGAATTGCTGACGGTCGACGAGGGTGCCGTCAGCGAGCGTGCAGAGAAAGTCGTCAGCGAGGATCTCGCCGAAGCGTTTCACGTCCGACGTCCGGACCGCATCGATGTACTCGTCGTTCAGTCGAAGAAGGGTCGCGAGGTCGTCAGGGGTCGATACAGATGGTGCGGGCATGAGTCGAAGTCCCTTCAGCGTCAGGGGGTCTACGTGGATGACTGCCGTTGAATAGCTGACGATGGCAGCGAGGACCGCGTCGCGCGGGCCGTCCAGCCATGCGCGGCTTTGATAGAAGGACTGTTCCAATCTGTCGCGCTCGTCTTCGCTTGCGAACGATCGCAAGAGGTACCACGAGTCCGCGTCGTGCAAAGACGGCCCGTAGGCGACGACATCGATGTGCGCGCGCTGCAGCAGCGGCAATGAGTCCTGCACGAAACGCGCGTGAAAACTATCGCGAACGCCCGGCTTGAGCGTATAGACGCGGAGCTCGAGGACTGGCGGCCGCGGAGCCTGGGCGAGGACAGCGACAGTGAATGCGCTGAGGGTGACGAACAGGATCAGGCTCGAGAGCCGGCCGAGCATGCGCCGAATGCTGCGCCGCGCGCCGCGCCTGCGCTATCAGAAGCTTTCGATGGGGTCATTCGATGGGGTCAGGTCTTGAATCGCCAGATTTTTCACGTCCTTGGGGTCAGGTCATGAACCCTGAGTGCAGTGATCTGACCCCCTGACACGTGAATTTTGCTGACTTTCAAGACCTGACCCCAGGCGCGCCGAAAGATTCTGATAGCCGGAGCGGTCGACGCAACTGAAACTTGAGTAGTCTGGATCCAGGGAGGAAACCACCCGTGAACGCCAGCGTCGACGCTAGAGCTGCCCGTCACCCGCATCGCGCCCGCCGGACTTGAACCAGCCGGGTGCACCGCAGGTCGCGTCTCGTGAATTCGACTGTCCTCATGGCCGAGGACCTCAGGTGCGAGGATTCACGGCGCCGCACGCCGGAGGGCTTTTCACCGGACTTCCAGATTTGTTTGCCCTACCGTGGTTTATTCGTGTGGCACGTCAGGACCGACGAGGTCGTTGCCGACGCGAACCAGGTATTGTTCGTCACCGGCGGCGAGGCCTTTTCGCTGAGTCAGCCGCGCGGTCGCGGTTACGCTGAACTGATCATCACCCCGTGTGCGGACACGCTCGCCGAGATGCTGCACGTCTCCGACGCGCGGCTGGCGTTCCATCCACTGTTCCGCAGGCGCAGTCTCCGGGCGCCGTCGACACTGCAGCGCCTGCGTTCGGAGTTTCTGACCATGTCCGCAGGTGATGGAGACCCGCTCCATCAGGAGGAGTCTGCACTCACCCTCCTGCGTATGTCGGTTACGGTGGAATCGCGTCGCAAGGAACTGGCAACCCGGACGCGCCAGCTCGTAGGACGCGCCAAGGAGTATCTGGAGGCGAACCTCGCGCACCCGATCCGGCTCGTCGATGTGGCCCGCGCCGTGGGGGCCTCGCCGGCGTACCTGACGAACGCGTTCAGCCAGTTGGAGGGTGTCGCGCTGCATCGGTATCTGGTGCAGCTCCGCCTCGCGCGGGCGCTCGTCGAGGTGCCTCACCGCGACGACCTGACTGGTCTGGCCCTCGAACTGGGATTCTCGAGTCACAGCCACTTCACGGCTGCGTTTCGCCGCGCGTTCCATCGTACGCCTTCGCAGTTTCGAGCGGACAACCGGTCGCGCCTCAGAACACCAGGCGCTACCCGCGTGAGATCCCCGATGGTCAGCTGAGCAGCCAGCCGATGCTCGCGCCTGCGACAATGAGCCAGGCCGAGTTGATCCGGAAGATGACCAGTGCGATCAGGCTGAGACAGGCGAGAGTGATCGTCCTGCCGTCGACGAGCGCCGCGCGTCCGAGCTGCCAGGAAACCGCAGCCATCAGACCGAGTGACGCCGCGTTGATGCCGTCCAGTGCGCGGCCTGCGGTGACTGACCGGCGCAGCGTTGGCACCAGTGGTCCGCTGATGGCGACGAAGACGAACGCTGGAAGGAAGATCCCAACGGTCGCGATGAATGCGCCCGCGGGACCACCGAGGATGAATCCAATGAACGTCGCGGTCGTGAAGACCGGCCCTGGTGTGACCTGGCCGATCGCGATGGCATCGAGGAGCTGTGGTTCGGTCAGCCAGCCGAGACGCTCGACGAGGTCGGCGCGCAGGAACGCCAGCAGCACGTATCCGCTACCGAAGAGCACCGCCCCTGCCTTGGCGAATACGAAGAACAGCTGAAGCAGTCCGAACGGAGCTGACGGAACGCCAACGGCGACGGCGGCGCTCAGGCCTGAGGCACCAGCGATCGCGGTCAGCGACTGAGGCGCTCCACTCGTCCATCGCGGCCCGATGGTGACCCCAGCCATCGCGATACCCGCCATCAACAGGACGAGCAACTCGTGTATGCCCGCGGCGACGAACAGTGCGGCCAGGACTGCGACAGCCGCCAGCGCAGCGCCCTTGATCGCCGTCAGCCCCAACCGCCAGAGCGCCTGAGCGACGACAGCGATCACGATTGGCTTGACGCCGTAGAGGATGCCGGCGGCTTGGGGAAGCGTGCCGTACTGGACGTACGCCCAGCCAGCGGCGCTCACGATCACTGCGGCGGGCACGATGAACGACACACCTGCGACGAGAAGGCCGGCCCAACCGGCTCGCGCGTGCCCGATGTGGATGGCCAGCTCGGTCGAGTTCGGGCCCGGTATCAGGTTCGTGGCGCCGACGTAGTCGAGGAACGCCTCTCGAGTCAGCCACCGGCGCCTGCGGACGACCTCGTCCTCCATCATGGCGATGTGAGCGGCCGGGCCTCCAAACGCTGTTGTGCCAAGTTTGAGAAACAGCCAGGCGAGCTCGCGCAGCCTCATGAACCGCTCACTTCGCCGGCGTCGTCAGTGGCGTGCCCTTTTCCGCCAACAGCAGAGCGAGGAGCCTCGCCGGCCGTGCATCGCTCGCGTTGCGAGAAACCGCGTGGAGCTGCCCAGGTGTTTCAAGGAACATCTGGCCAGCACTGTACGTCTGCTCGGGCTGGTCGCCCACCTTCGACCGGATTTCACCCTCGAGCACGTATGCGATCGTGACACCCGGATGGCGATGTGGTGGTGACCCTTCGCCTGGAGGGTACGTGACTTCGACCGCGGTGACCGCCCAGCCCTTCAGGGACACGTCCGGCAAGTCGTGTTCAAAAACCCGTTTCGGACCAGCCGTGGCGTTCTGCGCGGTCAGTTTCGGGTTGATCAGAAGAAGGGCGGCAACGCGTTCCATCAATACTCTGCGTGTCATAGTTCTGCTCCGTTCGATCCAAGGTTGCCACACCGCGCTACCAACGGCACCCACCGCGATGGCGAGGAGGCTAGCCGCATGACACCTTTGGGTGATTGATCTTCACACCATCTCCAACCCACTGTTGGACCATCGTCCAACTTGCGACCGGCGGGCGGTGGGACTAATCTCGGGTTCGTCAGACCTGATTTTCACGCAAGCTCGACGGCAGACGTCGGGGCTGAAAAGAGCATTCATGTCGATGGCAGCAGAGGGGAACTCTGGCATCGCCGGGGCTAGGCTATCCGTTCTACTTCGATCGGGTCTGCGCCACAGACGGTTCCTCGTTCGAGCTGTTCGCACGAGACAACAGCGCGACGGAAACCCCGCGTCGTCAGCTATCGATAAGAAGCTGCGTCACTCCTCCATCGACTCCATCAGCACAGCCGCTCGCGCCGCCTCGCCTTGCATGCCCGCGCGACCCACTGTTAGAATCCCGTAACACCTGTAACCATTCGGTCACATCCTCCAGGAGATCCGCATGAGCCGCGGCGCACGGTCGGCATTCGCAGCACTCGTCGCCGTGTGCTGCATGCTGCCGACACCGTCGCGCGCCCAGCCGCCGGCGATGCTGCGCCAGGCCGATGTTCGCGTCCTGCTCACCTCGCCAAATGCGTGCGACGTGACCTCGAACCTGACCGTCGAAGCGAAGAGCCGCATCGAGGTGATTCACCGGCTGCAGTTGTTCGAGGGCGCCCGTGCCGAGCTGATTGGGGTGAGCGGCGCCGGCAAAGCAGCGGCGGCTCCGCGAATGGATGGCCGCACGATGGTGCTCGCCGTGGCGCTCGATCCTTCCACCCCCGGCCCCTACACGATCCGTTACCGCGTCACCCAGCCCGACGAGTGGAGCTATCGGTGTCCCCTCTGGGTGCCAACGACGCCGACTGATGGACAAGCGGGCGCCGTGCGCCTGCAGATCGATGTGCCATCGGGCACGGTGCCCACGCGAGGATCGTTCCCCGCATTTACCTGGTCGTCGAACCATCAGGGCACGGCCATGATCGGCCATGTTCCTGCGTTCGTGCGCGTGCCGTTCCTGGCCGCCGGTCACGATCCGGGATGGTGGGCGCGGCAGGACTTGGCCACGATCACCGACACGACGGCGATTGTCGTGCTCGTCGTCGGAACCTTGATCTGGGTGTGGCGGGCGAGGGCTGCGAGGCCCGTGAGGCACTGACGTGGGCTTCGGCTGGAGTTTCTACGGGTTCTTTCTCGCCGCCGCTGTCTGGATGGCGTTGTATTTCGTTGGGGCCTGGCGCGCGGCCGCGCGCGATCGCGATCGCCAGGGCCGATGATCGCTGATTCGCCGATCCTGCTCGTCACCGCCGTCATCTACCTTCTGTCGGTATTCGGCGCAGGGATCTGGGGCTACTTCAAGAACCAGACGGAGGAAGATTTCCTCGCCGCCGGTCGCACCATCGGGCCGTGGGTGGGTGGCGCGGTGCTCGCCGCGACGCAGATCAGCGCCGGGACCTTCGTCGGTACGCTCGGCCGTCACTACCTGACTGGCGTCAGCTGGATCTGGATCTGGTTCGGGCTCTGGTCGGGCTGGATCATTTCCGCCGTCTTCGTCGCGCCGAAGCTGCGCCGGTTCGGTGCGCTGACGGTGGCCGACTACATCGGCAAACGGTTCGCCAGCGAGGGCGCCCACACGCTCTCTGCAGGCTTGATCATCGTCACCTACACGATCTATCTCACGGCGCAATTCCAGGCCATGGGCGAGATCTCTTCGGCGATCTTCGGCTGGTCGCCGATCTGGGCGATGATTGCGCTGCTGGCGACGACGGCGTTCTATACGGCGCTGGGCGGTGTGCACACGAGCTCGTATGTCGAGTTCGTGCAGACGATCGTTCTGCTCCTCGCGTTGATGCTCGCCCTCCCGGTCGTCGTCTATCATGCCGGCGGCCTTGTCCCGCTGGGCGAATACGTCGGATCGATCGACCCGCGGATGACCGGCTGGTGGTTCAGCGGCCGCGAGCTGTTGGCGTTTGGCTTGGCGTTCGGGCTGTCGATTGCCGCCGCCCCATACGAGATGACGCGTTACTACTCGATGCGCGATGTCTCGACCGTCAGGTACGCGATCGGCATCTCGATGGTGATTCAGTTGCTGATCGGTGGCAGCGTGATGATCCTGGGCATCGGCATGCGCGGCCTCTTCCCCTATTTGCCGTCCGCGGATCAGGCGTCGAGCATCATGGCCTCGACGGTGATGGCACCGGTGCTCGGGTCGCTGTTCCTGATCATGATGATTGGCGCGATCATCGACACGGTCAACTCGGTCCTGCTGGTCACCGGTGGCGCGGTCGCGCACGATCTTTACAAGCGGCTCGTCGATCCCCGGGCGACCCAACGGCGGCTGCTCCTCATCAACCGCGTGTCGATCGTCGCGCTCGGCCTGCTGCCATTCTGGTTCGCGTTACAGCGATTTGGTGACGTCCAGGCAATCGTGATCGAGCAGGCGAAGTTCATCGCCAGCTTCTTCTTCGTACCAGTCGTGCTTGGCCTGAACTGGCGGCGCGGCACCAAGGAAGGCGCGATCTGGAGCATGGTCGCGGGCTTCCTGGGCTGCCTGATCTGGACGTTCACGCTCCAACGCAGCTTCGCGACGCACGGCATCGACTCGGCGGAGGTTGGCGTCGTGCTGAGCGCCGTCGTCTTCATCCTCGTCAGCAGCCGCACACCGCCGACACCGGACGAGAATCTGAAAATCTTCTTCGATAGCAAGTAGACACGCGGCGTGGTTCGTGGTTCGTGTCTCGCCGGGCGACTGCGAGCCGAGTCCCGAGCTCTGCAAGAGCGGTGCGGCGGGTGGAGATCCCGCCGCACCTGCGGGGAACAAGGTCAGTTCGAGAGTTCCTTGACTGGGTACTTCTTGAACGCCTTGTCCATCGCCTTCGAGACGGACTTGTCGAGGTCTTTGCCGACTTCATCCGTCACCTGCGCGCGATAGACCAACGCGCCGGTGCTGCGTTCGACGATGTCGACCGTCAGCGCTCCCTCGAGGTAGCGCCGGGTCAACACGTCACCATAGTACGGACCCGGATATGCCCCCCAATACCCAAAGCGCCGGTAGCCGCGCCATCCAACCCACGGATAGCGATTCCAGCCGGTGCTGACGATATCGGTGCGCATGTGGTCGCGGCTCGACACGCGGACGACCAGATCCGCCGCGGTATCCGATGGCTCGAGACCGCGCGCTGTGAACTCGCGCGTCACGGCCTCACGGAGACGATCCTCGGCGAGCGTGTTCCGCTCGTCGACCGCTCCATCCGGACGAACCAGGGGACCGACCTCGACGGCGAACGTCCTGGTACTTGCCGAAGTCCTTGTGACGGTCATAGTCAACGCGCACCTGAGCGGCTGATGCGGCCGCCGGCAGCGCGCAAAGTAAGACGAATAAGCTGGTGAATATCGTTCTCAACATGACGAAGCCTCCGAGGGAACCCCACGAATGGCAGGTGGCAATCGTCCCTACTATTGATTACGACTGCTCCCGGCGCCCGTTCGGTCCCGGCGGCGAGCGAACGGTAAGCAAAGTGTGAGCAACACGTAGCGCCATCAGCCGCGATGCTGAAGGATGGAATTGCTGAGCATCCGGACCTCGTCGAGAGGATTTCGTCCTTCAGCTCAAGCGTACGGTGCGATGCAAACATGCGTCCAGAGGGCTTAGCCGCCTGCCTCAGATTCTCAGGGCGAGCGGAAAGTGGCATGCTCCGGCCACCTACCGCTGGGCGTGGAAAAACGCGCCTTCCGCATCGCGGGTCGCGACCCGCGCAGGCACGCGACCTCCGCGGCTGACCCTCACGCTGCCGCACGCTTCTGATCCGGATCACGCCGCACGGTGGCCTACGCATACCACTTTCCGCTGATCGCCGTCCGAATCTGACCGGAGCATGCCACGAGGGTGCGCTGCGACGCGGGTCCTAGCGCCGGGCGTCCCTTTCTGACACCGACAGCTTCGCGAGGATGCGATCGAGTGCTTCCAGATCGTCCACGTCGAGGCTGTCCAACTCGGCGGGCGGGCGATGAAAGTCCTTCATCAACGCCGCCCGGGTTTTCTGGCCTTTCGCCGTCAGTACCACCAGCTTGACCCGACGGTCGTTCGGCACGTCCCGCCGCTCGGCGAGCCCCAGTTTTTCGAGACGGTCGACGATCCAGGTCGCGTTGGAGGGGTCGCATTTCCAGGCGTCTGCGAGCGTTCGCATGCTGCGGCCGGCGCCGGTGTCGAGGCTGAAGAGCGCGCGGGAATCATTCGGCGTCAGGCCGCGCTGCGCCAGCGCCCGGCCGCGCTCGGGGGCGGAGCGCATCAGGAAGTCGAACATGGCGCGCCAGACGCGCGTCGAGAGCACGCCGGCCGTGGGCTTCGGCGACATGTCTCAAGCATACGGCCGGACACGGCTGTGCTTCAATCATGGCTATTGACGAACACATTCAATAGTTGATACGTCTAAACTATCGACTGCCCGCTGGAGGCGGGCGATGGAGATGGCCATGACCAACCTCGTTCGGCGGTTGCTCTCGACGGAAGCCGCCATTTTTGGCGTCGCCGCGTTGATTCACCTCGGCGTCCTCATCGACGGGTATCAGCATGCGAAGGCCGCCACGGCTGAAAGCGTGATTGCGCTGGTGCTCATCGCCGGCCTGGTGGCCACGGCCGTCGCGCCGTCGTCGAGCCGGGCCATCGGGCTCGGCGCGCAAGGGTTCGCGCTGCTCGGAACGCTGGTCGGACTCTTCACCATCGCGATCGGCGTCGGCCCCCGCACGGCGATCGACCTCCTCATCCACGCCTGCATGATTGGCCTCCTCATCTTCGGATGCTGGGCTGTCGCGCGTCCGGTTTTCACCACGTAGGTCGTTCGTGCACTGTCGTCGATTCGGCCAGGCGGTCCTCTGGAGAGCCCGTGCCGCTGATTCTCCCGGCCAGAATCTGACCCCGAGAATTGCTTGTCCGTCTCGGTTCCACCAGCGCCCGACCATGACATTCCACGGCCAGGCCACGACGGATCGCTGGTCGAGTTGACTCTGAATTGACAGTCCAGACCGTCCCGCCGCAACGGCCCGTGCTGTCGGGGTCGTCCGCCTTCGTCTGTCTGGCACCTCTCGTGCTTCTGCAGGTGTTTCTGACGCCAGGCGTTCAGGCACACAATGAACGGCGTTGGAGATGAACGCCATGCCTGATCAAGACCACGATTGTCTGCGGCGTCCCCCGTTCTACGTGCTCGTGGTGCTCGCCGTCTACGTCAGCTACCTGGTTCTCGGGCCCTTCCTCGTGCCGCTGGCATGGGCCGCGGTCTTCGCCGTGCTGTTCTATCCGCTGCAGGCCGAACTCGCACCGAAGGTCGGTCCCAACCGCGCCGCCTTCCTTACGACATTGCTGACGGCCGTGCTGATTGTCGCTCCGGCGGTGATGCTCGTGTCCGTCCTGGCGCACGAGGTCGGGCAACTCGGCGACTACGTCCAGAACTGGTCGTTGATCACACCGGAGCGGATCGAGCGGATCTGGTCAGCCGCCCGGGCGCGGATCCCCATCGCGCTGCCCGAGGATCCGACCGAGCTCCTGCGCGACGGGATGCAACGCGTCCTCACGTTCCTGGCGCCGCGCGCGGGCGCCGTCGTGGCCGACCTGTTCGCGACGCTGGGCACGCTATTCGCCATGCTGTTCGCGCTCTTCTTCCTGGTGCGTGACGGTGACATCGTCGGGCGTCACTTACGCGATCTCCTGCCGCTTCCACGAAACGAGCGCGAGCGTCTGATGAAGGACACACGGGACCTGGTCATCGCCAGCGTCGGCGCCGGCGTGATTGTCGCGGTGGCCCAGGGCACGATCGGCGGTCTGGCCTTCTGGCTGCTGGGGATCAGCGCGCCGGCGTTCTGGGGTGTGGTCATCGGCTTCTGTTCGCTGATCCCTGTCGTGGGTGCCTCGCTGGTGTGGATCCCGGCGGCCGCCTGGCTGATGCTGTCAGGCCATATTCCGCGCGGCCTGGTGATGGTGGCCGTCGGAGTGCTCGGTATCAGCATGGTCGACAACATCCTGCGCCCACTGCTCCTGAGCGGGCGAACACAGGTGAACGGCCTCGTGATCTTTCTTGGGTTGCTCGGTGGCGTTGCCGCGTTCGGCTTCATCGGGCTGGTGCTCGGCCCGATCATTCTGGTCGTCACCGGCAGCCTTCTCAAGATGTTCGCTCGGCCCGACCTCGTCGAGCAGAGCGCTGAGTGGACGCCGTGACCACAGGCGAAACTCAGCCATAAACAGGCACGACGGTTGCTCTCACCGCCCCAGGAGGAACGCGATGAGAACGTCGCTACTTCGCATACTGCCTCTGACTCTGTTGCTGGTCTCCTGTGTTGGACGCACAGCACCGAAGACAACGGCCGCAGACCCGGCGCGCGTCGACGTGGGACAGTTGTGGGTCGAGCCGCACGATATTGAATCGCGGGATCTCTTGAACGGCCCCGGAGGACCGTCGCGTGCGCCCGACCCTACCGTCGCGTACGAACTGATGGCCGTCGATGACAGCGGTTACAGCCGCGGCTATGACGTCCGCGATCCGCGAGGCACGCAATGGAGCGTCAAGCTCGGTATCGAGGCGCAGCCCGAGGTGGCGACATCGCGGGTGCTCTGGGGACTGGGTTTTCATCAACCCCCGGTCTATCTGGTCCCGCAATGGAAGCTGGTTGGCTCTCGAGCCGGAATGCAGGAGATCGCCCGATTCCGGCGTGAGTCTCCTGATCAGAGAGTGGTGTCCGACTGGTCCTGGTATGAGAATCCGTTTGTGTCGACGCAAGCCTTCAAGGGCCTTCTCGTCGCCAACCTCATTCTGAATAACTGGGACTGGAAAACGTCGAACAACAAGGTGTACGACGTCGTTGACGACGACGGCCGGTCGCGTCGCGTGTACGTGGTCCGAGACCTCGGGGCATCACTGGGCAAGACGACGTTCCCGCGGTTTCTACAATGGACACCGCTGCGTGGGATGGGTCAGGGATCACGCAACGATCTCGACGGCTTCGAAGAGCAGGGATTCATCAAGCGGGTGGAGGGACAGCGCGTCACCTTCGACTACCGCGGGATTCACGCCCGGTTGGTCGACACGCTGACCGTCGGGGACGTGGTGTGGACCTGCCGGTTGATGGCCCGGCTCTCAGACCAACAATGGGATGATGCGTTCCGAGCCGCGGGATACGGGCACGCTGAGCGGCAGCGATACGTGGCAAAAGTCAAGGCCAAGATCGGCGAGGGGCTGTCGCTGGCACCACCGTCCTGATGGTGGGGCCAGTTGACAACGCTGGCGCTGGACCCAAGAATTCCACTACCGTATGTCCCAGGACAGGGCCAGGCGCCCACCCGTTATGCGGGAGCCCGGGATCGTCCCACAGATCCGTCCGGATCCGTCACCGCGCGCATCCTGGTCGTCGACGACTATCGGGACGGCGCCGACATGCTGGCCGAGGCGCTCATGGGACGGGGCTACGACACGCGCGTCGCGCACGATGCGCTGACCGCGCTGCGCGTTGCCGCCGAATTCCTGCCCGACTATGCCTTGCTCGACATCGGATTGCCGGTCATGGACGGCTATGAGCTGGCGTCGCAGCTTCGCGAGATTCCCGGCCTCGCCAGCCTGCAGCTGGTGGCGCTCACCGGCTACGGACAGGAGTCCGATCGCCGCCGTGCCCTCGACGCGGGTTTCCACCACTACATGGTCAAACCCGTCAACATCGACGACATCGAAGGCATGCTCGTCCAGCGCAGCTCGCGAAGCCCCGACTGATGCGAGAACGACGGCGCGGCATCCCGGAGGCCGTTGCCATAGGGATGCTCGTCATGCTGGCGGGATCCATACCGCGGAACATCCTCTTCCTGGCAAACCTGCGCATCCTCCCGAGCGTGCCGTGGGCCGTCCCGGTCTTGGGTCTGTACATGTGGGCCTTCTGGCAGTACCTGAATGGGAAGGGTCCGCCGGAATCGACCGCCGAGCTGCGCCGTGCCAGTCTCCGCGCGGGCCCTGTGCAGAGGCGCGTGTGGGCGTGGTCGCTACTCGCCGGCGGCCTTGGCATCGTCGCGCTCGTGTTGTGCCTGCGGCTGGCGAATCGGCTGGTCGTGTTGCCGGCGCAGCAGCTCCCGGATCTGGGCGCGGTACCTCAGCACACGATTGTGGCGCTGTTGCTGATGTCCGCCCCGGTGGCCGGGATTGTCGAAGAGGCCGCATTCCGCGGTTACATGCAGGGGCCGATCGAACGCCGCTACGGAATCGGGGTTGCCATCCTGATCACCGGCACCATGTTCGCCGTGGCCCATCTGGATTTCACGCTGATTCTCTGGCCCTATTACGTCAGCGTCGCCGCTCTCTACGGTGTCGTGACCTATCTGACCGGATCGATCCGGCCGGCAGTGGTGCTGCACACCGCCGGCAATACCTATTCGAATTTCGACCTGTGGATGCGGGGCCGGGCGGAATGGCAGGCAGCATCAGGATCGGGGTCGCTTGTTTGGAGCACTGGTCCCGACGCGGCGTTCGTGACGACTGGATTAGCAGTGCTGTTGTGTACCGTCGCCGCCGTGTGGGCGTACTTTCAATTGAGCCGCGTGAGCGGGCCGCGGGATTCGCCTGCGACCGGCTCCGAGTAGGGCATCCCGCTCATGACGACGAGACGTCGTGCATCTTCTTCGCCGTGATCTCCGCGAGCCGGCGCACGGCCTTGGCCCGGAGCGCGGCCGCGTCGCGCGCAATCGACTCCTCCCCCGCGCGCTCGACACGCGGGACGCGACGGTCCAACGCTGCGATCAATTCCTGGAGCTCACGTTCCAGTTGAGAGACGGTCACCGCCACGTCCGGCCTCCGTAGCGCGGGCCCTGATTGCGTGCGTTGTTCCACACGTCGCCACAACTGGTGCAGCGCCAATAGCTGTTGGCGTCCGGGTTCTTCGCGGTCGTCACGATCGACGACGATTTACAGGTCGGGCACGTCACGGGAACGCTCACCTCGTCTTTGGCAGACGAGTCGCGACCGTTGCGCGAATTGAAGGAGCTCACAGACCCTCCCAGGGTTGCTTTGGTGAGGGCTGGAGGCCAGAATGGCCGCAGGGCTCAGGAAAGCGGTGCCCACCAAGTATACGCCATGTCGCCCCGCCTCCAGGCGTGCGCCCCGCGTGTGTGGTATGATTGCGCATCGGATCTTCCTACGCGCTCTGCCGTCTGAAGGCGTAACGAGCCTGCCCTGACTCGCTCCTCCTCAATTCCAGCTTAGCCACGAGACAACATCCGCTCGGAGTGCACGCTCCGTTCGCATAGTGCGCGCCGCACTGGCGTGACACGTGTTCATTTTCTCTGGCTCGAGCGCTTCTCGCTCAATGCCACTCAGGAGCATTGCTTAAATGCCGTTTTCGAAACTCGGGCTCGCGCCCTCGCTGTGCGCGCCGCTCGCTCGAATGGGTTACAAGGAACCTACAGCGATCCAGATTGCCTCCATTCCGCACGTGCTGAGTGGAGTCGACCTCCTGGCACGCGCCCAGACGGGCACCGGGAAGACCGCAGCGTTCGGCTTGCCGATGATCGAACGGCTCATGCTGCGGGCGCCTCGCGCCAGGGCACAGAAGCCGCTCGGTCTCGTGCTCGTACCCACACGGGAGCTGGCGGCGCAGGTCCACGCAGCGCTGACGATGTATGGAGCACCGGTTCGCCTCCGGGTCACGCCGATCTTCGGCGGGGTTCCGATGGGCCCGCAGGTGAAGGCGCTGAAGCAGGGCTCGGACATCGTCGTGGCCACGCCGGGTCGGCTCATCGACCACATGCAGCGTCGCACGATCGACCTGTCAGCGGTTGAAATCCTGACACTGGACGAAGCCGATCGGATGCTCGACATGGGCTTCCTGCCACCGCTTCGCCGTGTGCTTCCAGCGTTGCCGCGCGCGCGCCAGACGCTTCTCTTCTCTGCGACGCTATCCACGGAGGTCGTACATCTCTCTGCCGAGTTCACGCGCGATCCGCGGCGCGTCGACGTCTCGAACGGGGATGTCGTGGCACCGACGGTCACGCATCGAGTGCATCCGGTCGCGCTCGATCGAAAGCGTGAGCTGCTTCTGCGTGTCCTGACCCAGGCACCGGCCGGCCGCGCCCTGGTCTTCTGCAGGACCAAGCGCAACGCAGATCGCATCGGCGACTATCTCGAGTCGGCGGGTCTCAGAGTGGCGGTCATCCACGGCAACAAGGGTCAGGGGGCACGCAGTCGCTCGCTCGCCGATTTCAAAGCCGGCCGGGTGACCGTGTTGGTTGCCACCGACATTGCCGCCCGCGGCCTCGATATCGCGCAGCTGCCGCTGGTGGTCAACTTCGACCTGCCGCTCGTCGCCGAAGACTACATTCATCGGGTGGGCCGGACAGGACGGGCGGGGCTTGCCGGACGCGCGATTTCACTCGTGACGGCGTCTGACGCGCAGCTGCTACGCGAGATCCAGCGGCTGTTGCCGGCCACCCTCGAGCAGGTGGTTGTCGAAGGGTTCGACACACCGGCCGCGCCAACGCATGCCGGTCAGCGCCGCAGGGACCACGAGCCGGCCCGCCGCGGCCGATACCGGACAGCATCGACCCACAGCGGGCCTCGCCAGAGCCGGCACCACGTCAGATAGTTCGGTCGGCGAGATCCAGCTCATCGGCGAGACTCCGGAATCGAAGACCAAACGCCGGAGACACCATATACTCGGCTCGATGACGGTGCCGCAGACTCCCGTGGCAAAGCATCCCTCGACCTCGCATCGACCGGTGTCGCGGGTCTCGATGACATTCTCGCGGGCGGCCTCACGCGCCGGCGTCTCTATCTCGTCGAAGGTGTGCCAGGCTCGGGAAAGACGACACTCGCCCTGCAGTATCTGATGGCCGGCGCGAAGAACGGTGAGACCGTCCTATATGTGACGCTCTCAGAAACCGCGGAGGAGCTCCGCTCGGTCGCGGAGTCACATGGCTGGCGACTTGACGGGATCGAGATCCGTGAGTTGACTCCTCCCGAAGCGGCGCTGGAACCGGACGAGCAGAATACGATCTTTCATCCGTCCGAGATTGAACTGGCGGCGACGACCAAGCTCATTTTGGACGACGTCGAGCGTCTTCGACCTACGCGGGTGGTATTCGATTCCTTGTCCGAGTTTCGGCTGCTGGCTGGCAGTGCACTTCGCTACCGTCGCCAGATCCTCGCTTTGAAACAGTTCTTCGCGACCCGCGACTGCACCGTCGTGCTCCTCGATGACCTGACCGCGACCGACCGGGACCTGCAGATGCAGAGCATCGCGCATGGAGTGGTCCTGCTCGAACAGCTGAACTCCGAGTACGGTGCCGAGCGTCGCCGGACGCGTGTCGTCAAGTACCGCGGCGTGAAGTTTCGTGGGGGATATCACGACTTCGTGATCAATCGGGGCGGCATCAAAGTGTTCCCCCGACTGGTCGCTGCGGAGCACCGGCAGACCGCGATCCGCCAGAAGCTCGCCAGCGACATCCCGGAGTTCGATGCGCTCCTGGGCGGCGGCATCGAGGAGGGCACCAGCACGCTGATCGTCGGCGCCGCTGGAACCGGAAAGTCCACCGTGGCCGCCCAGTTCGCTGCGGCCGCCGCGTGCCGCGGTCAACGCTCGGCACTCTTCGTGTTCGACGAGAGTCCCGTCACATTGTTGACTCGCTGTGAACAGTTGAACGTCGACCTTGGCGCACAGGTCGAAGCCGGAATGATTTCGATCCAGCAGGTCGATCCCGCCGAGCTGACCCCCGGCGAGTTCACACACGCGATTCGAACCGCAGTCGAGGAGCGAGAGGCCAAAATCGTCGTCATCGACAGCTTGAACGGGTACTTGAACGCCATGCCGGAAGAGCGGCATCTGACGATTCAGCTGCACGAGCTGCTGATGTATCTGGGCCAGAAGGGGGTCGCCACGATCCTGATCGGTGCGCACCAGGGCCTGATCGGCAGCCAGATGAACACCCCGGTCGATGCCAGCTACCTGGCGGACGCCGTGATTCTCCTCCGCTATTTCGAACACCGAGGCGAGGTCCGACAGGCGATTTCCGTCATGAAGAAACGCGGCAGCAAGCACGAACGCACGCTGCGCGAGTTTCGTCTCGACGGCGGTCGTCTCAGCGTGGGCGCGCCGCTCCGCGAGTTCCGCGGGGTCCTTACTGGTGTACCCGTCTACGAGGGTCCCATCGCCACGAGGGACAAAGAGGAAGCGTGACCATCGACGAGGTCGCCCGCGATCGGCGGCTGCTGTTCCTGGCGGCGACCGCGAAGGATGCGGCGATCACACAGTCGAAGCTCACGCCGCTCGGTATTCGCGTCGAGGTCTGCAGAACGTTCGAGGCACTTCTGTCTGAGGTGAAAGCCGGCGTCGGCGCGATTCTGCTGCCCGAGGAAGCCGCATCGGCCAGTCACAACGCCGCTCTCAAAACCTTGCTCGCCGATGCAACCTCCCTGGTCCGACCTGCCGGTCCTGATCCTCACACGTCCCGGCGCCGATTCGGCGGAGACGGAGGAGGCCGTGCGGACGCTTGGCAACGTGACGCTTCTGGAGCGGCCCGTCCGGCTGGCGACGCTGGTGAGTGCAGTGCGCACCGCGATCCGGGCGCGCGATCGGCAGTATCAGATCCGCGAACACCTGGCGGAGCGCGCTCGCGCGGAAGAGTCACTCCGCCTCGCCGACCAGCGCAAAGACGAGTTTCTCGCCACGCTCGGTCACGAGCTGCGCAATCCTCTGTCGCCGCTGCTCGCCGCGCTACATTTGCTGAGGGCGGCGGGCCCCCAGGATCCGGTCGTGACGCGAGTGAGTGCGGTGATGGAGCGCCAGATCGACCATCTCGTGCGACTCGTCGACGATTTGCTGGAGGTGTCACGGATCACCCGCGGCTTGATCGAAATGCAGCGGGAAGTCCTCGATCTCGGATGGATCGTGCACTCTGCGATTGACACCAGCAGGCCGGCGCTCGACGCCGCTGGACATCAGCTGAGCGTCGATCTACCCGCGGAGACGCTCAACGTCTATGGAGACGCCGTACGGCTGACCCAGGTGTTCGCCAACCTCCTGACCAACGCGGCGAAGTATACGAACGACGGTGGTCAGATCCGCATCCGCGCGCGGAGAGTTGGCGACCGGGCGGTCGTGTCTGTTTCCGACAACGGCATTGGCATTGCCCCAGAGCAACTCACGTCCGTCTTCGACATGTTCACGCAACTCGACCGTTCGAATCGGCGCGCACAGGGAGGACTCGGTATCGGCCTCACGCTCGTCAAGAGTCTCGTCGCCATGCACGGCGGCCGCGTCGAAGCTCGCAGTCCAGGGTTGGGCAGGGGCAGCGAATTCGTGCTGGAGCTGCCAGTGGTCGACGCGCGAACATTGCAGCCTGCCACGTCGAAACCGCCTGAAGGAGTTTCCTCGACGCCGCATTCTTGTCGTTGATGACAATCGGGATGCCGCGGAGACGCTGGGCGAGCTCTTGACCGCGCTGGGCGCGACGGTGTCGGTCGTACACAGCGGGCGCGCGGCCCTCGACGCGCTCGACACCTTCAACCCGGATTCGGTGCTGCTCGATATCGGAATGCCCGGGATGGACGGATACGAGGTCGCGCGACGAATCCGATCGTCGAATACGTTTTGCGGTGTCCTGCTGGTCGCGCTAACCGGTTGGGGGCAGGAGCACGATCAGCGGCGGTCCGACGCCGCCGGGTTCGACCACCATGTCGTCAAGCCTCCCGACATCGACAAGCTGCGGGAGCTCTTCGCGCTGGACTGGTCCGAGATGCCGCACTCCACCGAGTCCAGCAGTTCACAGAACGTGCACGACTAGACCCAATCGGACCAGAGCGCCACACACTGAAGCGCGTCGCGCCGGTCTGCCGCCGCTTACGACGACGATCGGCTCGCGCGGAGAAGATCTGGCAGCAGCTTCCCGGTCAGCTGAGTCAGTTCCTCCCGAGACGACACGACGATCGGTATGGATGCGAATCGTTCGCCACTGGCTGGTTGCCGTTCGTCGCCTGCGAATGTGGCGACGATTGACGGACTCATGGGAGCAGGCTTCGCCGGAAGCCCGGCGTCTCCTGCGTCACCCCAGGCTTCGATCTCGCGCCAGGTCTCGGCCGACAGCGTGGGCGTCGCCGCAAACCTCGCGCCCTCCGCAAGGAACGCCAGAAACCGCTCTGTCGCAACGATCAGGGCGACACCACGCACATTCCCGGTTTCAAGGTCACGGATGCAAACGGCAAGCGCCTGAGTCACAGCCTGTGCAGAAGTCTTGGTCATGGACCCTCTTTGAAAGCTGTCCTAGCTCGACCAATCCTATCCTCTTTTGGCCTCGCCGGCGCTTTGAAGTGACACACGCCTCGTGAATGCCGAAGCAGCCGCGCTCGCGCGGACGAAGGCTGGCAGCGCGGTTGCACTATGACGCGATGCCATGTTCGCGACGTTCGATCTCCCCTTGAGCTGGGGAGAACTGCTGAAACGGACCTTCAAAGAGATCAACGAAGACGATTGTCTCGGCCTTGCGGCTCAGCTTGCCTACTACTTTTTCCTCGCACTGTTTCCCGCGGTTCTCTTTCTCCTCGCGCTCGCCAGTTTCTTTCCGCTCACAAACTTCATCGATGACGCGGTCAGGACGCTAAAGCCGTTTGCGCCGCCGAACGTGCTCGCCTTCCTGGAAGAACAGCTCAGGCAGCTTTCGAATGCGGATAGCGGCGGCATCCTCACTATAGGAATCCTGGGAGCTATCTGGAGTAGCTCGGCAGCAGTGGTCGCCATCATCAGCAGCCTCAACCGCGCCTACGACATCGATGAGGGGCGGCCATGGTGGCAGGTCCGCTTGACGGCGATCGGCTTGACGATCGCGCTCGCGTTCTTTTTGCTGGTGTCCTTCACGCTGATCGTCGCCGGCCCGACGATCGCCGAACAGCTCGCGTCTTCGTTCGGATTGGGGGCGGCATTCGCCTGGAGCTGGACGATTCTGCAGTGGCCGGTGGCGTTCATCCTCGTGTCGACGGCGATTGGTCTCGTCTACTACTTCGCGCCGGACGCGGAACAGGATTGGGTCTGGATCACACCGGGCGCTGTGGTGGCGACGGTGCTCTTGGTGCTCGCGTCGCTGGCGTTCAAGTTCTACGTCGCGAACTTCGCGGACTACAACGCGACGTACGGAGCGGTCGGCGCCGTCATCGTGCTCATGCTGTGGTTCTACATCGTGGGGCTGGCGATTCTCGCCGGCGCCGAACTGAATGCTGAGATCGAACATGCGTCGCCACATGGCAAGAACCCCGGGGAGAAGGTCCCCGGCGTGAAGAAGAAGATCGGCATCGCTGCCGCGCGCGCCTACAAGGAGCGCCTCGCTCTGCGGCCGCGGCCGGCCGGCCGTCAGGGCTCAACACAGAGGGTACAGAACCATGTCGACACTGAAAGACGATCGCACGCTAGGGGAGATGTTCGCGGAACTGTCGAGAGAGACGCGCACGCTCGTTGAGCAGGAAATCCAGCTGGCGAAGACCGAACTCAGCGAGAAGGCCGCCAGGATCGGCAAGAGTTCAGGGTTCGTGGTTGGCGGCGGACTGCTGGCCTATGGTGGACTCCTCGCGATTATTGCCGCAATCGTCCTCGCGTTGATTGAGGTTGGATTGCCCGCCTGGGGTGCAGCGTTACTGGCAGGAATACTCGTAGCAGCCACCGGTTACCTGCTGATTCGATCGGGGCTTTCCGGCCTCCACCCGCAGGAGCTCAAACCACGACAGACCATCGATTCGCTGAAGGAGGACGCGCAATGGATCAGGACTCAGGCGAAGTAATCGGGGGCCTTGGCAAGAGTGCGGTGGCCGCAGTGCCGTCGTCGACGGCCGATACCGAAATCCTGCGGTCGCAGATCGAAGAGACCCGGGCCGAGATGAGCGAGACGATCGATGCCATTCAGGAACGCCTGCGGCCGGGCCGTCTCATCGAGGACGCGAAAGCCTCCGTCAAAGAGGCCACGGTCGGCCGCGTCAGGGATCTGGCGAGCCGCGCGGGCGACACCGCGGCAGACCTCGCCGGGCAATCCTCTGAGACCGGTGCCGCGGTGATGAATGCGATTCGGCGTAACCCTGTGCCGGCCGCACTCATCGGCGCCTCTGCCGGGTTGGTGTGTCTGTATGCCTTCAGGCAGAACGCGCGGCGCAGGCGCCGCGCGAGGTTAGTCGCGAGGTTAGCGATGACGCCCGAAGGCGAAAGCCCATGATCCCGTGACTCGACGCCTCGACATCGGTCGAGACGTGACGCGGCACTTTGGCTTCATCGTCAAGCGGAGGAGTCCATGCCTCAGCATGTCGGCGCGCACACGGAGACCATCCCGTACTGGAGCGACTCAGTCACTTTCCCCAGGTTCTCGCGAGTCCAGCGCGATCAACGCGTGGACGTGGTGGTCGTCGGCGGTGGCATCACCGGACTGACCGCCGCGTATCTCCTCACCAGGGCTGGCAAGACGGTCGCGCTGGTCGAACGGGATCGGTGCGCGCAGGTCGATACCTGTCACACCAGCGCGCACCTGACGATGGTGACGGACGAGCGGCTCACGGACCTGGTGGATCGCTTCGGTCGTGACCACGCACAGGCGGTCTGGGATGCGGGGCTCGCAGCCATCGCCCAGATTCACGCCATCACCCGCGAACTTCAGGTTGACTGCGCGTTCGAATGGGTCGATGGCTACCTTCACGCACCAATCTCCGGTGATAAGTCGCGCGCCGATCGTGCGCTGTTCGAGAAGGAAGCTGGCCTCGCCACCGAGCTCGGCTTCGACGCAGAGTACCGTACGTCACGTCCCGTTGGTATCTGAGCCGGGAATTCGATTCGAAAGCCAGGCGCGCTTTCATCCTTTGAAGTACCTGGCGGGCCTGGCCGAGCGCCATCCAGGAAGCCGGTGGCCACATTTACGAAGACAGTGCGGCCGACGAGTTCTGCACGGACCCGCTTGGCGTCAAGGTCAATGGCCGCACGGTAACCTGCACGGACATCATCCTCGCCACCCACAATCCCCTCGTCGGGGTGGGCGGCCTGGTGAGCGCCACCGCATTTCAAACAAAGTTGGCCTTGTATACGAGCTATGTCATCGGCGGACGCGTCCCGCGCGACACGGTGCCGGATGCGCTGTTCTGGGACACTCAGGATCCCTATCACTACCTGAGAGTGGAGCCCCATCGCGATCACGACCTGATCATTTTCGGCGGAGAGGATCACAAGACCGGACAAGCGCGGAGCACGACGGAGTGTTACGAGCGTCTCGAAAGGACGGCGATCTCACTGCTTCCAGACATCGAGATCACGCACCGCTGGTCGGGCCAGGTCATCGAAACGCCGGACGGCCTGCCGTATATCGGCCGCACGGGCGATCATCAATACGCGGCGACTGGATTTGCCGGGAATGGAATGACGTTTGGGACCCTGGGCGCAATGATGGCGTCCGACGCGATTCTCGGCGTCGCGAATCCCTGGGCGGATCTCTTCGAGCCCGGGCGAAAGGCCATCACACGTGGCGTCTGGGAATACGTCAAGGAAAACAAGGACTATCCGTACTACTCGATCCGCGGCCGGTTCGCCGGCGCGGAAGGGAAGTCGCTCCGCGCCCTCGAGCGCGGGCATGGCAGCGTCATCGAGCTCGAGGGGAAGAAGGTCGCTGCGTATCGCGATGAGAATGGCGCGACCACACTGCGTTCAGCGACGTGCACACACATGGGCTGCATCGTGGGGTGGAACGATGCCGAGCGTACGTGGGACTGCCCGTGTCACGGCTCCCGGTTCAAGCCCAACGGCGACGTCATCTCCGGTCCCGCCGAGTCGCCACTGCCGGCAGTTGAGTGATCGGTATCGCGGCAGCCGCATACCGACGGCACCTCTTGCTGGTCCGCAGCACTCCGGCTTGTGCTCAGTTGCCGCAGCACGTGGACAGAAGCACCGTCTCACAGCACGCGGGTGTTGAAACCTTCACGTCCGATTCATGCACGCGATGTGTCTCCATAACAGACTCCTTCACAAAAACCGACGCCTACACGTCGACCGAGAGATGCCAGGTCAGAGCGAGAGCAGCCATGACGCTGGCGAGCAAACCAAACACGGCACCGTATCCGACGACGCCAGCGAGAGCGACCGCAACGACCGGCCCTGCGGCACGCGCCAGTTGCTGGGAGCGCGCGACACGACCATTGAGATGGCCGGTCCTTTCCAGACCGAAAATGGTTTGAATGACGTGCGGTCTGATCAGCGTCATCAATCCGGCGCCGAGGGCAAACAGCGCGACTCCACAACCGACAGGGAAGGGTGTCCGGGCCGTCACGAGCGCGGCGAGCCCAAGCGCCTGCAAGAGCAGACTGACGATCAGGAGGCGCGATGGCGATGCGTTCAGCGATCCGTTCATCAGCAACGCTCTGCCCGGGATCTGCATTACACCGAGAAGGCCGCCGAGCATGGCGGCTGTCGTCGGAGCCAGCTCGCGCGCAATCAGCGCCGGCACGATAGCCGTCGCAAACGCGGCGCTCGCCAGACTGGCGATGGAAAACAACACGAGCATCGCTTGGAGCCGTCGATCACCCGCCCAGTGTCTGGCGATCGATGTATCCACCGGACTGACCGGCTTGCGTGCCTCTTCGCGCGATTCTGCAGCTGACGAATGTCGACACGGCCAACGTGCCGGCCAGAACAGCTACTGCCGTGCGCCATCCCCACGTTTCGCTGAGCAGCGTCGTCAGCGGGAGAAAGACGGCGCTCGCCAGACCCCCCGAACACCGTAACGGTCGCCAGAGCGCGAAGCCGCGCGTCAGGATCTCGCGCTGTGCGCCCGACGATCACAAATGCGGGTTCGTACAACGCAGCAGCCATGCAGCACCCAAGGGCGGCCCAGATCACGTAGAGGGCAGCAAGCCCTGGAACAAGCGCCCACAACGCCAGCAACGTTGCGCCCACGAGCCCGCCGCGCCAGAGAAGGCGCGGCCCAAGCCCACGGTCGCTCCAGACACCGATCGCCGGAGCGATGGCGGCGGACGTCAGCAGGGCGGTGGAAAAGGCGCCGGCAATCACCCAGCTGGGCACGCTGAGATCGCGCTCGAGCGGAATCAGGAGTGCGCCGAAGGCGTAGTAGAGCACCCCCCAATTCACACACTGTCCAATCCCGAGGGCGACTATCGAGCGTCTCGTCATCCGATGCTCTTACTCTTACGCGCTGAGCCTGCTAGCAGCAGGCCGATGGGTCTGCGGCCGGTGCGACGGTGATTGGTGCCTTCGGCCTCAAGCCGCCGATCGGAACCGCCACCGGTTCATCCGGGACCGTGCCGCAGCAACTGCCAGCTCCCGCTGCATCGCGATCGGTCGAACACGCGCCCGTCTCGGGTAAGACCAGCTCCACGCGTCGCGCCGCCTCCCAATCGCCGGCGATCGCGCTGACGACGGAACGAGCCTGCTCGTAACCCGTGAGCAGCAGAAACGTCGGCGCACGTCCGTAGCTTTTCATCCCGATCACGAACAGATTCGCATCGGGGTGCTTCAGTTCTTCCGCACCGTGTGGCGGAACCGTTCCGCAACTGTGAAGGTTGGGGTCAATCAGCGGGGCGAGGGCCCGCGGGCTCTCGAGTGCCGAGTCGAGGTCCAGTCGCACTTCTGAAAGAATCGACCAGTCCGGTCTGAAGCCGGTTGCGGCGACGATCTCGTCGACCGGTGCGAGCGATCGCCCGCCCGCGCTGACAACCACACCCTCTGGAGTGACCATGACGCGATCGATGCGAAACCCGAGGACCGGCTCGATGCGACCTTCGTTCAGCAGCGTGCGCACGCGCGCGCCGAGTCTTCCACGCTCCTCCAGCTGATCGGGTCTAGTGCCCCCGAGGAGCTGCCCCAGCGTCCGTCGTCGAACGACCCACACCACGCGAGTATCGGGCGCCTCTTCTGCGAGGCTGGCCAGATCGAGCAGCGCATTCAGCGCAGAATGTCCGCTGCCAGCGACGAGGACTCGGCGACCGGCGTATCGCTCGCGTTCAGCGCCCAGCACGTCAGGAATGCCGTAGCGGATCCGGTGAGCGGCCGACCGTTCACCAACAGCGTGAAGTCCGGACGCCCCAAGGCTGCCAGGCTTTTCGATGGTGCCAGAAGCGTCGACGACCGCTTGCGCCAGGATGTCCTCTTCTACGCCGTCCCTCAGCACACGAACGATGAAGGCCGCGTCCTGACGGCCTGCGTCCTTCATCCGATCGTGGTTCTGCCGGGCCACCGCGATGACTCGCGTATTCAAGCGGACGTGCGGCGCGAGCTCCGGCGAAGCGGCCAGCGGCTCCAGATACCGTTCGATGAGGTCGTCACCCGTTGGATAGTCGTCCGCTGGCGGTTTCGTCCAACCGTGACGGGTGAGGATCCCCTCGGCCGCTGAATCGATCGCGAACTTCCAGGGAGAGAACATGCGCACGTGGCCCCACGTGCGGACGCCCTCGCCAATCTTCGAACCAGCCTCCAGCACGATGGGCGTGAGACCTCGCGTAAGCGTGTGCGCAGCAGCTGCGAGACCAATCGGACCAGCGCCGATGACGACAACCGGAAGCGTCTGTTCTGCCATGTTCCTCTCCTAAGCGTCGTGTGGCGCGTCGCCGGAGTCACTGGCATCGGCGCGCGCCAGATTCTCCGGGATCAAGCGTTCGACGATGACTACGTCGAGCCATTTGCCGTCGAGACGAGCGTGTTTCTCGTAGACGCCAACCTCGCGAAAGCCACACGACCGGCACAGTGCGCGGCTTGCGGCATTGACGGGAAAGATGCGAGACACCAATTTCCAGTAGCCGCGCCCGGCCGCGACGTCGATCAGTCCGCTCAGGAGCTGGCGACCGACACCCCGACCCCGCGCGGTTCGATCCAGATAGATTGAGAACTCTCCGATTCCGGCGTAGCAGGCACGTGGACGATACGCACTCAGCCCGGCCCACCCGACCACGACGCCATCGTCGACGGCGACGAGCATAGGGAACTGATGGCATTCGGCGAGCTTTACAGCGATGTCGTCAGAGGTGCGCGGCTGCGTCTCGAACGTGGCGCCGCGATCCTCGATGCCCTGGTTGTAGATGTTGGCGATTGCCGCCGCGTCGTCACCGGCCGCTTCCCGAATGGTGATAGGCATGCTTGTCAGTAACAACTAATGGACCAAAAGAATTACCCGCAGGAACCTTCGCCGTCAGCTCCCGGTGCGCAGCACACGCCGGCAGCTCCGACAGACACTCCCGATCGGAAACGCGAATCCGCCGCTCGCGCGAGTCCACGGATCACCTTGACCACCCCCTCGCGGACGTCGGGGTCGAGATCCTGCAGCAGTTGCTTCTGTTGTTCGATGAGGCCGTCGGTAATGCGCTTGCACAGCCGTCGTCCGCTCGCCGTTGCCTGCAGGGCAGTCGCGCGCGCGTCCTCATCGTCGGCGCGCTGCTCGACGTACCCCTTCTTCACCAACGTCGCGACGACCCGGCTTGTCGTGCTCTTGTCGAGGAACAGCCGATCGGCCAGGCTGCCCAGGCGCATCGGCCCGTGGTCGACGAGGGTCTCCAGCGCGTAGCACTGCGTGACGGAGATGTCGTGACAGCAGATGCGGTCGCGATCCCTGAACTGGTAGACGCGTACGAGCTCCGCGACTGCGGCCTGCAATGCGACGGCATCCCTCTGCAGGTCTACAGACGAGGCGGAACGCGGTGCGGCGGCGGCGCGAGACATAATTGCTAGTGACAACTATATGCAGACCGCCGCTGCCTGTCAAGCGACGGTCCGCGGCCGGATCGGCAACACCTTCCAGCGCATGTAGGCGACGAACGTCGACAGGCAGAGCAGGATCGTCGTCGTGATCGCTG
Organism: uncultured Acidobacteriota bacterium; assembly: GCA_963710415.1. Taxonomy (GTDB): domain Bacteria; phylum Acidobacteriota; class Vicinamibacteria; order Vicinamibacterales; family 2-12-FULL-66-21; genus CAVQAH01. The sequence continues at coordinate 192,380 of CAVQAH010000012.1, read as the reverse complement.
CACTGATCTCACCGCGTGAGATATGAAAGACGGTCGCGCTGATCATGACGATCATCAATCCGACGGCGGCAGCGGAGATCAGCCACGGCATGATGCGAGTGATGCCGGGCAGGGTCAGGCCGACTGCTGCGAGTACCTCGGCCACGCCGAGGAACACGCGGAATGCCGGCGACATCGTCGCGTTCATCTGTTCAATCAGGTTCGCTGGCGGAAAGAGAAGCATCAGGCCATGCGCAAAGAACGCAAGAGCCAGTAGGACCTGAACGACCCACAATGCGATGTTCATCGTTGATTCCTCGAACTAGGCGCGTTGTTCGCGCGCTCGGAGTCTTCGCCAACGCGGAAGGTCGCAGAGAACAGCCAGGAGCGATCCGGCGGCGGCCAGGCTCAGCAGTGCGAGACCGTGACGCTTCGATGATATGCGGCGGGCTGGAGATCCAGCAACTGAGGCCGCTGATGGCACGGGACGCTGATCTCTGTTCACGGGACGCGGATCGGCGCGATCTTTGTTAACGGGACGCGAATCAGCGCGGATCTGGTTCACGGGACGCGAATCGTAGCGCGTCGCATCAGGGGATTGGTGGGCCCGGCGGCAGACGTCTTTAGCGCTTCTTCGACGCCCGCGACAGCGCACGTTCGGTCGCGAGCGTCGCCTGGAACTTCGCAATGCCCTCGATCAACGTCATCGGGATCGGCTTGTCGATGGGGAAGCGGATCGTGCCCTTGTCGAGGTCGTACGGTGCGAGCTCTTTCTTGAACGCCGCGACGAGACGATCGCTGGACGGATAGATCGCGTAGTGTTCCCTCCACGCCGCGAAATACATCATGATGCGACCGTGCAGCTTGAACGCCGGGATCTGATAGGAGATCGCCTCTTCAGCCTGTGGCACGGCCTTTCGGATGGTGGCCCGTATTCGCTTCAGGGTCACCTGCGCCGCCTTGGGCTGCGTAGCGATGTACTCGTCGATCGACTTGAAGTCGGTGTTGGCCATCCGCTTCCGGCGACTCTTCGTCGAGTTCCGGCTCATGCGCGATTGTATAGCGGCCGCATCGCGCAAACGGCCGGAATCCATAACGTCTTAGACCATCAGCCACCGAGGTCCGAATCAACGATACCAAAACGGCCGTTCCAGTTGGCGTCGAGCCGTATGATCGGAACAAGAGAATGTGATGAAGCTCACAACGGTTCGCCGCCGGACTCTGGCCATCGCGCGTCGCGTTCGCATGGCCCGGATCATTGCCAAAGCCCTCAAGTCGAGCCGCCACCCCATCCTTGCGCAGGTTATTCCGACTCGTCGTTGCAATCTGTCTTGCACGTACTGCAGCGAGTTCGACCGAGTGTCACCGCCGGTTCCGGCGTCGCTGATGATCGCCCGGATAGACAGGCTCGCGCTGCTCGGCACCTCGATGATCGATCTGAGCGGCGGCGAACCCCTGCTTCATCCGGATCTCGACGAGATCATCCGCCGCATTCGGCAGCACGGGGTCTTTGCCAGCCTCCTGACGAACGGGTACCTGCTCACCATCGAACGGATACGGAGGCTCAATCGCGCGGGCCTCGATCGGCTGCAGATCAGTATCGACAACCTGGTGCCGGACGAGGTCTCGCACAAGAGCTTGAAGGTTCTCGATCAAAAGCTGCGATGGCTGGCCGACTATGCGGAGTTCGATGTCAATATCAACACTGTGCTCGGCGCAGGCGTGCGGCACCCGGCGGACGCCCTGCTGATCGCCAGACGGGCGCTGGAACTCGGCTTCGGCACATCGGTCGGCTTGATCCACGACAGCTCGGGGACGATGATGCCGCTCGATGCCGAACAGCGCGCCGTGCACGAGCAGCTCTCGCTCCTCGGTCGCGGCTTCTATTCACATGCGCACGACGGCGAGTTCCAGCGAAATCTGATCGAGGGGGTGTCGAACGCCTGGCATTGCCGGGCCGGTGCGCGTTACCTCTACGTGTGCGAGGACGGCCTGGTGCACTGGTGCTCCCAGCAGCGAGGGTATCCCGCGATTCCACTTGACGAGTACGGGCCCGCGGCCTTCGAGCGCGAGTACTCGTCGACGAAGTCGTGCGCGCCATTCTGCACGGTGTCCTGCGTGCACCGCGTGGCGCTCCTCGATGACCTGCGTGCAAGGCCCCTCGACGTTATCGATCAGCTCTGCGCGGCCCACCGCGCGAGCAACCATCGCCCGCCGCGAAGCGTTGAGATTCTCAGATGGATGTTCCTGTCAGGGTCCCGACGCGACGTGTTCCGCAAACTGGCGATACGAACGCTACGCGTCGGGTGACCAGCCCTCATCACGACACGTTCGCTACCGCTTCGATGATAGCGGAAGGGTTGATGTCGTCTTCTTCGGCATGAACTTCTCGAACATTCCCTGCTCGGCCATCAGCTTTTCAACGGCATCGATCTCGATCGGGACGAAGTCCGAGAGGTTTTCGTAGCCGGTCTCGGTCATCAGGATGACGTCCTCGAGTCGTACGTAGACTCGATCCTCCGGGATCGTCAGCGCCGGCTCGATGGTGAACACCATGCCGGGCACCAGCCTGTCGCCGTGGGGCGTGTTGACGTCGTGCACTTCCATGCCGACGGTATGTCCGAGGCTGCCCTCGCGGCGGGGCGGTGCATTCGGGTCCGCTGCCGGTGGCGGATTCAGGCGACGGCGGTAGTTTTCCACGAAACGGTTGGCTGCATCCTTGTACTTGGGATTGTTGAAGGTGTGGCCGGCGATCGCCGCCTCCATCTTGGCGACAACCTGCGTGAGAATCTCACGCATCGGCACATTCGGTTTGATCGAGGTCATCAGCGCCTTGTACAGCTTCACGTAGATCCCGTACAACTCACGCTGATCTGCGGTGAACTTGCCATTGATCGGGAACTCGCGCGTGACGTCGGAGGCGTAGTACTTGTAGTCGGGCGCGTAGTCGAACAGGACGAGATCGCCGTCCTTCGTCTGCGTCTGCGCCGAGTGGTAGTGCGGGTAGTGACTGTTCTTTCCCGCCGCGACGAGCGCGAAGTAGGCCACGCCCTGCGCGTTGTGGACCTTGAAGAGGTAGTCGCCGATTGCTTCGATTTCGTACTCGTACATACCGGGCCTGGCGGAACGCATGGCCTCCATCATCGCGACTCCGGCTATCCGCGTGGATTCGCGAATCAGCGCGATCTCGCGCGGGCTCTTGATGAAGCGCAGCGCGTCGATGAGCGGATCGAGGTCCTTGACGTCGAGCGCCGGCGCCGCGGCACGGACCTTCTCGATGAAGAGCGTCTCGCGTGACTTGCCGCCATCCCACGGATCGGCAGCCGATGCGGCCCACTTGCCACGCGGGTCGCTGACCGACGCGCCGCCGAGCACCTCGGGCCGGGCAGGGATGTAAGCGGTTCGCGGCGCGGCGGCGGCACTTTTCAGGGCCGCCTCGAACGTGTCCCGGACTTCCGCGGCCTCGATGCCGGTCAGTTGCACCGCCTCCGGCCCTGGCGTGAGGATCGGGCCTTCAGATCGCTCCGCCCGCTCGTTCCTCGGGGGCAGGAACAGCGTCGACCGCTTGGTCCGGCCGTCCATGAGCAGGATCGCGCGCGGAACCTCGACGCCGGTCAGGTAGTAGAACTGGTTGTTCTGCCTGAACTTCAGCGCATTGCCGGTTTCGGCCGTCCCCTGGATGATGGCGATACCGTCCCCGATTTTTTCGAAGAGCTTCGCCCGACGCTCGGCGAATTCTTCCTTCGGTAACGAATCCGTAAACAGCGGCTGCGCGACGCGAATCCGGCAGAGACCAGCAGCATCGCGACGACAAGTGAGGCACGGCGCATATGAAGGCTCCTCATGTCCAATCTCAACCGGCCCGATGATACTGCGCGGGCTGCTTCGGACAAAGCCTGAGCCACGGCTCACTGGATCCGCAGAAGCCCGCCAGCTTCAGCATCGACCAGGCGCTGGAGAAAGCTCGGCAGCAGGAAAAAGCGCTGGCAAAGACAGGCGCGCCAGCGAAGTAGGCGGGCTGATTCAGCCGTAGTGTTCACGGTCCGCGACGGCGCTTCGTCGAAGCGTCGTCGCAAATCCATCGGCTGTTGTGAACATCGCGTCGCCGATGTATTCGAGAGTGGCCATCGCACGCTCGCCCGCCTCGTGGTGTCCGGCGCCGCACGCGTCGCGAATCACGATCGGGATGTAGCCGAGATCGGCGCCATGACGCACGGTGGGCTCGATCCCTATCTCGGTGGCCACACCGACAATCGCGAACGCATTCACGCCCGCGTCGCGCAGAACGATGTCGAGTGGCGTTCCCTCGAACGCAGACATCGTAATCTTGTCGAACACCGCCTCTGACGGCCGTGGCACCAACTCCGGGACGATCTGAAAGCCAGGCGCGTCGCGAAGGAACCACGGATGGACGTCCTCAGCGCGCTCGACGCGCTGCCACGCCATGGCCATCCGGATACTGAAACACGCCCATCAATTCCTTCGGCATCGACAGGTGGCGCATGAAAACGATGCGGACGCCTGCCTCGCGTGCGGCCGCCACCACCTCGACGACCTTTGCGGTGATTGCCGCGCCATTCGCGAGCTGCCGGAGGATACCGATCTGCATGTCGTACACGATGAGCGCCAGGCGCCGCGGATCGCAGGCGTCTTCGAGCGTTCGAGGAATATCAAGGCCGTACGCGTGTTGCACTGGACGATCCTCCAGGGTGGTCTACCGGCGAATGATGTTCACTTGCAGAATATCAAGACTCGCGCTTGGACCGCCTCACCAGCGTGGCGACCGAAGCGACCAGTTCCGCGGGATCGATGGGCTTCGACAGGTGCATCTCGAATCCGCTCCTGAGCGCCTTGGTCCGATCGTCGGAGCGCGCGAACGCCGTCAGCGCTGCCGCAGGGATGTCGCGAATCGCGGCATTCGGCTCGGCGCGAAGCCGCGCGATGAAGTCGAGCCCGTCCATTTTAGGCATTCCGATATCGACGACCAGCGCGTGTGGCGCGATCGTAGAGATGCGCTCCAGCGCTTCGACGGCCGATGAGCAGGCGATGACTTCCGCTCCGGCTGTCTCGAGGACCGTCCGCAACAACGCAAGCGCGTCTTCCTCGTCATCGATCGCCAGCACACGGATTCCCGAAAGGTCGTCAAGGCCTGAGAGCGGTGCCAGCCGTCTGGTGTGCGGATGTTCGCGCGCTTCGCTGAAACCTTCCGGCGATACGATCATCATCGGCAGCCGGACACGGAACGTGGCCCCGCGGTCCGTGCCTTCGCTTGCCACGTGCACCGAACCACCGTGCATCTCCACGATGTTCCGCACGATCGACAGGCCAAGTCCGAGCCCACCAGTGCTGCGGGTCGTCCCCGCATCCGCCTGCCGGAATCGCTCGAATACATGACGCAGAAAATCGGGGCGGATGCCGATACCGGTATCGCTGACGACCAGTTCGATGTGTGAATTCACTCGCTCCAGTCGGACCTCGACCCGGCCACCCTTGGGGGTGAACTTCACCGCATTGGACAGCAGGTTCCACACCACTTGTTGCAATCGCTCCGGATCGCCGGCCACGGGACCGCAGCGCGGATCGACGATGGTGTGCAGGCGGACGCCCTTGGCGTCAGCAGCAGGCTGCACGGTCGCGACCGCGTTGTGGATAACCAGCGGCAACTCCACCGGTTGAACGTCCAGCCTGATCTTTCCGGAGACAATCCGAGACACGTCGAGCACGTCTTCGACGATCTGGGTGAGCGATGACGCGTTTCGTTCGAGCGTCTCCAGGCCGCGTTCGGCCTTCTCGCCTGTGAGCACGCCTCCGCGAAGGAGCCGCGCATAACCAAGGATCGCGTTCAGCGGCGTCCGCAGTTCGTGTGAGAGCACCGCCAGAAACTGATCCTTCAGCCTGTCTGCCTCTCGAGCGGCAACGTAGAGCCGGGCGTTCTGCAGCGCCAATGCAGCCCACGACGCAACCCCGGCTGCGAGCCGCTCATGCTGTTCCGTGAACACGCCGGGCTTGGAATGGCCGAAGAAGAGCCCACCGAGCACCTCGCCCGAGCCGGCTTTCACTGGAACGGCGAGATAGGCGCGAACGGGCAAGTGGCCCGCAGCTATTCCGGGGAAGGGCGGATTCTTCCTGTACCACGGGTCCTTGGTCAGGTCATCGAGCCGGACGATGCCCTCTCCGTGGAATGTCGGCCCGAAGATTGCCGTGGCGCGCGGTTGCGGGAAGTTCGCGAAGGCCTCCTTTGTCGCCTCGGACAGCGTGTGCAAGGTGGAGGACTCGCCAGACTCCATGTCCACCAGGTCGTAAAAGAACGCACCGAATTCCGCGTTCGTGAGCGAGGTCGCGGTGTCGGTGACCTTTTGAACGATCGTATTCTGGTCGAGCGACGAGGCGACGGATGCCCCAACGTCACGCAGTTGCTCTGCAATCCGAGCCTGCTCCTGAGCCTCAGCCAGGAGACGCACACGCTCCGAGATGTCGCGCGCGATCTTCGATGCGCCGATGACGACGCCGGTGTCGTCGACAAGCGGTGACACGGTCAACGAGATGAGAATCTCGCTGCCGTCCTTCCTGAGACGCCGCGTCTCGTAGTGATCGACGATCTCGCCTGCGCGAATGCGCGACAGGACTTCGTCTTCTTCCCCCTGCAGGTCGGGAGGGATGATCATGCGGATCGATTGGCCGATGGCCTCAGCGGCTGTGTAACCGAACAGGCGTTCTGCGGAGCGGTTCCAGGACGTAATCGTGCTGTTGAGGTCCTTGCTGATAATCGCGTCATCCGACGATTCGATGACTCGTGCGAAGTGGCGAAGGGCTGTATCGTCCAATGACTGAGGCATACGAGATGGGCCTATAGACGAGCTTTGGCGGCTGGCGTCGCGCACGAACCCATCGCAGCCAGCAGTATATGGGGAAAGTGTTCTCTCAGGTTGCGCCGAAGAACTCGTTCAGAAGACCGGCGGTGTCTTCCACCCGTCCATCAGGATGGATACGGCTCGTCAGACCGCGGCGCGTTCGGCAGCTGCTCGTCGAGAGACTGACGATATCGAACGCAGCCGCGAAGGAATTCCGGCCACGTCGGGACGGTGGGTACTGGGTCGGTGCGCTCGGGTAACAGACCCCAGAGCTGCGGGTGATGCCAGCACAGCCCGTGTCCGGCGCTGTCGCGATGCGTCCGGATGCCAGCTCGCAGTTTCTTGACCTCGTCGATGAGCTCCTCGCGTGACCTTCCTTCCAGATCGGCGTCCAGGTCGTCGACAGTCATCGAACCACTATACGCGCACCATCAACGACTGCCGCGATGAGGGAGCCCGACCAGAACCCCGTCCGCAATCAGGGCATCGAGGGGAGGAGCCCGCTCGACCCAGCCATGCGCGTGCAGATAGAACCGTTCGAAGTCTGGACGCGCGTGATCCGAGGTGTCATATTGCTGGTATGCCTACTATTGGACTCATCGGAGCCGGCCACATCGGAAGCCAGGTCGCGAGAGCTGCGCTCTCGAATGGCTATGACGTCGTACTCAGCAACTCGCGTGGACCACAGACGCTGTCAACGCTCATCGCCGAGCTTGGACCGAACGCGAGGGCGGCAACCCCGGAAGAAGCAGCGGCGGCCGCGGACATCGCCGTCGTCACTGTGCCGCTGAAAAACTACCGCGCGGTCCCCGTCGCACCGCTCGCCGGCAAGATCGTGATCGACACCAACAACTACTATCCCCAGCGGGATGGCCACATTCCCGAGCTGGACGACGAGTCGACGACCACCGCGGAACTTCTGCAGGCGCACCTGCCGACATCGAAGGTCGTGAAGGCGTTCAATCACATTTACGCCTCGCAGATCACGACCGACGGCCGGCCGGCAGGCACACCGAATCGGCGCGCGCTGGTCATCGCCGGAGACGATGCCGATGCCAAGGCGGTCGTCACGCGGCTGCTCGATCAGTTCGGCTACGATACGGTCGACGCCGGACCGCTGAAGGAAGGATGGCGCATCCAGCGCGACACGCCAGGCTATGGACCTCGCCGCACCGCTGAGGAGCTCCGGAAAGATCTGGCTGCTGCGAAGAGATACTCTGAGATGTAGTCAGTCGTGAGTCGGCAGTCGGGAGTCCGGGTCCGTCACACGACGTGCTGGTGCGCGGCACCAGGCTGACCGTCGAGGCCGGACTATACTCGGGTCATGCCCACATTGCCTGCAGGTCGTGGCCTGTTGACGACGATCTGCGCTGTCCTGATTGCTGCAGCCACGACCGCGTCGCTGCCTGCCACCCAATCGAACGCGAGCAATCCGCAGGCGCGCGAGATCTTCAAAGAACTGATCGAGATTCCGACGAGCCAGGCCGACGGAACGGCGAAGGCGGCGCAGGCGATTGTCAGGCGCCTCACCGCCGCGGGGTTCGCGGCAGAAGACGCGCAGATCCTCGGACCGAATCCACTCACGCCGCTGGTGGTCGCGCGCTATCGCGGCACCGATCCGGCGGCGCGGCCCGTCCTCTTCATGGCGCACATGGATGTCGTGCCGGCGCGCCGCGAGGATTGGTCGGTCGATCCCTGGGTACTCCTCGAGCGCGAGGGCTGGTTCTACGGCCGTGGCACGTCGGACAACAAGACCGGTGTGACGTCGATTGTCGCGAATGTCGTACGCCTGAAAGGCGAGGGCTGGCGGCCGCGGCGCGACTTGATCGTCCTGCTCACCGGCGACGAGGAGACGGCGGCGGCCGGCCTCGAGTGGCTGCTGGCGGAACGCCGCTCGCTCGTCGACGCCGAGTTGGCGATCAACACGGATTCCGGCGGCGTCATCGTGAGGAATGGCAAGCCGACGCTGTTCGGGGTCCAGGCCAGTGAGAAGGTCTACGCGGACTATCGTCTCGAGGTCACCGACGTCGGCGGCCACAGCTCGCTGGCACGTCCCGACAACCCGATCTACACGCTGGCGGACGCGCTTCAGCGGTTTGCCGCGCACCAGTTCCCGCTGAACGTCACCGAAGTCGCGCGGGTGTTCTTCGAGCGGTCCGCCCTGGTCGAGAGCGGACAGCTTGCCGCCGACATGCGCGCCGTCGCGCAGCCGACGCCGGATGCCGCGGCGGTCACGCGTCTCTCTGCGAATCCGTTCTACAACGCTCGCCTCCGGACGACGTGCGTCGCGACGCAGTTCGAAGCCGGGCACGCGCCGAACGCGTTGCCGCAGATGGCACGGGCCAACATCAACTGCCGAATCCTTCCGGGGGAGCCGCCGGCCGACATCGAGGCCACGATCCGACGGCTGGCCGGCGATCGCGTGAAGGTCACGGTCGCCCAGCCACCGCAACCGAGCCCGGCCTCGCCAGTGAGTCCGGCGATGCTCGGCCGGTTCGAGAAGCTCGCCGCAGCCAAGTGGCCGGGCATTCCCGTCGCTCCGATGATGGAGGCGGGCGCGACCGACGGCGCGCACACCAGGCGCGCAGGCATTCCAACCTACGGGGTTTCGGGATTGACCCAGGATCCAGACGACGTCCGCGCGCATGGAAAAGACGAGCGGGTCAGCGTCAGCGGCTTCAACGACGCCGTGGATTTCTGGTATCGCCTGATCAAGGCATTTGGCGAGTGAGGGCAATGGTCTGGTCTGTCGGCATTCTGCGCTTGGGCGGCTCAGCGGCTGCCGACGCAGTGCCGCCCTTGTCCGACCGAGACCCACTTCCGCGAGCCGGAAAACGGCCTCCGCTCATACCCTCGCTGCGCTCGCCCTCTTGCCGGTCCTGGCTTCGGCCGACGACCGCCGTCGGAGCACGCCGCTGCAGCGCGAAGCCGGAACGCGGACGCAGCGATTCCTCGCGGCGACTTCCCACCATGTGATCCGTGACGCGCTGAAAACCCCTGCCGCATCAGTGCGCCTGGCAGATGTCGTCCTGATTCCCCCTAGTCGCCGCGGCAGCGGACGGGTATGAGCGGAGGGCGCGTTCCCGGCGTGCGGAGTCGGCGGCTCGGCGGTCGGAGCCAGGGCCGGCAGGGCGCGGGCGGCGGCGCCGGCGGCGACCACCGATCAGGGTGTCGTCGCGTTCGTCGTGACCGTCGTGATCGTTCAAACAGCGATGTGCTGCAACGTCTCGCAGCAAAGCCGGTAACGTCAGACTGTTTTGTTCCCACTGGCTGAGCCGAGTGTCATCGATCTCGCTGATTCCTGAAACTCAGCAAACGCAGAATCTGACAAAGTAGCTTCTACATGTTCACCGCGTCAGCAGAGTTCTACGATCTGATCTATTCGACCTTCAAGGACTACGAGGCCGAAACGGCACAGATCGCAGGCCTGCTGCGCGGGCTCAACCCGCAATGCCGGACCGTTCTCGACGTGGCCTGCGGCACCGGCGAACACGCCCGGCTGCTGGCTGGCGCCGGCTTCGACGTGGACGGTCTGGATCTCGACCCCGCTTTCATTCGTATGGCGTCGCAGAAACACCCGGCCGGCCGGTTTTTCGAAGCCGACATGAGCGATTTCCAGCTCCCGCATCGCTACGACGCGGTGCTGTGCCTCTTCAGCTCGATCGGATACCTCAGAACCCTCGATCGTGTCGGCCGGGCGTTTGGGTGTTTCCGTGAACATCTGGCGCCAGGCGGCATCATCGTCGTCGAGCCATGGTTCCTGCCCGGCGTGCTCGACCCCGCTCAGTGTCGTCCGACAGTCGGCCGAGGCGAATGGCGTCAGCGTGTCTCGAGTCAGCCGTGTGGAGATCGAGGGAACGTTGTCGCGCATTCATTTTGACTATCGAGATCACCGATGCCACCGGCACCCGGCATGCGAAAGAGATCCACGAGCTGGGACTCTTTACCCCCGCTGAATTGCTCCAGACATTTCAGGCGGCTGGCCTGCGCGCCGAACACGACCCGAAGGGCCTGACCGATCGCGGACTGTACGTGGCCAGGGTTGCTTGACCACCGTTCGCGAATTGCCTCACTGCTGATTCGGGCACGCCCGTCGCAAGCGTCGGCCTACGATCCCTCGATTCGTTTCTGGATGTCGGCCGCCCGCTGGCTGGCCCGGAACTCGATGATGCGGAAATCGGCGAGCCCGCGCGCGCAGAACGGGTCTTCCTTGACGATGGCTTCGATCGCGTCGCGGCTGTCGCCCACCGCGAGAATGATTCCGCCATCGCGCGGGATCTTGCGGCCGGAGACCAGGAAGTTCCCCGCCGCGTAGTATTTCTTCAGGAAGCGGACGTGCTCCGCCATCGCCGCATCGATCTTCGCCAGGTCGGCCTTGTAGACCAGCTCGATCACGAACATGCCCCAGCTTGTGTCAGAACGCGCCCGGTCGTAAAGGGGCCGGCCCTCGCAGTAAACTCTTCGCGTGACCAGGCTCTCGCGTTGGCTGTTCCGTGCCGCCCTCGTCGCCATTCTCGCCCTCATCACGCTGATCCTCGGCGGCGCCTACGACGCCCGCTGGCGGCTGCCGGACCTCAAGGCCTGGCACCGCGTGAAGCTCGATGACGTGAAGGCGTCGGATATGGACGACCGCTTCACCTACGCGCAGTACGTGGCGCGCGAAGAGACGCTGTTCGCGGCGCTTCACGGGTTCGAGGCGACGATCGATCCGCTCGAGCGTACGCCGGTCAATCGCTACAACGCGGGCAGCCTCTCGCATCCGTCGAGCGCCGGGCGCGACTGGAACCGGTCCTACGAGACCGAACCGCCGGTCGTTCGCGCCGGCGCATTGCTCATCCACGGCCTCAGCGACTCGCCCTACAGCATGCGCGCCGTTGCCGAGGTGTTGCGTGAAAACGGCGTGTACTCGCTGGCGTTGCGCATGCCCGGCCATGGCACCGTCCCATCCGGGCTGGTTCGCGCCGATTGGAAAGACTGGATGGCCGCCGTGCGGGTGGGGGCCCGGCACGTTCGCAGCAAGATTCCCAAGGATGCGCCGCTCATCCTCGTCGGCTACTCGAACGGCGGCGCGCTGGTCCTCAAGTACACACTGGACGCGCTCGAAGGAGACGGCGATCCGCGTCCGGGGAAGCTGATTCTGCTGTCACCGATGATCGGCGTGACGCCCGCGGCGCGGCTGGCGTGGTGGATCAGTCTTCTCGGCGCCGTACCTTACTTCGAGAAGGCCAACTGGCTCGACGTGCTGCCTGAATACAATCCGTTCAAGTACAACTCGTTTGCCGCCAACGCGGCGTTTCAAACGGCATCGCTGACCAGCGCGGTGCAGAAGGACCTCGCCCGCGTCACCGCCAACAACCGGCTGGCGGAGCTGCCCCCGATCCTGACCTTTCAGTCGATCGTCGATGCTACGGTGAGCACGCCGGCGGTCGTGCACATGCTCTACGATCGCCTTCCGCAGAATGGCAGCGAGCTGGTGCTCTTCGACGTCAATCACCTCTCGGGTATCGACGTCTTCCTGCAGCCGGCCGACCGCTCGCTGATGACCAGCCTGTTCGATACTCAACCGCGTCACTATCGGCGGGTGCTCGTGACCAATTCATCAGCCGACGAGCCGTGACGTCGACGCGCAGACCACCGAACCGGGCGCCAACAGCGCCGTGCGAAAGCCGCTGGGCCTGGCGTGGCCGCCGGAGGTGTTCTCGCTGACGCACGTGGCCATTCCGTTCGCGGTGAACGATCCGCTTTACGGTATCGATGGATCCACCGGAATTGCCGGCCTGCTGCCGATCGGCCGCCTCAGTCCGCGAGGCGAACGCGCCGTACTGACCGTTGGCACCGACACGCTCATGCGCCTGTCGTCTAACCCGTTCTTTCCGTTCATCGCGGAGCGGATCGGCGGCTGGGTTGCCAGCCCTGCGCAGACGCGCTGAACCCGGGCGCGTCCAACCCAGCTGCTCTCATCATCTATATTGAGGACGATCTGTATTAAGGACGATCTATATTAACGACGCATATGGACTCGATCCTTCGTGACGTCAAGCAGGCGCTGCGTGTTCTGGGCGCAAGCCGCGGCATCTCGATCGCGGCGCTGACCTCCATCGCGCTCGGCGTCGGCGGCACGACGGCCATGTTCTCTGTCGTCTACGGCGTCCTGATGCGGCCGCTCCCGTATCCCGAGCCACGCCAGCTTGTCGGCATGTGGGAGGTGCACCCCGGAGCCAACGCGCCACTCAAGCAGGATCTGCTCAGCCGTCCGACCTACCGCGCCTGGGCGGAGACGTCATCGACACTGCAGTCAATCGCCAGCTACAGCGCCGGCGATTTCAGCGTCACCAACTCGGGTGCGACCGAGCGCGTGCGTGGTGCGCGGGTGACGCCGTCACTGTTCGGCGTGCTGCGAGCCGTCCCTGGCCGCGGCCGGTTTCTGACGGCGACTGACGCGGAAACGGGAGCCGCACCCGTTGTCGTGATTGGCGACAGTTTCTGGCGCGACCACTTCGGTCGAGATCCGTCCGCCGTTGGCAAGACGCTCGAGATTGACGATGTGAATCGCGTCATCGTGGGAGTCGCTCCGGAGGGCCTGGCTTTTCCCGAGGCAGACATCGTTCTGTATGTCCCGCTCATCGTGCCGCGGACGGATCCGGCGGATCAGGCGATTGGCGTCATGACGGCGATCGCTCGGCTGAAGCCGGGGGCAAGCGTGGCGCAAGCCGAAGCAGAAGGGACGGCGTATGCGCGCGCCGCCCAGCGGCCGTTTGCGGAGATCATTTTCGGCTCCGGCGCGCCCGTCGAAGTCCGCGTGCGGCCGCTCGTGGATCAGGAGACGAGGAATATTCGCCAGGCGCTGCTCGTGTTGGCGGCGGGAATCGGCCTGCTGTTGCTGATCGCCTGCGCCAACGTCACGAACCTCCTGCTGTCGCGCGCCAGCGATCGCGTGCGGGAGTTCGCCGTTCGTGCGGCCCTCGGCGCAGGCCGCGGTCGAATCCTGCGGCAACTCGTGATCGAGAGCCTGGTCGTCGCCACTGCCGGCGGCCTGCTGGGCGTGACCCTCGGTTGGCTGCTCACATCTGCTGTTCCGACCCTCGCTCCCGACAGCGTTCCACGCCTTCATGAAATTCGCGTCGATGGCGGCTTTCTCGTCGCTGCCATCCTCGCGTCGACGTTCGTCGGTCTCGTCGCCGGCGTCTGGCCGGCGTTCGCCTCGTCGAAGGTCGACCTGTTGTCCGCGATGCAACAGGGTGGGACGCGAAGCACCGGCGCATCCGGCAAGCAGACTCGACGATTCCTCGTCGTGGCGGAAGCAGCGTTGGCGGTCGTTCTTCTGGTTGGCGCCGCACTGCTAGGGCGCAGCTACTCAGCACTGATGCAGGTCGATGCTGGCTACCAGGTCGATCATGTGCTGACCGCCGACCTGATCGTCCCCAGGAGCTTCAAGCCTCACCAGACCGCTCAACTCGCGACGTCGCTCGTCGAGCGGCTTCAGACCGCCCCCGGCATTCGCGCCGTCGCAGTCGGCAGCATGGCGCCGTTCGGCGGAGCGTTGTACAGCTCCGGTTTTGCGCTTCCTGGCTTGACGACCGCGGACGGCCAGCCTGCTTGTCGTGCGGGCGTTGCAGGCAGTGGTCACGCCAAGATACGCGGAAGCGCTCGGCCTGCGGCTGAAAGAGGGCCGCTTTCTGACGGCGCACGACACTTCGCCGACGGCGATCTGCGATGGTCGTCAACGAGACGTTCGCGCGCACGTACTTCACTGATGGGCGGCTCGCGAGCGGCCGCCTCTTCGCCGGCATGTTTCCCAAAATGCTCGGCCGCACTGACGCGGTCGTGACGATCGTCGGCGTCGTCGAGGACGTTCTCCCTGATCGCCTCGATGGACTTCCACAGCCGCAGATCTATCTGCCCATGGGTCTGGGTTTCGAACGCCGGCTCTCAACGATTGTCGTCCGCACTGACGGCGATCCAGCACTCGCCGGCCCGCTCGTGAGGCGCGCAGTTCAAGAGCTCGAACCGAACGCGAGAGTCGAACAGATCGGGCCCCTGGAGGCCAAGCGTTTCAATTCGTCTCGAGAGCCTCGTTTTACGGCGTTGGTCCTCGGACTGTTTGCGACGCTGGCCGTTGCCCTGGCGATGACCGGGCTCTACGGCGTGCTCTCACACAACGTCTCGCAGCGTCGTCGCGAGCTGGCCGTACGGGGCGCGCTCGGCGCGACGAAGATGAATCTGTTGACGATGATCCTGCGCGAGGGGATCGCGATGGTGACCATCGGCATTCTGCTCGGTGGCGCAGCCGCGATGGCCCTCACGCGAGGCATGTCCAGCCTCCTGTTCGGCGTCAAGCCGCTCGATCCTCTGGCCTTCGGTCTGGCGACAACGCTGCTGCTGGCCGTGGCTGCGGCCGCGTCCGTGATTCCAGCAGCGCGCGCGGCCCGCGTGGAGGCGGCGGAAGCGCTCAAGGCCGAATAGACTCAACTCCCAATTTCCAACTCCCAACTCCCAAGGCACTCTCGGTCGAACGACTCCCATGGCGACCCAGATTCTCATGACCTTCACATTGCTCGCGTCGACGGTTCTTCTACAGGGCGCGCCACGGCACACGCCGCAGACAACCTGCAGCTTCGATACGTAGCCAACGCAGGCATGCTGCTGTCCTTGGAAGGGCGGAAGTTCCTCATCGACGCGCCCATACGTGAAGGCATCACGCCGTATGCCACGAGTCCGGAGAACGAGCGGCGCCTTCTCGAAGAGGCGAGCCCGCCTTACGACAACGTCGACGCAATTCTGATTACGCACTGGCATGAAGATCATTTCAGCGCCGAAGCGGTTGCTGCCCACATGTCACGCAACGCCAGGGCGGTCTTCATCTCGTCGGCAGAGGTCGTCGAGCGTATCCGCGCCGTGGCCCCGAACCTTGATGCGACCCGCTTGCGCGCGGTTGTTCCAGAACCCGGTGAGTCACAGCAGGTCGATGTTGGAGGCGTGGTTGTCCGGGTTCTGCGTATTCGCCATAACCCGACGCGCCGCCTCCCCGAGCAGCACGTCGCGTTCCTGATTGGCACGGGTCATCCGGTGCTGCACGTCGGGGACGCCGATCCGACGGCGGCGAACTTCGCTGTCATGCGCCGATTGCCCGGCGTCGACCTCGCGTTGCTTCCGTTCTGGTACGTGCAAGGTGAGTCGAATCGGCGTATGGTCGCCGAGGCGATTCGCCCGAAACGGATCGTCGGCATGCACCTGCCACCGTCCGAATGGCCCGCCGTTTCGGAGAAGCTGCGTGCGGCGGGGGTGCAGGTGGTCTTGCCCCGCGATCCCGGGACGCCGGTCACTCTGACGCGCTGAGCCGAGAGCCACACATGATCTTTGAGGGCCTGCAGAACGACGTGCGCCTGGCATGGCGCGGCATGCGGCGAGCGAAGGGGTTCAGCGCAGCCGCCATTCTGACGCTCGCCATGGGAATTGCCGGATCGACGGTGATGCTCGCACTGGTTCAGGGCGTGCTGCTCCGGCAGCTTCCTGTTCGCGACCAGGACGAAATCCTCGTCGCCTGGAAAGAGCTGAAAGCGTCCGGCTATGCGCACTACCCGTTTGGCGACGACGAGATCAAGGATGTCGAGCGCGCCAGCCGTCTGCTCCAGACTGTCGCTGGCGTAACTGCGAACGGCTTCTCACCATGGGTCGTCATCGACGAAGCCGGATCCGGATACGTCAAAGGCGCGCTGGTGACAGGCCGCTTCTTCGATGTGCTTGGCATAGAGCCGGTCCTCGGTCGGACGCTCGAAGCCATCGGACGACGTCGAGGGCGCAGAAAACGTGATCGTGATCGGCTCCGGCTTGTGGCGCCGGCGCTATGGCGCCGCACCCGACATCATCGGCCGGCGCATCACACTGGACGAACAGCCGTTCACGATCGTCGGCGTGATGCCGTCCGACCTCGACTACCCACGTCAGGTGGAGCTGTGGAGGACGACGAGGTCAGTGCCCATCAGTGGTGCGTTCGGCGATGCGGCCCGTCAGGAAGTCGATCTGATTGCGCGGCGCCGGCCGGACGTCACGCTGGAGCAGGCGGCGAGCGAGCTCGGCATGCTGACGCGGCAGCTGGAGGCGAGGAATCCAAACGGCGCCGCGTGGCCTGACACCGGTCGTCCGGCCATTCGCGGAGATGGTCGTGGGAAACGTCGGCCCTGTCATGTTCGCGTTCGTCGTCGCCGTCGGAATCGTGCTGCTCATCGCGAGCGCGAATGTCGCCAATCTGTTGTTGCTGAGGGGCGAGGCCAGGCGGCCGGAGTTCGCGGTGCGCGAAGCGCTCGGCGCCGGCCGCCGACGCATCGTGCGGCTGTTGATGATGGAGAGCGTCGTGCTGACCGTCGCAGCCGCAGCTGTAGGCCTGCTGATTGCGTGGTGGAGCCTGCAGTCACTCGTCACGCTGATACCAGACGGATTGCCCCGCGTCGAATCCATCCGCATCGATGCGGTCGTGGTCATGCTCACGGTGGCCGTCGCGTTCGTCACGTCGCTGCTGGCTGGCGTTGTGCCGGCGATGCTGTCGGCACGTATCGATATCGCATCCCAGCTGCGGAGCGGCAGCCGCGGCGTCACGGGCACTGCGGCGCGCCAGGGTCGCCGCATCCTCGTCGTGGCGCAGGTGGCCCTCGCCGTAACGGTGGTTGCGGCAGCCGGTCTCCTGGTGCGAACCGTGCTCCGGCTTCAGTCCGTCGACACCGGGTTCGCGGCGGATCGGCTGGTGTTCGTGGACCTGACGCTTCCCCAGTTGAAGTACTCGGAACAGTCCCGGCATGGGCAGTTTCTCGACGGGCTCATCGAGTCACTGGAGAACACTCCAGGGGTCGCGGCGGCGACGCCAGTCAACGTGTCACCGTTCTCCGGAGGCTGGGATTCGCCGCGGTTTACGGCCGAAGGTCAGAGCGCGGATCGCGCTGCGGTCAATCCATCGCTCAATCTGGAAGCGGTGCACGCGAATCATTTCGAAACGTTGGGCATTCCAATCGTCCGCGGGCGCGCCTTCACGAAAGGCGATCGCAAGGGTGCACTCGACGTCGCGATTGTCAGCCAGGACGTGGCGGCGCAGACGTGGCCCGGACAGGATCCGATCGGGAAGCGGCTGAAGATGGGCGGCCCCGCATCGGACGACCCGTGGCGCACTGTGGTTGGCATCGCGGCGCCGGTGCGATATCGAGATCTGAAGGCGCCAAGAGCCACACTCTACCTGCCGGCGGCGCAGTTCATTGTCGCAGCGCAGACGATCGCGATCAGGACAACGGCATCGGTTGAGACGGTCGCGGCTGTCGCTCGTGAGAAGGTGCGATCGCTGGATGACGCCGTGCAGGTCATGCGTGTGTCACCGTTTGCCCAGACGCTCGAGGCGCCGCTCGCGCGGCCGAGGTTCAACGCGCTGCTGTTGGCCGTCTTTGCCGCGGCCGCGCTGCTGCTGGCAACGGTCGGTCACTATTCGGTGCTTGCGGCGTACGTGCGGCAGCGAGAGCGGGAGATCGCGTTGCGCGTGGCGCTGGGCGCAACGCCCCGCGAGAGTGCGCGCCCTGGTGTTCGGCGAAGCCATGTGGCTCGCCGGGCTCGGCGCGGTCATCGGACTATCGGTGGCGGCGGCTGCGACGCGTCTTCTGCGCCAATTGCTCTTCGAGGTCGGACCGCTGGATCCTGCGAGCCTGGGCGGCGCGGCGGCAGTCCTGATACTGGCGTCGCTCTTCGCCTCGTACCTGCCGATCCGTCGCGCGACCCGCCTCGACCCCGCGAGCATGCTGCGCGTGTGACTGAACACCGCTCGATCCGCGCCGCTTCGCCGGCGCGCCAGCCTCCGTCAGCTCCGCGAGACCTCGCCGAGCGCTTACCGGCGCGTGGCGTGACGCGCATCGCTTCACGGTCGCTCGCACCTCGGAACGAGCGGCAGGTTTTTGAGATCGCTTCTACTGTCTTGCCGGTGTTGCCAGCTTTCGCGGCACGCTGACGCGCAGGATGGTGTAGCGCCCGTCCTGGATCTCGATATCGATCCGCCCATCGTGCGAGCTGGCGATCTGTTGCGCGATGTACAGGCCGAGCCCCAGGCCTTCCTGGCGGCCGGAGCGATCGCTGCCGCGGAACGGATCGAACAGCTTCGGCAGCAGTTCCGATGGAATCGCGCCGGCGTTCGAGACGCTGAACGTGACCTCGTCGGGATCGGTCCCATCGATCCGAACCGTCACCGGTTCGGCCGCATCCCCATATTGCAAGGCATTGCCGATCAGGTTCGACGCGACCTGGCCCAGACGGTCCGCATCCCAGTTTCCAATGAGCTCGCCGCGCGACTCGACCGTCATGTTGCGATCCGGATACGCCGCCTGATGTTCCTGGGTGACCCGGGCGATCACCGAGCCCAGATCGGTTTCCGCCCGGGCGATCGGAATCCCTCCGGCGAGCCGCGCCCGCGTCAGATCGAGCAGGTCCTCGATCATGCGCGTCATGCGCAGGCTGCTCGAGAGCATCCGCGCGGAGACCCGACGGACGGCCTCGTCGGTCGAGCTCTTATTGAGGAGCTGGGCTCCGCTCACGATGGCGCTGAGCGGCGTGCGGAGATCGTGGCTCAGCACCGCCGAAAACATCTCGTGCAGCCTGAGCGTCTCGGTGCGCTCCTGGAGTTCCAGGACCAGCTGCTGACGTTGACGATGGAGCTGGAAGAAGATCTCCGCCTTGTTCTTGAGGACGTGCGGCTCGACCGGCTTGTAGAGGAAATCGACGGCGCCGGAGTCGTAGCCACGGAAGACGCGCTGGTAGTCGCGCGCGCCGGCGGTGACGAAAATGATGGGGACGTTGCGGGTACGCTCGCTGCCACGCATGAGCTCGGCGAGCTCGAAGCCGTCCATGTCCGGCATCTGCACGTCGACGAGCGCCAGCGCCACATCGTGGAGCAGCAGCAGATCCAGCGCTTCAGCACCCGACCGCGCCAGCAGCAGCTCGACGTCGTCGCGACGCAGGAGCGCCGACAGCGCGAGGAGGTTCTCCTCGAGATCGTCCACGAGCAGGCATTTCACCTTGGGTAGCTGCACGGTCACTGTTCCCGGCCTGGTTGACGGCCACCCACTCGGTCCAGGGTACCGAGCAGGCTGGCGATGGCGGGGAGAGACAACACGAGGTCCGGCTTCCGTCGCCGGACCGCCGCCTCGCCCATGATTCGTGATTCAGCGGTGTTGGGATCCTGGACGACGGTCAGGCCCCCCGCCGAGGCCACCGCATCGAGACCCGCCGCACCGTCGTGGCTTGCGCCAGTGAGAATGATACCCAGCAGTCGCTCCTTGTATACATCAGCCGCCGACTCGAACAGCACGTCCACGGACGGCCGCGAGAAATTTACGAGCTCGTCCGCGGACAGCGCGACGGACGGCCCGCGATCGATCAGCAGGTGATAGTCGGGCGGCGCGAAATACACCGTTCCCGGCTCAACCGGCGCCTTGTCGATCGCTTCGCAGACGGCGACGCGGCACCGTTTCTGAAAAAGCTCGACGAGCAGACTCGGCCGCTCTTTCGGGATGTGCAGGACCACGAACACCGCGGCGCGGATGTCGGGCTCCAGCGCCGGCAGCAGCACCGACAGCGCCTCGACGCCACCCGCTGACGCCCCGATGACCACGGCGTCGACTCCCGTCTTCAGCGACGTGAGCGTCACATCCCGTCCTTCTTCTGGAAGATCCGCTCGTCCTTCGCGAAGTCGATGAACGCGTCCCCATGCGACGAGAAGCGCAGCGACTCCTTCGCGCCAATACCGAGGAATCCCTTGCGGCAGAGCGAATCGCGAAAGAGGCCGATAGCCCGGTCCTGCAGGTCCCGATTGAAGTAGATCAATACGTTCCGGCAGGAGACGAGCTGCACCTCAGCGAAGACGCTGTCGGTAGCCAGGCTGTGATCGGAGAACACGATATTCGTCTTGAGCGACTTGTCGAACACCGCTCGACCGTACCGCGCCGTGTAGTACTCCGAAAGCGAAGTACGTGCGCCCGAGCGGCGATGGTTCTCCGTAAAGCCTGCCACACGATCGGCGTCGTAGACCCCGGCCTCCGCCTTTTGCAGCGTATCGGGATTGATGTCGGTGGCGTAGATGATGGTTCTCGCGAGCAGTCCCTCTTCGCGAAGCAGAATGGCCAGCGAGTACACCTCTTCGCCGGTGCTGCAGCCGGCGACCCACACCTTCAACGAGGGATAGGTGCGCAGCAACGGCACCACCAGCTCCCTGAGCGATCGGTAGTACGAGGGGTCGCGGAACATGTCGCTCACCGGCACGGTGAGGAAGTTCAAGAGCGCCGTGAGCGTGGACGGCTCGTGCACGACCCGATGCTGAAGTTGCGACAGCGTCCGCACGCCGAAATGTCCCATCGCGGTGCGCAGACGGCGCTTGAGCGACGCCGTCGCGTATCCACGGAAGTCGTAGTGGTACTTGAGATAAATCGCGTCGATCAGCAGCTGCATTTCGATGTCGAAGTCCCGGTCGGTCACCAACCAGGCTCCGGCTTCGGCATCCATACCCGGATGAGCGACAGCAGCTTCTCGACGTCCAGCGGCTTGGCGATGTAGTCGTTGGCACCCGCCGCGAGGCACTTCTCCTGATCGTCCCTCATCGCTTTCGCGGTCAACGCGACGATCGGGAGCTTCTTCCACTCCGGCCGCTTGCGAATTTCGCGCATGGCGGTCAGGCCGTCCATCTCCGGCATCATGATATCCATCAGGACGAGGTCGATGCCGTTGCCGCTCGCCTTGGCCGAGCGGGCGAGCACGGCGAGCGCCTCGTTGCCGTTCCTGGCGATTTCGACCTTCGCTCCCTTGGGCTCGAGCACGCTCGACAGCGCAAAGATGTTCCGGGCATCGTCTTCGACGATGAGAATGCGGCGGCCCTCGAGCGCGGTATCACGATCCCGCGCGGCCTTCAGCATGCGTTGCCGCTCCACCGGCATGGCCGACTCGACCTGGTGCAGGAACAGCGTGACTTCGTCGAGCAACCGCTCTGGTGACCGGGCATCCTTGATGATGATCGACCGCGAGAAACGTCCGAGCTGCTGTTCCTCGTCGCGGGTCAGCGATCGGCCGGTGTAGACAATCACCGGCGGAAACGACACGTCGTCGTGTTCCGCCATCTTCTCGAGCAGCTGATAGCCGCTCAGATCCGGCAGCTTCAGGTCCATGACGACGCAATCGAACGTCGTGTTCTTGAGCTGCGCCAACGCCGCCGCCGCTGTTCCGACGCCGGTGATCTGGACGTCGTCGGCGCTGAGCAGCTGTTGAATGCTCTCGCGCTGTCGTTCGTCGTCTTCGACGACGAGGATGCGGCGGATCCCCGGCGTCAGCTTGGCTTCGAGCTTTTTGAAGGCCTCGACGAGCTGTTCGCGCTGGACCGGCTTCATCGCATAGCCGACGGCGCCGCGCTCGAGCGCCTGATGCGCGTAGTCGGCGACGGAGATCACGTGGACCGGGATGTGCCGCGTCTCCGCCGTTCGCTTCAGCTGATCCAGAACGCCGAGGCCGGAGTAGTCGGGCAGGTTGATGTCGAGCAGGATGGCGTTGGGATGGAACATTGACGCGGCCGCCAGGCCGTCGGCGGCCGAGTGAACGCACACGAACTGGAAGCCCATCTCGTGCGCCAGGTCGCCGAGCACCGCCGCGAACCGCGCATCGTCTTCGACGATCAGAATGCGGCGGGACGTGGGCGACAGCCGATCGCGGTCGTCATCGAACGACGGCCGAGCGAGGACCGGCTTCTGTCTGGCAGCGCCGGCGACCGGAGGTTCGCTCGTGACCGGAGCCGGTGGACGGCGTCGAGGGGACGATCGTGGCGGACGCCGGATCCGCGACGTGGGCAGTCGGCACGTGCGTGACGGGAAGCGTCAACGTGAACACGCTGCCCTGGCCGTAACCGCTCTGAACGGTGATGTCGCCGCCGAGCAGTCGCGCAAGATCGCGTGATATCGAGAGGCCGAGGCCGGTGCCCCCGTACTTCCGATGCGTGCTGCCGTCTGCCTGCCGGAATGCCTCGAAGATAATCGCCTGCTGTTGCGCTGGAATGCCGATGCCCGTATCCTTCACCGCAAACGAGACGAGCCCGTCTGCCGGTGAGAACACCCGCACCGCAATCTCTCCCTGATCGGTGAACTTGATCGCGTTCGACAGCAGATTCTTCAGAATCTGCGCCGAGCCGCTGGGCGTCGGTCTCGATGCGCTCGGGCGTGCCCGGCTCGATGACCGTGTTGAAGGCCAGGCCCTTTCTGTTCGGCCAGCGGCTGCATACTCTTGGCGACCGACTGGACGGACCTGGCGACGCGGACGGCTTCGGTCGTGAGGTCGACCTTGCCGGCTTCGATCTTGGAAAGGTCCAGGATGTCGTTGATGAGAGCGAGCAGATCGTTTCCCGCAGAGCCGATCGTCTGCGCAAACTTCACCTGTTCCTCGGTGAGGTTGCCGTCCTTGTTGTCGGCGAGCAGCCTGGCCAGGATGAGCGACGAGTTCAGCGGCGTCCGCAGCTCGTGGCTCATGTTGGCGAGGAATTCGCTCTTGTAGCGATTCGCGCGTTCCAACTCCGCCGCTTTCTCGGCGATGTCGTTCTTGGTGTCGGACAGATCCTGTTTCTGCATCTCGAGGATCTGCGTCTGCTCTTCGAGCTGGGAATTGATCTGTTCGAGCTCCGTCTGTTGCGTTTCCATGCGCGACTGCGATTCGCGAAGGACCCGGCTCTGCTCCTCGAGTTCCTCGTTGCTGACGCGCAGCTCTTCCTGCTGCGTCTGCAGTTCCTCGGCCTGGCGCTGGGTCTCCGCGAGCAGCTCTTCGAGCCGCGTGCGATCCTTGGACGCGCGGACGGCGACGCCGAGAGACTCGGAAACGCGATCGAGCAACTCCTGCTGACGCGGCAGCACGCGGTGAAAGAAACCGAGCTCGATGACCGCATGGACCATTCCGTCGACGCTGCCTGGCGCGACGAGCAACTCGCGCGGCTTGCCGTGCCCAAGGCTTGACGAGACCGTCAGGTATCCCTCAGGAACATCGGTGACGTGGAGGGCGCGGTTTTCTTTGACCGCCTGACCGGCGAGGTCTTCACCCAGGCGAAGCTGGTCGGATCGCGAATCGGGCGGCATCGCGTAACTGGCGACGCGCCGGAAGCTGCCGTCAGGGGTCCGCACGAAAGCGACTCCCGACCTGCGCGTCCAGGTAGTTGGCCAGAAAACGCAGTGCGTTGTCGCCGAGTGTCTCGAGGCGCTGTTCCCCCTGCAGAGTCGCAGAGAGCCCCATCTGACCGGTGCGAATCCAGGCCTGCGTCTCGCGTGCCCGAAAGTCGCGCGACATGACGATGGCGGCGAGGCTGAGCAGGACCGCCAGGGTGGCCGCGCCGCCCCAGGTGGCCCAGGTGGAGAGGGTCACCGCACGCTGAAACTCGCGCCTGCTGCCCATCGAGCGCCGTGCGCTCGCTCGCTTTGGTTTCATCGACCAGCAGTGCGGATGCGATCCATGACAGCCTTGCCGCGGTCGGTGCGAACGACCTCCAGTGCTCCTGCCGCATCGCCGGAGCGGCGAAGGGCGATTGTTTGCCCGAGCTCATCAATTTTCTGCCGCGTGAGCTTGTCTATGACCTCGACGTTGGCACGTGAGTTGGCATCACGTGCGAGCGCCCGCAGCACGGCAATCTCGTCAGGTAGTGCCGCCTGCGCCTCGGTGAACGGTTCGACATACCGCTCTTCACCGGTCAGGAGGTAGCCGCGCTGCCCCGTTTCCGCATCGATCACGCTCGACTGCACGATCTCGAGTTGTTGGATAAGCTCGAGCGTATTGGAAACGCGCTCGGCCGCCACCTCGCGCGTTCTCAAGGCCTGATAGGTAACGAACGCGATCAACGCGATCGCGATGATCGCGACGATCAGGCCAACGAGCGTCGAGGGAGGCAACGGCAGTTCGACTTGCGCGTCGCGATCTACCCCGGTCTTGCCGGGTTGTCGTGTCATGTTCTGAACGGTTCTCGCACTATCGGAGGGAAAAGCGAGTCTCGGCAACCTATCTAGAGGTACAACGACTCGCTAGTGAGAATGGAGGTGACCGAACGGACTGTCCCTGTGTCGACGCGTGGTCTCGTCTGACCGACGCGTACATCTCCAAGTATTCTGTAGAACGATTGAGGAGGGATGCCATGAACATCACATGCGGGCGGTTGGTTTTCCCGCTGCTCGTGGTATCGGTGGCTGTCGATGCCTGCGCATCCGACGGTAGCGGCGGATGCTTCGGCGGCGGTTGTTCGTCCGGCTGAGGGCGCAACGGCGCCCGAGTGATCGCTTAGGGGTGCAGGCGAAGGGCGCTACAAGCGGCAGGGTGATGAGTGCCAGTGGGATGCGAACGATACCGGACCGAACCAATGCACGCCTCAGACCGAAGGGCGATTCAAGCAGGAGGGCGACAAGTGCGTGTGGGCGTCGAACGACGCGTGGACCCGACCAAGTGCGCGCCCAAGAAAGGGCGATTCAAGAAGGAAGCGGCGACCAGTGCGTGCTGGAACGGTGCAGGACTCGCGGGCCGATCAGTGCAACCCAAGGCAGTCCCAGATCGTAGCCCGACCCGTGAGCGCACCGAACGCCCGTTGCACGACGCTCGCTGCGCCCGATCTACTCCTGCATCACCCGCTGCTCTGCGCCGACCCTGAGTTCGCGACGCACGGCACGCAGCATCGCGCGCAGCTTGTTGCGCTCGCGAATGAGGCCGACGCGAAGAAACGGCCTCAGCTCGGGATCCGTCGATGGCAGTGCCGCAGCCGCCTCGAGTCTGGGCACGGCGCCGAACTTCGTCGCCGGGTCGTGGTCGAACCTCTCGCCGCGCGCGTAGTTGAGCGGCACGAGCGTGCGCGCGATCTGGCGGAGCACCGCGTTCAGCCGGCGCCGCTCGGCGTTGTCGCCGGGAGCGCGACGTACTCGCGCCTCGCTGTCGCGCCGCCACTCGCCGATCTCCACGCTGAGTGACGCCAGGTCGGCAATGAGCGACGAGAGATCGATCTCGTCGCCGGCCGCCAGCTGATACCGCTCGATCGCCGCGCGGATCTCCTCGACCGCGGCCGTATAGTCGAACGGGTAGAGCGGCGCGTTGACGATGCGCAGGATCGTGGTCAGGTAGACCGCCAGATCGCGACGGAGGATGTCGAGATCGGCGACCGGCAGCAGGTCGTCGGGCGTGTGCCAGGCGATGTTGCCGCCGCATCCGCCCACCGCATAGAAGCCGCGCGCCTGCCGCTCCTCGATGGGAATGTTCGACAGCAGCATGTACAGCCCGGTCGGACCGATCTGATTGAAGGAATAGTCGCCGGCGCGAAGCGGTCGCCCGCCGCGCGACGGCAGGTCCAGCGCGTCGCGGATCGAGGACGAGCACAGCGCTCCGGCCTCGGCCATCCACATGACTTCGTCGTAGGCGATCGCGCCGCGCGCAGCCTGGAGAATCGATGTTCAGTTGCGCGACGCACCACTCGTCGATCTCGTCGGCGAACGTATCGGCGTACCACGTCGATCCGGCATAGCGTCCGGTCGAGTGTCCCGGCCACCAGGCGATCCGGATGCTGCGCTTCAGCCGGTCGCGGAGGCCCCACAACACACGCGCCAGTTCGAGAAGCGCGGCGTCGCCGGTGGCGTTGTCGCCAATACCCTCGTACCACGAGTCGTAGTGGCCGTGGACCAGCAGGAACTCGTCCGGATCGACCTGACCGCGAATCTCCACGACCGGCAGCAGGCATCGCATCCAGCCTTCGCGCAGCCACGTGCGCACGCCGGCCTTGACCGCGCCTTGCTGAATGGCGGCTACTAGCGCTTCGCCATCGGTCCGGTTGATGCACACGACCGGCGTAACCGGCTTCCGCGAGAGCGATTCGGCGGTTGGTGCGCCCCAGATCGACGTGCAGATGCCCTCATGAATGTTCTGTCCCGGGTGAATGTAGATCTGCGCGATCGCGCCGCGGCGTTCGAACGCCTGGACGGGGCCGGGCATCGAGAAGCCCTCGGTCAGCACGATCTTGCCGGCGACTGGATCACGATCCGACGACTGCGCGCGGGCGGCGTCGGGCGTGTCGAACAACGTCGCCGTGCCCGCCGCGTACTTCGAGGGCACGTAACAGACCTCGCCGGTGAGCTCTTCACCCTCGGTCGATCGGGCGAATGACGGCGGCCGTGCCCGGATCGTGCGTGGGCCTCCGGCGGTGGCGACGCTCAGCTCGGCGCGGTCCGGGAGCGAGATATAGAGGTCAGGTGTGTGCAACGTCACCGGCACGCCAAGGGCACCCAGGCGTTCGACGATGTACTCCGCCGCCGTGGCTTCGTCGGGCATGCCCGATTCGCGGACGAGCGTCGCGAAGCGATCGAGCAGCGCGCGTGGCTCGTCGAGCCGCACCGCGTCACGGGCGATGGACTCCAGGGCGTGATCGGAAAGAATCTCGAAGTCGCTGGGCACGGGCACCTCCCTGAGCGTTCATCCCTCTGTGCGTCTCGAATCCCGGCGCCGGAGGTTATCGCACGACCGCGCCACTCTTCACAACGTGCGCCACGCGCCGAATCTCCCGGATGCTGGTCAGCGGATCGCCGTCGACGACGATGATGTCGGCCTGCTTGCCCGGTGCAATGGATCCGATTTGATTGAGCATGCCGAGATTGCGGGCATTGTGGTAGGTCGCGGCGCGAATCACTTCCATCGGCGTCAGGCCGTACTCCGTCATGATTTCCATTTCGCGCCATGCCGCCAGTTCGTGCGGGTTGCCGCGGGTTCCGGAGTCGGTTCCCATCAGAATCTGCAGCCCTTCCTCGTGGAGCTGGCGCAGCTTCGCCCGGCGCGTCGCCATGCCGAACTTCCCGCGCTCGTAAAGAGGATGGCGCTGGATGTCCACGTAACTCTCGCGGACGAGCTTGTAGAGATCCGGAGGCAGATCGCGAAAGACGGAAGGGTCGTGCGCGTATTCAGGGAAGCGTTCGAGCTGCACGATCCCCTCGAGCGCGATCATCGTCGGCACCAGTCCGACGCCGGAGCTCCGGATTTTCTCGACCAGATCGGCGTCGAAGCGCGGCGCCGAGCCGCCGCCCACGTGCTCGAAGGTGTCCCGGGCGTCCACGCCGGCGTCGAGCAGCACGCGCATGTCCTCGTCGGAGTTGACGTGGGCTGTGATGTGCTTTCCGGCCTTGTGGGTCTCCGACACGATGAACTTGACGATCTCCGGACCAAGTTGCGACGACTGCGCCGTCTTGATCTGATCGACACCGGCGTCGAGCAGGAGTTTGAGCTTCTGACGAGCCTCGTCCAGCGACGCAACGGACCAGTAGAGGTAATCGCTGGCCGGGGAGTTGGTCCTCTGGAGGAAGGGACCAGTAACGATAGCCCTCGGACCAGGCTTCTCACCTTTATTGATCGCGTCACGAAGCTGGACGATTTCGGGGATGGGACCGGCGCAGTCTTTGACGGTGGTCACACCGAGCGACAGGAGGATCCTGGCGGACAAATCCATGATCTCCTTGCTGCGGCTCCGCGCATACGGGAACCAGAACCCGTAGTCGTTGTGCCCGATCACCATGAAGTGCACGTGCATGTCGATGAGCCCGGGCAGGACGGTCATGCCGTCGGAGCTCACCGTCTTGATGCCGGCCGGCACCGGCAGCGTATCGGTCGTGCCGATCTTGGCGATCCGGGAGCCGGAGATCAGGATGACCGAGTTCTCGAGCGGCGGACCGCCATGCCCGTCAATCAGACGCCCGCCGACGATCGCCAGAGTGAGCGGGCTCGTTCTTCGCCGCCGGGGCTGGTTGTTGCGCAGATGGATGGCCCGCTACGGTCAGCGATAGGAGCAAGGAACAACAGGATCCGACGCATCATCTCCCTCAATGGCCGCTTGCGCGGCGCGATAACACCCAGGGCTTTAGTTCTGATTCGACGTCGAGGTGCCCTTCAGGTACTTCTCGAAGAACGCCTCCATCCTCTTGTTCATATCGAGACGGTTCGCCGGGTCGCGGAAGCCGTGCGGCTCGTTCGGATAGCTCTTGCTCTCGAAGACCTTGTTGTTTTCCTTCAGCAGCTTGACGACCATCTGGTACTGACGAAATGGCGCGCGCACGTCCGCTTCACCGTGCATCACCAGCAGTGGCGTGGTGATGTTCTTCACGCGTGCGAGCGTGTTGCTGATGGCGTAGGTGTCCTTGCGTTCCTCCGGCGAACCGCCGTGTCCGGTCCGGATGAACACCTTGCCGAGCCGATCGGCGTTCGTGTAGGCGTCACCGAAATCGTAGATGCCGGCCATCGGCACGGCTGCGTCGAATTTGCCCGGGTACCGCGCGATGGTGGCCATCGACATGATGCCGCCGTAGCTGTATCCGTAGATCCCGACCTTGCCGTTCACGTACGGCAGCGAGCGCAGGAAGTCGGCGGCCATCGCCGCGTCGTGCGCCTGGCCGCTCGCCCAGTCGTTGACGCCGAGATCCTGGAATTCACGCCCGAATCCCGACCCCCGCGATAGTTGATTGCGAGGACCACGTAACCCTTGGACGACAGGTACTGTTCCATCAGCGCCTGCGTCCGCAACGTGGAGTTCGTGCCGCCGCCATGCACGTGCACCAGCGCGGGATATTTTGCGCCGGGCGTCATGTTGGGCGGCAGGTAGAGGAAGCCCTGAATGTAGAGCCCGTCGAACGATCGATAGGCGATCTCGCGTGGCTCGCGGATGCCCTCGTAGCCGACCGTTCCCGCGACGATCTGGCGAGGCGGGCCGCCGATGCCCGGCAGATAGTAGGAAGCCGTGCCGTCTGCCGGCGTCGATCGCGTAAACACGAATCCGTCCGCGCTCGCGGACGCCAGCAGTCCTCGCATGACACCGCGATCGTTGGTCACCTTGGTCGCGACGCCGCCGGCGGCCGGGACCGAGTAGAGATTGACGTCGCCGCGCTCCTGATACGTGAAGTAGAGCCGCGAGCTGTCGCCCGACCACGTCAGATCGCCGGTCGCGTAGACCGGCATCTTGACCGGCCGCTCCGTGCCTTTCACCGGATCGATCAAGAAGATGTCGTAGAGATCCATGTACCAGTAGCCCTTCTTGGAGCTGCCAAGCACGGCGATGTGCTTGCCATCGGGCGACCAGACCGGAGTTTCGGACGCCATGATCCCGCGGGTGAGCTGGCGCGGCTTGCCAGACGCCACATCGACCAGCCAGATGTCGTCGTGCCAGTAGTCGGACTTGTTCGACACGTAGGCGATCGTCTTGCTGTCCGGCGACCACACCGGTCCGAAGCGCGTTTCGTCTTCCGGCATGGCGGCCTGCGTCAGTTGCCGCGGCGGGGCGCTGCCATCCGCGGCGACGATCCAGACGTCGTTCTGCCCGCCACGGGTCGAGCTGAACGCGATCCATTTGCCGTCGGGCGAGATCGCCGGCGCGCGTTCGTTCGCCTCGTCCTTCGTGATCTGTGTCGCGGTCGTTGAATTGATCGGTACCGACCACAGGTCGCCCTGACGCGACGTCAGCACCTTCTGGCCATCCGGAAACCACGCGGTGATGGTTCCCTGAAACCACGGCCGTGGTTCAGCGGAGCCATCGACCGGGACGAGTCGCAGCCCGCCCTGTCCACCGACCGCCAGCCATTTCCCGTCCGGCGAGATGGATACACCACCGCCACCGAATCCGCCGCCGCCTCCGCCGCCGCCCATCGTCTCGAGCGTCAGCGGCCGCTTCGGCGCCGGCGCCTGCTGATCACTTCCCGAAGGCGCCCCCGTGGTCGTGACGGCAGACCAGAGCAGCGCCAGGCACAAAGCAGACGGTATTACGCGCGCGATGCTGGGTTTCATGACGCGATCCTCTCTTATCAGGACCCGACACTCCCATCTCAACTCCAAAAGCGCTCACAGCCGATCGATTCTGAGTGCCTTGGGAGTTGGAGGTTGGGAGTTGGGAGTTGACGTTCCTCTCCTACACGAGAACCTTCCCCGGTTTCTTCCCCGTCAGAGCTCCGTTCTCCAGGACGACGATGCCGTTGACGACCACCGTCGAGACACCGCTGGCCATGGGATGCGGGTCGTTGGGATCGGACTGCGCCGGCGACGGGAACGTGTACTTCTCCGGGTCGAACACCATCACGTCGGCGACGCGGCCTTTCTCGAGCGAGCCGCGATCCTTCAGCCGGAACTGGGCGGCCGGCATCGAGGTCGCCTTGCGAACGGCTTCTTCGAGAGGCACGCCGTTCTCCTTCGCCTGCTTGAAGTAGCCGACGAACGCGCCCCGCCGCTGATGCTCGAACCAGCCATACGGCTCGTCCATGTCCACGGGCAGCGAATCGGACCCGGGACCGAACTGCGGATGCTTCGTCCACGCACCTGGCGGAAGCGCGTTCTCCGCCCCACCGCGGCCACCGCCGCGTCCCTCGCCGCCGCCACGGCCCTCGGTGCGATTGCCATCGAACGTGAACACGACGGGATTCGCTTCGTCGAGAATCAGCTCGGCGTACACATCGTTCGGGTCCTTGCCGAGCGTCTTCGCGACCTCGGCCACCGACTTTCCGACGTTCGCCTGATTCTTCGGCGTCATGGCGCGGACGATGATCACCTGCTCCTTGTTGTTGGTGAAGAACTGGACGGTCTTCATGATCTCGGCGCGCTTGTCGGAGTTGAGCAGATCTCTGAGCTGCTGCCGGGAGTAGTCGAACGCGCCGGGGTAGAAGACCATCAGGGCTTCGAGCATCCGGTCGGACGCGCGACGATGGCTGAGCGATTGCGGAATGACGTCGGCGAGGACCGTCAAGCCGCGCTTGTTGGCGTCGGTCACCAGGTCGAGCGACGCCTGCGATCGGCCGCCGAAATGCGAGATCTGCACACGGCACTTGGCCTGTTCACCGATGGCCACGGCCTCGGGTCCGCCGCTCAGCGTGCTGAACTCGTTGCGGCCGGGCCTCGTGTGGGACGCATACGTGGCATTGTGCTTCGCAAGAATCTTCGCGACGCGAACGCACTCCTCGGTCGTCGCGTAGTAACACGGCCGGTAGGCGAGGCCCGTGGACATGCCCACCGCGCCTTGCTCGAGGCCGGCGTTGACGACTTTCTCGATTTCCTTGAACTCGGCGTCCGTCGGCGGCCGATCGTGGCTGCCGCCGGCGCGCATCGCCGCCCAGCGAATCCCGCCATACCCGAGCAGTACGGCGCTGTTGACCGTCGCGCCGATGCGGCCGATCGCTTTCGCATATCCGTCTACGCCCTCCCAGTCGATCTTCATCTGGCTGCGCTTGTACCAGATGAGCGCTTCGCGATACCAGTACTCGAGGACCGTCTTCGCGTGATACGGCGTGACCGAATGTCCACAGTTGCCGTTGACGAGGGTGGTTACGCCCTGCTTGACGAACTTCTCGAGCACAGGGTCCGCGACCATCAGGATCTCCTCGTGCGCATGAGGATCAATGAACCCGGGACAGACGTACTGTCCGGCGACGTCGATGACCGTGCGCGCGCTCGAGTCCGGAATCTGGCCGATGTCCGCGATGCGTCCATCGCGGATGCCCACGCTGGCGAGGAACGCCGGCTTTCCTGTTCCGTCGACGACGCGCCCGCCCTTGATGAGGACGTCGAGCTGCGGACCCTGCACTTCGATGGCGTCGGCGCGAAGACCGGTCAGCAGAATCGAGGCGCCGCCCATGGCGGCGGTCTTCAGGAAGTCTTTTCGGGTGATCCCTTTCTGCATCTCGGTCTCCTTTGAGACAGCGGTACAGGCGGAACGAAAGTCGAAACCTGTCACTATCTATCGCTTTACCGCCAGTCCGAATTCGGATCCTTCCTCAGCGTGAGCTTCGTGACGTGCTCCTGCCCACCGACGGTCAGCTTCACTGTGTAAGTGCCAGGTTCGACGTACGGATTCTCGCGGCCCGGGGCGCCGAAGCCCATGCCGCGATTCGTCGCCGCCGATTCCGTCGATCGCAGGTCCCACCACACCCGGTTGATCCCCCGCGCGCGAGTGCCCTTGAGCGTGCGAACCGTGGCGCCGCTCGCGTCCGCGATCGTGATCTGCGCGTCGCCCGTGTCCGGCGCACCGAGGTAGTAGTTGATCGGCGCGCCGGCTGGCGGATTCGCCCCGACATCAGACGACGGATCGAACTCGACGGCCATGTTGTTGCCAACCAGCGGGTCGCCCGGGCGGAAGATGTACGCCGATCGGGGTTCGAAGAGGAAACTCCTCGACTGCAGCACCGCCGGGGTCATCTGCTGAAGCGGCGAGAGATCGTCGAAGATCCAGAAACCGCGCCCGTAGGTCGAGATGACGAGGTCGTTGAAATCCTCCTGAACGACCATCCAGCTGATCGCGCACCGGCGGCATGTTGTTGCGGAACGGCATCCACGACCCGCCGTCGTCGAAACTGACGTAGAGCCCGTTCTCGGTGCCCGCATAGAGCAGGCCCTGACGCCTGGGATCCTCACGCACGACGCGAACGTAGCTGAACACGCTGCGCCGTATGCCGGACACCGCCAGCTTCCACGTCTTGCCGAAGTCTGTCGTCTTGAAGATGTAGGGATTCGGGTCGTTGGCGCGGTGGCGATCGACGGAGACGTAGGCGGTGCCTTCCGCGTATTTCGATGGCTCGATGCTGGAGATCGTTCCGGCCGGCGGAAGGCTGGGAAGATTCGCGCGTGACGTTCGTCCAGGTCTTGCCGGCGTCGCGCGTCAGCTGCAGTTGTCCGTCGTTGCTTCCTGCCCAGATCACGCCTGCCGTCACCGGTGATTCGGCGATGGCGAAGAGCACCGAGTACACGTCCTGGCCGTCAGGACCCAGGCCGGGGAGCGGATCCAGCTTGCTCGTGTCGTTGGTCGTCAGGTCCGGGCTGATGACCGTCCACGTCTGGCCGTCGTCAGTCGTGCGATGAACGAACTGGCTGCCCGCGTACGCGGTGTCGGGATCGTGCGGCGAGACGGCGAGTGGGCGCAGTCCAGTTCGTGCGGAACTGACGTTCGGCGCGGCCGCCCCGTCCGGCGCCACCGCCAGCCCGCGCCACGCTGGCCCGCAGGCGCGGCGCCGCGTGGCGTGACCCAGGGATTCGCGTCGCGTGTCGATCTCGCGCGCGTGTTGTAGCGCTCGACGTGGCGGTTGTCGCTGACCCAGAGGATGTGCTCCTCGTCGCGATCCGGAATCACGTAGCCGCTCTCGTTCCAGCCGGCGTACTCCCAGAGATCCGCCGGAATCTGGCCGGTCGTCAGCAGGCTGTTGCTGGGGCCGCGGTACGACGGGACCGTCCTGCCGCGCGCCGAAGACGTTGTAGGGGACCTGCCGATCGGTCGCGACGCGATACATCTGCGCGATCGGCAGGCCGGCACGAAACCAGGACCGTCCGCGATTGAGGGAGATGTTCACGTAGCGATCGTTGGCAACGATCTGGCGGTTCGCGTTCTGCGGATCGATCCAGATGTCGTGCTGATCGGGGTAGACCTCGGGTACGGCGGCGAGCGTCGCGCCGCCGTCGGTCGATCGCATCAGACGCTGGGTCAGGAAGTAGACCTCGTCAGGGTTGTCGGAGACGACGCCGAGGCGCGAGAAGTAGCGCGCGCGGTTGTTGATGGTGCGGTCCCGGCTCACGAGCTTCCACTGCGTCCCGCCATCGTCGGAGCGCCACAGGTTCCCCTGATCGGCCGTTTCGATCGTGGCGTAGATGCGCTTCGGGTTGCTCGGCGCGATGCCCAGGCCAATGCGTCCGAGCGGCGGCGCCGGGAGGCCATTTCCGGTGACCGGCGTCCACGTCGTGCCGCCGTCGCGCGATACATGGATACCGCTGCCCGGCCCACCGCTTTCCGCATACCAGGGATAGATCGTGAACTGCCACATCGCGGCGAACAGTGTTTTCGGATTCGCCGGATCCATGACGATATCCACGGCGCCCGTGTTGTCGTCGACGAAGAGGACGCGCTCCCACTTCTTGCCGCCATCAGTCGTGCGAAACACGCCGCGTTCGGGCTGTGGACCGTAACAATGGCCGAGTGCGGCGACGTAGACCACGTCGGGATTCGCCGGATCGATCACGACGCGGGCGATCCGTCCGGTGTTGTCGAGACCCATGTGCGCCCACGTCTTCCCGGCATCGGTGGACTTGTAGATCCCGTTGCCGATCGAGACGTTGCCGCGGATGAACGCTTCGCCGGTGCCGACCCACACGACGTCGGCATTGGATCGGGCGACGGCGATGGCGCCGATCGACGCGACATCCTGATTGTCGAAGAGCGGCTGCCAGTGCAGGCCGGCGTCGGTCGTCTTGAAGAGGCCGCCGGATGCCGCCCCGGCGTAGATGATCGACGGATCGCCGGGGACACCGGCGACGGCGACGACGCGATTGCCGGTCGGGCCGATGAAGCGGAAGGGCAGGGATTGATAGAGGTCGGCGGCGGGAGCGCCGTTCTGAGCGGCGAGGGCGATTACGCACACGCTCAGAGCTGCGACGATCACGAAGATTCTGTGCGTCCGTACCACGCTCGGGCTCCTCTCGTCGAGGACCCGACAGTCAACGATCACGAACTCCCAACGTCCGCGACCCACGAACTCACGCATAGGCATTTCGTCGAGCCGTCGCGGCTCGTGAGGCCGTCTTGGTGCGTTGGAGTCTGGGAATCGGGAGCTGCGCTCCGTCGGCGCCGTGTCTAGAACTCGACTCTGAATCCGAGCTGGATCGTGCGTGGCGTGCCGCCCTGCGAATCGATCACGCCGAAGGTCGTCGGCGCCGTCAGGTTGAGCGTCGGGTTTCCGAACTGCACGCGGTTGAGCACGTTGATCGCTTCGGCCGTGAACACCGCATACACGTTCCCCGTGACGCGCGTTCGCTTGCCGATCGAGAAGTCGAGATTCCAGCGGGGCAGGCCGTAGATGCTGCCGCGGCTGGAGGTCTGATCCTGGGAGATCAGCACGCGACGGAAGCTGTTGAACGCCGCCTCGGGATCCTGCGAACAGGTTGAGCCCCGTGCCGCCAGTTGCCGGATTGCCGGTCGTGCCGACGTTTCCGGAGCCCGCCACGCCCGATAGACGCCCGGACTCAGGTCGACTCGCCGATCGGCACGGCGCCGACGCAACCCGTGAACGTCAGACCGCCGCCGTAGACACCCGTGCGCTGACAGACGTTGAGGGGGATGCCGCTCGTCGCCGTGAAGATGCCGGCCACGTACCAGCCACCGGTCAGCACGCGACAGGCGCGCCGCCGTTCCTGCCGAACGGCAGGTCGTAGACGCCGGTCACGTTGAGCACGTGACGGCGATCCGTGTCAGCCGGGCCCCAGTCGAGATCGAGATCGAACGCGGACGACGGGGCGTTGACGATGTTCTGGCGCACGCCGGCCTGATCCAGCGTCTTCGACAGCGTGTAGCTCGCCGAGAAGGTCAGCCCTTCGGCCATGCGCCGCCGGAGCGTGGCGTAGAAGGCGTGGTAGTCGGACTTGCCGCCGTCGCCGCGCGCCCACAGCGTCTGGATCTGCTGGTTGCTGAGCGGCTGCTGGCCGAGCGCCGCCCGCCGCTGGTTGACGGTGAGCCACAACTGGCTCAGATTGCCGTCGACGAACGACGCGCGCTGGGCGTTGGCGAGCAGACGCCGTCTGTCCGGCGCCGATCTGGTTCTCGAACCAGGGCTGCGGAGTCACCGATCCCGCCGCCACGCCGGCGCGCAGCTGCGTGGCGATCAGCGTCGAACGCCTGCGCGAAGGTCTGCTGCGAACCGTTGTCGAGGTGGAAGTACGGAACGGAGCTGAGCACGTAGGCCTGCGGGAGCTCGCGTCGCCAGCCGCATCACCCAGCCGGTTTCCATCATCATGCGCGTCGAGAGCTCGCGCTGATAGCTGAAGTTGAAGCTGTGCGTCCGCCCGGTCTTGATCTTCGGAGTCGGCGTACGCCGTCACGACGAGCGTGCCCGGCACGATCGGCGCGGTGACCGCCGGATGCGGCGGAGTCGGGATCGGACCATCGACGCCGACGCGGTAGGCAGCGCTCGGTTCGGCGCCCGCCGGCGTTGCATCCTGCGCCCGGTGTGCCGTTGACGTTGCAGCGCGGCGCCAGCACGGCCAGGTTCTCGCCGTAGCCCATGCCGAGCGCGAAGATGTGCTGCACGCTGTTCGTGCGATCGAAGACGAGCCCGTAGCCGCCGCGCAGCACCGACTTGTCCTGCCTGAAGATCTTGCCGAGCCAGCCGTCTGGCCGGGCGGATTCCAGGTGGCGGCGAGCCGCGGACCGAGGTTCGACCAGTCGGTCTGGTAGTACTTGCTGTCGCCGACGTTCGTGACCGGCTGGAACGCGAGCTGCGGGTTGTACGGCTGTCCCGCCAGCGCCGCGGCTCGCGCGCGTTCGATGTAGATGTCGCTGTTGATGATCTCGCCGCTCCCGTTGTCGATCAGATACGCGTAGCGGTCCAACTTCTCTTTCGGCGCCAGCCTGAACTGATAGCTCAACCCGAGGTTGAGGGTCAGCGACGACGTCGGCCGCCACGAGTCGTTGAGGTAGAGCTCGAACGCGTCGGTCGACGGTCTCGAGATCCTGCGGCGTGCCGAGCGGCAGCGGCTGCAGGTTCGTGTCGCGCATCGCCAGCACGCCGACGCTGTCGACCATGCCCAGCGACGAGGCGAACAGGTTGGTGAAGCGGCTGACGTCAGCGGCCAGCAGGCAGTCGGTCGTCAGCGTCGCGCCGCACGTGCGGCGGCAGCGCGCTCGCCGGGATGCTCAGGTTGGTCCCGCTGTTGACCGTCGCCACCGGCGTCGTCAGCGAGCCGGCCAATTGATCGGTGCGGTTGAAATACCAGGTACTCGCGCCGCCAGGTGCCGCCGAACAGCATGGTGTGCTTGTCGCGGTTCCAGGTCGAGTTGTTGATCACCTGGTAGGTGTGCTGGTTGGCGACCTGCGAGCGTGCGCCGTGGATGCTCACGCCGATCGGCTCGTCGACGACGCCGACGTCCATCGCGACGTTGATCCCGGGCACCTGCGGGAACGGATCGACGCGGGTGAACGCCAGGTAGCCGCGCACGTAGGACACGCGTGTTTCGTTGAGAAGTGCGGTGAGAGCTGGCCGGTGAGGCCGCCGGCCAGGAAGCGCGGCTCGCGCGGCAGATCTTCGAGCGCAACCGGCTGGCCCTTGACGTTGCCGGGCAGCAACCCGCTGATGTCCGCCTGCGCCGCGCCGAGCTCACGGATGCTGCCGAACCGGTAGTTCACGTCCGCGCGCCAGTTCGTCGAGACGTTGCGGTCCAGACGCAGCACGAAGGTATCGCTGTTGAACGACGAATCGGCTTCGCCCGTGAACCGGATCGTGTTGAGGCCGTCGCCGCCGGTCGTGTCGTTGCCCGCCGGCAGCAGGTCGTAGAAACCGGAGATGACCGGATTCAACCCGATGCCGCGCGGATCCAGCGTTCTCATGTTGTAGCTGTTGATGTTGCCGGCGGCGTCCCGGAACAGCAGCAGCCCGGCCTTCAAGCGAGTCGGTCGGAACGGTGCGGTTCACGGTCGTCGTGCGCGGGAACCGGCGCGCCTCGTAGTTCGTGAAGAAGAACATCTTGTTCGACTGGATCGGCCCGCCGAGCGAGAACCCGCCACGGTTGTCCTCGAGCTCCGGCTTGGCCTGATTCAGTCGATTGCGGTTCCAGGTATTCGCGTTGAATGCGTCGTCCTGCCGGTAGAAGTAGCTCGGATCCGCGGAACCTGTTGGTGCCGCGCTTGGTGACGACGACGAACTGCGCGCCGCTGCCGCGGCCGAACGTGGCGTTGGCATTGGTCGTCGCGGCGCTGAACTCCTCGACGCTCTCCGCCGGCAGCGGAACGATCGCCGACGGCAGCGTCTCGAGGAAGCCGTCGCCGACGACGTTGTCTGACACGTCGGCGCCGTCGAGCGTGTAGGTGTTCTGGTCGGTTCTGGCGCCGGCGACCGATCCGGCACGGCCGCGGCTGCTGTCGACGCCGCCGGAATACGGGATCGCGAGCGGCTGGTTGAACTGGATCGATTCGATCGAGCGCGTGAGGTTCGGCAGACGAAGCACCGTCAGCTCCGACATCGTGTTGGTGACGGTGGAATCGTTGTGCTGGAGCGCCACGGCGGCGCTGCCGGTGACCTCGACCGCCTCGCTGACGCGTCCGACACCCAGCTTCACGTCCACCGAGTTCGATTTGTTCACCTCCACCATGATCTCGGGGACGATCGTCTGCTGAAAGCCCTCGAGCGTCGCCGAGAGCTTGTATCTGCCCGGCAGCACGTTCGCGAACGAATAGTGACCTGATTCGGACGTGACCGTCTCACGAGGGGAGTTGGTGTTGAGATCGGTGAGGACGACCGTGACGCCGGGCAGCACAGCCCCAGTGGCGTCGCTTACGACGCCGACCACGACACCGGTCGTCGACGTCGCGGTCTGTGCCGCGGCCGTAAACGTCAACCCCATCACCACCGCGAATGCCGCGAACGTGGCCAACAGCCACGACGGCTTCAGCCTGGTGTTGGACATCGGCGCACCGGATCGCGCCGCCTCCGGAACATGTGTCCGTTCGATCTTCGCAGTCATGATTCGGTCCTTCCTCAAGACAAAGTGCTGCGGACGCGCCTCAAACGACGAACCCCAACTCGTCGCGAACCGCTTCCAGCGCCTGCGGGTTGAGTCGCGACGACAGCCGCCAGAACCGCTCCGGCGACTTTTCGAGCACGGCTGCGTGCTCGTCCCACACACGGTTGCTGACGACGATCGCGTCGTAGCGCGACCGCGCGAGCGCCCCAAGCCGTCCGACCTGCTCGACGGCCTTCACCTCGACGATGAACTCGCGCTCCTTGACTCGATCGAGCAGGGCATCGATCGCGAGGCGTGTGCCCTGCTCGCGCAGGCTGGCCTCGTAATAGAGGAGCAGGACCTTGGACCCCAGCGGCAGGCTGCGGAGGCGCTCGACGAACGCCGCGTCGTAGTCCCACGAGACCGGCAGAATCCGCTGGGTCCGGCGGCCGACGATGCGGCGCACGTCTTCGAGGTAGTAGTAGCTGACCAGGACCTGCGTTTCGGGCGTGATTGTTGCCCGCTGCTTGCGTAGCAACGGCACCGACGTGGTGCGGACGTGGACCCCGAGGGCCTGTTGCAGCTGCTGCCCCAGTTCGCGTGCGAGCACCTCGCTCGAGTCCACGCAGAGGATCCGCGGAGCGCGGAAATCCTCCGCGAGCAGCCTTTGCTGGAGCAGCCGCGAGAATGAAACCGGGTCGAGCCCCTTCTTCCGCAGGGTCTCTACGAGTTTCTGGATAACTTCCTCGGCCTTGATGGTCAGGTGTCCGTTGGCGCGCGGTTGCTCGGTCACCATCGCGCCCTTGCCGTGGATGATCCGAACGAGTCCAGCATCTTGGAGTTGCTGATACGCCTTGCGCACCAGCATCCGCCCGACGCCGAGATCCTCTTCAACTTTCCGGATCGAGGGCAGCAGGTCGCCCGGGCGAAGCGATCCCAGCGCAAGCGCAACCTTGACTTGCTCTTTCAGCTGGACGTGGGCAGGAATGCCCGCCTCCGCATCGTAGTGGAAGAGATGCATTCGACGTCGGTATAACTGTTATGTTTCGCTAACAGGCAAACTTCTAACGCAGCAGGGTGGCATTGTCAACGGAATTCAGGGCTCTGTGTTCAAACGATGACACTGGCCGTGCGCGCCGGGGCGGAGAGTGCGCAGTGCTGTGAAACGGGACGCGATCGGTTCGCACCGGTGGGTTTTTTCCGCGACGGTTGAGATAGCCTGGGCCGGGCGTTCGGTTTTCTTGGACTCGAGTGCGTCGCTGCCGACGGCACTGGCAACGATCACGACGGCCGCGACGTTCGCGACTCAATATTTTCCGGCGTCGTGTTCGTCGTGGTCGTCGCGATCGTTCCGGGAACTCGTCAGACCCTCTGTTGTCGACAGCGAACAAGCGACCAGGTGTCCATTCTGTGAGCAGTTGGAGGTTGGGAGTTGTCTTCAACGTCATCGTCAATGTGGCGCCGCTAACCGCCGGTGTCCCACGTCGGGGCGTCGACCGGCTTGGATTCCGGCGATCCTCGCTGACGCAGGAAGATCGACAGCACGACCATCGCCACCAGCGCGAGGAATTCGCTCTGCCAGTTCTGGAACGACTCGAACCAGAACTGAGACGAGCGCAGGTAGCCGGCGAGTGTTGCTGCCGACTGTCCGTGGGCGATGAGTTCCTGGTTATAGTCGCGCAAACCAGTGATGGCGTGCAGCGTGAAGGAAAGGAGGAACAACGCCGCAAACGCCAGACTGAGGGAATGCTCGTAGAGCTTCAGAATGACCCCACCTCGCCGAACGGGCCACGGCGCCTCATCTGTATTGGGTGAG
This sequence comes from uncultured Acidobacteriota bacterium, assembly GCA_963710415.1. Lineage (GTDB taxonomy): Bacteria > Acidobacteriota > Vicinamibacteria > Vicinamibacterales > 2-12-FULL-66-21 > CAVQAH01. Next base: position 151,249 of record CAVQAH010000012.1, on the reverse strand, counting down.
AGCCGAGGATCCAGGTCTACGAGTTCGACCACATCTGGCCGCTTCGATTCCGACGACCCGCGCTGGTAGAGGAATACCGTCAGGAGTACGTAGAACGCCATCTGGAGGAACTCGCTCTCCCAGTTCTCGAAGGTCGCTTCGCCAAAGTGGCCGGTTCCGAGATACCTCGTCAGCGTGACCGCCTCTTCGCCGTGTTCGACCTGTTCCTCGTTGTAGACGTGCCAGCCGGTGAGTGTCTGGCCGATCATGGCCGAGCAGAACAGCAAGACGAGCGCGATCGACAGCCCGTAGTCGTGCCACACACGACGTAAATGGCCGAAACGCCGGTGACGTGACACCTGGTTTCGTCGACGAATCAATGAGGCCTACCTGCACAGCTCCTCCGTTGTCATGGTTCACGCACTCGCTCGACCTGGAGCACACCTTGAGCCATAGCTGATGTCTGCATGTGGTACGCCGCGTGCTACGTCGAGCACGGAAGCCGCGTGTGCTTCAAATCAATCGTTCATGAAGTGGAGATGACCATGGCCGAAACCGGAACCCTGCACGACGCGTTCTTGGAAGAACTGCGCGACACCTACGACGCCGAGAAACAGCTCACCAAGGCATTGCCGAAGATTGCGAAGGCGGCCAGCTCGCCGGATCTTCGCGCGGCCATCGAAGCGCACCTCGAGGAGACCCGCGGACACGTCGAGCGGCTCGAGGAAGTATTCGCGACCCTCGACGAGAAGGTCCGCGGCAAGCACTGTGAAGGCATTGCCGGCATCATCGAGGAAGGCAAGTCGATCATGGAGGAGGACTTCGACGAGGCCACGATGGATGCGTGCCTGATTGCCGCTGGTCAGCGTGCGGAACATTACGAGATGGCTGCCTACGGAACGCTCATAGCCTGGGCGCGGGCGATGGGACACGACGACGCCGCTGAGCTGCTCGAGCAGACTCTGCAGGAAGAGAAAGCGGCGGACGAAAAGCTGACGTCCCTGGCCGAGAGCGGGATCAATCGTGATGCGGCGGAGGTTGCGCATCCCGAAGGAGGCTCTCCGAAGGGTCGCGAGATGGTAGGCGCGGGGAAGAAAGGATCGCGTCGCTAGAATCCGTTACACTTCGGGGCGTGATCGACAAATCGAACGGCTACGAACAGGTCGCGGAGGCCTTTGCGTCGCGCCGGGAGTCGCTCATCGGTGTCGTCGAGGTCCGCAACTGGGCAGCGACGCTTCCTCAGGGCGCGGCTGTGCTGGACCTCGGATGCGGCCATGGCGTGCCCATCTCGCAGACGTTGATCCAGCACGGCTGCGCCGTCTATGGCGTCGACGCGTCCCCGCGGTTGGTTGCGGCGTTTCGAGAGAAATTCCCGGATGTGCCGGTGGTATGCGAGGCGATCGAGGATTCGTCATTCTTCGATCGCCTCTTTGACGGCGTGGTGGCCTGGGGCGTCATGTTCCTGCTCCCGATCGACGTTCAGGCACGAGTCATTGCCAGCGTTTCGCGCGCGTTGAAGCCGCAAGGAAGTTTCCTCTTCACATCTCCACGCCAGGAATGCTCCTGGCCTGACATGCTCACCGGTCACGAGTCGATATCTCCGGGCGCCGACGCTTATCGTCGAATGCTCGAGGCCGAAGGTCTGCGGTTGACCCAGGAGTTCGAGGACCACGGCGAAAACCACTACTACATCGCGACGAAGCCCGACACGACACCTTAGCGGCGCACGTTCCCGGTTCAACAGCAAGAATCGGAGTGAACGCTCGAATACCGGATGTTAGCCTTCGTTAAGGGAATCGGATCTTTGACGGAGGTTGCATGATCACGGCAACGCGAGCGCGGGACGCCAACGAAACGGACGTCAGTACCCGGGTCGATGCGTACGACTGGCCGGCGGTTGCGGCTCACCTGGATTCGTACGGGTGGGCGATGCTCGACCGCCTGCTGCCGGAGGGCCAATGTGCAGCGATTGCGGGCGTTTATGACGACGAGAGCCGCTTCCGCAGTCACGTCATCATGGCGCGACACGGCTTCGGGCGAGGGGAATACAAATACTTCGCGTATCCGTTGCCCGAGACGATCGCACAGCTACGTGCCTCGCTCTATCAGCGGCTCGCGCCATTGGCCAATCGTTGGAACGAGGCAATGGGCGTCAGTGTCCGATATCCGCCCGCGCTCGCGGATTTCCTCGAGCGGTGTCACAAGGCCGGCCAGAAGCGTCCGACTCCGCTGTTGCTGCAGTACGGTGAAGGCGATTTCAACGCGCTGCACCAGGACCTTTACGGCGAGCTCGCATTTCCACTGCAAGTGGCGGTCCTTCTATCCGAGCCGGGTCGTGACTTCACCGGCGGTGAGTTCGTGCTGACCGAGCAGCGCCCGCGGATGCAGTCGCGTGCCGAGGTCGTCCCGCTTCGGCAGGGAGACGCCGTGGTGTTCGCGGTGCATAACCGGCCCGTCCAGGGATCGCGCGGCGTCTACCGCGTCAACCTGCGTCACGGCGTCAGCCGTCTGCGTTCCGGCCATCGCCACACGCTCGGCGTCATCTTCCACGATGCGAAGTAACCTGGCGCCCGCCGGGGGCGCGAGATGAATCGCCGTCAGGTACTGGCGAAGCTCCACTCCGCGTGGAACGACTTCACCGGGTCGTATGCAGGATTGTCTGAACCCGACCTCGTGAAGCCAGGCGTGACGAAGGCGTGGTCCGTCCGCGACATCATCGCGCACGTCACGACCTGGGAAGAGGAGGCGCTGAAACACCTGCCGGCGATCCTCGAGGGTGCCACACCACCGCGTTATTCAGACACGTATGGCGGCATCGACGCGTTCAATGCGTTGATGACGGCGCAGAAAGCCGATCTGTCGCTCGCCGAGGTGTTCCGTCAACAAGGAGAGATACATGGGCGAGTGATCGCGCTCATCGAGCGCGTGCCCGAGAATCTCTTCGAGAGCGAGACGCGCTTCAGGCGACGCCTGCGCCTGGACACGTACTCACACTATCCCGAAGCACGCAGAGGCGATTCGACGCTGGCGGAGGGATTAACAGGAGATCGACTGCGACGCGCCGACGGCGCCCGAACGATGACGGCCGAGTCACGACGGTCGTTGGCGCATCGTTGCGCGTGACAGTCGCGATGTTCGGAGGTCGTCGGCGTCGGACTGTCTGAGCCTTCCTCTGTGCTGAAGCAAGCATGTGCCGCGTCACATATATAATGTGCGCAATCGGACGGCCCAACCGGGATAACACCACCTCGTCTCGCCCTCACACACCTTGCCGACACGACGATCAGTGCTCGCCACACGGCTGCGCAATCAGAAGCTGGCGAAGACCGACCTCGACAAGCCCGAAGACGTCGTGTCCTGGTTGGGTGCGGTGCAGGCACAGGACTACACCGGCGCGGCGTGGGGGCTCTCGCTTCGCGCGAAGAACCTGCGAGACGTCGACGTCGAGGAGGCCTTTACCGCTGGCAGGATTCTTCGTACGCACGTCATGCGTCCGACCTGGCACTTCGTCACGCCGGCCGACATTCGCTGGATGCAGGCGCTGACCGGGCCTCGCGTGCAGGCCACCAACCGCGTCTATTGTCGAAGTCTGGGGCTGGAGGATCGCTTGATCACGCGCGCGCGACGGGTGATCGAGCGCGCGCTCGAAGGGGGCTGCCACCTCACACGCGACGAGCTCAGCGCCGCCCTGCGGCGAGTACGAATTGACCTGAAGGGCCAACCGCTCGCGCACCTGCTGGCGACCGCCGAGCTGGACGCGACCATTTGCAGCGGCCCACGACGAGGAAAGCAGTTCACCTACGCGCTGGTCGCGGAGCGGGCGCCGCGGGCGAAGGTCCTGCCTCGCGACGAAGCGCTTGCCGAGCTGACGCGCAGATATTTTCGGAGCCACGGCCCGGCGACGGTGCGCGACTTCAGCTGGTGGTCGGGCCTGACGATGAAGGACGCGAGGGAAGGCATCGCCATGACGAAGCCTGACGTGCTCACCGAGCCGCCGGGTCCGGATGGCGTCCGACAGCGCCAACCACCTGCTGCCGAATTACGACGAGTATCTGATTGCGTATCGGGACAGGGGCGCCGTGATCGATGCAGCACGCACGTCGCAATCTGGGCGTGTTCACCTCGCTCGAATATCCCCACCATGTGATCTTCGATGGCCGGCTGGCGGGGAGCTGGCGGCGGACCATTACCAGCAAGGGCGTCACCCTCGACGTGAAGCTCTACGACCGTATCGGACCACAGGCGGCGAAGGTTCTGGCCGCGGAAGCCCAGCGCTACGGCCGGTTCCTGCAGCTCGAGTGCCGCGTTCAGCTTTGACGTGCATCACGCCAGCGCACGATTCATCGTGGCGGTGGGCCGGATGTCATCGGCACGATCCATTCGACGAAACGATCGGATGGACTTGAGCCCTGCTGGGCGCGGTGAAGACGCCAGCTCTTCCCAGGACAACCGCCCATGGACACCGTAGGGAATGATGCGGACGCGATTCGCGGTCGGTTCCACTCTGACCTCGACGAAGCTCTGGAAGAACGGCGCGACGTTGTAGTCGAACGCGGCCGACAGCCACTCGGCCGTGAACGGCCACGCGCCGAACCGGCGCGTCCACCACCACGCCGGACGTTTCCACCATGGCGTCCGGTCTTCAATCTTCTGACTCACCACGCCCCGATTCGGAAAGTATGCCCAGCCGGTCGTCGGCTGGCTTCGTCGGCCAGGCGAGCGACGTGCCAAAGCTCAGATAGGCGCCCCCGCCGCCGTTGACGAAGTAATGCACCGATGTCGTCGCGTCACCAGGCTCGGTGTAGTACTCGAGATCGTGCGTGTCGCCGGCCATGACGATCCGCACGCCGCGCGCAATCAGGCGCTCTTTGAGGTGTGCGAACTCCTCGTCGCCAACCGTCGTGTCGTGACCGCCCGCGAAGAAGGGATGGCCGAGGATGGCCATCGTGAATTTGCCCGCCGCGCGCGCGAGTGCGGCGTCGAGCCATTCCGACTGCGCCGGATCGATTCGCCGCAGGATGCCGGTGTCGACCGCGAGGAGCGCAAACCGATCCGTCTGCAGTTCGAAAAACGGCGCGCGCTGAAAGCCGGTTGGCACGCCGTATTCCTGACGCAAGCGCTCGGCTCCGCGAATCAGATCCTCGATCCGATCGTCAGTCGTGCTCGTCAGACGCAGATCGGCCTCGACTCGTGCGCGGATGGTCGCGCGCGCGGCATCAGCCTGCAGAAACGTCGCGGCGAACGCCTCCAGCGCATCGTACCAATCGTGGTTGCCAGGGATGGCGTAAACGGGCCGGGTGATGCCCTTTGAACGGCAGCCAGAACTTCGCCTCGTAGTCCTTCATCGCTCCCGTCGGATAGACGACGTCTGACGACACGACGACGAAACGCACGTCCGGTTGATTCGCGACGGCGAGAAGCTGATCGCGAAGGACGTGTTGCGAAGCATCGCCTTCGCCGGGATCGCCGATGACGACGAACGAGAAATCTCCGGGTCCAGCCCCGGGCGGTTCGACGGCGAACGGGGTTCCTGCCGCGCCGCCGCCGTTCTGCGCCAGCACGGCGTGGATCATTTCCTCGCGCCACGTGTCTGTGCGCGACTCCGCCCACGAGTTCCACATGCCGGCGGCCCAGTTCTCCGTATCGAAGTACCAGCTCATGCCCCAGACCGGTACGGTCGCGGCGAGGATGGCCGCGAGCGGGAGACCGTTCTGCAGGCCCTGATTGAGGGCGGCCGGAATGGAGTACCGCGCCTCGCGCAGCCGGATCGAAAAGCGCAGCCGTCGCCTCAGCCACGCATCGGTGATGCGTTCGATCAGGCTCGCTCGCGGCCGATCGTCCATGGCGCAGCCGCCAGCGCCATGCCAGGCGTTCGAGCCAGCGCGTCGGTCCACGCCACATCAGGTAGAGCGGGTTGATCACGAGGAGCGTGATCAAGATGGCGATCAGCATGTCGCCGAGCACGGCGACGGCAGGCGAGATCATCCCGAGGATCGTCAGCTCGGTACTCATCCGGCCCGTATGAATGGCGAGGAGCGTGGCGATGAATGCGACCGTCCAGCCCCGGTCGATCGGGGCGCGCACCCGCTCGGTCCGCTCGACCTCGGCGGCGATAGCGCAGAGCATGCGGCTGATCCGCCAGACCGAGCTCGCTGACGACGGTCTCGTCGGCTTCCGTCGTCGCGTGTACCGGCGCGACCATGATGTTCCAGGCGATGCCGAAGATTCTCATGGCGCCGGCGATCGTGACGATCCACGTCAGGCTCCAGTCGCGGGCGAGGACGAGCAGCACCGACGACGACGAGGTTGCCGAGCGCGGCGAGGGCAGCGACGATGCGTTCGTCGCGGTGTTCGGCACGTAAGATGCCCACTGCATAGCGAAGAGCGTCGAGCGCCGAACCAGCCAGCGATCAGGAGCCGCAAGGCTGCCGCGGCAACGAACGGCGCGAAGATCAGAAACAGGGCGATCGCCATGCTGATCATTCCGCTGACCGTCGCTCGGCGTCGTCCGTCCGCCGTCGATCGCCGCAGCGCGTGGAGGAGCTCGACGCCGGCCGCCAGGGCAAGCAATCCCCCGATGCGCGGCGCTGGAGACTCCACGCGGCTGAAGGGGGTGAGCAACGCGAGCAGCCCCAGCCCGAGCGTCACCAGCGCCAGGGTGGAGACGGTGATGCGTTCGCTCGGTGAGTGTGTGTCAGGCATGCGCCGTATCGACAGCTAAGGAGATGGGCTTTGGGATCCTCGTTACTTTGACCAGTGGCTCGGGCGTGTGGCGGGTTCACGCTCCCGGCAGCCTTGCCGGCCGCACCGGAAACGTGGAGTCTGGAGCATAGCCCGATGGTCTCTGCGATACAACGTCGGCATTCCGTCGCAGGAGGGTTGACGAACCTCCCGGACACTGATTCCATGCACGCGAGGACTTATGACCTATCGGGCGTGGATCCTCCTCAGCTGCCTGTCGCTGACCCTGGGCGTCGCTGGACAACCCGACCAGACCCGGGGAGTCGTGTTCTTGGATGCCGACGGCGACGGTGCCCGGGATCCAGGTGAGCGCGGACTCGCGGGCATCGTCGTGTCGGATCAGATCGCGGTGACGACGACCGATGCCGAAGGGCGGTATGCGCTGCCGGGCAGCAGGCAGCGAGCTGGTCTTCGTCAGCCTGCCACGCGGGCACCGGTCCGTGAACGGCTTCTGGCGTCGACGCGGCTCGAGCGCCGTGGACTTCGCTCTTCAGGCGACGAACGACGCCGAGAACTTTACCTTCATCCACGCGTCCGATTCCCACACCGACCCGCAAAGTCGTGGCCCGGCTCACGCGCGTCAAGGAGATCGCATCCGCGCGTCAGGCGGCATTCGTCGTCATGACCGGCGATCTGGCGCGCAGCGTCTATCAGGCCACCGAAGCCGACGCGCGGCGGGACTACGAGCTCTACACGCGCGAGGTTGGCGGGTTTGCCATGCCCGTCTGGAGTGTTCCGGGAAACCACGACTTCTTCGCCATAGAACCCGCGCCAGGGCAGACCGGTTCAGAGCACCCGCTCCGCGGCCGGGCGCTGGTCAAGTCATATCTGGGTCCCAACTACTATTCGTTCAACAGCGGCTCGATCCACTTCGTTGCGCTCGACACGGTGGAGGTCGCGGGAACGACCTACTTTGGACACGTCGACCCCACGCAGCTGGCCTGGCTCGAGCGCGACCTCGCGCTCCTTCCACCCGACACCACCGTCGTCACGTTCAATCACATCCCGTTCTTCAGCGCCGGCGCATTGCTCGATGGACTGATCGAAGCGCCCGCGTCTCGATCGATCGTCGAGATCAACGGGCGGATGGTGTTCCGTCACGTCGTGACGAATGCGGCAGATGTCTTGCGCGTTCTGCGGACCCGGCGTCACGTGCTCGCGCTCGGTGGCCATCTGCATCTTCGCGAGCGTCTGCGTTTCGAGATCGACGGCGTGCAGACTCGCTTCGAACAGGCCGCGGCCATCGTCGGGCCGCGCAGCAATGCCAATCAGTCGCTGAATTTCAGGTCGGGCGTCACGGTCTATCGCGTGACGGGCACGGATATCGACGAGGGGGAGTTCGTGCCGCTAGAGGCGAAGCCCAATGAAGGAGGGGGAGACGTGAGACTCGCTCTTCGCCGGATACGTAAGCAGCCCGGGTTCGCCGCCAGCGTAATCGCCTCGCTCGGTCTCGCCATCGGGGCCAGCGCCGTGGCGTTCAGCATCCTGGATGCGGTCCGCCTGCGCGCGCTCCCGCTGCCGGACAGCGATCGGCTGGTCGTCCTCTCTGAAACGCAGATCGATCGCGACGGCTCGACGCGCGCTGGCACTGGCTGTCCGAACGGTTGCAGCGTGTCGTACGTGACCTACAGTCAGGCACTCGCCCGGCGCGAGTTCCGATCGGTCGGTGCGCTCGCCGCGTTCGCCTCCGGCGGCAAGGCGCTGACGGTGGGGAACGACACGCAGACGGTTGTCGGGACCGTCTCCTCGGAGTCGCTCTTTGCGATGCTGGGCGTCCAGCCGGCCATCGGCCGCCTGTTCACCGCTGAAGACAACCGCCTCGGCGCGCCCCCGGTCGCGCTCCTCAGCCACGGCCTCTGGGTTTCACAATTCGCACAAGACCCGGCGGTCGTTGGCCGTCCGGTGCAGCTCAGCGACACTCGCTACACCGTCGTCGGCATCATGCCGAGAGGATTCGACTTCGAGCTGGGATCGCAGTTCTGGCTCCCGGAGACGCCTGCCCTCGATCCAAGCACGCGGCCCTCGATCACCAACGTCGCGGTCGTTGGCAGGCTGGCGCCGAATGCGTCGCTCGAGCAGTTTCGCGCGGAGTTGGCGAGCGTCGATCTGGCGGCAGTCAGACGACCGGACGGCGCCGGCCGTCGCTTCGCGCTGACCGCTGAGCCGCTGCGATCGACGATACGTGGCGGCGACGCAGGATCACGACCTGCTGTTCTTCGTGATCGTCGGCTGCGTGCTGATCATCGCGTGCGCGAATGTGACCAACCTGCTCCTTGCGCGCGCTGTTGGCGAACGACGCGCATTTTCGATCCGCACCGCGCTGGGCGCGGGAGGATTCCAGCTGGTGCGCCTGATCCTCGTCGAGCATTTCATTCTCGTGGCCGCAGGAGCGGCTCTCGGTCTCTTCGTCGCGTGGCTGGCGTTGCCGATCGTGGGATCGGCCGACCAGTTGAATTCTCTGCGGCTTTCCGCCATGTCGTACCGCCTCGACCTGCGCGTTGCGGGATTCGCCATCGCGGTCGCCTCGCTGGTCGCCATCGCCATCAGCATCGTTCCGACGCTGCTGGTGGTCAAAGGCGACGTGCAACCGGTGCTGCGAGAGCATGGTGCGGGTGCGGCCGACGGCAAACATGGGGCGTTTGCGCAACGCGCCTTCGTCGTGGCGCAACTCGCGTGCGCCGTGGCGCTCATCGTCGGCGGAGGCCTCGCAACGCGCAGGGTGTGGCATCTGTCACGTCTCAGCCTCGGCTTCGACGCCGGGCACGTCGTGCAGTCCACGCCAAGCCTGCCGCACGACTGGAGGGTGAAAGACAAGTACGTGCCGCTGACCGAACGCATCCTCGACGATCTGCGCGCCGTTCCAGGCGCGGTGTCAGCAAGTGCTCGCGCGTTCGTGCCTCTTGGCAACTCGACCACGCTGATGCCGTCGGGCAGCACGGCTCATTCTTCCGCCGCGGTTCGTGCCCGGCGCGATGGTTGCCGTCGACGCCGAGTACTTCGAGACCCTCCAGATTCGCGTGCTGCGTGGACGCGCATTCTCGCGTGCCGACCGGCGAACACGCGGCGCCGGTCGCCATCGTCAATCAGTGGGCCGCCGATCGCTGGTGGAATGGCAAGGACGCTCTGGGTGAAACGATTCGCCTGACTGCTTCGGATGGCAATACGACGACGCTGACCGTGGTCGGTGTGGTGGCCGACAACAAGGCCGGCCAATCCGGTCTTCTCCTGGCAGACGACGGGCCGCTGCTGTATCGGCCTTTCGAGCAGGCGCCGTCTGCCTTTGCGAGCTTCTTCGTCAGGGTGAACGGCGATCCGTCGGGGATTGTGCGGCCGGTCAATCAAACGGTGGCCAGGCTGGTGCCGAACAGGCCGCTCTCGACGCAAGTGGTTTCAAACGTCATCGGTCAACAACTCGGAGGCCTTCGCAGCACGGCAGCACAGTTGACGGGCATCGCCGGCGCCGGGCTCTTCCTCGCGCTCATCGGCGTCCACGGTTTGCTCGCCTACAACGTGAACCGCCGAACGCGCGAACTGGGGATCCGCCGAGTTCTTGGAGCGACGACTGGCAGCGTGATCGCGCTGATCCTGAGCGATGCCGCGAAGCTTGCCGCACTTGGCGTGACGCTCGGCCTCGGCGTCGCGTGGGCCGGCCTCCGCTGGCGCGGACCCGCCGCCACCGACACCGCCGCGCGTGTCACCGCAAGAGGCGATCCGCGGATAGGTCACGGGACGCGGATCGCCGCGGATCAAGCGGCCTGCTGCCTGGCTCCGCCAGGCTGGTGCCAGCTGGCGAAGCCACGGAAATCAGAGTGCCTTCAGGTCAACCGCTGCACTCTGATTTCCGCGTCTTCACCAACTGGCACTCGCGCCGCAGGCGCGACAGGCCGCTCGTCGATCACGACATGTTACTTGCTGGTAAGGATCCGCGGGAATCCGCGTCCCATGTTCAGAATTGATCCGCGCAGATCCGCGTCCCGTGACCACTCCTCAGAGCTGATGAGCTCCGCGTCTAAGAACGAGATCCGCGGCTACGACGGCTGGTAGTAGCTCGTACGGGGCGATAGATTCCGGCTCTGGCGTTGCCGCAATCTCCTCAAGCTGAAAGTCTTCTCCGCGTCGAAGGCATCACCAAGCGCTTCCGCGGAGTCGCCGCGTTGAACGGCGTCGCGTTCTCGGTGCGCCCCGGCGAAGTTCTGGGCCTCATCGGGCCGAACGGTTCGGGAAAGACGACGCTGTTCGAATGTCTGGCCGGCGTGCTGCCGGCGGATGCCGGGCGCGTCCTCCACCGCGATCGTCCGCTCTCGGCGACCGAGCGCTCATTGCTCCTCTTTTATCTCCCCGACGCGATCGCCCCATGGCCCGCGCAGCGGACCCGGTGGGCGATCGAGTTCACCGTGGATTTCTTTGGCGGCGACAGATCGGCGGTCCCGAGCATCGTCCGACGCCTGGACCTCGAGCCATTCCTCGAGGTGCCCATCGGACAACTGTCGAAGGGGCAGCGGAAACGCGCGCTCCTGGCGATGGGCTTGCTCACGCCGCACCCGGTACTCCTTGCCGACGAGCCGTTCGACGGGCTCGATCTGCGACAGAGCCGGGAATTGGCGGTCGCGCTGAGGGACGCCGCCGCCCGTGGGCGAACGTTGTTCTTGTCGATTCATCAGATCGCCGACGCCGCGCGTGTGTGCGATCGCTTCGTCTTGCTCAGCAGCGGATCGGTCTGCGGCGAAGGCACGCGCGACCAGCTCGCGTCGCTTGCGGCGGCAAAAGGGCTGAAGACGGCCACCGATCTCGAAGAGGTCTTCCTTGCGCTCACGTAGCGTCTGGCTGCCGCCGCTTGTCAGGAAGGAATGGCGCGAGCTGCTGGCCTCGCGAGCGTGGTGGATCTTTCTTATCGCGATCGGGCCGCTCGTCGGCGTCTCATTTATCAGCGCCGTTCGTACTTACGGCGAAGCGAGCGGGTTGCACGGTACCTCGCCGGGAGTTGGCGAAGCGTTCTCACCGCTGATCGGTGTCTGGGCGCCGACCTTCAGCGCCTGCGAGCTGGCCGCGGCGTTTCTCTGGCCATTCGTGGTCATTCGACTCGTGGGTGGTGACCGGCAGAGCGGAGCCCTCAAGCTGGAGCTGCAGCACCCGGCGTCCGCCGTCGCGCGCCTGTGGGTCAAAGTGCTCGTCCTCGTTGGAGGATGGGTCGTCGCGTCTGCCGCACCGCTTGCGGCTGTACTGCTCTGGAAGAGTTATGGCGGCGCGATGTACCTGCCAGAGCTCGCCACGGTCTCGTTCGGCCACCTGCTGAACGCCGGGCTGACGATTGCCGTTGCCACGCTGGCCGCCTGCGTGACCGAGCATCCATCGACGGCCGCCATCGTGACGCTCGGTGTGACCGTGGGCACGTGGATTGTGAATTTCGTCGCCGCCGTTCACGGCGGCATCTGGGAGCGCGCGGCAGGGTTTACGCCGACCGCCATGGTCGCGGAGCTGCAGCACGGACTCGTCCGGCTCGATGTGGTTCTCGTTGCCGCACTGCTGATCGTGGCGCTCGTCTGGCTCGCCGGGATCTGGATCCGGCTGGGCGTGCCGGTCCGACAGCGAATCCGCGAGTCCCTGATCGTTGCGGGTGCCGCCGCCGCGCTCGTGTGGGCCTGCAGCCTCGCCACGGCCAGTAGGGATTTCTCGGAAAACCGCGGCAACTCGTTTTCGCGCGCTGACGAAGACGCGTTACGGCAGATCACCACGCCGTTGCGCATGGTCGTTCATCTCGCGCCGGAGGATCCGCGCCGATCGGATCTCGACCGCCGGGTGATCGCGAAGTTGCGGCGCGTGCTGCCGGGGCTCGAGGTGCGCTACGTGTCCGCGACGACGATTGGACTGTTCGAGCAGACCAACCCGCACTACGGCGAGATCTGGTACGAGCTCGGCGGACGAACGATCACGAGCCGCAGCGTCACGCCCGAAGGCGTGCTTGAACGAATCTACGAATTGGCCGCCGTGACGCCGGCGGCCGAACGCGAGGAGGACATCTTTCGCGGACACCCGCTCGCCGTGGAGCCTCGCGGCGCGGCGGCGGTCTTCTACGGCGTCTGGCCGGCGGCGGTTGCTGGCGCAGCACTCATCTGGAGGAGGAAGTCGTGACGCATTCATTCGGTCGCGTTGTATTCGGCATGGCCATTTTCATGATGACGCCGATTGCCGCCGCCGAGATCAAGGTCGATCTCAGCAAGGAACAGGTAGGGAAGCCACCGGCGACCTTCGAGCCGATGGTCGGCACGTGGGTCGTCGCGCAGGATGGCCCGGACAAGGTGATCATGGTCGACGGCCGGCCGTGGGTCGCCAGCAAGGACACGCCAACCAAGCTCCTCATCGAGAGTGCCCGGCGTCTCTACGGCACCTCGAACGAAGAGCTGATGGACAACGCCAAGCAGTTCGCCTACTACCCGGTGGCGATCCTTCGCGGCGTCGAGTCGTTCTCCAACGGCACGATCAGCCTCAAGTTCAAGACGGTGGGCGGCGACTCGGATCGCGCCTCCGGGATCCTCTTCAACGTGAAGCCGAATGGCGACTGGCTGGCCATCCGCTACAACGACACCGAGAACAACATCGCGTTGTGGGAGTTTCACAACGGCATCCGGAGGCGGGTGAAGGGCGGAGCGCCTCGCCAGTGGGTGCTCGACCGCAACGCCTGGCACGAGCTCAAGATGACCGTCGACGGCGCCGACTTCAAGGCGTATGTCGACGGCGGTCTGGCGCTCGAGTACACGCTGGGCAGCCAGCCGGGGCCCGGGCGTAACAACGCGCCGCCGAATCCCGATCTCTTTCCAGAGAACAACCCTGTTCTGCGTCCGCCGGTCGCCGGCAAGGTCGGGTTGTGGTCGAAGACAGACAGCACCAGTTATTTCAAGGACTACGTAGTCGAAACCAGGTAAACCGGGCTCCTTAGCGAGGACGTTGCCATGCGCATCACTGCTTATCTCGTCGCTTTCCTCATCATTCTGAGTGGGTCGTCACCGGCACGGGCGCAATCTCCAAACACCGCGACGATCGTCGTGATCGTCACCGATCAGTCAGGCGCATTCGTGGACGCGGCGCAGGTCTCGGTCGCCAACACCGAGACCGGCGCCACGCGCGAAGCCGCGTCCGGCAGCGACGGCAGCGCAACCATCGCGGCGCTCTCGCTGACTGGTCGCTACACCATTAAGGTGAGCAAGAACGGGTTTGCCACCGAGGAGCTGCCGGATCTCGTGCTCCGCGCCGGCGAAACGGCGACGCTGCGGGTGCGCCTGCTGGTGGGTGCCGCGAAGAGCGAAGTCACGGTCTACGGCACGACGGAAGGCGTGCGCAGCGATCCGCAGCTTGGCATGCGGCTCGACAGCGATCAGATCGACGAAGTGCCCATCCTGGGGAACAAGATCACCTATTTGCCGCTTCTGAACTCCGCCTTCCGCAGCGCCAAAGGCACCGGCGATCTCTTCATCAACCAGGTCTACTCCGTCTCCGGCGCCGGCGGCCGCCGCGAGCTCGCGTTCGCGATCGACGGTGCCACCGGCGACGAACCGTGGGGCCGCCAGACGATGTTCTCGACGATTCCGGTCGGCGCGGTTCAGGAAATGAACGTCCTGTCGAACGCGTTCTCGGCGGAGTTCGGGTGGACGGCGAGCCCGGCGGTCAACGTCGTGACCAAGTCCGGCACGAACTCGCTGCGCGGAGAAGTCATGTATCTCGGCCGTCCAGGCGGGTCGTCGTTTCAGGAGCGCACCTACACCAGCGACGGCACGGAGATCAGTCCTGCCGACGTGCCCGACGTGCTGAACCAGATCTCGGGCGCCATCGGTGGGCCGATCGTTGCCAGCCAGACGTTCTTCTTCGCCGCCGGCGAGTTCAGCAACCAGGACCGCACGGCGTACTTCGCGAACATCCCGGCGACGATCGCGCTGCTCGACGGCGTGACCTCGCACGAAGGGAACTACAAGCAAGGGCTGCTGGATGTGCGCTTCGACCACAAGTTGAACGGCGCTCACACGCTGATGGCGCGGGTCAACCTCGATCGTTTTACCGACACGAACCCGCAGGACGTCGTCAGCGGCACGACGCTGCCGTCGGCCGGCCGCGAGTTCCGCCGCCACACCTCCTCTTTCCAGGTGAACGAGACGGCCGTGTTGAGCGACTCGATGCTGAACGAGGTTCGCTTCGAGTATCAGTACGGCGACCCGATCACCGACTTCGATCCACTGACGCCGTCGACGCAGTTCACACGCGCCGGCATCGCCACGGAAGGGGAATCACGCTACTCGCACGTGTGGAGCCACCAGGGACAGCTCTCCGACACGCTGACGTGGACGCGCGGCCGTCACTACTTGAAGGCTGGCGGGAGCCTGTCGCGGGCGACCTCCGGCGGCGACGGCACGGAGTTCGGCGGCGCCTTCGTTCTCGGTCAGTTCACCATCAATCCGACGGCGACGGCACCGATTCCGCAGCTGACGATCGGCGACGCGTCCCGCTACACGCAGACGTTCAACTTCGGCGTGAACGACTACACCAACAAGCAGTGGATCTATGCGCTCTTCGCGCAGGACAGCTTCCGCGTCCGCTCGGATCTGACGCTCGATCTCGGTCTTCGCTACGACCGGCAGACGTTCACCGACGGCAAGGCGAACTTTGCGCCCCGGCTCGGCGCCGGCTGGCACCCGATGGGCAACGCGAACACCGTCATTCGCGGCGGCTACGCGCTCTACTACACGATGATCCGCGCGAATACGGACGCGAGCTTCACGCTCGGCGGTCCCGAAGGCCAGTTCACCTACTCGGCCGCCCCGGGACAATTGGGCTTCCCCGCCTCGCTGACCGCAGTACCGATCGCTTTCCCGGCCGGCGCCGTGCTGCCGGCGCGGAACATCACCATTCGTCCCGGGCCGTCGTGACTACTACGCGCAGTTCTTCGACATTTCGAGGCTGGACTATCCCGACACGCTGGTCAACCCGAAGAGCCACGTCGGGACGATCGGCGTCGAGCACCGGTTCGGCCACGACATCTTCGTCGCCGCCGACTACGTCCGCCAGCACTGGACCGATCTGAACAACACGGTCGATCTGAATGCGCCCTCGCTCTTCGTGCGCACGGCGCCCGGGCAGGTGCGGACGGCGGCCGCGGCGGACGCGACACGCCCGATCGCGCCGGTCAACAACGGCTTCCGCCAGATCAGCGTGGTCGAGAATCTGGGCGTGGCGGACTACGACGGGCTCCAGACGCTGGTGCGCTGGCAGCATGCGCACGCGTTCGCATCGGTCAGCTACACACTGTCGAAGGCCACCAACACGACCGAACCGAACGGCAACGGTTTCGGTCCGAACGACTTCAATCAGCTCGGCGAAGAAGAGCGCGGGCCGAGCATTGTCGACCAGCGCCATCGCGCAGTCATCACGGCGAGCTATGAGTTCCCGCACGCGATTGCCGTGGGAACCGTCAGCTCGCTGGCGTCCGCGCGGCCGTTCAACGCGACGACGGGCGTAGACAACAACGGCGACGGTTCGACCAACGATCGTCCGGTCATCGACGGCGTCGTCGTCGGACGCGCCGCATTCCGCGGCACGCCGCTCTACGACACGTCGGTCTTCCTCGAGGGCGGTCTTCGCCATCATGGCCGCCGCCTGGTGCTGCGCGCGGAAGTGTTCAACGTCTTCAACCACGCGAACGTGCTCGGCCGAATCGGCGTATATGGCAACGCGGCCGCGCCGAACGCGACCTTTGGAACGCCAAATACAGGGCTCGCGAACCTCGATCCGGCGAGGATGGTGCAGTTCGAGGCGCGGCTGCAGTTTTGACCGGCGCGCGTGCTTTGAATGCGCGCGCCGATCAACAGGAGTCTTCATGATCTCCGCTCACTCAGGTCGCCTCAGAATCGCGCAGGCGTCCTTGACTCGAGTACCAGGGTGCGCGAGGGCTGACGGCACTGGCAACGATCACGACGGCCACGACTTCGCGACGTCATGATTTTCTGGCGTCGTGTTCGTCGCGGTCGTCGCGATCGTTCCAGGAATTCGTCAGGCCGTCGGAGTTCTGAAGGCGGAAAGAGGAGAATCGGGAGATGGCCTTCCTGCGCACCCACGGCGTGGCGCTGCTGCTGCTGTTCGTGCCGATCGCGGGCGCCCTGCAGCTTTTCCGGCCTGAGGCGCGCACGGCCATCTTTGCGACCTCGGTGATCGCCATCCTGCCCCTCGCCGCCTACATGGGACGCGCCACCGAAGCGCTGACGGTGCACCTCGGCCAGGGGATCGGTGGCTTGCTCAACGCGACGTTCGGCAATGCCGCGGAGTTGATCATCGGCGCGCTGGCGCTGCGTCATGGATTGACGGATCTCGTCAAAGCGTCGCTGACCGGTTCGATTATCGGCAACGTGCTGCTGGTGTTTGGCGCCGCTGCGCTCGCCGGCGGCCTGCGTCACCCGGTGCAGCGGTTCAACCGCACGGCCGCAAACACCGGGACGACGATGCTCTTTCTGAGCGCGATCGGCCTGATCGTGCCGGCGGTGTTCCACTGGCTGTCGCGCAACACGCCGAATCCGCCCGAGCTCGAGCTGGACACTGAGATCGCCGTGGTGTTGTTCGCCACCTACTGCCTGAGCCTCGTGTTCACGCTCAAGACGCACAGGCACATCTACGGCCCGCCCGCCGAGGAGCTGCCGGCGGCCGAGCGCCGGGCCGGGGTCCGCGGCCCGTTGCTGATGCTGCTCGGCGCGACAGTCGGGGTCGCGCTCATGAGCGAACTGCTCGTGCGCAGCGTCACCGACGCCGCTCGCAGCATGGGTATGTCGCAGCTCTTCGTCGGTGTGATCGTCGTCGCCCTCGTCGGGCAACGCGGCGGAACACTACTCGGCCGTCACGCTCGCAGCGAAGGACAAGATGGACGCCGCTTTGAGCATAGCCGTCGGATCCTCGACGCAGATTGCCTTGTTCGTCGCACCCGTCCTCGTGTTTCTGAGCTACGCCATCGCTCCCGCACCGATGGATCTGCTCTTCACGGTGTTCGAAATCGTCGCCGTCGTCCTGTCGGTGGTGAGCATCGCCTTCATTGCGCACGATGGCGAGACCCACTGGATGGAAGGCGTTCAGCTCCTGGCCATCTATGCGATGCTGGCGCTTGGCTTCTACTTCCTCCCATAAGATTCCAGGTTGACTCGATCTGGACAACATGCTCAAAAATGGACAACTTTGACCGATCTCTGAGCTAGACTTGGCCGGCATGACCCTTCGCGAGCGCGTTTGCCGGCGTCGCCGTTGCGGCCCGCGCGAGAGTCCGGTTCGAACGGATGGGCATTTCGCTGCTGGAAGATGCCGGGATCGTCAAGGTCTATCTGATGCCCGGTCGTGAGGCGGAGCAGTTCACCGAACACACCCTCGCGCGGCCAGAGTATTCCGATCGCCTGTGGCCGTCACCCGGCGGCGCGCCGATCTGCATCCGTGATTCCACGCGCGAGCTCGATCTGTCCTATCCGATCGATCGACGGGTCGTCGATGCCGGCCGTCGGTCGGTGCTCGCCATTTCCCTCGAAGCTGAAGGCCGCCAGCTCGGTGTGCTGTGGTTCGACTCGCATCACGTCGATGCCTTCAAAGACGACGATGCGATCGCGCTGGGGCCCGTAGCGGACCTGCTCGCGGTGGCCGTCGCGCACGACCGACTGTGGTCGCTCGAGCAGCAGCGCCGGCTCAAGCGTGACCAGCTCGAAAGCCTGCTGCCGATGATCGACCGCGCGCTCGACGTGCGCACCGTGTTCTCGCAGATATCCGACGTCATCCAGGACGTCATTCCGCACGTCACCGTCAGCCTCGCGCTGCTCACACCGGACCGCAAGGGTGTGAAGGTGCACGTGGCGTCGAACTACGACGTCGGCGATCTTCCGGAGTACCGCTTTACCAGCGAGAGCGAGACCATCAGCGCGCAGTGGCGCTCGTTTGTTGCCTACGACTGCACCGTCGTCGAGGAAGGCGTCGTCCGCGCGCGTGTGTCGCCCGCCGGTGCGGACGAACCGGCTTTCGTCGAGCTGCGGCCCGGCGCACCGTGGACGCGGATTCTGTCCAGGCTGAAGCTCCGCTCGCTGCTGAGCGTGCCCATTCGCATTCGTGCAGGAAACCATCGGCGCGGTGTCGTTTGGATCGGACAGGCCGTTTGCCTATGCGGACGACGATGTGCAGCTGGCGAATCGCATTGCCGGATCATGTGGCGCTGGCGCTCGCGCACGAGCGTGAGGCCAGGCTTCAGGAGCGTGTCGAGACCCTGGTGCACGAGCTCGAGAGTCGCGGGGCGCACCGGGAGCCACTTGTACAGCCGTCGTTCAACACGTTTCCCCCTGAAGGCGTTACGCTCGAAGCGGTCGAGCACGCGCTCCTCGTGAAAGCGCTCGCGCAGTCGCGGAACAACAAGTCACAGGCGGCGAAGCTGCTCGGCCTTCCGCGCGGTCAGTTGTACTCGCTCCTCAGGCGACACGGGTTGACGGAGGCGCGACGCTAGCTCGGCACGCGTTCGGAGAATAGATGTCAGGCAGCGTCAAGTCCAGATCTGGCGCCGGCACCTTGCTCTTCTGACGCTGATGCTCTGCGCGATTCTGCTCCGCCTCTCTCCGTCCGCAGCCGGCGACGGGGATTGCCGGCCTGGTGCAGTGGGTCAAGGCCGTCGACCTTCATGTGCCAGGCACGAGCGACGAGTCAGCCGTTGTCGTCGCGTCCTGGTCCCGCCGCGATCTGGCGAGTCTCTTCCCTTACATCAGAGCCTATTTCGACGTGCTGACGCGAGGACCCAGCGCGCCGCGGCGTACGATCCCTCAGGCCGAGATGGACATGTTGCGAACGATGGCGCCCGGGAGCGTCGGGCAGAAAGACCCTCTCCGCTTTGCCAAGCGCGCGGCGATGCTGCACGTCGACATCGCGATCTCGGGCATCGATCGCAGAGCTCCTGCGATGCTCTCCAGGCGACGGGGCGTGGTTCGCCGTCCACCCGACGGCAGTATTCCCGAGCGCTCCTATGCCACTGGTGTCGACGGCCAGTATCAGGGCGACGGGGAAGCGAAGGACATTGGGACGCTGGCCGGACGATTCTCGACTTCGTCCGCCCGCCGACGCCAGACCCTGACATCCTGCTCTGGTACCGGGCCGGCGCCGCTGTCATGATGGCGCAAGGCAACCTTGCCGAGGCGTTGCCGCATCTCCGGCACGGGCTATCCTTGTTTCCCGCCGATGCCCGGCTGCTGTTCTCATCCGGTTGCCTTTACGAGGTCCTTGCCTCTCCTCGAATTCAGCGCATCGTTCAGAGAGTCCAGGCAGCCGGCGGTCAGGTGGCCGTTGAGAACGAGGAGGGAAACCTCGAGCGCGCCGAGCGCTTCTATCGGCGAGCGCTGAGACGCAGATACCACGCACACGGAGTCTCGCATTCGGCTCGGGCGCGTCCTGAGTGAACTGGGTAAGGCGCGAGAGGCGGCGACCTTTCTGCGGCCTCCGAGCTCGGAGCGTGACCAGGCGATTCCCGGCTACTACCGGGCTCTGTTTCTCGGTGAACGTCGAAGACGAACTTGGCGATCGACGTCGCTGCGGAAAAGGCGTACCAGGAAGCCGCGCGACTGTTTCCCGCCGCGCAGTCGCCGCGGCTATCACTGGCGCTGCTCGCGGTCCGCGACGGTGACCGGCAGACCTTGAGCAGCATTCTGGCGCCCACTCCGAGGCAAGGACTCGGGCGTTTCGACGAGCTGATCCGTGGTGGGTGTATGGCCTGTGCGAGGGCCGCGATGTCGAAATCGCTCATGAAGCAGCTTCGCCAGGCTATCGGCGAGGCTGGCGCGATGAAAATGCTGTGCTGCGTGCTGCTTGGCATCGCGAGCGTGACGGTCATCGCCCGAGCCAAACATTCCGATCGCGCGCGGATGCTGTTCGCGTCGACGTGCTGGTCACACAAAACGGACATCCGATCCGTGGCCTGCGTGCCGCTGACTTCGAGCTGCGCGACGAGGGGGTTCTTCAGAAGATTGCGCTGGCCGACGTCGACAAGATTCCGCTCAGCGTTGTACTGGTGCTCGATTCGAGCGCCAGCCTGGCGGGTCAGCCGATGGACTACCTCCGATCTGCGGCGACCGGCTTGCTGCACGCATTGAGCAGCCCAGACCGCGCCGCCCTCGTCTCGTTCAACGAAGCGGTTGCGATCCGGGCCGAACCATCCACTGATAGCAGCCCCTCGCTCTCCGAGCTCCAGGCGCTGGAGGCCAAGGGCACGACATCGCTGATCGATGGCGTCGCGGCCGGCCTCGCACTTTCGGATCCGCGAGCGGGCCGCGTGCTCACGGTCGTGTTCAGCGATGGCGTGGATACGTCGAGCTGGCTCGATTCCGCGACGGTCCTCAGGGCAGCCGAACGTGCCGATGCGGTTGTCTACGGCGTGGCGACCGAAGGTGTCCGACGCGATCTCATTTCTGCCGAAATTGACGGCGGCGACCGGTGGCCGTGTGCTCGAGATTCCCGCGCTCGACGGGCGTCGGACGCTTTTGCCGCCGTTCTCGACGAGTTTCGGACACGCTACATCCTCGCGTACACACCAACGAATGTGCCTGCGGCTGGATGGCACAAGATCGAGGTCAGGGTCAAAGGACGCCGCGTGTCGGTTGACGCGCGACGCGGCTACTTTGCGGGGTCGTAACAAAACAGGCTGAGGGCACTCTATTCCTGTGGAAGGGAGTGAGCAGCCATGCGACTCATCGGTGCAGCCTCAATCGTCCTCGGTCTTACGCTGAGCTTTGCCATCTCATCCGGTCAGACGGCCGCTGCACGTCAGTCTGAAGGTCAAAAGATTTTTCGCTACGACACCTTTGGCGACGAGCAGTTGTGGACGGCCGCGCTTCGGATGCACGAGGGCCTCAAGCCCGTCAGCCCGGCACAAGCACTGAAGGTCGGGCTGAAGGTGGACGTCGAGGCGCTGCCTGCGTCCATCGTGGAGGCGCTGAAGGCGAAGAAGGTCGACCTGACGAGCCCTGCGGTCACGCTGGAGTTGCTGAAGGTCAACGCCGTTGTCGGCGTGATCGGCAAGGTCAGCGCCACCGGCGAGCTCACGAGCATCGGCATTACCTGTGCGCTCTGTCACTCGACCGTCGACAATTCGTTCACTTCGGGTATCGGGCGTCGTCTCGATGGCTGGCCCAACGTGGACCTGAACGTCGGCGCGATCCTCGGGCTCTCTCCTGCACTCGACGACAAGCTCAAAGCGGAGTTCGCCAAGTGGGGACCGGGGAAATACGATCCGCGTCATCACGCGTTCGATGGAACGAAGATCGTCCCATTGAACAGTCCTTCGATTCCGGTCGTCATTCCTCCCGCCTATGGCCTGCGCGACGTAGGCTTCGAGACCTACACCGGCGACGGTCCGATCTCCTACTGGAACGCGTACGTTGGCATCTCGCAGATGGGCGGGCGCGGAAACTTCAGCGATCCTCGGATCAAGCTCACCATCTCACAGACGCCGGATCTCGTGACCCCGAAGCTGGCGGCGCTTCTCGAGTATCAGTTGAGCCTCGCGGCGCCGAAGCCACCGAGTGGCACCTTCAATCAGCAGGCTGCCGACCGCGGCCGATCGGTGTTCATGAAAGAGGCGGGCTGTGCGAAGTGCCACAGCGCGCCAACCTACACCGATGTACTGAGCGGCGCCGACAAGAAGGTCCCGGTTCTTCACGATCCGGCGTCAGTGGGCGCCGATCCGCTCTATGCAGCCAGAAGCGCCACGCGAAAGTACCGCGCGACGCCGTTGCGCGGCCTGTGGCAGCATCCCCCGTACTTCCACGACGGCAGCGCGGGCGATCTGATGGCTGTCGTGAATCGCTACGAGAAGCGACTCGGACTGAAACTCACGGAAGCTCAGAAGGCCGATCTGGTTGAGTTTCTGAAGTCACTTTGAGGTGAAGCGCAACAAGCACGAGGAATTCGGGATCCCGGAGTTTCCGCATCACCGCATCGACCAGCCTGTCGCAGCGGGCACCGTCGAACCGGCACACATCTGGCGGCATCAGGTTCTGCAGATTGCGCTGAAGCAGATCCTTCGCGCGATGCAAGCGGGTCCTGACCGTGCCTTCGCTCAGCCGGAGCCGCTCGGCCGTGTCGGTCGTATTCAGGCCGTGAACCTCGCGCAACATGAAGACCGCCCGATAGCCGGCGGGCAACCGGCCGAGAGCCGCGTCGAGCAGCGTGCTCAGTTCGACGGCGTACGTCTGTTGTTCCGGGTCGGGATCCGGCGAGGCGACGCTGTCCACTGAGACGTTCGCAGAGGGGACGCGCCCGCTCGAGCGTCCGCCGCCGCCGGGCGAGTGCCTCATGGATGGCGATGCGGGTAAGCCAGGTGGAAAAGCGCGCCCGCCCTTCGAACTGGCCCAGATGACGGTAGGCGGCAAAATACGCCTGCTGTACGGCATCCTCCGCCTCGGCATCACTCTTCACGATGGCTCGAACGGCGCAATACAGCCGCTGATTGTGACGGCGCATCAGCATCTCGAACATTTCCGTGTCGCCAGACCGTACGCGAAGGACGATCTCTTCGTCAGTCGTCGGGCTTGATTGGATGAGTCCGGGCTGGGCTTGTCCACCGTTCGTATCCGGAAAGCGTCTGCATGCGACCTCCGCCAGGCCTGTTCAGGTCCGCGGCGTCGCAAGAAGAGCGCCAGCACCGAAGCAAGGCGACCAGGAGGCGATTCGGATGGGCTGGTACGGCAGTCGGCAGTAGACTGCTGACTGATGTATTCGCGACAGCAGCTGGCCGACGGATTTCGTTCGCTCGGCGTGAAGGCGGGCGATTCGATCATGCTCCACGCCTCCGTTCGCGCGGTGGGCGACATCGCCGGCGGTCCCGATCAGATTCACCTGGCGCTGAAGGATGTGCTGACGTCCGATGGCACTCTGATCATGTATGCCGGCTGCCCGCGCTACTACGACGAGGTCGGTCGCGGAAACCTCGACGCGAGCGAGGAGCAGGAAGTGCTCGAGAAGCTTCCCGCCTTTGATGCGGTCACCGCGCGATCGGCCCGCGATCACGGGGTGCTCGTCGAGTTCTTCCGTACGTACCCAGGCCCGCGTCAACGATCACGTCACGCGGTTTGCGGTGTGGGGACGGCACGCGGACCACTTGATCTCGGAACAGCCGTGGGACTACGCATTTGGCGCCGGTTCCGCGATGCACCGGTTCGTCGAAATCGGCGGGAAGATCCTGCTGCTCGGTGCGGACCACGACACCGTCACGTTCCTTCACTACGTCGAGCACATCGCCGACTTTCCCGGCAAACGGATCGCTCGGTATCAGGTGCCCATGCTCGACGACAGGGCCGAACGAGTGTGGCGCGCGCAGGAAGAGGTGGACTCGGGCAGCGGGGCGCACGCGCACTGGCCCGATCGATTCTTCGCGAAGCTGACCGACACGTATCTGACGAATCAGCAGCTCGCGGCCGGCTCCGTAGGCAACGCTCGGAGTTATCTGTTCTCTGCTGCGCGGCCTCCTCGCGTTTGCCCTGCCCGTGATGCAGGCCGTCGCCGCCGATCCGAGCGCGGCGGACAGCCTGATCGAGATCGCTTGACAGTGTCCCTTCGAACTCCTACATTGTAGGAACTCTATTCCTACAGTGTAGGACTTCTGGCATGAGCACCTCACTCGGCGCGTTTCAATGGCTGTTGCTGATGGCCGTTACGCACCTCGATGAAGACGCGTACGGCGTCACCATTCACCGGCTGATTCAGGATCGCACAGGACGCAGCGCGACCAGCGGGGCCATCTACACGACGCTCGAACGCCTCGAACGTCAGGGATACGTCACGTCGCGGCTCGAACGGGGCGGTGACGACCGCGGAGGCCGGTCGAAGCGTTACTACCGGCTCACGCCGACGGGCGCCGAGCGCTCGCCCGCGAGCATGCGTCGTGGCAGGAGATGTCGCGCGGATTGATGGCGCGGCTGGGCAAGTCATGAGTCCGCCGGTCCCGCGTGCTGCCGAATGGATCCTGACGCACCTCGTCCAGGCGGATGCGGCCGACGTCATTGCCGGAGACCTCCGCGAGGAGTTTCACCTGGTCGTCGAGGCCCGCGGCCGCGGCTTGGCGCGGCTCTGGTACTGGCGCCAGGTTGTCGTCGCCGTGCGTCCTCTGCCGCCTGCGCCTCAGACGACATCAGCATCGCAGGCGGAGATGCTCAACGCCGGGCGCGATTGATGACGCGACTGCTGCCGGACCTCCGGTACAGCGTTCGAACGCTGGTGAAGCGCCCGGCGTTCACTCTCGGCGCCGCTGGGGCACTGGCGCTGGGAATCGGGCTGACGACCGCCGTCTTCTCCGTCACCGACGCCGTGTTGCTGCGCCCGTTGCCATACGCTGGCGTGAATCGCCTCGTCACCCTTCAACAGACGAATCCGGACAATCCTGATGACGTGCGGATCTCGCCGGCGACGTATCTGGATTGGCGCGATGCGAGCCACGCATTTGCCGCGACGGCGGCCGTTCGACCCTGGAGCTACACGTTTGCCGCAACCGACGACCCGGTGATTCTGGCCGGCCGGCCTCGTTTCCGAAGGCTTCTTCGAGCTCCTCGGCGTCCGGCCGATGCTCGGACGAACCTTCGTCCCGGAGGATTACCGCCCTGGCGCCGAACGTGTTGTCGTCGTCAGCCATCAGCTCTGGCGTCGTCAATTCGGTGCCGATCCCTCGATCGTCGGACGACCGCTGCGATTCGACGACGTGGGTGCGATCACGATCGTCGGCGTGATGGGGCCGGACTTCCGATGGCTGGACAGGACGCAGCTCCTGTGGGGGCCTTACCCGATGGCCTGAGCCGCTTCGCCAGCAACGCGCGGCGACGTTCCTCCGCGCCATCGCCCGCGTGCGGGATGACCGCCGGGCTCGATACGGCGCGCGTGCGGAAGCCACCGTTCTGCGCGGCGAGCTCGCGAACCAGCATCCCGCAGTTCTATCAGCGCCATCGATCTGCAGGTGATGCCGATTGCAGGAGACGCTCCTCGGGCGGGTCAGAAGACCGATCCTGATCCTGTTCGCCGCCGTCGCGCTGGTGGCCCTCATTGCCTCTGCGAATGTCGGGACCCTGCTCGTGGCGCGGGCCGCGGAAAGGCGCCTCGAGTTTGGCATCCGCATGGCGATTGGGGCCGGTCCTCGGCACCTGGCGTCTCAGCTCCTGCGCAGAGACGGCGACCCTCGCGGCGGCCGGCACGGCCGCAGGCCTCCTGATCGCGGTCGCAATCCTGCGCTGGGTAGTCGTCGCGACACCTGGCTGCAGTCCCTCGTCTCGAGGATGCCGCGGTGAATTGGAAGGTGTTCGCGTTCTCGGCGGTGGCCGGTGCACTCATTACGGCGCTCGTCAGCGTGATCCCGGCCGTGCATCTGCGTCGTTCGGACACGACTGCGCGCTTTACGCGCGCCGGGCGGCGGTCGTGCATCCGGCGCGCGGCTTCGCGAAGTGCTCGTTGCTGCCGAGGTCGCGTTGACGGTGCTGCTTCTCGTCGGCGCCGGTTTGCTCGCGCACAGCTTTCTTCGTGTGACTCAGGTCGATCCCGGTTTCTCTCCGGCCAACGTGGCCGTGCTCGAACCCATGTCTGGTCGGCGTTTCCCAAGCCGGATCAGCAGGTCCAATTCGCCGCCGATGCGCTGGTCAGAGAATCCGCACATCTCCCAGGTGTCGCGGCGGCCGGGCTCGTCACCGCGATGCCGTTCCTGGGATCCGGAAGCATCGAGATGGAAGGCGCGGTCGCCGGCAGCTCGGTTCGTGACGCTTGGCGAGGCGGAGCGACGCAGCGCCTGGCTCACGATCGCGTCTGATGGCTATTTCGAGGCGCTCGGGATGAAGCTCCGCCAAGGCCGCACCTTCAACGCGAGCGACCGGGTGGGCAGCCTCACGGTCGCCGTGGTCACGGACTCGTTCGCTCGGCACTTCCTCCGTCGGCAACCCGGTCGGCGCCACCGTCAACGGTCGCCAACGCACGTACCCCGGCGCCGCTGACCATCGTCGGCGTGGTGAATGACCTGCGCCACACCGCGCTCGAGAATCCCGGCCGCGAGGAGATCTTCATTCCATTCGCGCAGTCTCCGTTCGGATCCATGACGTTCGTCGCCAGAACCGCGACCGACGCCTCGACCGCACTGCCGGCGCTGAAAGAAGCCGTCCGATCGCTTGTGCCGGGGCAGACATTCCCGACAGCCGCCACGCTCGAGCAACTCGTGGACGTCACGATGGTGCCACGGCGGTTCTATCTCGTCCTTGCCGGAACGCTCGCCGCATTCGCATTGTTCCTGGCGGCCATTGGCATCTACAGTTTGATCGCGTTCGTCACCGTGCAGCGCACGCGGGAGTTCGGCGTGCGCATGGCGCTCGGCGGGAGCCGTCGCGAGATCCTCCGGCTCGTCCTGGCAAACGGGATGATCGCACCACTGGCGGGCATCGTCGTTGGTGGCGCAGACAGCAGTTGCGACGGGCAGGCTTCTCGAGTCGTTTCTGTTCGGCATCGACCCGGCCGATCCCGCGACGTTCGCATCCGTCAGCGTGCTGAGTCGCGCTGGTGGCCATTCGGCAGCCGCCTGTCCGCGCCCGCCCTTCGGGCCATTCGAACCGACCCAACCGTTGCATTGCGTCACGAATCAGTCCGGCGCGCACGACTTTCGAGGAAGATCCGTGGCCGAGGTCTCAGCCGAGTCATCCGACGAGGCGGCAGTCGAGTTGACAGACCAGCACGATCGCGACGGCCACCACGTTGAAGACTCGAGGTAGCTGCGACCTCATCGTCGATGTCCAGGTCTGCTGCAGAGACTCCGCGCTGTTGAGCGGCATGGCGAACCGATGATTGTGACGCTGCTGGGATCCGGCACGCCGATCCCTTCGGCGGACCGATTCGGTTCGGCGATCCTCGTCGAGGCCCGCGGCCTGTTCCTGCTCTTCGACTGCGGTCGCGGCGCGACGATTCGCCTGCATCAGGCCGGCGTCTCTCCCCGGCAGATCGACAAGAGTCTTCTTCACCCACCTTCACTCCGATCACGTCGTCGGCCTTCCCGACCTGTGGTTGACCGGCTGGATCCTGGGGCGGGCTGAGCCGCTGCGCATTGCGGGGCCCGATGGCACCGTCGAAATGGCCCGCCATCTCGTTCAGGCGTACGCCGCGGATCTGCAGATCCGCCAGCACGCCGCAGAGAACCTTCCCGCGCACGGCGCCGGGCTGGATGCCGAGATCGTTCGCTCGGGCGTCGTCCATGACGACGCGGGCGTTCGCATTCGTGCGTTTCCGGTGGACCACGGCCACGTGACGCCCGCATTCGGTTATCGGATCGAGGACGGTGAACGCGTGGTCGTCGTATCGGGTGACACCAAGTGGTCGCGGAGCCTGATCGAGGCGTCCGCCGGCGCGGACCTGCTCGTTCACTCAGCGTGGATGCCAGAATCAGCGAATGCAGAACCGAGGGGTCAGCGGTCCATTGCCTCCGCGGAGGACGCAGGGCGGGTCTTCGCCGAAGTTCGCCCCAAACTGGCGGTCGTGTATCACTATCTGGATCAAACCGGGATCGAGGACGCCGTGCGATCGACCTACTCGGGATCCTTCGTCGTCGGTCGCGATCTGCTGGCGATCGACGTCACTCGTCTCGAATGAACGACGCCGGGACCTTCACAAAAACTGAGGTGCCGCTGCCGTGGTCGGTCTCGATTTCGAGCTGTCCTCCCATCAAGGCGGCGCGTTCGCGCATTCCTAGCAGACCGAACCCGCGGTCACGTGCTTCGCCTAGCGGGTCCGGCGGCTGGAAGCCACGTCCGTTGTCCTCGACGATGAGGACGATTTGTCCATCGCGGCGGCCAATGAACACGTCGACGCGGCTCGCCAGGGCGTGCTTATGGACGTTGTTCAGCGCCTCCTGGGCGATTCTGTAGAGATTCGTGTCCAGCTCCGAAGTCAGGCGAACGTCGGTCAACCCGCTCGACTCAAACTGGCTCGGCACACCTGTGTTTCTCGACCACTCGGCGGCGTATTGCTCGAGGGCCGTCACCAGACCGAGGTCGTCGAGCGCGGGCGGCCGCAACTCGGAGGTGAACAGGTCGAGATCGCGATCGAGCCGTTCGGTAATCCGCTGCGCTTCGGCGATGGTCTCTTTGATTGCTTCCCCGCGAGCTGAATCCGCCTTGATCGACTCGAGCGTCAAACGGAGGGCCGTGATCTGTTGTCCGACATGATCGTGCAGGTCGCGCGCGACGCGCCGGCGTTCGTCTTCCTGAATCGTGACCAGCCGTTTCAGCAGCTTGCGGATGCTCTCCTCGGCATCCCGGCGTTCGTGGAGCTCGATATCGAGCGAGACGTTGGCATCGGCCAACTCGCGGGTTCGCTCCCGCACCCGCACATCGAGGTCGTCGTTGGCGTGCTGCAGCGCATCCTCCCACTTCTTGCGCTCGGTCAGATCGCGGGAGATTTTTGCGTAGCCGATGATCGCGCCACCCGAATCGCGCAGCGGCGACAGCGTCCCGCTGACGAAGAGCCGCGTTCCGTCCTTCCGGACGTGCCAGCGCTCGTCGACCGCGCGCCCCGATCTCCCTCGCACGCCGCAACTCGTCAGCTGCGGCGCCGCGCTGTCGATCCTCGGATGTGAACAAGAGGTCGAGTGACGCGCCGATGGCATCGCGCTCGTTGAACCCGAACATCGCCGCGGCGCCAGAATTCCACGTATCGATGCGGCCCTCGCTGTCGAGCGCGACGATCGCGTAGTCCGGAATGCTTTCGAAGACCAGGCGCATCCGCTCTTCCGATCGCCGCAGCGCCTCTTCAGTCCGCTTGCGCTCGGTAATATCGACAAACGTGAGCACGACACCGTCGATGCGGTCTTCCGCCGTTCGATAGGGGAGCAGGCGCATCAGATGCCAGCGGCCGTCATTTGTCTGCACTTCTCGTTCGACGCGTTCGAGACGATCGAGGACCCGATCGACATCCGCCGGCAGGTCCGTGTGCAGGAGGTGGCTGTTGATGTCGGACAGCTGGCGGCCTAGGTCGACCGGAATCAGGCTGAAGATGTCGCGGGTCCGCGGCGTAAACAGCTTGATGCGCGAGGCTCGATCGAGAAAGATCGTGCCGATCTCCGGTAGAGTTGATCAGGTTTTGGATGTCGTTGTTGGCCTGCACCTGTTCCTCAATCTTGATCTTCAGCTCCTGATTGACCGTGCTCAGCTCCTCGTTCAGCGACTGCAGCTCCTCCTTGCTGGTTTCCAGCTCTTCGGTCGACGATCGTAATTCCTCGTTGATCGCCTGCAGCTCTTCATTCGATGCCTTCAGCTCCTCGGCCTGCGTTTCGTGACGCTCGATGGTGTCTCGCAGCTGCGCTTTCAGCCTGACGAGCTCGTCCTCGAGCTGGTGGGCCGGATCGACGGGACTCACCGACGTCGAGATCGCGTCGCCCGGCGGCGCCTTGTCGTCGGCCGGCTTCTCACTCTCTTCGAGGACGATGAGGAAAAACCCCCGCGCCGTATCGTTCGTTCGAAGGACCGGACGAACCACGACATCCACCTGGACATTGCGGCCGTCTATGTGGAGCCCGAGGTTGTCGTGCCGCCACGTTCGTTCTCTGCTGGGCTGCCTGATAGAGCGCGGTCCGCAGATCGAGCCGCAACTCTGGACGCACGGCGCGCAGGACATTGTGCGAGGGCTCACCGCCGGCAAACTGCAGGTAGCGGCCGGCACTCTCTGACACATGCACGATCTCGTATTCCTCGTTGACGACGATCGAGGGTGGCGCGTACTGTTCGAGCAGTCGCAGGTGCAGCTCGGATGGCGAGACGCGGTCGCGTGTACGAGCGTCCATCGGCCGGTCGTGCTCGGTGCGTTTGTCGGACGGCCGACCAGTCAGGTCGGGGATCGGGGATGCTGATCCGCGTCGCGATCGCCCGGCTCTGAAAGATGCCCGCGTCCTTGTCGATCGCGACGAACAGATCGCCTGAACCTTCTACGGATTCCGTCGAGCCGAGAAGGAGATACGCGCCCGGATTGAGCGCGAAGTGCGTGACTTCCATCACTCGCTGCTGTGCCGCCCGATTGAGGTAGATGAGCAGATTCCGGCAGGACACCAGGTCGAGATGGGAGAACGGCGGATCCTTGATGATGTTGTGGTGGGCAAAGAGCACCATCTCGCGAAGCTCCTTGCGCACACGGTACGGTCACCCTCCTTCTGAAAGTAACGGCGCAGCCGCTCCGGCGACACGTCAGCAGCATCATTGATCGTGTAAATGCCCTCACGCGCGGTGGCGATGGCGTCCGCGTCGATGTCCGTGGCAAACACCTGCACCGCGGGGGCGCCGGGCAGGCCGGCTGCGTGCTCGGCCAGCAGCATGGCGATCGAATACGCCTCTTCTCCCGTCGCGCAACCAGCGATCCAGACGCGAACGCGTTCCTCTTCTTTCTTGGACAGAAAGAGCTTCGGCACGACGTTGCGCTCCAGCGACTCGAACGCCTCACGATCGCGAAAGAAGTTCGTCACGCTGACCAGCAGATCCTTGAGAAGCGCCTGCGCCTCCTCGGGACGCTCGCGCATGTAGTGTGCGTAGCTCGCCAGATCGAGGACCTGATGGACGCCCATCCGGCGGTGAACGCGGCGCAAGACGGTCGCCCGCTTGTAGTTGGAGAAGTCGTGTCCGGTGCGGATTCGCAGCTGACTGAACAGATCGCGCAGCGCGTGTTCATCGGTCGGCGGCGGCTCCGTCTGATCGACCCCTATCGGGAGGCTGGCCAGACTGTTGCGGTAGGCCATCAGTCTCGCGGGAATTGCCGCAACCGGCAAGACGTGGTCGACGAGCGCCGTCGCAATGGAATTGCGCGGCATGTCGCTGAACTCGGCTTCATCCGGATCCTGAACGAAGCAAACGCCGCCGAGCTCCTTCACCCTCTTCAGCCCCATCGATCCGTTCGCGCCCGTTCCCGACAAGACGACGCAGGCGGCATGGGAGTGCCGCGCTTCGGCCAGCCTGCGGAAAAAGATGTCGACCGGCGCACGTCGCTCTTCGATGCCGCGTCATGTTCGAGACCCCAAGGTGCCCGTCGACCATCGACAGACTCTGATTGGGCGGAACCACATACACGTGGTTGCGTTCGACGCGCACTCGCTCGCGCACCTGCGTGACCGGAATGGACGCCGAGACCTGCAGCACCTCCGCCAGTCGGCTGTCGTGATCCGGCGACAGGTGCAGGATGACGACGTAGGCGATGCCGCTGTCGGCCGGGACGTGCTCGAAGAACTCCTTGAAGGCCTTGATCCCCCCGGCAGACGCGCCGAGGCCAACGATCAGTAGTTCATCGCTGCTCATGGTGACCTTCTTCCGGCTTTGCGGCTGAGTCAGTGCGCTGGCCCGCGGGAGGCGATCCTCAGCGCACCCATCACAGGCAAGATAAGCGTAGTATAAGGGCCTCCGCTGACGAGGGCATGTGGCCAAATTACGGATCCTGCTGGCTGAAGATCACGAGACGGTCCGCGAGGGACTCAAACTGATCCTCAACGCCCAGGCCGATATGGAAGTGGTCGGCGAGGCCGAAGACGGGCAGAGAAGCCATATCCCGAACGCGAGCCCTGTCACCGGACGTGGTCGTGCTCGACATCTCGATGCCCCGCCTGAACGGTCTGAAGGCCACGCGGGCGATCACCGAGTGCTGCCCTGCGGTGAGGATTCTGACGCTCACGCGGCATGCCGACGACGGCTACCTGCAGCAACTGCTTCGCGCCGGAGCGTCTGGCTACGTCCTCAAGCAGAGCCGATCGAGCGAACTGTTGCATGCCATCCGCTCTGTCGCCAAGGGCGGCACCTACATCGACCCTTCAATTGCGGACAAGGTCATTGGCGATTACCGCGGCCGGCAGCATGTTCCCGCATCCCGTTCGGCGAAAGGCACAGCCACACCTCGCGAAGAAGAAGTGTTGCGTCTGATCGCGTGGGGCTACAGCAACAAGGAGATTGCCGGCCGGCTGGAGCTGAGTGTGAAAACGATTGAGACGCACAAGGCAAACGCGATGCACAAGCTCGGGATGGCCAGTCGGATTGATATCGTCCGCTTTGCGCTCCTGCAGGGATGGCTGGAGGACTCCTAGCCGAGCTCACCGACAGCCGATCGTGGAGCACAAAGTCGCCCCCGCCACTTGGGAACGTTTCAATTCTGTAACCAACTGTGAACGCTGGGCCTTCAGACGGCCCGCTGGTCGCCTCCACCCTAACACCGGCTCATCCATTGTCCGGACATCAGTCAAAACCCTCATAGTCTCTCCGCGAACTCCCGATGTTGGATCATCGGCCCGGCGTGACACTGTATGAATTCTTCACGCAGTAGGGCACATGGCTATGCCTTCATCGGTCGACCGAGTTCCGTCGTCGGCGCAGCCGTTGGTGCTGGTTGCGGACGATCACGAGGACACACGGATCATGCTGCGCGAGTTGCTGACGATGGACGGGTTCATCGTGATCGAGTGCGAGGACGGCGCCAAAGCACTCGCCGAAGCACGGCGAACGATGCCAGACCTCGTCCTTCTCGATGGGCATCTTCCTGATCTCGACGGTCTCGACGTCGCACGCGCTCTTCGCAGCTGCGCGGAGGGGAACGGCGTCCCCATCGTTTTCGTGTCCGGCGATGACTTCAGCACGAGCCAGGCCATCGCCGCCGGCTGTGACAGGGCCTTACTGAAGCCGGTAGACCCCCTAAATCTGCTCGCGATCGTCAGACATCTGGCACGTGCCACGCCGAGGTCAACCGCGAAAGCCCGGCAGCATGATGGGGAGGATCATGGCGCAGGAAACAGTTGAAACGAGACCAGCGCCGGCGGCCGATGGCGCATCGAATCGGCGCTGGAGTTACGAGCTGAATGAGCTGCAGACTCGAACGCGCAAGCTGAGATTGAACAGTGGCTCGACGGCGCTCCTCGTGGCGGACTTGCTGGAAGATGCGCTCAGCCTTTGCGGCACGCTCATTCAGGAGCTCGCAGGCGCTCAGCTGCTGAATCGACGAGCGCAGGCAGACATCAGGCGTTCCAGCGACAGCTGGGACTACCTGTTCGATAGAGTGCCGGTGCCGTGCGTGGTCACCGACGCTGCGGGCGACGATTATCAGTGCCAACCGGTCGGCGGCGCTCTTTTTGAACACGAGCGCCAAGCATCTCGTCGGCCGGTTGCTGCTCCATTTTTCGGATGATCGCAAGAAATTCAGCGCGTCGCTCCTCGCCGTGGAGGCCAACCGGACGCGAATCGAAGAGCTGATGACGATCAGACCGAAGGAGCGCGCCCCGAGAGAAATGATGGTGGTGCTCCTACCAGAATCTCCCGAGGCGGGCGGCCGGTACTTGTGGTTTCTCCTGCCTGCGCCTCAGCCCGCACGCGGGATCACGCCGTGCGCGTGAGCAGCTCGAGATACGCCGCCAGGCGATCCATCGTCTGCGACGCGCCGTCCTCCATCCCCGATTGCAGCATGCCGTCGCGATCGTCATTGGAGTCGAAGAGCATGCGGCTCGTCAGGGTCGTCTTGCCATCAGCTTCGTCGAAGGTCAGGGTCTCCACAGCGATGTGCCCGGGGAGCCCTTCGTATTCGAAGGTGTAGACGAGACGTGCCGGCGGCACGATGTCGCGATACTCACCCCTGAATCCGTGCTCGGCGCCATCGGGTCCGCGCTGGACGAAGCGATAGGCGCCGCCCGGACGAAATCCATCTCGCACACCGGAAGCGTGGTGCCGTGCTTCCCCCACCAGCGCCTGACGTGTTCGGGCGTCGTGTGCGCCTCGAAGACCAGCTCGCGCGGCGCGTCGAAGACCCGTGTCATGAGGATCTCGCGGTCCGATGGCAACGTCACCGACAGCGCACCAGGTGTTGCTCTTGACTGCCATGTGCCAGCTCCTTGGCGGTGCTCGGGGTCGAACCCCGACATGCTGAACCATTCGATTAAATAACTAATAAGTTAAATATACCGGCACGCCTGCGGCTGTCAAGTCGAATTGAGACCGCTGCTTCGACATGGAGTGTCCGGCTTTAGCCGGACAGGGGAAGGTCTGGCGAAAGCCAGACGCCACGAGAACAGTCAGTCGCAGCGAAGCGCCACCATGGGATCGATGCGTGAGGCGCGGCGCGCCGGAACCAGGCAGGCTGTAATCGTGACTGCGACCAGCAGCGCGATCACAGTGACGTAGGTCAGCGGATCGATCGCGCTGGTCTCGTAGAGAAACGACGCAATCGTTCGCGACGTGGCCAACGCGCCGATGAGTCCGAGCCCGAGTCCCGCAGCTGCCAGTCCGAGCGCATCCGACAAGACCATCCTCAACACAGTCGGCCGGGTCGCTCCGAGCGCCATGCGGATACCGATCTCTCGCGTTCGCGCAACGATCGACTGGTGGACGATGCCGTAGACGCCGATCACGGCGAGGATCAGCGCTGACGCAGAAAGTGCGGCCAGCAGAATCGTCTGCAGCGTGCGAAGCGAAACCGTTCGCCCAGCCGCTGCTCGGCTGCCACGATGCCATAGGGCGGAATCGGCTGGATCGAGCGCACGTCAGCTCCGCCCGAATCGCCTCGCGCAGAATTGCACGGGTCGCCGTGCGTTCTCACGACGAGGTCCATTCGCGTCGAAATGCCCGGCTCGAACAGGCAGGGAATTGGCGCCTCTTCCAGACCCTGCCGCTTCATGTCGGAAACGACGCCGACGACGGTTGCCCACGGTGCGTCTGCGGCTGGCACGCGTCCGAACTTCAGCCGCTTGCCGATCGCATCCTCCCCCGGCCAGAACCGCCGGGCCATTTCCTGATTGATCACCACGACGTCCGGCGCGTCCGGGCTCAGATCGGCGTCCTGCAAATAGCGGCCGGCGACGAGCGGGATGCGCATGGCCTGGAAGTAGCCGGGGACGACCCAGTCGCGAATCAAAGGCGGCGCCTGATCGTCCGGCGGGCTCGGTGGCCTTTCCCTCCGGGCTGACCCGGAGGTCCGGCCGCCGGGAAATGAAAAAGTTGCTGATCGCGCCTGCGTCGGCGATGCCCGGCAGCGCCTGTATGCGTGCTCGCGCGTGACGGAAGTATTCGACCGCCCGCCGGCCGTCGTAGCGGGAACCGAGGTCCACCTGCAACAGCAGCACATGCCGCGAGTCGAACCCTCGGTCGATGGCCATGGACCCGAAGGAAGCTGCGAATCAGGACGCCGGCTCCAGCGAGGAGCACGACCGCAAGCGCGAGCTCGGCGACGACGAGGCCATGACGCACCCGCCTGACTCGCCGGCTGCCGAGCACCGGACGCGCGATTCCGTCTCGAAGCCGTTCCACGGGATTCATGGTGGAGAGCTGCAGTGCCGGCAGAACGCCCGCGACGAGGCCGCACAGCAAGGATATCGTCAAGGCGAAGAGGAAGGCGGTGACGTCGAGCTGCACGTTTTCGAGGCGGGGCAGCGCGGCGGCCGCCCACGTGCTCAGCGCGTCGAGAACCAGCCCCGCGAGCAGCAGCCCCACACCGGCAGCCAGGGCCGCCAGCACGATGTTCTCGGTGAGAACCAGGCGAACGAGGCGCATCCGGCTCGCGCCAAGCGCAGTGCGCATCGAGAACTCATGAACCCGGGCGGCGCCGCGTCGCGAGCACGAGGTTGGCGACGTTGGCGCAGGCGATCAGAAGCACGAACGCCACGGCTCCGAAGAGCAGCCAGAGCGAGCGCCCGGTGCGCGACCCGAGCACTTCGTCGGTCAGGCTGGTGATCAGCACGCCGAGCCCGGCATTGCTATCCGGATACTCGTTGCGCAGGCGTGCCGCGATCGTGTCGAGCTCCGCGCGAGCCGTCTCCATCGTCGCCGCAGGCGTCAACCGTCCGACGACCATCAGCATGTCCGCGTCCCGGCTGCGCGGATTGTTCTGGAGCGCGTCCCAGTTGCGCATGACCGAGATCGGCTGCCACAGCTGGATGTCCTTGTTCGGGAACTCGAAACCCCGTGGCATCACGCCGATGACCTGGCTCGGTGTGCCATCGACATCGAGCGCTGCGCCGATGACGTGCGGGATCGCCCGCGAAACGCTGCCGCCACAGGCCGTGGCTGATGACCACGGGCCGCTGTCCGCTGCGGAAGTCAGAGTCGTCGAAGGTGCGGCCGAGCACGGCTGGCGCGCCGAGCACCCGAAAGAAACCAGGACCGACGAGCGCGATGTGGATCCGCTCCGCGTCCTGCACGCCGGTGAGCGTGGCGCGAGTGAATTCGGGGCGGCGGTAGACAGCCATGTCCTCGAACTCGCGGCTCTGGTCCTTCCAGTCGCGGAAATTGAGGTACGAAGAGCCGTCGGGGATGTTCTGCCGGATGTTGAACGTCCACAGAACCATCAACCGGTCGGCGCGATGGTAGGGGAGATCCGCCAGGACGACGGCGTAGAGCATGCTGAAGATGGCAGTGTTGGCGCCGATGCCAACCGCCAGCGTCAACACCGCGACGGCCGAAAACGCCGGAGCCTTGATCAGCGAACGCATAGCATAGGCCAGGTCCTGCCGCAACACCTCGAGCCAGCTGAGCCGGGACGACTGACGATTGGCGCGAGCGGTTCGGCCGACGCCGCCGTAGCGTGCCAGCGATCGACAGCGTGTGCCGCCAGTAGCGCGCGACGGCCGTCATCCTCGAGCGCGTCGCCACATCGAGCTGGAACTCCTCGAGCAGGTCTCCGGCGATGCTGGCAGCGCGACCGTCCTGCGGAAGAACGCGGTTGAGGAGCCAGGTCGCAAGACGCGGCGGTCGGGCCGTTGAGCGCTCGTTCACGACGTCGGCTCCTTCAGCAAATCATCGAGGCCGCTCCACATGCGCTGCAGGACCTGACGCGACGCGCGGAGCATCGTGAGCCCGCGGGCCGTGACACCGTAGGTCCGCCGCGGCAGCTCGGCGCGCTCGCGTGTTCCGGCGTTGATCTTCCAGCGGACCAGTCCCTTCGTCTCGAGACGATCGAGGGTCGTGTACAACGCGCCTCGCGAGACCGCGCCGCCCGGCGCGTCCTTCGAGCTCGCCGGCGATCGTGACGCCGTACGCGTCTTCGCCCAGCCGGAGGATGGCCAGCAGCACGAGCTGCTCGAATTCGCCGAGAGGAGCGGATGAGCCCATGGACTACTTTGTAGATCGAGTCTACTTTGTAGTCAAGCCTGAACCCCTGAACTGAACCGTCGTGTTGGGACCTGGTCCTGGGACTACCAGCTCTGGCAACCGAATCGTGACGTCGAACGTCTCAACGTAGAGTCCGTTTCACGCTGATCTGGAGGGTGATGGTGGCTTTCGAATCTGGACCTTTGCACCGGCGCGCTCTCGCCGCCGTTTTTTCGCTCCTTCTTGTACATCCCGTTCTTGCTCAGGACCACAAACCCTCAGCGACGGCGCGCTCCATCGCACCGCTGAGCGTTTCGAGCATTCGAATCGATAATTTTGGTCAGGTTAACCCCTCGTACTTTCGCGGTGCCCAACCGAAGGGGCAGGATTACGCCGCGCTGGCAAAGCTTGGAATCAAGACGTTGATCAGCTTGACGAGCGGCGACAGCCTGGAGAATGAGCGCTCACTGGCCGAGGAGGCCGGACTCAAGTTCGTCAAGATTCCCATGTCGACTCACGTCGCGCCGACCGCCGATGAGCTCTCTCGGTTTCTCGGCGTGGTGACGGATTCCGCCAATCAGCCGGTCTACGTTCACTGCGTCGGCGGCCGCCACCGCACCGGTGTGATGACGGCCGCCTATCGCATGGCTCAGGAAGGATGGTCCGCGGAACAGGCGTTCCAGGAAATGAAGCGGTTCAAGTTCGGCGCGGACTTTCTTCACCCGGAGTTCAAAGAGTTCGTGTTCGGGTTTCCCGCCCTGCTCGCGACGACTGGCGCCGCGCAGACGCGCTGAACGTTCTTCTCTATTCCGCCGCGATCTCCGCGGGGAATTGCTCTTTGATCCACGCGTTCCACAGCGGCTCCGCCGCGGCAGCGGCGGCCGCCGCTCGCTCACCGTAGAAGTAAAGGCTGATACACCGCGCAGGCGCTGCCGCCCATGGTGTGGGCGCCCATCGAGATGAGACCCGGCGCGGGGGTGTCGACGCGCAGGAGCATCCCGTGCGGATGCTGCGCGATGCCGAGTGATTCGACGATGCCGCCGAGTTGCGGCGCCTCCGTGGCGCTCGTGATCCGCGCTCCCACGGCCGCGTTCCCGAGCCCGAGCGACTTCACGAGCGACCGCCAGACATCGGATTCAGATTCCGACGACAATCCCATCACGTTGAAGCTGGTGCCGGGCCGCCCGCGGAAATGCGTCAGCCACAGGCGCAGGATGTTGAAGAAGGCAGGCCAGCCGGATTCCATGCCCTCGAGCTGATCGTCCCAGTCGTCCGTGCTGGCAAACAGACTGTGGACGACGCGCACGATGCAGGTGCCGCCCGATCGTCCTTCGACGATCCATTCCGTCGCCATCTTCGGTGCACCGGGTGCGAGCTCGCCCTCGGCGGCGAAGCGGCGCGGAGGATCCCAGGCCGTCACCGTCTTGTGCGCTGTCCATCCCTGGCCCGAAGTGGAGGACCAGCGTCGTGGGTGTGCCGCTCGCGTCGGTCTCCAGGCGCGCCGGAACAAACCAGGACGAGATGCCTTCGGCCGACGCAATCGCCTTCCAGACTTCTTCAGGCGTGCCGGGAACTTCTGTTTCAACCTGCACCGACCGTCGTCCGGACGGATCTTTCTTGACGCTCATGATGGCTCCTTCTTGCGGATGTGCGGCATCGGGTGCGCCACGATCACCAACCGGTGTGCGCGGCCTCCGGGTGCCGATGCGTCGTGATAGCGCGCCGCGAGCGCGGTGATGGTCCTGGTCAGTTCCTCGCTGAAGGCGGCGCGATCCTCTGCTGACCGGAACCTGATCTCCGTATCCACCGACAGCGTCGGCAGGCGCTTCTCGAGCTCCTTCGATCGCTGCAGGAGACCGTTGACCTCGCGAATCACGCGCGCGGCGAGCGCAATGAGGTAGGTGGCCGAGAGCCGATCGGCGCTGCGGCCGGGATCGGTGGCGACCGGGCCGAGGGCGCCGGGGGAGACGACGTAGGACGCAGCGGTGGCGACGAGCAGGCGTTCCGTCAGGCCGCCCCATCGCCGTCGTTGCGCGACGCGGACGAGCCGGTGTGACTCGAGCGCCCGCAGGTGGTAGTTCACCTTTTGCCGGGCAATCCCCAGCCTGGCCGCCAGCGTCGCGGCCGACGCCGGCTCGCCCAGTTCCGACAGGAGCCGGCTGCGCACCGGCTCGAGCGCGACCGTCGCCGCCGCCGGATCCTCGATCACTTCGACGTCGAGCACGGCCCATTGCAGCATTGACAACTTTTTTTGTCAATAGTCGCGAAAGGCGGCTGCCGCCGACCCACAGGATTGCGCGACGGCCACGACGATCGTTCCGATAGCCGTGGACCGTTCGCCGACGCGCAGGATTATCGGAAGGAGAACTGCACCAACAGCAGCACGAGCGCGAGGCTGCCCGCGATGGTGCGCACCAGGTGCAGGCGGCCCCAGCGGCGGAGCAACTGCGGCACTTCGGGTGAGCTGCGATCAAGTCGCGGATCGACCAGGCGCGAGTTCGTCGGTCGAATCACGATCAACGTGAACGGAATCATGGCGCCGAGGAGGATGCCGGCGACGAGAAACGAGCCGGCACCCAGCTGCATCCATGCCGCCAGCGCGGCCAGGCCGCCAATCGTTGCCAGAGGCGCCTGCAGCCGGGCCGCGCGTCTGTAGCTGGCGCCGAACTCGGCGATGGCCGAGGCCGCGCCGCTTTGTATTCGCGCCGGATGCTCGACGAGCGTGACGTAAATCGACGCACCTGCGAACACCGCGGCGCACAACAACGCAATGATTCCCATGAGCATGATCGGCTGATCTCCGGCCCGGCACCTCACCGCGTTGCCGTGGGCGGTTGGAATGCTACACCAAGAGATCAGCACGCGGCGCCGGGCAGCGGCTATTCGCTCGATCCGTCCGCCCTTACCACAGGGACGTCGATCACGTGCTCTGCGACGAACCACACCTGCAACTCGTTGGTGC
This sequence comes from uncultured Acidobacteriota bacterium, assembly GCA_963710415.1. Lineage (GTDB taxonomy): Bacteria > Acidobacteriota > Vicinamibacteria > Vicinamibacterales > 2-12-FULL-66-21 > CAVQAH01. Next base: position 110,497 of record CAVQAH010000012.1, on the reverse strand, counting down.
GAATCACGTCGCTCACCAGCAGGTCATTCGTGCCGTCGTCGCCATGATCGGCGGCGATCTTGGCCATCGTGCGCGCTTCCTTGAGAATGATTTCGTGAGCGTGAAGAAGCCGGGAGATCTGGACCGGCACCGACTCGCGGCCGCGCGGCACCCGGGGAACGAGCGTCCGCTCGGCGACATCCGCGGCCATCGCGATGCTGATTCCGCCGAGGAGCTGAATTCGCTCGGCGATGTCATCCACCAGCTCGCCCTGGGCCTCGTAGTGCTTGTCGAAGAGGAGGTGCAGTGGATAGAACGTATGGCCTGACACCTGCCAGTGATGTTTCTTGTACATGTCGCGCAGCGTCATGGTGTCGGCAAGCACCTGGTTCAGGTGTTCGACACTCTCCTCGCACACCTTGGCGTCGAGCGCGATGGGCATGCGAACGAGATGGCCGAACGGCTGTATTTCGTGTCCTTTCTGGTGAGTAATAGGTTCGGCCTGGCGGCGGATCTGATCGACGTCGAGGACCTTGGGCATGAGCACTCCTTCTGCAAACCGTCATTCGATAGCAGAGTTTGTGCCACTCGTGTAGTCGAGCGGCAACTCGTCCCGAGTGCTGAATTGGTCTACGCAGCCGCGTGCATGATGCGCCACGATGCCTGGAACCGCAAGGCTCAGTCCAACTGTCATATGACGCTATGACAGTTGGACCGGGCGATGTCAAGCCTGGGCGGGCGCTGGGACATCGCTTCAGCGCCGCGCCGCGCCATTTCTTTCGGTGACACATCTTCGATGTGCGTGGCCATCGACCATTTGTGTCCGAATGGATCGGCGAGTTTGGCGTACCGATCGCCCCAGAACATGTCGGTGGGAGGCATCTCGGTGGTCGCGCCGGCGGCCGTGGCCTGAGCGAATGCCTTGTCTACGTCCTTCACGTAGAGAAAGACGTGCACCGCCGTGCCGCCTATCGTCTGCGGCGCGGTCGCACCCATCTGTGGAGATTCGTCGCCGAGCATGACCACAGAATCGCCAATCCGTACCTCGGCGTGCGCCAGTTTGCCGTCCGGCATCGGCATGCGGAGCATTTCCTTTGCCCCGAACGCCTTCTTGTAAAACGCGATCGCGTCCGATGCGCCCCGGCAGACGAGATACGGCGTCACGGTGTGGTAACCAGCCGGGATCGGCGCCGGTTTCTTCTTTGCCGCCGAAGCCTTCCCCTTCGTGGCGACCTTCTTCGCGGGGCTCTTCCTGCTCACGGCCTTCTTCATCTTCTTCTTCATGTCACGACACCTCTTATATTTGGGCGGCGGCGAAAATATAGCGAATGAGCCACGAGTGTCAAGTCGAATGGGACTACTGCTTGAAGCGCTCGAGTGACTTCTCGATGAGCAATTCAAGGACGTCAAGGTCGATATCGTCGAGGCTCTTGAGATACAGACACGACTGACCGGTCGCATGCTTGCCGAGCCTTGCCCATCAGCGCCTCCCGTCCCGAAAAGCCGGACATGAGGTACAGGGTCAGGTTCGCCTTGCGAGGCGAGAAGCCGGTCTGGAACCACTCGACTGACTTGCCGTTCGAGCCCGTGTACTGGTGCGCGCCGAAACCGACGATGCTGGGCCCCCACATGCGGGGCTTCGAGCCAGTGATCCGGCTCATCATTCGGGCGATCGTGGTGCAGTCCTTGCGTCGGCCAGCATCCGGAATGGACTGAAGGAACGCCTTCACGCTCGCGCCGGTCGGCTTGGTCTTCAACTCCGCCATACTGTCTCCTCTGATGGGAACGCCTCGACCCTCTCGCGGAAGAGCTATCGTCCCCGTACCATCGGGCGATCGTCAACACGGCGACGGGTCCGGGAGCCGCGCGGCACTCGCCTCAGCCATCGTTGGCTCCGCCATGGTGTTCATCGACGGCACCGTCGTCAACGTCGCGCTGCCCGTCCTTCGGCAGAAGCTGGGGGCAACCGTCGCTGAGGCGCAGTGGATCGTCGAAGCCTACATGCTGTTCCTGGCGTCGCTGCTGCTGGTCGGCGGGACGCTCGGCGATCGCTGGGGACGGCGGTTCACGTTCGGTACTGGGCACGGTGATCTTTGCGGCGGCCTCCGCGGTGTGCGGTGTGGCGACGAGCGTGCTGTTCCTTATTGTGGCGCGCGGCGCGCAGGGCATCGGAGCGGCGTTGCTCGTGCCTGGCAGTCTTGCGCTTGATCACCGCCAACTACAGCAAAGCGACACGCGGACGGGCAATCGGAACATGGGCGGGGTTTACAGCCATCGCCGCCGGAATCGGACCGATCGTCGGCGGCTGGCTGGTCCAGGAAATCTCGTGGCGCTGGATTTTCTACATCAACGTGCCGCTCGCGGCGCTCGTGATTGCGATCGTCCGGAAAGTCCCCGAGAGTCGAAACGAGCAGGAAACTGCCGGCATCGACTGGATCGGCGCGGCGCTCGTGACCGCCGGCCTCTTCGGCCTCGTGTTCGGGCTGGTCGAAGCGGGCAGCAAGGGATTCTCCGATCTGCGCGTTGTTGTGGCGCTCGCCCTCGGCGCAACCGCGTTGGTCGCATTCATTATCGAGGAGCGCCGCTGTCCTCATCCGATGGTTCCACCGGCGATCTTTGCCTCACGCACGTTCACGGGCGCGAACGTCCTGACGTTGTTCCTGTACTGTGGGCTGTCCGCAACGATGTTCGTGTTGCCGTTCAACCTGATTCAGGTGCACGGCTATTCGGTGGTCGAAGCCGCGTCGGCCTTCCTGCCGTTCGTGATGGTCATGTTCCTGTTGTCGCGGTGGGCAGGCGGATTGCTCGATCGTTACGGCGCCCGGCTGCCGCTCACCGTCGGTCCGCTCATCGCGGCGTCAGGGTTTCTGCTCTTCGCCCGATCCCTCGAGGGGTCTTACTGGTCGGCCGTCCTTCCGGCGGTCATCGTGTTGAGCATCGGCATGGCGATTAGCGTCGCGCCGCTGACTGCGACGGTGATGACGTCGGTCGACGAGAGCCGCGCCGGTCTGGCCTCCGGCATCAACAACGCCGTGTCGCGGCTGGCCTCCCTGCTTGCCGTCGCCGTCGTCGGCGTGGTGGTCGCCGGTCCCATCGAGAACGGGCTCGTCACGGATCGCGTGGATGTCGGCTGCGCTGGCGGTCGCGGCGGGGATCAGTGCGCTCGTGCTGATCGAGAAGAGGAACTGCAATAGTCGTCAAGTCCCAACCGTGAACTCAGAAAGCGACGGTGCACACTGGCGCACGATCACGCTGTCACGATTTCCTCGTCGAGTTCGGCGTGGTCTGGCGAGTTGACCTTAGGAGCGTTAGCCGTGGATCTGAATCGATGCGTCGATGCCATCCCTCCATCTCATCTTCGAAACCCACGCGACCAGCCTGGACAACGAGGCTGGACTCGCATCCGGGTGGTTCGACGTCGATCTGTCGCCGCTCGGTGAGAAACAGGCGCGCGAGCTGGGGTTGAGACGGCGCGCAGGATGTCGTTTGCTGCAGTCGTCTGCTCGGATCTCCGGAGAGCGGCGCGCACGGCCGAGATCGCCTTTCACGATCGGGGCATTCCCGATCATCCGAGAACCGCGGCTGCGCGAGTGCAACTATGGCGCGCTCACCCGATATCCGGCGTCCGACGTCGAAGCCTGCCGCGTGGATCACATCACGACTCCTTTTCCGGATGGCGAAAGCTATGCGGATGCGACGAGGCGCGTGGGATCGTGGCTGGACGAGGCCATCCGAGACTACGATGGCCAGCGCATCATCGTCATCGGTCATCGCGCGACGTTCTACGCTCTGGAACACCTGATTCGAGGCATTCCGCTGCGCGAGGTGATGACTGCGCCGTGGCGGTGGCAGCCGGGCTGGTCGTACTCCGTCAGCCGTGATTGACTGCGGCGGGTACGTGAGAAGATCGAGCGCATGGCGATGAACACCGACACGGACTTTGCCATCGCGCCGCCCGTCGAGCCGATGCTCGCCAAGCTGGCCGACGAGCTTCCAGAAGGCGGGGCGTTTCTCTACGAGCCCAAGTGGGACGGCTTTCGCGCGATCGTGTTCCGCGGCGGCTCGGACGTGTTCATCCAGAGTCGCGACCTTCGTCCTCTCGATCGATATTTCCCGGAGCTCCACGAGCTGTTTCTCGCGAGGCTGCCGGCCGGCTGCGTGCTCGATGGCGAGATCGTGATTGCCGGGCGCAAGGGGCTCGACTTCGACGCGCTCCAGCTTCGCCTGCATCCGGCGGCGTCGCGCGTTGCCAAGCTGTCGAAGGAGATGCCGGCGGCGTTCGTGGCGTTCGACCTGCTTGCCAGCGAGGGGCGCGATCTCCGTGACGCGACACAAGTCGATCGTCGAGCGGCCCTCGAATCGCTGCTCGCGAGCATCGAGCCGCCGATCCATCTGACCCCGGTGACACGCGACCGCGCGCTGGCCGCCGACTGGTTGGATCGGTTCGAGGGCGCCGGGCTCGATGGCGTCATCGCCAAGCCCGAGCAGGGGACGTATCAGCCGGGCAAGCGCGCGATGATCAAGATCAAACACGCACGCACGGCCGACTGCGTCGTCGCCGGCTTCCGCTGGCACAAGAGCGGCCAGGACACCGTCGGGTCGCTGCTGCTCGGTCTGTACGACGGCAAGGGGTACTGCACCACATCGGCGTCACCTCCTCATTCACGATGGCAACGCGCAAACAACTGGCGCGCGACCTCGAGCCGTTGCGGAAGAATGCTCTCGAAGGACATCCGTGGCGGGAGTGGGCGGATGCCGGCGCCGAGATGGGGCGGATGCCAGGGGGACAAAGCCGCTGGAGCGCAGGCAAGGACATGTCGTGGGAGCCGCTGCGCCTCGAGCGCGTGTGCGAGGTCAAATACGATCACCTGCAAGGCGATCGCTTTCGGCACGCGGCGGTGTTCCAGCGCTGGCGTCCGGACAAGCCGCCGTCAGAGTGCCGGTACGATCAGCTCGAGGTCACGAAGGCTTACGAGCTCGAGAAGGTCTTCGGGGAGGGCCGTCAGCCACGGGTGAAGTCCTCCCAGCCTTTCGGCGGATCGTCAGGATCGAGCGGCTCCTGTGCGGGACGCAGCTCCTCCGGGACGTGCTGAAGGTTCACCCGGACACGGGTCCACGTGTGAAATCTTCCGCGCATGGCATCGACGAGCACGTCGGAAGCCGTCAGGTGCGCAGCCGCGTCCGGATGCCGCGCTTTCCAGCGCTCGAGCCCCGCGAGCGCATCCTCCTTCTTCTGGGCGCGTCCGATCTCGAGGAGCGGGTGCTTCGGCACGCGCCGGCGTGATGGCTGAACGCGCGCGGGCTCGCCCGCCTGTTTCTTGTAGTGAGGCGGCCATGGCGCGTCGCCTTGCCCTTCGCGCTCCTGGCGTGCCGGAGAGCTCGAGCAGCATGTCGAGCGAGCACGGCCGCGCATCGATTCCAGCATGCCGATCGCCGAGCTCGGCAAACCGAGCCGGCATTGTCGCGAGCGTGAAGTCGGCAGGCTCGCAGTCGGCGATCTCGTCCCACGCCAGTGGGGCCGACACACGTGCCTCGGCCGTCGGCCGGACCGAGTACGCGCTGGCGATGGTGCGGTCCTTCGCGTTCTGGTTGTAGTCCAGAAATACGCCGTGGCGTTCTTCCTTCCACCACTTGCTCGTCGCCAGCGATGGGGCGCGGCGCTCGACCTCGCGCGCGAACGCCAACGCGGCCCGGCGGACCTCGGTAAACGCCCATCGCTGCTCGATGCGCACGTAGATGTGCATGCCTCGCGACCCTGACGTCTTGGGCCAGCCGACCAGCGCGAAGTCGTCGAGCGTGGCGCGAACAACCTGCGCGACGTCGCGGACCTGAGCCCAGGTGACACCCGGCACTGGATCGAGATCGACGCGAAGCTCGTCAGGCCGATCGAGGTCGTCGGTCCTGACAGGGTGCGGATGCAATTCGAGGCAGGCCAGGTTGGCCATCCACACGAGCGTTGCTGCGTCGCGCGGGACGACCTCCTCTGCGCTTCGGCCCGACGGGAAACGCAGAGACACGACCTCCACCCAGGACGGACGCGCGTGCGGAGCGCGCTTCTGATAGAAGAACTCGCCGGTGATGCCGTTCGGGTACCGAACGAGCACGTTCGGCCGGCCACCCGCACCGCGCAGGGCGCCCTCGGCAACGGCGAGGTAGTAGTTGACGAGGTCGAGCTTGGTGTAGCCGGGCTGGGGGAAGAGAACCTTGTCCGGATTGGAGATCGCAATCTCGCGTCCGTCGACGGTCAGCAGCTCTTTCCCGGCGCCACTCATTTCTTCGTGAAGGACGTCAGCGCGATCCGATCGGGCGCGCCGGTTCGGGGTTCGAGCGTGCCGGCAATCTCGCTCGCCACTGGCGCGTCACTCTTGCGCGCCTCGTCCAGCTCCTTGACCGCTGATGCGGCGCTCCGCTTCACATCGATGATCAGCACTTCGTTGATGCCGCTGACCTCGAACGCCGGCGCCCCTCCTCGTTCGAGCGGTACGCCGATGACCGTCACGTTGGCTTCCCGTGGCGTGAACCCGTTGCTGCGGACCATCTGCCGGATCTGATCGATCGTCACGCGGTTTCCCTCGCGCAGCCGGATGTCAGCCACCCCGCGCTGGAGCGAGACCGTCACCGTTTCCACACCCTCGATCTTGAGTGATGCCACGCGCACGGCGTGGGCGCAGGTCGCTCAATCCATACCGAGGATCTTGATTTCGATCCGTCGGAACTCGGCGCGGGCTGAGACCGGCGCCAGCAGGCAGAACGCGGCCACACACAAGAACGTGACACGAAGTCCCATCAACGCATCCAGAAAAAGTAGCTGAAATTGATCGCGAACCGGAACCGCTCTTCCGGCAGCCCGTTGGTCTGCTGATACACCGGAAAAAGCATGCCGCCCTCGAGACCGTACGCCTTGTAAAGGAGGAGGACCGTCGGGCCAACCAGCACCGCGCTTCCGCCGCTGAACTGCATCTCCAGCCCATGATGAAGCCCGCGCTCGGTGTTTTCTGCCACCGCCTCGACGAAGAAACGAAGATCCGGTTTCGGGTAGTCGAGCTGCAGGGCCGGCGGCCGGAAGCCATACACCGCGCTGAAGAAGGTCGTGTCGCCAACCTGGTCGCCGCTCATCTCCGCCGACCGCTGATAGCCGCCGCCGACCCAGAAATAGTGGCTGCGTGAGGCGTAGCCGGTGGCGGCGGCCACGTGTATCGAAGGCGTCGCACGCATGCCGTCGTTCCGGTAGTCCTCGAGCGGTACGGCAATGCCACCAAACACCGTTGACTCGAGACGTCCGTTGGTGCCGACCGGACGCCGATGGAACCGCCAGGCCAGGATGCCCTCCACATCCTGGTTGGACGACATCAGCGCCATCGGTCTTCCCCGAGGCATGTAGATCGGCGTCTGCAGCGGAATCGGCAGCGAGCCGGAGAGCTGAATGTCTTCTGTCAGCCCGACGCTGATCATCGTGCGCAGCATCTGCTCGTCGTCGCTCCGCCCGTCACCGAGCCGGCCCATCCACACCTGGTCGAGCTGCCACCCGCCCCTGCCGAGCGTCGGCGTCGCGCCGCCGAAGACAGGCCCGTGCCCGGAGGCCGCGGCTGGGCACGGCATTCCTATGACGAGCAAGCAGGCGGCGATCGTGTGAACGGATAGCCTCATTCGGGTGTCCTGACCTCTGCGGAAATAGACCGGAACTGCAAGAATACCAGACTGAACGGGACGCGAATCCACGCGGATTTCGACGATCTATTAGCGTGCAGTTTCCGGATCCGTAAGCGACCTGCCGCCTGGCTTCGCCAGGCCGGTGCCAGGTGATGAGCGCGCAAACCAGAGTGCTTGTGCTGACATGAGATCGCACTCTGGTTTGCGCGCTCATCACCTGGCACTCGCGCCGGAGGCGCGACAGGTCGCCCGATCCGCGGCGATCCGCGTCCCGTTTCGATAGGGCGCGTGCTTTCCTTAGCGATCAGAGTTGCCAGTTGACCCGGCTCAGCACACGTCCCGGCTGTGGTCCGGCCGGACGATCGATACCCCAGACCGGCGTACCGTTGACGAACACGGTGTGAATCCCTTGCGACAGCTGTCGCGGCTGTTCGAAGGTTGAAAGATCGAGCACGGTCGCAGGATCGAAGAGGACGAGATCCGCTTTCATCCCGACACGAATGGTTCCGCGATCTTTCAAGTCCGATTCGCGACGCTGGCAGCGACGTCATTTTGCGGATGGCTTCCGGCAGCGTCAGCCAGTGCTCCTCGCGGACGTAGCGGCCGAGGACGCGCGTGAACGTGCCGGCGGCGCGAGGGTGGCTCATGCCCACCCCGCCATCGCTCGCGACCATGACCCACGGCTGCTGGTAAAACGTCCGCAGGTCCGGCGCCGAGATTGTGTGCCCGATCACGCCAGCCTCATCGTCCTGAACGATCCGGATGTAGAGATCGACCTCGGACATGTTCTCGTTGCGCGCGATCTCGTCGAGGCGCTTGCCGACGTACTGAGGAAACTTCGGCAGCCGGACGATCTGAATGTTGCGGCCGCCGCCGACATCGTCCAGCGCTTCCTTCACGCTGGCCGGATCGGTCCACTGCTTGTTCGGTACGAGCACCTTGAGATTCGAATGCCAGGCCAGGTAAGGATACGCATCGGCGGTGACGTCCTGTCCGCGTTTGCGGGCGGCATCGATCATCGCGACGACTTCCTGTGCTTTGCCCCACACGCCGACGGTACCCAACTTGATGTGCGTGATCTGGACCGGCAGCTTCGCCCGCTGGCCGATGGTGATGGCCTCGCGCACGGCCTCGAGCGTCTTGTCCGCCTCGTCGCGAATGTGCGAGATGTAGAAACCGCCGTACTTCCCGGCGACCCGCGCGAGCGCGACGACTTCGTCGGTGGACGCGTAGCTGCCCACCTCGTACTCGAGGCCGGAAGACAGTCCAAGCGCGCCCTGGCGCATGCCTTCGTCGACCAACGCCTCCATGCTGGCGATCTCCTGTCGCGTGGCTTCGCGGCGGAAATCATCGCCCATCACGCGCCGCCGTACGGTCGCATGCCCGACGAGCAGAGCGGCGTTGACCGCGGCCGGTGCCGACCGCCGCCGTTCGAGATAGTCAGCGATCGGCAGAGGAGAGCTCCCGTCCTGTCCGAGCAGCACGGTCGTGATGCCCTGAGACACCTGCGTCCGGGCGCCGGGATCGGTGTCGAGTCCCTCTGTCGAGTGGTTGTGCGCGTCGATGAACCCTGGCGCGAGGACCAGGCCGGTTCCATCGATCACCCGATCCTCGGCCTGAGGCGTGATCGTGCCAATCTCGCGGATCGTGTCGCCGTCGAAGCGAACGTCGACCCGCTGAAGCGCGCCACCGGTTCCATCGGCGACTTGCGCCCCGCGGATCGTAAACGCCGACGGGTCCCGCAATTTAGGGAGGTAGTGCGCCGCCACCGCATCGACAATCACCTCCGGTTGTGCCTGCGCGAGGTTGGCCAGGACGATGACGCTCAAGTCGCTGCCATCGGCCGCCACGTAACGAGCCAGATGCGTCTTGAAACCCTGCCACGACCCGCCATGGCGATACCGGTCTGTACCCCTTCACCCGATCGACGGCCCAGCCAAAGCCATAAGGATGTCGCCGTCCGCTGTTCAACTGCACCGGCGAGAACGTCGCGTTCCAACTCTGCGAGGAGAGCAGAGCCTTCGCGCGAAGGCCGCGAACCCAGGCGATCAGATCGTTGACCGACAAATAGAGCGCCCCATCCGCCGTCGTGTTCAGCGACGGCGAGACCCATTCCTGGTTCTGCAGCCGGCCGTCGTCGAGTTCGTACCCGCCGGATCGATTGGGAACGATGTCCGATTCACTGATCACACGGGCCGTCGACATGCCGAGAGGCTGAAAGATCCGATCGCGCAGGACGTCACCATAGAAGCGTCCGGAAACCTTGCGCACGATCGCGCCGAGAATCATGTATCCGGTGTTGCTGTAACGCCACTGATCGCCCGGCGCGAAGTCGAGCGGCAGGCCATAGGCCAGCTTCACCAGCTCGTCCTCGGTGTAGTCCTTGCGGTAATCCACCTTTCCGCCGGTGTAGTTGGCGATGCCGGAGGTGTGGGTCAGCAGATGTTGGACGGTGATGTCGCGCCAGGCCGGCGGGGCGTCCGGGAAGAACTTCGTGAGCTTATCGGTGACCGTCAGCTTGCCGTCATCCACGAGCGCCATGATGACCGCCGCGGTGAACTGCTTGCCGAGAGAGCCGGACTGAAAGATGGTGTCGGGAGTGACGGGCACCTTGAGCTCGACGTTCGCCTCGCCGTATCCCTGCGCCTTGATCGCGTCGCCGTTGCGGACGACGGCGACAGCGACGCCGGGGATGCGCTGTTTCGTCATCTCGGCGCGTGACGATGGCGTCGACCGGATCGGACTGCGCGAGTAGCCTGCGTGCCGAGAACGAGCGTACTGATGGCGAGGGCGAGGTATCGGAGGGTCATCGGTGTGTAGATTAGCTGATTCTCGGCTTGACCGCCGTGCCTTGGCGGGCGCGGTGCTGCGGGTTTCGGTGATGAGTCCCGCGGACCCGGCGCCGAGACTCCCGAGCCCCCGAGTCCCGAGCCCCGAGTCCCGACCACGCTTCTCTTGACAATCTAGATGAATAGCGTATCGTTTACCCTAGACGATCTAGATGAGGGTCACATGCCAGCTCCGGACAAGCCCAGCGGGGTCGTACAGGGCACGCTCGACATGCTCATTCTCAAGACGCTCGCACTGGAGCCCATGCACGGCTACGGCATCGGCGCCAGGCTCGAGCAGATCAGCAAGGGCATCCTGCAGGTCAACGCCGGATCCCTGTTCCCGGCGTTCAGGCGTCTCGAGCGCGATGGCCTGATCAAGGCGGACTGGCGGGTGACCGAAAACAACCGCCGCGCCAAGTACTACGCGCTCACCGCCGATGGACGCGCGAAGCTCAAACGCGAAACGCGAGATTGGGAGCAGCAGGCGGCGGCGATTGCGAGAGTGCTGAAGGCGTCGCTGACGGAGCTGTGATGGTCTTCCTCAGCCGCGCCATCGGAGCGGTCAAGGCTATCGTGCATCGCTCGACCGATGACGAGGAGCTGGATGCCGAGCTCCGGCAGTACCTGGAGGCGAGCGTCAGCGAGAAAGTGTCGGCCGGGATGAGCCGGCAGGACGCGTTGCGTGCGGCTCGAGCCGAGCTCGGCAGCATCAGCGCGGTGAAGGAACGCGTTCGAGACGTCGGGTGGGAAGCACCGATCGAGAACCTGTGGCGGGACATCCGCTACGGTGTGCGCCAGCTTCGGCGCTCGCCCGGCTTTGCTGTCGTGGCGATCCTGACCCTCGCTCTCGGGATTGGCGCGAACACCGCCATCTTCAGCGTCATCAACGGGCTCCTGTTGCGGCCGCTGCCGGTCAGCGCGCCGGAGCGGCTCGTGACCATCTCCTCCGCATACGCGCTCGGCCACGGTTTCACCGCCGGCGTCGGCTGGAACTACGACATGTGGCAGCGATTGCAGGAGCGGGTCGGCGTGTTCGGCGGCGCGCTGGCGTACACGGATGCCCGCCTCAATCTCGCGCAGAGTGGCGAGAAAGATTTTGCGGAAGGGCTGTTCACCGACGGCGGCTTCTTCACCACCCTCGGCGTTCCCGCTCTGCTCGGCCGGACCTTCGAGCCAGCGGACGACCTGATGCCCAGGGCACTGGTCCAACCGCAGCCCTCGTCGGCGGCCGAATCTCTCGAGGAGCCGCGCGGCGCCGTTGCGGTCATCAGCTACCGGATGTGGCAGCGGAGGTTCAACGGCTCTGCCGAGGCGATCGGCAAGACGGTCCTCGTCGAGGGCGTGCCGTTCACCATCATCGGTGTGACGCCGCCTGACTTCTTCGGGGTCGAGATCGGCAAAGCCTTCGACATCGCCCTCCCTCTCGGCGCCGAGCCGTTGATTCGTGGCGCCCGGTCGTCGCTTCGCAGGACGAACAGTTTCATCCTGACCGTCGTGCTGCGCTTGAAGCCCGATCAGTCGATCGAGGCGGCGACGGCGGCGATCCGCGCCATGCAGCCGCAGATTCTCGGCGTCTCGCCGGACGAAGTGAAACGCATTTCGCCCAACTTCCTCAGCGAGCCGTTCACGCTGGTTCCGGCGCCGTCGGGGACGGCAGACCGGACCGGGCTGCGCCGGGAGTACCGGCAGCCGCTGATGATTGTGTTTGCGCTCGTCACGCTGGTCCTGATGGTGGCGTGTGTGAATGTGGCCAACCTGCTGCTGGCGCGGGCGTCGGCGCGGAGGCATGAGTTCGCGATGCGGCTGGCCCTCGGTTCGTCCCGCGGCCGGCTGGCGTGTCAGCTACTCGTCGAGAGCCTCGTGCTCGCAGCTCTCGGCAGCTGGCTCGGCCTCATCCTGGCGGGCTGGATCAGCAAGGCCTTGCTCGCGCAGATCGACCTCTCCGGTGCGCCGGCCTTCCTCGATCTGTCGCTCGACTCGCGTGTGCTGCTCTTTGCGATCGCCGCCGGCATGATGACCGCCGTGTTCTTCGGCACCGCACCCGCGTTTCGCGCAACGCGGGTACCTCCGATCGAGGCTCTCAAGGATCAGAGCTCCCGGTCGACAGCTGCCCACGGCAGCCGAGGCCGGACGCCGATCACCGGCGGCCTCATCGTCGCGCAGGTGGCACTCTCGACTGTGCTCGTCGTCGCTTCGGCCCTGCTCGTGCGTACGTTCGATCTTCTGCGGAACGCGCCGCTCGGCTTCGACCGCGAGCGCGTGCTCGTCGTTACGGTGGACACCGCGAGATCGACGGTCGCTCCTCAACAGCGGCTGGCGTTCTACCACCGGCTCGTGGAGGCCGCCGGTGCCGTGCCGGGCGTCGTCGAGGCGGCCGGATCGGATCTGACACCGCTCAACTCCGCGAGTCAGTCGCCGGTGCTCGCCCAACGCGATCGGATGCGGAACGCGGTGAGCCCGCGCTGGTTTGCGACCTACGGAATGCCACTCCACTCCGGCCGCGATGTGCACGTGAGCGATACGGCGAGCTCCAACCCCGTTGCCGTCGTCAACGAATCGTACGCGCGAAAATTCTCTCCCGACCGCAGTCCGCTCGGCGAGCAGGTGGAAGGACGAACCGTTGTCGGGGTGGTCGGTAACGCCGTGTTCGGCTCGCTGCGGCGGGGCATGGTTCCGACGTTCTACGTGCCGCTGTCGCAGTCCGCTGGCATGCGAGCGCCGGACAACACCAGCGTGAACATCAGTCTCCGATCGGCCGCCGGTTCGCCCGCGTTCCTCGCGCCCGCTGTTGCCAGCGCCCTCATCGCCGTCGACCCCCATCTCAGCTTCACATTCAGAACCGTTGCCCAGGACGTCGACGCGTCGATCGCGCGCGAGCGCCTCCTCGCACTGTTGTCGTCTGCTTTCGCTGTTCTCGCGCTGCTTCTTGCCGCGCTGGGGCTCTATGGCATCACCTCGTATGCCGTCGTCCGGCGTCGTGCCGAGATCGGGATGCGCATGGCGCTCGGGGCAAGACGTTCCACCATTATCGTCCTCGTGATTGGTAGGAGTCTGGTGCTCACGATGGCGGGGATTGCGCTCGGGCTGGCGGCGTCCGCAGGCGTGACGCGCTACCTCGGCGGCATGCTCTACGGACTGACGCCGCTCGATATCCCATCGTTTGCCGGTGTTGCGGTGGTGTTTGCGGCGGTCGCCGCACTGTCGTCGCTGATACCTGCTCATCGGGCGGCGAGAGTCGATCCGCTCGTCGCGATACGAGGGGATTGATTGCACGCAAACGGACACCGCCATTGAAATCCCCCTGCCGCCGTTGACAGAATCGGAGACGTGACAGCCATACTGTCGCGGTGCAGGAGGTTCTATGTCTGTAGCGAAGGTGTCTGAACTCAGCTCGACGTCCACGAAGAGCTTCGAGGATGCTATTCAGCAGGGGCTCGCGCGCGCATCGAAAACCTTGCGGAACATCCGCAGCGTGTGGATCAAGGAACAGCACGTGCGCCTCGAGAAGAACAAGATCGTCGAGTATCAGGTGAACATGCTGGTCACGTTCATTCTCGACGATTAGGCGTCGCCGTTTCCTTTCTGCGCGTCCCATTTCTGCCGCCAGCCGGACGAGCGCCCGTTGCGCTGCTTTACGGGCAGCTTCGGCTGACGGCTTTTCCAGCACCACCGCCCTTTCCTTTCGCTTCCCCAGCCTTATCTCTCAGGCACGCGAGCGAGCGGTCGTAGCGCTCGACCGTCTCGCACGCGATCGACTTCTCCAGAGGCAGACCGCATCCTCTGCGCTCACCGATTCCAGCTCGGCCGGTAGCGGCTATCGACCCTTGCCCGTAGGCTGCCCGAACGCTGTTTTTGGCGGACACGACTGTCCGGATTCGGCCTGACCGGCGTTCTTGAGGGTAGACCTCATGAACGCCAGCCAGGAGGCGTCTGATGCCAGCAGGATTCGGCCAGATTAGAACCGCTGTCGCGATCGCTGTCGCCCTCGTCATCGTGTCGTGCGGCAGCGAGACGCCAAATCAACCGACTCCGCTTCCGCCGCTGCCACCCCCACCAGTCTCGCTGAGCCGCGTTGACGTCCGGGCACCCGATTCGATTGCGCTGCAACAGTCGGCGCAGCTCTCGGCGACGGCGGTCAGGTCTGATGGAACGTCAGAGGACGTGACAGGTCAGGCTCAATGGAGCAGCTCTAACGGGTCGGTGGTGCAAATCACTGCCAGCGGCGAGGCACGCGCGCTTCGTTCGGGGGAGGTGACGATCAGCGCCCGCTATCAGAGTCGTACCGGGTCTGCCTCAGTTGCCGCTCTGCCGAGCGGAACTCACAAACTCACCGGCACGGTGACCGAAGAGGGGCGGACGGTGGACGGTGTGCTCGTGACCGTGATCTCTGGAACCGGCAGTGGCCTCTCGACGACCACGGGTGGAGGCGGCCGCTTCACGCTGTTGGGCGTCGCGGGTCATGTGACGCTCCAGGCGAAAAAGGAGGGCTATCTGAACAGGCTCACTGAGGTCGACGTCAACGCGGCCACCACGCACAACTTCGACGTTGTGCCGGCCAGGGCCCGCCTGAACCTGGCTGGCAACTACACGTTGACGCTGGAATCTCCGTGCGACACGGGGTTCCTCTCGCCCTCCGATCGCAGACGCACCTACGCAGCGGCGCTCGCTCAACAGGGACCCGAGTTGACGCTGACAGTGAGCGGCGCGGACATCGTCATCACCAACGGCCAGGGCAATACGTTCAGCGGAAGTCTCGGCGTCACCGACGACGTGGCCTTTGGATTCGGCAGTTTCACCGTCGCCTATTACTACTACTACTACTTCGGCGGTGTGACATCGGCGACGGGCCTCGTCGAGCGTTTGTCGGCGACGACGGCACTCATCTTTTCGGGCTCGGTGAACGCCAGGGCAAACGGATCGTCGATTTCGGGCCGCTTGCACGGCATGTCTGGTCGCCAGGAGAACGGCCGCATCACGTTCCCGTGTATTCGGGATCACCCGTTCGAGATGCGGCGTCGCTGACGCGGAGCTGCCCATGAAAGACAGTGAAAGCGCTCGAAGACCATTCCATCGCTGGTCAGCGTACCGCTTGCCGTGTTGCTCGGCGTCCTCCTGCGTCGTGCGACAAGCGCCCAATCGGCCGACGATCATCTATCCTGTGGTGATCGCTCAGTCAACCAGGCTCGACGTGCGGGCTCCGGATCTCTGATCGTGCCGGGCAATCGGCGCAGCTCACTGCGACAGCCTTGCGCGCGGATCGGTCCTCGGAAGATGTGACGCGTCAAGCGCAGTGGTCGACATCTGACGGCACGTCGTTCAAGTCGATGCCGCTGCGGCGTCGCTACCGCATTCGAGACCGGCGAAGTGTCGCTGACCGTCGAATATCGAGGTCGCTCCGCCGTTCGATGAACGGATTCTTGCCTTGCCGAGGGTACGTTCAAGCTGTCCGGGAGGTGTTGTCGAGGAAGGGCGCTCCCGTTGAGGGCGTTCGCTGACGGTGACTTGAGGGCGTCGGGGTCAGGGCCTTACAGCCACGACGTGGCAGCAGCCGGGACCTTCGCGCTTCTACGGTGTCGCTGGACGCGTTGCAGTTCGAGCCCGGAAAGGGAGTATCGCGAAACCGTACGTGAAGTTGACCGTCAACTCGAACGCGACGGCCGGACCTCGAAATTCGCAATTTCGCGGCATTCCGCAATCTCGCGGGATCTATACCGCTGACCTTGACCGCCGCTCACCTGTTTGCCGGACGCGGGTCCCGGGGAACCGTCTTTCCGGACGCCGCGAAGACCCGAAGATATATCGCGCGATGACACAGGATGGCCCGCAACTGTCAGCGTGACGCTGAGGGGCGGACACTTTCTTCTCAATGGACGCGGAGGGAACAGCTTCTTCGGCCACATTCGACGGGGAACTCCGTGTCGTTCGCGATCGGCCGCGATGCAAACGCCTTCTACCCTTATTGGTTCTACTACTACGACGAGTTCTCCGTCATCGAACGGCTCGACGACCACCGAGCAGCTTCGGTGATCATCGGGAACGTGACCGCCAGGTCACGGCCACAGAGATCGCCGGCCCGCTCAGCGGCATTCTGATCATCGGGTCGGAACGGAGCTGCCACTCCGCGGCCTGACGTCGATCGTGCTCGTCCGTTTCTCACGGGTTTGTGATGCGGCGGCAATGACGAATAGGCCCTGAGGATGCCAGTTCTTCGAAACATTTCTCGCCTTCATACATGTAGGGATGAGCGGCCGGTAGCGGCGATGGGACTCCTGGCACGCCTGATTCGACCATTTCGGATCGGCGGGCGGGAGGCGCTGTCCGGTTTTGCACACGCCAGCGTTTTGAGGGTGATCCGCTCACGTCGGAGAGACGTTCCCTGCTGGCGGGAGAGCTCCCATGGCAAGCCAAATTCGATACGCGGGAGTCGCCCTGTCGGCAGTGATCGGCCTGGTGCTCGTGTCGTGTGGCTCAGACTCCGGGAACCCGGTGGCCCCGACGGCTCCGATCAGTTTCAACGGCCGCGATCCTGCGCATCGAGGTCAGCGGGCCCGACTCGATTGCGCCCGGCGAGTCGGCGCAACTGACCGCAACCGCGTTCCGCTCCGACGGCTCGACCGACAACGTGACGACGACCGTCGGCTGGACAACCTCGAGTTCCAGAGCATTCAGGTCTTCGCGGGTGGCGCGCGCGACGGCGGGCGTTGCTGGTGAAGCGACGGTATCCGCGAGAATTCAGAATCGAGCCGGCACCAAGCTCGTTCTCGCTCTGCCGGCAGGGACCTACAAAGTGTCGGGCCGGATCACCGAAGGGGCTCTTCCGGTCTCAGGCTGTCTCGGTGAGCGTCACGCGCGGCACCGGAACGGGTCTGACGGCGCTCAGCAATTACGGACGGTCGATTCGCTCTCTACGGCGTTGCTGGAGATGTGCGGATTCAGGCCAGTAAGGAGGGCTACGTCGACTCGATTCCGCGATCTGACCGTCGGCTCGACCGATGACGGACAACTTCGAACTCGCCCCGGCCCGTCAGCGAAAGAACCTGACCGGCACTTACGCGCTGACCTTCGACGCGTCCGCGTGTGCAGGGACGTCGACGTTCCCAACGACTTGCGGACGCGCAGGTATACCGCAGCGGTGACGCAAGCCGGGCAGGCGCTCACTGTCACACTGAGCGGCGCGGACTTCATGCAATCCGGAAGCAGGGTGCAACACTTTCTCCGGCTCGATCGATCCAGCCGAGAACGTGTCGTTCGGCATCGGGAATGCTTATTACTACTACTACTTCTCTGAAGCATCGTTCGACGTGGTCGAGCGGCTGGACGATTCCCGTAGCCTCACCTTTGTCGGCGCCGTCACCGCAAAGGTCAACGGCAGCGCAATCACCGGCACCTTGAATGGCGCTTTCGTCATCCTGCGGGGGAGTCGTCCGCCGTTCACGAGCACTATTTCGAGCTGTTACTCGGCCTCGCACACGTTCGTGATGCGACCGCAGTAGGGGAACAGATGATTGATGTCGCTCGAGCACCGACACCTGTGTGTGACCGGAGTCGTGGCCGCCGTCGGAGCGGCCGATCGTGTCCATGGCGGCATGTGGTGCGACGCCGAGGCCGCGCAACCTGCTGTTCATCACGTTGGACACGATGCGTGCCGACCGCCTGCCGCCATATGGATTCAGCGGCGTCGATACGCCCGCGCTCGACAGGCTCGCCGAAGAGGGCGTGGTCTTCGAGCAGGCGTTCGCAGCCGTCCCGCTCACGCTGCCGTCGCACGCCTCGCTGTTCACCGGGCTCTATCCACCGCGTCTCAATCTGCGCGACAACGTGGCGGCGCCGCTCGCGCCCGAATTCACCACCATGGCGGAAGTGTTGCGAGAGCGCGGTCTGATGACGGGCGCTTTCGTCGCCTCCGGAGTCCTCGGGGCTTCACGCGGCCTCGATCAGGGGTTCGTGGTCTACAACGATGCGGTCGGTCACCGGCTGTGCAAACGTTCCGCGAGCGCGGCGGCCCGCCAATGAAGTCGTCGACGAGGCGCTCTCCTGGCTTGGCGAGCAGTCGACGCCCGTTTTTTGCCTGGGTCCACCTGTACGATACCCATCGGCCCGTACAAGCTCCCTTCCGACTACGAGGGCCGCTACGACAATCCCTACCTCGAGGCCATTGCCTTCGAGGATTCGCAGATCGCCAGGCTGATCGACCACCTCGATGCGCGCAGGCTCCTCGACGACACGCTCGTCGTGGTGACCGGCGATCACGGGGAGTCTCTGGGAGATCATGGCGAGGACTCGCACGGCATCTTCATCTACCAGGAAGCGTCTGCACGTTCCGCTCATCGTTCGCGGACCGGGACTCCTCCCGCGGCGCGTGAGCGCCGTGACCCGCCTGGTCGACGTGATGCCGACGGTTCTCGAGATGTTCGGCGCGGCCGTTCCCGAGCTCGACGGCGTCAGCCTCACCAGCTTCTTCAGCAGGGCCGACGTCGATCCCAACCACGAGGTCTACGCCGAATCGCTCTATTCGCAACGATTCGGGTGGTCCGGTCTCCGCTCTCTCCGTGCCGATCGGTACAAGGTCATCGAGGCGCCGCGTCCGGAGCTTTACGATCTCGCCACCGATCCGGCCGAGGAGCGCAATCGTCTTCGAGCAGAAACATCACGTTGGCGCCGCGATGCTCGAACGCCTGCGCGCGATCGGCGGACCGTCGGGCCAGACCCTCGGGCCTCGAGCCGGGCATCGATCGCGCGGCTGCCGAACGGGTCGCCTCCCTTGGCTACATCGGCGCGTCAGCCGATGCCGTGCCGGTACCCGCCTCGAGCGACGCGGATCCAAAGGATCACATCGCGACGTTCAACCAGATGATGGCCATGCAGGCGCAGAACGCCGTGCTATTTCAGCACCGGCGTCAGGAATGTCGCTGAAGGGCCCCCGGGCGGCGAATCGCACTTTCGAATACTGCTTAGCTTGAAACGGACCTGCTCGGCGCGTTAGGGTTAACGGTCTGCTCCCTATGTACCGAGTTTCAGCGCTTCAGGGCGGAGCCTCGCCGTGCCCGTGATGGTGACATGCCCGCAGCTGTCGGACGATGCCGTCCGCATGCAGCTGACGTCGGCGGTTCGAATCTGCATTCGACGCTGGCGGCCATCCTTCGAGTTTTGGCGGCTTTCCATCTTCCGTTCGCAATCGGGCACCGGCTGGGACCTCGCGATCAGCGGTCCGCGATTCCGCAAGGTCTTCACCTTGTACGGTCCGTCGGACGACCTCCCGGGTCTCGTCACCGCCTACGTCGACGCCATCCTCGCGCAACATTCGTAGGGTCGATCCACCCCGACGGCTGCGCTTGATCCGGCTGAACGAGTCTCCATAAGCTGAGGCGATGGCTTTTGCGCAGTGGATGCGCGTGCTGGACACGCTGAGCGGATTGGTGCAGATGGGCAGCCGCATGCGCCGCGGCGACGAGCCGACAGGCCTCCAGACCGGCGCCGGCGGGGGGCCGCTTGGCCTGATCGAGGCACGCCTCGCCGGCGTCGTCGTTGCCGCGCTGAAGGAGGCGTTCGATCGTGACAGCACGCGACTGGAGCTGGAACGTTCGCAGATCGAGGCCGAGCGGCAGCGCGCCGAGGCCGCGCTCCAGGCCGAGTTGCGACGGCAGGCGGCCGATCGCGTGCTCGGCCAGCTGCGGCTCGTGGCGGTGATGGCAATCGGCATGTGGGCGCTGTCGGCCGCGCTGGGCGCCTGGCTTCCCGGCATGCGCGACGGGTCGTCCAGAATTCTCCTCGGTCTCGGATGGCTGTTTGCGATCGGTGCGCTGGGCTCGGCGTTCGCCGGCTGGCAGCAGATCTCGCGATGGTCCTCCGACAGCCGCGGCCTGGCATTCACGCTGCCCGCACCAGGTGCGGCCGCCTTCGCACCATGGTTGCTCCTGCTGGCGCTCGCGCTGACCGGTGCCAGCTTGTTGACGGCGTTTTGAGAGCTGGTGGCTGGGAGCTGAAGCTGGCATGGAAGCTGATTCATTCATGATCACCATCTACGGCACGGACTGGTGCGAGGACACGCGGCGGGCCCGCCGCCATCTGCGGCGGCTGTCGGTTCCGCACCGCTACCGCAACATCGACGATGACCTCGATGCACTCGACGATTCGAGGGCGTTGAACGGCGGGCGGCGGCGGACGCCGATGATCGATCTGGGCGTCGGGGGAAGCGCCCTCGTCGAGCCCGACAACGACACGTTGACCGGCGCACTGATCGAGATCGAGATGCTGACGCAGGATCAGGCCCATGAGCGAATGGGCGTGCAGAACGTCGGCGATTTCGAGCGTGTTGCGCGCACCGTCAGCGGCGTCGCGCTCCTCGCTGCCGCGTCGTGCGTGCCGCGAGCGCTGCGCGTCCCGTTCGGCCTCGTTGGAGCGGTCGTGGCGCTGTCGGGCGCCGCTGGCTGGTGCCCGGTCTACCAGTACGCCGGCGTGACGTCGCTCGGCGGTCCCGGCGATCGTCCGGACGAATCGACGCGCGACGAGTGGTTGACCTGGAATCCCAGCGACCCACCGGTGCCTCGCATGCGCGAGGAGGCTGTCTGACGCGCGCGATCGAGAACGATCCTTTTGCGCTTCTCGGTCCGCACCTCGAGGGCGGCAGCCTCGTCATCCGCACGGTGCAGCCGCGCGCCGACCGCGTCACCGTTCGCCTCGCCAACGGCGATCACGTCGAGATGGCGCGGCGCCACGCCGCAGAGATCTTCGAAGCAGTCGTTCCCGCCAGCGATCGAATTCCCGACTACCGGCTGCACGTCACGTTTGCCGACGGCCACACGACGATCGTCGATGATCCCTATCGCTTCGGGCGCGTGATCACCGACTACGACCTGTACCTCTTCGGCGAAGGCAATCACACGCGCATCTACGATCGGCTGGGCGCGCACGTGATGAGAGTCGGTGACTCCACGGGCGTGCATTTCGGCATCTGGGCTCCGAACGCCACGCGCGTCAGCGTCGTCGGCGATTTCAACGCGTGGGACGGACGGACGCACGTCATGCGCCGCCTCGGCGCAAGCGGCGTGTGGGAAATCTTCATTCCAGCAGCCACGGCCGGGCATCGCTACAAGTTCGAGTTGCGTGCGCCGCACGGAGAACTGCTGCTGAAGTCCGATCCCTACGGGCTTGCCTTCGAGGTTCCGCCGCTCTCGGCGTCCATCGTCTGCGTGCCGGACTACGAGTGGGGTGACGCCGCATGGATGGGTACGCGTGTCGCCATGGGTTCGTGGTTCGACCGTCCCGTGGCGGCCTACGAGGTTCATCTCGGATCGTGGGCGAGGTCACCCGCGGACGGCACTCGGTATCTCACGTATCGCGAGCTTGGCGAACGGCTGATTCCCTACGTCAAGAAGATGGGTTTCACCCACATCGAACTGCTGCCGGTCATGGAGCATCCGTACTCCGGCTCGTGGGGATACCAGGTCACCGGCTTCTACGCGCCAACGAGCCGATTCGGCGGGCCTGCCGATTTCAAGGCATTCGTCGACGTGTGCCACCAGCAGGGTGTCGGCGTGATCCTCGATTGGGTGCCGGGGCATTTTCCAAAGGACGCACACGGCCTCGCGCGTTTTGATGGCACGGCACTCTACGAGCACATGGACCCCCGGCAGGGTGAGCACCGGGACTGGGGGACGCTGATTTTCAACTACGGCCGCAATGAGGTGCGCAATTTCCTGCTGGCCAACGCGTTGTTCTGGCTCCAGGAGTATCACGTCGACGGTCTGCGCGTCGACGCCGTGGCGTCGATGTTGTATCTCGACTATTCACGCGAGATGGGGCAGTGGGTTGCCAATCGCTACGGCGGCCGCGAGAACCTCGAGGCCATTGATTTCATCCGCCGCTTGAACACCCTCACGCACCATGAGGCCGGAGGCTCGATCTCGGTAGCCGAGGAGTCGACGTCCTGGCCCTCGGTGAGCCGGCCGACGTACGTGGGGGGCCTCGGGTTCACCTACAAGTGGAATATGGGGTGGATGAACGACATCCTCGAGTACATCCGAAAAGACCCCGTGTTTCGCCGCTGGGAACATCGCCACATCACGTTCGCGCTGTTGTACGCGTTCAGCGAGAACTTCATCCTGCCGTTCTCGCACGACGAGGTGGTCCACGGCAAAGGGTCGATGTTCAACAAGATCCCGGGCGACGACTGGCAGAAAGTGGCGACGCTGCGCGCGCTGTACGGCTACATGTACGCGCACCCCGGCAAGAAGCTGATGTTCATGGGGTGCGAGTTCGGCCAGCGGCGCGAGTGGAATTACGACGCGAGCCTCGACTGGCACCTGCTCAACGAGCCCTTGCACGCGGGGCTGTCACAGTTCGTCGAAGACCTGAACCGGACCTACGCGGCGGAGCCGGCGCTTCACCAGGTGGACTTCGAGCCGTCGGGCTTCGAGTGGATCGATTGCAACGACAGCGAGAACAGCGTGGTGTCGTTCATCCGGCGCGCACGCAATCCCAAGGACTTCGTGGTGGCCCTGCTCAACTTCACGCCCGTCCCGCGTGAAGCCTATCGCATCGGCGTCCCGGTTGCGTGCGCTTACACCGAACTGCTCAACAGCGATGCGGAGGCATATGGCGGCAGCAACATGGGCAACGGTGGCAGCGTCGCCTTCGACGACATCCCGTCCCACGGCCATCCGGCCTCGTTGACGACTGACCTTGCCGCCGCTGGGTTTCCTCTTACTGAAGCCGAGCCGCTAGTCAGAACACGTCAACTCCCAACCGCCAACTCCCAAAACTCACAGCCGTGCGACTCTGAGAACTTTGGGAGTTGGGAGTCGGAGGTTGGTGATTATCACTGTGCCATTTTCTCGATCCTCGTCCACTCGGCGTCGCTGACCGGCATCACCGACAATCGGGACATGCGCACGAGCGCGAACGTCGCGAACGACTTGTCCGCTTTGATCGATGCGAGCGTCACCGGTTTGGGCAGTTTCTTCACCGGCCCGACATCCACCGCGAAGAGCTTACCGGTCTTGTCCGCGGGATCCGGATACGCCGCGCCGAGCGCTTTGGCAATCCCGACGACAGATTTCTGATCGCCGGTGTGATAGAAGAAGATCTTGTCGTCCTTCTGTACCGATCGCAGATGTTTCTGCGCGAGCGGGTTCCGCACGCCGGTCCATGAGGTTTTCTTGTCTCGCGCGAGGTCGTCGTAGCTGTAGTGCGTCGGTTCCTCTTTGAAAAGCCAGTTCATAGTCAAAAATATAACTCGTGGCACCCACCAGGCTGAAGTCGGCGGATCGGCAGGCGACCAACCCCGACTGGGCAACACTCCGGCTGCGCGACCGCATCAAGCCGGGCGTACGCGTGCTGTTCGTCGGCATCAACCCGGGCGTGCGGTCGGCGCAGACCGGTCATCATTTCGCAGGGTTCTCCAACCGGTTCTGGAAACTGCTGTCGGAGTCCCGCCTCGTTCCCGAGCCGATCACCTACGTGGACGACGACCGGCTACCGGAGTTCGGTTTCGGAATCACCAATCTCATCGAGCGGCCAAGCCCGGGTATCGACGATCTCGAACCGTCGGAATACATCGCCGGATGGCGTAAGCTCGACAGAAAGATTGCCCGCTATCGTCCGAACGTCGTTGCGCTCGTCGGTGTGACGCTCTTCAGGGCCGTACTGCCGCTCCTCCCATCCACGAACGGCCGGCCGGCAACGGGGACTCGCCTCGCACTCGGCCGTCAACCGTTCGCCATCCATGGGGCGGAGGTGTTCGTGCTTCCAAACCCGAGCGGCCGTAACGCCAACTTCAGTTACGCTGAGATGTTGACCGCTTTCAAGAGTCTGCGGCGTCACCTGAACCGTTGAGCGCCCGCCTGTGTCTCTGTCTTCTGACCTGCTCGTCACGATGCTCGCGCTGACCGGCGCGGTGATTATCGTGTCGGCGCTCCTCTCGGGGGTGGTGCAGAAGACCGGGTTTCCTCAAGTCGCGATATTCCTCACGCTGGGTTTGCTGGTCGGTCCTGTGGGGCTGAACGTTCTCTCCGCCGGACTCGATTCTCCAATCCTTCGCGTCGTGTCGACGCTGAGCCTCGTGCTCGTGCTGTTCACCGATGCCGTCTCGCTGGACATCGGCGACGTCCGCAAGCATCGCTTCCTCTCGTTTCTGATCCTCGTGCCGGGCACCCTGGCGTCAGCGTTTCTCATCGCGCTGGCCGGGTGGTGGCTGCTCGACCTGCCGTTCATCATGGCGATCGTGCTCGGCGCGGCGCTCGCCTCGACCGACCCGGTGCTGCTGCGCGACCTGCTGCGCAGGCCGTCACTGGGATCGACGGTCAAGCAGGCGCTCAAGATCGAAAGCGGGATGAACGATGCCGTGTTGCTCCCGGTTGTGTTGGGCGGCACCGAGTTGCTGATGGGGACCGTGGGCGCAGCCGACTGGGCGACTCTGGCAGCCAGGGTGCTGGTGCTCAGCCCGATAGCGGGAATTTTGGTGGCGGTTGCCGGCGTCAAGGCGCTCGCGGCGGTGCGCAGCCGCGTCGGCGTCAGGCGCGATTACGAGTCGCTCTATTCACTCGGCATCGCGTTTGCCGCCTTCGCCGCGGCCGAGTCGCTGCACGGAAGCGGCTATCTGGCCGCGTTCGCCGCGGGCCTGACCGTTTCGGCGATCGACGTCGAGCTCTGCGACTGCTTTCTCGAATACGGCGAGACCACCGCGGAGATGGCGCTGCTCTTCACCTTCGTGCTGTTCGGGTCGTCCTTGATCTGGACTGGTCTGGGTATCGTGTCCGTGCCGTCGCTGCTCTTCGTCGCCGCCGTCCTGCTCGCACGTCCGGCGTCGTTTCTGCCGGCGCTGGCGCTGGCCCGCCTCAACCGGCGGGAACGCGCGCTCATCGCCTGGTTCGGGCCTCGCGGCCTGAGCTCGCTGCTGCTGATCCTGCTGCCGATCTTCGCCGGTGTTCCGAACTCGACGGCACCTGCTCACGATCTGCTGCCTCGTCGTGCTCGTGTCCGTCGTGCTGCACGGCCTGTCGTCGATGATCCTCGTTCCTCCAGAGCGCGGGGCTGGTCCAACGACGGAGGAACGGCCCGCAATGGCTGCGGCCTCTCGTGCTGCCGACCCGCTGGCGCAGCTCACGGACCCTGAGTACATCTCCGTCGAGCAAGTGATTGCTGCGATGAAATCCGGGGCACCGGTGATCGTGCTCGACGCCCGCTCCGATCGCAGCTACGCGGAAAGCGACGAGACGATCAGGGGCGCCATCCGAATCTCACCAGAGGCCGCGGTTGCCGACGCGCGGCGCCTCGATCTCCCTCGCGACGCGGTGCTGCCAGTGTTCTGTGCTTGACCGAACGAAGCCACGAGCGCCCGTGTGGCGCGAGAGCTTCGGCGGGCGGGATGGACGGGCGCACGGGCCCTGACCGGAGGCTGGGCCGCCTGGCAGGCGGCCGGTCAACCCGTCGAGCCGAAGGTCCATGCCTGAGCGAAAATCCGTTCAACGCCCAACTTCCAACTCCCAAGAAACTCAGAGCCGATCGGCTGAGAGTGCTTTGGGAGTTGGGAGTTCGGAGTTGGAAGTTGACAGAGTTCACGCGTGAACGCCGGGCGCTTCGTGGCCGGTACGCTCCACGTACTCGACGTAGGAGCCGGGATAGATGTGCGGCTCACGATCTGTCCCGCTCTCGCCGCCGAGTTCCAGTACACGGTTGCTGAGCCCGCGCAGGAACGTGCGGTCGTGCGAGACGAACAGCATGGTGCCTTCGAAATCGGCGAGCGCCTTGACGAGCATCTCCTTGGTCGCCAGGTCGAGATGGTTGGTCGGCTCGTCGAGCACGAGGAAGTTCGGCGGGTCGAGCAGCATGCGGGCCATGACGAGGCGGGTTTTCTCGCCGCCCGACAGCGACTTGATCTTCTTCTCCACATCGTCGCCGGAGAATTGAAAGGCGCCGAGAAGGTTGCGCAGCACCCCGGTCGACTCCAGCGGGAAGTCCTTCTCGATCTGCTGCCACACCGTGAGGTCGGGGTTCAGCAGGTCGAGCGCCTGCTGCGCGAAGTAACCCATCTTGAGGCTGGCGCCGAGCCGCACGGCGCCGCGGTCGGGTGCCAGCACGCCCGCAACGAGACGGAGCAGCGTCGTCTTTCCGGCGCCATTGCGGCCCATCACGCACCAGCGCTCGCCGCGCCTGATGGTCAGCGACAGCCCCTCATGGATCACGTGGCGGCCGTAGGCCTTCGTCAGGTCTTCGAGCACGGCGACCTGTTCTCCCGACCGCGGTGGCTGCCTGAAGTCGAAGTCGACGACCCGTCGTTTCTTCGGGAGCTCGATCTTCTCGATCTTCTCCAGCGCTTTCACCCGACTCTGCACCTGCGCGGCCTTCGCCGCGTGGGCGGCGAAGCGTTCGATGAAACGCTGTTCTTTCGCCAGCATGGCCTGCTGACGGGCGTAGGCGGCTTCGCGGTTCGCTTCTCGAATCGCGCGCTCCCGCTCGTAGAAGTCGTAGTTGCCCGAGTAGGCCGTGATCTCGCCGCCGTCAATTTCCGCGATTCTGGTCACGACGCGGTTCATGAAGTCCCGGTCGTGGGAGGTCATGAGCAGCGATCCGGGCAGCGACTTCAGGAACGCCTCGAGCCAGATGATCGACTCGATGTCGAGATGGTTCGTCGGTTCGTCCATCAGCAGCACGTCCGGCCGCCCGAGCAGCACGCGGGCCATTGCCACGCGCATCTTCCATCCACCGGAGAGCGCCCCGACGTCGCCATCGATCCGTTCGTCGTCATCGAAACCGAGTCCGTGGAGCACTTCGCGCGCCTGACTCTCGAGCGCGTATCCACCGAGGTGTTCGTATTCCTCCTGGACCTCTCCAAAGCGCGGGAGAATCCGATCCATGTCGTCCGCTCGTGCCGGATCCGCCAGCGCGTGCTGCAGCTCCTCGAGCTCGTGGTGCAGATCGCCGACGCGTCCGCTGCCCGCAATCGCCTCGTCGAGGACCGACCGCCCGGACATCTCTTCGACATCCTGCCGGAAATACCCGATCGTCAGCTTCTTCGGAACCGACACGTCCCCCTCGTCGGGCGCCTCTTCGCCGACAATCATCCTGAACAAAG
The DNA here is from genome assembly GCA_963710415.1 of uncultured Acidobacteriota bacterium. Lineage (GTDB taxonomy): Bacteria > Acidobacteriota > Vicinamibacteria > Vicinamibacterales > 2-12-FULL-66-21 > CAVQAH01. The sequence continues at coordinate 82,966 of CAVQAH010000012.1, read as the reverse complement.
TCGTCTTGCCGGCGCCATTGGGGCCGACCAGGCCCACTTTCTCGCCAGGATTGAGCTGAAATGAGGCGTCGACGAAGAGAACCTGTCGACCGTACTGCTTGCTGATCCTGTTGAATGAAATCATTGACTCTGACGCTTGCCGTGGTTCGTGGTTCGTCGCTCGTGGCTCGAAGTTCGGCTCGGCAGCTCAGACGCTTCGCGATGCGCTCTTCGAGCCACGAGCTACGGCCTACGGACCTACGGCCGGCGATCTAACGTATCAGCAGCACGCGCAGCCGGATACGTCATACTGACAGCATGTCTATTCTCCGATGGCTCGGCCTGGCTGACGCTGACGACGATCACGCTCCGGTAGACAGCTTGCGGGAGATCGAGAAGGCGCTCACGCACATGGAGCCGGCGCAGGCGAGATACCTCGCCGGGTTCGCGTACATCCTCGGCCGTGTGGCCAGAGCCGATCATCAGGTCACGGAGGAGGAGTCGGCACTCATGCAGCGTCTCGTTGCCGAGCGCGGCAATCTGCCGCCCGAGCAGGCGGCGCTCGTCGTTCGCATTGCCACGACGGAAGCGCTTCGCCATGGCGGCACCGAGGACTTCATCGTTACTCGTGAGTTCGAGAAATCCGCGACGCGCGAGCAGAAGCTGGCGCTGATCGATTGTCTGTTCGCCGTGTCGTCGTCAGACGACTCGATCCGGACGATCGAGGACAACGAGATTCGGCGGATCGCCAGCGAGCTGAAGCTCGATCACTCCGACTTCATCCGCGTTCGCTGGGCCCACGTGAACAACCTGGAGGTCCTGCGCGGCCGGAAACCAAAGGGGTAGGCCAGCTGCGCCAGCAGGCCGTCGGGCATCGTCGTTCACGATGCCGAAGCGTGTTCCGAAGGATAAACGTCGAGAACGCGAGATCCGTCCGTCGTCAGGGGACGCGCCAGATAAGCTGACCAAAGGCTGAGCCGGATCCGTGCGGCTGAAGCTGATGCACCTCGGGTCTCGCGCCGACGCCTCCGATCTTCAGTCTAGAATCGGTTCATGTGTATCGCACGCTTCGGCTCGGCCATCCTGTGTTCGTCCCTCCTGGCCATCGCCCTTGCCGGTGCGCAGGCACGCCTTGGCGCGCAAGCGCGATCGACGCTGCCTGATGATCCGCATCGCGTTTCTGCAGCATGTGAACGAGCAGTTGTTGCTCCTCAGCACCGCGGCAAACCGCGCGGGCTGGGTGCAGAACACCTACATCACTCCCGACACCGAGATCATGGGAGCCCAGGCCAACGAGGCGCTGGTTCGTGCCTCCACCGAGTTCGCGAAGCACGCGGCAAAATTTCAGAACGCGCAGGTCTCTCCTGCCGAGCGCCGCCAGCTGGATCTGCTGAGGACGTCGTTGACGATGTCGGCGCCGCCGGATCCGAAGGAGGCCGAGGAGCTCACTCGACTGGTGACGTCGATGGAGGGAGCTTACGGCCGTGGCAAGTACTGCCCGGGTGGCGCCGCCGGCGAAGATTGCCTCGACATCGAAGAGATCACACAGATCCTCGCGGAGAGCCGCGATCCGAAGAAGCTGCTCGACGTCTGGTCCGGGTGGCACACGATCGCCGTGCCCATGCGCAAGGAGTACGTGCGATTCGTCGAGCTGTCGAACAAGGGCGCGCAGGCCATCGGCTTCAAGGACACGGGGGCCATGTGGCGAAGCAAGTACGACATGCCGCCCGAAGCGTTCGCCAAGGAACTCGATCGTCTGTGGGAACAGCTGCGTCCGCTGTACGTCTCCCTGCACGCGTACGTCAGGTCGCGTTTGCGGGAGAAGTATGGCGCGGTGGTTCCCGAGAAGGGGCCGATTCCGGCGCACCTGCTCGGAAACCTGTGGCAGCAGGATTGGTCGAACATCTATCCGCTCGTCGCTCCCGCCAGCACGTCACCGGCGTTCTCGCTGACCGACCGGTTGAAGGCCAAGAAGATCGGGCCGCTCGACATGGTGCGCATCGGTGAACGGTTCTTCACGTCGCTCGGCTTCGAGGCCCTGCCGAAGACGTTCTGGGAACGCTCGCTGTTCGTCAAGCCACGCGATCGCGAGGTGGTCTGTCATGCCAGCGCGTGGAACATCGACAACGTCGACGATCTGCGCATCAAGATGTGCATCGACGTCAACGAAGAGGACTTCACCACGATCCATCACGAGCTCGGGCACAACTTCTATCAGCGTGCCTACAACACGCTGCCGATGATGTTCCGTGATTCCGCGAACGACGGGTTCCACGAGGCCGTCGGCGATACGCTCGCGCTCTCCGTCACGCCGGAGTACCTCGTGAAGATTGGATTGCTCGACAAGGCGCCGTCAGCGTCCGGCGACACGGAACTCCTTCTGCGCGCGGCGCTCGAACGCCTGGCCTTTCTGCCGTTCGGCCTGCTGGTCGATCAGTGGCGCTGGCAGGTGTTCAACGGGACCATCCCGCCCGACAAGTACAACACCGCGTGGTGGGACCTGAAGTTGAAGTACCAGGGCGTTGCGCCTCCGTCGCCGCGCGGCGAGGAGTTCTTCGATCCCGGCGCCAAGTATCACGTGCCGGCCAACACGCCGTATTCACGCTACTTCCTCGCCGGCATCCTGCAGTTCCAGTTCCATCGCGCGCTGGCCAAGACTGCCGGCTGCACGGCGCCGCTGCATCGCTGCTCGATCTACGGCAGCAAGGAAGCGGGCGCGAAGCTGAACGCGATGCTGCAGATGGGCGCCTCCCGTCCGTGGCCCGACGCGCTCGAAGCCCTGACCGGGCAACGCGAAATGGACGCGAGCGCCATGGCCGAGTACTTCGCGCCGCTCAAGACCTGGCTCGACGCGCAAACGAAGAACACGCCGGTGGGGTGGTAGATCAAATCGTTGTTCGTGGCTCGTCGCTCGTGGCTCGAGAAACGTCGTCGCCGGTTTCGTTCTACGAGCGACGAGCGACGGAGCGACGGACCAGGGCACGAGGCAGGAGCGGATCGTTGATCGATGGGGTGACGCTGGAGAGGGGGGCCGAGCCATGGCAAGACGCGTCCGCGTGCCCAGATGAAAGTGGAGTTCGAGAGCCTGGCGTTTCGCGTTGAGTTCAGGCGCGAAAAGCCGGAGGTCGTCGCTCGCCGCGTCCTGCGGCGCGCGTTCCAGGGTCAGCGCTGGCGCATCAAAACCCTGAACGCGAAAAAGGGGGAGTTCGAGGCGGTTCCTGCCGGCCGGACCCGCCGTCTGACTGCGGCGGCTGCCTGGACGCAGTGCCTATCGCCTGCGCGACCAGCCGGAAGTCGTGTATGCCGAGCCGCTCTTCGCCGTGCCGGATCCTGAACAGCATGTCCCGCCACCAAGGCCGCGTGCCGCGGCCTCCAGCGACGGGCCGGACGATCCGCGCACTGCGGCTGACTGCGAATGGTCGCTGAAGAAGATGTTCGTCCCCGACGCGTGGGCCCTCTTCGCCGATGGGCGCCCCGGCAGTGGAATCCGCGTCGGACATCCGGATACCGGTTACACCCGGCATCCCGAGATCATCGGATCGCGGTTGCTCACCGGCCTGGGAGTGGACTTCGAAGACGAAGATGTTGATGCGACCGACACGCTGGAAGACGGCTGGCTCGCCAATCCCGGACATGGCACAGGCACCGCCAGCGTCATCATGAGCGGCGCCGGTGCGCCGGATGGCTCGTCAGGCCAGGCATTCGTCTCGGGCGTCGCGCCCTTCGCATCTCTCGTCCCCATTCGCACGACGAGCTCGGTCGTCCTCTGGTCGATGCGCAACCTGGTTCGCGCGATTCGTCATGCGATCGACAACGGGTGTCACGTGATCTCGATTAGTCTCGGGGGGCCTGCCGCCAGCCTCGCGCTTCACAGTGCGGTGCAGGATGCCGAGGCCGCCGGCGTGATCGTCCTGTGTGCCGCCGGCAATCAGGTTCATTTCGTCGTGTTCCCGGCCGCCTTCGACGAGGTCATCGCAGTTGCGGCCAGCACGATTGACGACGCGACGTGGTCAGGATCGTGCCGCGGCCCTGCCGTCGACATCACAGCCCCAGGCGCCTCTGTCTGGCGCGCTCAAGTCAACAGCTCAAACGGATCCACCCAGCACGTTGTCCAACGGGGGAGCGGAACGTCCTTTGCGGTCGCGGGCACGGCCGGCCTTGCGGCGCTGTGGCTGTCGTTTCACGGCCGGTCGGCGCTCATCGAAAAATACGGCAAGAACCGGTTGGCGAGCATCTTCAAGCAACTCCTGCAGTCCACCTGCCGCACACCAAGCGGAGTGGGACACGGCATCGTTCGGCGCCGGAATCGCGCACGCCAGACGTCTGCTCGAAGCACCGCTGCCCGCGTTTCCTCGTGCCGGCGGCCTTCGCGCGAGCGCCCGCCGGATGGTGTCGCTCGACGACGATGTGTTCGAACGGATTGTGCATCTGCTGACGCCGGCGATCCCGGTCTGGCGTTGCACGGGCACTCGCCGACTTTCTCCGTGTGAGCGAAGCCGACCTTCCTGCTGTCCTGCACGACGTTGGTGATGAGCTGGCGTTCAACATCGGCGCCGACCCGGCGCTTCGTCAGCGCCTGATCGTGGCCAGCAGCGCGCCGGCTGCCGCGGCACGCGGAGTGCGAGCGCGATCCGGCCGGACCGATATGGCGATTGCACGCCGTCGCCTGTCAGGGCAAGGATCGCCGAGACTGCGGAAAGCACTGCAAGGCTGACCGTAGTCCGTCGGTTCGTGGTCCGTCGCTCGTCGCTCGTAGAGCTTTATCGTTGGTATGGGCTCTTCGAGCGACGAGCCACGAGCTACGAACCACGGACTGACGAACCACGGATGTGATTGCAGCGTTTCAAGGAGGAGCAATGGCCAAGCGAGCACTGTGCGTCGGGATCAACGACTACCCTGGAACGAACTCCGATCTGAGCGGTTGCGTCAACGACGCGAACGACTGGGCGGCCGCCCTCAAGACTCGCAAGTACGAGACGGTCCTTCTGCTCGACAAGAAAGCGACGCGCAAAGGCATCGTGACCGCGCTCAACGAACTGATCCAGGGCGCTCAGGCGGGAGACTCGCTGGTGTTTACATTCGCCGGCCACGGATCCTGGCTGCCGGACGACAACGGTGACGAACCGGATGGCCGCGACGAGATGCTGTGCCCGTACGATATCGACAAGGAACAGTACCTGATGGACGACGACCTGGCGAAAATCTTCGACCAGAAGCCGGCGGACGTCCGCCTCTACTTCATCTCGGATTCGTGTCATTCCGGATCGGTTGCGAGGTTCGCTCCGGATCCGCTGTCGAACAAGAACCGGCTTCCGAAGATACGGTTGCTGCCACCGCTGCAGTTCGTGAAGGACGTCAGCCTGCGCGAGCGCATTCCGCTCGCGATGCGCGCGCCGGTGTCCGCGAAAAGCGAGAAATATCCGGCGCTGCTCCTCGCCGGATGCAAGGACGTGGAGTTCAGCTACGATGCGGACTTCAACGGCCGCCCGAACGGCGTCATGACGCGAACCGCCATCGATGCGTTGAAGAAGAAGCCGAAGACGCCGCAGGAGTGGCACGCCGAGATCCGCCGGCGCCTCCCGTCGCAGATGTACCCGCAGACGCCGCAGCTGTTTGGCGGAATCACCGCGAAGAAGGGGCGGATGTTCTGATCATGGCAGAGGAGGACGCCGGAGGTTCGACGCCTGACGCGACCGCTGGTGTCGCACAGTCGCGGGAGCGCGATGACGCGCCGGCGGCGAAGACGGAGAAGGGCAGGAAGACTCCGCGCCGGGAAGATGCCTTCGTCATCTCGCCGATGCTCGGCCGGCACGTGCGTGTCGGGCCGTATCAGCGCAAGCCTGACGATCCGGTCTACCGTCCCCTGAGGATCTTCGCGCTCGATCCCGCGGTGTCCCGTCTTGATGGCGCCGTCGCCCTGGTCAACGTGCCGTACGAGCCACTGCGTCCAGGTCCGCAGGGGCGTCTCTTCCACGTCGAGGCTGACGGCCCGATCGTGCGATCTCGAGGATCGGCGCGTCCTGATCCAGCAGGGCTACAGCCCGTCGCGCTCCGACACCCGTTTTCAGCAACAGATGGTCTATGCCGTGTGCAGTTCGGTGTACGCGGCGTTCAAAGCGGCGCTCGGCCGCGATCCTGCGTGGGGTTTCGATCGCGGCGACGACGAGGAGCGCCGCACGGCCGGCGTGCTGAAGATCCATCCGCGCGCGTTCGAGGGACCGAACGCGCATTACAACAACGTCGCGGGCTCGCTGGAGTTCGGCTGGTTCACGGCCGACGGCAACACCTTCGGCATGATGAAGGGCGAGCGGGTCTACACCTGCCTGTCGCACGACATCATCGCGCACGAGCTGACGCACGCCCTGCTCGACGGTCTGCGCGCCAGGTTCACCATTCCGACGAGAATCGACGTGCTGGCCTTTCACGAAGCGTTCGCCGACATCGTGGCGGTGTTTCAGCACTTCAGCTACCGCGACGTCGTGCTCGCGGCGATCCGCCGATCGCGCGGTCAGGTCACCGACGGACTCCTGACCGATCTGGCCCGTCCGCTCGGCCGATCGACCGAGCGTCCATCGCCACTGCGCAGCGCGGTCGACTCGCTCGACGGGACACGGCTTCGCTACGACGCCAAACTCGAACCGCATCAACTGGGCTCGGTGCTGGTCCTGGCGGTCTTCGACGCGTTCAACGTGATCTATACGAGAAAGACCGCGCGCTTCATCAGGCTGGCAACCGGGGGAACGGGCAATCTCCCGATGGGTGAGCTGCCGGCCGATCTGCAGGTCATCCTGGCGGAAGAGGCCAGCCGGCTGGCCAGCCAGTTCCTGTCCATCTGCATTCGCGCCGTGGACTATTGCCCGCCGGTCGATCTCGAGTTCGGCGAGTTCCTGCGCGCCGTGATTACCGCCGACCGCGAACTCGTGCCTGACGATCCGTGGGCGTATCGTGAGGCGTGGATTGACGCATTCCGCGATCGCGGGCATCCTCGTGGGCGGCGTCAGCAATCTCGACGAAGATTCGCTGGTGTGGAAAGCTCCCGAGCGTCCGCTCGCGGCGGTGCGCCCGCTCAGTTTTGGCCGGCTGCGCTTCCGTGGCGATCCCGGCCGTCCGGCAAGCGGCGGTGAAGTGAAGCGGCAGGCCCTCGCCCTCGGCCGCCTCGTCACCAATCCCGCCGACATGCAGCTGTTCGGGCTGCGGAAACCGGATGAATCGATTCGCACGCCGACGATCGAATCCGTCCGTCCCGCACGGCGCATCGGACCCGATGGCCAGGTCGTCTTTGGCATCGTCGCCGAAATCACGCAGCACGCGATCGTCAAGGAACCCGGCAGCTCACGATCGGCTGTGTTCTATGGCGGCAGCACGATCATCCTCGGACCTGAAGGCGAGGTCCGCTACGTCGTCGGCAAGGGCGTTCAATCGTCCTCTCGGATCACGCGCCAGCTGGAGTTCCTGCAGACAGACCGCAGCCGCAAATACTGGACAGCTGTCGCGCGACGTGTGGCAACCGTCCGCGAAGACGTTCAAACTGCTGCACGAATAAGTAGTCGTGCCGTCGGCCGTAGTCCGTGGTCCGTCGCTCGAAAGTCGGCGTTCTAACATGCACGTCCGAGCCGCGACTCGGCGAGATCACGAACTCGACCGAACTACGTGCCCTGCGTCAGTACCCGCGGTTGCGAAGATACGTCTGCAGCTCGTGACGTCCGTCGAGGCGCAGCTTGCCGTAGATATGGTGGAGGTGAATCTTCACCGTGCCGACGCTGATGGCGAGACGCGAGGCGATTTCCTGGTTGTCGAGTCGCAGCGTGATGAGCTGCACGATCTCGAGCTCTCGCGGAGTGAGCAGCGAGAGGAGTTCCTGTTCGACAGCCTGGCGTTCCGCCAGGCGCGCGCCCAGATCGGCGTTGTCGACGACGAGTTGGTGGCCGCCTTGATGCACGGTGCGGATGCAGTCTTCGAGCACGCGCGGCGCCATGGCCTTGAGCACGATTCCGCGCGCGCCGAGCTTCGCCGCGTCGAGCAGCTCACGCTCGTCCTGGCTCGCCGTCAGCACGACGACCGCCGGCGGGCGGGCTGGATCGAGACGGCGAAGCAGTGTCAGTCCGTGTTCGTCGGGCAATTGCAGGTCGAGCAGGAGCACATCCGGGGACAACGACTGCACCGCCTGAAACCCTTCAGCCGCCGTGCCGCACATGGCGACCACCTCGAACTCCGGGTCCGACGCGAGCAGCTGCGCCAGGCCGTTGAGCACGAGCGGGTGGTCGTCAACGAGCACGAGTCGAATAGACATGATCAACCCTCGAGCGGGAGCATGATCTTCAGATCGCTGCCGGCGTCCGAGGATTCCAGGTTGAGCTTGCCGCGCAACGCCGCGACCCGCTCCCGGAGTGACCAGGGGCCCTTGTCCATCGCGTTGAGATCCTGCAGATCGAACGATCCCTTGAACGGAAACCCATGTCCGTCGTCGGCAACATGGATGCGCAATTCGTGCCCGACCACCTCGACGTCCACCCTGATGACGGACGGGTCGGCGTGGCGAGCCGCATTCAGAATACTCTCACGAACAATCTGAAAAGCCTCGTCTTTGACTTGTTCCGGCCAGGTGTCGGGCGACCCGTCCACCCGGCTGTTGACCTTGACGTCCCACCGCTGCTCGACACGCCGGCTGACTTCCTGGAGCCGCTCGCGGAAGCCCGCGCGGGTCGTTTCCGCCGCAATGGACGACTCGGGCCGCAGCCGGCGGATGAACGAGCGCATCTCGAGCTCGCCATTCTCGATTTGCTGCTGGACCTCGTCGAGCTGGACCGCGGCCGCGCGCGGGTCGCGATCGACGAGGCGGCGGGCGGCCATGAGCTGCAGCGCGGTGCCGGCGAGCGACTGCAGGACGCTGTCGTGCAGATCCCGCGCGACGCGAACACGCTCGTCGAGCGCCGCGGCCTGGCGAAGATCGCGCAGCAGATACAGGCTATCGAGCCGCGACACGGCCAGTCGCGAGACGAGCTCGCCGAGCATCAGGTCGTCGAGGCGCATCTGGCGTTTGTCGAGGCAGAAGAGGCGTCCGCGAATGAGCTCGCCCTCGAGCGACCATGACTGGACCGCGTGCATGTCGAAGCGCGCACGCATGGCTTCGCTGACCGGCCGCTGCTGCGAAATCCTGAATCCGCCGTCCTGGCGGTAAATCACGCGACCGTTCTCGTCCGCCGCATCGGGTGACTGAAAGCTCGTTCGCTCGTACCGGCGCGGAACCATCGACCCGTAGGTGCCTTCGGGCTCACGCACCCACGTCACCTTCCCGCCAGACGAGGCGTCCATCAGGGCAAGATTCGTGTACCCCTCCCCCGGATCCTCCCAGACGAGCAGGATTCGAGGCGCCTCGCAGATGCGTGCCGACTCGGAGAGGACCTCCTCGATCAGCTGGTCGGCTTGGTCAGGTACCTTGCGCGGCCAGGCGGCAAGCGCACGAATCTCCTGCTGAAAGCGTTCGTGATACGCCCCGAGATATCCCAGCAACACCGCGACGACCGCGAGATTCATGCTGCGTTGGAGGAACGCGTCGAGGGCGAACGGCATACCGAGGTAGGCGCCGTAGACGCTGACCGCCGCGTACGCGGCGATCGACGCGACGCCCGTCCACAACGCGCCCCAGAACTGCCACCTGAGCGTGGCGCAGATCATCAGGAACACGAAGTACATGTAGAACGGGCTGTTGGCGCCCTGGGTCAGGAGGGTGACGAGCGAGAAAAAGAGCAGGTCCGTGACGTGCTGCGCGACCGCCCAACCTCGCGCAAAGCGCAGCGGCATCCAGACGAGCGCCACCATGGCCACGCTGTACCCGAGGTACATCGTGAGCAGGTACTGGATGATCGTGAACTGAAGAGTCCGGGTCTCGATCGAACGTCAGCGCGACGAGCCCACCCGCCACCAGAACCACGCGCGTGGTGGCGAGCAGCCACTCGAGTCGGACCCGCGGAGGATAATCGGCGTACGGGGAAACTCCGCGTGCACCACCGACGGTTCGTTCGGCAGGCGCGTAGGTCTTGACGGAGATGGTCGAATCGACGGGCGTGGACGGATTCGCTGACACGGTGTCACGTCAGTATCCCCTACTCCCGCGAATCGTGGGAATGTCTTCGGGTTGCTGCCCGAATCAACGGCACGGAACGGCGACTGGCTCCAGAAACGAACGCTCCGCGCGCATCGCGACGCGGTTGACCCCATGGTTCGCGACCGGATCGGTGGCCGCGACGGCCACCCCGCGCGGTCATTCGACGATCGGCAACCTGCCGACGGTCGGCCTTGAGGATGGCGAATATCCGAGTCTCCCCCAGTGGAGTCCAACAGCAAATGAGTGGGTACCTGGTCGAGTTCACGCATTGTCATGCACCTGCTATGGTATAGACCTTTATAGATATATCACCACTGGGATAAGCAGAAAAAGTGCCGAACCAGCCACGTGAAAACGTTAGGAATTGTGAAACCGTCGGCCTTGAAGTCTGATTTTTGGATGACTTTAGTTAACTTGTCAGCCATATTTCTGCCGCCTTTCTGCTATATGTCTTCTGCTGCTTGAACCTCAGGAGCATCGTCAACGCCACAGAGCCGCGCGCCACGCTGGTTCGCGGCGACACGATCTTCACCGTCGGTGTCTAACAGGAGTCCGACGCGCTGACGCCGCGGCAGTCGCGATCGTTCCGCGTGAAGTGTCGTGGTCAGGCCGTCCGAGGGTTGTTTCAGCTGCCGCCAATCAATCACGGTGGGTGTTGTCACGTCTCCGCCCGCCTAGTCAGCCCGCAACGCGTGCATCGGGTCGACGCGCGCGGCGCGGCGTGCCGGGGTGAACGCCGCTACGGCCGCCGTCGCCACCAGCACGGTGGTGATGACGATGAAGGTCGTCGGATCCGTCGGGCTGACATCGAAGAGCATGTCTTTCATGAGCGGAATGATGACGAGCGCCGCGGCGAGGCCAACCAGGACGCCGCCGCCAGCGAGAGTGAGGGCGTAGCCGACGATCAGTCGGAGGACCGAGTGCGGCGTCGCACCGAGCGCGACGCGGATACCGATCTCGCGCGTGCGCTGGTTGACGAGGTACGCCGTCATGCCGTAGATGCCAATCGCCGCGAGCAGGAGCGCGAGCAGGGCAAAGGCCCCGAGCAGCTGCATCGAAAAGCGCTTGGAGGCGGTCGCGGCCGCCACGACGTCCTTCATCGTTCGGATGGCAAACGTCGGGAGGTCGGCATCGGCAGCACGCACGGATCGCGATAATTCGTCGGCCAGGCGCGATGGGTCGGCGCTCGATTTCACCACCAGCGCCAGCGACAGATTCGTCGCCTGCGTCATCGGCCGGTACATCATGGGCCGTGGTTCGAGCTCGAGGCGCTCGCTCAGCACGTTACCGACGACGCCGACGATGGTGATCCACGGTGCGGTGGACGCTGGACCACCCAACCGGACCCGGCGGCCGATCGGATCGGTGCCCGCGAAATACCGCCGCGCCGTCTCCTGGCTGATGACGGCCACCGGCGCGCCTCGCACCGTGTCTTCGGCGTTGAACGCGCGGCCGGAGAGCACCGGGATGCGCATCAGGCTGAAGTACTCCAGCGACGCGAAGTTGGGCTGCACGGTCGCCACCGGCTCGGCCGGGTCACGGCCGTCTATCGTGATCGCACCGAATCCACGCTGGCCGTCGAGCGGCAGGTTCTGGACGATCGCCGCGGCCTCGACACCAGGAAGCTCGCGGGTGCGCCGCAGCACTTCCTCGAACAACGCCAGGCGCGGCGGGTGTGACAGGTACTTTCCGCGCGCCGGATCGTTGGGCCGCGGCAGCCACAGCCGTGCGCTCAGGACGTTGGTGCCGTCGAACCCGGTCTCCACCTGCTGCAGCCGCCAGAAGCTCCGCACGAGCAATGTGGCGCCGACCAGCAGCACCATCGCGAGGGCGAACTCCGCGGCCACGAGCAACGGCCGAATGCCGCGTCGCGACGAGCCGCCGCGCGATTGACCGTCCTTCAGCGTGCTGAGCACATTGGGGCTCGAGAACTGAATGGCTGGCGCCAGCCCGAAGAGAATGCCCGTCAGCACAGCGGCGGCGAACGAGAACGCGACGACACTCCCGCTGACATGAACCTCCGCCGTGCGCGGGACGCCTGACGGCACCATCGCGAGGAGCACATCCACGCCCACCGATGCCAACCCAAGGCCCAGCACACCGCCGGCGAGCGCGAGCAGGACGCTCTCGGTCAGCAGCAATCGGACGATGCGGCTGCGGCCGGAACCGAGCGCACGCCGCATCGCCAGCTCGCGCTGCCGCGCGGCCGCACGTGCGAGCAGAAGACCGGCGATATTCGCGCAGGCGATCGCGAGCACCAGCCCGACGGCGCCAAGCAGGATCAGCAGGGCAGGCCGGACATTGCCCACCAGATCGTCCTGGAGCGACACGAGGCGAGGCGTCCACGACGTTCTCGCCGGGTAGTCGGTGGGGAATTCCTGACGCAGCTTCTGCCCGAATGCGCTCAACCGCTGCTGCGCGTCGGCGACGGTGATCCCAGGCTTCAGCCTGGCGATGCTGCCGCTCAAAAAGTACGCGCCACGCGCAGGCGGACCAAACGGATCTGCGCGATAGCCGGCGGGCGCCCAGAGTTCGACGTCACTTCTCAGCGACGTCCCAGGATGCCTGAATGCCGGCGGCATGACGCCCACGATCGCGTAGCTGTCGTCGTCTATGCGCAGCGTCCGGCCAAGAACGTCCGGCGCTCCACCAAAGCGGCGCTTCCACAGCGCATCGCTGATGACGGCGACTTCCGCGATCCCCGGATGGTCGTCCTCGGGACCGAACACGCGTCCGAGCGCCGGCCGCACACCCAGCAGCGAGAAATAGGTCGGGCTGACCAGCATGACCTCGACGCGTTCGGGCTGATCGACCTGCGTGAGGTTGGCGTTGACCGGATACAGGCCGGCGATGCTCTCGAAGATGTCCGCGCGGTCGCGGTAGTCGAACAGCTCCGGCGCCGACATGCCGACGTCGGTGGTGCCCGGCCCCGCGAAATCGGCCGTGACGCGGACCAGCCTCTCCGGTTCAGGGAAGGGCAGCGGCCTCAGAACCACCGCGTCGACCACCGTGAAGATCGCGCTGTTCGCGCCGATCCCGAGCGCCAGCGTCAGCAGCGCCACGATGGTGAATCCCGGTTCCTTGCGCAAACCGCGAATGGCAAACCGCACGTCCTGAAGAAAGTTCTCCATGGTGCAATCGTAGGCCGAAAGCATCCGCTTGATGGACCTTTTTGGGACAAGGATGGGACGAGCATGTTTCCCGGCGAGCATTGCACTATTCGGGCAGCTTGATATATTTCGACAAGGTCTACTGGAAAACCGCCAATAGGAGGAAGCTCATGAGACGAAAGCTCGCGTTCCTCGCCGCCTCGGTTGCTGCTCTGGTCGTCGTCGGTTCCCTCACCCTACTGGCTCAAACGCCGGCTCCGCCGAAGCCGGGTCCTGAAACTCAGAAGCTCGCGTACTTCGTCGGCACGTGGACGAGCGAGGGTGAAATGAAGCCCGGTCCGATGGGTCCCGGCGGCAAAATCACCGGGAAAGACACGTGCGAGTGGTTCCAGGGTGGATTCTCGGTAATCTGCCGTTCAGACGGCAAGAGCCCGATGGGTCCGATGAAGAGCATCGGGATCCTGAGCTACAGCACCGAGGAGAAGGTCTACACGTACTACGGCACGGACAACTCCGGCATGGTGATGACGAGTGTGGCCAAAGGTACCGTTCAGGGTGATACGTGGACGTACACGGACGAGGGCCTGATGGGCGGTCAGAAGATCAAGTCGCGCGTCACGATCAAGCAGGTCTCGCCGACCGTGCAAACGTTCGTGATGGAGTTCCAGGGCGCGGACGGGAAGTGGGTGCCGGTGATGGAGTCGAAGGGCACCAAGGTCAAGTGACTCCAGCCGACAGCCAGTTTGCCGATCGTGTGCGGGAGAGCTTCGGCCGACAGCAGGTGATGACCACCATTGGTGCGAAGCTCACCCATGTTGCGCCTGGCGAGATCGACATCTGGTTGCCGTACGACAGCACTCTCACGCAACAGCACGGCTTCATGCATGCTGGCATCGTCGCGACGATTGCCGACAGCGCCTGCGGCTATGCCGCGTACAGCCTGATGCCGGCCAGCAACGCGGTGCTGAGCATCGAGTTCAAGATCAATCTGCTCGAGCCGGCGCGGGGCGACGCGTTCGTCGCCCGCGGCCGGGTGTTACGCCCCGGAAAGACCATCACCGTATGCCAGGCCGATGTCATGGCCATTCGAGACGGTGCCGAATCGCGCATCGCGACGCTCGTCGCGACGATCATCGGCCTGCGCGACAGGAAGGACTTGAACGGATAGCCTATGCCCTCTGCCACTCAACTCAACCTGCCCCTGGACAACCAGATCGGCACGTTGGCGAAGCTCTGTCGCGACCTCGCCCATGGTGGCGTGAACCTGCTCGCCCTGTCGGCGCCGGAATCGGGCCGCGACAACGGCATGATCCGGCTGCTCGTTGCGAACCGCGAGCAGGCGGCGAACGCGCTATCCAAGGCTGGCTACACGTTCGTGGCGGAGGACGTGCTCTTCGTCGAGGTCAAGAACCGCCCGGGCGCACTGGCCAAGGCCGTTGAGAAGCTCGCCAAGGCGAACATCAACGTTCGCTACGCGTATGCGACGTCCACCTCGCGCACGCGGACGACCGCCGCAGTCGTTGCCGTGTCAGAAACCGATCTCCCGAAGGCTATCAAGCTTCTGGGGTAGAGGTGGGGCGGAGGCCTTGGGCTCGCGTGCGACGGTGCGACGGCACTCGTTCGTCGTGGTCGTCGCGATCGTTCCGGGAACTCGTCGCGACCGCCCTGATTTGTCGCCTGCGAGTCTCCCTTTCTCCTATCTCCTGAGTCGAGTCGGTGGCTCGACTGACACCTCTTATCAGACCGGCATCCGGAGCACAAAGGTGTTGCCCCCGACGACGCGGCCCCCTTCCTCCTGGATGACGGTGATGCTCCCTTCAGGGCGCCGTCTCGTCGGTGACGTCAACACCAGCAACGCCTTCAGACCGGTCCGCGGAATCCGGACTTGCTCGAGGCGCGCGCCGCGCGCGGCATCGCTCAGGGCGTGAATGCGTGACGTGTCGAGTCCTGAGAGTTGGTCTCCATATTTCTGACGCAGCGTGGTGAGCACGCCGGACCTCGGCGCCCGGCTCACCCACCCCAGGTCACTGAGCGCCGACGCTGTCAACCCGCGTGGCCAGATGAAGCCGACGTCCCAGCCACCGAGATTGCCGGGCAGCACGCGGATGACGTCGGCCGTTCCGCGGTTGCTGAAGAACTGGAGCATCGACGTCGACATCGTCGATGTCCCCGCGTTGACCACATGCACGTTCTTCAATCCGACACGCTTCTCGTTCTGCACGAGCAGCGCGACGTCGACGATCTTGCTGGACGCGGGGATCGGATCCGACGCGCTATCCATGACGACGAGGAGGCACGTGTGGTCGGCGGCTGACGTCGGAGTCGTCCAGTCCCATTCGAGAATGGCCGGCTCGACCGGTGAAACCGAAGAGATGACCTTCGCCGTTCCAATGGGTTTCCAAATCGTCGTGGTCGCGGAGTTGTTGGGAAAGGCCGTCCAGAAGTCACCCGGCAGCGGCGGCAGACCGGCGGAGGCATCGGCATAGAGCAGTTTGACCGTGACGTTGGCTGCTGGCACGACCCCGCGGTTGTGCACCTGCACGTACACGCGGTTCACCTGGCCGCGTCGCGCGTCTCTGTGCTCGAGCGTGCTCTCGTAGGCGGCGTAGTCGACGGCCGCGATCGGCAGCTGGTATTCGGGCGGAGATCCCTGCAGGGCGTCGACCTTGATGTCCGCGCATTGCCACCACCACAGCATGTCGCCGAGCGCGACATGCTGGAGCGGATCCTCGAATGCCGCCGCGACGCCGCCGGGTGTGGGCACCTCGCGCGCCGTCGACATCAGGTGGTCGCGAACGTAGAGATCGACATCCGGTTGTGAAGGCACGTCGAGCTTCCGCTCCCACAGCCCACGCCCGTGCGTTCCCGCGCGCAAGAGCCGTGACGGTTGGTGCAGGCGCAGATCGAACACGGCGCAGTTGGGCAGGCCCTGGCTGAATTGCGACCAGGTCGTTCCCCCATTCAACGTGCGATACACGGCCACGTCGGTGGCGATGTAATAGGTATTCGGCGCCGCGGGATCGATCACCAGCGCGTTGACCGGAATGTCCGGCAACGTCCCGCTGATGTTGGTCCACGTGGCGGACGTGCCTCCCGCCGCGACGACTCCCCGCCACACGTGCGAGATGCCGAAGCCGGACATCACGACGATCACGGTGTTGATGTCGTCGGGCCGTGCCGCAACATCCCAGATGTATTGACCGGGCAGCGGCGAGGCGCTGATCGCGACGGCGGACCAGGTCGTGCCCGTCTTGGTGAGCCGGTAGACGCGGCCCAGCGTCGTCCCCACATAGATCAGGTTCGAGTTCACGTAGTGGATGGCCGATACATTGCCGGTCATGCCGGGCAGGGTGACTTTCGTCGGCCAGCCGCCGGTGCCTTGTGAGGCATCGAGGTTGATCAGGTTCGTCCCGATCGCGATGTTGCTCGGGTTGGTATCGTCGAGCGTCAAGGGCGGATAGAAGAGCGACGAACCCGTGATGCCGGCGCTGACGTCGAACCACGTCGCGAACTTTCCACCCTGGGTCGAGCGCTTCGGGCTCGCACCGTAGTAGGTGCTGATCACATTCTTTGGTTGCAGCCGATCGATCGCACAGTACCCGCCATCGCCGTCGTCAGCATGGTTGAAGACCGGAGAGTTCCGGAACTGCTCGGTGCCGTTGTCCTGCGTCCCCCCGAAAACGACTGCGTCGGACGAGGGGTGCTGATCGATGAACTCGAACTGCGTGATACACGGACCTTCGTTGATCGTGTCGCTCCAGGTTGCGCCGCCATCGATGGACTTGTAGACCCCACCATCATTGCCGGCATAGACGATCGTGTGGTTTCCCGGCTGAAAGGCAAACGCGTGGTTGTCGGGATGAATCGGGCTGCCAACCTCGGTGATCGTCCACGCGCCGGATACGCTGTTGCGCACCGCCTTCCATACCCAGATCCCGCAGAGGAACACGATGTCCGGCGTAGTCGGATCCACCGACACGTCGAGGTTGTAGAAGCCCTGGCCTCCGATGTTGCCCCCGGGAAGGGGAATGGAGGTCCAATTGGCGCCGCCGTCGACCGACCGTCGGAATTGATTGATGGAGTAGCTGTTGCCCGGGCCGGCCATCAACGCGTAGATGATATTCGGCGACGATGGGGACAGGCCGAGCGCGATGCGCGTGAATCCGGTAGACGGCAGCCCACCGGCGAGTTTCGACCATGCCGGTTGTCCCGACATGCCCCCGGCCGTCGTCTTGTAGATGCCTGCACCCCAGAACGCTGCGTAGACCGTAGCGGGAGACGCGGGATCGACGCACACATCCGTGCAGTTCAGCGTTGGCAACGACGACCCGGTCATCTTCGTCCAGGTCGTGCCGCTGTCGGTGCTACGAAAGAGGCCATCGCCGGTCGCTGCGAACAGGCGTGACGGCGTTCCCGGCGTGATGGCGATCCGGCTGAAGCGTGTGCCCGTAAACGTCGACTGCGCCAGCGTCGTCCAGGTGTTGCCACCGTTCATCGTTTTCAGGACGCCATTGCCGTAGTAGCTGTCGCCCGAGAAGTTACCTTCGCCAGTGCCCGCGTAGAGCACGAGCGGGTTGCTCTGGTCCATGGCCAGCGCACCAATCGCGAGCGAGACCTCGTGATCCGACTTCGGCTGCCAGTTGAGGCCGCCGTCAGTCGTCTTCCAGACGCCGCCCTGCGCGGTCCCCAGATAGATGATGTTGGTGTTCGTCGGGTCGATCACGATCGCCGTCACGCGTCCGGTGACGAGCACCCTGGCGGACGAGTAGGTCTGGCCTTTCGGAATTGCCGTCGGGCCGAGCTGAATCCAGTTGCTCGTGCCGGACACTGGCGGCACGAGCTCGACGCCACCTGGCGCCGCAGCTGACAGCCTCCGGCGCGGTGCCCGCGTGGGGCCGGCGAACTCGTCGCCGGGAAGGACGGCGGTCTTCGCCAGCGCGGCCAACCGCAGCTTGCAGAGTCGCTTGACCGTACTCTCCCTGGATTTCTTGACGCGCCTCGATCGGGCGCGCTTACCGGTTGCCGCTGCCATCGCGGCGACCAGACTCGGACTCTCGACGACGTGATCTTCGCCTTCGATGCGGCGATCGATGTCGAGCTCTTCATGTCGAAGGAGGGGATTGTCCGGTGGCGGTTTCGCCTTTCCGCCGCGCCGCTTCGCTCGCGACGTTCTGCGGGTCGATCCTTTGGCGCGGACCTTCTTTCGGCGGGCCATGGGTCACTCCTTCTTCTGCAGAGCCTTCGCGCGCGCGCGCGCCATCTCCCGGGCATCACCGCCATGAGCGAGCCTGTCCGCTTCTGCCCGCAGCAGCGGGTTGTCTGGTGGCGGCTGGGCTTTCTTCAGCGAAGTCCGTCCGGGCTTCTGGCTCGAGACACGCTTGGTTCGGGACACTTTCTTTTTTGCCATGTCGTTATGGTCTCGGCTCGCGGCTTGCGCCCCGATGTGTGTGCCACCTGCCGAGGGCGAGGAGGATCAGAGATGCGACCAGCAGGTAGAACATCTCGAGGGATCCATTGCCAC
This sequence comes from uncultured Acidobacteriota bacterium, assembly GCA_963710415.1. Taxonomy (GTDB): domain Bacteria; phylum Acidobacteriota; class Vicinamibacteria; order Vicinamibacterales; family 2-12-FULL-66-21; genus CAVQAH01. Next base: position 64,251 of record CAVQAH010000012.1, on the reverse strand, counting down.
CGTCGGGAGAGATGCCGAACAAACGTTCGAAGAAATCCATGAACGCCTCCGGCGACTTGTGCGAGGCAGGAGAGACACGTGCGACGTGCTGACGTGCCACGTGCTACCTGTGACTTGTCTCGCGTCCGTCGTACTGATTAGAACGACGGATGCGAGAGAAACGAACAGAAAAGTGACGCCGCGCGACAGCTCAGCTGTTGGGTGTCGCCGGTTTCGACGGCATCGGCTCGAACTCGTAGATGCCGCCGTCGGCCATCAGGGCGAGAAAGAGGTGGCCGTCTTTCAGCACATACGACCGCACGTATCCCCAATCCTTCACGAGGCGATCGTGAAGCGAGCCGGGAGGGCACATGGCCCGGGTGAGTGCAAGGGGACCGAACTCCAGCTGACCGCCGCCAGAGGATTTCCAGGATCCCCGGCCGCGGTTGCAGTCGAAACGTACGCTGACGTTCGTGGCGTCGAAGGTGAGCGTGTATTTCGACTTGTCATCCGGTTTCACGGTCTTGTCATCCATCCCTTGAAACTGCACGAGCTGCCAGGATGTTCCAGCCAGGCCAGCCCGAGCGCCGCCAGTACTCGATGGTGGCGTCTGCGCCGCTGGCGGTGTGGCAGCGCTCTGTGGTGGAGTTTGTGCTGCCGGCGCACACGCGAATGCCATGGCGAGCGCGGACAAAGCCATCGACGCGCGTGGGATAAGGCGCATGTTCATTCTCATGACGCCATGTTGTAGCAGATTTCGAATTGCCGGCTGCCAGGATGGACCGCTGACGGCCGCGAAACGGGACGCAGCCACGGTATCTCGTGGCAATCAGCCGGGAGGTCCCTCGAAAATCCAAGCCAATCAGTTGTTTCCGCTCTGGTTCGGTGCTTGAAAGCGGCCGAACGTCGAAAGGATGCGTGAATGCGACGACTGACACGAGTACCTCATCTTTACTTTCGTGATTCTGGGGTTGGGTGTCGTGACCGAGGCGCAGGCCCAGCCCGCGGCGCCTTGCCCGTGCCCTCCCGAAGAGGACAAGGGACTCTGGATTCGGCAGCGCCGGCTTCGGCCTCACCATGAACCGGGGGAACACCGACACCACGAACATCAACCTGAGCTTCGACGCGACCTACTATCCGAAAACGCGGAACGTCTGGAAGATGCAGGCGCTCTATCTGCGGGGCGACACCAACGGCGAGGCCACGGTGGATCGCCTGTTCCTCCAAGGACGATACGAGCGAGCGCTGAATGCGCGCACGTTTCTGTTCGGCCAGTTGCAGTACCTTCGCGACGAATTCAAGGAGATCGACTATCTGATCGCGCCGGTCGGCGGCATCGGCTACAAGGTGGTCGACACCCCCGAGCTGACGTTTGCGGTCGACGCTGGTGCCGGCGTGAAGTGGGAAAAGAACCCGGGGCTCGACGTGCAGACGAGTGCGACGATCAGCGCCGGCGATCGGCTGGCCTGGAAGGTCTCGCCGAATGCCACCATCACGCAGGGCTTTTCGGCTTTGTGGGACGCCGACGACTTCGGCGACGCACTCTACACGTTCGGAGCGGGGCTGGCGGCGGGACTCGTCAGGCAACTCGAATTGAAGATCGAGCTGCTCGACACCTACTCGACGCGGCCACCCAATCCGACTGTCAAGGAGAACGACGTCGCATTCCTGACGTCTATTGTCTTCAAGTTCTGATGACGCTCGTGCGGCTCGACTCTGATCGTGAGCTCGTCGAGCGAGCCGTTCCGCCGGACTCCGAGGACGTAGCGTGGCGCCAGCTGCGGTTGCTGATGGAGGGCAAGTCGTTGGTACGCGCAAGTCTTATCGTTGTCGCGACTCTCTGCGCTTGTGTTCTTGTGAGGGGTCACGCGCAGGCACCGTCGATGTCGTGCGTCGTCATCCAGACGCTCACAGAGCAGACTCCGTGGAGAAGCGATGCACGGGCATGCGCGACGCGGCTCTCGCCCGCATCGACGTTCAAGATCCCGCACGCGCTGGTGGCACTCGAGACAGGAGTCATCCGGGAAGACACAATCGAGCGCTGGGACGGAACGCGCGCATCCCGATCAGCCCGAGTGGGACAAAGATCATACGGTGCTCAGCTGCGATGCGACCGTCGGTGCTCTGGTTGTTCCAGCGGATCGCGCCCCGCATCGGTGCGACGCGTATGCACGACTGGCTCGTCATGATGCACTACGGCAACGCCGACACCACGGGCGAGATCACGACCTACTGGGTCAACGGCGTTCTCCGCATTTCGCCGGATGAACAGCTTCGCTTCCTTCGCCAGTTCTATACGGAGGCGCTTCCCGTCGCCCGCGAACGCCAGCGTGTGATCCGAGAAGCGCTGAATCAGCAGCCGGGGACGGTCCAGAACGCGCGTGGCATCCACAAGGTTGCCGGCGATTGGGATGCGGCGCGGTTGAACGCAAAGACGGGTGCCACGCGAATCGCGAACGGCCAGAGCGTCAGCTGGCTGGTCGGTGCACTCACGGTCCGCGGTCGCGATCACATCTTCGCAAGCGCGGTGTGGCGGGACGATGACGCCGTCGACGGCCTCGAGGCAGCCCGGCTGGCCGTGAGCACGTTCATCGAGCGTGGTCTGCTGCCGATGTCAAAGTGATCGGACGGTCTTGGTCCGAATGAGGTTGCCACGAGATCATTTTGATCCGCAAGATCCGCGTCCCGTCGGAGGGTTCGGCGAAGATCCGCGTCCCGTTGAAAGGTTTCAGATCCGCGAGATCCGCGTCCCGTAAAGCGTCGATCATTCGCGTCCCCAGGCCAGCAATCGGCGGTATGGGTTGACATCTCACCCGAGCCACGGAATACTCAGGTCAGATGTCGACCCCAAACGAGAACGAGCGGCTCGCGCTGATGCAGGGCACGCTCGACGTGCTCATCCTGCGAACGTTGATCTTCGGAGCGCAGCACGGCCAGGGGATTGCGCGCGCGATTCAAGAGTCGTCGGAGAACGAGTTGCTCGTCGAGCACGGCGCGCTCTATCCAGCGCTGCAGCGTCTCGAGGCGCAGGGTTGGATCTCCGCGAAGTGGGGGACCTCGACGAACAATCGGCGCGCGCGTTTCTACACGCTCACCAAGAGCGGGCGCGCGCAGCTGACGCGCGAGTCCAACCGCTGGCGGCGCCTGTCGGCCGCGATGGCCAGAGTCCTCGGCCCCGAACCCGAGAAAACCTAGACGGTACTAGGTGATGCCGCTAAGCCTTCTGCGCCGGCCGGACGATGCAGCGGAAGCCGACGTGACAGGTTGAGGTGTCCACCGGCTCCGGGAATCGTGCCGCCGGGCGATACCGGCGGCAGTAGTTCGGCGCGCACAGGTGCGATCCGCCCTTCAGAACCTTGCGCGGAATCGTGCTGCCGGTCTGGCAGGGGTCGTAACTCTCGTCTTCGCGAGGCCCGCGCGGGTTGCGCGGAATGCAGCACGCCTTGACCGCTTCCTGCGGATGTTTCGGCACGTACCAATCGGTCGTCCATTCCCAGACGTTGCCGATGGTGTCGTAGAGCCCGTAGCCGTTGGCTGGGAAGGTGCCGACCGGTGACGTGCGTTCGAAGCCGTCCTTCCCGAGCTGCTGCCAGGGAAACTCCCCCTGCCAGGTGTTCGCCATGTAACGATTGTCGGGCAGGAACTCGTCACCCCACGCGTATGCGGCGCCCTCGAGGCCGCCGCGCGCCGCGAATTCCCATTCCGCTTCGCTCGGAAGATCTTTGCCTTCCCAGCGCGCAAAAGCGTCGGCGTCGACATACGCGACATGGACGACCGGGTGCTTGTCCAGACCTTCGTTCGACGTTTCAGGTCCGTACGGATGCCGCCAGTCGGCGCCCTTCATGAACTGCCACCAGTTGTTGAAGTCGCGCGTGTCGACCGGCCCGGACGGCCGAACGAAGACGAGCGACCCCGCATAGAGCATGTGCGGCAGCGCGCCGGGATAGTCCGCCGGATTCGGCGGAATCTCGGCCCACGTCACATGTCCCGTCGCCTCGACGAAGCGCGCGAAGCGCTCGTTGGTGACCGGCGCCCTGTCCATCCAGAAACCATCGACCGTCACGCGGTGGACCGGCCGTTCCTCCGGATAGTGCTTGTCCGAACCCATGGCGAAGGTGCCGCCAGGGATCCAGATCATGTCGGGATGCGGCGGAGCGCCAGGACCAAGCTGTTCGCTCTCTTTCGCGTCGACCGACGGCGTTGGGCCAGACATGGATCCCTCCAGTGACAGTGTTGTCTTTGGAGTCTACCGGCAACCGTCAAATTCCTTCAAGACGAGCCGTCGAAGTCCTGACAGAATCGGCTCATGCCTCGGAAACCCACGCCATCGCCCTCGCCCCTGAATCGCGTGCGTGAGCTCTGCCTTTCGCTGCCGGATGCCTGGGAAAAGGTCTCGCACGGCGAGCCGACGTTCTGGGTGGGAAAGCGGATGTTCGCGATGTTCGCCGATGCCGGGAATCATCACGGCGCCGGGCGACATGCCGTGTGGTGCCTGGCCACACACACGACCCAGGATCTCCTGGTCTCGCGCTCGCCGGACCGATACTTCGTGCCGCCGTACGCCGGGCCGTCCGGCTGGGTAGGCATCTATCTGGATCGACGGCCGCGCTGGACTGAAGTGGCCGAGCGTCTGCGGCACTCTCACGAGCTCGCCGCGACGCTCGCCCGACGGAAACGCTAGGTGGTTGCCTTTACCGAACAGCACTCCCCAGCGTGGCCGGCCTCGGCCGGTTCGAGAGCCAGACGTTGCGGTAGATGGCTCCAGGAATCGACGCGGCTTCGTTGCCGCTGCGGCCAACCGGCGCGCCGAGGTAGGCGTAATGTGGATTCGGCGTGTAGTCGCCGTCGGGCGCGTTCAGCCCGAAGTCGTACAGCGTCGGTCCGCCAGAGCCGCCTTCCTGAACGAGCAGCCTGATCTGCGGTCCCCACGTAAACTTCCAGTGATACGGCGTGTCGGGGTTCAGCAGCAGGACCGATGCGAATCGCTTGGCGCCGTCAGGCTCGTAACGCACGTCCAGGTCGTCGGCGTCGCCATAGATCACTCGAAACGTGATGGCGTTGGGCGGGGCACCGTTCGAGCCGCGATACTGAATGTCGACGCGGTAGTCGTTGGTGATGAAGTCGCCCTGACCCTCCTGCATGCCGAACACCTTCGATTTGTCGCCAGGTGCGTTGGGGCGGAGGCCGAGAACGTCCATCGAGAACTCACCGCTGCTGATCGACTCTGGCAGGAGGTACTTCACGTGGCTGGAACCGTTGGGGAGCTGGAGACCAGTGCCCGGGATGAACGTGGCCTCTCCGACAATCTCGCCGACGGTTTCACCGTGGACCAGCGGATCGTAGAGCTCGCCGCCGCGATTGAACCCCACCAGTTTCGAACGGAACATGCCGGTCGCCGACCATGGGCCCGTGGACGTCCCCTGGATGGCCCGCGCCCGCCAGTGAAAGACGGTCGTCGGCTGCAGATCCTGCGGCGGCGTCCATCGCGTCTTTCCGTCAGTGCCTTCCGCGACGCCTGTCTGACTCGTCGTCGCCGCGAAGCCCGGGATATGGGACGCGGTGGTCGACGCGAACGACGCGCTGTCCGAGACCTGGAATTCGTAGGTGCGCGTTCCTTGTTGATCCGACGTGGCGTTCCGAACGACGAGCGTCGGACGTAACGTGTCGAGCTGCTGATTCGCGGACGGCGCGTCCAGCGAGGGTGCCGTCACATTGGTCGCGACCCCTTCGGTCGTGGTTGGCGTGGTTGGCGTGCTCTCCTTGGTGCACGCGACAGCCAATCCGCACAAGCTGGCCACAACGAAGGTCAGGACAGATCTCGAGTTTCGCACCGACATTCCTCCGGCTGGAATTCTTCAGGGAGCGCTATTCAGGGGCGGCGTAGAATCCGCCGCGTGCGGGGATGCCCGGGTATTTTCTCACAGAACAGACGTGGTGTCCTGCACAGTTGCGCACAGGAAATTTTTCGAAAGAGTCGTTGCGGCCGCTGTCGCTACCGGCGGCGCGCCGATTGCTTGGCCAGGGGTCCTCGATCGCGGATCCTTGCCCGTCACATCACTGCCAACCTTCACGGGTCTCAAACCCGTCCAAGCTCCGAGTACTCCCAAGGAGGCTGGCGTGGACGGTTGGCGACAGGACGTCAGATACGCGATGCGGTCCCTGGCCGGGGCGAAGAGGTTTGCGGCGATCGTGGTCGCGACGTTGGCCCTGGGGATTGGCGCGAACACAGCAGTATTCAGTGTTCTGAACGCCGTCGTGCTTCAGCCGCTCCCGTATGAGGAATCGGAGCGGCTCGTCCGCATCTACAAAGACAGCCCGGAAGGCGGTGGTTACTGGCCCGCGTTGGCCCTGGTCGCGTTGCGGGACCAGAGTCGAACGGTCGATCTCGCATTGCTCTATACCTACGCGCCCGAGGGCGCAGACCTCACCGACCTGGGTCAACCCGAACGTGTGCAAGTGTTGCGCGTCAGCGCAGACTACTTTGGCGTCCTGCGCGCCCGGCCGAAGCTTGGCCGCTTCTTCGAACGCGCGGACGAACGCGGGGATGCCCGCCTCGCCGTCGTGAGCGAACGCATCTGGCGAACCTACTTGAACTCCGCCCCGGATGTCCCTGGGCGGCCGTTGTCTCTCAACGGGATCGCGTTCACGGTCGTCGGCGTCCTGCCGGAAGGCTTCGACGACCCGCTCGTCCCAGGGATTGGGGTATGGACGCCTGCCGGGTTGCTGCCGACCGACCGCGGAAACTCCTGGGGCAACAACTACCTCAGCGCCATCGCGCGTTTGCGTCCCGGCGTCACGCTCGCGCAGGCGCGCACCGAGCTCGATGGGCTGACGGCAGCGTTGCCCTGGACGTTCCGGCGAGAAGATCGACGTACCGCTTTCGTCGCGCCACTGCAGGAAGACACGCTCGGCAACGCGCGGCTTCTCCTCTGGATTCTGCTCGGCGCCGTCGTGCTGCTGCTGGTCATCGCGTGCGTGAACGTCGCGAGCCTGTGCCTCGCGCGCGGCGCTCCGCGCGAGGCGGAGATGGCCATTCGCGCGGCGCTCGGCTGCTCGCGATGGCGGCAGATCAGGCAGCTGTTGGTCGAGAGCCTGATCCTTTCGCTTGGCGGCGGCCTCGCCGGTCTGCTCCTGGCGCAGATCCTGACCCGCCTGCTGATTGCGGTGGCGCCGGACAGCGTCATCGGCGCGGCTGACCTCGCGCCTGACACCACGTTGCTGATATTCAGCTTTGGCGTCGTCGTGCTGTCGGCGATTGGGTTCGGCATTGCACCCGCGCTGCAGTTCACCCGCCCCAACATCGAAGTGACGCTGCGCGAGTCAGGACGAAGCGGCACCGGCAGCCGTCGTCAGACCCGCACGCGCAACGTGCTGGTGATCTCCCAGATTGCGCTTGCGCTGATCCTGCTCATCGGGGCCGGCCTGTTGATGCGGAGCTTCAGCCGGCTGCGCGCCGTCGCGCTGGGCGTGACCGCCAGCAACGTCATGACGTTCGAGGTGCACCTGCCGCAGGGGCGCTATCAGGACGCGGGCCGCCGGGCACTCTTCCATCGCGAGTTCGCAAGCCGGCTGGCCTCGCTGCCGGGAATACGCGCGGCTGGTGCGGTCTCGCGGCTGCCGGTGACCGGTGCGTATCACACGCTGGGGCACGCGGCGCGCCGATGCACCGGCCGGGACCAGCGGTCAGGCCGACCAGCGAGTCATCGAGGGCAGGTACTTCGAGGTGCTTCGCATCCCGGTGCTGCGCGGCCGGACGTTCACGGACGCGGACGACGAGCGCGCCCCGAGACGGGTGCTCGTCAATCAGGGGCTGGCGCGTGACCTGTTCGGCGCCGACGAGCCTGTAGGTCAGTACGTGCGAGTCAACGGTGATCCAGCTGGAGATCATCGGCGTGGTGGGCGACGTCGCGTCATCCGCGAGGGGTGTCGTCCGCCCCACGGTCTACCATTCGCACAGGCAGTTTGCCGGCGATCGGAACTGGGCCCTCACACAGGTGGTGGCGATGGATCGCGCGACCCCCTCGCTGCTCGACGGCATTCGCCGGGAGCTGGCTGCAATCGATCCGGCATTGGTGCTTTACCGGCCGCGACTGCTGACCGACGTGATCGGCACCGGCGTCGCGCACGAACGCTTCGCGCTCCTGCTCATCTCGTCGTTTGCTCTGCTGGCGCTGGTACTCGCAGCCGTTGGGATCTATGGCGTGCTGAGTTATTCGGTGACCCGCCGCACTCGAGAAATCGGAATTCGCATGGCGCTCGGCGCGCAATCGGCCGCGGTGCTCGGGCTGATCGTCGGCGATGGCGGACGTCTCGCGGTGACAGGTGTGATTCTCGGCCTGACAGGCGCCTGGGCCGCGACTCGGACGCTTCAGTCCTTCCTCTATGAAGTGAGCGCGACCGATCCAGTGGTCTACACGGCCTCCGCACTGACGATCGCGGCTGTCGCCATCCTGGCGAGTTGGATTCCCGCGCTGGCTGCCACCCGCGTCGATCCCCTCGAGGCGGTCAGGGCAGAAGTGTGAACGTGGTCTTGGACCGCTGAACGCTTTCGGATCCGCTGACACAACTGTTAGACAAGCCCTCTTCCCGGCATATGTTCCGAGGTAGTCAGAAATCTGGCTCGCGGCACACAGATCCTTCGCCGCCCACCCACCTATCTCAGCAAGTTGCAGACACGACAAGGCTTACAAATGTGCAAGCCTGCCGGCACCGTGGCAACTTGGTTGCATCAACGGCTAACGTCGCGCGTTCCCCAGACATCGTCATTGACGAGCGTGGCGTCCGCAGGACACCCGCCGGGGTCGAGGCAACCATCAACGAGAGGCCGGATGTACGTCGGGATCGATGTCGTCAGCGTGAACGAGGTTGCCAGTTCGCTCGAGCGGTTCGGCGAGCGCTACGTCAGCCGTATCTTCACGCCACGTGAAGCCGCGTACTGCCGTTCCGCCAGCGGACGCGTGGCTGCGGAGCGATTCGCTGCGCGCTTCGCGGCCAAGGAGGCGACGTTCAAAGCGCTTCGTCCCGACGTGTCGTCGATGGACTGGCGCTCGATCGAAGTGCGCCGGCACGCCTCAGGCTGGTGTGATGTCGTTCTGCACGGCGAGGCCGCCGCGTTGGCCGCGCGTCAGGGCATCGAGACGTTGGCGCTCAGCATGAGCCACGACGCAGGTTGCGCGACTGCTGTCGTGGTCGCGCATCGTCGCGCATAGCTGCAGACCGGGAGCCCTGAGATGCCGACCGACATGACCACAGCAATCCGCGCCATTCTCAACGAGCATGGGCGCCTGGCCGAGGACGTGGCCACGCTGAGCGATCAAAGCGATCTCTTCCAGGCAGGCCTCAGCTCGCACGCGAGCGTCACGCTGATGCTCGCGCTGGAGGAGCACTTCGAGGTCGAGTTTCCCGAGCGGATGCTGCATCGGCGCACGTTCGCGAGCATTGCCGCCATTCGAGCGTGCCTGAACGAGCTCGCACGGGGCAAGCGCATGAGCGGGCTGTCGGTGGCGAGCGACCTGCTGGAGACAACGCGGCGGATCGGCGCCGACGTCGCGGGCCCCAACGCGGAGGCTGTGGACCGCGAGGCCCGCTTTCCTCACGAGGCTGTTGCCGCGTTGCGCGAGGAGCGCATGCTCGGCGCCCTCGTTCCCCGGGAGCTGGGCGGCCGCGGCGCCACGATCGCGGAGGTCGGGGCCGTCTGCGAGACGCTCGGCCGGTACTGCGCGTCCACGGCGATGATCTACGCCATGCACCAGATTGAAGTGGCGTGCCTGGTGCGTCACGGGCTGTCGGTGCCATTTTTCCGCCGCTACCTGGCCGAGCTCGCGGAGCGCGAGTGGCTCATCGCGTCGGCGACGTCGGAGGTTGGCGTCGGCGGCGACCTTCGCCGCAGCGCCTGCGCGGTCGAACGCGACGGCCATCGCTTCACGATCAAGAAACAGGCGCCGGTCATCTCTTACGGGGCGGAGGCGGACGACATTCTGATGACCGCCCGTCGCGATCCCGATGCCGCCTCGAGCGACCAGGTGCTCGTGCTCGTTCGCAAATCTGACACGCGGCTGTCGCCTGTTGGCGTGTGGGACACGCTAGGCATGCGTGGGACGCGGAGTCTTGGCTTCAAGCTCGAGACCGTTGGCAACGTCGAACAGATCCTTCCCGTGCCTTTCAGCGACATCGCCAGCCAGACCATGCTCCCGACTTCGCATGTCCTGTGGACATCGCTCTGGCTGGGGCTGACCAGCGACGCCGTCAATCGGGCGCGTGCGTTCGTTCGCTCGGAGGCGCGCCGCGCTCCCGGGACCACGCCGCCTGGCGCGCTTCGGCTCGCCGAGACGGTTGCTGCGCTGGGAACGATGCGAGCGACGGTGCACGAAGGGCTTGCCGACTACGAGCGCAATCAGGACAACCCGGAGGTCCTCGCCGGGCTCGCCTTCGCCATCCGCATGAACAACCTGAAGGCCTCCACGGCGCGAATGGCGCCTGAGATCGTCGGCGGCGCGCTCGGGATCTGCGGGGTCAGCGGCTATCGATATGACTCGCCGTACACGGTCGGGCGTCACCTCCGCGACGCGCACAGCGCGGCGCTCATGATCAGCAACGATCGCGTGCTGGCGGCGAACGCCGCCATGCTCCTGGTTCATAAGGAGGACTGACGTGGCCACGACCGAAGAGACGGTTCGCACCGGTTTCCGGGACGAGCTGGTGCGTCACGGCCTGCTGATTGCGAGCGGCGTGCCCGGCCTCTACGGCCGCAGCGACGAGTTCGAGAACACCATCGAGCGCGTCGACCGGATGGTTACCGACTACGGGACGGACGACCGGCCCGAGGTGATGCGCTTCCCCCCGATCATCAACCGGGCACACTTCGAAAAAAGCGGATACCTCAAATCGTTCCCCCACCTCGCTGGCTCCGTACACAGCTTTGCCGGAAACGAGCGGGCACATCTCGAGCTTCTTCAAGCGGTCGAGGCAGGTCGCGATTGGAGCGCAGTCGCTTTCGCCCGCCTCGGTGGTGTTGACGCCGGCGGCCTGCTATCCCGTGTATCCAGTTATCGCGGGCACGTTGCCAGCCGGCGGCCGCCTCGTGGACGTCATGTCCTACTGTTTCCGGCACGAGCCGTCGGACGATGCGGGGCGGATGCAGATGTTCCGTATGCACGAGTACATCCGCGCGAGCGATCCCGAGTCCGTGAAAACATGGCGTGAGAAATGGGTGGGGCGCGCCGAGCAGCTGACTGCAGCGCTCGGACTCGAGGCGCGCACGGTCGTGGCCTCCGATCCTTTCTTCGGCCGCGGCGGGAAACTTCTCGAGGTCAGTCAGCGCGACCAGGGTCTCAAGCTCGAGATCGTCACAGCGGTCGGGAGTGATGAACGGCCGACGGCAATCATCTCGCTCAACTACCATCAGGAACACTTCGGGAACATCTTCGGTATCTCCACCGCCGACGGAGCGGTTGCGCACACCGCGTGCGTAGGCTTCGGACTCGAGCGGATCGCCCTGGCTCTCTATCGGCAGCACGGCTTTACCCGCGACTGCTGGGCGCCCGCCGCGCGCGAGGCGTTGGGCCTGTGAAGCTTCGCGTCTGGGATCTCGATCCTGCCGCCTACGGACGGCATCCCCTGCACTCCGTCGAACGCGCGTGGCCCGAATCGAATTGTTACGTGGACCTGTGGGTGGAATTGCTCCACGCTGCGGGCGCCGATCCGCTGGCGGCGATGCCCTTTGCCCTCGCAATCGACGTCGAGGGCGACCAGTGGACCTTCTTCAAGTTTCCTGCGCCGACCTCGACGCACTCTACGGGGTGAAGGTGTTCGAGCTGAACGTGTGGCGTTCGCTGGCGACCCACGTCGCGGACCAGCTCGCCCAGGGTCGTCCCACGATTGTGGAGGTGGATGCGTTCTATCTGCCAGACACGGCGGGCACGTCGTATCGCACGCAACACGTCAAGACCTCGATCGGAATTCAGGCTCTCGACCTCGACGATCGACGGCTCGGTTACTTTCACAACGCCGGCTACTACGAGCTGGCGGGTGACGATTTTTCCGGAGTGTTCCGTCTGGAGGGGCATCTCACCGATCCAGAGTACCTGCCGCCTTACGTGGAGGTCGCGAAGCTGGGCAACCTGCCCCGGCCAACCGGCCGCGCGCTGCTCGACGGTTCACTCACGCTTCTCCAGGCGCACCTCGCACAACGCCCCTCCGCGAACCCTTTCCGCCGGTACGCCGCGCGTTTTCCTGGCGACCTGGCGTGGCTCGCTGGCGAGCCGCTCGCGTTCTTCCACAACTACGCCTTTGCGACGCTGCGGCAGTGCGGCGCTGCGTTCGAGCTCGGAAGTGCCTATCTCCGTTGGCTCGAAGCGCGTGGCGAGAGCGGGCTCGAGTGCGCCGCCGAGGCCTGTGGGCTGATTGCGACGACCGCCAAGGCACTGCAGTTCAAGATGGCGCGCGCCGTCAACACGCGCAAGACATTGGACCCGGCACCCATGTTGGAAACGATGGCCGGCGCATGGGACGAAACGATGATGACCTTGACGGCTCGTTACTGCCCGTGAACCGGACGCCCACGACTGGCAGAGATTTTCAATGGCCCGTGCTCGATTGATCGGCTCCGGAACCGCCCGCCCTGTAGGTGGCGTGTGGGCAGTCGCGCCCACAGCGCCCGGTCGTGCGCAAACTCCGGCGGATCTCGAGACGCTCGCGCTGGAGTGGATTCCCTGTCAGGGACCGATGCCGGTGGCCGCGGCGCTCCGCGCGGCCGGCCGTTTTGATCTCGATCACCCGCGAGACTTCGATGCCGACGAGTGGTGGTATCGCTGTCACTTTTCGGCTCGCGATGCCGGAGAACGCCCGCGACTTCACTTCGAGGGTCTGGCCACAGTGGCCGACGCGTGGCTCAACGGAACGCACATCCTGTCGTCGGAAAGCATGTTCGTCGCGAGCACCGTTGACGTGACCGGCGTTCTGGCCGACGACAACGAGTTGCTGATTCGCTTCCGCGCGCTCGGTTCGCTCCTGGCGGCCAAGCGCCCGAGGCCCAAGTGGCGGACCCGTCTCGTTTCTCATCAGCAGCTCCGGTGGCACCGCACCGCGCTGCTCGGACGCATGCCTGCCTGGTGTCCCCCGGTGGCCCCTGTGGGGCCGTGGCGCCCCATCTTGCTGGAGTCGGGCGTTCCACTGCGTATCGAAGGGGCAGACGTTCGCGCCGAAATTGACGGCGACGACGGTGTGGTACGGGTGTCGATTGCGACAGGCGCGGCGAACCTGCGACGCGGGACGATGGCCGTTGGCGAGTGGACTGCTCCCGTGACGTTCGAACGCGATGCTGACGGCGGAACCGTGCTTCACGCCATCGTCCGCGTGCCGAACGCCGAACTCTGGTGGCCCCACACGCATGGGCGGCAACCGCTTTATCCGGTCCGCTTATCGATCGACATCGACGGCACTGAGGTCAGCGTCGATCTCGGGCGCGTGGGGTTTCGGACACTTGAAATCGATCGCGGCGTCGATGGCGAAGGGTTTGGTCTGGTCGTCAACGGTGTTCCCGTGTTCTGCCGAGGCGTTTGCTGGACTCCAATTGACCTGGCGCGCCTCGACGCCGACCCTGCGGACTACCGCGTCGCGCTCGAGCGGCTGCGGGACGCAGGCATGAACATGCTGCGCGTCGCCGGCACGATGGTCTACGAGACCGACAACTTCCACGATCTGTGCGATGAGCTGGGCATTCTCGTGTGGCAGGACTTCATGTTCGCCAACATGGACTATCCATCGTCGGACGAGACATTCGAGCGCGCCGTCACGCTCGAGGCCCGCCAGCTCCTGCGGCGCTTTCAGGGCCGCCCGTCAATTGCCGTTCTCTGTGGCAGCAGCGAAGTCGAGCAACAAGCCGCAATGCTGGGACTGCCTGCCGACCGCTGGAGGAATTCACTGTTCGATAACCTCCTTCCTGCGCTTGTCAGATCGGTGACGCCGGATGCGGCGTGGGTGCGCTCATCGCCGTCAGGTGGCTTGTTTCCATTCCACACGGATCGCGGCGTGACGCACTACTACGGCGTGGGCGCCTACCTGAGGCCCTTCGAGGATGCGCGTCGCGCAGGTGTCCGGTTCGCTGCCGAGTGCCTGGCATTCTCGAATGTGCCGGACGCCGCAATGGTCGACCGCCTCGTTGATGAGGGCGTGACCCCCGGACATCATCCACGCTGGAAGGCCGGAGTCCCGCGTGACGCTGGCGCGTCCTGGGATTTCGAGGATGTCCGCGACCACTATCTGCGCCTGCTGTTCGGCGTGGAGCCCACCGAACTGCGCGCGCGGGATGCGCACCGCTATCTCGCGCTTGGCCGCGTGGCGACTGGCGAAGCCATGCTGCGCACATTCAGCGAGTGGCGACGGCCCGATTCCACGTGTCGCGGCGGGCTCGTCTGGTTCGCGCGCGATCTGTGCGCCGGAGCAGGCTGGGGCGTGATCGACGCTGCCGGTCGGCCCAAGCCGGCCTACTGGTATCTGAAGCGGGCGTTTGCTCCAGTCGCGCTCGTTGCCGCCGACGAGGGCCTGAACGGCCTCTGGTTCCACGCCTTGAACGACACGGGGGAGCCGGTTGAGGCCGACCTGCGCATCAACTTGTACCGCGAGGGTCGACCCCGAGGGACTGGCGCCTCGACGTCCGTGACGATTCCCGCACGAGGGTCTGATTCGGTACACGCTGACGCGCTGTTCGACGGTTTCGTCGACCTCACGTACGCGTACCGCTTTGGTCCGCCGCAGCACGACGTGGTGGCGGCGACGCTCAGCGAGCGCGCAACCGGCGCCACCCTTGCGACCGCCCATTTCTTTCCCTGCGGCCTGCCGGCTAAACGCGACGACGCGCTGGGGCTCGTGGCCCGTGCGGCGTCGATTGTAGGCGGATACGCCATCACCCTCGAGGTCGACCGGTTTGCGCACGCCGTTGCCATCGAAGCGGAAGGCTTCGTCCCTGACGACAACTTCATGCACATCGAGCCGGGAGAGCCGCGGCGCGTGATTCTCCACGCCGAGAAACCCGGGCAGGCTCTGCATGGCAGTGTCGTCGCGCTGAACGGCGGCGCTCCCGTACCGATACTCTCCGTCGTCCAGACGGAGGCCGCATGCTGAGAGATTCGGCCGCGGTCGACACCCCAGCCGCCCGGCCCCATTTCATCGCGCAGGATGGACACCATCTGTTCGCGTGGCACCACCCGGCGCGGCCGGCTGTGCGACGCGGCGCGGCGGTTGGTGCTCTGCCCATCGCTCGGCGGCGAATTGGTGCGCGCCTACCGAGTCTGGCGACTGCTCGCCGAGCAGCTTGCCGCCATGGGTTTCGACGTGTTTCGTTTCGACTACGAGGGCACAGGAGACTCCGCCGGCGATGTGACAGAACCCGATCGGGTCGAGGCCTGGCTCCGCAACATCGATCGCGTAGTGAAAGAGGCGCGGGAACTCACCGGCTCGCACGAGGTCGCACTCGTCGGCCTGCGCATCAGCGGCATGCTGGCGGTGCAGGCGGCGGTTGCGCGTGGTGGCGTAGATCGTCTCGTCCTTTGGAGCCCCTGCCGTTCCGGCCGAACCTTACGTGCGCGAACTCAAGGCCTTGGCGCGTCTCAGCCAGGAGCCATACGTCGACAAGGAAGACGATGGATCGGATATCCTCGCCGCCGGCTATCATCCTCCCGAGGCCGGTCGCATCGGCGCTCGAACAATTGGATCTCGACGCACTCCCGGTTTCTCCTGCGCCCCACGTCCTCCTTGTCGAGCGTGACGATCGCTCGCCCGACCCCGAAGTCGGAGACCGCTTGCAGAGTCTCGGATCCTGCGTGACGCGCGTTCGGCCGGCGGGCACGGGAAGCATGCTCGAACCTGGCGTCGCGTCCGACGTTCCGACCGACGCGCTTGATGCCATTACATCTCTGGCTCGACGAGTGGCCGTGCGCTGGCAGCGAGGCGTTCGCATCGAGGACGAGTGTCGCTGGCAGCTCCGCGTTTGTCCACGGGTCCGGCTATCACGAGCGCGCTGTTACGCTTCGGTCCTGCGGACCGGCTCTTCGGGATCCTCAGCGTGCCGAACGGTGCCGACAGCACAGCGCCCGCCATCATTCTCCTCAATACAGGTTTCGATTACCGCGTCGGCGCCGCACGCATCTACGCGCCACTCGCGCGTGAGTGGGCTGAACAGGGTCACGTTGTGCTGCGCTACGACCTCGGCGGCATCGGCGACAGCGAGCCCCCGGCCGGCGCGGCGGAAAACGTCGCGTATCCGGCTCACGCGCTCAACGACGCCCGCGAAGCCATCACGTTCATCAGGTCGCAGGCGCCAGGCCGCCGGATCATCGTGGCGGGCTCTGCTCGGGCGGGTGGCACGCATTCCGCGCAGCACGAGAAGGACTACCGGTCGATGCCATCGTCTCGATCAACCCACCGCTCTACCTACGCGACGGCGTGGTCGAACACACGACGTGGAAGGACTATCAGCGGATTGAAGCTATCGGACGGCGTTTCGCGATCCGGCACGGTGGAGCCGTGTCCTGCGCGGCCGATCGGCGTACCGCAGCTTCCTCCGATTGGCCGCCATTTATACGGTGAAGAAGATGAAGGGCCGCATCGGCGCCGCTTTCGGCGGCCGTCTCGAAGACGGGTTGGCCCGCGATCTGACAGGGATCAGCGCGCGTGGGATTACGAGCCTCTTTGTGTTCAGCCGCGGGGACGGCGGTCTCGAATACTTCCAGCTCCACGCAAGCGCCGCGCTTCGCAGGCGGTCACGCGAAGCAGCGGATCCAGCACGTGATCGTCGACAACGCGGGGCACACATTCAATCCGCCGGCGGCGCAACAGGAGCTGCGAGCGCTGCTGGTCGATTTCGTCCTGGATCAGACCCGCGAGGGCCGAGCGCGCGGAGCCTCGCCCGCGGTGGAGAAATCAGTCCCGGGCTACCAGGCAGGCCGCTGAGGCTCGTTCGATCGCTGAAGCTGCTCGACGTTGTCGCCGCCGGCGAGTCGAGCATGGCATCTCACGTCCGTCTGACG
The DNA here is from genome assembly GCA_963710415.1 of uncultured Acidobacteriota bacterium. GTDB lineage: Bacteria > Acidobacteriota > Vicinamibacteria > Vicinamibacterales > 2-12-FULL-66-21 > CAVQAH01. Next base: position 47,248 of record CAVQAH010000012.1, on the reverse strand, counting down.
ATTGCGGTGAGGCGCCTTTTGACCGCCGACGCCGCACGCCGCACGAGCGAGCGCGGCGGCGCACGATGGACGAACGATTTCTTGACGTATTTCTGCACCTCCCAGACAGTCTCGAGGCCGCGCGGGAAGTACGCGACGCTTCCCGGAACGAGCACGTGCGTCACGTTTCCTTCACGCACGCGGACCTCACCCTCGAGGATGTGGATGATTTCGTCGGTGCCGAAGATCCACGTGAACGTTCCGGCCGTGCAGTCCCAGATTCCCGAGGTGAGGAGCGAATCCGGCGACTCGCTCAATGTGAGCTGCGCGAGCGACCGGCGCGCCTTCCCTGATCCAGGCCGGGTCGATTGGCAACGGGGCGAGATCGGTTCGTGACGTCTCGGACGCAGTGCAGCGCAAGGTCATTGTCGGCGGTGGCCCTAGGATACACAAAAGGCACCACTCGATTCCCTCGCTCCGCTACAAGAGGGCTTTCCCGCTATTACGGCGCGGGCGGCCAGACGTATCGCAGCTCCGGCACCAGGATGCCCGGAACCACTTCGAGTGTGCGCCGCTCAGCAACCACACCCCCGTGACGGTCGTAAAAGCGGCGCGCGGGGACGTTGCCTTCGATGACCCACAGGTGCATGGGTTGTCCAGGCACTCGCCGGCCTACCCAGTCGCGCGCGGCATGAAATAACAGACGAGCCGATGCCGGTGCCCTTGAGCTCTGGCCTCACGTGCAGGTTGTCGAGCCTCGGCCCGTGAGCGGGTGCGTCGTCCAGCCGGACACACACGAAACCGGCCAGCGCGCCCCTCGAGATCGCTTTGAGCACGAGCTGACGGTCCGCCGCCGCTCCGTTCAGCCGCTCGCGCCACAGGTTCATGCGGTCCTCGACGACCGCGCCGTCGAGAAACGCGTCGGGCAGCAGACCTCGGTACGCACTGCGCCAGCTTTCGACGTGCAGCGTCGCGATGGCGACAGCGTCCGCGGGTTGCGCCGGAAGAATGGTGCACTCCACGCGGCCCATCCTATCGACGCCGGCGTTTCCGGCCGGCGGCCTTGGGTGTGGAGGACCCTGCGGATTTCGCGATCATCACTTCCGTCGACTTGATGATCGCCAGCGCGTCGTCGCCGCGGCGCAGCTTCAACGCGCGCACGGCATCGGCGGTGATCACCGCCGTCAGTGTCTGATCGCCCACCCGGAGCCGGACCTGCGCGAGAAGCCCATCGACGCGGACTTCATCGACGAACCCCTTCAGCCGGTTGCGCGCGCTGAGCCCCAGGACAGCGTCTTCGATGTCTGCCCCGGCAGCAGGGCGCTTGACCTCAGGATGCTGCCGCGCCTCGAGACGCTCGAGCTCGGCCTCGGACACACGATGGTGTCCCCCTTCGGTGCGCGTGGTCCGGACCCGTCCGGCAAGAACCCAGCGCTTGAAGGTGGAATAGCCGACGCCGACGCGTTCGGCAGCGGCTCTGATCGTGAGGAGTCCCATGCACGCTCCTTGGACGCGAGGTCAGCATGCATCGTATCACCGGGTGTTTGGCCTTCAGCAGCATGGTCACGACGCGCGTCCGAGGAGATGGGCGAGAAGGGCCAGCGCCCATTCACCATCTTGATGCAGAATCCATAGTGTGCGACCACCTTCGCGCAGCACCGCCGCGTGGACGGCCGGCCCTCTCGTCCGCGCGGCGGTGGTGCTCGGCCTCTCGCTCGTCTACTTCTCGTCCGCCTTTCAGATCTTCAAAGATGGATTCTGGACCGCCGGAATGGGCGACTGGATGGATCCGTACTTCATCAACTCTTTGCTCGAGCATTGGAGCTGGAGCTTCACGCACCTTCACAATCCGCTGTCGCCGACGATGTTCTTCCCGCAAGAGAAGACTCTCGGTTATTCCCACGGCCTCGTTCTCTACGCCCTGATCTACGTACCGCTCCGAGCGCTGTTCCATCCGTTTCAGGCCTACAACCTGACGCTCTTTACCGTCATGGTGGGAGGAACGGTTTCCCTCTACGCGCTGCTGCGCATGCATTTTCGCCTGGCGTTCATCGAATCGCTGCTGCTCACGGCCTTCTTCGCCACGTCCGCGAATGTCGTGAACGTGGCCATCAACGCCTGGTCGCAGCGCGCGTCGATCTATCTGGTCCCGCCGATTCTGCTGCTCCTCGTCGTCTCGAACCGGATGCGCGACGGATGGGCGAGGCTGGCGTGGCGTGTGTGGCCGGCCTGATGGCGTCGCTCATGTTCGTGCAGGACTTCTACACGGCGCATTTCACGCTGTTCTTTGTGGCGCTCTTTCTCGCGGCATACGTGGTCGTGGAGCGGGCCTGGCCGCGGCAGCCCATCGCCGGCAGCGCGTGGCCGCCGCGCAGCCAGACGCTCCAGTGGATTGCTATCGCGACGGCGACGCTGGCAATTGCGTGGGCGGTCTATGTCGGCCTGTCGGGGGGAAATGAAGTCTCGATCCTCGGTCTGAGAGTCCGGTCGCACAACTGGCGGCGGCCGGGTGGGCTGGGACTCCTGGCGCTGCTCGCGTACTTTCTCCTTCGCGGCGGCATTCGCGTGACGACGCCGGAACCGCGTATCAGCCGCTGGCTCGGCGCGGTCTTGATCGGGGCGGCTGCTGGCGCGGGCATTTTCCTCTGGATTTATTTGCCCGCCTATTGGCAGTTCGGGTCGTTTCCTGAAGACAACCTGGCGAACGCGCTGAAGTTCAGGGATCCTGCCCGCTGGCGGAACGTGGCCGATTTCTTCCGCGACGTTCAGGTCTCCGACACGATGCGTCCCTACGTGCTCGTCGTCGTGACGGGCTGCTCGCCTGGGTGCCCTGGCTGAACCGCGACAGAAGCGCGCGCCGGTACAGCCTTTGGTTCGCGCTCGTATCCCTGCTGGTTTTGCTCGTGCCCATCAGTTTCGGTGGCTTTTCGGTCTGGCGGTCGTTCTTCGTCCCGCTTCCCGGCTTCAAAGCCATTCGCGATCCGGCCCGCATCATCTACTCGTACGAGCTGGCGACCGTGCTCGCGATCGCGCTGATCGTCTCGCGGCGATCCGTGACGCCGGCGTTCCGGATCTGCATAGCTGCCACTCTGCTGGTCCTCCTGGTTACCAAGCACAATGACGCGACGCTCGGCTACCAGCGATCGAACCAGGTTTTCAGACGATGGGTCACGGCTCCGATCGAGATCGATCCGTCCTGCTCGTCGTTCTTTGTCAAGCACGGGTCACCGACCTACGCGGCACGCAATGAGAACAAATGGACCCTGTATAGCCTCGATGCCTTTTTCATCTCGCTCAGGCATTCCATTCCGACGCTGAACGGCTACAGTGCCTGGGTCCCGGAAGGCTGGCAATTGCTGGACCCTGAAGAACGTCCGTACATGGACTACGTCAATCGATGGATACACCAGAATGCGCTGACCGGCGTGTGCGAGCTCGATCTCGACGCTCGCATGATGATGCCGTATCACGCGGATCGAGTTGATGGAGTGTCTCAGCCGTAGGGGTGTGCCCGATGCCCGAGCTTCCTGAAGTCGAACTGACTCGCCGGCAACTGCGCGGCGCGATGGAAGCGGCACGTTTCGAAAACGTTCTCGTGCGCCGGGCCGACTTGCGTGACCCGCTGCCGCGAGACTTCGCCGCGCGTCTCGAAGGCAGAACAGTGCGCGCGCTCAAGCGCCGCGCGAAGTATTTGATTGTCGAGCTGACCTCGGGCGAGATCCTGGTCATGCACCTCGGCATGTCCGGGTCGTTTGCAGTGTCGAAGGCGCCGGTCGGTCAGCTCGACAGCCACGACCACGTCGTGTTCAACATGTCCTCGGGAATGACGGTGGTCTACAACGATCCGCGCCGCTTTGGCGTGATGCGCCTGCTCGACGGAGATCTGGCGCGCGATCCGGTGCTTGGTAAGCTCGGCGCGGAACCGCTCGCGTCCACGTTCGGCGCCCGCTCGCTGGCCCTGACGCTCCGCGGACGGAAGACGACGCTGAAGGCCGCGTTGTCGGACCAGCGCATCATCGCGGGCCTGGGGAACATCTACGTGTGCGAAGCGCTGCATCGGGCTCGTTTGTCGCCTCGACGACGGGCCTCGACGCTGGTCACCAGGACGGGCGCGCCTCGACCTGCGTTGGACGTGCTGGTGAAGGCAATCCGGGCGGTCCTGACCGAGGCTCTCTCGAAGAAGCGAGCCGCCGCCGATCGCTTTCGCGTCTACGATCGCGAGGGCCGGCGCTGTCCGCGCCGTGGCTGCGGGGGCACGATCAGGCGCATCGTGCAGAACGGGCGGTCCACGTTTTACTGCCCGGTGTGCCAGCGCTAAACCCAGGGTCAGATCCTGTTCTTTGCATGACTGTCCTCAATAGGACGCACCTGCCTCTGTCGCCGCCGCGCCGCCCGTGAATCCATCGGCAGACAACCGACGGATGACGCGAAACAACCCGCCCAATCTCGGCCAGCGTGTACGCGTGTCTCGACAAACGCCACACGGGCCGCCTCGTCGAGTTTCGGTTCCCGCACCTCCTTCGTTGCTCCTTCCGATGGTCGGGCTGCTCTGCGCTCCGCCCACAGGTATTCGCATGTGTCCTGGTGCGGCTCTGACGCCCACTCCCAGCAGCAGCCGAGCACCGAGAGTGTGATGTCCTTGTCCTGATCTCGCCCACATAGCGGTCGACACCGCGAGGATTCCAACAGGCAGCAGCACGCGCGCACGAACCATGTGTGCCTCCCCGAGCGTGAGGGTATGCCTGCAGCGGAATTGCCAGGCTATTCGAGGATGGCCACAATGTGCGGCGGCTGTGATGCGGAGGTGACGACAATGTGAATTGCGGGTAAACCAGACCTGGCGGGGAAGTGGAGGACAGGTGTCAGGAAACAAGATCTGACCCTGTCCTCCTCGAAACGTTACTGCGCTTTCTTCTGGTGAAGAGCGAACGCGGCGCCTTGCGGATCCATCGCGTTCAGGACCCAATCGCCACCCGGCACTTCCATCGGTCCGTTCAGGATCTGCCCGCCGTTCGCTTTGATGCGGTCGACGGCGGCGTTGATGTCCGGCACGCGGAAGTAGATCTGCCAGTTGGGCGGAACGTTCGCCATCTCGGGCGGCTTGTTCATCATGCCGCCGATCATGCCGTGCGGCCGGTTGAACATGTAGTACTTGCCCATCGGCTCCCATGTCCATCGTTTCACTGGGCTGCCAGTTGAAGACCTCGCTGTAGAACTTCAGCGCGGCAGCCGCGTCGGTGGTCATCAACTCGTGCCAGGATGCGTCGCCCACTTCCGGCGCCCCCTCAGGCTGCTGGTCGGTCCTCGCGGGCTGAAAGATGTAGAAGGCGGCGCCCTGCGGATCCGTCATCATCTGCATGCGCCCGACGTTGGGAATGTCGATGATCGGCGAGATCTCGCTGCCGCCGAGGCGCTTGATGTGCGCCGCGGCCTCTTCGATCTTGGGGACGCCCACATACATCGCCCAGAACGGCGGCGCCTTCACCTCGTCGGGCTTCGTCATCAGGCCGCCGATGGGAACCTGACCGCTGCGATTGAACATCGTGTAGGGCTGCGGCGCGCCCTCGAACGGCGTGGTCGACCACCCGACGACATTCTTGTAGAACGTCTCGGCGGCTTTCATGTCGGTCGTCATCAACTCGTACCAGAGGGGGCGTCCGAGCAGGGTTGAAACGGCAACTGTCATCGAAACCTCCCGTTGCGTGAACGTTCACGCGTCAAACACAGCTGTAATCAATCGATCCGTCAGCAATCGAGTAGTGTGCCACCCACGCGGCGGCGCGCGCAAGCAACGATGTCATGACGTGCGATGGGACGAACGGAGGGACGAAATCCGGCCGGCTCTTCAGCTCGATGACTCGCCGCCTCGTTCGTTATTTTGCTAGATCGACCGCCTCGACGGGTCCGAGATCCAATCGGGTCAGCGGCGCGATCGGCGCCTCGCCGCGCGCACCGACCCAGCCCGCGACGAGCGGCGTGAAGCAGGGCTCACGCCTTCCGGCCGATACGGGTCCAACAGGGTCTCGAGGTCGTACCGAACGTAGGCCTCCGCAGTTCCCTTGCGGTGCACGGCCCACCCGATCAGCGAACCACCCGCCACTGCGTCCACAGCACGGGCTAGCCGCGCCGTGTCGCATGGAACAAGCTCACGCGCGGCCACCGCTTCGTCCAGCAATCTCTGATAGCCGTCGACGATCCGCCGCGAGTTCTCGAGCATCACGGCGTAGAAGTCGGGGTCGCTCAAGTCCGTCTGCAGGAAGGCGAGATGGTTGGACATCTCCTCGGGAGAGTTCACGTATCGAGTCATCTCCGTTCCCGCCGCCAGCACCGCCGCGAGCGGCGACGTGTGAGACGCACGAACGAGGTCGAAGCAGGCGTCAACGGAATCGCGAGCCGAGCGCGCCAGGGCGAGCATCAGCCCGCGCTTCGAGCCGAAGCGCCGCACGAGCGCAGCGGCCGAGAGGCCGACTTCGGCGCCGATATCGGCGAGGGTGAACTTCGCGGGTCCATGGCGGGAAATGATTCGTCCGGCGGCCTCGAGAATCGCGGCGTCATCGATGGTTCGAGGGCGGGGCGTCATGCTTGACAAATAGTAAACCATCGTTTACTTTTCCCAAGAGAAACGCAACGGACCGTTTACTAATAGGAGGTCGTATGGCGACAACACCGGGACCGGAGGTTCGACCCGTGCGCCGCGTGCGCTATGGGGTGGCCATGAGCCTCGACGGCTACATCGCCGGGCCGAACGGCGAGAACGATTGGATCGTCCAGGACCCGGACATCGACTTCGCCGAGATCTTCAGCCGGTTCGACACGTTGCTGATCGGGCGCAAGACGTTCGAGGCGATGCTCAAGATGGGCGGCGGCGGTGGGGAAATGCCCGGGGTCAAGTCGTTCGTGATTTCGCGAACCTTGAAGCAGGCCGATCACCCCGATGTCACGATCGCGCGAGACGCTGGAGCGCTCGTGACAGACCTGAAGGCCCAACCCGGCAAGGATATCTGGCTGTTCGGGGGCGGGGAACTGTTCCGGAGCCTGCTCGCCGCCAGACTCGTGGATGGTGTCGACGCCGCGATCGTTCCGGTACTGCTGGGAAGCGGTATTCCGCTGTTGCCTTCACCAGCCGAGCGAGCCAGGCTGACGCTCAAGAATCGGCGTGTGTACGAGAAGTCGGGAATCGTTGGGTTGGAGTACGACGTGCGACGCGACTGACCGGATCCGATGGTCGGCTCGCGGCCCGGTCACCTCATCACCATGCGTCCCGGAGCTCTCTCTTCAGCTGCGCGATGCGCTTTTCATCCCGCCTGTAGAACGTCCATTGCTTGATGCGCCTGGCACGCAGCAGGCCCGCCTGAACGAGGATACGCAGGTGTTCACTGGCTGTTGGTTGCCCGACCCCGAGCTTTTGGGCGATGAACAGACCGCAGACGCCATCGTCTTCCAGGTCTCCTTCCACCTGCGGCGGAAAATGTGCTCGTGGATCCTTGAGCCAGCGCAGAATGGCAAGGCGGCTCTCGTTGGCCAACGCCTTCAGCACCTGAGAGGCTGCGCCTGTCGTAGTCGCCAATCGTCCATCCTGTGTCATGACCTCGCTGGTGCGCTGCTGCATCGCTAACGTCGTGCTCCCTCAGGAACTCTCGCCGGCTCACCGACGCTGACGAATGTCACGACGTCCGCATTGCCGCCGCAGATGACGACCGCAACCCGTTCGTTCGCGGCTGGGCGGTAAGCGCCCGACGTCAGGGCAGCCAGCGCGGCTGCACCCCCAGGTTCGGCGACGATCCGCGTGACGTCCCACAGCATCCGTTGCGCACGAGCAATCTCGCTCGTCATCGACGAGAATGACGCGGTCGACGAAGTCTCGGGCGATGGGGAACGTCATCTCGCCCACACGTTTCGGCGCGAGCGAATCAGCCGCGATCCCGCCCGCTGGCGCATCAATCGGATGCCCGGCTCGAAGTGCCATCGTCAATGTTGGAGCCGCACTGGGTTCCACGCCGATGACGCGCACGCTGCCGCGGTACCACGAGGCAATCCCGCCGATCAATCCGCCGCCGCCGACGGCAACCAGCACGGTGTCGATGTCGCCGGCCTGACGGGCCAATTCGAGGGCGAGTGTGCCCTGGCCGAGCATCGTCTCGCGCTGGTCGAACGCGTGTATTTGAAGCGCCCCGGACTCAGCGGCCCACGCCTGGCTGGCGGCAAGCGCCTCGGCGTACAGCTCACCGGTGACGCAGAGATCCGCCTTGTACGAGCTGATGCGATCGACTTTGGTGCGCGACGCGACCGTGGGAAGAAAAATGCGCGCGGGGCTCCCAACGCGCATGGCCGCGTAGGCCACAGCCACGCCGTGATTGCCTCCGGACGCCGCGACGACGCCCGCTGATGGCACCTGCCGCAACATCAAGTTCGCAAATGCCCCGCGGGTCTTGAACGATCCAGCCGCCTGCAGGTGCTCGAGCTTCAGCGTGAGGGGGAACGCCGGCAGGCCGAAATCGGTTCCCTGCAGCTGAAGGATCGGCGTCGTTCGGATGTGCGGGGCAATGAGTCGATGGACGTTGGTGATGTCTGAGGGGGTGATGCTCTGATCCACGCCCGCACGTTACTTCGTCTAATGGCGAATTGTCAAATTGGGGTCAGGTCTTGAATCTCAGCGTTTTTCACGACCTGACCCTGTTGAAGTATTAGGACAGATGACGAAGGCCAGTGATGTGCTCGGTTGCCGTCGGTGGTGTCGCGGCAGTACATGAAGCTCGAGCTGCTCGCATCTGCCGACGTGCCGGTATCCCGCATCCGGAACGTCCATCGGCATGAGCTCGCCACGAACCCGTCGTCACCAGACCAGTCGCCGGGGCAAGAGACAGGATCGCCGCAGCCGTCACGACCGTGGCGCACAGAGTACGGATGGACAGGACGCATCGCGACGGAGATCGTCGAGGGAGCATCAGGTCTGACAACATGGCCACCACACCTTTTCGCCGCGAGACGGGTCTGTACACTATAGACCTGTGTTGGAGCCGGACCGGACCTTTCTGGTGCGGAGCGCACAGGCGGGCGATGAGCTCGCCTTTGCTGACTTGGTGCGCTCGCACCAGGATCGAGCCGTGGCCTACGCAACGGCGATCCTCGGCGACTACCACCTGGCAGAGGATGCCGCACAGGAAGCATTCGTCGATGCCTATCGTGAATTGCAGTCGCTTCGCGAGCCGGCCGCGTTCGGAAGCTGGCTCCGTACGATCGTCTTCAAGCATTGCGACCGCCTGACGCGGGGGAAGCGGCCTGCGCTGTCGGGGCTGGAGTCGGCGCTCGACATCGCGTCGCCAGGCCCGTCACCGCACGAGGCGCTTGAAACTGGCGAGACGCGCGTTGCGCTGCGGAATGCTATCGCGGCGCTCTCGCACGCGGAACAGCAGGCGGTCCTGCTGTTCTATATGGGCGAATGCTCGCACGCTGAGATTGCCGCTTTTCTCGGCGTGACGAGCAACGCCGTCAAGACGCGGCTGTATTCGGCGCGAAAGCGCCTGAGACGGCACATGGACGACATCGAGAAACGGTTGAAGGGGGCACGGCCATCGGGTGATTCCTCGTTCGCCGACCGGGTTGCCCGCATGATTCAGCCTGAAGCCCTCAAGCAGAAGAAGCCGTGGCTCTGGTCGCCCGGAATCGGCATCGACGTCTGGGCGATGTTCTGCGCGTGCATCATCGGCGACCTCGAGACCGTAAAGGAGCTGGTGGGGAAGGATCCCTCGCTCGTCCGCGCGCACTACGAATACCGCACGCCGCTCTCGTTCGCGGTTCGCGAGAACCAGGTCGCCGTCGCCGATTTCCTCCTCGACCACGGTGCCGAGCCGCTGGCGCTCGGGGACGTCCTGGAGATGGCCCGCGATCGCGGATATGCCGAGATGACGCAACTCCTGGAGCGCAAGCTCGCAAACCTTCATGGCGCCTCATCGGAAGGCGAGTCCGTCGCCGCAGCGATCCGTGACCGGGATCTCGCGCGGGTCACGCGCATTCTGGACGAGTCGCCGCAGCTCGTTCGTGCCGGCGACGCGCGGTCGAATCAGCCGATCCACTGGGCGGTGATGACGCGGCAGATTCCGATGGTCGACGAACTGCTCGCGCGCGGTGCCGACATCGATGCGCGACGCGCGGACGGCGCCCGGCCGATCCAGCTGACCAACGGCGACTATCACTATCGCGGCTGGCGTGACGTGCCGGAGGATGTCGTGCACGACACCCGATGACGTGTACAAGCACCTGGTCGCGCGCGGCGCGTACGTTGATATCGGGATGGCCGCGTTCACGGGCGACCTCGAGCGCGTCCGCGCGCTGCTGGACGAGGACCCGTCGCGCGCGAACCGTGTCGATGACTACCACTCCTACTATGCCGGCTGCGGCGCGCCCCTGAAGAACGCGGCGGCCGGCGGGCACATCGACATCGTCCGCCTGCTGCTGGAGCACGGCGCCGATCCGAATCTGCCCGAGGAGGGGATCGCGCCGCACGGTCACGCGCTCTATTCGGCCGTCTACAACGGCCACTACGAAATCGCCAGGCTCCTGCTCGAGCACGGCGCGTACCCGAATCCCGAAGTCGAGAGCTCTGCCGACGCGGTGTGGATCGCGATTCGTCGCGGCGACATCAGGATGCTCGAACTGCTCGCGTCGAACGGTGCGGTATGGCAGATTCCCATTCGGCTCGATGGCGCGCTCACGTACGAGCGGATCGTGGAAACGGGCATCCGCCGCGCCGTCAATGTCCTCGCCTTCTACGGAGACACCGCGGCGGCCGAGCCGCTGTTCGCCGCCGACGCTGCGCTGGCCGATGACGCCGAGGCCCTCACGCACGCGGCGACACGGGGCCACGACGCGTTCGTACGTCTGCTGCTTCGCTACCAGCCGGATCTGGCGACCAAGGTCACCGTTGCGCGGCCGCTCGCGATGGCGAAGTTCCTCTTTGAGCACGGCATGGATCCCAACCGGCCGAACTGGCTGCGAATCACGCCGCTCCACACGTTCGCCGGCCACGGGCAGGTGGAGGAGGCGGCGGTCTTCCTGGATCACGGCGCCGATGTGCACGCGCGCGACGAGGAATGGCGCTCGACGCCGCTCGCGTGGGCCGCGCGCGAGGGGCACACGAGGATGGTCGAGTTCCTCCTGCGGCGCGGTGCATGACCGTCGCTGCCTGACGATCCGCCGTGGGCCACGCCGAAGGCATGGGCGGAGAGACGCGGGCACCAGGCGATCGTGCGGCTCCTGGAGGAGTTCGAGCGATCAGGGCGCTTCCGCCGCGGCGAGTGGACCAATATCAGGCGCTCGCGCGCGACCTCATCGACGCCTACGGCCGTGGCGACGCCGGCGGCGCTCGATCGGATCATCAGTACTTTCGTGCGGAACGTGTGTTCACGTGGGACCGGCCATCGCACGACGTGCAGGTTTCGCGTCTTCGGAAGGGCGTCCTGGATCGGCTGGGCGATCGCCGGAGCGCCGGGACGACCGACACGTCGCTCGCACCTGACGACGCGCGCTGGCTCATCGCGCGCTCGGAAGGATTCGAGCGGTGGGAGGACCTGGTCGCGGCTGTCGACGCGTGAGCGTGCGCAATGCTCACCGCCGTATAATCAGCCCTCCTGTTTTCCGAGGGTCCCATGGCCAGACGACGCGCCTGCCATCTCCTGTGCTTTGTTGCCATCGCCCTGACGAGCTCATCGTCAGTTATGGCGGGCCAATCGGGCGGCAGCACTACCTGACTTCGACGAGCGTGGAGGACGAGCAGCGGCTGCGGCGGTTCACTCCGCATGACGAGCTGGACAAGTGGAAGAACACCGACTGGAACCGCGCGGATCGCGGAGGTCATAAAGAACGGCGGTTGTACGAAGCGGCCACGCTGAACGAGACGTATCCGCGTCGGAAGCCGCTGAATCCGCAGTGCTGGTGGAAGCTCGATCCGCCGGCTCCGGGCAAAGCACAGAAGGGATCGTAAGAGGGGTTCCAATCATGATGATGCGAACGTTCAGCATGTTCTTGTGCCTTCTCTCAGTACTCTCCGCCGCAGCATGCTCGTCGGATCTGCCGGTGCCGGCCGAGTCGCCGGCCCAGGCACCCGCCGCAGCAGGCGCCGATCGCGCGAAGCCGATTCCGCCGCGCTCGACGTCAGCGAACATCGAATCGATCGACGCCTTCTACCTCCGCACGGCCGGGGACCCGCAGCTGTCACCAGACGGCACGCGGGTTCTCTTCACCGTCCAGTACGCCGATCGCATCGGCGTTCCGTACACGCGTATCTGGATCGCGCGACCTCGGCGCGAATAGCGCGAAGCCGTGGGGCGACGGCGAGGGCCAAGAAGGCAGCGCGCCGCGCTGGTCGCCCGACGGCAAGCGCATTGCCTTCTCAGGCAAGACAGGCGACGGCAAGAGCGGCATCCTCATCGCCAACGCCGATGCCACGGCGCAGCGCTGCTGGCGGACGTCAGCGGCACGAACCATCCGCTGCCGCGCGTCGGCGAACGTCTCGCGTGGTCGCCCGACGGTTCGAAGATCGCGTTCGTATCGGCGACTCCCGGGCCGGAGCCGCCGATGGAAGCCGACCCCATCATCATCACGCGCTACTGGTATCGCCCGGCTTCCGGCTTTGGCGGGCGCTTCAGCGACAACCGGCGGCTGCACCTCTTCGTCGCCGACGTCGCGAGCAAGCAGGTCACGCAGCTCACCGACGGCACCAACTACGAGCACTCCATCGACTGGTCGCCCGACAGCAAGTCGCTCGCGTTCCTGTCGAACCACGAGCCCGACCCCGACTTCTTCTTCAACTACGACATCTTCACGATTGACGTGGCCTCGAAGGCGGTGAAGCGGCTGACCGAGACGAAGAACAACGAGTTCGGCCCCACGTGGTCGCCCGACGGCAAGCAGATCGCCTATTCGGGCCTCAAGCGGCTGATGACATCGTCCGAGACGAACATGGAGGATGACCACGTCTGGTTGCTCGACGTCGCGTCGGGAGCGCGGACCGAGCTTGGCGCGCAGATCGACAACCGGCAGGGCCGTCCGCAGTGGTCGCCCGACGGCAAGTTCCTCTACTTCACGGTGCAGTCGCGCGGCAGCGTCGGCCTCTATCGCCTGCCCACGACCGGCGGCGCCGCCGAACGCCTTGGACCGTCGCTCGATACGCGCGGCAGCGTCGGCGCCTTTGCCGTCACGAAGGACGGCGGCGTCGTCGCCGCGATGACGACGCCGTCTGCGCCGGCAGAGCTCTTCGTTCATCATCCCGGCAGCGACAGCTTCGCGCCGCTGACGTCGCTGAACAAGGATCTGCTCGGAAAGAAGAAGGTCGCGGAAGTCGAGGCGTTTACGTTCAGAAACGAGGGCCGCGAGATCGAAGCGTTCCTGACGAAGCCGGCGAACCTCGACGCCTCTGCGAACGCGCGCTATCCGATGATCCTGATGATCCACGGCGGCCCCCACTCGCAGCAGGGTCCTGGCTTCGTGCACAAGTCGCAGACATACGCCGGGCACGGCTGGGCGGCGCTGATGGTGAACTACCGCGGCTCAACCGGCTACGGGCAGGCGCACTCGAGCGCCATCGCGCACGACCAGAATGGAACAGAGGCACGGGACATCCTGGCCGCGGTCGACACCGCGCTCCAGAAGTATCCGTGGCTCGACGGCGAGCGGCTTGGCATCGAGGGCGGGAGCTACGGCGGCCAGCTCAGAACTGGATCATCACGCAGACGCCGCGGTTCAAAGCGGCGGTGCCGTGGGCGAGCATCTCGAACCTCGTGTCGCAGAACTACATGTCCGTCTATCACGACTATCTGCAGCAGGAGTACGACGGCAAGCCGCACGAGAGCGGGCATCATGGACAGCTCTGGCAGCGCTCAGCGATCCGTTTCGTCCACCAGGTGAAGACGCCGGTGATGCTCTCGCACGGCGACAACGACCTTCTCGTGAATCCCGCCGAGATCGAGCATGTACTTCATCGCGCTCCGCGACGTCGGCGTCGAGACGCTGATGCTGCGCTACCCGCGCGAGGGACACGGCATGCGGGAGACGCAGCACGTCGCCGATTTCCTCGACCGCTCGATGGCGTGGTACGACAAGCACTTCAAAGCGGCGATCAAAACCACGAATTGACCCGCCGCACGGTCAACGCGCAGCCGGTTTGTCGCGAATGAAGTCGCGTCCGCGCGCCGCTTCGGCGAGATTTTTGGTCCCTCCCACAAACGGGATGAAATCGAGAACGGTATCCGCCGTTCCGCGCAGGAGGCCCTTGCGGCGGACGGCCGCCCCAAGTGTCGCCAACGCGATGAGGCTGCCAATCCACGGCATGGCCCGATAGAGACGCTTGGTGGCACGGTTCGCTGTGTACTGCTGAAGTTGCCGAGTCATTCCCATAGCGCCGGTGTCAGCAAGGTCCGTTCCGCCTGGGGCTCGCCAGCGGCTGGAACAAACTCACTTCTCATCGGCGGCGGCGAGCCCCATTTCCCCCTGCTTGTCGTGGCGCGAAATGCGGCGGTTGGCTCGGCGTGGCGTGGTGGGGAAGGCGCTGCCAGGGGAGGGAAGCGGACTATCTACCTGAGAAGCGGGGAGGGCGCGCCATCCCCGCTTCTGCGGAGGACGGCCGAACACATTGAACTCCGCCCATCCAGACAGTAGGCTGATGTCACATGCGCAAACCAACGCGACGCGAGTTCGTGCAGGCGGTGTCGGCCTGGAGTGCGTTCGAGCTGATGGCGGTACGACCGCGACAGGGCACGGCAAATGGGAAGCGCATACTCGCGTACGTCGGCACGTATAGCTCGCGGGAAGGCTCGAACCACGGGCGAGGGATTCACATCCTCGAGATGAATCCGTCGAGCGGCGCACTGGTGCCGAACGAGATCGTGAGGTCCGAGTCCAACCCTTCCTGGCTGACGTTCAATCGCAATCGGACGCATCTCTACTCGGCGAACGAGATTGCCGATCCAGGTACAGGTTCCGGTTCGGTGAGCGCATACGCCGTTGACCGCTCGACCGGTCTCCTGACCGTGCTGAACACTGTCAGCTCGGAAGGCGCCGGGCCGGCCCACTTGAGCATTCATCCAGCCGGAAAGCACGCGTTGGTCGCGAACTACGGCGGCGGATCGGTGGCGGTGCTGCCGATTCAACGGGATGGCCGGCTAGGCTCCGCGTCCGACGTGAAGCGCCATCAGGGAACTGTCGGACCGATGCAGCCGTCGAGCGCTCCGCCCGGCAGCTTCGCGGTGAGCGGTCACGATCGACCCCATGCGCACATGATCGAAGCGGACCCATCGGGGCGATTCGTTCTCGCCGCAGATCTCGGGCTTGACGAGATCCGGGTCTGGCGATTCGACGACGTGGAGGGCACGCTGGCGCCGAACGAGCCGCCGTCGGTGGCGCTGCCGCCGGGCGACGGTCCGCGCCATTTCGCGTTCCATCCGAACGGACGCTGGCTCTATTCGCTGCAGGAACAAGCCTCGACGGTATGACGTTCGACTTCGACCCGTCGAATGGCCGCGCTCCGCGGAAAACAGACGCTTTCGACGTTGCCGCAGGGGTTTGCGGGCACCAACTTCACGTCCGAGATCGCCCTCTCACCAGATGCGCGGTTCGTCTACGTCGCGAACCGGCTGCACGACTCCATTGCCTGGTTCTCGATCGGCGCGGAGGGCACGCTGACCTGGGTCGGGGAGGAGTGGACGCGCGGCGACTATCCCCGGAGCTTCTCCATCGATCCGTCCGGCGGGTTCCTGTTCTCGTGCAACCAGCGATCGGATGCCATCACCAGTTTCCGGATCGACCAGAGGTCCGGGGCGCTGACGTTCACCGGACACTACACCCCCGTCGGGTCTCCTGCGCACATTATCTTTTTGAGTTAGTCAGTCCTTGACGCGCTCCACGTAACTGTCGCCCGTGATCATCCGAACCACCTGCCCGTTCTCCTCGACGAAACGCACGATTTCGCCCACAGGACCACCGCCGATGGGCGCCACGTACCGGAACGTGCCATCGCCGAGTGGTTCGAGCTCGATGGGGTTGTCGAGGTTCGGTGCGTCCGGGTTGATGATCACGAGCTTCTCCTTGAGCTCCACCACATGCGAGTCGCCGCCGCGACCGCGATACAGACCTGCGAACCGCGACCACGCAGGATTCCACTTGACCTTCTCGGGGGCAGTGCCCGCCGCCTTCGCCACGGCCTCGCCGACGGTGTTCATCAACTGCGTGGCGATGCCGCCGGCATCCCCGTCCTGCGCGTTGGTGAGGACGATGACGCCGACCTTGCCGTTCAGATCGATCAACGTGTTCGTGATGTAGCCCGGGTAGCTGCCGCCGTGGCCGACGTAGACCTTGTCGCGATTGCGCGTGACGGCGAACCCGATACCGTTGCCGCGCGTCCAGTTGTTTTCGAGCATCCGCACGCGGTGCATCTCGCGGAGGCTTGCGGCGTTCAGAATACGATCGCCGCCCGAGTGCGCCCTTCCGAAACTGTGCCGACACGAAGCGCGCCATGTCCTCGACGCTGGAGGTGATGCCCGTCGCCGCCGCCATGCCGCGCGCATCGATGAACGGCATGATCGCGCGCGATCCATCCGGCATGCGGCGGCCGTAGCCGGTCGCGAGACCGGGAACGTCCTTGTCCACGCTCGAGCTCACCATCCCGAGCGGTTGATAGATATGGCGGGTGACGTAGTCCGCCCACGTTTCGCCACTCACTTGCTCCACGATCAGCCCTGCCAATGTGTAGGCGAGGTTGGAGTACTTCCAGCGAGTCTCAGACGGGAACGCGGCCTGCCGCTTCGGCATCAGCGCCTTCAGCTCTTCGCGTGTCGGAAAGGCGAACGTTGTCCAGTGGTCAGCCGCCTCGCGCGGCAGACCGGAGCTGTGGGTCAGCAGCTCCTCGATGGTGATGGGCGGATCGTCCTGCCGTGGGGACGTCACCGCGAACCAGGGCAGGTGCTTCGACACCGGATCGTCCAGATGGAGCTTGCCCTGCTCGCGCAGCTGCATGATGGCGGTTGCCGTGAACAGCTTGCTGTGCGAGGCCATGCGGAATTTCGTCTGCGGCGTCATCGGCACATTGCCGGCGACATTGGCCAGGCCGAACCCCTTGGACCACACGAGCCGTTGATCCGAGACAACGCCAACGACCATTCCCGGGTAGCCGCGGGAGCGGAGCTGCCCGTCGGCCCAAGCGCTGAACAGTCGCTGGGCGCCGAGGACGTCCGCGTCCGTCGCGGGGTCTTTCGCGGTGGATCCTTGCGCAAACGGGCGCGCGGCCAGGGTCATCGCGACTATTGCCGCAGCGAGCGCGATGCGACGTTTGCGGTCCGGGCTCGACGCCACGCCAACTGTCATCATCACGTCCTCCTCTCGGGCCTGCCGGATTGTAGCAGGCCTGCCCTCAAGCGAAGTGACGCTTCTCGAACGCGCGGCCGGAGGCTGACTCCAGATAACGCTCAAATCGACGTGCCGCAGCCTTCGTCGCAAGGGCAGAATTACAATCGCTTCCGGGAGGTAGACGAGAGTCCGCCTTCGGGCGGCGTCTGGAGGGACTACTTCGCCATGCCTTCAGCGAGCTCAGTCGGGACATTTGATCAGGCCCGGCACCATCCGCTCACGAACGGCAGGGCGGCCTCATCGAGGCCGACACCGTTACGTCAGCAGGCTCATTAAGGCATAAATCACGAGTGCGCCGAACAGTCCAAATCCAAGCAGTTTCGCGAGCGCATATGAGCCAAGCAGTTTCAACATGCGCAGCTCAACTGCAACAGCGGTACCATGCCCGAGCCATCGGCGTGCCTGGCTCGATCGAATCGTCAGCCTGGCAATCCCGCGGCTCGAAATTGGCAGCCAAACATGCTGATCCGGACCACCTAGACTGAGTAGGTGACGGCCCATGGTGAGCAGTGAGCTACTAACATGAGGCCACAGGATACATGACAAACCGGGTCGCATCTGTGTTCCGCCGAGGGGAACGAGCGGCGCGCTTCAGCCGTAGACACCAGTGGAGTTTCGATGTTCGACGATCATCGGCGTGTGTTTGCGTCAGGCCTCCTGCTCGCGTCCCTCCGCGCCACACTTAGTTCGGGCGCGCTGTGGATCCCCGCGCTGTTCCTGCTGCTGCCGACGCTCGCGCTACAGCTGGCGGCGCCACACTACTTGCGCACACGACTCAGTCCGTCGCCATGGTTCGTCGTCGCCGGCAGTCTCACGATCGTGTTCCTGACACAGATAGTAATGCCGGCGATATTCGCCATGGTCCACGCGCATCGAACTGGAGTGCAGAGGCCTACTCTCGGTCCGGTGCTCCCATTGTCGGTGCAAGCCGGGATCCGCGTGTTCGTTGGGCTCCTGCTCGGTGTAATTCCCGGACTGTGGCTTCAAGCGCGGTACACGTTCGCCGCGATTCCCATCGACGCCGGGGGCGCCGCGGGGCTTGCGGGAAGCGCAACGTTGACGCGTGGCCGGATGGGGAGCCTGATGCTGAGCGGAACCGTCGCGCTCATCGCTTCGGCTCTGGGACAAAGTGTGGTCGCCGTCCTCAACGACGCGCTCGCCGTCGTCAGCCCCGCAGGTTCGATTGACGGCCGGGCCGCCTTCTCGTTGCACTACGGCTACCACGCGATCACGACGATGATTGCTTATGGGTGTGCGGCTGGTGCAGCCACGCTGCACGCGGTGGGCGTCAGTATCGTTCGTCAAACAGTGGACGAGGGCGGCGCCGTCCCGCGAGAGAATCGGACAATGAGGCGTGCAGACTGGCAGTGTCAGTCTGCCGCGACCCGGGTTGTCATCGTTGCGTCGATTGCAGTGCTGGTCGCCGGCCTCGCCGCCGCGGCCTACAAAACTCAGCAGCACATCTCCTGAGGCGATTGCGATCCGCTCTCCGCGTGCGATCGGCGGAGCTCTAGCGTTTTTTCCTCGCCTTCGACTCCACCTGAACGGGACGGCTTCGTCGGTATCATGATTGCTATGCGCTAGACATGGCCCACGAGACGCACACCTTTCTAGGAGGCTCGCATTGAACACCACTCCTCGCTTTTCAGCGCGCTCACGCGGGTTCTCGACCGAGGCGGCGGACAAGCTGCGACCGCCGTCCGATACCAGGGCTCTTGTTACGACCGATCACGAGCTAATCCGCCGATGGGCCGCGCGTCACAGCGCTGAACCAGCGACCGGCGAAGCGACCGTATCAGGTCCAGCGACGATCGCGGTCAATGACGGTGGCGCCGGGGTTCGCTTCAATTTTCCCGGGGCAGCGCGTTTTCGCCCAATCAGCTGGGACGAATGGCTTGAGCACTTCGAAAGACATCATCTGGCGTTTGCCTTTGATGAAGAAGTGCAGGATCGCGCGTACAGATCTGGCAAGCTCGTGGCGGCGGACATGGGCATGACCGCGACGACTGGTTCGAAGCGGAGCACCAGCTTGGTAAGGTCGCTGAGGGACCGAGTGCGCGATACCGATTGATCAAAAGAGAGAGCGAAGACTAGTGCCTACTAGAACGCCGTAGGCACTACGTCGATTGAGGCTACGGGAGTCTCCGATAGCCTGCCAACACCGACATCAAACCGACGAAGTGTCCGACCATTAGACTGCCGCTCTCGCTTACCATGTCCACAACATGGCAAGGAAGAGCGCGTGTGCAGGATATTGCTTTTTTCTGCGGTGCCGACGACAAGATCCGCAACCCTCGTGCGGCCGATCTCGTCCTACTGAAGGTTGACGAAGGAGTCAGCGATCATGACGCACGTGATGTCCGATCTTCGGTACGCCTGCCGCGGCCTGCGCAAAGCCCCGATCTTCACCGCCGTCGCCGTGCTCTCGATCGCGCTGGGGATCGGCGCGAATGCGGCAGTCTTCACGCTGGTCGATCAGGTTCTGATTCGACTGCTGCCGGTCGCACATCCCGAGCAGCTTGTTGTCGTCACCGCCGAGGGTACGCAGTACCGGGAACGGCTGGGGTGACGGCAACGAGCTCTCCTACCCGCGTTACGCCGACCTCCGCGATCACAACGACGTGTTCACCGGGATGCTCTGCCGGTTCGGCTACCCCCTGCAAGTGGGCTTCGCGCAACGCACGGAGCGCGTCCAGGGTGAGCTCGTCTCCGGCACGTACTTCCCGGTGCTCGGCGTCGGGGCATACCTGGGGCGCACGTTCAACCCGGATGAAGACAAGGTCCCGAACGGCCACCTGGTGGCGATGCTGAGCCATGCCTACTGGAAGACCCACTTCGGCAGCGATCCCGCGGTCGTCGGCAAGACGCTGATCGTCAACGGTCAGACAATGACCATCGTCGGCGTCGCGCAGGAGGGATTCGACGGCGTCAACCAAGGCACGGCGGCGCAGGTGTTCGTGCCGATCATGATGGCCGGTCGGCTGACGCCGCTGACTGACGGAATCACGGATCGCCGCACACGGTGGCTCAACGTGTTCGCGCGGCTGCGCTCGGGCGTTACCCCGGCGCAGGCGAGCGCCGCCCTCCAGCCGTTCTACGCAGCGCAGCTGCGGATGGAAGTCACCGAAGCCGCGTTTGCGCGCGCCTCGGCAACCGACAAAGGGAACTTCGTGAAAGGCACCGTCGCCGTCACCCCCGCGGGCCACGGGCGCTCCGACCTGCGCCGGCAGTTGACCACGCCGCTCTGGGTGCTCATGGCGATTGTCACGTGCGTGCTGTTGATTGCGTGCGCCAACGTGGCGAACCTGCTTCTCGCTCGCGCGAGCGCCCGGCAGCGCGAGGTGGCCATTCGCCTTGCGGTCGGGGCGACGCGCCGGCGAATCCTCCAGCAGGTGCTGATCGAGAGCGTGCTCCTCGCGATGCTCGGCGGAATCGCGGGGCTCGCGATTGCCACGTGGGGCGCCGATCTGCTCCTCGGCTTCTTCCGGGACCCGGATGCCGTACTGACGGTTTCCGCAAGCCCGGACTCGCGAGTTCTGGGATTTGTGCTGCTGGTGTCGCTCGCAACCGGCCTGCTGTTCGGGGTGATGCCGGCCTCGCAGTCCGTGCGGGCGGCCCTGGCCACGACGCTGAAGAACGAGGCAGGCGCGGTCGTTGGCGGCTCCTCGGTGCGGCTGCGCAAGGCGCTCGTCATCGCACAGGTGGCCCTGTCGCTCCTGCTGCTGATTGGCGCCGCTCTCTTCATCCGCAGCCTGCGCAATTTGATGGCGATCGACCCAGGGTTCGATACCACGCACCTGATTTCGTTCAGCGTGGACCCGAAGATGAACGGCTACGAGGGTGAACGGGGCAAGCAGTTTGCGAAAGCGTTGCTCGAGCAGATTCAGCGAATGCCCGAGGTCACCGGCGCTGGTTTTGGATCGGCGAGTCTACTCGAAGGGGGATCGTGGAACAGCGGGATGACGATCGAGGGCGGCGCGGTCAAGCCGGGCGATCGCGTCGTCACCCACAACAATCTGATCAGCCCCGGGTACTTCAAGGCGCTAGGCATGAAGCTCGTCGCCGGGCGCGACTTCGATACCCGCGACGAGATAATGGCGCCCGTCGCCCTCCTGGCCGCCAACCCCACGACAGTCATCGTCAATCAGACTTTCGTCAAGCGCTACCTCGGCGAGCGCTATCCGCTCGGCGTCCACATTGGTTTCGGCCGCGATCCGGGCACGCCCACGCCCATCGAGATCGTCGGCGTCGTCTCGGACGCGAAGTACCGAAGCCTGCGCAACGAGACCGAGCCGCAGGCGTTCTTCGCGTATTTCGCCGGACCCGACGTGGGCTTCACGATGTACGTGCGGACGATGGCCGCGCCGGAGGGGATGTTCGCGACGCTTCGCCGCGCTGTGCAGGAAATGGATCCGAACCTTCCGCTCTTCGCGATGCAGACCTTCGAGACCCGCGTCCAGCGCTCGGTGTCGAACGAGCGCCTGATCGCGAGCCTGTCGAGCGTATTCGGCGTCCTCGCGACGCTACTCGCGATGATCGGCCTCTACGGTGTCATGGCGTACACCGTCACGCAACGGACCCGCGAGATCGGGATCCGCATGGCGCTCGGCGCTGCCTCAGGCGATGTTGCGCGAATGATTCTGCGGGACGTCACCGTGCTCGTCGGCACGGGTCTGGCGATCGCGCTGCCCGCCGCATGGGCGCTCGGCCGCTACGTCGAGAATCAGCTCTTCGGGATTGCGCCCACCGATCCGGCGACAGTGGCCGTGGCGGTCATGGCGCTGGTGACTGTCGCCGCGCTCGCGGGTGTCATTCCGGCACGCCGAGCGGCAAGGATCAACCCCATCCGCGCGCTACGCTACGACTGAGCGGGCGCGTATCAACAACCGGCGGCCCACGCGCTGAGCTGTCGTTTGCACGATGCTTAGCCGCGCGATGTATCTGCGCTTCCACCACCTTAGCTCCTCGGCGGCGTCGGACTCTCGGAAAACCCGCGCGCGTGTTGAATTCGGGCACCTCGAACGTTTCTACATATCGTGGGACATCAGTCGTCGTTCAGGTGGTGCCACCAGGAAGGGAGCGCGACATTTCCTTCACGAGCCGCACGATTGCGCGGCGGATCGCAACGTAGGCGGCGTTGGGTGTCGGCTTGCCCAACGCTTCCGCGACCTCGGTTAACGAGCAGCCTAGTTCCACGCGGAGGATGATCGCGTCGCGGTCGCTGGGCTTCAGGCGCTGGAGTGCCGCCTCGTAGCGCTCCAGGGCTTCAAGGCCGATTGCTTCCTCCAGCGGTGAAGGCTCCAAGGACACTTTGCCCGAGTCGAGTGGATCGGCGGCTGGATGCCTGCTGCGCGCGTCGTATGTGGTCGCGCACACGATTGAGCAATGCTTGCCGAAGGTAGGATTGAAAGGCACCCTCGTGACGCGGCTCGAAATTCTGAATCCGCCGCGCGACATGCGTAAGCGTGTCTTGAACGAGGTCGTGTGTGTCGAGCGAATCGCGGGCCCAGCCAGGCAGACGACCGTGCGCCCATCTCTGGAGCCGGGGCAGGAAGAGCGCGCACAGATCGTTGAGTGCGCGCTCATCGCCGGCGCAGGCGAGTTTTACGAGCGCGAACGAGGAATCGGCGTCACCGCGCGGTTCCGCCTCCTGATCCGCAGCGGTGCGATTTCCCGGCATTTCATCATCCAGAGAAGTCCCTCCTTGCGAATGAGGCGGGACGCCGGATTATATCCTGACCGGAACAGCGATCGCGTTCGTATAATCACGAGCCATGGCCGACGATCCACTGCTGATCAAGCTCGCCGGGGCCATCGTCGAGGGGACCGAGCCCGACTGGGACTCCGCCGCTTCGACAGCCGGAAGCCGCGAGCAACGGCAACTCATCGAGGATTTGCGGGTGATTGCCGATCTTGCTGCCGTCCATCGCGGGTCAGGCGCTTCCTCATTCGCAGCCGCTGCTGAGGTCCGCCAGGATGATGTGGCGCGCTGGGGCCCGTTGCAGCTCCGAAACAAGATCGGCAGCGGCCACTTTGCCACCGTCTATCTCGCATGGGATCCCGTGCTGCAGCGCGATGTAGCCGTGAAGCTTCTCGGCGACACCGGCCGCTCTGCGGAAATCATCCAGGAAGCGCGTCTGCTTGCGCGCGTGCGGCACCCGAACGTCGTCACGGTTTATGGAGTGGATCAGTACGACGGCGTTGTCGGGCTGTGGATGGAGTTCGTCGACGGGCTCACGCTCACCCGAGTGCTGGCGACGCGCGGAGTGCTCGGGCCGCGCGAGGCAGCGCTCATCGGGATCGACCTGTGCCGCGCCGTCGCGGCGGTTCACAAGGCGGGCCTCGTTCATCGTGACATCAAGGCGCAGAACGTGATGCGGGAGGCGGGCGGCCGCATCGTGCTGATGGATTTCGGCGCAGGCGAAATGCGCGCTGACCGGACGCCGAGCGGGCGTGTCACGGGCACCCCGCTCTATCTCGCCCCTGAGCTCTTCGACTGTGCCGTCGCCACTATTGCGAGCGACATCTACAGCATGGGTGTGTTGTTGTTCCATCTCGTGACCGGGGATTGGCCCGTCACGGGTGCGACGCTCGAGGAAGTCGCCGCGGCGCACGTTCGAGAACGGCGCCAGCGGCTCGCCGATCTGCGACCCGACCTGCCGGGCCGGTTCGTGCACGTCGTTGAACGGGCGCTGGAGCGCGACCCCGCGCGTCGATACCGAAGCAGCGGCGCGATGCAGCAGGACCTCGTGAGCGCATTGGAGCTCGAGAGCCCGTCGGAGGCGTCGGAGAGTGTCATCCCGACACGTCAGATGACGGGGACGTCATCAATTGCCGTGCTGCCTTTCGTCAATCTTGGGCCCGATCGCGATATCGAGTATTTCTGTAACGGCCTGGCGGAGGAGTTGCTGACCGGGCTGGCCAAAGTACCCGGCCTCCGTGTGGCCTCGCGCACATCGGCATTTCGTGTCGCCCAGACGGAGATGGACATTCGTGACATTTGCCGCCAGCTCAGCGTCGACGCGGTGCTCGAAGGCACCGTGCGGAAGGCGGGCGAACGGGTTCGCATCACCGCGCAGCTCGTCAGCGCCGCGGACGGATGTCATCTCTGGTCGGAGGGCTACGATCGATCGATCGCGGATGTCTTCGCTGTTCAAGACGAAATTGCCCATTGCGTCGTCGATCGATTGAAGATATCCCTCGCCGAATTCCCCCGGCAGCCGTTGATTCGCCGTCACACGCACAACGCGCGCGCGTACCAATCGTATTTGAAAGGACGTTTTTACTGGACGCGGCGCTATCACGGAGGCTTGATCGCGGCGCTCGAACATTTCAAGAAGGCCATCGAAGAAGACGCCGGCTACGCGCTGGCGTACGCGGGGCTGGCGGACGCCTATTCGTTTATCGGCATCTATGCGGTGCAGCGACCACGTTCGGTTTTTGCGCAGGCGGCGGCTGCCGCCGAGCGTGCGTTGGCGCTCGACCCCGACCTGCCCGAGGCGCACACGTCGCTGGCGTTCATCAAGTTCGCCAACGAGTGGGACTTGCCGGGGGCGGAGCGCGAGTTCACACGCGCGCTGGAGCTGGATCCGGAACAGGCGGTGACCCGCATCTATCACTCCTGGCTGATGGTGCTGCAGGGGGACGTCGCGGGCGCGATGATCGAGCTACGCACCGCGCAGGAGATCGAACCTTTGTCACCGCTCGTCAATGCCGGGGCCGGCCACACGTTGTATCTCGCACGACGCTACACGGAAGCGATCCTTGAATGCGAGAAGAGCCTGGAAATCGATCCTGGTTTTATCCTCGGCCTGCACGTGATCGGCATGTGCCGAGCGCTGAAGGGTGAGGTCGCACAGGCGATTGAGATCGGCGAACGAGTCGCGTCGATGTCCGGCCGCGCACCTTTTTATCTCGGCACGCTCGGTCACTACTACGCTCGGATCGGCGCGGGCGACATGGCCCGTGCGATCCTGGATGAGCTCGAACAGACAGCCGCCCACCGATACGTTCCACCCCATTGCATGACGTATATCTACGCCGGGTTGAACGATGTGGAACGTGCGCTCGACTGGGAGGCGAAGGCGTGCGACGATGGCGCCTCACCGTTCTATTACGTCTCTCCGCTCATCGAGAATCTCCTCGAGCACCCGCGGCACATCGCTTACATGCGCCAAATGGGGTGGAGATCGTAGCCCGCAACCCGTCGAACAGTTCGTGGCAGCGGTTCAGAATGCGCCACCTGAATCAGCGAGGCGGGTTCGCGGCGAGCTGAGCGCGCCGGGTCCCTCCAGCCTGCGATCCGCGATTGTCGCAAGCAGATCTTCGAGCATCGCCGGAGAGAGAGGTTTCGTGAAGTGACTGTCGCACCCGGCTTCCCGTGCTTTCCGACGGTCCTCTTCCTGCCCCCATCCAGTCACGGCAGCGATATGGACGTGATGGAACTCCGGCAGTCCTCGCAACGTTCGCGCAACGGCATAGCCGTTCATCACCGGCAGGCCAATGTCCAGGAAGATGACGTCAGGTGCGAATTGTTTCGCAGCCGTGATTCCGGACGCGCCATCGTGCGCCAGCCTGGTGACGTGGCCGAGACCCGACACCGTCAGCTCCAGCATCTCCGCAGCATCCAGGTTGTCCTCGACGATCAGCACGCGAAGGGTGGTCCTCGCCGCGATAGACGGCTGTTCGGCCGACACGCCTGTCGCGACCGGCACCGCCGTGATTGGCAGACGAATTTCGACCTCCGTCCCTTGACCCGTCCCCGGACTTCTCACGTCGATCTGCCCTTCGTGCATCTCCACGAGCCGCCGCGCTAATGCCAGCCCGATGCCCAGGCCCCCAGTGGATCGGTCGAGGACAGGTTCCGTCTGGTGGAACATGTCGAACACCCGCGGCAGGATGTCGGGGGCGATTCCCACCCCCGTATCACGGATGCGCACGACTGCCTCGTTGGACTGCTGGTCGGCGGTGAACGAGATGTGTCCGCCGCGAGGCGTGAACTTCACCGCGTTGTTGAGCACATTTGCAAAAACCTGCACGAGCCGCGCGCCATCACCGTTGACAAAGACTGGCGCCGACGGCAGGTCGACGTCCAGCGTGTGCCCCGCCGCCCTGGCGAGCGGCGTGATGGATTCGACCGCGGTCGCCATCAAGCGTGCGAGGTCGAGCGGTTCACGACGGAGCAGGATTTTATCAGCCGTGATCCGCGATACATCCAGGAGGTCATCGACGAGGCGCACGAGCTGCTTGACCTGACGCTCGATCACATCACGCGCGCGTGCCGCGATCGCCGGAGGGGTGTCGACCTTCAGGGTCTCGAGCGCGAACCGTATCGCTGCGAGCGGGTTCCGAAGCTCGTGCGCGAGCGTTGCGAGGAATTCGTCCTTGCGTTGATCCGCTTCGATCAGTTTGGCGGTACGGTCCCGAACCCGGAGCTCCAGGTCTCGATTCATCGCTTCCACATCGCTCTTTGCAGCCTGGAGACTCTCGATGAGATCTTGATTGTCGAATCGCAACTTGAACGAGGATTCAATCGCCAGATGGAATCGCCAGGTCGTCAGGACCGTAGCGACCGTGAAAACGGCGCCCAGGAATCCCATCATCAGGTGATCGCTCATCCCCCTCGCTGGCCAGGCGTAAGGCGGTGAGGAAACCGGTCGGGAGCAGGAATGTGAGGAACGCCTCCGGCCTGGCGGCCAGGAGGGAAGCACCACCGAGCATGACACCGCCGATCGCGAATACCACCAGGATCTCATTCAGAGGCCGGCCTGCCGGGTAGAGCACGATCGCCCCGATGCCCCAACCTGCTGCTGCCAGCGCAGCCCCGACGACGAATGCGGCATTCCATCGACCGTTCTCGATGTCGCTCGGCGAAGCGCGCCAATACCTGCGCACGAGCACGAATCTCGCCGCGGAGACCAGCAGCACGTAGAGCAGCCATGCCGAAACGGTGAAGCGCGGGACCACGTCCCACTGGGCATACGCCAGGAGCGACGCGATAACGATGGTGACCGCAATCCCGGTGGTGCCATTCTCGTAGAGCAGGCGTGTTTCTGCCGCGCACACCTGCCGTGAGCGTTGATCGTCACCGACGCAGGGACGTGATGTGTCGCCCGACTCGGGAGCAGGCGGGAGCATGATGGGCGGCCTCCGCGGTCCGTCAATCGTAAGCGATCACGGATCGATTCACGGTCAGCTCAATGGCCGAGAACTGGCCAGGCTGGAAAACTGACCGCTGATGGGCTGGCGCCACCACGACACGGCGACTGTCAATTTCCCTGACGGTGCGCCCGACGTTCGATCATCATCGGCATCCCGAACCGCGGACGAAGCGTTATGAGGGCCCATGGCTCCGCCCTGTGTCGCGGCACGAGGTGAAGACGATAGCGCTGCGCAAGTGTCGCAACGATCAGGTGCGCTTCGATGAGAGCGAAGTGGTTTCCGATGCACTGTCGCGGTCCTGCGCCGAACGGCAGGTACACGAACTTGGGCCGATCCGCACTGCGTTCAGACAAGAAGCGGTCCGGATCGAACGCTTCTGGATCCTTCCAGAATGCGGGAAGGCGATGCAGCACATAAGGGATGACGAACGCGAGCCAACCGCGGGGTAGATGGTACCCGCCGAGCTGATCGTCGGAGAGCGCTTGCCGCGAGAAGCCCCACGCGGGCGGGTACAGGCGCATCGCTTCGTCGATCACCATGCGCGTATACGGCAGAGCCTCGAGGTCCGCGGTACTCGGGCGGACGTCCGTCGAGCGCAGCGTCGATCTCTTGTTCGAGTCGCCGTTGCGATTCCGGGTGCTGCGACAGCAGATACCAGGTCCACGTCAGCGCCAACGACGTCGTCTCCTGACCCGCCAGCAGGAACGTCGTGACCTCAACCCGCGCCTGCTCGTCGGTCATCGCCTCGCCGGTCTCTTCGTCGCGCGCCGACAGGAGCATGGAAAGCAGGTCGCGCGTCCTCAGACGGGCGGCGCCGGCGTTGATCGATGACATAATCGACGGCTCCCCGGAGCACGGTCCGTGCGGCCTGAAACCGGCGGCGCCTGGCTGTTGGCAGTCGCTCAGTGAACCCGAGCGACCAGAAGCTCTCGCCGATGTGCTCATTGATGATGGTCCAGGCATTGTCGATGGTGGAGGCGAACGGACCGAGGTCGGCACCCAGAAGAGCACGGAGCACTACGGTACGCGTGAGTTGCATCATCTCTTCACCGACATCCGTCGGCTCCTCGCGACCTGCGATTGACTGCCACCGGTCCGCAGTCTCTCGCGCGGCATCGGCCATGACGCTGGCGAGCGCCACGATGCGCTGGCGGTGAAACGCGGGCTGCGCAATGCGCCGCTGGCGCAGCCAGAAATCGTCCTCGCTGGTCAACAGGCCGTTGCCGAGTGACATCCGCAGCTTGTCGTAAAGCGGGCTCTTGTGGTAGTTGCGCGCGTTGTCCTGCAGAACATGACGAACATCGGCGGGGTTCGTGATGAGGAAGCCGCGCCGCGAACCAATTTTGAGGTAGACGACGTCGCCGAAGCGACGAGCCGCACCCATGAAAACGGCCGTCGGATCGCGTCTCAGAGCCGGCAGCATGCCAAGGAGTGGAACGCCACGCGGCCCCGGTGGAAGCGGACGCACGGAGGCACTGGCTGCTCTCATACGCTACGAGGACTATAGCTCCTAACGGCAGCGCGACCATGCCTGCCGCAGAGCTGAACGTAGATGGCTCCTGCTGTCCGCATGCGCGTGCGTCATCGCCGGGAGGCCCACGGGCGCCGGTGGCCGCTCGTCCAGCTGCAGACTCCTGCCCTGAGATATCGTGGATCCATGGATGCGGATCCGCACAAGCCGCTGCGGGAGGACGTGCGGCTGCTCGGCGAGCTGCTCGGCGAGACGCTGAAGGAACACGCCGGCGAACGGGTGTTCCGCACGGTCGAGCGCGTGCGGGCCCTGGCGAAGAGCGCTCGAGCCGGCCATGACGAGGATTTCCGTCTGCTCGCCGACGAGCTTGGGCGGATGACGCTCGAGGACGCGATCCCGGTCGCCCGCGCGTTCAGCCAGTTTCTGCATCTCGCCAACATCGCCGAGCAGCATCATCGAGTCCGCCGCCGCCGTGATTACCAGCGCGATCCCGGCGCGCCGCCGCAGCGGGCGTCGTGTGACGAGGGCTTCGCGCGGCTGATCGCCGCCGGCATCAGTCCCGATCGGCTGCATGAAGCTGTCTGTTCGCTTCGCATCGAGCTCGTGCTGACTGCGCATCCTACCGAGGTTGCGCGGCGCACGCTCGTGCAGAAGTACAACCGCATCGCCGCCGCGCTCGCAGCCCGTGATCGTCCAGACCTGACGGCACCGGAGCATGGAGAACTGACCGCGGCCCTCCATCGGGAGATCGCGACGGCGTGGCAGACGAGCGAAGTCCGCGAGGAACGGCCGACGCCGCTCGACGAGGTCCGCAGCGGCTTGATCGTCTTCGAGCAGAGTCTGTGGGACGCGCTGCCGCGGTACCTGCGGACGGTGGACCGCGCGCTCGCGGCCGCTACTGGACGAGGACTGCCGATCGACGTGACGCCGATTCGCTTCGGGTCCTGGATCGGCGGCGACAGGGACGGAAATCCAAACGTCACCCCACAGGTCACCCGCCACGCGTGTCTGCTCTCGCGCTGGGTCGCCGCAGATCTCTACCTGAAGGAGATTCATGCGCTTGGCAACGAGCTATCGCTGGAGTCGGCGACACCCGAGTTGCGCGAGCGGGCCGGCGGCGCGCGCGAGCCATACCGCGCGTTGCTACGATCGGTACGCTCGCGGCTGCTCGCGACGCGTGAATGGATCGAGCGGTCGCTCAGGGCCGATGACGAGATTCGTCCGGGCGCGGATGTCTACGTCGACACGGACGACTTGACGGCGGCGCTTGCCCTTTGCCACACGTCGCTCGAGAAGACCGGCAATGTCCTCATCGCCGCCGGCCGGTTATCCGACGTTCTTCGACGAACCTGGGCGTTCGGCCTGACGCTCGCACGCCTCGACGTGCGGCAGGATTCCGCGCGGCACACCGAGGCGCTCGCCGCGGTGACCTCCGCGCTGGGGATCGGATCCTACGCGGATTGGGACGAAGCGGCGCGCCTGGATTTTCTGCTGCGCGAGCTTGCCTCCCGCCGGCCGCTCATCCCGCACGATCTCGATGCGTCCCCCGAGGTTCGCGACGTTCTCGACACCTTCCGGATGATCGCGCGCACGCCGAAAGGATCGCTCGGCGCCTACGTGATTACGATGGCGCGCGCGCCTTCCGACGTGCTGGCAGTCGAGCTGCTGCAGAAGGAAGCCGGCGTGCCCCATCCGCTGCGCGTGGTGCCGCTGTTCGAGACATCGCGGGACCTTCAGAACGCCGGCGCGGTCCTGGAGGCGCTGCTCCGGATTCCGTGGTACCGGCAGCGGATCGGCGCGCGCCAGGAAGTCATGATCGGGTATTCCGATTCCGCCAAAGACGTCGGGCGCCTGAGTGCCGGCTGGGATCTCTACAAGGCGCAGGAGCAGGTGGTCGCATCGTGCACCGCTCACGGCGTGGCGGTTACGCTCTTCCACGGCCGCGGCGGATCGGTCGGCCGCGGCGGCGGGCCGACGCACCTGGCGATCAACTCACAGCCGCCCGGCTCCATCGATGGCACGATTCGCGTGACGGAGCAGGGAGAGATGCTGCAGGCACTGTTCGGCCTTCCCGGCATCGCGCTGCGGACGATGGAGGTGTACACGACCGGGACGCTCGAGGCATGGCTCACGCCCCCGCAATCGCCCGCCCGCGAGTGGCGCGACTGCATGGAGCGGCTGGCGCGCGACGCCCGCGCCGCGTACCGGAAGATCGTTTATGACGACCCTCGATTCCTCGAGTACTTCCACACGTCCACGCCCGAAGCCGAGATCAGCGGGCTGAACATTGGGAGCCGTCCGGCCCGCCGCGGCCGCACGTCCGGGGTGGCTGGCTTGCGCGCGATCCCCTGGCAGTTTGCGTGGACCCAGACGCGGCTGATGCTGGGCGCGTGGCTCGGCGCCGAAGAGGCGCTCGAATGCGCGCGCACGCGCGGCGACGGGGATCGCCTCGTCGAGATGTATCGCGAGTGGCCGCACTTCCACTCCGCGATCGATCTCATCGAGATGGTACTCGCGAAGGCGGACGCGCGGATTGCCGGGGAGTACGACCGCCGGCTCGTGGCCGCAGATCTGCAGCCGCTCGGCCGCGAGCTTCGCGCGCGTCTCGCGCGCGCCATCGGCGGCGTGCTGGCGGTGACGTCGCATCGCGAGCTGCTCGAGTCGAATGAAGTGCTGCGGCGCTCGATCGACGTGCGCAATCCCTATGTCGACCCGCTCAATCTGCTGCAGGTGGAGCTCCTGTGCCGGGAGCGGCGTAAGCCGGATCCCGCGCGTGCGCGCCGCGCTGATGGTGACAGTCAACGGTATCGCGGCGGGAATGCGCAACACGGGCTGACAGCATTCCATTTACGTTCGAGGCCGAGCGTGGTGTAGGCACGGACGATTCATCGAGCCCCCGATGGTGGCCGGAACAGTGCATCGTCGACCGCGGCGTTCGGATTCGCGCTTCTGTGTTACCGAAGCAATTTCAGAAAAGCAATGATGTCGTCGCGGTCCTGCTGCGTCAGCAAGATGTTCGAATCGGTAATCGGGAACCCGAGATTGGAGGTAAAGAAGAAGACGTACTGCTCCAGGACCTCTTCGAGGCTCTTCGCCGAGTTGTCATGAAAGTACGGCGCCGTGTGCTTCACGCCACGAAGCTGCGGCGTTTTGAACATGTTGGCGAAGAACGCAGGGTGCAGAATGCAGAGCTCTTTGGGCGGGAGGAACTGCGCCAACATCGGGATGTTGTAGACGCCGGTGATCATGATTCCCGGATCGGGTGAACTCACGACCAACGTGGTGTTGCACGGATCGGTGACCGCGAACGTGCGAACCGGATTGTTCATGAGATTTCGCGAGCTCACGAGGATGTCGAACGCACGCCAACCTGGCGGCGCACCGGTGGCGGCAGTCGTGAACTCGTTCGCCGTGTTCAGCATGGGGCCGCTGTGACAGAACGCGCACGCCCCCTTCTTGCTCGGCGGATTCCAGGCCGCATCGACGAAGAATTCGCGGCCCCGCTTTTCGGAAGCCGTATTGCCTTCCGGAAGTGCCGGCGCTGGACCGCCTTCCGCGAAGGTCTTCAGTGACGTGCTGGAGAAGAACCCCTTGTCGGTCCGCTGGAATCCGGCGATGGCCGTCGAGCTGTTCTGCCGTGGGCGGAATGGTGGCCTGCGCATGACGAGCGATCGCACCCGACGCCTGATCCTCCAGGTCCGGGTTTCGCATGTCGTACATCAACGCTGGATCGAGAGCAGGGGTGTTCACGGTGCTCGGGACGCCGCGAGCGAAGACGACGGAGGTTGCCGAAGGGTCATCCAGCCAGGACGACGCCCTCCGGCAGCTCGCGCTCGATCAGGATCGTGGCGTGGGCAGCTATTCGCGTCGTCCCGCTGGAAAAGTCGTCGAGGCCGTCATGGAGGAAAAGGGGATCGGAGGGATCCTGGTGCAGGCGCTCCTCGACTTCTTCGAGGGTGATTGTGCCGTTATTGCCGGAGTGGCACGTCCGGCAGGTGCGGCCGTTGCCGCCGAAGGTTTCATGGTCGAAGAGACGCTGCCCTTCATCGGGTGCGGCTGCAGAGGTGCCATTCCAGTCGACCTTGCCACTCCGCCAGTAAGCAGGCCCCATCAATGCGACGCCGATGCAGATGACAACGGTCCGCCAGCTCTTTCCAAACCGTTCATCCGTTCTTCCCATGATGTCGCCTCCTGGGTTCGATGCCGAGCAGGTAACGCGGGCCCTCTACGCCGAGTGGATTGATTCCTCAAAAGCGCCCGTGAGTCCGATAACGTAGATGGCGAACGCGGAGAAGTCGCAGGCGTACGGCAGGGAATCGGCAGGGTTTGGCAGGATCTCTGCGGGCGCCACTAGAATGGCTCGCCGATGGCGCGTTGGACGTTCGGCGACTTCGTGCTCAATCTCGACACTCGCGAGCTGGCGCGCGCAGGCACACCGGTCTCGCTGTCGCCGAAAGCGTTTCAATTGCTCGGCTATCCTGGTCGAAAGCCAGCCCAAGGCGCTTTCCAAGACCGAGCTGCAGGACCGCCTCTGGCCCGGCACCTTCGTGGTGGAGAAAAACCTCACGAATCTGGTGAGCGAAATCCGCGAGGCGCTCGGCGACGATCCGGCGCATCCCCGTTTCATCCGCACGCGTGCATCGCTTCGGCTACGCCTTCCGCGACGCGCCGGCGACTGGGAGTAGCGAGGCGGCGCGAGCATCCGTGGGCGGCGCAACCACGGGCGTTCACGACGCTCGTCGTCACAACCTTCCCGCGCCGCTCACGAACTTCATCGGACGCGATCGGGAAATCGCGGAGCTCGCTGCCAACTCGCGGCATCCACGCGCCTGCTGACGCTCACCGGCGCCGGCGGGTGCGGCAAGACTCGCCTGGCGCTGGAAGTGGCCGCGAAGCGTGCTCGATCGTTTTCCCGACGGCGTCTGGGTCGTCGATCTGGCGGCCCTGTCCGATGCCGAGCCTGGTGACTCAGGCCGTGGCATCGGTGCTTCGACGTTCGAGAGGGACCGAACCGCCCGATCGCCGACGCGCTCTCTGACTACGTGCGCAATCGGCAGATCCT
Organism: uncultured Acidobacteriota bacterium; assembly: GCA_963710415.1. Classification (GTDB taxonomy): domain Bacteria; phylum Acidobacteriota; class Vicinamibacteria; order Vicinamibacterales; family 2-12-FULL-66-21; genus CAVQAH01. Next base: position 13,181 of record CAVQAH010000012.1, on the reverse strand, counting down.
CCTGGTCCTCGACAATTGCGAGCACCTGATTGCGGCCTGCGCTCAGCTCGCGGAAGCGCTGCTCGCGCGCCGCCGTGCGACTGTGCATCCTGGCGACGAGCCGCGAGGGGCTGGGCATCACCGGCGAAACCGTCTGGCGCGTCCCTTCTCTCTCGCTCCCGGAGCCGCTCGCAGGCAGCGTTCCGGTGGAGACGCTGCTCGAGCACGACGCGGTGAGGCTGTTCGTCGAGCGCGCCGCTGCCGTCGACCCGGCGTTCGCCGTCACCGCGGCCAACGCCGGCCATCAGTTGCCGCAGGTGTGCGTCAGGCTCGATGGCATTCCGCTCGCGCTCGAGCTGGCCGCGGCTCGGGTGAAGGTGCTCTCGATCGCAGCAGATCCACGCCCGGCTGAACGATCGCTTCCGGCTGCTCACCGGAGGGAGCCGCACGGCGGTCGCGCGCCAGCGCACGCTCGAGGCGACCGTGGACTGGAGCTACGGCCTGCTCTCGGACGCGGAACGCCGGCTGCTGCGCCGGCTCTCGGTGTTCGCCGGGGGATGGACGATGGAGGCGGCGGAGGACGGTGACCTCGGGCAACGGCATGCGAACGGACAAGACGTGCTGGATCTCCTGTCGCGCCTCGTCGACAAGTCGCTCGTCAACGTCGACAGCGACGGCGAGGGGAGCCGACGGTATCGCTTCCTCGAGACCGTGCGTCAGTACGCGCGGGAGCGCCTGCTTCGAGTCAGGCGAAGCCGAACGCCTGCGGGATCGCCATCTCGCGTTCTTTCACGAGCTGGTTCGACGCGCCGAGCCCGAGCTGACGCAGGGCAGATCAGGTCGCCGTGGCTCAATCGGCTGCATCGGGAACACGACAACCTGCGGTCTGGCAGCTCGAGTGGTGCCTGGCGGCGCCGGAACGTGGCGAGCAGAGCCTGGAACTCGCCGCGGCGCTGTGCTGGTTCTGGATGAAGCGAGGCTACTTCCGCGAAGGACAGGAGTGGCTGGAGCGCGCGCTGTCGGCCGGCGGCGGCGCGCCGCTCGGCGCTCCGGGCCAGGGCGCTCATGTTTCTCGGGCAGCCTGACGTTCTTTCAGGGCGACTTGCGACCGCACGCGAGCGCTGGTGGAAGAAAGCGCCACGCTCGGCCGGACCGCGGGAGATCTCTCCGTCGTCGGCGTTCTCGCTCGGCATCAGCGCGCTCGCGGCGCTGGAGCGCGGCGACATCGCCGAGTGCGCACGACTCGCCACCGAGGGGCAGACGGCGGCGCGTGCGAGCTCCGACCCCGTGGATGCAGGGGCCGGCTCTCGCGTGTCTCGCGTACCTCGCGATGCACGAGGGTGACTTCGACCGCGCCGGCCGCCTGCACGAGGAGGTGCTGGAATGGAGTCGCCGGCAGGGCGAGAAATGGGCGATGGGGATCACGCTGTTCGACCTCGCGCTGCTCCGTGTCGTTCAGCAGCGCCACGCGGAGGCGAGGGCGCTCTGCGCCGAGGGCATCGTCCTCTACCAGGAATTCGGAGACCGGCTCGGTATCGCCTGGTGCCTGGGGATTCTGTCGGGCAGCCGAGGCCGCGGAGGGACATCCTCTCCGCGCGGCCCGGCTCCGCGGCGCCATGGAGGGTCTGCTCGAGAGCGTCGGCGCACCCGTTCAAGCCAGCTACAAGCGATGGATCGGCGATCGTTACCTCGACGCGATGAAGGATCGTCTCGGCGAGAGCGGTGTTTCGCGCGGCACTGGCCGAAGGGCGCGCCATGTCGCTCTCGCGAGCCATCCAGTTCGGCCTCGAGCATCGTGAAGGGTCCACCTTCGTCTGCCTTCGCGCCCGAAAACAGAGGATCGCCGCTCCGGCCGATTCCGCCAGCCCCTGCCTTCTCTTGACTTCTAGAGGACTCCGTGGCTACACTCCTCTCGACTCAAAGAGAAGAGCCGTCGATGCCTTCACACCGCAACACCGAACCGGATCCGCTGCGCGGCAGCATCGATCTCCTCGTCCTCAAGGCCCTGTCGCTCGAGTCAATGCACGGCTGGGGCATCGGCGCCCGGATTCAGCAGATGTCCCGAGGACGCCTCGACGTCAATCAGGGATCGCTCTACCCGGCGCTTCAGCGGCTCGAGCATCGCGGTGACATCGAAAGCGCCTGGCGGACGACCGAGAACAACCGCCGCGCCCGCTACTACACGATCACCGCCAGAGGGCGCCGCGAGCTTGGCCATGAGGTCGACAAGTGGAAGCGCTTCGCTCAGACCATCAGCCTGATCGTCGAGGGGTAGATGAGCTTGTTGGAAAGGGCTGGCGGCCCGCGCCCGTTCGATTCTTCGGCCCGGTGACGCGGAGGCACGTCTCGACGAGGAGTTCCGATTTCACCTCGAGACCGAAACCGAGCATCTGATTCGTGAAGGCGTGCCGCCTGCCGAAGCGCGGCGGCGGGCGCTCGTCGCATTCGGCGCGGTCGAGGGTTATCGCGAGGCGATGCGCGACGAACGTGGGGCGCGCTGGTTCGACGACCTGCGCGCGGACGTGCGGTACGCAGTCAAGGGGATGCGCCGTAACCCTGGGTTCATCCTCGCCGCCACGCTCACGCTGGGGCTCGGCATCGGCGTGAACGGGATCGTCTTCGGCTACGTCAACAGCATCATGTTCCGTCCGGTGCCGGCACAGGCTCCCGAGGAGCTCGCCGCGCTGTTCACCCGCGACACCAGGACCGGCAACACCGGCGCGCTCGGCTACGACGACTTCATCGATTTCCGCGACCGCAGCGGGGCATTCGCCGGCCTCGCGGCGATGGTCGGCGCTCCCGTGAATCTCGTCGTGCCGCAGGCCACCGGGAACGCGACGGGCGACATGGTCTGGGCGGAGATCGTGACGGAGGATTTCTTCTCCGTCCTCGGCGCCCGTCCGGCGGTCGGCCGTTTCTTCACCGCCGCCGACGCGCCGCAGGGAGGCAATCCGTTCGTCGTCCTCAGCTACGACGCATGGCAACGCCGGTTTCAGGGCGATCCGAATGTCGCCGGGCGCGTCATCCGCATCAACGGCAGCGAGTTCGTCGTGACCGGCGTGGCGCCGCGTGGATTCAAGGGCATGCGGCGGCTGGGATTCTGGCCCGAGGTCTGGGTTCCGATCGGCATGCAGCCGGTCGTGCAGCCAGGCTCGCCAGGGCTGCTGCACGGACGCGGTGGCGGTCCGCTGCTCGTGGTCGGACGACTCCGGCCTGGCTTCGATCTCGAACGGACGCAGGCGGTCGCCGCCGACTTCGCGAGACAACTCGAAGCGGCGTATCCCGCGTCCAACACGAATGTCGGCGTCAGCCTGCTGCCGGCGAAGGTCGGCTTTGAGAACCCCGCAATCATCAAGCCGAGCATTCTGGAGCTCTCGTCCGCGCTCGGCATTGTCGGATCGCTGACCGTCTTGTTGATCATCTGCGCGAATCTCGCGGTGCTGCAGCTGGCGCGGACCGCGTCGAGAGCTCGCGAGATCGCCATCCGGCTCTCGCTCGGCTGCTCGAGAGGGCGCCTGACGCGACAACTGCTGGTCGAGTCGCTGCTGGTGGCTGCGCCGGGGGCTGCTCTAGGCGTGGCGGCCATGCGCCTGGCGTCGCCGCTGGAGCCGTACCTCACGCCGAAACTGCCGTTCCAGGTCGGCTTCGGGCCAACGGCTGACATCCGGGTGATGTTCTTCACCGGTGCGATCGCGGTCGCTGCGGTCGTGTTCTTCGGAGTGATTCCGGCGGTGCGTGCGGGCCGATCCAGACTGGTCCCTTCCTCCGCCAGCGGATTGGGCCTGGGCCGATCGGACGCAGCGCGCCCCTCGCGAACGAGGAGCGTGCTGGTCGTCAGCCAGCTCGCGCTGTCAGTGATCCTGCTGATCGCCGCGTCGCTGTTCGTGCGCAGCCTGAAGATGGCGGACACCGTGAGCCTGGGGTTCGAGCCGCGCAATCGGGTCCTGGTTTCGATGAATGTTGGCCTTCAGGGCTACGACCAGGCACGAGGGCTGCGGTTCTACGACGAAGTGCTGCGGAGAACACGTCTCGTTCCCGGCGTCCTCGCGGCGAGCTTTGCGTATCCCGCACCATTCGACACCAACGATCGGAGCGTTCGCCTCTACGTCGACGGCCTGGCGAATTCCAGGGACGGAACCGTCGCCGCGCAAGCGACCTTCGTGGCAGACGAGTTCGTACCGGCGCTCGGCGTACGGCTCCAGGCCGGCCGCGACTTTACGCCGCGCGACGATGCCGCGGCGCCCCTCGTCATGATCGTCAGCGACTCCCTCGCGGCTCGCCTGTGGCCGGGGAAGAGCGCGGTCGGTCAGCGCGCGCGCTACGGCAGCGTGTCCGGACCGGAAATCACAGTCGTCGGCGTGATCGCCGACGCGAAGTTCACAGCCGTCGGGGACGTCACCACCAGACGAGCCTATCTGCCGCTGAAGCAGCGCTATCGCGACTGGGAAACACTTGTCGTCCACACGCGCGACACTCCCGCTCGGACGCTCTCCCATCTTCGTGAGGTGATTGCCGCCGTCGATCCCTCACTGCCGCCGTTCGGCGCGATGACGATGGAGCAGGCGGTTGCGAATGGGTTCGCGGCCTCGCGCACCGGCGTTGCGGTGGCAAGCTTCTTCGGACTCCTCGCACTGCTGATTGCGTCGATCGGCCTTTACGCGGTGGTGGCGAGAAGCGTCGCCGAGCGCACGCGCGAGATCGGTGTGCGTATCGCGCTGGGACTGACGCCGCGCGGAGTGCTGACACAAATGATGCGTGACGGCGCCCGCCTCGGTCTCATCGGGCTTGTGTTCGGCCTCGCGGGCGGGATGGCGCTTGCCCGCATCATGGCAGGCGTGCTGCTCGGCCTGTCGCCTGCGGATCCGATCACATTCACCGTCGTTCCCTCGGCGCTGACCATCGTCATCATCGTCGCGACCTTCGTGCCGGCGCGACGCGCGGCGCACCTGGACGCGGTGGCCGCATTGAGGAGTGAGTGATGCGCTCGGCGGTGATCCTCTGTCTGATCGTCGGCGTTGGTGCTGGTGCGATCGGCGCAGCAGGTCAAGGAATCCGAGCGGAAGCGGAAGCCAAGGCGGCGTTTGAGCGCGGACGGGCGGCGCACAACGCGGGGAAGACGGATGAAGCGGTGAGCGCTTTCGAACGGGCGGTGGCGCTCGATCCGACCAGCTCCCTCTACCATCTGTGGCTCGGCCACGCGTACTCCCGCCAGCTGTCGGACCGCCGGGTTTCTGCGCCAGCCGTTCATCGCCAGGCGCTCCGGCGAGGCGTACCACATGGCGGTCAAGCTCGATCCGAAGAGTATCGACGCTGCCGAGGGGCGGCTGGAATTCCTGCTCGGCGCCCCCGGCATTGTCGGAGGGGGCGTCGACAAGGCGCGGGCGGAAGCGGCGCGCATCGCGACGCTGGACACCTATCGCGGCGCCATGGCCGAAGCACGCATCGCGGAGCACGAAAAGGAGTGGCCAAAGGCCGAGCGGCTTTACCGTTCGCTGATGGCGGAATATCCGGACCGCACCGCCGCCGTAGACGCCCTGGTGACGATTCTCCAGAACGCCAAGCGCTTCGACGAAGCATTCAAGATCGTCGACGATCGGCTCGCGCGGCTCCCCGACGAGTCGTCCAGTCTCTACAATCTTGGACGTTTGTCAGCAGTGTCAGGGCAACATCTCGCGCGTGGCGAATCGGCCATGCTCCGTTTTCTCGCGATGACAGGCGCCGATCCGGTGCGTCAGTCCAACGCGCATTACCGTCTGGGCATGATCAAGGAAAAGATGGGGGACGCGCCGGCGGCGGCAACCGAGTATCAGGCCGCCCTCGACTTATATCCGCGTCATGAACCGGCCGCGGCGGCCCTCAAGAGGATCCAGCGGCGGTAGTCCGCCTTCGGGGCAGCGCGCCGGGTACTCACGCTGCGACGCAGACGCGGCGCTTTCCCACAGAACGGATTGCTGCTCGAAGTTCTTGCGATACGCCTCGATGACGGTCTGGACCGATTGCCGCGCCGCCGCCGTATCGGGGTGGACCAAAAGCAGGACCTTCGATTGCTCGTGATCGATGGTGCCGCCCGCGACCGCCATTGGCCCTCCGCCCCCCACACGGTCAGACCCTCGGGAAACCGCCGCGTCACCTCGTCGCGAAAATATCTGCCACTCGAGCTCGCTGACAGAGCCCTTCGGCCGCGCGAGCCCGAAATAGAGTGTCGTGCGGACCTGCGAGGTGGATGTGGCTTGTTCGGTTACGCAATTCCAGCTCGGCTGTAGAAGCGAACCAAAAAAGCGGACGTACGGCTTGTTTTCTTCGGCGTGAGTTCAGAAGCGCACCCAACGGGACAGTTTCGCCAACCGAGGTCCTGATGATCTTGCGCGATCTCTCGTTCGCCTGGCGCACGCTCCGCCGGAGTCCCGCCTTTACGATTGCCGCGGTCGCAACAATCGCACTCGGCATTGGCGCGAGCACCGCGATCTTCAGCGTCGCCAACGCCGTGCTGCTGCGGCCACTTCCGTACGACGATCCCGATCGTGTCGTTGTCATGTACATGGACCTGCGGAATCGGAACAACCTCGGCATGCCGCTGTCCAACGAAAACTTCGTGGACATCCGCGACGGCTCGAAAGGATCGTTCGAGGACATGGCCGCGTTCCGCACGGGGCGGCAGGTACTGCCGGGCGCTGACGGATCGCCCGAGCAGATCCGGCTCGCCGTCGTCACGACGAATTTCTTCCGATTGCTCGGCCACCGCGTGGCCCTGGGCCGTGACTTCCAGGACGCTGACGGCATTCCGCAGCCGCTCGACGCGCCGCAGCTGGCCGCGGCGAACGCGCCACTCCCGACGTTCGCGATCCTGAGTCACGAATACTGGCAGCGTCGTTACGGTGGCGATCGCAACGTCATCGGACAGCGACTGCCTGCCGGTCCCCGTCCCGAGATTGTCGGCGTGCTCGCGCCCGGACTCGAGCTGTTGATGCCGCCGGAGACGAATGTCGAACGGCGACCCGACATCTGGATCGCTAACCGCCTCACCTACGACAACGCCAACCGGAACACGTTCGGGCTGCGCCCAATCGGACGCTTGCGTGCCGGAGCGACGGTGGAGCGCGCACAGCAAGAAGTGGAAGCGGTCGCTGCGAGGATCCGCGATGAACACCCGATCTCGCGCGGATCCGGCTTTTACGCGCGGCTCGAACCGATGCACAAGACGCTGGTTGACGAAGTGCGCCCGGCGATTCTGGCATTGATGGGTGCCGTGATTTTCCTGTTGCTGATCGCGTGCGCCAACGTCGCCAATCTGCTGCTCGTCCGCGCGTCGCTGCGCGAACCTGAGATTGCCATGCGCTGCGTGCTCGGCGCGGGACGCATGCGCGTCATTTGGCAGATGCTCATCGAAGCGATCGTGCTGACCGGCATCGGTACCTTCGCTGGTATCGCACTCGCGTGGGTTGGCATCCGCCAGTTGCTGGCACTGGCGCCCGACAACATCCCGCGCGCCAACACCGTCGCTATCGATGTGATCGTCCTGATTTTCACCGTGGTGATTGCGCTCGCTGCCGCATTCGTCTTCGCGCTGGTGCCCGCCGTCACCGCCTTCCGTCTGGATCTCGTGCCTGCGTTGAGCGGCGCCGGCCGCAGTGCGAGACTGGGCGGTCGCGGCCGCCTGTTCCGCAGCGCCATCGTCGTGCTGGAAGTGGCGCTGTGTTTCGTACTGCTCGTCGGGTCGGGATTGATGTTCCGCAGCTTCCTCGAACTGCGCCGCGTCGACCCGGGGTTCGATCCGAATGGGTTGCTGACCTTCCAGTTGCTCGGTGGCCAGCGCAGCACCCAGCAGCAAACGATCGAGCGTCAACGTCAGTTGGAAGAGCGGCTGCGCGCAATCCCCGGTGTCGTCGCCGTCACCGCATCGAACCCGTTTCCTCTCGCGGGCAACTTCAGCACCATCCGCTGGGGACTCGAAGATGCGCTCACCGATAACACGAAGTATCAGGCGGTGGATTGGCAGGTCGTGCGTCCGGGGTATTTCGAAGCGATGCGCACGCGGCTCGTCACCGGACGAACGTTCACCGAGGCCGATAACGATCCGAAGCGCAATCTCGTGGTCGTCGACACGATGCTTGCGGCGAAGGCATTTCCGAACGAACCGGCGGTGGGGAAGCGCATCCTCATCCGCATCCGCACCGCCGAGCCCGAATGGGTCGAGATTGTCGGCGTCGTGGGTCACCAACGTGTGACGTCGTTGTCGGATCCAGGACGCGAGCAGGTCTATTTCGCGGAACGATTTCTCGGCGGCGGTACCGCCAACCATTGGGCAGTGCGCACGTCCGGCGCCGCCGAGCAGATCTCCAACGCGGTACGGACGGCCGTTGGAGAGATCGATCGGCAATGGCTCATCAACGAGCTGCAGCCGATGAGTGCTCTCGTCAGCCGCGCGCAGTCGACGACGAGATTCTCTCTGGTGCTGATCGGCGTCTTCGCGATGATGGCCGCGGTGCTCGTCAGCGTCGGTCTCTACGGTGTGCTCTCGACGATGGTGCGGCAGCGAACGGCGGAGATTGGCGTGCGCATGGCGCTGGGCGCATCGCCAGACAGCATCCTGCGCCTGATGATGGGTTACGGGCTGCGCCTCACCGTGACGGGAATTCTGATCGGATTGGCGAGCGCGATTGCCCTCACGCGCGCGATGCAGTCGATGCTCGTCGGCGTGGGGCCAACAGATCCAGTCACCTACGTCATCATGAGTCTCGTCTTCTTGACCATCGCGGTTGTCTCGCTCTATCTGCCGGCGCGGCGCGCCGCAGCGCTCACTCTAACAGCCGCATTGCGGGAAGGCTGACATCGCCGCACGACGATCCGACCATGTCCTCACGGCAGGTCACCCGTTGAGCTTGCGTGCGGACATTTCAAATAACCCGGATCTTTGCGCGCAGGAGTGGGATGCGTAAATGCGCCAACTCCCACGTGTTTTTTCGAACACTCGCGACGGCATGCGGCTTGACAGAGTGGGCTGACGTGAGGAGGAGCCGAGCTCTTCCGTTTGTCGTGATCGTGACAACGGCGTCGGCGTCTGCCTCGGCGCAGGCGCTGGCCTGCTACCCCATACGCCCTGGGGATACCGCCGCCCGTCTCGCCAGGCAACTTACGGGAAGTGCGGACAATCGGTATCAGCCGTGGTTTCAAATCATCGAACCGTTGTCGGACACGGTCATCTCCAAACGGAATTACAGCCGTATTCAGGCCGGCTGGCGCGTGTGCGTCGCAACCGAGCGGATACGCGGTTACTCAGTACCGTCCGTGTATCGCGCGTCGCCAACCTTCGGGGTCCCGGTGCCACGCGGGCTCGTGCAGCCACCCGCGATCGATTGGCGCCTCCTCTGGTGGGCGCTGCCGCTCGTCATGACGTGCACCGGCGCTTTCACGTGGGCCTCGACGAGACGGTACTTGGACAGGCGGCGGTTGCTTGTCGCGTACATGACAGCCTTCGGGCATCAATTCGTGAACGAATTCGAGCGACCGTTGTTTGGCGATCGGCCGGGCGGCGCGGTGATCAGCTCGCACATGCGATTTATACCCAGGCGCCGGCGATTGGAGATTCTGCTCGCGCCCGCGGCCGGCCGAACGTATCCCAATCTTGTCGATCATCGAATGAACGTGGTGTACGACGTGGAACGCATAGTCACGATTCTCGATGATGGGCGGTTCGTGAACGCACCTCTCTACTCGGAAGGCAAATGGGTCGTCATACCTTTTCATATGGCACGCAACAGGTAGGTGGACCGTGACTGTACTGCTTCTCAGCACTGGCGGAGGCGGCGGCAACATCCTGCGATCGTTGAAGGCGCTTTTTCGCCGGGACCTGGCGGTGGCGCAGCGCGCCGATCCCAAGTACGCCGAGCGGCTGCGGCGGGCAATAACCACGCGGTTCCTCGACACCAACGAGTTCTCGCTCTCAGCGGTGCCGAAGGAAGAGCGCGTGATCATCGGTGCAGCGACAACCGGAGGTCTTGGGGCCAGGCACAATCCGGAGATCGCGGCGCAGGCACTGGAAGAGTCGAAGGCCGAAGTGCAACAGCTCCTGAGCGAACACTCGGTCATCGTCATTATCGGCACGGGCGGCAAGGGCACGGGCGCCGGGACGATCTTCCCGCTCGCGCAGATAGCGCGCCAGCAGAAGAAGCTGGTCATCCCCATCTTTGTCCTGCCGTCGTTCGAGCGGCACGAGGTTGAGAAGCGCCGCTACGATCACGCCCTTCACGTCGCCAGTCAGTTCGACTCGGCCGGCATCCGGCTGATGGAGATTCTCAACGACCGCGGCTACACCGACACCGATCCGCAACCGCAGTCCGTCGTCTGGGAGCGCATGAATTTTCCGATCGCGCGCGGATTGCGCGGGCTGCTCTACGTTCTGTGGGATCTGTCGCAAGTGGATCCGTCCGATCTCTCCATGCTGTTTGCCGGCCCGGGCCGGCTGCGAATCGGCTTTTCCGAGCTGAATCCGCCCGCTGGCCAGGAACCGGACGACGACGAGATCAAGGCTGCGGTGCAGGCGTGCTGGGAGAATCCGTACTGCGCGTTTGACGAAGCGCCAGGGACGTCGCTGGTTTGCATCCAGGGAGACTGGTCGAACGTCGTGGACGGCAAGATCAAGGCAGAACTGGCGTCGCGCGCCCTCGGCGGTGCGAGGGAAGGCCCGTACAATCCGCTGTACGCTCGAGCGGCTCGCGTCCCCAGGCCATGGGGCCTGACGACGCTGTTTTCCGAGTACACCGGAAGTCATCCAGGCGCTCGACGTCGATTGGAGCGCCGAGAGAAGGGCGTCTTTGCGAGCTGGACTTCAGCCGGACTCCGAAGCTGTACTTGTCGAACCAGTGCGAGCAAGAGAGCCGGTTCCTGCCGCTCGAGCTATCAAGGCCTCCCCGCCCGCACCTGCGACGGCGTTTGCTAGCCTCTGGGACTTTGCGCTTGCCATCAATCGCTCCGATGCGGCAGCGCTCAAGCAAGCCGCGAATGGTTTGCAGCCAGATATTTCGATCGATGTCGGCGAGCTGAGAAAGCTGCTGAGCACGTTCTGGTTCAGGTCGGTGTTCTCGCGCCTCTCACCGGCATGGCGGGACCGGTTGCTCGCAGGTACTTGTCGAGCAGGTGACGATCCCCAATTACACGATCAAGACAGGGCGACGCACCGTCCACCTGAGCGAGCTGACGGACGCGCAGCGACGGCAAGTGCTGACCACCGCAAACCTGCCGGACGCCATTCGCGCGGACTTCCAGCTCGTGGTGATGGTCGCGATGCTGTGGGGCGAAGAGGCAGTCAAGCGATTGGCCCTGACGCCCGCGTCCGATGCCCCGGGGGCCTCGACGTTGTCGTCGCTGCTGCAGACGTTCCGGCATTCCTAGCGAGTGTGTGTACCGACATACTATCGTGGCGCTTGTCGACGACGAGCTCGACCCGGACGGCACCGTGTTCGATTGAACGTGGGCGTGTCGCGGCGTAGAGCGTCAGCGTCGGCCACGCCATAGCCACAGCGAGGCGGCCATGCGCATTGAGGATCAACGCAGGTCCGACAACTTCGAAGATCGCGGCACCGGTCGCGGTGGAAGCGGCGGCGGTGGTGTCCCGGTTCAGGCGCTGTTTTCTCTCGTGAGCCTTCTCGGATTCAAGGGCACCCTGATCGCAGGGGCCATGCTCGCGATTGGGTTCTTCGTGCTGCCTGCGGGGGTCAAGCAGGAGCTCCTGGGAGCTCTGACGGGCGGTGGCCAGGGAACGTCTTCGGCGCCAGGTGCCGGCAGCGTGTGCGACGCGTCGCAGGCGAACGGCGCCGCGTGCGATTTCTCACGTGTCGTCCTCGCGTCGACCGAGGACGTGTGGACGCAGCAATTCGCACGCGGGGCGCTGCCGAACTACGGCAGTGCTCCGGGCGCCTACCGACATCCCACGCTCGTCGTGTTTGCCAATAGCGTGTCCACCGGCGGATGCGGCGGCGCGACCTCCGACGTCGGCCCGTTCTATTGCCCGGGGGATCAGAAGCTCTACATCGATCCGAGCTTCTACAGCGTCATGGAACGGCGCCTGCGCGCGCCCGGCGACTTCGCCCAGGCGTATGTGATCGCACACGAGGTCGGTCACCACGTGCAGAACCTGATCGGCTCCGACAGGCTGAAAGCGAGGGGCGAAACCTCGAACCAGAACTCGGTTCGCGTCGAGCTGCAGGCGGATTGCCTTGCAGGTGTCTGGGGTCACACGGCGCGGACGTCACTCCAAATCACGGACGAGGATCTGGGCGAAGCGCTCACCGCGGCGCACGCGATCGGCGACGACAGCCTCGGCCATTCCGACGAGCGGAAGTTCACGCACGGCTCGAGCGAACAGCGCAAGCGATGGTTCCGCCGCGGTTTCGATAGCGGCGATGCCCGCCAGTGCGACACGTTTGCCGTGCAGAGCTCTCACGAGCTCTGAACCTCTCTGCTAAATGAGCTCGGGCGCACGGCGAATTATGCCGTTCCATTAACTCCGTCTCGATCGAGCCGAGCCCTGCCTTTCGGCAGATGACGAGGGCCCTTCGGCCCAGACGATGCCCGCGCCCATGCCGAATGGCCCTCGGTGTTCTCATGTGCGAGGGCCAAAGTGGCGTTTGGCGAATGCGCGGCCGGAGCCGGACTTCAAGTACCGCTCGAATCGGCGTGCAACCTGTTCGTCTGCAAACTCCAGTGACACGACGACGAACCACGGGTGATTCCTGGCTGTGTGGACGTTCAATCCATCGTTGTGCCAGTCGAGTCAACGGGCGACGTTGGAGGTGAGTCCGACGTAGTGTCGCTCAGGATCGCGTTCGCTTCGGAGCACGTATAGGAAGCGCTTGACTCGATTCATGGGACGGCGAGTCGCACGAATCAGGCCGAGGGTCGCGATTCTGAGTCAGGCCTAGAGTTCGACGTTTCTTGTTGGTGATCGCAGGTTCTGCGCGGGGTCGGGCAGCGGGGGAGTGGAGAAGATGTCGTCCGCCTTCGCGCTTCGCCCTTGGGCGAGACAGCTCGCGCGATGCTTGGCTCGCTGGCTGTGATTTCGGTCTATGTCAGGGCTGGGGCTTCGGACCGATGCTTGACGTGGCCAGGCCAAAGGCCTGGCCTAGCCGAAGCTCGCGCGAAGCGCGAGCGAAGTCTGGCGGAGAGAGTGGGATTCGAACCCACGGTAGAGTTTCCCCTACACACGC
>CAVQAH010000011.1:0-215061 GCA_963710415.1 uncultured Acidobacteriota bacterium | reverse complement strand
ACCAGATGCTCGACGAGAAATGCCCGAAGTGCAGCTCGAATCTGGTGTTGAAGCACGGCCGCTTCGGCGAGTTCACGGCCTGCAGCAACTATCCGGCCTGCAAGTACGTCAAGCAGAAGTCGACTGGCGTGGTCTGCCCGAAAGACGGGGGCGACATCGTCGAAAAGAAATCGCGGCGTGGAAAAGGTGTTCTACGGCTGCGCCAACTACCCCGACTGTGAGTTCACGCTCTGGAAGAAGCCGGTGGCGGAGAAGTGTCCCGACTGCGGCGCACCGTTCCTCGTCGAGCGCATCACGAAGCGCCACGGCCGTCAGCTGATTCGCAACAACGAAGAGTGCAATAACGCGCGCGAGGCTGAGGAGCTGGCGCCGGTTTAACGTGCGCAGGTGCGCAGGTGCGCAGGTGCGCAGGTGCGCGAGTGGTTGAGTGCGCAAGTGCGCGGGTGCGCAAGTCGAGAGTCCCGAGCCCCGAGCCCCGAGCCCCGATATGCACGTAACAGTCATTGGCGGCGGGTTGGCCGGCAGCGAAGCTGCGTGGCAGGCGGCGTCGATGGGCGTCCGGTCGCGATGCACGAGATGCGGCCGGTGCGGCCGACGGCCGTGCACCAGACCGTCGCTGGCCGAGCTGGTCTGCAGCAACTCCTTTCGCGGCGACAAGCTCGACAAGCCGTCGGGCTGATCAAGGAAGAGATGCGCCGGCTGGGGTCGCTGATCATGAAAGCGGCCGACGCAGGCGCGGGTCCCGGCGGGCGCCGCGCTCGCCGTCGACCGCGAGATGTTTTCGACCGCCGTGACGCGCGCGATTGTCGAACACCCGCTCATCACGGTCGTGCGTGAGGAGATAGCGAAGATCCCGGCGGTGGGCGAGGGACCGGTGATCGTCGCGACCGGACCGCTGACCCCGACGCGCTCTCGGCGACATCGTCAATCTCGTCGGCGCCGAGCATCTGTACTTCTACGACGCGATCAGCCCGATCGTCCTCGCCGAGACGATCGACATGTCGAAGGTGTTTCGCGCGTCACGCTGGGGCCGAAGCCTGCGCCGGCGGGTGATGAGGCCGGCGAATCTGCGTCTGTGGCCGCGACTGGTGCAGCTTGTGGCATGCCCGCCTGTGGCGTCGATGACGGCGAGGGCGACTACCTGAACTGTCCGCTCAGCGCCGACGAGTATGCGACGTTCTATCAGGCGCTCATGGGCGCCGAGAAAGCGGCACTCCACGAGTTCGACGCGGCAAAGTTCTTCGAGGGTTGCCTGCCGATCGAGGTCATGGCGCGCGCGGCCACGACACGCTGCGATTCGGACCGATGAAGCCGGTGGGCTCGTCGATCCGCGGAGCGGCCGCGAGCCCTACGCGGTGGTGCAGCTGCGCCAGGACAACCTGGCCGGCGATCACTTCAGCCTCGTGGGCTTTCAGACCCAGCTGAAGTGGGGCGAACAGGCGGCGTGCTTCGCATGATCCCCGGACTCGAGAACGCCGAGTTCGTGCGCCTCGGCATGATCCACCGCAACACCTACATCAACGGTCCGACCGTGCTGCGCGAGACGTGGCAGACCGTTCGCGCGAGACGCTGTTCTTCGCCGGACAGATCTCGGGCGTCGAGGGTACGTCGAGTCGGCGGCCTCAGGCTTGATCGCCGGCCGGAATGCGGCGGCAAAGGTACGCCGGCAACCGCTGCGAGTTCCGCCGCGCACCACGGCGATTGGTGCGCTGGGATATTACGTATCGCACGCCGATTTGCGGTACTACCAGCCCTCCAATATTACTTTCGGTATCATGCCGCCTGTGGCGACAGAGGTCGTGAAGGGCAACGAACGACCCGACCGGACGGCAGCCGGCTGACGATGAAGACGCGCGGAAGGTCGCGACCTCCGAGCGTGCGCTTCACGACCTCGGTGAATGGATTGCGGCGACCGACGAGCCTGCGGTGACGCGATGAAGGAAATTCGCGAAGATTTCCTCGAGCACCTGCGCCTCAACGACAACGCGTCCGTCAAGACCGTTCGCGTGAACTACAGCGATCCGACGCAGTTCTTCGCCTTCCTGGCCACACAGACCGGGAGTCGCGCCACCGAGCTCACGCCCGCGGATTTCAATCACCAGCGGATCCGCGAGTTCATGACCGACCTGCACAAGCGCGGCAACTCGCGGGCCTCGGCCGCGCGTAAGCTCGCGGCGATCCGCACATTCGGACGTTACCTGCGACGCGAAGGCGTCCTGGAAGGCGATCCGGCGTTGCTCGTCGGGACACCGAAGCGCGAGATCCGTTTGCCGGCGCACCTCGGCGAGGCGGAGATGTCGCGTCTACTCGAGATGCTGGACATCTCGATGCCGCTCGGGCGGCGCGACCGCGCCATCCTCGAGTTGTTCTACGCGTTGGGTCTGCGCTTGAGCCAGCTCGTCGGCCTCGATCTCGAGGACGTCAATCTGAGCGGCCGGGTGGTGCGCGTGCTCGGGAAGGGCACACGTATTGCGCGCGCCAGCACGAACGAACCAGTAGATGCGGCAGGGCTACGTATTGCTGGCACGCATTTCCCGAGCACGCGCACGACCCGGCCGCTCAGATTGACGTCCTCGAGATCGAGGCCGACGAGCTCGCTCAAACGCAGACCCGACGCGTAGAACAGCTCGAGGATGGCGCGGTCGCGCCGCCCGAGCGGCATCGAGATGTCCGGCATCTCGAGTAGACGCGACATCTCCGCCTCGCCGAGGTGCGCCGGCAAACGGATCTCGCGCTTTGGTGTCCCGACGAGCGACGCCGGATCGCCTTCCAGCACGCCTTCGCGTCGCAGGTAGCGTCCGAATGTGCGGATCGCCGCGAGCTTACGCGCGGCCGAGGCCCGCGAATTGCCGCGCTTGTGCAGGTCGGTCATGAACTCGCGGATGCGCTGGTGATTGAAATCCGCGGGCGTGAGCTCGGTGGCGCGACTTCCGGTCTGTGTGGCCAGGAAGGCGAAGAACTGCGTCAGATCGCTGTCGTACGCACGAACGGTATTGACCGACGCGTTGTCGTTGAGGCGCAGGTGCTCGAGGAAATCTTCGCGAATTTCCTTCATCGTGCCACCGCAGGCTCGTCGGTCGCCGCGATCCATTCACCGAGGTCGTGAAGCGCACGCTCGGAGGTCGCGACCTTCCGCGCGTCTTTCATCGTCAGCCGGCTGCCGTCCGGTCGGGTCGTTCGTTTGCCCTTCACGACCTCTGGCGCCACAGGCGGCATGATACCGAAAGTAATGTTGGAGGGCTGGTAGTAGCGCGGATCGGCGTGCGATACGTAGTATCCCAGCGCACCGATCGCCGTAGTGCGCGGCGGAACTCGCATCGGTTGCCGGCGTACCTGTGCCGCCGCGTTCCGGCCGGCGATCAAGCCTGAGGCCGCCGACTCGACGTACCCTTCGACGCCCGAGATCTGCCCGGCGAAGAACAGCGTCTCGCGCGAACGCGTCTGCCACGTCTCGCGCAGCACGGTCGGACCGTTGATGTAGGTGTTGCGGTGGATCATGCCGAAGCGGACGAACTCGGCGTTCTCGAGTCCGGGAATCAGACGAAGCACCCTGGCCTGCTCGCCCCACTTCATCTGGGTCTGAAAGCCCACGAGGCTGAAGTGATCGCCGGCCAGGTTGTCCTGGCGCAGTTGCACCGCCGCGTAGGGCTCGCGGCCGCTCCGCGGATCGACGAGGCCAACCGGCTTCATCGGTCCGAATCGCAGCGTGTCGATCCCGCGCGCGGCCATGACCTCGATCGGCAGGCAACCCTCGAAGAACTTCGCCGAGTCGAACTCGTGTAGTGCCGCTTTCTCGGCGCCCATGAGCGCCTGATAGAACGTCGCATACTCGTCGGCGCTGAGCGGACAGTTCAGATAGTCGCCCTCGCCGTCATCGACGCCACAGGCGGGCATGCCACACGCCGCACCAGTCGCGGCCACAGACGCAGATTCGCCGGCCTCGTCACCCGGCCGGCGCAGGCTTCGGCCCCACCGTGACGCGCGAAACACCTTCGACATGTCGATGGTCTCGGCGAGGACGATCGGGCTGATCGCGTCGTAGAAGTACAGATGCTCGGCGCCGACTAGATTGACGATGTCGCGCGAGAGCGCGTCGGAGGTCAGCGGACCGGTCGCGACGATCACCGGTCCCTCGCCCACCGCCGGGATCGTCGCTATCTCCTCACGCACGACCGTGATCAGCGGGTGTTCGGCAATCGCGCGCGTCACGGCGGTCGAAAACACCTCACGGTCGACAGCGAGCGCAGCGCCCGCCGGGACCCTCGCCTGGTCGGCCGCTTTCATGATCAGCGACCCCAGCCGGCGCATCTCTTCCTTGAGCAGGCCGACGGCGTTATCGAGCTTGTCACCGCGGAAGGAGTTGCTGCAGACCAGCTCCGCCAGGCGATCGGACTTGTGCACGGCCGTCGGCCGCACCGGCCGCATCTCGTGCAGCACCACGCGGACGCCGAGCGCCGCAGCCTGCCACGCAGCCTCGCTGCCGGCCAGCCCGCCACCAATGACTGTTACGTGCATATCGGAACTCGGTGCTCGGGACCAGGGCTCCGGCACTTGCGCACCTGCGCACCTGCGCACGTGCGCACGTTAAACCGGCGCCAGCTCCTCCGCCTCGCGCGCGTACTTGCACTCTTCGCTGTTGCAGATCAGCTGACGGCCGTGACGCTTCGTGATGCGCTCGACGAGGAACGGTGCGCCGCAGTCGGGGCACTTCTCCGCCACTGGCTTCTTCCAGAGCGTGAAGTCACAGTCGGGGTAGTTGGCGCAGCCGTAGAACACCTTTCCACGCCGCGATTTCTTTTCGACGATGTCGCCGCCGTCCTTCGGGCAGGTCACGCCGGTCGACTTCTGCTTGACGTACTTGCAGGCCGGATAGTTGCTGCAGGCCGTGAACTCGCCGAAGCGGCCATGCTTCAACACCAGATTCGAGCTGCACTTGGGGCACTTCTCGTCGAGCATCTGGTCCGGCTTGGCGGCGGTCAGCCCCTGCTTGGTGGCGATCAATTTGCGCGTCGTCTTGCACTCCGGGTAGCCGGTGCAGGCGAGGAACTGCCCGAAGCGGCCGCGCTTGATGGCCATCGGCTTGCCGCAGTTCTCGCAGACCTCTTCGATCTCGCCTTCGGCGCCAGGCTCCGGCGTCTCGAGCTCGCGGGTGTTCTCGCACTCCGGATATGCGCTGCACGCGAGGAAGAGGCCGAACTTGCCGGCCTTGATGACCATCGGCGATCCGCACTTGTCGCAGGTCACCGGCGGATCGGGCTCGACGCCCTCCTTGAGGTTGATCATCTCCTTCGCCGCGCGCTTCAAGTCCTTCTGAAACTTCTTGTAGAAGCTCGACAGCGTGGACTCGTAGTCCTCGTGGCCCGCTTCGATCTTGTCGAGATCCTCCTCGAGGTTGCGCGTGTACTCCACGTCGAGGATGTCGTCGAACGCCGGAGACAGCAGCTTCTCGACCAGCATCATGCCGAGCAGCGTCGGCTTGAACCGGCCTTCGATCTTGTTGACGTACTCGCGCGTCTGGATCACGCCGATGATCGAGGCATACGTGCTCGGGCGGCCGATGCCGTTCTCTTCGAGCGCCTTGACCAGCGTCGCCTCGGTGTAGCGCGGCGGCGGCTGCGTGAACTTCTGCTCCGGACGAAGCTCCTTCAGGTCGAGCCGATCGCCTTCCGCCAGCACGGGCAGCACGCTTGCCGCGTCCTCGTCGTCCGTGCCCGCCGCGTCGGGGCCGAGGCCGCCGCGCGGTTGCTCCGGCGTCAGCACCGCTTCCTGGTTGTAGACGACCATCCAGCCCGCGAACTTCGGCACCGAACCCTTGGCTCGGAACAGATAGCGCGAGGCTTCGATGTCGACCGTGGTCTCGTCGAACGTCGCCGGCGGCATCTGCGACGCCACGAAGCGGTTCCAAATCAACCGGTAGAGGTAGTACTGATCCGGCGTCAGGTGCGCACGGACGTCGTCGGGGTGATACTGCAACGAGGTCGGCCGGATCGCTTCGTGCGCGTCCTGCGCGTCCGCCTTGGCGCGATAGTAGTTCGGCTTCTCGGGCAGGTAATCGGCGCCGTAGCGCTGCCCGATGAACTCGCGCACTTCGGTGAGCGCCTGTTCCGCCACGCGCGTCGAATCGGTTCGCATGTAGGTGATCAGACCGACGGCGCCTTCGCCGGGCAGCTCGATCCCCTCGTAGAGCTGCTGCGCGATCATCATCGTCTTCTTGACGGGGAAGCGCGCACGCCTGCTGCAGCTTGCTCGTGATGAATGGCGGAACCGCGCTCTTCTTGCGCTCCTTCGTCGTCACCGAGCTGACGATCCACTCTGCCGACTTAGATCGGCGAGCACTTCGTTGGCTTCTGTCTCGTTGCCGATCTTGATGTTGGCGCCGTCGCGCTTGAGGAGACGGGCATCGAACTCTGGCGGAACGGCGCCGGCGAGCCGCGCCGTCATGTTCCAGTACTCTTCGGGCACGAACGCGAGGATCTCGCGCTCGCGATCGCAGACGAGCTTCAGCGTGACCGACTGCACGCGGCCGGCGCTCAGCCCACGGCGGACCTTGTCCCACAGGAGCGGACTGATCTTGTAGCCGACCAGCCGATCGAGCACGCGACGCGCCTGCTGCGCGTCGACCATCTGCTTGTTGATCGTCGTCGGTTTGTCGAGCGCCGCCAGCACGCCCTTCTTCGTGATCTCGTTGAACATCAGGCGGCGGATCTTCTTGCGATTGCCGCTGCCGAGCTCTTCCGCCAGGTGCCAGCCAATCGCTTCCCCTTCGCGATCGGGGTCGGTCGCCACAAAGATCTCGGCCGCGTCCTTCGCGGCGTCCTTCAGTTCCTTGAGCACCTTCTTGCGACTGGCGATGACCTCGTACGACGGCTCGAACCCATCCTCGACGTCCACACCGAGTTTGCTCTTGGGCAGATCCCGGACGTGCCCCATCGAGGCGACGACCTTGTAGTTCCTGCCTAAATATTTGTTGATCGTTTTCGCCTTTGCGGGCGATTCGACCACCACCAGTGCCTTGGCCATAACCAACCTAACGTTATCAGACGACCTTCTGCCGAATCATCCGGAGCGGGCGACTCTCGCAAACCCGACGCCGCCAACGCCTGTCACCAGCCCGTTCAGCTCGAGCTCGGTCAGTCGAGCGAGAAGCTTGGGCCCGGACGTGCCCGTCAGCGCCATCAGATCTTCGAGCCGGTAAACCTCTCCCGGCTCCATCCTGACCAGCAAAGGGTCTGTTGTCATATATTTAGACGAACGGTCCTCGTTTCGAGGCCCCGAAGCCCAGCCGAGCTCTTCAAGAATATCGTCAGCAGTCTCGACGACCTTTGCTCCATCCTTTAATAGACTGTGGGATCCCCGGTTCCTGCCGGATAGGACGCTCCCGGGCACCGCCAGCACATCCCGGCCCTGCTCCAACGCGCATCGAGCGGTGATGAGCGACCCGCTCTTCTCGGAAGCTTCGACGACCACGACTGCCAGCGAGATCCCGCTGATGATACGGTTTCGAAGCGGAAAGTGCTCGGGCAGCGCCGCCGCATCCGGGCCCAACTCGCTCACTAAGGCACCTGTTTTACTTATAGTTACAGCTAATTCTCGATGCTCGGCGGGGTAGACCCGATCCAGCCCGGAGCCGAGGACGGCGGTGGTGCTCCCTCCACCGCTGAGGCAGCCGCGGTGCGCAGCCGAGTCCACGCCGCGCGCCAGGCCGCTCGCGACGACGATCCCCCGGTGCGCCAGTTCCTCGCCCAGCCGGTCCGCGACCTCCAATGCGTAACCGGTCGCGGCTCTCGAGCCCACGACCGCGACGGTTGGCCGGCTGAGTATCTCTGGCTGACCCTGAATCCACAAGATCGGCGGAGGATAGGCGGTGACGCTGAGCAGGGCGGGGTAGCGAGGATCCTCCAGGGGGATCGGAACGATCCCCAGCTTGCCGGAGAGTGTCAACGCGTGAGCCGCGCGGCCGCGGGCGACCGTGGCCATTCCTCGCCATGCCGCGGGGAGATGCCACAGCCCTGCAGGATGGCTTCGAGTACATCAGCGGGCGGGTGGAGGCAGGCCTCCTTGAACAGCGCCGCCGCACGTAACCTGGAGACCGGCAGCATCGAGACGGCCACCGCAGATTGCAGATCCACCAGCAACCTCGTCAGCGACCCAGCCGCATCGGCCTTCGAACAGAAAAAGGGCCGTACCGCAAGCGGCTGCATCGCAGCACTGCGGCTCGGCCCTGTGTCTCCATTATAGGAGCTCGATGTCTCCCGATCCAGGCCCGGGGCTGACTTTTCGACTTACGACAGGCGTCTCAGACTTACGAATTTGCGCAGGATTCCGACAGTCGGACGACAAAGCGTGTGCGCCTCAGCGGCTGGTACACGCCATTGCTCGCAGATCGTGTCGGAATCCACTTGCCACTTTCCAGTGCGGTGCTATAGTGGACCCAGTCATCATGGTGTTCAGGGCTATCGTCGTCTCGGCGGCCCTTCTCGTTTCTGCGTCAGCAGTGTACGCGCGCGACGCTCGTTCGGAAGCGAAGAACCAGGTCGAGTTCGGGATCAGGATGGCTCAGAACCAGCTTTGGAAAGAAGCTGCGTATCGCTGGCAGAAGGCCGTCGAGATCGACCCGACATACGCCGCCGCGTGGAACAACCTCGCGATTGCGTACGAACATCAGGGTGATTTCGAGAACGCCGCCAAAGCCTACGAGAAGGCGGTCGAACTCGAGCCGAACAACACGATGATTCGGCAAAACTACGATCTCTTCAAAGAAATCAATGACCGCACGAAGCGCCGCAACGATCGCTAGTCTCGTGGTGCTGTGCGGCTCCTGGGCCTGCACCAGCTTCTACGAGATCCCCATCGAGACACCGATCCAGCCAAAGATGGACGTGTCCGGGTTCCAGCGCGTGCTCGTCGCCGGTTTCATCGGCGGCGGGACAGACGACGTCGATGCGAATCTCGAGACGGTGCGGTTGCTGCGCAGCCAGTTGCGCAGCAAGTCGAGCCTCCGTGTCGTCGAGGCCGAAGTGCTGCCGCTCGCGGAGCTCGCCGCGAAGCAGGGGCAGGCGGCTGGGCGGCGACTCGAACGGCAGTGCTCCATCGCCGGCGGCGCGGCAGACGGACCAGCAGTCGAATCCCCAGAACCCCAACGAGCAGCGGATCCAGAACGAAAAAGATCTCGAACGCTTCCAGAGCATCTTCGCGGATGTCGCGTTCTGGAAGAAGCTGGGCGAGGAATACCAGAATCCGCTGATCGTCACCGGCACGGTCCTGTTCACGCCGCACAGAGACGCCGGAATGGTGATGCAGGAGCGGGAGTGGTACGACCAGTTCGGCCGACGCCGCGTCACGCCGGTGCGCACCTACATGGAGCGCAAGGGTTTCATTCTCACGCCGAAGTTCATCTTCATCGACGGCCGGACCGGGGCAACCCTCTACTCGGAGACGTTCCGCGAAGAGGTCCTCTACAACGCCCAGCAGAACACGCCGGCGTTGTCGACCTATTTCGAGCTGATGGACAAGCTCATCCCGAGCTTCCTCAACGCGTTGAGCACGCAGAAGATCCGCGGCACGCGGGTCCTTCTGAAGTAGAGTCCGGCTTTAGCCGGACCTTCTGAACCGGCTTCAGCCGGACTACCTAGAACCACCCACGGTCTGGCTAAAGCCAGACTCTACGTGCTATCCTAATTCTTTTGGCACATAGCCCGAGGCCCGTGGTGTGGGTCCGGACGGAGGGTTCGACCGTGTTCGCAATCATTCAGAGCGGTGGCCGGCAGGTCCGGGTGTCGCCCGGCGACGTGATCACCGTTGACCGCGTGGCCGCCGCCAACGTGGGCGACGAAGTGACCATCGATCAGGTGTTGGTCATCGAAAAGGATGGCGGCGAGGTGCTCGCAGGCTCCCCGTACGTGGCCAACGTCAAGGTGGTCGGCGTGGTGGACGGCGAAGCGCGCGGGCCAAAGATCCGGGTCTTCAAGAAGAAGCGCCGCAAGGGCATGCGCCGGACGAAGGGCCACCGGAGCACGCTCACCGGATCCGCGTGAAGGACATTCTCGTCTAGCTTTCAGCTGAGCTGTCGTAGCTGGTTCTGGTCTATGGCTCATAAAAAAGGTCAAGGTAGCTCTCGGAACGGGCGCGACAGCAATTCGCAGCGCCTCGGCGTCAAGCGACACGACGGCAACGTCGTGACGGGCGGGTCGATCCTCGTGCGTCAGCGCGGCCGCCGATTCAAGCCGGGCCTCAATGTCGGGCTGGGCAAGGACGACACGCTGTTTGCGAAGATCGCCGGGCGTGTGAAATTCGAGGATCACGGTTCTCGCGGCCGGGTCATCTCGGTCCATCCCGTCGAGACCGCGTAAGCGGCGCGCGGGCGCGCGCTCTTCATGTTTGTCGACGAGGTAGACATCCACGTTGCTGCCGGGCATGGCGGCCGTGGCGCCGTGAGCTTCCGGCGCGAGAAGTTCGTGCCGCGCGGCGGCCCGAACGGCGGCGACGGCGGGCACGGCGGATCGGTCTACGTCGTCGCGGGCGCCAATCACAACACCCTCCTCAATTACCGTTTCCAGAAGACTCTTCGAAGCCGAGCGGGGCGCGCACGGCGAAGGCTCGAACCGTACCGGACGCACTGGCCACGACATCGAGCTGCAGGTGCCGATCGGCACGGTCGTGTATCAGCGCGAGGGCGACGATCTCAACCAGATCGCGGACCTGACCGAAGACGGTCAGCGCGTGCTGGTTGCCAAGGGCGGCCTCGGTGGGCAGGGCAACGCGCAGTTTGCGACCTCGACGAACCGCGCCCCGAGGCGCGCCAGCCTGGACTCCCGGGCGAGGAAAAAGACCTTCGGCTCCATCTGAAGCTGCTGGCCGACGTCGGTCTCGTCGGTTTTCCCAACGCCGGCAAGTCCACGTTGATCTCACGGATTTCGGCGGCCAAACCGAAGATCGCCGACTACCCCTTCACCACGCTGACGCCCAATCTCGGGGTGGTCGGGCTTTCCGGCGAACGGACGTTCGTCGTGGCCGACGTGCCCGGACTGATCGAAGGCGCTCACACCGGACACGGCCTCGGCCATCGGTTCCTGAGCCACCTCGAACGAACGAAAGTCCTCGTGCACCTCATCGACGTGTCGTCCGCGAGCGGCCGCGATCCCGTGAGCGACTTCGAAGTCATTTCCCGAGAGCTGGCGTTGTTTCCGGGACGTGACGCGTCCGGGGAGCGTCTCATCGACAAACCCATGCTGGCAGCAGCCAACAAGATCGATGCGCTCGACGAACCCGAGCGCCTCGCCTCGCTTCAACGGCATTTGCAGTCGGCCGGCGTTCCGCTCTACGCTGTGTCGGCGGCGACCGGTGAAGGCCTCGACCGGCTCCTCGAAGCCGTCTGGCGTGAAGTGGCGTCGGCACGGGAGCGTGCTGCCACCGCCGCGCCCCTCGATCGATTCGCTGAATGATCTCTGCCGCACGGCTCGGCATCCTGGGCGGAACCCTCGACCCGGTACACACCGGACACGTGGAGACCGCCCTGGCGGCCCGTCACGCCCTCGCGCTCGAGCGCGTGATTCTGATGCCGTCCCACATTCCCCCCCACCGGACGACGCAGCCTGTGGCCTCCGCCTACCATCGGTTCGCGATGGCGGCGCTCGCCGTCAACGGCGTCGCGGGGCTCGAAGCGTGGGACATGGAACTCTGCGCACCAGGTCCGACGTATACGGCCGATACGCTGGCGCGTCTTCATGCTGACGGTCTGCGACCATCGCAAATCTTTTTCATTACCGGCGCGGATGCGTTCGCGGAAATTGCGACGTGGAGTCGTTACCCCAGGTCCTCGACATGGCTCACTTCGTCGTGGTCTCGCGTCCGGGTACCCGGTGACCGACCTCCCACACATGCTTTCGTCGCTGGCAAGGCGTATGCAGCCGGCTCGGCCTGAAATCGAACCAGCGGAAAGTCTCGCGATTTTTCTGCTGGACGCGCGCACCCCCGATGTTTCATCCACGGATCTTCGCCGCCGGCTCGCCGCACTCGAACCCATACGCCAGGACTCGTGCCGGCAGCCGTCGAGACCCACATCGCTCAACATCATCTGTATTCCGTACTGGATCGCCCCCGCTGATCCCCACGGCAGATCACTTGCATGGCCAAGACTGAACGGAAAAAGACGGCGACGGCTGGACGACGGCGGCTCGCGGCCGATGTCGCGCGCGCGGTACGCGCCGCGCTGGACAAGAAAGCCTCGGACGTCGTGGTGCTGGACCTTCGAAGCACGCCCGCTTTCACGGATCACTTCGTCCTGTGCTCCGGCCAGAATCCGCGACAGGTCAAGGCCATTGCCGACGCGATCGAAGAAGCCATGCGTGCCGCGAAGGTCAAGCCATCGCACATCGAGGGGTACGACCGCGCGGAGTGGATCCTCATGGACTTCTTCACCTTCATCGTCCACGTCTTCTCGCCGCAGACGCGCGAGTTCTACTCGCTCGAACGCCTGTGGGGCGACGCGGAACGGATCGAAGTGCGCGACGAACCGCTCCAACCCTGAAGTACGGGACGCGGATTTACGCGGATGGGCGACCTGCCGCCTGGCTCCGCCAGGCGGGTGGCAGCAGGTGAGCCGCGCCAGGCAGAGTGCAAATGAGATTGTCTGGGAGCACTCTGCCTGGCGCGGTTCACCTGCTGACACCCGCCTGGAGAGCCAGGCAACAGGTCACACGATCCGCGGAAATCCGCGTCCCGTCTGGATCATTGGCGACCATGCTGGCTGTAGCAGCGCTGCGCGCCGTGGCGGACGGGTTGATCGCGGTTCTATTAGCGCCGCCTTGTGCCGCCTGCGACGCGCCGCTCGACGAGCCGACGCGCGGCCCGGTATGCGCCTCCTGCTGGGCGCGCGTGCGTCCGTTCACGCCGCCCCTGTGCAGCCACTGCGGGGATCCGCTCCCGTCGTGGCGGGTCATCAGCCTTCAGTCGGCGACCTGCCCACGCTGCCGCCGGCGACCCACGGCGATCTCGCAGAGCCGCGCGATCGGCGGCTACGAAGGCACGCTGAGATCGATCATCCACGCGCTCAAGTACGACCGGCGTCAATCGCTCGCACGGCCACTGGGCGAGCTGATTCGTCGTGAGTGCGCAGACATCCTGAGCGGCGCCGACCTCGTCGTACCGGTCCCGCTGCACCGCACTCGGCTTCGCATTCGCGGTTTCAACCAGGCGGCGGCCATCGCCTGTGCCCTTGGATTGCCGGCCCGCCCTCTGCTTCGCCGCGTTCGTGCCACGGCGTCGCAGACCGATCTGCCGGCGGGACGACGGCACGCCAACGTCCGTGGCGCGTTCGCTCTGGCTCGCCGTGCGCGTGTGGCCGGCCTGCGGATCGTCCTGGTCGACGACGTGAGCACGACGGGTGCGACGTTGGAGGCGTGCGCGCGTGTGTTACGGGAGGCGGGAGCGCAGGAGGTCCGTGCGCTTACTGCAGCCCGAGTCGTGACGCGATCTCCCGGGTGACGTCCATCGCGACCACATCCTTCTGGCGCTCGCCGTCGAGCAGGAGCCAGCCGCCCGCTTCCGCCTGCCGCCGATAGCTCGCGCGCACTCTCGACAGCAGGGCGAGATCGCGTTCGTAGCGATCCCTGTTCGCGGTCTTTCTGCGCACCGCGGTCTCCGGGGCGATGTCGAGCAACACGGTCAGCGCCGGCGGCGGCAGGAAGCGCTGGATTTCGGTCAACCAGACCGGATCCAGTCCCTGCGCCTCGCCGTACGCGATGCTCGACGCCAGGTAGCGATCGCAGAGGATGAACGCCTCGTCCTGCAGCCATTCTTCGATCTGCACGCGCTTCTCGTAGCGGTTGGTGACGTAGAGCAGCTGCATCACGTCCGCCGCGTACTCTCGTTCGCCGTGCAGCGCGCGGAAAATCTCGGAGCCCATCGGTGTGGTGTAGTCGGGGAACGACAGCAGCCGGCACTTCCGGCCAGCGGCCGAAAGATGATCGTGAAGAGCCTCGGCCTGCGTCTGCTTGCCGCTCTGATCGAGCCCCTCGAACGCGATGAGGTATCCGGGCATGTCCGCTTAGTGCACGTGCACAGTGCAGGGCGTGCAATGCGCCTGCACCTGCACGGCACAGCACGCTGCACTCTGCACTCTGCACTGCACTCTGCACTTTTCCAACGCCACGAGATCGTCGACTGTCTGACGCCGGCGGATCACCGTCGCGCGGCTCTTGTCGACCAGGACCTCCGCGGGCATCGGGCGCCGGTTGTAGTTCGACGCCATCACCGACCCGTAGGCGCCCGCGTCGAGCACGGCAAACAGGTCGTCGACCTCGGGGCGGACGATGCGCCGGTCCTTGCCCAATGTGTCGCTGCTCTCGCACAGCGGTCCGACGATGTCGCAGACGATCTCCTCCCCGCTGCGAGCGGCGACCGGTTCGATTCTGTGGAACGCGCTGTAGAGCATCGGCCGAATCAACTCGGTCATGCCGGCGTCGAGCACGACGAACACCCGCCCGGCCTGCTCCTTGATGTCCACGACCCTGGCCAGCAGCACGCCCGCGGGCGCCACGATGTTCCGGCCCGGTTCGAGGATGAGCGTGAGCCCCGACGCGCGAACGGATGGCAGCAACGCGGCGGCGTATTCCTGCGCGCTGGGGACCGCGCTGCCGTCATAAGAGATGCCCAGCCCGCCTCCCAGATCGAGATGCTCGATGGTCACGCCGTCATCACGCAGCTCGCGCGCGAGCGTGACCAGCGCCTCGGCCGCCTTGCGCAGAGGCTCGAGGTTCGTGATCTGGGAGCCCACGTGGCTGTGCAGGCCGACGATCTCGAGGCCCTCACGGTTGGCGAACTGCTTGACGATCGTGCGGACGGCATCGATCGCGATCCCGAACTTGTTGGTCTTCAGCCCGGTCGAGATGTGCGGATGGCTGCGTGCGTCGATGTCGGGATTGATCCGCAACGCCACGCGCACGCGCGTGTGCCGATCGCGGGCGATCGAGGCAATCCGCTCGAGCTCGCCTGCCGACTCCGCATTGATCGTCTTGACGCCGAGATCGATTGCCTGCTCGAGCTCCGCTCGAGTCTTGCCGACACCGGTGAAGACGATCTGCGGCGGGATGAACCCGGCGCGCAGCGCCACGTCGATCTCGCCGCCGGAGTTCGCATCCGCGCCGCTGCCGAGACCCCGCAGCAAGCGGGCGATGGCCAGCGTGGAGTTCGCCTTCAGCGCGTAGTGCAACGCGTGCGGATGCGCGGCAAATGCCTCGTCTATCGCCCGATACCGATCGGCGATGATCGAAGCGCTGTAGACGTAAAGCGGAGTGCCCTCTGCCTGGGCGATGGCGGCTAAGGAAATGCCGTCGCAGGCAAGCGCGCCATTCTGGCGGTGGAAACCGGTCACAATCGATGGCATGAATCTTATAACTCCCAACTCCCAACGTCCAACTCCCAAAATGCTGAGAGACGATCGGTCGAGAGTCTTTGCCCGCCTCCGCTTGTCGCCGACGATCCAGGCGACAGCTACGGCGAGGCCTCGCCGCAGCGCGCTCGATCGTACGCGCGCGAAGGCGGGGAGTTGGAGGTTGGGAGTTGACCTGAGTGCAGGTTGAAGCTCGTTCCAGCCCTCTGTTATGATCTACGCTTGAATTCCTGCCCTCCGTGCCGACACAGATGACGCATGTCCGTTGATTCCGCGGCGGCCCAGCCGACGACGCCCGACAGCCTCATCGAGCAATGTCTGACCGGCGATCAGCAGGCATGGGAGATCATCGTCCGGCAGAACTGGCGGAAGGTTTTCAACGTCGCGTACAAGTTCGTCGGCAAGCACGACGAAGCCGAAGACCTGACCCAGGACATCTTCCTGAAGATTTTCAAGGCGCTGAACACGTTCGACCGTCGCGCAAATTTTCAGACGTGGATCATCAGCATCAGCCGCAACCTGTGCATCGACCACTATCGCAGCGTGCGCAAGGAGCGGCAGTTGATCGCCCGCGAGGTGGACACCGGCGACTTGCAGCCGGCCTCGGCGGATCGCGGACCGTATCAGGCCGCCGAACACCGCGACCTGCGCGGCATGCTGCGCCAGGCGCTGCAGGCGCTGCCGGTGACGCTGCGCACGGCGGTCGTGCTCAGGGACCTGCAAGAGCTCTCGTACCAGGAAATCGCGGACCATTTGGGATTGCCCGAAGGCACCGTCAAGTCGCGCATCAACCGCGGGCGCATCGAGCTGGCCCACCAGATCAAGCGCTTGCAGGACAAACAGCCGGCCGTTCGCCGTCGACGCGGAAGCTCCGCGCGCGGCCGCGGCCGGCGATCCGGAGTCTCTGAATGAACCTGACTACCGAACACGCCAACGGAATTGCGGTCGTGCGCGTCGGCGAGTCTCGCCTGATGTATCCGCTGCTCTCGGAGTTCTCGTCGGCCGTGACGCAGCTCATCGCCGCCGGCGAGCGGCGGGTCATCGTGAACCTCGCGTCGGTCGGCTATGTCGATAGCGCGACGATCGGCTGCCTCATGGACCTCTACCGTCAGGCCAACGCCGCCGGCGGAGCCCTCAAGCTGGCCGGCGTCCAGAAGCGCGTCGAGACGATGCTGACGATGACCGGCGCCCAAAATTTCATCGAGGTACACCCCGATGAGCCCGCCGCCGTCAAAAGCTTCGGAGCCTGAGCCGCATGCGCACGATCAAGCTGACGACCGGCACGAAGGTCACGATGGACGGCGACCTCCTCGCGATGCTCGAAACGCTGTACCGTGAGCTCACCGCCAGGCGAGAACTGGAGCGCACCTTCGAAGACACTGTCCGGGAGATCCAGACCCTGATCGACCAGATGACCGCCGACGAACGGAAGCAGTACCTGTCCGAGAGCCTCTTCCTCAACTTCGTTTCGTACGAGAACGAGCGTCTCGGCGCGTACATGAAAAAACTGACGAAACGGTAGACGAGTCGTGGTAGCTCTAGCTCGCGACAGAGCCGCGACGGCTGAGCCGCGAGCCGAACACGGACGAACGGTGTCACTCTGAACTACCTCGCCACTCGTTTCGCCTGTTCGTGGCCGTGGAGCACGATGGTCATGCTCTGCGACGGCCGCCTGGTGTGCGGGTGCGCCGATCCCTACGGCAAACGGGTCCTGGGTGACGTCAAGACCGAGGGCGTGTCGGCCATCTGGACCGGCGAGCGGGCGTCCGGCCTGCGGCGCGATTTGAACGCCGGCGGCTCGAAGTTCTG
Source organism: uncultured Acidobacteriota bacterium (assembly GCA_963710415.1). Classification (GTDB taxonomy): domain Bacteria; phylum Acidobacteriota; class Vicinamibacteria; order Vicinamibacterales; family 2-12-FULL-66-21; genus CAVQAH01. The sequence continues at coordinate 197,864 of CAVQAH010000011.1, read as the reverse complement.
CGGCGACTGCCCGCTGAAACTGCCGCTCAAGAAGCACGAACAGCCGCCACAGCGCCCGCTCGACGTCGGGGCGCTCCCCTCGCGGCTGTATATCGAGTGCACCGCCGCCTGCAACATCTCGTGCGCGCAGGCCTGCTGCGCGCCGGAAACCGGGATTACCCGCACCAGGCACGCGGGCATGCTCGACTTCGAGATCTTCCGCCGCGTGGTCGACGAAGCCGGCCCGTCGCTCGGCCGCATCGACTTCTTCAACTACGGCGAGACGTTCCTGCACAAGCGCGCGCTGGAGATGTGCGAGTACATCAAGTCGAACTTTCCGCACATCTACCTCTACACGAGCACCAACGGCCTGACCTTCAAGGACGACCAGGCGCGCCGGCTCGTCCACTCCGGCATCGACGAGGTGACCTTTTCGATCGACGGCGCCACGCCAGAGTCGTATGCGATCTACAGGAAGCGCGGCGACTTCAACATCGCCATCCGCAATCTCGCGACCGCTGCCGAAGAGAAACGCAAGGCCGGCCGCGACGTCCCCTTCATCAACTGGCGCTACATCCTGTTCACGCACAACGACAGTGAAGAAGAGATGCAGAAGGCGCGGGCGATGGCGACCGAGATCGGCGTCGATCGCCTGTCGTGGGAGATCACCGATCACCCGGAGGACATGTACTCGCGGAGGTTCGCGCCCGGAAGCCCCGATCACGCGGTCATCAAGCACGAGATCTGGGACGACAACGGGCTGGGCAACGCGATCCCTGGCGCAACACCGCGCGCGAAGATCGAACTGAAAGGGCTCCTCGGAGGCCTCCCGCTGCTGGCGCGAGCCGGCAAATCCGTCGAGTTCCGTGCCACGGTCCACAACCTCTCGTCACGACCGTTCCCCGCCCAGGCGAGTTACGGCCGGCGGCTGGTGCGCCTCGGCGCGCAGCTGTGCGATAAGGACCGCAACGTCATCAATCGGGATTACGAACGCGCGTGGTTGCCCTCAGCCGTGCAGCCTGGGGCGACGACGGAGCTGCCGGTGAAGCTGACGGCGCCGGAGAAACCGGGCCGGTACGCGCTGAAGCTCGATCTGGTGTGCGAGGGGATCGACTGGTTCGAGGCCTGCGGATCGCAGACCACCGTCAAGACGCTGCTGGTGATCTAGACAACGGTCAACTGCCAACTTCCAATTCCCAAAGAGATTCCGTCGGCGCAACGCCCTTTGCGCGAGCTTGGACGTTGGGAGTTCTAGTTGGCCAGGCGCGCCGTCGATTTGGCGCCGACCGCAGCGGGCATGCCCGGCATCGTCACGCCAGACTCCGGCGACTCCACGAGCCGCCAGGCATCGACCTCTTCGAGAATCTTCGCCGCAAACGCCGTGTGCAGCGCGTGGCCGCCGCGGTGCGCGACGAGATGGCCGATCACCGGGTGGCCGACCAGCGACAGATCGCCGATCACGTCGAGAATCTTGTGCCGGACGAACTCGTCCTCGAAGCGCAGCGTGTTGTTGAGCACGCTCGTCTCGCCCAGGACGATCGCGTTGTCGAGCGAACCGCCCAGTGCGAGACCGCGCTGACGCAGCATCTCGACTTCCTTCAGGAACCCGAAAGTTCGCGCCGGAGCGATGTCCTCGACGAAGCTCTCCTCCGTAATCCTCATCGTCCGCGACTGGTGCCGGAGGAGCGGATGGTCGAAGCTGATGCTGTAGGTGACCTTGAAGTGATCCGACGGATACAGCGCGATGCGCTTGTCGCCTTGCGTCAGCGAGATCGGACGCAGCACTTTCAGATAGCGCCGTGGCGTCGGCAGCCGCTTGACGCCGGCCTCGTTCAGAATCAGGTAGACGAACGGCGCGGCGCTGCCGTCCATGATCGGCACTTCCGAGTGATTCAGCTCGACGATGGCGTTGTCGATGCTGAGGGCGGTCAGCGCGGCCAGCAGGTGCTCGACCGTCTCGACCGACACGGCTTCGCGCGTCAGGCCGGTCTGGTACTGAATGCCCCCCAGGTGCGTGACGGTCGCAGGAATCTCCAACCCGCCCAGATCCGACCGCTGGAACCGGATGCCGTAGTCCGCCGGCGCCGGCTTCAGGGACAGGGTGACCTTGTTGCCAGAATGAAGACCAATTCCGGTGCAGGAGACGGCTCGACGGAGGGTGCGCTGCGCGGTCATGACCTCTCTAGTGGCGCTGGGTGGGCCTCTCCCAGCTCAGCAAACCCTCTGCCATGGGATTCGAGCGCGTGTAATATCCTATAAGATACTGATAAATATAGACTTGGAAGATTGCTCCAACTGCCGGATGGAGTGAGTATGGGTACGTTTGTGGCTTGTCAGCCACAGGTTCTACCCCTGGGAGTGTGGCTGCGTTACCACAGTCGTCGAACAGGTCTGGTGGTGGCATGCTTGGCTCGTCAGCTGAAGCCTGATTCCTTACGATGCCGCTTGGACGGGCGGAAAGCCCAAAACACCGGCCAAAAAGCGCCCTGTGAAGGATTCTCGGCTCCTGGCGACGTCTTCAGGAGTCCCCCGCGCAACAATTCGACCACCGCCCCCGCCGCCCTCAGGACCCAGATCGATCACGTAGTCGGCGGACTTGATCACGTCCAGGTTGTGCTCGATGATGACGACCGTGTTGCCCTGGTCGACGAGTTTGTTCAGGACGTCCAGCAGCTTGTGGGTGTCTTCGAAGTGCAGGCCGGTCGTGGGCTCGTCGAGGATGTAGAGTGTGCGCCCAGTTCCCCTGCGGGACAGTTCCTTTGACAGCTTCACACGCTGCGCCTCGCCGCCGCTCAGCGTGGTCGCTGACTGGCCGAGCTCGATGTATCCGAGCCCGACATCCTGGAGCGTCCGCAGCTTGTTGGCGATCGGCGGAAAGTTCTCGAGGAGCGGCAGCGCCTGATCGACGGTCAGATCGAGCACGTCGGCAATCGACTTGCCGCGATACTTGATCTCGAGCGTTTCGCGGTTGTAACGGCGGCCCTTGCACTGCTCGCACGTCACGTAGACATTCGGCAGGAAGTGCATCTCGATCGCGATGACGCCGTCGCCCTGACACGCCTCGCAGCGCCCGCCTTTGACGTTGAACGAGAACCGGCCCGGTCTGAATCCCCGCGCCTTGGCGTCGGGAAGCATCGCGAACAGTTCGCGGATGAACGTGAACAGCCCGGTGTAGGTTGCCGGGTTGGAGCGCGGCGTGCGGCCGATGGGCGACTGATCGATCTGAATCACCTTGTCGACGAGCGAGATGCCCTCGATGGCCGAATGCGCGCCCGGCTCGTCCCCTGCCCGATACAACAGCCGCGCGAGCGCCCGGTAAAGGATCTCGTTGACGAGCGTCGATTTCCCCGAGCCGCTCACGCCCGTCACCGTCGTCAACACGCCGAGCGGGATCGTGACGTCGATGTTCTTGAGGTTGTTCGCGCGGGCGCCGCGGATGATCACCTCGCCGCGATCGGTGGACCGCCGCAACCCTGGCGTGTTGATCCGGCGATCGCCGCGCAAGTACGCACCGGTCAGCGATCCGTGTCCGTCCTTGAGCAGGTCGCCGGGCGTACCCTGAAAGATCACGTGGCCGCCATGCTCGCCGGCGCCCGGGCCGAGATCGACCACGTAGTCGGCGGTGCGAATCGTCTCCTCGTCGTGCTCGACGACGACGACCGTGTTGCCCAGGTCGCGCAGCCGCGCCAGCGTGGCGAGGAGCGCGCGATTGTCGCGCTGATGGAGGCCGATCGACGGCTCGTCGAGAACGTAGAGCACGCCCGTCAGGTTGGAACCAATCTGCGTGGCCAGGCGGATCCGCTGCCCCTCGCCACCGGACAGCGTTGCCGCGCTGCGGCCGAGTGTCAGATATCCGACACCGACGTCATTCAGGAAGTGCAGCCGGTCGCGGATCTCTCGAACGATGCGGCTGGCGATCAGCGCCTCGCGATCGGTCAGCTCGAGGCTGTCGAACGTTGAAACCGCCTCGGCTACAGGCAGGTTCACATACTCCGACATCGTGCGGCCCTTGACCTTGACCGCACGGCTCTGCGCCTTCAGCCGTTCACCCTGACACGCCGGACACGGACGGAGTGCACGGTACGGCTCGAGGTTTTCCTGCTCGAGCCACGTGCCTTGCTCGTAACGCCGGCGCAGGTTCGGAATCAGTCCTTCGAAACCGGCGCCGAACGGATCGGTCTCGCGCGTCTTCTTGTCGCTTGCCGTTCTCCGACTCGACCCGTTTCGTTCCCGCGCCGAAAAGAAGGACGTCGCGCGATTTGCGTGGCAGGCGTCGAAACGGGACGGTGAGATCGATCCCGAACGTTCGACTGAGCGTGGCCAGCGCTTCCTTGATCAGTTTCTTGTCGCCTTTGGCCCACGGAGCAATCGCGCCCTCCTCGAGCGACAGCGATTCGTCCGGAATCACCCTCGACGGATCGAAGTCGTAAACGGCACCGAGACCCTGACAATCCGGGCAGGCGCCGTGCGGGGAATTGAATGAGAAGGCGCGCGGCGTCATCTCGGGCATGCTCACGCCGCAATACGTGCAGGCCAGACGCCGCGAGAAGAGACGGTCACCACCGTCGAGTGTGTTGATCAGGACGATGTCGTCGGCGAGGCCGAGGGCAATCTCGACCGATTCGGCGAGCCGCCGCTCGACGCCATGCTTCAGGATCAGTCGATCGACGACGACCTCGATGTTGTGATTGCGGCGGCGGTCGAGCTTGATGTCCTCGTCGAGCGATCGGAGATGGCTGTCGACGCGCACCTTCGTGAAGCCCCGCGTGCGAAGGGCGGCCAGCTCCTTCTTGAACTCGCCTTTGCGTCCGCGGACGACCGGCGCCAGCACGTTGATGCGCTCGTCGCCCGGCAGGGCCATGACCATGTCGACGATGCGCTCGAGGGATTGCGAGGCGATTTCACGGCCGCACAGGTGACAGTGCGGAATTCCGACGTTCGCAAACAGCAGCCGCAGGTAGTCGTAGATCTCGGTGACGGTGCCGACGGTGGAGCGAGGGTTCGACCCGGTGGTCTTCTGCTCGATGGCGATGGCCGGCGACAGCCCGTCGATCAGGTCGACGTCGGGCTTTTCCATCTGCTCGAGGAACTGGCGGGCGTACGAGGAGAGCGACTCCACATACCGGCGCTGCCCCTCGGCATAGATGGTGTCGAAGGCGAGCGACGACTTGCCTGACCCGGACAGACCGGTTATGACAACCAGCTGGTCCCGGGGCAGGTCGACGTCGATGTTCTTGAGGTTGTGGACGCGGGCGCCGCGTACCGCAATCCAGTCGTGGGCCATACTCTACTGTCGCGAATTCTCGCGGATCCCAAAACTGCCATTCTATCACCGCTACGAATAGATAGCTCGTCGTCTGCCAGACACGCCGACGCGGCAGGGTTGTCAGCCGCAAAAGCGGGCGCACCACAGGGCCGATGAGCTTCGTGCGGGCACCGACGATGCATGCCATCAATCATTCAGGAGGGATCGATGACACATGCGGTGAAGGAAATCGAATGGAAACAGGATTTCGATGCTGAGCTGAAAGCGGCCGCCGGAGCGGGTCAGCACGTGCTGCTCGACTTCAGCGCCGCCCCGATGTGAAGCGGCTGTGCTCGGCTGGATGCCGAGGTGTACCCGGATTCCCGCGTCACGGAGTTCATCACGAAGAACTTCCATCCCGTTCGCGTGCATGCCGTTCAGCAGCGCGACGAGTTTCAACGGCTCGGCCAACGCTTCAACGCCCAATGGACGCCGACCATTCTCATTATCGACAAGACAGGCGTGGAGCGGCACCGGATCGAGGGCTACCTGCCGGTTGACGAATTCCTCGCGCAGCTCGAGCTCGGCCTGGCGAAATCGGCCTTTGCGCGGGGAGAGTTCGACGAGGCGGAGCGTCCGTTCCGTGAAATCGTCTCGCGTTATCCCAACTCCGACGCAGCACCAGAGGCGCTCTACTGGGCAGGCGTCTCTCGCTACAAGGCGACGAACGACGCGAGCGCGCTCACCGATACCGCGCGTGAGTTCGCCTCGAGGTACACGAACACAACCTGGGCCACGAAAGCGTCCGTCTGGAATCAGTGAGGTTTGCCAACTCCCAAGTTCCAACTCCAATTGATCAGGATGGACACCTGTTTGCGCGAACGCTGTCGACAGCGCAGGACGGCCTGACGAGTTCCAGAAACGGTCGCGACGACCACGACGCGGGAAAACACTGACGTCGTGATCGTCGTGGCCGTCGTGATCGTTGCGAGGGCGGTCAGCCGTCACATCCGATGCGCGCCCTCGATACGTATTGCCACGTATTGCCGCCACGCTGCTCCGAGATGCGTGTCCGTGTCGCCGCTCGAGGGGCTTCCCGGCGGGCGGACCCGGATCGGTCACCAGATACGGCGTCACTTAGGACTTATGTGGTGGTCGCGAACAGCGCCATTTGGAATCCGCTGATCGAGCTGGTTGCGCCAAATCGATCGCCCGGGCAGGCCACCTGAGTTCGAATCCCCAACCCCAGTACCCTTGAGTAGTGCCACCTGGGAGCATCGAAGCCGTGCCTCTCCTTTACGGCCCGTTAAGATATGCGGCAGGCGCGCCAGGCCGATCCGCACGGAGACCAATGCTCATGGTGCGAACTCTGATGTATGCGTCGCTGATGCTCGCATGGAGCGCCACTCTCTCGGCGCAGATACTCGATGTCCGCGAGCTCAACACTGAACAGATCGGTCGTTTCGATCGCGCGAGGACTGTAGTGCTATTGACGGCCGGCATCCTCGAAGAGCACGGACCGTTTCTGCCGTCTTATAGCGACGGCTATCAGAGCGAATTCATCGCCACCCGCGTCGCCGACGCGATTGCTGCCCGATCTGGATGGACGGTCCTTCGCTTCCCGGAGATTCCACTCGGCGCATTCCCGGCCAGCTACGTTGGCGGGAAGTATGTGTTTCCAGGGAGCTATCCCATCCGCATGACGACGCTGCGAGCGGTCTTTATGGACCTGGCGACTGATCTCGGCGAGGCCGGGTTCAAGTGGGTGTTTGTCCTGACCATGCATGGCGGGCCGACGCACAACCAGGCGCTGGATCAGGCGGCGCAGTACTTTAACGACACCTACGGCGGCCGCATGGTCCACGTGACGGGGCTCACGAGCGTCGTCGGCGCCGTGCCGCCCGACCTCTTCACGAACGAGCAGCGCGCAGCCGAGGGCTTCAGCATCCACGCGGACGCCGATGAGCATAGCTGCTTGCTGTTTCTCCGGCCGGATCTCGTGGCGCCGGGGATTCGGTCGGCGCCGGCCGTCGTGTCGCGCGATTTCGCCGAGCTCGTTGCGACAGCTCAAAAGCCGGGGTGGACGGGCTACTTCGGCACTCCGGCAATCGCCACGCCTGAAGCCGGGCGTCGCGCCATGCACGCCATCGCGCAGGCGGCTGTCGACCTCGTACTGAACGTGCTCGACGGCGGCAGCGACCAGGGGCCGCGCGTGGCGCATCGGCCTACGTCGGATCCCGCCTTCAGGGGCGTCATCGAGGCGGCGCTCGAGCATGAGCGGCAGATCGAACGCAAACAGGCCGAATGGCTTGCGAAGCAGCGATAGAGAGCCGTTCAGATGGAGCACCCTTCACGCGCCCGCCTTCGTCAGCGCCGCGTGCATCGTCTCCCCCTCGACCATCGGGACGGTGGTGTCGGCGTCGCCGTCGGTCATAGACCCGAGGGCAGGCGCGCGGGTGCCGAGGACAGTGCCCGATTCCGCGTGCCGTCGCTGAGGAGGCGCACGCGACGAGAGCGAGCAGCACGACCGACGAACGCAAGCGAGTGCCGCTCATGGCTGCTGTCGGACGACTTTGTAGTCGCCCGGCCGTGGGCCCGGCTGCACGGTCCACCCCGGGCCGACGGTCGCCGTCCAGCCGTCGCCCTTCAGCGTCGTCGCATCGACGACGACCGGCGCCGGCAGCGAGACCGTCTCGCCGTCAGCCGAGACAAGGCGCCGCCCTGCGCATCGAAGAATCCCCACGCGCCTTTGGTCGCCAGGGCGCGGAACACCGTGCCAGCGCCGGGAATGACCGTGGCGCCCATGTTGTTGACGCTGCCGCTCCCGGCTCGCGGCACCATGAGCACCGGCCCATCGACGTAGCGGCGGCGCAGCTCGGCGATGATCGCCTGCTGCTCGCGATCGCGCTGCTCTTCGGCAGCCCGCAGCGACGCGCCGTCATACCGCGCAGCGGCGGCGGCTGCGTCCGGCGCCGCAGTCACGCCAGCCGCTGCTGAGAGCAGCTGGCCAAAATCGCTCGCCCCTGTGATCTTTCGATGCCAGCCTGGAGACAACGCGTCGAGCAACAGCCCATAGCCAGCTCCAGACGCGTACGCGAACGTCCGCACGAACGATGTCCCCGTCTCCGCCGCCCGCCAGTCCGGCCATCGCGTTCCGGATCGCGTCCTGCGCACTCTCCGACCCGGTCACGTATTGCGTGTACGTCGCGATCCCCTCGTTGATGTCGACGGCGTGCTCCTCCGCCGCGGCGCCGGGAAAGCGCTGGTGGCGCGCCGCGCGAAACGCCAGCGCATCCGCAATGGCGGACGTGCGCGCCGCGCCAGAGGCGCCAAGCGCCCGCGCCAGGGCCCGCCACTCGAGGCGCATCCAGTAGCGGCCCTCCAGCGAATCGAGGTGGCTGTTTTCGCCAGCGCTGCCTGCAGCCATCAGCCCGAGGCGGGGCTGGATGCGATGAAACAGCTCGTGCATGAACAGCCGCCCGCGCTCCGCCTGATCATCCTTGGGGATCATCTGCCAGATGTACGCGGACCACGTGGTGCCACCCCACTGCACCGGCGCGTTCACGAAGCCGATCTCGCGGGGACGGTCACCAGCCGGCGCCGGCTGGCTCGTGGCGATCGTCCCGGTGGCGGCGTCCGCGATCACCATCGGCCCGCAGAGCGACACGCCCCACAGACGGCCGCCGTCACGCTCGCAGAGCGCCTGGGCTTCCTTGAAGTACTCCTGTGCGCGCTGTTGATCGACCTGTGCCACCGCTGGCGGCGGGTGGCCTATAACCACGTACGCCAAGATTGCCGTGCAAAACGCTGATATCCGCATCGTCCACTCCCTGGCGGTCTTTGAGATTGCGCGATTTTATCCCGACGATCAAGCGACAGACACGCACCGCCTCCGGTCCCCTCTTTCACGAGGATGTTTCTGCAGCTCGCGGGGGGAGCTCGACTCCGGCGAGGTCATCGTCGCGCCAGCGAGCTGACCGTGGCGTGAGCGACCACGAGATTTGACCGCGTCTGCGATCATGCCCGCGGCCACAGCCGAGGTCGCTCACGCCACGCTTGAAGAGTGTCATCGCCTTCGCCGCCGCGTAGAGACTGCGCCATACGACGATCAGATCCTGATGTCTTTTCGGAGGCAGGCCGGCGCGGTTTCGGAGCGCCTTCCCACCCTGGTTGCCAGCCTCCGACTCGGAAACCGCTGACGCCGCGAGGGAAGCCGCGACGATCCGTGGTGGTCAAATCGAGGGTTTCCAGCGAGCCGCGTAAGGCGGTTGACCAGGGCCCGATCACCCTCTCGCGAATCGCGCCTACGAGGGATACGATCTGTCCGAGGTCGAGCATCCGCAGACGATCCTTGCCTACCGCCTCAGCGGTCGCGATTTGCCGACCGGCAACGGCGCGCCCGCCTGCGCGTCGAACGACAGTGCGGCTACAAGAATCTGAAATTCCTGCGATCGATTCGTGTCGTCGATTCGATGTCCGGCATCGGCAAGCCTCAGGCATTCGAGAACGTGTCGCTGGCGCTTCGTGCAGCCAGCCGGATAGAAATGGCGCCCGCAGCCGCCGATCGCGCGTGCGCACTGGGCGTCGTTTTTGCCCGACAATCAGAGGACGGCGATGATCAAACGGTTCGCGTTCACGTTCAGGCTGGCGCTCGTACCATTCATCTTCCTGCTGCCCCCCGCGCCGATGGGCGCGCAGGCTCCCGGCCGGCCGGTGGCCGACGATTCGCTCGAGCACCTGCAGTGGCGCGAGCTTGGCCCTGCGGTCATCGGCGGCCGGATCGACGATCTCGCCGTCGTCGAGAAGAACCCGGACGTCATCTACGTCGCGACGGCGTCGGGCGGTGTGTGGCGGACCACCGATGGGGCGATTACGTGGAAGCCGATCTTCGAGCACGTCGGGCCGATGTCGATCGGGGCGGTCGCCGTGTCGCAGTCGGACCCGTCGATCGTCTGGGCCGGCAGCGGCGAGCCGAACAACCGCAACACGTCGTCGTGGGGCGCAGGCGTGTTCAAGTCGACTGACGGCGGCGACTCGTGGACGCTGATGGGGCTGGCCGACACGCAGCACATCGGCCAGATCGAAATCGATCCCCGCAACCCCAACGTCGTCTACGTCGCCGCGCTCGGCCACCTGTGGGGACCGAACCAGGAGCGCGGCCTCTACAAGACCACGGACGGCGGCAAGACGTGGACGCGCCCGCTCTTCATCAACGAGGACACCGGCGTCGTCGACGTCAAGGTCGATCCCCAGAGCCCGGATACCGTCTACGCCGCGGCGTATCAGCGTCGGCGTGCGGCCTTCGGGTTCAACGGCGGCGGGCCGGGGAGCGCGCTGTACAAGTCGACCGACGGCGGCGCGACGTGGAAGAAGCTGACCAACAAGCTGCCGTACGCGAACGGCGGCGACACCGGCCGGATCGGGATCGCGCTCTACCGCAAGGACCCCCGGATCGTTTACGTCGAGGTCGAGTATCCGGGCGGCGGCGGAATGTTCCGCAGCGACGACCGCGGCGAGACGTGGACAAAAATGAGCGGTGTCAATCCAGCTGCGGCCTACTTCAGCCGGTTCTGGATCGATCCGAACAACGACCTCCGGATCTACATCGCGGCGCTCCAAGGCACCGGCACCGCCGTGATCGCGGGCATCACCGTCTCCGAGGACGGAGGCAGGACCTTCAAGCCCGGGCTGGGCGATCAGGTGCACCCCGACTTTCACGCGATGTGGATCGATCCCGCGAACTCGAAGCATCTGATCATCGGCGTCGACGGCGGCATCTACATCAGCCGCAACGGCGGAAACGACTGGGAGCACTCGAATCAGATCCCGATCGGCCAGGCGTACCAGGTCGGGTACGACATGAGCCAGCCGTATCACGTCTGCGCCGGGTTCCAGGACAACGGCAGCATGTGCGGCCCGGTCGCGAACCGCCACGTCAACGGCATCACCAACAGCGACTGGCTGCGGACGATCGCCGGCGACGGCTTCCACACGCAACCCGATCGCGCCGACTCGAATCTCGTCTACGTCGAGGCCCAGGAGGGACAACTCCGCAGGTTGAACCTGACGACGCACGAATGGGCGGCGATCGCGCCGGCGCCCAAGGACGGCGAGCCGCCATACCGCTATTACTGGAACGCTCCGCTCATCACGTCGGCTCACGACCCGAAGACCCTCTACTTCGCGGCGCAATACCTGTTCAGGTCGCGCGACCGCGGCGACAGCTGGACGACGATCAGCCCGGACCTCACGACCGGCGTCGATAAGAACACGCTGCCGATCATGGGGCGGCTGCCGAAGGATCAGACCGTCTCGAGAGGTTTCGGCGTGACGTCGTATCCGTGCATCACCCGCATCGCCGAATCGCCGGTCGACGCCAACGTCCTCTGGGTGGGCACCGACGACGGCAACCTGCAGGTGACGCGTGACGGCGGCAAGACGTGGAAGAACGTCACCGATCGTGTCCGCGGCGTCCCGAAGGGCACGTATGTCAGCGGCCTCGAAGCCTCGCGGCTCGGCGCCGGCGCGGCGTTCGCCGTCTACGATGCGCATCGCGCTGACGACTTCAACCCGTACATCTTCGTCACCACCGACTACGGAGAGACCTGGAAGACGGCCTCGGGTGATTTGCCGCACAACAACGGCTCGGTCCGCGTCGTCCGCGAGGATCCGCGCAACGCTTCCATGCTGTTCGCCGGTACCGAGTTCGGCGCCTACGTGTCCTTCGATCGCGGCGAGCACTGGACGCTGCTCGAGTCGAATCTCCCGACGGTGCGCGTGGACGACATCCAGATTCATCCGCGCGAGCATGATCTGATCCTCGGAACGCACGGGCGCTCGCTGTGGGTGCTCGACGACATCACGCCGCTCGAGCAACTCGCGCAGGCGCGCACGTCGGAGCTCATGTTGTTCGACATGCGTCCCTCGATCTCCTGGCGGCGGTTCGGGCCGACCAACGCGCAGGAGGGGTCGAAGCCGTTCGCGGCGCCGAATCCGCCCGACGGCGCCCTGATCAGCTACTACCTGAAGACCGCCGGCGAGCACGTGAAGATCATCGTCGCCGACCGAGACGGCCACGAGATCCGTCAGCTCGACGGAACCGGCCACGCCGGCATCAACCGTGTGAATTGGGACTTGCGATACCCGATGCCCATCCAGCCGTCAGCGGAGGATCGGTGGGCGAGCTCCGAAGGGTACTTCGCGGGCGGCATTCATGACCCCGGACCGTTCGTCGAGCCGGGCGAATACCGCGTCACGGTGAAGGCCGGCGCCCGCGAAGCCGCGAAGACGGTGCGTGTCGAGGACGATCCGTCGATTGTGATCTCGGCGCAGGATCGGACCAGGCGCCGCGACCCGATGATGAAAGCGTACGACCTCTACCGGGCGTCGGTTGCGGATGCGGACACGGTTCGATCGCTTCGCACCAGCCTGAGCGCCGTCCTCGATTCGTGGAAAGGCGACCACGCGCCCGCGGTGCCCGACAGCGTTCGCAAACAGGCGGAGGCCTTCTCGAAAACCGTGGACGAGCTGGCGCTGCTCTTCGTTGGACGTCAGGGCGCCGACCCCTTGACCGTCGGGCTCACCTACGTGCCGCCGCCGGTGCCAAATCGGCTCGCGACGGTGTTACACAACTTCCAGAGCTACACCGCGGCGCCGCGACAGGCGGATCTCGACAAGCTCGCCGAGCTCACGCCAGTGGCGCGCGACGCCGGTGAACGGTTGAAGCAGGCGATCAGCGTGGACCTGGCGAAGTTGAACAAGGCGATGAACGACGCAGGCATTCCGCATATCGCCGTGCGCACGGAACGCTAGGTAGTGCGTCTCAGAAGTTCGGGTAATCGGCCTGCCTGAACAGTCCGCTTTTCGGTCGGCCAGATTGGTTCGTCGCACTCTTGACGAAAAATCTGTCAAGGCTATCGTGACACTGCGATGCAGGCGGTCGCCGTGTGGATGAAGCACCGGGAGGCCTCCCTTTTGTCCTGTTGACCCACTCTGGACGCCCCGCGATCTCCTATCGACGACGCCTGGAGGGCGTCGTTGCGTCGGGCATTGACGCGGTACGAAACGGGCGGCAACACCGAAGGAGGGTCCATGAAATTGATGGCTATTGGGTGTCTCTGTGCTGGGGCGCTGGCCGCCGTCGGGTGTGCCGACGGACCCGGGGGCCGACAAGTCCAAGCGCGACTGCGGCTGTGTCTGGTTTGGGCGCGACTGCGCCCGGCATCGACGGAACCGCCCGACAGGCGGTGCTGCTCCTCACCAAAACCTGCGATGCGATCGACCACTGCACGGTGATCACGTCGTCGTCCGGGCCTATCCCCGTGGGCAGCGATGTGAACTACTTCGGGCCTCTTCTCGAGGCCAGGACGACCAGCAGGATTCGCGTGACGACGCCCGGCGGTGATACGGCAGATGGCCACTGCTCGGTGAGCTACAAGACTGGCACCGGGACGTGCGTCATCACTGGCGGCACTGGCGCGCTCGCGGGACTTCACGCAAACCTCGAAGTGTCATCAGACGCGGATTTCGCGGTGTTCACCTGGGAAGGTCGCTACCACTTCGAGCCGTGAGCTGAACACGGCCGATAACGCGGCCCATCGGTTACGCCAACTTGGGGCGCTGGCTTCCCGGTTTTCGGAGGTGTTCGAGGACGTGTTCGACGCTGTTCGATTGAGTCCAGTGTCTCGTATCGCGGGCGTTCACTGCACTACCGGGCGCGCGTGTGTTGTACGCCCCGCCGTTGGATGTGCCGACGGCGAAGATCGCCCCCGACGTAACGTATTCAGCGTAGAGGGTTTTCTGCCCGCCTTCGCGGCTTCGCCGCTCCGGCGCGGCATCCTTCGCGTGGCTTGCCGAGCCGAAGCTCACGCTTCGGCGTCAGCTCGCGTGAGCGAAGGATGGTGGACCTGACCGGGATCGAACCGGTGACCTCCTGAATGCCATTCAGGCGCGCTCCCAACTGCGCTACAGGCCCCTCGGGGTGGGACGAAACAACTGATTGTACCGCGACCGGACGGTCAGGTCAAAGACGCGCAGCTGTAGCATTCGATTGTCTCGATCCTCGGCTATTCTCGCGTCATCGCTCATTCGCGACACGAAACCGAATCCACCTGGCTTCTCGAGGACGCCCGTTCGAGGCACCGCTTCACCTGATCGATCACCTCGGGCAGCGCATTCACGGCGCCGCGCCGCACGAGCCAGCCAGGCAGGCGGCCGCCTGGGTTGGCCGCGATCTGATACACGACGCGTGAGCTCGTGGTGTCCCGTGCGTCGATCGTCCATGTTCCGCGAAGGAAGGGCATTCGTACGACCCCGTTGCGCTCCGCGATTCGACCAGCCACTTCCGACCACTGGCACCCGAACGCCCCCGTTTCTGCCGAGCGGCCCTGCACGCGCAGAACGACATCACGTGCGGCCACCACGACGAATCTCGGCGCGTAACGCAGGTAGACCTCGTAGTCGAGTGGCGCCTGGCCGCCAAGCACCCGCGCCTCCTGGACACCAGGAACGACGTTCTGATACTGCGAGAGGTCACACACGACCGAGAAGATCTGTTTCGCCGGAAACGGCAGATCGGCGGTGGCCCGTACTTCGCGGACCGCCAGCACCGGATCGTCCCGAAATGCTAATGCGACGCCACCCTTTGTCCCGGCGTCCGTCCAGCCGGTGTTGCCGTCGGCTGTCACAGACCCGACCGATACGAGCAGCAGGGCTACCCCGGCAGCTGACGCGCTCACCTTGGAATACAGTCGTTTCATTGCACGCTATTATTCGAGATCTGACCGACCGATTGCAGGCGCGGGGTGGTCACTTGAACTAAGATTCACGAAAATCCGGCTCCCGCATCGAGCAACTTGACGTTAGAAAATTCGTTGGAGGCAGTCATGCCGCGCTATCCGGCTCTCAGGCTCTCCATTCTCTTCGCGGCGATGGCCGCCATCGTTGTCATCGCTCAACAGGACAAGCCGGCGCAGGTTCGGCAGATGCGCGCGAACGGCACCGACCTCTCGTACGTCGAGCAGGGTCGTGGCGTGCCGGTCGTATTCGTGCACGGCGCCGTGAGCGATCTTCGCTACTGGGAACCGCAGCGCAACGCATTCGCAAAGCAGCACCGCTTCGTCGCCTACACGTTCCGATACCACGGAACGGCTCCGTGGCCGGACGACGGGAAGCAGTACTCAGCCGAGACGCACGCCGCCGATCTCGCAGCCTTCATCTCAGGATTGAATGCCGGGCCGGTGCACATCGTCGGCCTGTCGTACGGCGGCCTGCTCGCCGCCATGGTCGCCCTCAAGGAGCCGCAACTGATCCGGACACTGACCCTCGCGGAACCGGGGCTGTTCTCGCTGCTCACCGAAAGGCCCGATTCCGCGCCGGTCGTCGAGCAATGGACCAAAGGGATCGAACCAATGGCCGCGTCGATGAAGGCTGGCGACAGCACGGGCGCGCTGCGACATCTCTTCGCACTGGTCACCGGCGGCCGGCCGGAAGACTTCGACAAGCTTCCTGACTCCTTGCGGCAGATTCTCCTCGACAATGGCCGGACGATGGCGCTGCTGTTCGCGACGGCTCCGCCAAATGTCACGTGCGAGATGCTCAAGAGCATCAAGACGCCGACATTCATCGTGCGAGGTGAGAACACGCCGGTGTTCTTCTCGAAAATCAACGATGCCGTCAGCACGTGCATTGCCGGCAGCAAGGTGGGCGTCATCCCCAAGGCGTCGCACACGATGTCGTTCGACAATCCGGCAGAGTTCAATCGTGCCGTGCTGAGTTTTGTGACGCAGGCCGATGCGTCACCGCGGCGCGACGCCCGCTGACGCTCTATCAGTGCGAGCGGCGGTGAGCCACGCCGCCGAGCCAGACACACGGAAATCCCGTCAGCGCCAGCGCGATCGGATACCAGTTCGGGCCCAGGTCTGCCATGGTGATCGCGGCCACGGCGCCAGCGGCAGCGATCACGAACCCCAGCACACCGAGGACGACGACGTGCCGCATCGGCGAATGCGGTGACAGTCTCGCGGTCAGGTAGCCGCCGAGGATCGTGTAGAGGATCCGATAGGACAACGCCAGCAGGTTCAAACTCGGCTCGTTCATCGGTTCGCCCCACGGCGGGTAGACCTCGAGCACGTGCAGCACCTGATCGGTGGCGAGCGACAGCACGGCAACGGCGAAGAAGCCGGCAAGTATCGCGCCGGTGCTGCGAAGCATGGAGCCGGGCCTGTGGCTCGGAATCGTCTGGGTTGCGGTCATCATCATCTGCTCCTCTGGGAAATAGGGCCTGGCCGGATCGGCGGAGCCAACCGGACTGCCTGTTCATTGGTAAGTCGGAGCAGAGAGCGGGTTCTCGACATCGACGTCCCACCTCAGGCGTCCCGGTCAATCCGAACCGTCGTAACCGCCGTATCCCCATCGGTCGGGCGCTGCGCCTACCTGCCGATGGGAGGAAACGGTGACCATTCAACGGGCGGCGGTGTGCGCCGCCATGATGCTCGGATTTGCGATCTTGGGTTCGGCCTGCGGTTCCGGTTCTGAGGCGGGGTGCGATCACTTCAGGGCTGGCTTGATGTCGACGACCGGTGTCCCGTCGATGGCTTCGATCGGTCCGATGCGCAGACGATGTCCGTCGATCGCGTGGACGACCACGGGATGCAGTCCCAACGGGTTCGGCCTGTCAGGAGATCGAGTCGCGAAGACACCGGTCAGCGGATTCCGAGGATCGGAACGCGGGTGCACCTTCAAGACATCCCGCCGTGCGCGGTGCAACCAGGTGATCACGATGATCTCGTCGCCGACGGCGAGACCGTGAAGGGCATCTGCGGCCCACGGCTCGACGTCGAGCCACGCGTCCGGCGCACCCTCCGATCCCTGCTTGGGCGCATCGCGTCGCGACTCGAGCGCGGAACGGATCGCACCGATCGGCCGCAGCCGGGACTGGACGAATGGCGTAGACATCTGGCTCATATATGTAGTCGCTGCTACGAGTCCATACAGTCCTCGACGTCTGACGTCGTCAGTCGAGCGTCACGCCTTGACGGGCACCCAGATCTCCAGCCCGCCGAGCCCTGTCCTTGGATCGAACGCCTTCCCATATCGCTCGAACGCGGGTCCGTCAGTGGCCTTGTATCCGGCGTTCGATAGTTCGTGGTTCCAGATGGCCTGCCAGGTCGCCGACACCGCCGATACGTGCTCGCGGTGCTCGAAGACGGCATAGCTTTGCGGCGGAATGCGCAGGCGGCTGAACTCGGCCGGATGATCGGGGAATTCGCGAACCTGGACGCCGCAGATGTACTCGATGCTGCCGGCCTCATCGGTGTTGCAGATCACGCCGTAGGTCGTGTCGTCCACCTGCCCAGGGATGTTGCCGAGATAGGGAAGAAAGCGATCCCATTGCGAGGGAATCCCGGCATTCGTGTTGTGGTACCGCTGGCCGAGCCCGAAGATCAGCAGCGCCTCAGCGCGGACGATTCGAGGCGGGGCGAGAGTCGTGGTCGATGAGTGGTCGTTCATGATGATCGGCTCCCGGAAATGAATGTCGTGAAGGCCAGCGAGGCCGGACGCTCCGGCCCGTTCCCGTAGCTCGTCCGGTGTCAGGCCGAAGTGCTGACGGAAAGCGCGGGTAAACGCTTCGTGCGATCCGTAGCCGCTGTCCAACGCGACGGTCATGATGTCCGGTGCCCCCGCGACGAGCGTTTTCGCGGCCTCACTCAGGCGGCGAGCACGGACGTACGACGCGAGCGCACAGCCGACGGTGAGACCGAAGGCACGAGACAGATGGAATCGCGAGACGCCGACGGCGTCGGCGACCGCATCAAGCGACAGGTCTCCGCTGAGGTGGCTCTCGATGTACCAGACGGCTCGGGTCGTGACGCTCACAATGGGTCCATCATGACCCGGTGCCCCACCCCGCCGCTTGACAGTTCTTGCGGTCGGATCGGCAGCGTCGATCGGGACGGAAGAGCCCGTGCACCTCATTACGAGCGCGGTCCCGCCCGACTTGCCGCGTTCGGCACTCGGAAATCTGTCGAGGACGATCCGGCGCGAATGATCGCGCGACGCCGCGACGATGCTCAAGAACATGGAAGGACCCGCTCGAACGCGTCGTCCACTTGATAGACACATCTTGACAATCAAGATGAACGGGCGTATGGTCGGAGGCAATGGACAGACCTGACAGCCCGGACAAGCCCAATACCGACGTGATCCAGGGCACCCTGGACATGCTGATTCTGAAAACCCTGAGCCTGGAGCCGATGCACGGATTCGGCATCGCCCGGCGCGTCGAGCAGGTCTCGCGCGGCGTCTTCAAGGTGAACCCCGGTTCGCTGCTGACCGCATTGCAGCGTCTGGAACGCGCGGGATGGCTGAACGCCGAATGGCAGCAGACGGAAAACTCGCGCCGGGCGAAGATCTACACGCTCACCCGGGCGGGGCGAAAACAGCTGGACATCGAAACGACGGAGTGGACACGACGGGCGTCGGCGATCGCCCGTCTGCTGAAAGCCGAGGCGTAGCCACATGTTTCTCTGGCGTCAGCTCACGCGAGGCCTCCACGCGCTCACCCACCGCGACGCCGCCGACCGGGATGTGGCTGACGAGGTCGAGCACTATCTCGAGCAGGCAACCGCCGAGCACCTGGCGAGAGGACTTTCACCAGCTGATGCCCGGCGTGCCGCGCGGCTGGAGATCGGCAATCCGGCCGTTCTCCGCGAGGAAGTCCGGTCGTCCGGTTGGGAGCACACGATCGAGACGCTGATAACTGACGTGCGTTACGCCGGACGGCGTCTCCGCAGCAGTCCAGGTTTTACCTGCATCGCCGCGGTCACGCTGGCATTGGGCATCGGCGCCAGCACGTCGGTCTTCAGCGCGGCGAATCCAATTCTGTTCGAGCGGCTTCCCTACCCCCAGCCGCATCGAATCGTGACGATCTGGGAGGAGCGCAACGATGGCGGACACCTGGCGTCCACCTTCGCCGCGTATCGCGCGATGGTCGAGCGATGCCATTCGTTCGAGGCCCTCGCGGTGATGCGAGCGTGGCAGCCGACGCTCATCGGTGGGCAGCCAGAACGGCTCGAGGGGCAGCGCATCAGCGCGACGTACCTGCGGGTGCTCGGCGTCCCGCCGACGCTCGGGCGCGACTTTCTCCAATCAGAGGACGAGCTCAACGGGCCTCGCGTGGTGATTCTGAGCGACGCGCTGTGGCGCCGGCGGTTCGCCGGCGATCCGGCGATCCTGGGCCGTCAGATCACCCTGGATGACATGAGCTACACCGTCGTCGGCGTGATGCCCGAACGGTTCGAGAACGTCCTCGCTCCGGCGGCTGACGTCTGGGCGCCCCTGCAATACGACAAGGCCCTTCCCTCAGAAGGGCGTGAGTGGGGTCGCCACCTGCGCGTGGTCGGGCGGCTCCGACCGGACGCGAACGTCGATCGGGGCAGAGGCGAGCTCGAGCAGTCCCGGCGCGACATGGCTTCGATCTACGGTGGCACTGCCCGAGACTACGCCGTGCCGTCGACGTTCATGCGTCAAGTCACTCCAGGACGACATCACCGGCAGTGTCAGGCCTGCGCTCGTCGCGGTCGTCGCCGCGGTCGCGCTTGCTGCTCGCGATCGCCTGTGTCAACGTCACGAACCTGCTGCTGGGACGCGGCGCACAACGGCGAGGCGAGTTCGCGATGCGCGTCGCGCTGGGCGCCGGCCGCGGACGTCTGATTCGACAGCTGCTCACGGAGAGCGTGTTGCTGGCGCTGCTCGGCGGCGGTCTGGGGCTTCTGGCGGCGGCGGGTGGCGTACGTGCGCTCGTGGCGCTCAGTCCACCTGAGCTTCCTCGAGCGAACGCGATCGGACTCGATGCTACTGTCTTCGCGTTCGCTTTCGGCATCAGCCTGCTGATCGGTATCGCGGTGGGCATGATCCCAGGGCTGCACGCGTCACGCGACGGATCTGCACGGTGGCGTCCAGCACGGTTCGCGACACACGGCGGGGCCATCAGTTCACCCGCAGGCTGCTCGTCGTCGCGGAGGTTGCGCTCGCCCTGATCCTGCTGGTGGGCGCCGGCTTGTTGTTGCGCAGCCTTCAGCACCTCTTCGCGATCTCGCCGGGATTCGACTCATCCAATCTGCTGACGATGCAGGTGCAGACCTCGCGTCGATTCGACAGAGTGACGACCCAGAACTTCTTCGATCGCGCTCTGGACGCCGTCCGCGAGGTCCCTGGCGTCGAGGCAGCGGCCCTCAGCAGCCAGTTGCCATTGAGTGGAGATCTCGACGAGTACGGCGTGCACTTCGAGCCGGAACCGAATGGCACGCCCGAAGGTGGCTACAGCACGTTTCGGTACGCCGTCACGCCCGGATATCTGGAGACGATGGGGATTCCGCTGCGCCGAGGCAGGCTGCTCGACGCGCGTGACGTCGCAGGCGCGCCGATCTCGGTGCTCATCAGCGAGTCGCTCGCGACCCGCAAGTTCGGCAACGGCAATCCGATTGGCAAGCGACTTCATATCGGCCGGGCGGATTCGCCCTGGTACACCATCGTCGGCGTCGTCGGCGATGTGAAGCAGGCGTCGCTGGCAGTCAGCCAGTCGGATGCCGTGTACATCACGACAACGCAGTGGTACTTCGTGGACGACGCTTTGTCGCTCGTCGTCCGCGCGCGCGGCGATTCGACGGCGTTGGCGCCGGCAATCAGGAACGCCATCTGGTCGGTCAACAAGGATCAGCCGATCGTGCGCGTCGCCACCATGGACGCCCTCCTCGCCGCCACCGCAGCCGAACGTCGGTTCGCGATGATCCTCTTCGAAGTGTTCGCGCTCGTGGCCTTGGTGCTGGCGGCAACCGGTATCTACGGCGTGCTGTCTGGCAGCGTCGCCGAACGCACGCGGGAGATCGGCATCCGCTCCGCGCTCGGCGCGTCGCGCGCCACATCCTTGGGTCTCGTCGTGCGGTCAGGGGATGGCGCTGACCGTCCTCGGGATTGCCATCGGTCTCGCCGGCGCGGTTGTCGCGAGTGGCGCGCTGATCACGCTGCTCTTCAACGTGTCGAGACTGGATCCGCTCACCTATGCGGAGTGATCGCCATGCTGTTGGGCGTCTCGGCGATTGCCTGCTGGATTCCGGCGTGCCGCGCCGCATGGGTCGATCCGTCGATCACCTTGCGAGCGGAATAGCCTCCAGGCGCTGAGTGCGCACTTGCGCGAGTGCGCAAGTGCGCAGGTGTACAGCTGCGCGGGTACGTACGACTCGAGATGCGACGGATGCTGACAGGGCTCTCGCAACGATGCGCGACGTGCCGCGACGTTCGCGACGTGCAGCATTTCGCCGTCGTGGTCGTCGCTATCGTGCCCAGGAGATTCGTCGCGCCCTGATTTGTGCACTGCGCGATCAGCGATATCTCAGTCGTTGCGCAGGACCATCGCCGGCTCCACGGCGATGGCGCGGCTGGCTGGCACCAGACATGCGGCGAGCGCCACAACGAGAAGAACGCTACCCACGCCAATGAACGTCATCGGGTCCATTCGGGGTGACGCCGTAGAGAACGCTCGACATCAGCCTGGTCAGGCCAAGCGCGCTCAGCAGCCCGATTGCGATCCCTCCCGACACGACCTTCATGCCCTGGCCGACGATCAGCCGCAGCACGTCACCCGGACGCCCCCCGAGCGCGAGACGAATGCTGATGTCTTTCGAATGCTGCTGGACGTAGTACGCCATCACGCCGTAGATCCCGATCGCCGACAACAGCAACGCGACCATGGCGAAGCAGCCCACGAGCAGTGACAGCGACCGCGGCTGATCGAGCGACTGCGTGACCATTTCGTCGATGGTTGCCACGTCCGAAAACGGCAGCCTCGGATCGAGCTCACGAACGATCTGCCGCACCGATGGCAGCACGCTCGACGGATCGACAGTCGTGCGCAGGATGATGTAGCGAGTGCGCGGCGGCGCGCCTTCCGCGGGCAGGACGCCGCGCGCCGTCATCGGCCAGTAGACGGCACCGTCGTCCGACCGGTCGAGGCCGGCGTACTTCACATCGCTCACGACCCCGACGACGGTCGTCCATGGACAGGTCGTGCAACCGCCCTCGCGGAAGCGCTTGCCGACGACGTTTTCGGTCGGGAAGAAGCGTCTCGCCCACGCGCGATCGACGATGACGGCATCGACCGACGGGCCCGCGGCCGTCCCTGTCGTCGAACAATCGGCCGTGCAACAGGGTCAGTCCAAGGAGCCGGAAATAGTCCGGCGTCACCCACACCCAGGGCGCAACGGGCTGCGACTCGCCGGGTGGCGTCGGCTTCTCCTCCAGGTCGAAATTGTTGAAATTGCCGACATCATCGGGCGGGCGGCCATCTGAAAACGCGACCACCGCAACACCTGGAAGGGCTTCGACGCGACGCTGAAGCTCGTCCCAGAACGTGAGGACACGCCCCGGTTCTTCATACTGGGCGGCCGGCAATGAAATCGATCCGCTGAGCGATGTTCCGGGTATCGAAGCCGATATCCACGCCGCCAAGCTTGTTGAGGCTCACCAGGAGCAACCCAGCGACGACCAGCAGCGGCGTGGCTATCGCGAACTGCGTTCCGACGAGCGCGCGGCGCAACCGACGCACGGATACGTTCCCGGTCGACGATCGGCTGGCCGAGCGCAGCGACGCGTCGAGGATGCCGCCGCTGCCGTGCAGCGCAGGAACAAGACCAAAGAGAAGGCCGGCCGCAACGGTCAGGGCAAGGAGCACCCACAGCACCACCCCGTCGAGCGCAATCTCGCCCGTCCGCGGGAAGTACGCGGCACCGAAGGTTCGCAGCATGCGAACGCCTGCCCAGGCCACTGCCAGGCCGACGAGCGCGGCGCCGGCACGCGAGCAGCGCGCTCTCGGCGAGCAGGTAGCGGACGACGCGATCGCGCGAGGCGCCGAGTGCGGCGCGAACGGCCAGCTCGCGCCGGCGGCTCGTGACGCGCGCGATCAGGAGGTTCGAGGCGTTCGCGCACGCGATCAGCCAGACGAGTCCAACGCCACCCAGCGCCAGGGCCGCGGTGGTCTGGACGTCACCGACCACCGCCGTCTTCAGATCGGTCATGCGTCCACGTGGCGCGCTCGTCCTGGTACGACGACTTCCACAGCGGGAAGATGCGCTTGTTGATGGCCCGCAATTCTTCCGCCGCGGCAGGGCGCGCGGCTTCGCTTCGCAGCCGTCCGAGCACGGTGACGAAGAAAGGTCCTTTGCGCGACGGAGGACGCCACTGCGCGGCCGCAAAGAAGTCCTGCCGCCGCTCGAGCGGAGAATTCGTCGGCGGAAGAACACCGGCCAGCGTGTGGTCGACGCCGTCGAGCCGAATGGGCTTGCCAATGACGTCCGCCCGCCCGCCGAGCCGCCGCTGCCAGAATCCATGGGTCACGATGGCCACCGGCGGACTGCCCGGCCGGTCGTCGGCGTCTGTGAAATCGCGCCCCAACGCCGGGCGAATACCAAGCAGGGAGAAATACGTCCAGGTCACGACCCGTCCTCTGATTCGCTCGGCGACTTCCCCGTCGCTGAAGGCCACTTCCCGGTCGGTGAATCCCGCAATCCGTTCGAAGGTCGTCTGCTGGGCATCCAGGGCCTGGTAGTCCACGACCGAGAATCGGAATCTGTTCGGCGGCGAGTCCGTGATAGATGCGAACGAGGCGCTCCGCGTCGTGGTACGGAAGCGGCCGGAGGAGCGCTGCGTTGATGGCGCTGAAAATGGCGGTGGTCGCCCCGATACCGAGGCCCACCGTGGCGATGATGGTCAGCGCCATCATCGGCGATCGCAGCAGGCCGCGAAGCGAGATGCGGAAATCCTGGACCAGATCGTCCAGCACCAGGCACGCGTCGCATGCGCCGCTCCTTCTGTTGATCCTGTTGACGGCAGTACTCGCGCGTCCGCTCGAGATCGCCGAATTGCCGGAGCGCCTCGCGCCTGGCGTCGGCGGCCGACACGCCGCGGGCCTTCAGCTCCTCCACCCGCATCTCCAGATGCAGCTGAAGTTCCTCGTTCACGTCGGACCTCACAGCTTCAGGCCGGCGGCCGAGATACCAGAACGGGCGGCGCGAGGGCATGTCGTTTTGTTCCCCTTAGACGGTGTGGGGAACGCTCAGGTTAGCGCATTTCTCGCGCGGTATGAAGCGCGCGGGCGTCCGAAGTAGAATGCGTCCGGCCCGAGCCTGTCGAGGCTCGGCCGTCACGGCTGAGTTGCCACCCTGTTGAGGAGGACGATATGCGTCTCGGAAGAATGTTGTTCGTGGGAATCACTGCCGCGCTGTTCATCTACGCGTCGCCCGCTGCCCAGCAGGACGCGGACCGCAAGGTCGCCGGCGGCGGCGTTACGGCCAAGGGCTGGCAGGGGAAGGCCGATGCCGGTAACAAGCAGGGGCTGACGGTGGCCGACTCGAAGTTCGCCAACGAGGGAAGCGGATTCCGGGTCACCACGGGACCGGCCGCCATCTACTGGAACCCAGCCAACGCGGCGCAAGGGGGACTTCACGGTCAAGGCGACCTTCAAGGAACCCAAGCAGACGTTCAACCACCCGCATCCGTTTGGCGTGTTCATTGGCGGCAATCAGCTCGACACCGACACGCCGAGCATGCTGTATTGCGTGGCCTATCGGAACGGCAACTTCATCGTGCGCCAGTTTGCCGCCGGAAAGGTCAACAACATCGTCCAAAGAACGCCGAATGCCGCAGTCGCAGACGGCGGCCGGACCGGATGCGGAAGTCACCCAGGAGGTCGGATGGGTGGTCAAGGGCAATCGGGTCGAGTGCGTCATCAACGGCGCCACGGTCTGGGGATCCGAGACCTCCGCGATCCCGGGCTTCTCGAGTGACGGGATCACCGGAATCCGCGTCAGCCACAACTCCGACGCGATCGTCACCAGCTTTGCTCTAGGAAAGTAACCGCTCCCGCGGCCACCCGGTTACGCTTCCAACAGGCGTAACCGGGCCCCATCCGACGCAGAAACTGTCCTCACGGCGGTTACAAAACTGTTACGGATGAGCCGTTCTGATCGCATCTCTGCGTCCCCGGCTTTCCCGCCTTCCACGGACTTCCCCGAAACCGCGTCGTGTCTAAGTAATTGGTGCTGAATTAAATTCCGGTCGCCATGACAGCCTTGTCATCACATCCGGCACCCTGCCGCCGGAGCAGGCGCGGAACGTGCAGTATTGTCATCGGACGACATATGAAGGCAACCACTGTCACGTGTTTGTTCGTGAGCAAAGATGGCCGGCTCGCGGTTCACCTGATGGAATCGCCGGTGCCGGCGCAACATGAAATCCCTGCGGCACCGCCCGGGATGATGCACGCCTGCCGCGTCCTCGGCATTGCTGGAGTCCGCGTTTTCAAGCGGACCGTCGAAGGGGCGCTGCCGGTCTACGAAGAGGTTTGATCCCCCCGGTCAAACCTCCTCGTTTTCTACCGAAACATCACAAGACCCCGTCATTTCATCATCGGTCCGTCACGACCTGACGGCCCGCGCCGACGCACAGTGGCTTCCGTCACGGACGGAGGTGCGCAGTGCGCCGGGTACTGGCATTCGCGGGGATCCTGTTCGCAATCACCGCGTCGATAGAGGTCTCGGGCCTTCCCAAGGATCGCGAGTCCGTCGCCTTCCAATCGTCAAGACCCGGTGAGATCGTTGTGCCGGTCCGCGTGAACGGAGTGGGACCCTTTCCTTTTCTGCTCGACACGGGGTCCAGCCACACCGTCGTCTCGGAGTCGCTCTCGCAACAGCTCGGCGCCACGGCGGTCGCAAAGACCGTCGTGTCCTCTCCCATCGGCGAGGACCTCAGGGCCGTCGTCAGGCTCGACCGCGTCGAGTTGGGCCCTCTGACAGCTTTCGCGGTGATGTCTTCGGTGGTGCCGGACCAGGCGCTCGGTCAGGCCGGCCAGCAGCGGGGTCTGCTCGGTCAGGACGTACTGGCACTCACTCGCTACACCCTTGACTTTCGGGACCGGCGGGTGATCTGGCGTGACGATCGACCGGATCGGTCTGTTCACACCATCAGTTTCAGAATGACCCCGTCGGCAGGAAGATACCTGGTCGAGGTGCCTCAAAGCGACGCAGTGCTGCGGCTGGTGCCGGACAGCGGAGCCGAGAGCGTCGTGCTGTTCGAAGGCACGCGTCGATTGCCGCTGGCGATTACGGCGCGAGCCGGCAGACGCGAGTTGTCAACCCTGACCGCACGCGCGAGCGTCGAAGAGATCAGGCTGGAGCAACTTCAAGTGGGTCCGCGGATGTGGCGCAATCTTCCAGCGGTTCTGTTGAAGCGCCCGCACCTTGCGCCGTCGGAGGGTGACGGGCTGCTGCCGTTGCACCTGTTCGAGCGCGTGACGATGGATGGGCCTGGCCGAGTGCTGATTGTCGGATCGGCCCATCCCCCTTGATCCCCCGGGCCTTGAGGCACTACGGTACTTGAAACCCTCGATGGAGAACCTCTCCCGCTACGGCTTCGGCGACTTCGAGTTCGATCAAGCGACATTCAGGCTGCTGAAATCGGGAGTCCCCGTGCCGGTGGAGCCAAAGGCGCTCGACCTGCTTCAGGTGCTACTGGCGCGCGCACCGCGTGTGGTCGAGAAGGCCGAGATATTCTCAATTGTCTGGAAAGACGTCGCCGTCACCGACAACGCGCTGACCCGAGCGATTGCGCAGCTCAGAAAAGCGCTGGAGGACGACTCGAAAGCGCCACGCTACATCGAGACAGTGGCGACCCGCGGCTACCGCCTCATGACCGATGTCTCGGTGCTGCCATCTGGGAATACGTCGGGTGGACCCGCACGGGAGCCGCAGCTGCCCCCGGCAATCGACCCTCTGTCCGGCGCGGCCCCGCACTCCAGCCGGCTGCGGTGGGCAGCCCTCACCGTGACGCTGCTCCTCGCCCTCAGCGTCTGGGTGGGCCTTTCGTTCGTCAGGCCACAGGCGGAGGGAGCGCATCGCTCCACAGCTGATGGTGGACCGGACATCGAGCGCCTTGCGACGCTGCGCCCGCACCAGTTGACATCGGGCGTCGGCTTCGATGGCTTCCTGACGTTCTCGCCCGACGGAACACGCATGGCGTTCAGTTCCGATCGATCGGGCGCGCTCGAAATCTACGTGCAGGGCGTCTCGTCAGGCTCGACTCCGGTAGCCGTGACGAGCAACGGCCGTCACAACGTCCAGCCCGTGTGGTCGCCCGACGGGCAGTTCATCGCGTATCACGAGATGGCCGGCAACGGCATCTGGGTCGTGCCCTCGACCGGCGGCACGGCGCGCCGCGTCGCGGACTTCGGTGCGAACCCCGTGTGGTCCCCCGATGGAA
This sequence comes from uncultured Acidobacteriota bacterium, assembly GCA_963710415.1. Lineage (GTDB taxonomy): Bacteria > Acidobacteriota > Vicinamibacteria > Vicinamibacterales > 2-12-FULL-66-21 > CAVQAH01. Next base: position 170,332 of record CAVQAH010000011.1, on the reverse strand, counting down.
CGAAGCTGGCTTTTCAGTCGCTGCCGCTGACCGAAATCACGCCGTTACTCAGGCCGGGCGCACTGTCGACCGTCTGGATTGCAGACATCAGTGGCCGCGAGCGGCCGACGGCGGTGACGGTCGCGGGCGCGCCAGCGGGGCCGCACCTGGCACCCGCGTGGCTGCTCGATTCGAAGCACCTTCTTTTCGCGGTCCCGTCGAGCCCCGCAACGGGCGGTGGCACGTCGTTATGGCGTGTGAACATCGATCAGCGCGTGCCGGCAGAAGTGATCGCGTTCAAGACCTTCTCGGCCGACTTCGCGCTCGCTCCGGACGGCCGCGGACTGTACTTCATCGAGCGCGGCAAAGACACCGTCTGGTGGTTGCCGCTGACGAGGGACGCCCACTCCGCCGGAGCGGCCCGGCCAACCGGCCTGCCGACCGGGGGCCCGATGATCGCGCACCTCAGGATCTCCGCCGATGGGCACCGACTGTCATGGACGGTTCTCGACTCGACCATTCATGTCTGGGCGACGGAGGTCAACAGTCGTACAGGCGATGTGTCTGGAGCATCACGTCCGCTGACCGAAGGCAAGGCCGTACATTATAGAACTCCAGTCGCCGCGTCTGATGGGCGCGTCGTCCTCGTCGGCAGCCGCCATGGTGGCGATGCCAGCTTGTTCCTCCTCTCGCGAAACGGGTCGCTCCGTCAGCTGACCACGGACGAAACAAGCCACGGCGGTCCGCAATGGATGCCTGGCGAACGTGAAATCGCGTTCGTATCGGATCATTCTCAAGGCCGCGGATTCTGGGCGCTCGATCCGGAGAGCGGTCGTGAGCGGCTGCTGTTCCGCTACGCTGACCTTCCGCGCGCCCCAGACAACAGTCAGGCGTCGACCGCTTCACCGTCGACAAACATTGCGTTCAGCAAGGATTTCTCCAGGCTGGTCATGGCGGTCGTACGTGACGGCACGCCGAACCTGTGGGTCGGCACGATGCAGGACATGCGGCCTCGAGGCGATTTGATTCAGCGGACGTTCGAACGCGAGGGCGGCAGCTATCCGACGTGGTCGCCGGACGGCCAGTGGCTCGCCTATCAGTGCACGAGGGGAACCGATACGAACGTGTGCGTGATCGGCGCAGACGGAAGCGGACGACGTCAGTTGACGGATGAGTCCGGACAGAGTTGGGTCGGCGGCTGGGCGACAGACAACGATCGAATTCTCTTCGCCGCCCGGCGTGATGGCGTCTGGAACGTTGCCAGCGTTTCCCGGTCGAACGGCAGCGTACAAATGCTGACGCAGTTTACTGAGCCCCGCATCTACGTTCGCTATCCACGATGGGACGCGTCGCAGAACCGTGTGGTCTACGAACGCTCGGAAACCACGAGCCGCATCTGGTCAGTCGATCTATCGCCCCGGGATCCCACAGATTGACTTCAGCCGGACGCTGAGAACGGTCGGCTGAAACCTGCGAGCTGATATCGAGCAATCCCTTGCTATCGGCGGGCCATGCCCGTGAGGTACAAGACGACGTCATGTACCTGAAGGCTCTGTTGGTCGCCGCCCTCCTCACGATTCCGACACCGGCCGCGCAACCAGCTCCACCGCAGACGCAGCCTGCCGGCGCGACGGCGGGCGTGCCAACGATGGCCGACGCCCAAGCTCGCATGGTGGCCAGCGACTTCGCCGGCGCCGCGAAGGTGCTCGAAGCGATCACCAGCCATGCGCCAGGCAACCAGCGGGCGTGGCAGATGCTGGGAACCGCGTACCTTCGATCGAAGGATGCCGACCGCGCCATCGTCGCGTTCCAAAAAGTGCTCGCGCTGCAGCCGCAGTCGTGGCAGGCGGTCTACAACATCGGCGCGGCGCACGCGTTGAAGAACGACGTGACCCAGGCATTCGAGTGGCTCGCGAAAGCGCGGGCGAGCCATCAGATCGACATGTCGCAGATCGACCTGGACGCGAACCTCGTGGCGCTTCGCGCGGATCCGAGATTCGCCCGGCTCCGCCCGACCGACGCCGACTTCGCGCACGCCTTCGTTGAACCGGTCACGATCATTCGCGAGTGGCGGGGAGAATCCGCCAACGACCAGTTCGGGTGGATCGCGAGGAATCTCGGCGACGTCGACGGCGATCGCCTGGGCGACGTGGTCACGTCAGCACCCACCAAGGCGATTGGAGGCGCGGGCGCCGGCCGCATCTACGTCTATTCCTCGGGCACCAGCAGTCTGCTATGGACCGCCGATGGGCAACCCGGCGATCAACTCGGACTCGGCGTGGAGTCGGCTGGCGACACCAACCACGATGGCACCCCCGACGTCATCGCGAGCGCTCCCGGCGGCGGCTACGCGAAGGTGTATTCGGGTCCCGACGGTCGTGTGCTGCTGACGCTTCGCGGCGAGGATCGGGCAGACGCATTCGGCCGTCATGTCGCGGGCATCGGCGACGTCGACCGCGATGGCTACGAAGACGTCATCGTCGGCGCTCCGGGGAACGACGCGGGCGGTGACGGCGCCGGCCGCGCGTACGTCTACTCGGGCAAGGATGGCCACGCGCTGCTGACGTTGACCGGTGAGCGCGCGCAGGACGGGTTCGGCAGCGCCGTCGCCGGCTATGCGAAGGGCACGTCAATGCTGCTCCTCGTGGGAGCGCCTGGCGCGGGCGAGTCGCGCACGGGGACGCACGTATGTGTACGACTCGCTGTCGTCGAAGCCGAAATTCATCATCGAGGCCGACGAGACGGGCGGCGCGCTCGGCGCGATGTTCCTGTCCGTGCCCGGCGACGTCGACGGCGACGGCGTGGCGGACGCCTACGCGTCCGACTTCGCGAACAGCGCGAAGGGACCGTCCACGGGGCGCACCGTGGTCCACTCAGGAAAGGACGGGCGTCGTCTTCTGACGCTCACGGGAGAAACGGCTGGCGAAGGGTTCGGCACGAGCCCGTCGGTGGCCGGCGACGTCGATGGTGATGGTCACGCGGATCTGATCGTCGGTGCATGGCAGTACGCCGGCGCGGCCATCAGCGGCGGCCGGGCGTATCTGTATTCCGGGAAGGATGGAACGCTGCTCAAGACATTTACGTGTCGAACGCCAGGCGACACGTTCGGTTTCGACGCCGTCACCCTCGGCGACGTCGACGCGGACGGCACGGACGATCTGCTGATCACCTCCGCCTGGTCGGGCGTTCGCGGCTTTCATTCGGGGCGAATCTTCGTGATCTCGAGCGGCATCACCAAGACCGCCAGGTGACACCTACCGCGTAGCGCCCTGCGCCAGCGCCAGCGTCATCACCTCGCGACGCAGCCACATCGACTCACGCGCACCGAGTAGGAAGGGGCCGATCTCCGGATCGAAGAGATCCCGTGCGAGGTATTCGCTCCGCATCAAGCCCGTCGCGGGATGTACGGTCATTTCCAGCAGGAAGTGACCGAGCTCGTGAGCCGCCACGCGTCCGACACTGCGCGCGACGATGCGATCGCGCAGCGAGGCCGGTAAGTCCCGGTACTTCACACTGCCTACGCGATATTCGGAAAAGAGGCCGGCGATTCCCGACAGCGAGATGAACAGCGCCGGCGCAAGCGAGCCATCCGCGTCGCGCGCGACCCACCCCAGCACCACGAGGCCATTTGCGCGGTAACGCGCGGGCGTGGTTACCACCCATACCGAGACACGCGCGTCGTGAGGTTGCGATGGGGTGCCGTACGGCCCCGAGCTGACCGCAATGCCGGCCCGTCCCCAGATCTGACGAATCTCTTCGACGGCTATTTCGATCTGTTGATCGGTAAACCAAGCACGCTGGTCGATGCTCAGGTGAACGCCCGGCGGCCGCGAGTCCTGACGTGCAACTGCAGGGCCGGCAGACCACGCGATCGACGCCACGACGAGCATGCACACGTGCGCTGTAGACATCGCCGCACCCGGCCAGTGTCGAGTTCAGGGACGAGCGATTCGAAGGGATGTCAATCCTCTGTGCCCGTTTGACGATCAATGACCAGATACGGTTTACGTTTCTGAGGAGCACCCGACGTCTGCGCGATACCGGACAGTGGTCGTGATCACACGATGACGGATCGCGCCTGCACGAGCGGCGCCGCGAGCGCCGGGTCGCCGGACGTTCTGATTCGTTCGGACGCTTGGGCGGGCGGCAGCGCGTTGAACAACAGGCGCCAGGCCGTGTCGTCGCTCAGTACCGATGGTCGTGGTGGTGCGCTCAGCAGCGCCGGCCCACAGTGACCACGTGTCGCCATCGCGGCGGAGCGTCCACACGCCGCCCGACGATCCGGTTACCTCGAGGGTGACCGTCGTGCCGGGGTCGGCCGCAGTGTGGCGATACGCGTGTGGTAACCCGCGGATCGAGATCAGCAGAAATGCCCGGAGCCAGGCGGGGTCGTGAAGCGGCGCCGCCCCGACGGCGTCACGAATCTGCATCTGGTGGTGAAACTGTTCGGTGAACTCGCGACCGATGTCGAACCATCCCGCCGAGGCCTCCTCTCCGGCCCACGAGACTGGAAAGAGTGCAGCGGCCTCCAGCGGCAGCGATTCGACGAACGTCGCCAGGTCGTCGCTCGTGCGATCGTACAGGTCGGTCATCAGACGCGGGCTCATGCGCCTCGCCACCACGATCCACTGCCGATTCAGCTCGTTGATGAACTCGACGAATTCCCGTTCGTTCGTCGGAGGTCGTTCAGGCCTGGGAGGATTGTGGCGATCCCGATGGAAAGAGAGCCGCCGCATGGTCGTGTCGAGCAGGTGCGCCACCACGTCCCGGACGGCCCAGGCTGGAGCGACGGTCGGCCGATCCCAGCCGTCCGAGGCGAGATCTCGAAGCACTGAAACCAGCTCGCGGCTGACAGGCCGGAAATAGGGGCGCGTATCCGTGATCGGAATGGGGGTCAACGGCATCGATTCTTCGGTCCTCTTCCTGCACTTTCAGACAGCGGAGTTCGAGTATGCCTCATGTAGTAATCAGAACCGGCATCTTCTCGGACGACGGGCACGAGAATCGATAATCATTCGCGTCTCCTGCGAACCGCCGTACGACTGCGCCGCGGCAACCTGCCTGATGCCGTATCTGCTCATGAGCCGGCAGCATCGTTCGGGTCGGCGAAGTAGGATGTTGAACCGTGTCGAAAGTTCAATGGACCGTGGATGCTGGAAGCGCGGGATTGCGTCTCGACAAGTTCCTGGCCGCGCCGGACCGGCTGGGGTCCCGTCAGCGCGCAAACACCAGCCTCGAGCGAGGCCGGGTATCCGTCAACGGATCGGAGGTCGGAATAGGCGAGGCTGGTACACGCGTGTTGGCTGGGGATGTCATCGGGTTCTGGGGCGACCGCCCCGGTACCGCCAAACGGCCCCAGCGCCCCATGGACCGCGGTGGGCTCAACATCGTCTATGAAGACGACGTGCTTCTCGTCGTCAACAAGCCCGCGGGCCTGCTGACGGTGCCGCTCGAGCGCAAAGGCTCGGTGCCGTCGGTCTATGACCTGATCGCCAACCGCTTCAAGTCCCATGGCAAACGCCGGCCGTACGTGGTCCATCGCATCGACCAGGATTCCTCGGGACTGGTGGTGTTTGCCAAGGATGCGTTGACACAGCGCGCCCTGCAGGATCAGTTCAAGCGCAGGGAACCGGAACGCGTTTACCACGCCGTCGTGCATGGCCGGGTAGAGCCCGCTGAGGGCACCTGGCGAAATTACCTCGTCTGGAACACGAAAGCGCTCATTCAGAAAGAGACGCACGCAGGCGATCCGCGGGGGATCGAATCGATCAGTGATTACCGCGTGCTCGAGGCGTTCGAGCACGCTTCACTTCTCGAAGTGAAGCTGCGCACGGGCCGGCGAAATCAGATTCGTGTTCAGGCCCAGGTGCGGGGGCACAGTCTCGTAGGCGAGAACCGTTACGTCGCGTTGAAGAGGCGAAACGTGGCGGTGAAGCCATCTCCTTTGGCCGCCAGGCACTCCATGCATTCCGGCTCTCGTTCAAGCATCCGGTCGACGGCCGAACGCTGAACTTCGAAGGCCCACCGCCTGCGGACTTCGTTGACTTGATCTCCCGTCTTCGTCGTCGCACACGTGTGCGCCCCAGAGAGCTAATCACCCCTACTCGCGCAACGCGATCGTCGGATTGATTCGAAGCGCGCGCGCCGTGGGCACGATGGCGGCCACGACGATCATCAGGGCCAGCACTGCCGGAATGGCGGCGATTGTCATCACATCGATCGCGGCCGCGCCCTCGGTGATCGATTCGAGCAGCTTGATCCCCGCGAAAGCGCCGATCAACCCCGTCGCGAGTCCGGCCGCGGTCAAGCCGAGACCCTGCGTATACACGAGCGTCACGACCTGGACAGGTCTCGCGCCGAGTGCGACCCGCACGCCGATCTCCCTGGTACGCCGCGCCACGACATCCGCCATCACCGCGTAGACGCCGACGATAGCGAGGACAAGCGCCAGCGCACCGCATATGGCGACGAGACCTGTCGTGAGGCGATCGAGCGCAAGCGCTTCCGACAAGAACGTATCGAGTGTGACCACACGGAAGATGGTGACGCCCTCGTCGGTCTTCACCAGTTCGCGTCGAAGTGATTCGAGAAGAGCCGACGGATCTCCCGACGTTCTCGCCACGAGGCTCAGATTGGCTTGATAGTTCTGCGTGAGCGGAAAGTAGACCATTGGTTGCGGCGACTCTTGCAACGTCCTGTACCGGGCCGACTTCACCACGCCGACAATCTTCACGAGATTGTCATCGTCTCGCATCCACTCGCCCACCGCCGAACCGCGGAAGTATCTCCGCGCCAGCTCGTCGTTGACGACGACGACCGGCGGCGAACGGGGCCAGTCCCGCTCGTCGAAGCTGCGGCCGGCGAGGAGTGTGACCTGCATCGCCTCGAAGTAGCCGGGAGACGCCGTGTTGATCTCGAGGTCCGCGCTCTCGACCGTTCCCGTCCCGCTGGCGTAGATGACAAATCGGCGAGTGCTCGCGCGGCCGAGCGGCGGAACTGAAACCCACGCGACAGCTTCGACAGTCGGCAGGCCGGCGATCCTCTCCCGCGACTCCCGGAGCAGTCGCCCGCCGCGTATCTGATCGGCGTACCGGCCAGGCAACTCGATCGTCGCGATGGCGACGTTCCGCGCAAATCCAGGATCGGCGCGTAAGGCATCCGTGAGGCTGCGGACGACGACAGCCGTGGCGACCAGGAGGATGACCGAGAGCGCCACCTGCGACGTCACCAGAATCGTGCGCAGGCGTGAGCCGCCCTGCGCTTCCGAAGCGCCGCTGCCGTCGCCGCGGAGCGCAAGGACCATCATCGGCCGCGTCGCCTGCAGCGCCGGCGTGAGCCCGAAACCGACACCCGCGAGAATGGAAATCAGCAAGGTCGTGGCGAACGCGATGGGATCGAGATGCGTCTCGAGCATCTGTGCGTGCTCGGGTGGAAAGAACGACGGAATACCGCGAGCGGTCCAGGTCGCGACGAGCAGCCCGAGGGCCCCACCGAGCATCGACACGAGCAGGCTTTCGGTCAGCAGCAGCTTCAACAGGCGGCCGCGAGTCGCGCCCAGCGCGAAGCGGACCGCGATCTCGCGCCCGCGGCTGGTGGCACGCGACAACAGGAGGCTGCCGGCGTTGGCGCAGGCACTCAGCAAGACGAGCGCGGTGGCGCCAAGCATCACGAAGCTGACCAGCGCGACCCGGATCCGGAGGGCGGGATCCAGCCGTGAATGCCGAATGACGGTCAGCCGTCGCGGATCGTCACGTCCGCTGATCGAACCGCGATTGCTCTCGGGAAAACGGTTCGCCAGATCCGCTCCGACGACCTGCAGACGGTGCTGTGCCTGATCGAGCCGGATCCCGGGACCGAGACGGGCGATTACGGCCAGCCGTCGATCTCCGCGTTCGCCCAATCGGTCAACCGGCAAGGGGACCCAGATCTCAGTCGGCGCGGCCAAGCTGCAGTCCGGCGAACCGATCGGGTGCTACTCCAATCAGGCGATGCGGCCGGTCGTCGATGATGATGGTCTGCCCGATGGCCCCATCATCGCCGCCGAATCCCTGCTGCCAGAGCCGGTAGCTGATGATGGCGTCCGGCAAATCCGCTGTAGCGCCTGCCAGCGAGAACACTCCACGTGCCGGGCGCATCCCGAGCGTGTCGAAGTAGTCAGTCGAGACCGCCGCGACGCGCACGCGCTCCGATGCGTCCCCCACCCGCCAGGTGACCAGCGCGTGGTCGTCGATCGCGGCAACCGAACTGAAGGTCTGCTGCTCGACTCTGACCGATTCGACATCGGGATAGGAGGTGCTGCCGTACGGGCTACCATCGAATTGGCTCGTATAAACAGCGACCAGCGTGCTCGGATCCGCAACGCCGGCAGGCGCCCGGAACAGAAGGGCGTTGACCAGGCCGAATACTGTGGCGTTCGCGCCGGTGCCGACCGCCAGACTGCCGAGCAGGATCATCGCGATAGCCGGCGATCTCGACAGGGCGCGCAAGGAGTAGCGGATGTCGTCGTACAGATCGGTCACGACGCGCCAGTTCGAGCACCCTGCGTGCCAGGCCACGAATTGCGGTGGGTCTACCACTTAGCCCGCAGAGACTCGTTGAAACTGCCCAGCCCGCGGACAGCCGAGCGTCACCCGCGGACAGCGAGTGAACCTCACTGTTCTGTCAGTCGAGCGTAGTCCTCGGGCGTATCGATATCCCGCAGCACGCCGGCATCGTCCACCTCGACGTCGAGGACGGATGCCTGATGCGCTCTGAGCACCGACTTGGCGCCCACCGTTGGATCGGCATGGCGCAACTCATCGAATACATGACGCCCGAAGATCACCGGGTGGCCATGCCGGCCACCGTGGCTGGTCCGCGCGATCGGTACATGCGCGGCGGAGAAAGACGCCAGCAGAATCCTGACGGTGTGTGCTGCGATCAGCGGCAGATCGACAGGCGTAACAAGCACGCCAGTGACGCCGGGTCGATCCGCCGCGTTCAGACCGGCAATCACCGACGACAGTTGCCCCTCGTCGGCACGCGCGTTCTCCGCGAACCGCGCCCGCGGAAGGCGCTCGACTGCATCGCGAAGAGGCCGATCGTCAGGGCGACCGACGACCAACACGTCCGCCACTCCACCGTCAACCAGCGTGGTGGTCAGCGCCTCGACAAAGGTCGATCCGTTCGGGAGTGTCAACAGTGGTTTCGACCTGCCCATTCGCGTCGAAGCGCCAGCCGCCAGGATGATGCCTGGGATCACGAGGGGGATTGTACTGATCTCCGGGACTCGGCTTGCCCGCCGGAGCGCGGCTCGGGGCTCGCGACGGCTCGGGGCTCGGGACTCGGGACTCGGGCGCTCGGCCGTAGCTCGGCAGCGTCGGACGAGCTCGCTGCGAACCGAAGCTCGGTCAGCGTCAGCCGCGAGCGAAGGCTGGCGGAAGCGCCTGGGAGTCGAACCCAGCCCGCCCGCTTTTACGCAGGCAGCGACCGGTTTTGAAGACCGGGAGGGCCACCGGGCCCCATTCGCTTCCGACGAGTCAATTGTACGAAACGGGGAATGTGTGAAGGGGTGAATCCGGAACGTTGGAGGATAGGTTCCGGCATGTCGCGTCTGGCTGAGAAACGAGCGGGGCGAGGCGCCCCGCTCGCCGGGAAACAAATGCGGAGGCGAGTATCAGCCTTCGATCAGGCGGACCTCTCCGGCGCGCGGACCCTTGCCTGAGTCCTCGGGCGTGAACTCCACGCGCTGACCCTCCCGCAGCAGCTCGAACACAGCGCCGCGGACCGAGCTACGGTGGAAAAAGTGCTCGATTCCACTCTCGTCGCGAATGAAACCGAAGCCCTTGTCAATCAGCAGGCGCGCTATGGTCCCGGTAGGCATACGTCCTCCGATGAACGGTCCCCGGGAACATCCCGGGGCGGACAAGCTGAGTGCAGGGGGACAGGGCCGGGAGGACGCGGCCCTCAACTGCTGGGAACGCCGACGACCTTCCGCTCTACCTGCGACTCGCGCAACGCCGGGCTCGGGTCCCGGCGCGCTGAGCTTGAAAACGCGGTCAGTGTAGGGAGTTCCACCCGGGAAGTCAAGAAATCAGGCTATTTAGAGGCCGTGCCCTCGATCGGGGCAGCTGGGGGCTGGCGGCCCCATCCGTTTTCTGGACGGCTGGGCTGGCTTCGGCGCTGAAGCATATGTCGTCCAGAAATGTCTGCCGCAGAGAGGACAAACCCAGAATTGATCTGGCTTCCACTCGGCACCTGGCGCAGGGTCGCGCATCTCCATCTGCGCACCGCAACGCTGACATCGCATCTTCAATTGGGAGGACGTCATGATTGCATTATACGGACTGGGGGACGGAGCGACGGCACTGGCAACGGGAATTCGTCGGGCCGTTCTGCATTGTTGAACACGGAGATTCTTCTGTTTACGCCAATGTTCTCCGTGCCTCCGTGTCTCTGTGTTGAAGCCTGGTCCGTTCCCTTCGCCTCCTCCGTCTCCTCCCTCTCCGTTGACTCCTCAGCCGAGGATGCGCAACACGGCACGTCACATCGCTCAAATCGGAAAACACGATCGACGCGCCGCTCGCGCGCAGGTGATCGACGCTCGAGCTTCCGGTCGCGACAGCGACAGGCACGGCGCCGACGGCGAGCGCGCAGGCGACATCGTTCGGCGTGTCTCCGACGACGAAGATCTGATCGGAGGGAAGCACAGGAAGACCGTGCGCTCTCGCGCGCTCGACGGCGAAGGGCACCAGCGCGTTTCTATCCGCCGCGTCGTCTCCGTATGCGCCGCAGCGGAAGTAGCGCCAGAGATCGAAGTGTTCGAGCTTGATGCGCGCGCCCTGTTCGAAGTTTCCGGTGAGCAGTCCGAGGAAGACGTGGTCGCGCGCTCGCCAACGCCTCGAGGACATCGCGGACGCCTGGCATCACGGCCTTCACGCCGCGACCCGGCTCGAGAATCTCGCCGGTCAGGTGTCTGAGATAACTGTCCCTCAACTCGTGCAAACAGACGATCGTCGAGCGCGTGACCGATTCGGGAGAGGGTGTCGTGCAGGATGATCCAGTCCGTCCGCCCTGCCAGCGGGACGTCCTGCAGGGCATCGGCATGTCCGATGATCTCTTCGCATGCGCGGTTCATCGCGCGCATCCCTGCTCCGCCTGTCAGTACGAGCGTGCCATCGATGTCGAAAAGCACGAGCTTGCGGCACTTGAGCATCATCGCAACCGATCTACAATCCCTCACAGGAGGCAGTATGAAATACGGACGTATGGTGTTGGTCGCCACGGCTGCGGCACTGGCCGGTTCGGTCGCCTTTGTTCAGGCGCAAGCCATGAAGGCGCATGCGGATATCAAGGGCGACGGAGTTACCGGCCGCGTCGAGCTCGTCGAACGCCGCCAAGGGACAGGGACAGTCGTCGATGTCACGGTTACCGCCAGCGGTCTGAAGCCCGGCCTTCACGGCGTCCACCTGCACGCGGTCGGTCAGTGCGAAGCGCCGTTCACCAGCGCCGGCGGCCATTTCGATCCAGGCCCGGCCGGCAATACCGACCCTGACGTCAATCATCCTTTCCACATGGGCGACATTCCCAACCTCCAGGTCGGCGCAGACGGCAAGGGTGAACTGAAAGCCGTGACGACCCGTGTGACGCTGTCAGCGGGCCCGCTCTCGGTCTTCGACGCGGACGGCACCGCGATCATCCTGCACGCGAACGAGGACAAAGGCGTACCCGGTGAGGCCAAGTCCGGCGTGAGCGGCGGCCCGCGCATCGCCTGCGGCGTGATCACAAAGTAGCGTCCGGCTTTCGCCTTAGCTGAAGCTACGGCGGACAACGTCTAGCCGGACCCGGGCGCCTTACCCGAACCACCCTCGCCGCACGGGTTTGAGCACGCCGGTCGCGGGCACGAGCTCCAGCGCCCGGCCGACCCGTGTGGCGAACGCCTTATCCTGAGTAATCGCGAGGGTCGTCACCCGGCGGCCCTCGAGCACCCGCACCACATCATCAGCGAACGCGCGCCGCGCAGCGTCGGGCAGGCTGGCGGTCGGATGCTCGAGCAGAAGCAGCGCCGGCTCCGGCGCCAGCGCGCGAGCAAAGTGGACACGCGTGCGCAGGGCTGGTGAGGCCTCACCTGTCTTCTGCGTCAACGCATCGGCCGGAATCCCGCATTCCGCCGCGAGCGCGCTGACTCGCGCAGCGATGTCGGGCGGAATCGGATCGATCTGCAGCGTGAAGGGCATCGCGAGGTTCTCCTCGATCGTCGCCGCTTCGATCAGCACCGCCCGTGGGCTGACGATCCCGAAGCGATCGAGGGAGGCGAGCCAGTCGTCACCGGTGGTAATCGCCGCGGTGTCGCGGCCCATCACGCGGACCGTGCCTGCCTCCGGCAATGCCGCGCCCGTCACCAGGTTGATCAGCACCTCGGCGGCCGGCGCATCGATGCCAATGCAGGGCGACGCGCTCAGCCTCGTTGACGATCAACGATTGCAGCCGCAGCGGGCGAAGGGACTGATAGCCCCGCACGATTCCGTCGAGTTCGAGCACGGGTTGGGCTGGCACCTGGTGGCGAAGACATCGGCGCGCCCCGGCGTCAGTGCGTCACACGCGCGCCAAGGGTCTGGGCGCGAAATTCGAGCGCCGCAAAATCCTCCGCGCTCAAGGAAACTCCGCCCAGCACGTTGGCGTGATGCGCTGGGTCCGCATGAAAGTCCGATCCGCCGGTGACGACGAGCCCGAGAGCTGCAGCGAGGTGCCGGTACCATTGCTCGGTGTCCGCGCCGTGATCGCTGTGGCGCGCCTCGAGCGCGCTCAACCCGGCGGCGACGAAGCGCGGGATGTCTTCGTCCATGGCGGTCAGTCCGGGATGCGCAAGCGAGGCGATGCCGCCAGCCGTGCGAATCTTCTCCACCACCGTGGCCAACGTGGGCCCCGGGCGCGGCACGTAGGCCGGACATCCGTATCCGAGCAACCGGTCGAACGCATCGCGACGGTCGGTCGCGTGCCCGGCCGCCACCAGGGCGTCGGCGAGCGCCGGACGTCCGAGGCTTCCCCCTGGCGGCACTGACTCGATGACCGAATCGATCTCCACGGGGCAACCGAGCTGTTGCAGCCGTGCGGCCATCTCGCGAATGCGCCGGATGCGATCCTGGCGCTGGCCTTCGAGGAACTTGAGCAGCGCGGACGACCGCGAATCGAAGAAATAGCCGAGCACGTGCACGTCCTTGCCGCGCTCGATGGCCGTGATCTCGATGCCGTTGACCAGTCGAATGCCGGCCTCGTTCGCGGCGCGGCGCCCTTCCTCGAGCCCGCCGACGGTGTCGTGATCGGTAATGCTGATCACGGTGAGGCCCGCGGCCACCGACTGACGGACCAGTTCCGAAGGCCGGAGGCGGCCGTCCGAGGCGGTTGTATGGAGGTGAAGGTCGATCACGAAGGGCTACGCGCTGGCCGCCTGGCGCGATTTGCGGACCGGCTTCCGGCCGCGTCGCGATCCTTGCCGCTGGACGAGAGCTTTATATTCGCGGATCAGCAATTCGAGGTGCGCGCGTTCTTCGTCGGCGAACTCGAGGAAGATCTGCTTGCCTTCGGAGTCCTCGAACCGTTCGCCGTAGCGCTTGAAGAACTTGTGCGACCCGCGCTCGCAGCGAATGCCGATCATCAGGGCCTGACGGTCGTTGACGCCTTTGGTGAGCTGCTCGGCGCCGGCGGCGAAGAGTCCATTGGCAGCGCCCTTGAAAAAGAGGAATGTGGGCCGCGACTCGAGCTGCGGATCCTGCTGCAGCAGTTCCTGGTAGCGGCGCTCCAGCGTGCCGAGGTGCTCCTTTTCCTCTTCCGCGAGCTTCTCGAACACCCGCCGGCCGCGCGCGTCACGCGTGATGCGCGAGGCGCGCGAGTAGAACTCGAGCCCGCTTCGCTCCGTGGCAATCGCGATACGCAGCGCATCGCGCGCGAACAGCAACTCCGTCGTCCCCTCGTCCGTCGACTCCCGGCCGGCCGGTGCGGCAGGCTTCGCAGGTGCCGTGAATCTGCAGCACGCTCTGCCGCGGCGTGAAATTGCGCGCGGCAGCCACTTCCTCGAGCAGCGCCTCGATGTCCGAGCTGAGAAACTCGAACGACCGGTTGCAGGCCTTGCAAATCAGGTGGAAGTGCCGGGGATGCCGATAGGAATGCTCGAAGCGGAACTTGCCTTCGCCGAAGTCCACCTTGCGGGCGATGCCGGCGTCGACCATCCACTGGAGCGTGCGGTAGATGGTCGCACGACTGATTCGCTGATCCTCGCGCCGGATGAGGTCGACGAGATCCTCGGCGGTGAGGTGGCCCTCCTGGCGGAGAAAGACGTTGACGATCAGGTCGCGCTTGCTCGAGCGCTTGCTGCCGGCTGGCCGAAGGCTATCGAGGTACGCAGACGCCGACTGCACGTCCTGATCATCCAAAAAAGTGCGCCGCGTTAGACGCTGAAGGAGGAACCGCAGCCGCAGGTCGACTTGGCGTTCGGGTTCTTGATCGTGAAGCCGCCGCCGGTGATGTTGTCGACGAAGTCCACTTCCGCCCCGCGCAGATATCGCGCGCTGATCGGATCGACCAGCAGCCGGACACCGTTCGACTCGATGACGGCGTCGGTGGTCGCGTCGCCTTCGCCTTCGTCGATCATCAGCCCATATTGGAACCCGGAACAGCCGCCGCCCTGCACGAACACCCGCAGGCCCGCGCTCTCCTTGTTTTCTTCGGTCAGCAGCTCGCTGATTTTCGACGCTGCGGCCGGAGTCACGTTGATCAACATCAGTGGAATCTCCCAGCCCGGGATCGGGCTACACCAATTATAGCGGCCAGCACGGCCAGCCATCAACAGAAATGCCCCTAACCTCTGGGTCTCAATGACTTAGACGCACGCACCGCCCCTCCTGTCCCCAACCCGAGCAGGAGTGAAACGGCCGTGGTCGGTGGTCCCGCAGCCCGGATGCGGCTGTTCGGGTGAACTCGCTCTACCCCCGCAACGTCTCGAGCACGACTCCCGACTCGCTTTCGATCTGCCGATGGAGGCTGTTGCCGTTGGCGTCCATCGTGACGATGGCGGGGAAATCGCGGACCTCGAGGTGCCACATCGCTTCTGGAGTGCCGAACTCCATCAACGATACGCCTTCGACGCGCTCGATGCAGCGCGCGTAGAACTGGGCCGCGCCGCCGATGGCGTTGAGATAGACGGCGCCCGACGCCTGCAGGCCGGCGAGCGTCTTCGCGCCCATGCCACCCTTGCCGATGACCACACGGACGCCATATCGCTTCAGGATGTCGGCCTGGTAGGGCTCCTCGCGAATGCTCGTGGTGGGACCAGCGGCCGTCACGCGCCAGCCGTCGCCATCCTTCGCCACGACGGGACCACAGTGATAGAGGACGCCGCCACGAAGATCGACCGGCGGCTCGTGTTTCATCAAGTGCGCATGCACGGCATCGCGGCCCGTGAACACCCGGCCTGAGATCAGGACGACGTCGCCGACGCGCAGCGAACGAATCTGCTCCTCGGTGATCGGCGCACTCAAGGGGATCTCGCGGCCGGTCCGCGGGAACCCGGCGGCCACCGCTTCCGGCGAGAGCATCGGTTTGGATCGGGACGCCGCCATCGCGGTACAGCCATGAGGTGATGGCGCCGCTCGTCGCGTCGAGCCGGACGCCAAGGCGCCGGAACGCCCAGCAGTCGTAGGCCACCGACACGAAGAAGCTGGCGGGCAGCCGGTTGAGCGCGCCGATCTTGCACCCGATGAGCGACGTCGCGCCGCCGAATCCCATCGTGCCGACAGCCAGTCGATTGGCTTCCTCCATGATCGACGCTTCCAGCCCGCGCAGGCGCTCATCCGGATTCAGGTCATCGAGCGTGCGAAACAGCTGTTCCTTGGCATGGACGTAACCTGACGTGCGGTCGCCGCCGATGCAGACGCCGACGGCGCCGGGGCTGCATCCTTTGCCTTGAGCTTTCCACACGGCGTGCAGCACGCATTTCCGGACACCTTCGAGCGACCGATCGGCGCGGCCGAGATGATCGAGCTCCGCCGGCAGCGCGTACTGGGCGTTCGTGTTCTCGCAGCCGCCACCCTTGAGAATCAACTTGACCTCGATCGAGGGCTCTTCCCACTGCTCGAAATGGACGATGGGTGTGCCAGGTCCGAGGTTGTTGCCGGAGTTGACGCCGGTGATCGAATCGACGGAGTTCGGCCGCAGCTTGCCGCGCCTCGTGGCTTCGGCCACGGCTTCGCGGATCTGTTTCTTCATCCAGATCTGGTTCGCCCCCACCGGCACCTTGATCTCGAAAGTGGGCATGCCGGTGTCCTGACAGATAGGCCCCTCGCACGACTCCGCCTGATCGATGTTCTGCGCGATCACCGTCAGCGCCTGGCCCGCGCGTGTGCCCGCCTCTTCGGACGCGAGCGCAAGGCCCATCGCCGCGCGAACATCAGGGGGCAGATCCGTCGACGTTTTGGTGATGAGTTCGATCATGCTGTCGAGAAAGGCTGGAAGCATGTGGGAAGTATAATCAGAATTGCTCGCTCTCAGCCGACAGACGGCTCGGTCATGAAGCACCGTATCGAACGCGATCCGCTCGGCGACGTTCACGTTCCGGCTGACGCGTACTATGGCGCGCAGACGCAGCGGGCCGTCGACAACTTCCGGATCAGCGGCTTGACCGCGCCGGAAGAGCTCGTCCGCGCGACCATCCTGATCAAGAAAGCTGCGGCCGAAGCCAATGCCTCGCTCGGCCGGTTGCCAGCCGACGTCGCAGACGCCATCGTGCAGGCGGCCAACGAAGCCCTGGATGGACGATTCGCGGATCACTTCGTCGTGGACGTATACCAGGCTGGCGCCGGCACGTCGCACAACATGAACGTCAACGAAGTGCTCGCCAATCGCGCGGCGGAGCACCTTGGCGGACTGCGGGGCGACCATTCACGCGTGCACCCCAACGATCATGTCAACATGGGACAGTCGACCAACGACGTGTTCCCGGCAGCGACGCGTCTGGCGATCCTGCTGATGCTCGACGGATTGCTGGGCAGCGCGCGCGCGCTCGAGCGCGGGCTGCGCGAGAAGAGCCACGAGTTCGCCGACGTGTTGAAGACCGGCAGAACCCACCTGCAGGACGCCGTGCCGATGACCCTCGGTCAGGAGTTCGGCGGCTACGCGGAGAACGTGGCGCAGGGTACTGAGGACGTGGAACGCGCCGCAGAACAGCTGAAGGAGCTGAATCTCGGCGCAACCGCCGTTGGTACGGGGCTCAACGCCGGTGAAGCCTTCGAAAAGAAGGTCGTCGCCATCCTCAGCAGGGACACGCGATTCGCCTTGCGCACGGCGAGAAACCGGTTTCGCGTGACGCAGAGCATGGGAGACGTGCTCGCGTACTCGGGAGGTCTTCGCCGGCTGGCCATCGAGGTTGGCAAGATCGCCTCGGATCTGCGCCTTCTGAGCATGGGACCCCGCGCGGGCATCGCGGAGATCGCGCTGCCGGCTGTTCAGCCGGGCTCGTCGATCATGCCGGGGAAAGTGAACCCGTCGATCCCCGAAATGGTGAACCAGGTCTGCTTCCAGGTGATGGGATGCGATCTGACGGTTGCCCTGGCTGCGGAAGCCGGCCAGCTCGAACTCAACGTGATGATGCCGGTCATCGCCTGGAACACGCTGCATGCGACGCGCATCATGCGCGAGGCGATGCGCACGCTGCAGGACAAGTGCGTGGCGGGCATCCGCGCCGATCGCGAACGCAGTCGAGCGTTGCTGGACCGCAGCACTGCCGTGGCCACGGCGCTGAGCCCGTACATCGGCTACGAGGCGACGGCCGAGATCGCGAAAGAGTCCGTACGCACTGGTCGGCCCATCCACGAGCTCGTGCGGGAGCGGCGTTTGCTCTCGGACCGCGAGCTTGCCGACATCCTCTCGGTGGAGGCCATGACGTCTCCCGGTGTCGCCGGATCGAGAAAGGAACGAGCGCATGGCACGTCAGACCGTGGCGATCCTGCTGCTGGCGCTGGCAGGAAGCGCCGTGGCAGTCGCGCAACAGCAACAGCACGGAAGGCTGTTTCCACCCGAGAACCTCGGGCTGCTCGAGGGTCCGGATCGCGAAGTCTGGCAGCGGCCCGATCAAATCATGGACGCGCTGCGGATCGCCGACGGCAGCGTCGTCGCTGACCTCGGCGCCGGCAGCGGCTGGTTCACCATCAGGCTCGCCAGGCGTGTCGGACCGAACGGCAAGGTCTACGCGGAAGACATTCAACGCGAGATGTTCGAGTCCATCGATCGACGCCGGAAGAGAGAGGGACTGCGCTGGGTCGAGCCCATTCTTGGAACGGCGTCGGATCCGGGACTTCCTACGGGCAAGCTCGATGCGGCGCTGATCGTCGATGCGTATCACGAGATGGAAGAACCGGTCGTGCTGCTGCGTAACGTGGCCAAGTCGTTGAAGCCAGTCGGCCGCCTCGGCATCGTCAACTTCACCAAGGCCGGATTCGGCCCTGGTCCGCCGATGGACGAACGTGTCGATCCGGAGGTGGTGATCCGCGACGCCGAAGCGGCAGGGCTGCGGGTTGTCGCGCGTCCGGATTTCCTGCCCTTCCAGTACATGCTCGTTCTCGAAAGGGCCGGCCAGCGCGCCCGATGATCCCGGTTCCGGCATTCTTCTCGGACTATCAGGCGCGCGTAGACGCCGAATTGCGAACGCTCGTGCCGTCCGAGGGCGAGCCCGTTCAGCGTTCGATGGCCTACACACTGCACGCGCCGTCGAAGCGCGTGCGGCCGGTCCTCGCCATGTTGTCGGCAGAGCTCTGTGGCGGCACTCCCGCCAAAGCGATCGCGGCCGCCGCAGGCACCGAGCTCGTGCACGCCGCGTCGCTGATCCTGGACGACCTGCCGTGCATGGACGACGCGCCACTACGGCGAGGGTTGCCGGCGAATCACCGCGAGTTCGGCGAAGCGGTGGCAATCCTGGCGGCGTTTGGTCTCCTGAACCTGGCCTTCGGGACGATCGCCCGGCACTACGAGCCGCCGCTGGCTGCGCGCCTGAACCGGCTGCTCTCCGATGCGGTCGGCACCGACGGCTTGATCGGAGGACAGGCGCTCGATCTGCTGGCGACCGATCAGCAAATCAGCTTCGAGGTCCTGGAGCGGATTCACCGGGGCAAGACGGGGGCGCTCTTCAGCGCGTCGGCGACGGCTGGCGCGTTGACAGCGGGAGCAAACGCCGACGTCATTGCCGCATTGTCGGCCTTTGCCAAGAACCTCGGACTCGCCTTTCAAATCATCGACGATCTGCTCGACGTCGAGGGCGATCCTGCCGAGACGGGGAAAGCCGTTCGTGTCGACGTGAAGAAGACGACGTTCGTTTCGTTCAGCGGCGTGGACGGGGCACGCCTGCTCGCGCGAGAGTTGTGTCAGACAGCCGATCGGGCCCTGGCACCGTTCGGCCGGCGAGCCGATCGACTGCGCGAGCTATCCGCGTTCGTGGCGGGCAGGAACGTCTGACGTGAGCAATACGGGTCAGGATCGCGATCGTGGCACGAGCCAGTCCGAAGCGGACATCGATGAGCTTCGGCAGCGTCTCCGCTCGCTTGGCTATCTCGATGCAGGAGTCGACCGGTTCGTGCTCGGGCCGGTCCGGCACACCCGCACACCGTCTGCGATTGCGCTGCTGTCGAGCATTCGCATCGGCGCGCTGGGCGGTCTCCTGCTCGGACCAGCGGCGGTCGTGGGGCTCGGCGGCCGCATGCCGGGCCTCATCACCAGCACGCAGGACGCGATCGTCCTCGCCGTCTATCTGATCTCGTTCTTCGCGATCGCGACGTCGGCCGCGGCGTTCGTCGCATGCCTCGCCGTCTGGTGGATGGCGAAACGGACAGGCACCGCGCTGACCGGCCGCGCTCGACGCCTGTCGGTGGCCGCCGGCGTGGTCGTCACGCTGATTTGCCTGGTCTACCTGACGCTGTGGTGGCAAACGGCGAGCGCCGGTCTCGGATGGTCGGCACCGGTGCGGACGCTGCTGGCGCTGGCGGTTGCCGTCGGCATCAGCCTGTTGCTGGGACACGCGGTCACCGTCACCGCCCTCGCCGTGATCGTCGCGAGCTCCGGACTCAGCCTGCAAGTCGCCGGCGTTCCCGGATCGTCGTGGCGCAGCTCGCTTGCCGCGGCGGCGCTGGGATTCGTGGGCGCTGCGGCGCTGCTGGTGGTGACCGCCCCGGCCGAGAGTTCGGAAGGACACACGCCCGCACTCACCGTCGTGCCGAGTGGCGTTCACGTGCGGGTGATCGCAATCGATGGGCTGGACCCGGACGTGTTCGAACCGTTGCGCGCGTCGAAACAGGTGCCCTTCCTCTCGGCGATCCTCGGAGGGGCCACAGCCACACTGAAGTTGCCGACCGCCGAAGTCGATCGCCGCGATCCGGCCCGCGCATGGACGACGATTGCGACCGGTCAGCCGGTTGAGCGGCATGGCGTTTACGGCCTGGAGACGCGGCGTGTTGCGGGTGTGCAAGGACGCGTGCCTCTGGAACGGACGGCCGCACGCGTGGTCAGCGCCGCGACGGACCTCCTGCGATTGACGAGACCCTCGGTTGCCAGCGGCACGGAACGTCAGGAGAAAACCTTCTGGGAAGTCGCCTCGGAAGCCGGGCTCCGCACGGTCGTCGTGAACTGGTGGGCGACGTGGCCCGCTCCGTCGGGATCGGGAATCGTGATCAGCGATCGCGCGACGTTGCGACTCGAGCGCGGCGGAGCGCCAGACGCCGAGATCGCCCCTGCGGAGACCTACGAACGGTTGCGTCAGCGTTGGCCGGTCATCAAGGCTCAGGCCGCGGACGTCGCCGGTCGCGCGCTCGAGTCCACCACCGCAACACACGAACTGCGTCCGCTGCTACAGCGATCGCTCGAGCTCGATGCCGACCAGATCGCGTTGGCGTCAGAGGTCGGCGGTGAAGGCACGGATCTCGTTGCGGTCTACTTGCCGGGCCTCGACATCGCCCAGCATGCACTGCTCAGCCCGGGTGACGGTCAAGCAGCATCCGCCTCCGCCCTCTCGGCCAGGTTGCAGGCGATCCGTGATTACTACGTCGCGCTCGATCGGCTGCTCGCGCTGACCGCGATCCCCTCGCCCGGGGAGGTGCTGTTCGTCGTCACGGCCCCTGGCCGAGTGGCCGGCGGCGGCGAAGGACGCCTGGGCACCCGCGGACCGATCGTTCGCGAGGGCGCAGCGATCGTGGGAAACGTGATGGACGTGAGCCCGACGATCCTCTACGCACTCGGGGTGCCTGCCAGCCGAGAGACGGCTGGAGCACCGCTCCTCGACTTGTTCACCGATGCGTTTACCGCGCGGTACCCTGTCCGGCATGTGTCGACGTACGGACGGCCGTCGAATCGGCCATCAGAACGACAGGGCCAGCCGCTCGATCAGGAGATGATCGATAGACTGCGCAGTTTGGGTTATGTGAGGTAGGTTCCGACGAAGGTTCACACGGGGGTTCACGACGAGGGTTCACACGGAGGTTCACACGAGGGTTCACGACGGGGGTTCACACGAAGGTTCACACGAGGGTTCACGCTCAGGAGTTCACGACGGGGGTTCACCCGGGTCGGTTCAGGATGGCGGGTGAATCAAGCGCCAGACTGTGGGAAGGATCGTCGCGGCGATCAGGATCTTGAAGACGTCGGCCGGCACGAACGGATAGAGACCGGTGCGGAGCGCGGCATCGAGGCCGAGTGGGGCCGGCTGTGCGAAGAAGGCCAGCCATGTGACGCCGAACGTGAACACGACCGCGAGGCCGGCGGCCATGGCGATCACCGATGTCAGGTATCGGCGATCGAGTCCGCGCTCGGCGAGGCGGCCGGTCAGGTACGCAGCAAACGGATAGCTGAGGAGGTACCCCCCCGTCGGTCCCAGAAGCCGGAGAAATCCTTGCGGCAACACTGCCGAGGTGGCGAACACTGGAAGGCCAGCGATACCCGCGGCGAGATAGAGCACCTGGCTCGCCATGCCAAGACGTGAGCCAAGCGCAGCGCCACCAAGGAGGACGACCATCGGCTGCAACGTGAAGGGCACCGGCGTAAAGGGCAGAGGAATGGAAATCTGGGCGGCGGTCGCCGTCAACGCAGCGACGAACATCACGGCCGCGACGCGAATCGCGGTCGACAAATCGTGCCGCGCGACCAGAGTGCCGAGTAGCGTTCCGGTGTTGGTCATTCCTCTTCCTGTTCCTTCTAGTCCGATCTAATCCGACGGGGCTGATTTGGCGCCAGACCCCTTCACGAGGGACTGGAAATTCTACTGTATGCGTACTGCACTGACAATCGCAGGCAGCGATTCGGGGGGCGGGGCCGGTATCCAAGCCGACCTGAAGACGTTTGCCGCACACAGCGTCTTCGGAACGTCGGCGATTACCGCCGTGACCGCCCAGAACACATTGGGCGTCGAGACATGGCAGGCCATGCCGTCCGATCTGGTCACCGCGCAGATCGAAGCGGTCGCCGGCGACATCGGTGCGGACGCCGTCAAGGTGGGCATGCTCGCGAACGCTGCGATCGTTGAAGCGGTCTCGGCCGCGATCGCCGAGCTGGACCTTCCGCTCGTGGTCGTCGACCCGGTCATGATTGCGAAGGGTGGCGACCGGCTGCTGCACGAGGAGGCTGTCAAAGCAATCCAAACGGAGCTACTCCGTCGTGCGCACGTGGTCACGCCGAACATTCCAGAGGCTGAAGTGCTTTCGGGACAAGCGATCCGCTCCCTCGACGACATGCGCGCGGCCGCCCGTCGCATCCTCGGCCTGGGCCCACGCATCGTCATCGTCAAGGGCGGCCACCTTGACGGCCCGGACTCGATCGACGTCGTCTCGGGAGCGGCTGGGGACTTCGAAGTCCGGCGGCCTCGAATAGACACCTCGAGCACTCATGGCACAGGGTGCACGCTCTCGTCAGCGATCGCGGCGAATCTCGCGCTCGGCCTCGACGACCGGACGGCGATTGAGCGGGCGCGGGAGTACCTGGACGGTGCCATTCGGCACGCGCCGCGTATCGGGAGTGGGCACGGCCCCCTGAATCACTTCTGGCGGGTATACTGAGCTGTTACGGTTTCCGCAAATGCCCGTTTCACGATTCCGCGTCGCCCCCGAGCCACTGGAGCCGGCGTCCGTCGCCGGCACCGTTTCGACTGAGGGCTGCGGTGCTGTCACAACGTTCATCGGCCTGGTCCGGAAGCACAACGCCGGACGTGAGGTCCTCTGGCTCGAGTACGAGGCCTACGCACCGCTGGCCGAAAAGTCGTTCGAGCGAATTGCCGGTGAAGCGAGCGAGCGCTGGCCGGCAGTCCGGCTCGCCGTTCATCATCGGATCGGACGGCTGGCCATCGGCGAAGCCAGCATCGTGATCGTCGCGGCATCGCCCCATCGCGCCGAGGCGTTCGCCGCCTGCCGTTACGCGATCGAGCGAGTCAAGCAGATCTCGCCGATCTGGAAGCACGAGCACTTCGAGGGCGGCGATGTGTGGATCGAAGGGGCGACGGCGGATCCGGACGACGTCACGGCAAAGGAAACAGCGATCGAGCGGGCATGTTCGTCACGGTAAGAGTCTTTGCCCGTCTTCGCGACCTGACCGGTCAGTCCGAGCTGTCGCGTGAACTGCCCGCCGGTGCAACGGCGGGGTCGGCCTGGGAATCACTGGTTCAGGACTTTCCAGCCCTCGCCGATTACGGCCGGACCGTGTCGTGCGCCATCAACGAGGACTACGCGCGGATGACGGACGCGCTGAAGGATGGGGATGAGGTGGCGTTTCTGCCGCCCGTCTCGGGTGGGAGTTGACGGGGTTGACGGAGGAACCGGAGACGGAGGGGACGGAGGATCCTGCGACAGCGTGCCAGTGTATTAAGGACGGTTGCTTCGTGCTCGACAAACTCGCATCCATCGAGGCTCGCTACGAACAGTTGGCGAAAGATATCGCCGATCCGGCGATTCAGTCGGACTCCGCCAAGTTTCGCAGCTATTCGAAGGAGCTGTCGGAAATCCAGGTGCTCGTCGACCACTACAGGCAATACAAGGACGTGCTGGCGCAAATCGGCACTACCCAGGAGTTGCTCAAAGATCCGGACATGCGTGAGCTGGCGCAGGAAGAACTGAAATCGCTCGAAGCGAAGCGCGACACGCTGCAGGCCGAGATCAAAGTCCTGCTCATACCCAAGGATCCGAACGACGAGAAGAACGTGCTGCTCGAGATCCGCGCCGGGACAGGCGGCGATGAAGCGGCATTGTTTGCGTCCGATCTGTTCCGCATGTATTCGCGCTATGCGGAACGTCAGGGCTGGAAGATGGACCTGATGAACCACAGCGAGAGCGGGACCGGCGGCACCAAGGAAGTCATCGCGCTCATCGAGGGGCAGAGAGTGTACAGCCGGCTCAAGTACGAGAGCGGCGTGCATCGCGTCCAGCGTGTGCCCGTCACCGAGGGGAGCGGTCGAATCCACACCTCGACCGCAACGGTCGCTGTGCTGCCGGAAGCGGAAGAAGTGGACATCCAGATCGATGCGAAGGACATCCGCATCGACACGTGCTGCTCGAGCGGGCCCGGCGGTCAGAGCGTCAACACGACCTACTCTGCCGTCCGTTTGACGCACATTCCAACGGGGATTGTAGTGTCGCAGCAGGACGAGAAGTCACAGGTCAAGAACCGCGCGAAAGCAATGAAGGTCCTGCGATCACGGTTGTACGAGATGGAAATGCGCAAACAGCAGGAGGCGATCGCCAAGGACCGCAGGACCCAGGTCGGGACCGGTGAGCGTTCCGAAAAGATCCGAACCTATAACTTCAAGGAGAACCGGATCACCGATCACCGCATCGGGTTCACGATGCATCAGCTGACGTCCGCGCTCGATGGCGACATCAGCGAGCTGATCGATCAGGCCGTCACCCACTTCAACTCCGAGAAGCTGAAGCAGACCACCGACCCTGATGAAACGAACGGGTAACCCGCCATGGCGGCGAGCCTCTTCGAATGCATCGCAGCCGCTCGTCATAGGCTGCTGACCGCCGGAATCGGCGCACTCGACGCGCCTCTCGACGCTGAGATCCTCGCGCGTGGCGTGCTCGGCTGGGACCGCGCCACTCTTCTGACTCGAGGGCGCGAGGAGCCACCCGACGGTTTCCTCGAACGGTTCCAGAACGTGATTCAGCGGCGCGCCCGCCACGAGCCGGTCGCCCAGATCGTCGGCCACCGTGAGTTCTGGGGACTGGAATTCGAGGTCACCCGCGATGTTCTGGTGCCCAGGCCCGAAACAGAGTTGATCGTCGAGGTCGCGTTGGAGATTGCCGATCGGACGCAATCGCTCAACATTCTCGACGTCGGGACTGGCAGCGGCTGCCTCGGCGTCTCCCTCGCAGTCGAGCTTCCCGAATCCCGGGTCACCGCGAGCGACGTTTCACCTGCCGCGCTCGCCGTCGCTCGCCGGAATGCCGAGCGGCACGGCGTCGCCGATCGCATTCGCTTTCTTCAGTCGAATCTTCTCGATGGCCTCGAAGGTCCATTTACCCTGATCGTGTCGAACCCGCCTTACGTGCCTTCGGGAGAATCCTGCCCAGGGATGTTGCCGAGTACGAGCCGCACCAGGCGTTGTTCGCAGGAACGGACGGGCTGGATGCACTACGCGTGCTGATCTCGTCCGGGCCTGAGTGTCTCGTGCCCGGAGGATCGCTGATCCTCGAATTCGGATTCGGACAGGCTGAGGCCGTTCGCAGCCTCGCATCCGCCGCCGGCTGGCGAACAATTTCGATCCGACCAGATTTGCAGGGGATTGAGCGGGTCGGTTGCTTGACGAAATAACGTGGTTCGTGGATCCGTGGGCTCGTGGACTGTTCATGCGTCAGCCAGGCGGCCAGCCAAGCCGTCGTCCACCAAGGACGTGCAGGTGTATATGAAAGACTGTCTGCCCGGCCTCGGCGTTGCAATTGAAGACCGTTCGATATCCGCGATCGGCGACGCCGCTTCTCGGCTGCCAGAGCCGCGGCTCGCCGCACCATCTCTCCAACGATGCCATCGTCACCAGGTGTCAGGTCGTTCACGCTCGCGATGTGGCGCCTGGGCACGATCAGCACGTGCATCGGCGCCTGCGGATTGATGTCCTTGAAGGCGACGAGGCGATCGTCCGAATAGACGATATTCCCGGGAATCTCACCAGCAATGATTCTGCAAAAGAGGCAATCTGCCATTGCGCATTCTAACTGCTCCCCTCGGCGAGCCCGAACTCGAACCCGGACCCGGCACGCGCTGACGTCAGCCATTAGTCAGCAGATACTGCCCCTTCCCCGCTTCCCGCGACAGGAAGAAATCGACGACTCGGTAGCCTCGGCTCAAATACGACTGAAAGATCCGGCGCGTGGTCATGCGCCACGCGAGCGCGAGATCGGGATCGCGGCGCTGCATGTCGCCGAAGCCGGTTGGAATCTCGACGAGCACGCGGCGATCATCGTGCGTCAGATCACCTTCTGAAGGCGAACTCCACTCACCGCCGGGTGTTGATGGGTTGACGACCGGCGCGCTGGTGAGGGACGTGTCTCGAACGAGCGGCCCGTGGCTCGAATATGCGGCGCTCGACATGCGGCTCCCGCAGGCGCCATTCGGCAACGAATCTATCGGTCGGTGTCCCGCGGTGAAGCGGGCTGCTGGATTCCCCGTAGATATTCTCTTCGTACTCTTCGACGACCACGCCGAGGCGGGCGAAATTGAGGTGGGCGTTCAGCGCCTGAAGCGGGTCGTAGGTCCACTCGATCAGGTCGATGCCCATCGCGAGGGTCGCGTGCCGCTGCTCGAGCTTGAGCCGCACGCCGAGGCCGGAGTCACGGGCGTCAGGCGTTACGCCGAGCATGTGCGACCACTGCGTCGGTCGTCCGTCCTTCAACGCCGGAATCGAGTACACGAATCCTTTCATCTCCCCGGCGTCGTCGAAGGCGCCAAGGAGGACACCGCCGCGCTTGATCGACACGATGAGGACAGGAGGCGGCACCACATCCTCGGCGTCGGTGTAGCCCCAGACGATCTTCTCGAGCTCCGCCACCTTGCGGCAGTCCTCGAGTGTCGTGAGCGGTCGGATGTGCATCAGAGCAATCCTGGCAATTCGCGAAGCGTGTGGATGACCGGTATGTCTGGCGGGCAGTCCGGACGAGGTCCCGAACGCGAGACGAGCACAGCCCGTATCCCCAGGCGGCGGGCCCCTTCGATGTCGTGCGCGAGACTGTCGCCCACCATTACCGACTCGTCAGAGCTCGCGCCGGCCAAGCCCAGCGCCGCCTGAAAGATGCTGGGATGTGGCTTCATGAACCCGTGATCGGCAGAGGAGATCGTCACGTCGAACAGACCCTCGAGATCGAAATGGATCTGAAACGACGACAGGCAGCGCTGAGTGTTGGAGATCAGACCGATCTTGATTCCAGACTCCTGCAGGCCGCGCAAGACGTCCGGCACGTCCTCGGTACAGCTCGAAGTGCTGGCATACCGACCATTCGTCGTAGATGTCCTTCGACGCCTTGTCGACGCCTGCGCCTCTGCCGCCCATGCCCTGGATGATCCGATTCGTATAGTCGAGGAAAACCTGCGGATCGTATCGACCGCCGCGAGCATCGAGCACGGACGATGCGGCCTGCACGGCATCCGTGAAACGCTCCGGATCGACGACCACGCCGTGCCGCGCGCAGAAGTCGCGATAGCCCGTACCCTGGAACGCAGGCCCCGGACGGATCAACGTGAAGTCGACGTCGAAGAATACGGCTCGCGTGGGCTGTCGGGCAGGAATGAATTCTTCAGCCACGTTCGGCGTCCGTCGCACCGGGCCCGGGATCGTTCTCGCCCCCATGCAGATCGGAATTGATGAACGCGCGCGGGTGGAACCCGCGAACGTCATGCAGCTCTGGCTGGGCCTCTGGCAGCGCCATGTCGTCCATTATACAGGTCGCTTTTCGGCGCCCTTCAGCGTGTTTGACCCTGTAAACATTGGTGTTTTTGTCCCACGGCGCAGGGTGATCGGTGGCCCCACGCTTGCATTTAGCTGTGATGGCGAACGAATCTCGGGATTGTCGCACCGCTACGGATGGTGTCTGAGCGATTGTTTTTGCTCAGGTAAGATCGGACCGACAGAGTTGGAGGGCAGATCATGTTGAAACGGATGTTCGTAGCGCTGTCGATAGCCACGGTGGCGCTCGCCGGCGTGACGGCACAAGAGAGCGCAACCTTCACCTTGCGTTCGGGCGAACGCTTCAGTGGCCAGCTCGTCGACATGGGCGGGTCCGGCTTCGCCGTGCGCGTCAACGGCCAGGACCGGAACATTCCCACGGGCGAGATGGCGTTGATCGACTTCGCCGGCTCGTCCATGAATCAGTCGGACTGGGACCGCGTCTCGGGCCAGCACGTGCTGTGGCTCCGTAATGGCCAGACCCTGACCGGGGAACTTCTCGACGTGGGCGGCACGTCGCCACTCAGGATCTCGTTCCGCGCCGATGGCGGCGAGCGCACCCTTCAGTCGAGTGAGGTCAGCCGGATCGCTCTCGGCCGCCCATCCAACCTCGGATCCGGTAGCAGCGGTGGCGGCGGTGGGCAGGGCATCGTTGTTTCAGCACGTCAGCCCTGGACACCGACAGGGATCACCGTTCGACGAGGCGAGCCGCTCTCGATCACGGCCGAGGGGGAGATCCGCATCAGCGGTAATTCCGATGACGTGGCATCCCCCAGCGGCGTGCGCGTGCAGCGCTTCGAGCCGAGGTCCCCGATGCCGGGGGTGTTGGCCGGCGCGCTGATCGGCCGGATCGGAAACAACACACCCTTCGGAATCGGCACCCAGGGAACTTTCCCCGCGCCAGAGGCCGGTCAGCTCTTCCTGGGCATCAACGATTCCAACTTCTCCGACAACGAAGGAGAGTTCAGGGTCCAGATCAGCCGTCAAGGAATCAGGCGGTAACGCTCGTCGAGCCGACAGCGACGATGAGGCCGGCCCCGGGACCCCGGGCGCCGGCCTTTTTCGTGCCTTCACAACCCTCGTCAGTCCTCCCGCGTCGATCTGGTTCAATACTCGAATCCCATCGGCATCTCCCCTGAAATAGAGAGCTGAGGGTTAGAATGTTTAGATATCCATGCCCGACTGGAAGGCAACACTCAACCTGCCACGTACCGACTTCCCGATGAAGGCGAACCTCCAGGCCGCCGAACCGGCGGCATTGGCCCGCTGGAAGGAAATGGGGCTGTACGGGCGGATTCAGCAGAGCCGGATCGGGCGGCCGAAGTTCGTGCTGCATGACGGCCCACCGTACGCCAACGGCAAGATCCACATAGGGACGGCGATGAACAAGATCCTCAAGGATCTCGTCGTCAAGTCGCGGACGATGATGGGTTTCGAGGCGCCGTACGTCGTGGGCTACGACTGCCACGGTCTGCCGATCGAGCTCCAGGTCGATCGCGAACTAGGCCCGAAGAAGCGCGACATGTCCGTAGCGGATTTCCGTCGAGCCTGCCGCGCCTATGCGACCCGCTTCATCGATGTCATGAGCGGGGAATTCCAACGGCTCTTCGTGTTCGCCGACTGGGATCGTCACTATCTGACGATGGACTATCGCTATCAGGCGGCGATCGTTCGCGCCTTGGGTAAGTTCGTCGAGCGCGGCCTGGTTTACAAGGGTAAGAAGCCCGTCCACTGGTGTATCCACTGCCGGACGGCGCTGGCAGAGGCGGAAGTCGAGTACGAAGATCACGTTTCGCCGTCGATCTACGTCGAGTTTGCGCTCGACCCCGCGAGCGGCGGTGAACTCGGGTCCAGAATCCCCGCGCTGTCCGGACGGGACGTCTCGGTGCTGATCTGGACGACGACGCCATGGACGATTCCATCAAACCTGGCGATCGCGTTTCATCCAGAGTTCGAGTACGGCGCCTACCCCGCTCGATGGCCGCGTCGTGATCCTGGCGACCGCACTCTCGTCCCGGGTCGCGGAGATCGCCGGACGATCGCTTGGAGCGCCGCTGGCGACGTTCAAGGGTGACGTGCTGGAGCGGATTCGATTCCTGCATCCGCTGTACGCTCGCACATCGCTCGGCGTGCTGGGCGACTACGTGACGCTCGAACAGGGGACGGGCGCCGTGCACACGGCGCCGGGCCACGGAAGCGACGACTTCAACACGGGTGTGAAGTACGGTCTCGAGATCTATGCACCGGTCGGTCCCGGTGGGCACTTCCTCGACACGGTCGAGCTGTTCGGCGGACGACGGGTGTTCGACGCCAACCCGGACATCGAACGCGCGCTCCAGGAGCGCGGCCGGCTCTGGCATCGAGAGTCCTTCGAACATTCGTACCCGCATTGCTGGCGGTGCCACAACCCGGTCATCTTTCTCGCGACCTCGCAGTGGTTCATCGCGCTCGATACCGGAACGCTGCCAGACGTCGGTACCAAGGCTGACGGGGGCGCCCCAACGCTGCGCGAGGCAGCCGTGGACGCCGTGCAGCACAAGGTCAACTGGGTGCCATCGTGGGGCCGGGACCGGCTCGGCAACATGCTGCTCAACCGCCCGGATTGGTGCATTTCACGTCAGCGTGCGTGGGGCGTTCCAATTCCGGCCGTAGACTGCGCGAAGTGCGGTGAAGCACTGCTGACGCCTGCGCTCGTCGAACAGGCCGCAGCCAGCTTCGAGCAGCACGGCGCCGACGCGTGGTACGAACGCCCGACCGCCGAGTTCATCCCGGCTGACCTCGCGTGCCCGCGTTGTGGTGGACGCGAGTTCGAACGCGAGCGCGACATCCTGGATGTCTGGTTCGACTCCGGCTCGAGCCACGAGGCGGTGCTGCCGTTCCGCGAGGAACTCCGCTGGCCCGCAGACGTCTACCTCGAGGGCAGCGATCAGCACCGCGGATGGTTCCAGAGCTCCCTGCTCGTCGGACTGGGTACTCGAGGCGCACCGCCATTCGGCCAGGTGGTCACCCACGGCTTCGTCGTGGACGAAGACGGCAAGAAGATGTCGAAGTCGGTGGGCAACACGATCCTGCCGCAGGACATCATCAAGGAGAGCGGCGCAGAAATCATCCGACTCTGGGTGGCGATGGTGGACTTTCGCGAAGAGGTCCGTCTCGGCAAACAGATCCTCGCGCGCGTCGTCGAGGCCTACCGGAAACTGCGGAACACGTGCCGGTATCTGCTGGCGAACCTGTACGACTTCGATCCGGCGATCGACGCGATGCCGCTGGCCGACATGCAGGAGGTCGATCGGTATGCGCTGGCGAGATATGGCGAGGTCGCGGTCGCGGTGCTGGACGCCTATCGCGACTACGATTTCCCGACCATCTTTCAGCGCGTGAACCAGTTCGTGACCGTCGACCTGAGCGCTTTCTACGCCGACGTCTCGAAAGATCGTCTCTACACCTTTGCGGCCGCATCGAGCGAACGCCGCTCCGCCCAAACGGCGATGTTCGTGATCGCCGACGGCCTCGTTCGACTGCTGGCGCCAATTCTCGCGGTCACGGCCGACGAGCTCTGGCGTCACCTGCCAGGCGAGCGGGAGGACTCCGTCCACATGGCCGAGTTCCCATCGAAGGAATCAGTCGCGACCCTTCTGAACGACGAACTGGTCGGACGCTGGGAACGTCTTTCTGCGGTACGCGATCAGGTCAACGCGGCGCTGGAGATCAAGCGCCAGGACAAGACGATCGGCACATCGCTGGGCGCCCGAGTCACGCTTCGCGCGGAAGGTGAAACCGCTGACCTGTTGCGGCAGCACCTCCAGGATCTGCCGATGCTCTTCATCGTGTCGCAGGTGGAGCTCGAGACAGGAACCGGCAGCGCCTTCGACATCGCCGTCGCGAAGGCTGATGGCGAGAAGTGCGGACGCTGCTGGCGGATCGTGCCGTCTGTCTCTGCAGAGCCGGCGACAGCGGGCCTGTGCGATCGGTGCATCGATGCGGGCGCCAGGGCAGCAGACGCGGTGGCCAGCTGACGTGGAAATGAGCACCCAGCAGGAGCCTGTCCCGCCTGTCGAGGTTCCGCCGGCGGAAGCCGACGAGGTTCGAAACTACGCGCGGCCGGTCGAGGTCATCACGATCGCCAGCGTCGTCGGGCTCGACCAGCTGACGAAGGAGATCGTGCGGCGTACGATCCCGCTCGGCGAACACCGGCCGGTCATCGACGGCCTGCTCGATGTCGTGCACGTGCAGAATACGGGAGCGGCCTTCGGGTTGCTGAACGCGGCCGACTTTCCGTACAAGCCGCTGGTCATGATCGGGATCGCGGCGATCGCGCTGGTCGCCATCGCCGCCTACGCGACGCAGCTCGGCTTCCAGGAACGCCTGGCCCGATTCGGGCTGTCGCTCATCCTGGGCGGGGCGTTCGGGAACCTCATCGACCGCGCGTTTGCCGGACACGTCGTGGACTTCGTCGACATTTACTGGGGCAGCTCGCATTTCTGGGCTTTCAATGTTGCTGATGCGGCCATCACCAGCGGCGCTGCCCTCGTGTTGCTCGACATGATTGGACTCGGACGACAGCATGCATCCCATCCTCTTTGAAGTCGCCGGCTTCCCGGTTTACACCTACGGGCTGCTGCTCGCGGCAGCGTACCTGCTCGGGTTGCAGTTCGCCCTGATGCGCGCCCGCACGCGCGGCCTCGATGCGAATCGGGTCATGGACCTGGGCATCTGGATCATCGTCAGCGCGCTCGTCGGAGCGAAACTGCTCCTCCTGATCGTGGATTTCGACAAGTTCAGCCGGAATCCCGCTGACCTGCTGAACCTGGTCCGCTCTGGAGGCGTGTTCTACGGCGGCCTCATCGCCGCAGTCTCAGTCGCACTCTGGTACTTGTGGCGGCACCGCATGCCGGTCTGGACCGTGACCGACGTCTTCGCACCGGGCATCGCCCTTGGTCACGTGATCGGGCGCCTCGGCTGTCTCTTCGCAGGCTGCTGTTTTGGAAAACCCACAAATGTCCCGTGGGCGATCACGTTTCACAGCGAGTTCGCGGCACAGAACGTCGGGACACCACTGGGCATTCCGCTGCATCCCACACAGCTCTACGAGGCGGGGGCGGAATTGCTCATTCTTGCTTTTCTGCTCCTGACAGAGCGGCGCGGCCGCCCATTCCCTGGGCGAACCTTCTGGAGCTACATGTTCCTGTACGGCATCTCGCGGTTCATCATCGAGTTCTACAGATACGATGCCCGCGGCATGGTCGGTTCGTTCTCGACGTCGCAGTTCGTTTCGATACTGATCGTGCCGCTCAGCGTGGTGATGCTGATCCTGCTGGCACGCCGCTCCGGTCCCGTAACCGAACCGGTCGGACGACGTGCGAGGGCGGCCTGAAGGGCAGGTGCGCAGGTGCGCGGGTGCGCGGGTGCACAGGTGCCAGAGTGCCCGGGGTGCCTGACCTGCACAGACTGACGACTATCGACTGACGACTAAGTCATGCCTCACCTCCGCGTTGTTCTCGTGGAGTCCGATCAGGACGGAACGCGCCTGGATAACTTCCTCACGGCGTTGTTGCCCGAACAATCGCGCTCGCAGCTGCAGCGTCTGATCAAGGATGGCCGGGTGACCGGGCCTGGAGGTGGTCTTCGGCCGAGTACCCAGGTCCGTGCCGGGCAGACGTTCACGATCGACATCCCTCCGCCCGAGGCGACGAAGGTCGAGCCGGAAGCGCTCCCGCTTCGGATCGTTTACGAAGACGACGATGTGGTCGTGCTCGACAAACCGCCTGGCATGGTGGTGCATCCTGCGGCCGGGCACCGGACGGGCACGCTGGTCAACGCGCTTCTGCACCATGTCAAGGGGCTGAGCGGCATTGGTGGGGAGCTGCGTCCCGGGATCGTGCACCGGCTGGACCGGGGAACCTCCGGGCTGATGGTGGTCGCGAAGCATGACGCCGCGCACCAGGAGTTGTCACGGCAGTTCAGCGATCGGGAAGTCGAGAAGGAATACGTGGCGCTGGTCTGGGGCGTCGTCCAGGCCGGCCGCCGTATCGATGCGGCCATCGGGCGTGACCCGAAGGATCGGCAGAAGATGTCCACGCGTGCGAGGCGCGCACGTAGCGCCGTGACGCGCGTCACCTGGGCGCGGCACTTCAAGGGCGTCTCGCTGCTGAAGGTCGCGATCGCTACCGGCCGCACCCATCAGATCCGTGTTCACCTCAGCGCGATCGGCCATCCGATCGTCGGCGATCCGACCTACGGCGGCGTCCATCGCCGTGTTCCAGGCGATCTGCGGGCCGTGATGCGCCTCGAACGGCCGTTCCTGCACGCGGCGCGGCTGTCGTTTACCCACCCCAAGGACGGCAGGCGGGTCGATTTCGATTCACCGTTGCCGCCTGACCTCGAAACGATCGTCGACGAGATCATTGAAGCGCAAGAAAGTCACTAATTACTGCGGAAGACCTTGCGATCCCGCGAAACGTACCTCGCGTGATGCACTTTGCGAGCGGGTCTCGACCCACTACAATCAGTGCCTCGTCAGCAATCAATGGCTCTTCCACCCGGCACATGCCTCGGCGCGTACCAGATCATTTCCGCCCTCGGGGCCGGTGGGATGGGCGAGGTGTACCGAGCACGCGATACACAGCTGAATCGCGCGGTCGCGCTGAAGATCGTTTCCGAAGTATTTGCGACCGATCCCGATCGATTGCGTCGCTTCAAGCGCGAAGCCCAGGTCTTGGCCTCCCTGAATCATCCGCATATCGGAGCGATCTGACTACGCCCCACGACGAGGTCATGATGGAAACCGCAGAAGTCCTCTCACACGATCGTGTGTTCGATGGCAAGGTCTTCGACGTCGATCGCGATGTCGTGCACATGCCGAACGGACGGGACGTCACCGTCGACGTCATCCGGCACGCGCGATCGGTGGTACTGCTGCCGATCCCGGAACCCGGACACGTCATTCTGATCAGACAGTATCGCTACCCGGTGAACCGGTGGCTGTGGGAGCTGCCCGCAGGCACCGTCGATGAAGGCGAGGAACCTGACGCTGCCGCAAGGCGGGAGTGTCATGAAGAGGTCGGACAGGTACCGGACACTATCGTCCGGCTCGCCGCCCTCTATCCGACGCCGGGATACTGCGACGAAGAAATGATCTTCTATCGGCTGTCAGGACTCTCCGTTCCAACCGAGGCGGCTGAGGTCGACGAGGACGAGGACATCGAGCCGCGAACGTTCAGGATCGCCGACGCGCGCGAGATGGTCCGGCGCGGTGAGATCGTCGACATGAAGACGGTCGCCGGTCTCACGATGCTGTAGCGCCGGCCTCAGCCGGGCGAAGAGGCCTCGAGCGCCTCGATGACCGTGCTGACGTGTACCTCCACCGTGTCTTCCACATCCGTCGCGTAGCCGCCGGCAAGCACGACGGCGACGGCGGCGCCCGCAGCGCGAGCCGCCTGAAACACCTGCCGATCCCGAGCCCTGAGCCCTTCGAAGGTCAGCGCGAGACCACCGAGCCGGTCGCGAGCGAACGGGTCGGCGCCGGCCAGATAGAAGACGAGCTCTGGCGCCGACGCCAAGGCGCGTGGCAGCGCCGTGCGCAGGCGGTCGAGATAGTCGCGATCGCCGGTCGCATCACCCAGCCCGATGTCGAGGTCGCTTCGCGGCTTGAACATCGGGTAGTTGTGCTGCTGATGGATGGAGAACGTGAAGACCGACGGATCGCGCTCGAAGACGACCGCGGTGCCGTTTCCGTGATGCACGTCCAAGTCGACGATCGCCGCGCGCCGGATCAGCCCCGCGTGCTGAACGCGGCGAATGGCAACGGCGACATCGTTGAACAGACAGAAGCCTTCGCCATGATTGGGAAACGCGTGATGTAAACCGCCACCGAGGTGCACCGACACGCCATCTCGAAGCGCGAGCTCCGCAGTCTGGCACGTCCCGCCGGTCATCAGCCGGAATCCGTCCGCCAGCCCCGGCATCCATGGCAGCTCCAGCGTGCGGATGTCGTCATCGGACAGCGTTTCAGTCCGCACTTTGTCGAGATACTCCGTCGAGTGGACCAGGGCGAGGTCTTCCCAGGAGCAGGGCTGCGGTGTAACCAGAGCGGAGGCGTCGAGGATGCGCTCCGCCACGAGCCGTTCGGCGATCCGGCGGTACTTGACCGTGGGCCAGATGTGCTCGCCGAGGTCGAGCTCGTAGCGAGGCGAGTAGATGACGCGCACGTGCGCGCGGCGTTACACCGTCGCCGCGTCGAGCGGCATCCCAGTGTGCGTCTGCGACGCCGAGGGCTGAAGCGCGAGGGCCAGCACCTCCTCGATGTGCGACACGTAGTGGATGGTCAGTTCCTGCCGCAACTCGTCGGTCAGGTCTTCCTTGATGTTCTTCTCGTTCTGTCGCGGAAGGATGACTTCCCTGATGCCGTGACGCCGCGCGGCCAGCACCTTTTCCTTGATCCCGCCTACCGGGAGCACACGGCCGGAGAGGGTGATCTCGCCGGTCATGGCGATGTCGCCTCGCACGGGACGCCCGGTCAGTTCCGAGGCCAACGTCGTGACCATGGTCACGCCAGCCGAGGGGCCATCCTTCGGAATTGCACCGGACGGGACGTGCAGGTGGATCTCGGCATCCTTGTAAAAGGACGGATCGACGCTATAGCGCTTGGCGTTGGCGCGGAACCACGACAGCGCAGTCCGCGCGGACTCCTTCATCACGTCGCCCAGGTGGCCAGTCAGCGTCAGGCTGCCACCCCCCTGCATGCGCGACGCCTCGACGAACAGCACCTCGCCGCCTGCGGGCGTCCACGCGAGGCCAACGGCGACCCCCGGGTCCTTCGTCCGGTTCTCGATCTCTTCATCGAGAAACGTCGGGGCACCGAGCATTTCGACGACCAGGTCCGGCGTGATCACGACCCGCGATTCGTCGCCCTCCGCTCGCTTGCGCGCGACCTTGCGGCAGAGCGCGCCGATCTCCCGTTCGAGGTTCCGCACGCCGGCCTCGCGTGTGTAGCCGCGGATCACAGCCCGGATTGCCGGTTCGGTGAACTCGAGTTGTTCGGGTGTGAGCCCATGATTGCGAACCTGCTTCTCGATCAGGTGCTCGATCGCGATCTTGAGCTTCTCTTCCTCGGTATATCCCGCCAGCTCGAGTACTTCCATCCGGTCGCGCAGCGGCGGCGGGATCGGATCGAGGACGTTGGCGGTCGTCAGGAACAAGACCTCCGAGAGATCGAACGGCACGTCCAGGTAATGATCGCGGAACGTGTTGTTCTGTTCGGGATCGAGGACCTCGAGCAACGCGGAGGCCGGATCGCCGCGGAAGTCTGAGCCCAGCTTGTCGATCTCGTCGAGGATGAAGACCGGGTTCTTCGATTCGGCGCGGCGCAGCCCCTGGATGACCTGACCGGGCAGCGCGCCGATGTAGGTTCGCCGGTGTCCGCGGATTTCAGCTTCGTCGCGCATGCCGCCGAGCGACACGCGCACGAACTTCCGGCCCATCGAGCTGGCGATGGATCGCGCCAGCGAGGTCTTGCCGACCCCCGGAGGACCGAGGAAGCAGAGGATCGGGCCCTTGACGTCAGGATTGAGCTTCCGGACCGCCAGATACTCGAGCACGCGATCCTTGACCTTCTCGAGGCCGGAGTGGTCGGCGTCGAGCACTTCCTTGGTCCGCCGCAAATCGATGGCGTCCTCGGTCCGTTTGGCCCACGGCAACGCCACGAGCCAGTCCAGATAGGTCCGCGATACCGTGTACTCTGCCGCAGCCACGGGCATCTTCGACAGGCGATCCAGCTCGCGCAGCGCCTCCTTCTTCACGGCCTCTGGCATGCCGGCCGCGTCGATCTTCGTTCGCAGCTCGTCGATCTCTTTCGCCTGGTCGTCGCCTTCGCCAAGCTCCTTCTGGATGGCCTTGAGTTGCTCACGCAGAAAGTACTCGCGCTGGTTCTTGCCGACCTCGGACTGCACCTGCGACTGGATCTTCGAGCCGAGCTCGAGCACTTCCAGTTCCTTGATCAGCAGCCGGTTCAGCGAGTCCATCCGCGCGCGGATGTCGAGGGTCTCGAGGACCTCCTGTTTGACCGGCGTCCCGAGGGTCGTCAGGCTCGAGGCGATGAAGTCCGCCAGCTTGCCCGGATCGGTGATGTTCGACGACAGCGCCTGCAGGTCGTCGGACAGCAGCGGTGACAGTGAGACGACCTGCTGGAAGTTGCTCTTGATATTGCGTTGAAGCGCGTCGATTTCGAGGTGATCCTCGTCACGCAGCAGCTCTTCAGCCGTCGTCACCGCGGCCTTGAGATACGGCCGCGTCTGCACGATCCGGTCGAGGCGGACCCGGGCGAGACCCTGCACGATCAGGCGCAGGCTGCCGTCCGGCAGCTTGAACATCTTGTGGATGTGCGTGGCCACACCAATCGGATAGAGGTCCTCCTGCAGCGGCTCCTCGACGGAGGCCTCGCGCTGGGTGAATACGCCAATCATTCGGCCCGACGACGTGGCTTCGTCGATCAGCTTGACCGAGGCCTCTCGCGCAACCGCGAGTGGCATGAACGAGTTTGGATACAGGACGGTGTCCCGGAGCGGAAGGATGGGGAGTTCGGGCGGGATCACGAGCGGGCGCTCGGCCGCCGCTGTCTCATCCAACAGGGACTCGTCTCGATCGCTCATAAGCGATCCTCCTCATACCGCGGATGCACGGGACCCGGATTCACGCGGATCCTAACGGACGCGAATACACGCGAATCCGGACGCCAAATGCACCTGGATCCTAAGCGGAACGCGACTGCACGCGGATCGTAAACGGGACGCGAAAGCGCGCGGATCATCATCGACAGCGCACCGTCACGCCCGGCAGCTTGAATCTGAAGTGAGGGGGGGCGCAGGCCCCACCCTCGGGGCCTGCGAGACTGTAGCACGAGGCGCGCCGGCTGTGTCGCCGATCGCACCCCGGTCGTCAACCCTGAGTGTCGAGGAACAGGGAGGACGCGCCGCGACGCTGAGCGATGAGCCGCTCGCGCTGCTGCGCGATTTCGCGGGCTTCCTCGCAATCCTTGCACCGGACGGCGAACGGCAGTGCCCGGAGACGGCGCTCGGAAATCTCGTCGCCGCACTCGAAGCAGTAGCCGAACGTGCCCTCCTCCAGACGCCGGAGCGCAACTTCGATCTTGTTCAGCGTCTCAGCTTTCATCTGGATAAGCGCGAACTCGATGTCGTCCTGGATGTCCGCTTCCGACGTCTCAGCCGCGTCGAGCACACCGTGCGTCGGGCTGTTGGCACCCTCGGTCCGAACGTCCCGGATCTTCTCGTGCACTTCGCTTACGATCTCCCGACGCCGCTCTTCAAGAATCCGCTTCAGCTCGGAATACCGATCGCGGTTCATCTGTCCGCCAGGCGTTTTATTAACGCTCATATGAGTCCGCTCCTTTCACGCGTCCTGCCCTCGTATTCGCAGGCCGATATGCAATTGAATTGCCAGTTATGACAGCCCTGTAGTCTACATCAAAACGGGCGGATTGGGCTAGCCTGAGCTTCGGGGAAGTCCTGAAAGGTGGGCAACCAGCAGCGAAAGTGACCTCTGCAGTTGCTCTCCTCAGGCGCTCCGACACGCGCCCTGGTCTCGATGCATGTATTTGAAAAGCATGACTTTACACGCCACCTGGCTCCGTTTCCGCGGCGACTGGCTTCGCTACTGATGCTTTAGACGCCAGACCCCCCTCATTCGGTTCGGTAATAGCAGCCGCGTGAAAAAACTTCAGAGACGCTCGGCGTGTGGCCAGGCCGCCACGGCGCGCTGAGGCTCAAGTGCCACGAAGCCACGGCCGATGGGGCGGGTTTGCCGTTTTACGTGCAGAGCAATCGCGGGTTACTGGGGGTTACTGAATGAAGCGCTTCCCCACCGAATGGTTGGGAAGGATGCCGCGCTCGATGAGCCGCCGCCCATCGCGCCGGCTTCCTGTGCGCAGCCACTTCTCGTAGAGCCGCAGCACGTCCGCTTCCGAGGTGAGGCTCGTCCGCTCGCTCACCTCTGCGAGTACGTCCATGAAGCCGACGAACTTGCTCGAGAGTTCCCCAAAAACCTCGGCAAAGGCGTCGTCATCGTTTCGCGGCGATCGGCTGAGGGACCCGTATGCGTACTCGCCCATCGACTTGTAGTAGTCGACGTCGATCGATCGGCGGCGAAAGCTGTCGGCGAAGAACCCGGACATGAACAGCGAGAAATCTCCGAGGCGGCGCAGCCGCGCGCGCTGCTCCGAGCCGCCGCTCTCGAGCGCCTTCGCGAGCCTGATCGCCAGCGGCTGCGTGTGCTCGTCGCTCTCGGAACGTGCGTCCAGGCGAACGTACTGACACAGCAGGTTGACGATGTAGTACTCGGTGAGGTCGCCGGCCTGCAGGTGTTGCCGGGTCAGCGCCGATTCGACGAGCTCCCTGAAGAATTCGGCCGGAGTCTGCTCACGCAGAAGCTGACGTTCCATCAGCGCGATCCTCCTCGCGGCCGGTCACGGCCGCCTGCCAATCGTGAGACTGCAAGTCGTATTCCGGTGGCTGACCCCCGCCGGCGCGGCACATGCTGAGAGTCGGCTCGATTTATAGGAACTATCGGAGGCTTTGACGGATCCTTCAGTCGCCCCAGTAGAATAGAGGAACCGGTCGTTACGCTTTCGTAATCCGTCGTTCCTCAAAACAGCAATTCCGTAACGAGAAACCGATCGAAATCCCTGGATGCCAGCCCTGAACTGTCCACTTTGTCACGCCCGGAAGGGCAAGCGTTCGTGCCCCGCGCTCGGACAGACGATCTGCGCGACCTGCTGTGGAACCAAGCGGCTCGTGGAGATCGCGTGTCCTGCATCGTGTGCGTACTTGTCCTCGGCGAGGACACACCCCGCGGCCGTGATCCAGCGCCGACAGGATCGTGACCTGCAGTTCATGGTGCCGCTCCTCGCTAACCTCACCGAGGATCAGCACCGGCTCCTGATCTACTTCCTCGCGGTGATCGGACGACGCGCTGATGGGTCAGTGCCGTCGCTGATCGATCGAGATGTGGCGGATGCCGCGGCGGCAGTCGCCGCGACGCTCGAAACGGCGGGAAAAGGAATCATCTACCAGCACCAGGCGAGCTCGATTCCCGCTCAGCACCTCGCCGAGGAGATCAATCGATCGCTGGAGGAAATCGCCGCTCGCGCGGGGTCGCGCCGGAGTCGCCTCGAGCGTGATGCTGCCGTCGCGCTGCGGCAGGTGGCGGCAGGCGCGACGACCGCCGCAGAAGGTCTTCCGGGAGATGAGTCACCGGTTTTCCTCAGGCTGGTCACGAGAATTCTGGGCGCCGCGGGTGCGTCGCAGGCGGAAGACCCGGCGGCCGAGACCCCCGGCGGCGGTAGTCGGCTCATCATTCCTGGATAACGCGGGCGTGACGCCCGCTAGCCCTAATAACGCGGGCGTGACGCCCGCTGGCCTGAGGCCCGCCTGGCGCGTGCTATAATCTGTGGTTTCGCCCATTGTTGCCGGGCTTCTTCTCTGGGATTTGTCCTCATTTGGAGGATTCAATCTCTCTCTAGGAATGCACTCTCATGGCTAAGCGCTGCGAAATCTGCGGAAAGGGCCCTGTCGTGGGCCGGAACATCAGCCACGCGCACAACGTGACGCCCCGTCGGTTCGAGCCGAACCTCCAGCGCGTCCGCGCGATGGTCAACGGCGGCATCCGCCGCCTGCGCGTCTGCACCCGCTGCCTCCGGTCGAACAAGGTCGTCAAGGCCGCCTGATCATGCGTCAGGCGGTGGCGACTCCCTCGGCGCCGAAGGCGATCGGACCGTACTCACAGGCAATCCGGGCGGGGTCCCTGCTTTTCGTGTCAGGACAGATTCCGCTGGACCCGGTCAGCGGTCAGATGGTCGAGGGAAGCATCGCCGCGCAGACGCACCGCGTCTTCCAGAACCTCGGCGCCATCCTCGAAGCCGCCGGTGCCTCCTTCGATCAGGTCGTCCGCACGACCGTCTACCTCGCGGACATGAACGACTTCGCAGCGATGAACGAGGTGTACGGCACCTACTTCTCGTCGCCGGCGCCCGCCCGCGCCACAGTCCAGGCAGCGAGGCTGCCAAGAGACGCGCGGGTCGAGATCGACGTGGTCGCTTCGCTCGAATAGTGCTTTTCACTCTGGAGCGGCATCACCGGCTCGCTCTCTCTACATCCACGACACCAGCGATACTGCGGAGTGACTTGATCACCTTCTGAAGGTGCTTGACGTCGCTGATCTCGACGGTCATGTCGATGCGGCCCATCGACGCGTCGGTGGTCGCTTCGACGTTGCGGATGTTCGTGTTGATTCCGGCGATCTTGGCGCTGACGTCGGCCAGAATGCCCTTCCGATCCTCAACCTGGATGCTCAGACGGACCGTGTACGGCGACGAGTCCGCGCCTTTGTCCCACTCGACATCGATGCGGCGCTCCGGATCGTAGAGCAGGTTGACGACGTTCGGGCAGGCGACGGAGTGCACCGAGACACCCTTGCCGCGGGTGATATAGCCGACAATCTGCTCACCCCTGATAGGGTTGCAGCAGCGCGCCCGGAAGACCATCAGATCGTCGACGCCGCGGACCTTGATCTTGTCCTCGCCTGTCCCCAGCACCCGGCGGACGACGGACGCCAGGCCCGTCTCTGGCGTCTCTTTCAGTTGCTCCTGCGGAACCATCTTCGTGAGCACGGACTTCGCCGCGAGCTTGCCGTAACCGATCGCCGCGAACAGCTCTTCGGCCTTCTGCATGCCGTAGTCGTTTGCGACCTTGGTCAGGCCGTCGCCGTCGCCCAGCTGCTTCATGGTCAGTCCGAACCGCCGGGCCTCTTTCTCGAACAGCTTGCGTCCCAGCTCGAGGCTTCGGATGCGCTCCTCGGAGTGGATGAAGTGCCGGATCTTGTTCCTGGCCCGCGAGGTCACCACGAAGTTGAGCCAGTCCCGGCTCGGCTTGTGGCCCGCGGCCGTGACGATCTCGATGATGTCGCCGTTACGCAGCCGCGTGCGCAGGGGAACCATCTTGCCGTTCACGCGCGCGCCCACACACTGGTGGCCGACATCCGTGTGGATCGCGTAGGCGAAGTCCACCGGCGTCGCATCGCGGGGCAGCGCTTTGACCTCGCCCTTCGGCGTGAAGATGTAGACCTCCTCCGGATACAGCTCGATCTTCAGGTTCTGCAGGAACTCCTGCGGATCGCGCACCTCCTGCTGCCATTCGAGCAGCTGCCGGAGCCACATGAAGGACTGCTCGTCACGATTGGCGCCGACGCGCCCCTCTTTGTACTTCCAGTGCGCCGCGATGCCCTCCTCGGCGATACGGTGCATCTCGGCGGTCCTGATCTGCACTTCGAACGGGAAGCCGCGATCGCTCACGACCGACGTGTGCAGCGACTGATAGCCGTTGGGCCGGGGCATTGCGATGAAGTCCTTGATGCGCCCGGGAACCGGCGACCACGTCTGATGGATGATGCCCAGCGCGGCGTAACAGTCCTTCACCGACTGCGTGACGATTCTCAGCGCCATCAGGTCGTACACCTGATCGAGGTCGATCTTCTGACGCTTGAGCTTCTGGTGA
Organism: uncultured Acidobacteriota bacterium; assembly: GCA_963710415.1. Lineage (GTDB taxonomy): Bacteria > Acidobacteriota > Vicinamibacteria > Vicinamibacterales > 2-12-FULL-66-21 > CAVQAH01. Next base: position 126,868 of record CAVQAH010000011.1, on the reverse strand, counting down.
ATGCTGAAAAGACGCTTGATGCGGCCGTCGATCGCAATCACCGGCACCTGCGCCTCGACGAGCTTCGCCGTGATGTTCTTGCGCAGCTCCTCGATCATCCCCTCTGTGGCGCGGCGCCGGCTCTCCACCCGCGACCGGAGCGCCTCGTAGGACTTCGGCTCGAGATAGCGGAACGCCAGCTCCTCGAGCTCGTTCTTGATTTTGCTCATCCCCAGCCGATTCGCGATGGGCGCGTAAATGTCGCGCGTCTCCTGGGCGATCTTGATGCGGCGCTCCTCGGGCAGGTGATGCAGCGTCCGCATGTTGTGCAGCCGATCCGCCAGCTTCACCAGGATCACGCGGACGTCGTCGACCATCGCCAGCAGCATCTTGCGGAAGTTTTCCGCCTGGCGCTCCTCGATCGACGAGAACGGGATGGCCCCCAGCTTGGTCACGCCTTCGACGACGTGGGCGACGTCGGCGCCGAACAGCTCGCGGATGCGCTCGATCGGCGTCTGCGTGTCCTCGACGATGTCGTGCAACAGGCCCGCGGCAATCGCCACGACGTCGAGCTTCATGTCCGCCAGCTGATCCGCGACCTCGAGTGGGTGGACGAGGTAGGGCTCCCCCGAGTGGCGGACCTGCCCCTTGTGCTCGAACGCGGAGAAGAGGTACGCGCGCCTGAGCAGCTCGATGTCGGCGTCGGGGTTGCCGGCCCGCACCTTGTCGACGAGATCCTCGAACCGAATCATGGATGCTGGTGTCTAACCTCTTGGGACGCTGTCAACGCGTGATTCGCTCCGCCAGGGGTCCGATCCGCGCCCCGTGACCGATCCGGAGATCCGCGTCCCTGTGACCGATCTGGGGAGATCCGCGTCCCGTGACCGATTTGGGAGATCCGCGTCCCGTGACCGATCTGGAGAGATCCGCGTCCCGTGACGCCCCGATCCGGAGATCCGCGTCCCGTGACGCCCCGATCCGCGGAGATCCGCGCCCCGTGAAAGCCCGACCCGCGGGGATCGGCGTCCCGTGACACCCCCGTGGCTGGGCAAATCCGCGGTGTTGACGGGCTCGTTTTTTGGTTCACTATACTGACCCGGTTATGGCGGCGGCAAACCTCACGATCGTGCCCCGCACTACTGGATCATCGCAACGGAAGTACGTGGGGCCATTCTAATATCCACTATTCAGCTGCGCCCGGCACAGGCAGGCGCCGATTGCTCTTGAGGGAACGCATGAGGAAGCGATTTCGGTCTGTTTCGGCGGCGTCTGTGGCGCTGGTTCTCCTGGCCGGGGCAGCCACGGCCGGGTGCGGCAAGTACTCCTTCAGCAGCCTGAAGGCGAAAAAGGCCTACAGGGAGGCCAACGAGCTCTATACGGCATCGAAGTGGAAGGAGGCCGTCGACCGGTACGAAGTTGCGGCCACATCGGACCCCACCCTGCCGGGCGTGTTCTTCTTCCTGGGCAACAGCTACGACAATCTCTACAAGCCGACCCGCGCCGGCGAGCCGCAGAACGATGCCTACATCCAGAAGGCCATCGAGAATTACCGGAAGGCCGCGGACACGGACCCCGCGCCGATCATGCGCGAACGGGCCATGCAGTACCTGGTGGCCGCGTACGGCCCGGAAAAGCTGAACAGTCCGGCTGAAGCCGAGCCTATCGTCAAGAAGATGATCGACATGCAGCCGAACGACCCGGTCAACTATTTCGCACTCTCGAAGATCTACGAGGACGCCGGCCGCTACGAGGAGGCCGAGCAGACGCTCCTGAAGGCCAAGGAAGTTCGCCCCAACGATCCCGTCGTCTACACGACGCTCTCGGGCTTCTACAACCGTCAGGGCGACTTCGAGCGGACGATGGAAGCGCTGCATCAGGCGGCGGATCTCAAGCCCACCGATCCGACGGGTTACCAGCTCGTGGCCACCTACTACTGGGAAAAGGCGTTCAAGGACCACCGCCTGCTGCCGGCGCAGAAGAAGGACTTCATCATGCGCGGGATCGCGGCGACCGACAAGGCCATCTCGCTCAACCCGGACTACGCTGAAGCTTTGACCTACAAGAACATCCTGCTCCGCATGCAGGCGAATGCCGAGACCGATCGGGCCAAGCATTGACGCGCTGATCAAGGAAGCCGACGAGATCCGGAACAAGGCCATGGAGCTGAACAAGCGAAAGGCCTCCGGTAAATCATGAGGCTCGTCAACTCCCAACTCCCAACTTCCAACGCCCAACGTTCGAGAGATTGCGGAGTTGGGAATTGGGAGTTGGGCGTTGTCACCTATCTCCCCTCCCCTCGCATCCCCGGCGTAATCACGCCGACTCTCTCCACACCAGCCGCTTTCGCCGCATCGATCAGCTCGACGATCTCGCCGTACCGGAGCCCGGGATCCCCGGAGATGAAGAGCGTCTTGTCACGGCGATCCTTGAAGATGGCACGCAGGGTCCGCTCGAGCTCAGCCCTGGCCACAGGCTGGCGGTTGATGGTGATCAGCCGTGATGCCGAGCAATCGAGGACTATGGCTGTAGAGACCGCCTGCAGGTCCCTCCGCTCGACTTCCTGAGGGAGCGTGAGGTCCAACCCCTGCTGCTTGAGCGGCGTAGCCGCCAGGAAAATGATCAGGAGCACGAGGAGGACATCGGTCAGTGGCGTGATGTTGGGCTGCGACTGACGAACCATGCGGCCTCCACGAGTCTTAGACACCGGTGGGTAGCCAGAAGATCGTCGGTACGCAAAAAAAGGGCGGCACGTCAGTGCCGCCCCGTCAAAGCCCATCAGATGGCGTGTTAACGCCACGCCGTCCAATGTCAGTTGTTGTTGCCGCCGGAAGTGGTGCCGTCGGCGCTTTCGCCTCGGCGCATGCCTTCGGTGACAATGCCGACCTTCTCGACCCCGGCGCCCTTTGCCGCGTCGATGACGTCGATGATCTCGCCGTATCGAAGCGACGGGTCGCCGACGATGAACATCGTCTTCTCGCGCCGCGTCTCGAACACCTCGCGAAGACGGTTCTGGAGCTCCGCGATGGTCACCGGCTGCTTGTTCACCGACATCGTCCGATCGGCATTGTATTCGAGGACGATCTGCTGATTGTCCGACGGCGACGAGGGCGCCTTGGTTTCGAGCGGGAGGTTGATGTCCACGCCTTTCTGCGTGAGCGGGAGGGCCGCCATGAAGATGATGAGGAGCACGAGCAGCACGTCGATGAGCGGCGTGACGTTCATGTCCGAGCTGGCATGCGGGGTCTCCCCCGTGACCACCTTCTCCGCACCGAAGTGCTTGTGTGCGTGAGCCATGGCTTACTTGCCTCCCACGTTGGGGTTGATCGGGGTTTTCGGCTCGGTGATCAGGCCGATGTTCTCGATGCCCGCTTTTCGCAGGTCGTCCATCGCGTACATGATCGAGCTGTAGGAGGCGTCCTGGTCGCCCTTGATCAGCACGATGCGCTCGGCTTTCTCCTCGAGCACGGACTTGACGCGCGTGCCCAGTTCCTTCTTGTCGACCTGGACGCCGTTGACCCAGAAGCCATTGCGGGCATCGACGGCGAGGACCGTCTGATCCTGCGTCTCCGGTTTGTCGACCGTGTTGTCGGCCAGCGGCAGCCTGACATCAACGCCCTTCTGCAGCATCGGTGCGATCAACATCATGATGATGAGCAGCACCAGCATGACGTCGACGAGCGGCGTCACGTTGATGTCCGCTTTCAGGCTGCCTTTTGAGGCGCCAACATCCATTGCCATGATCAGAACTCCTATCAGTCGACGTTAGTCGTCAGTCCGCACTCGTCCGACTACGACGTCTTCTTGATGAAATAGTCGACCAACTCGGATGACGAGTTGTCCATTTCGACGTTGAAGTACTCGATGCGGCCGGTGAGGTAGTTGTAGAACCACACCGCAGGAATCGCCACGACGAGGCCGAGCGCGGTTTCAACGAGCGCTTCCGAAATACCGGCGGAGACCGCACCCAGACCACCCGAGCCCTGCGAGGCGATGCCCTGGAACGCGGTGATGATGCCGACGACCGTGCCGAGCAGTCCGACGAACGGCGCCGTGGCGCCGATGGTCGCGAGCGAGGCGACACCCTTCTTCAGGTCGTTGGCGGTCAGCGCGGACGCGCGCTGAATGGCGCGGCGGACCGTGTCGACGAGGTCTTCACGACTGAGATTCGCGCCGCTTTCCTGCTGGAACTGGTATTCCTGTAGGCCTGCCAGCACCACCTTCGCGAGGTGGCTGTAGCGGTAGTTCTTGGAGGACGAGATCGCGATGGCGTCCTTCAGCCGCCCTTCCTTCAGGTGCTTCGCAACCTGCGGCGCATACAGCTTTGACTGTTTGCGCGCCTGCGCGAAGGTGTAAATCCGCTCGATGGCCACGCCAAACGAGATCATCGACATGATGATGAGGATCACGCCGATCGCCTTCGCGACCCACCCCATCTGTTCCCACATGTGCATCAGGTCCATTCGCCCATCCTCCGGTGCTGGAAGAATCCAGAATCAGTCTGCCAGGTCCAACGGGTAAAACGCCACGAGCCAAAAAGACGATACGAAAACGACGTTCGATCACGAACGAGTCGCGAGCGCGACGTTACTGCAGCGTGAAGTTCACGGTAACCGTCATGATGACGGGTACCGGGACGCCGTTGAGCAGCGTCGGGGTGAACTGCCACTGCTTCACGGCATCGACGGCCGCCTGGTCGAGCAGCGGGATGGAGCGGAGGACTTTCGCGTCCTTCACCTTGCCGTCCGCGCCGATGGTGGCCTCGATGATGACGACGCCCTGGACGCGCGCCGACTGCGCGATGGGCGGATAGACAGGACGAATGTCCTTGGTCTTGGTCGGCGGGCGGATGTTGCCGCCCACGCGCACCGGCGCCGACGGCGGCGGCGGTGGTGGTGGCGCTTGGGGAAGCCCGCCGACAACGCCGCCGATCACGCCGCCGGGCACGCCGCCTTCGACGCCGCCCGGCACGCCTTCGGAGACGCCGACCGTCGGAGGCGGCGCTTCAGGAACGATTTCTTTCGGGGCTTCGACCGGCGCCGCGGCTGGATTGGCCACCGGTACTGGCTTCGGCGCCGCGGCGGCCGGCGCGGGTGGCGGCGGCGGTGGTGGTGGTGGCGGTGGCGGTGCACCGACGAACGCCATCATTGTAGGCGGCGTCGGCAACACGTCGGTGGCCATCAAGGGAATGATGATCACCGCGCCGAACAACACAACGTGCGCCATGATGGAGACGGGTACGGTGTACCACGCCTGAGACCCGACCTTCACAGACGGATCGGTGACGTCGCCGAACATGTCACGCGGCACGGCTCAACCCTCCTGCCTCTCCACAAGTGGCGCAAGACCGCGAATTATAGTCAGACCGAAAAACCAGTGTCAATGAAACGTCCCTCAGCCCGTTAGACACCGGGTTTCTGAAAACGGCCCACGCCAAGAACCCGGCCGGCCCAGGAGAAATTCGAGGCCGAAGCCGGACTATTTCACATCCCCGTTCGTCCCCAAATCGGGCCGCCGCCCTAGGTCCGGGCGGCCCGAATCCGCATCCCGTAGAAGGAGCGGTGGACGAACACAGCTGATCCAAGCAGGAATGCTGCCGACAGCACGTGACTCATCGTTGCCCCGTACTGCGACGCGAGTTGGACACCCAGCTCGACGGCCAGCAGCCCGAAAAGCGTCGTGAATTTGATGACGGGGTTCATCGCCACCGACGAGGTGTCCTTGAACGGATCGCCCACCGTGTCGCCGACGACCGTTGCCGCGTGTAGCGGAGTGCCCTTTTCCTTGAGCTCCACCTCGACGATTTTCTTGGCGTTGTCCCATGCGCCGCCGGCGTTGGCCATGAAAATCGCCTGGAACAGACCGAACAGCGCGATGGAGAGGAGGTAACCGATGAAGAAGTAGGGCTCCAGGAACGCAAAGCCGAGCGTCGCAAAGAACACGGCCAGGAAGATGTTGAACATCCCTTTCTGCGCGTACTGGGTGCAGATCTCGACGACTTTCTTGCTGTCAGCGACCGAAGCTTTCTCAACCCCGTCCAGACGGATATTCGCCTTGATGAACTCGACCGCGCGATACGCGCCGGTCGTCACCGCCTGCGTGGAGGCGCCGGTGAACCAGTAGATCATGCAGCCGCCGGCAATGAGCCCGAGCAGGAACGGCGGATGAAGAATCGACAGGTACTGCAGGTATTCCGGACGGAGCCGATCGGTGAGCACGACAATAATCGAGAAGATCATCGTCGTGGCGCCGACGACCGCCGTGCCGATGAGCACGGGCTTCGCCGTCGCCTTGAAGGTGTTCCCGGCGCCGTCGTTCTCTTCCAGGAGGTGCTTGGCCCGCTCGAAGTTCACGTCGAACCCGTACTGCTTCTTCAATTCGCTCTTGATGTTCGGAATCCCTTCGATGACCGACAGCTCGAAGACCGACTGGGCGTTGTCGGTGACCGGGCCGTACGAGTCGACGGCAATCGTCACCGGCCCCATGCCCAGAAAGCCGAAGGCCACCAGGCCGAACGCAAAGACGGCCGGCGCAATCATGAGGTCACCGACGCCCTGGAGGCTGACGGCGTAGGCGACGGACATCAGCGCCAGAATGCTCATGCCAAGCCAGTACGCGCTGAAATTGCCCGCCACGAATCCGGACAGGATGTTGAGCGACGCGCCCCCCTCGCGCGACGAGATGACCACTTCCTTGACGTGGCTCGACTCGGTGGACGTGAAGATCTTGACCAGCTCCGGAATGATTGCGCCCGCCAGCGTCCCGCAGGTGATGACGGTGGAGAGCTTCCACCACAGGCTCGGATCGCCGCCAAGATTCGGAATCAGCCAGTACGACACGACGTATGTCAACGCCACCGACACGAACGACGTCAGCCAGACGAGCCGCGTCAACGGCGTCTCGAAGTTCATCGTCTTGGCATCGCCGAAGCTGGCCTTCGCCCAGACTTCGTTGAGCAGGTACGACACGCCGCTCGCGATGATCATCATCACGCGCATCACGAAGATCCACACGAGCAACTGAACCTGCACGGCGGGGTCGGTCACCGCGACGAGGATGAAGGAGATGAGCGCGACGCCGGTGACGCCGTAGGTCTCGAAGCCGTCGGCGCTGGGTCCGACCGAGTCCCCCGCGTTGTCGCCCGTGCAGTCCGCAATCACGCCCGGGTTGCGCGCGTCGTCTTCCTTGATGTTGAAGACAATCTTCATGAGGTCGGAGCCGATGTCGGCGATCTTCGTGAAGATGCCGCCGGCGATTCGCAGGGCCGCGGCGCCCAGCGATTCGCCGATGGCGAAGCCGATGAAACAGGCGCCGGCGTAGTCGCCGGGAATGAACAGCAGGATGCACAGCATCAGGAACAGCTCGACGCTGATGAGGAGCATGCCGATGCTCATGCCGGCACGCAGCGGAATGGCATAGATCGGATACGGCATGCCCTTGAGGCTGGCAAACGCGGCGCGCGAGTTGGCGAACGTGTTCACGCGGATGCCGAACCACGCGACGCCGTAGCTGCCGCCGATGCCGATCAGGCTGAAGAGCAGAACGATCGCGACCTTCATCGGCGCGAAATGCTGCAGCACGCCGAAGTAGAACACCATGATGACGCCGATGAAGATTTCCAGGATGAGGATGAACTTGCCCTGGGTCACGAGGTACGTCTTGCAGGTCTCGTAAATGAGCTCGGAGATCTCATGCATCGACCGGTGCACCGGCAGGTTCTTCAGCTGGTTGAAGATGACCATTCCGAACGCCAGACCGAGGAGGCAGACGACGAGCCCGGCCTTCAGCAGCGAGCGCCCGTTGATCCCCTGGAACTCGACGGTCCCCAGATCCGGCAGCACGAGGTTTGCCTCGCCTCCTGCGTGTCTGGGCGCCGCTTGCGCCTGAGTCGACTCCTGGACCGGTTGCCACGCCGCGACCGGCGACGGCACGACGCAAGACAGGACGATGAGCAGGGCAGCTACCCATGTGCCCGTCCGCGCAGCGCGTGAAAAGAACGTCTCGAACATCACTCCTACATCTCCTATGAGTGCGCGACCGCGCGCAATGCATCGCGCGATCAGAACCAAGCCCATCGGGGCTCGAAAAGCCCCGCATCGTACCACATCTCCTGGCCGTTTTTCGGGGTGCCTAGCCCCGCGAAGCGGGGCGTTCCAAGCAATGCCACCTAGCGAGGCGGAGCCGAAAGTATCTGAGGCGCAGCCTCGCTAGACCCGGAAATCGCCGACGCGGTCATCCCCGCGGCGCGCACGGATCCGGCTTGACAGGGCCATCCCGCCGGTCAGGAAAATCCGGATCCCCTGCTCGACGGTGATGTCTGGATATGCCACCTTGTCGCGGGGGTAGATCACCACATCCCCGAGATAGAGGTGGTTGGTGGGAACGTACACCGCAACCAGCGATTCCGGACCCTGACCGCGGTCTACCGTGAACTCCTTCGTTTGGAAACCCAGGACGAACCCGCGGCTCGGATCGTCGATCATCACGACCCGCTTGAACCCGTACTCATTGTCCGGCGAGAAGGCGACAACCAGCTGCTTCACGGGTGCATAGATCGTCTTGAAGACCGGCACCCGCAGCAAGTACCCCTCGCCCCGCTGCAGAAAACGCTTGCCGATCACGTTGGTCGCCACCGCCCCGACCAATAGCACGAGCAATGCCGTCGTCAGGATGCCGAGACCTGGAACGTCCCGTTTCAGCCAGGCTTCGTAGAACGGCCCGACGAACCCGTCGATCAGCCGGAAGATCCAGATGAATGCCGCAACGCTGATGACCAGCGGCACGGTCACGAAAAACCCGGCGATGAAGCTACGCCGAATCCACTGCAGCATTTCTGTCAGCCGTCAGTCGTCAGTCACCAGTCGACAGTCGCGTCACTTCCACACCAGAAACACAAACGTCGCGGCGGCCAGCGCGAAACGATAGTAGGCGAAAACGTCGAGCCGGTGGCCTGCGAGAAAGCGCAGGAAGTACTTGATCGTCACGTACCCGACGACGGCTGACACGAGCATCCCGACGGCGAACAGCTGGCCCGTCCCGGGCGCCAGCGTCATGTGCCGAAGCTCGAGGGCTTCCTTGCCCGCGGCGGCCAGCATCGCCGGGATCGCCAGCAGGAACGTGAACCGCGCCGCCGCGTCGCGGCGAAGCCCGAGGAACAGCCCCATGGCGATCGTCGCACCCGACCGCGACACGCCCGGAATCAATGCGGACGCCTGCGCGCACCCGATCAGCAATGCATCCGTCCACGTCAAACGATCCTCGGTCCGCGAGGGCGCACCCGCCCGCTCGGCCGCCATCATCGCCACAGCGCCAACGGTCAGCGCCCAGGCTGCGACCCGCGGCGTCCGCAGCACTTCCTCGATGTAGTCGTTGAACACCACGCCGATGATGACCACCGGAATCGTGCCGACGACAATGTATCGCACCAGACGAGCCGATGGGTCGGTGGTGCTCTGGAGAGCGGACGGGAGTGCCCGCGCCATGCCCGCAATCTCGCGCCGGAAGAAGGTCAGGATGGCCGCCAGGGTGCCGACGTGGAGCGAGACGTCGAAGGCCAGGCCGAATTCCGGCGGGGTTTCCCAGCCGAAAAACGCCCGCGCGAGAATCAGGTGGGCTGAGCTCGAGACCGGCAGGAACTCTGTGAGTCCCTGCACGATCCCGAGAATTATCGCGGCTGTCAGGTTCAATCGAGGCGCCCTGCGACGGACGTCAGGACGCGCGAGCGCGGCGCCGCGGCGTCCGCTCGGCCGGGGTGCTCGCGACGGCGGACTGCCCCTTCATCGGCTTGCCGCGCTGCAGCATGATGGCGATGGCCGCGGCGATGAAGATCGTCGAGTACGTTCCGCTGATGATGCCGACGATCATCGTGAAGGCGAATCCTTTGAGGGCCTCGCCGCCGAAGAGATACAGCGCGACCACGCTCAAGAGGGTGCAGCCGGCGGTGATGATCGTCCGCGCCAGGGTCTGGTTTACGGCGACGTTGACGATGTGCTCGAGATTGTCACGGCGCATCGAGCGCATGTTCTCGCGCACGCGATCGAAGACGACGATCGTGTCGTTGACCGAGTAACCGGTGATCGTCAGGATTGCCGCGATGACGTTCAGCGTGATGTCGTACCCGAAGAACACGAGAAACGCCAGCGTCACGAGCAGGTCGTGAATCGTCGCGGCCACCGCGCCCAGCGCAAAACTGAATTGGAACCGCAGGCCGATGTAGACGAGGATGCCGGCCAGGGCGAGGACTGTCGCCAGCGTCCCCTGCCGCTTCAACTGCTGCCCGACGACCGGACCCACCACCTCCCGGCCCTCGTCGGTGAACTTGCCGATGTTCGCCTTCTGCAGTGTCTCGACGACGAGATTCGCGGTCTTGCTCAGCTCGCCGCCGGTTTCGGCGCCGACCTCGGAGACCCGCACCATCACCTGGCGCTGGCTCGCGTCGCCATACGACTGCACGATCGCGTCATCGCCTCCGGGCATGCCGGCGGCGAGCGCGTTCCGAATCTGTTGGAGGTTCGGAGGCTGCTCGAACTGCAGCACGACGATGCTGCCGCCCTCGAACTCGACGCCGAGCGGCAGTCCGTTGTTTCGGTAGACCATCGCTGCCCCCGCCAGAACGATGAACAGCGAGAGCGCGATGGCATGCCAGCGCCAGCGGACGAAGTTGAAATTGGGTGTCTTGAAGATCTGCATATGAATAAACCCGGTACTCTCAGATACTCAGCGCCTGCTGCTGGGCGTTCGCCGGCCGCCTCGACAGAATGAGCTCGAACAACGTCTTGGACACGAAAATCGATGTGAAGAGGTTCGTCAAAAGGCCGATCGACAGCGTGGTTGCGAAACCGCGAATCGCTCCGGTGCCAAACTGGAAGAGAAACGCGGCGGCGATGAGCGACGCGACGTGCGTGTCGAGCAGCGTCAGGAACACGCGGCTGAACCCGGCGTTGATCGCGTTGCGAACGCCTCTCTGCGCGGCGAGCTCTTCCTTGATGCGCTCGAAGATCAGCACGTTCGAGTCCACACCCATGCCCATCGTCAGGATGAATCCCGCGATGCCGGGGAGCGTCATCGTCGCGCCGAGGTAGGCCATCATGCCGAGCAGGATGACCAGGTTCATCACCATCGCAACGATCGCGTTGATGCCCGACAACTTGTAGTAGATGAGCATGAACACGATGACGAACGCGAGACCCGCCAGCGAAGCCGTGATGCCCGAGCGGATGGAGTCGGCGCCCAGGGACGGCCCGACGACGCGCTCTTCGAGGTAGCTCATCGAGGCTGGCAAGGCGCCCGAGCGGAGGATGAGCGAGAGGTCGGACGTCTCCTGCGGTGTGAAGTTGCCGCTGATCCGGCCCTCGTTCGAGATCCGCCCCTCGATCGTCGGATAGGACTGCACGCGATTGTCGAGGATGATCGCCAGCGCGCGACCGATATTGGCGCCAGTCACCGCTGCGAACTTGCGCGACCCGTCGGCGTTCAGCGTGAAACTCACGGCCGGTCGCCCGTTCTCGTCCATCGACGGCTGGGCGCCGCGGAGGTCCCGGCCGGTGACGGCCGCGACCTTACGGACCAGGAAGTAGACGGTGCCCGTGTCTCCGCTGTTGGGTTGTGCCGCGCCGGTCACGACCTCCATGTCGGGGGGCAACACGCCGTTTCGGCTCTGCAGCAGCGCCTCGCGGCTGGGTGCGGGGCCGCCCTCGACCAGTTTCAGCTCGAGGATCGCCGTGTTCCGGATGATCTCCTTGGCGCGCGCAACTTCGGTGACGCCAGGCATCTGCACCAGAATCTGATCGCCCTGACTGCCGTGCCGCGCGATGTTTGGCTCGGCGACACCGAGGTCGTTGACACGACGATCGATCGTATCGAGCGCCTGCACGACCGTCTGCTCCCGCAGGTTTCGCTCGATGTTCTGCTTCATCGAGAAGTCATACGCGCCACCCACACCCGAGCTGCGATCGTAGCTGGTCGCAGCTTCCTGGTCGGCCAGGCTCCGGAATTCGGCGTCCTTGTCCTGCGGGACCCCTTCGACCCGGAAAGCCGTCGGCGACTGCACGGTAATCGCTCCGACGTTGACGTTCGCGTTCCGCAAAGCCTCGCGCAGCTGCTCGCTGGTCGTCGTCGTGGTGATACGCAGCGCGTCGTCTGTGTGAACCCGGAGGACGAGGTGAACGCCGCCCTTCAAATCGAGCCCCAGGCGCAGCTGTTTCGCTTTTAACCATTCGGGCGCCGGCAGCTGATAGCGCTGCGCGAGCATCGGGTAGATCCCCATCCCGAAGAAAACGAGAAGCACGGCCAGAATCGTGATGACTTTCCAGCGAAGATTTTTGTTCATGACCTACGCATTTCCTGATTCAGGGACGACCGGATCCTGTCCTTGGTACCCGCCGATGGCGTGACGTGCGAATTCAATCCGGACGTTGTTCGCGACCTGGAGTTGGACAGTCTTGTCCTTCAAGCGCGTGACCTCACCGTACATTCCGCCCGTCGTGACGACCTTGTCGCCGACCTTGAGAGCCGACTGGAACTCTTCGATCTTCTTCTGCCTGCGCTTCATGGGCTGCAGGATCAGGAAGTAAAAGATCGCCAGGATGAAGGCGAACGGAATGAAACTGGTCCAGCCAGGAGCTTGCCCGGGGCTGGCCATCGCGAACACGAGCGGTTCGGTCAGCAACGACAACATTCAGTAGTGAGGTCGGCGGGAGAAGGTTTGATGGAACTCCTGGCGGAGTCTTTCAAACGTGTTGAACATAATAGTTTTTCTTATCCGAGCCATTATGTCAAGGTAGAAGTAGAGGTTATGGACGGTCGCCAGCGTCGCGGCGGTCATCTCGCCGCTTATATAGAGGTGGCGCAGGTACGCCCGGGAATGGTGGCGGCAGGTGTAGCACCCGCAGTCCGGGTCTGGCGGCAGTAGGTCCTCCGCATACCTCGCGTTCTTGATGACCAGCGGCCCGGACCGGGTGAGCAACTGGCCATTCCGGGCGTTCCGCGTCGGCAACACGCAATCGAACAGGTCGACTCCCCGGGCGACCGATTCGACCAGGTCGTCGGGCATCCCGCTCCCCATGAGATATCGCGGTCGATCCTCAGGAAGCTGTGGCGCGGTGTGCTCGACGACGTCGTACATGACCTCCGGCTCTTCCCCCACGCTCAGGCCTCCGATCGCGTAAGCCTCGAACCCGATGGCGACGGTGGCCTGAACGCTCTCCGACCGCAGATCCTTGTGCGTCCCGCCCTGGATGATCCCGAACTGTGCCTGCCCGGGGTTGGTCACGATCACGCCGGGTGCCCCGGACGGCACCGTCCTGCAGCTGCAACCACCGCTTGCGGGCCCGCGCCGCCCATCGCACCGATCGTTCCATGGCCTCGCGCGCGACATCTGCCGGAGCAGGCGTCGCGATGCATTCGTCGAAGACCATCGCGATGTCGGAACCGAGCTGCGCCTGAATGTCGGTCGTGCTCTCGGGCGTCAGCAGGTGCAGCGATCCGTCGATGTGCGATCGAAACTCGCGCGCCCTCTTCGGTGATCCGGCGGCGTGCGGCAAGGCTGAACACCTGGTAGCCGCCACTGTCGGTCAGAATCGGTCGCGTCCAGCCGATGAATCGATGCAGTCCACCGGCCCTCGCGATCAGATGAATCGCCGGGCTTGAGATACAGGTGATAGGTGTTGCCCAGGATGATCTCGGCGCCGAGATCCTCGAGATCTCGATGGGTGATCGCCTTGACCGCGCCCTGGGTGCCCACCGGCATGAAGGCCGGCGTCTGCACGGTGCCGTGCGCCGTCTCCATCTCTCCTCGCCGCGCGAGGCCGTCGGTATGAAGAAGGCGAAAGCGGAATGCGCTCACTTGATTAAGGATAACAATTTCATGGCGCGCTCCGGCACCTCGACCGTTGCGTCGTCAGCACGCCCGACCTGAAGGTCGGGCCTACTGTACGTTTATTCTTGATGCGTGAAGCGCCTCCGCGTCGGCGTCCTCTATGGCGGGCGGTCGGGCGAGCACGAAGTGTCGCTCGCCTCCGCAGCCGCTGTGTTTGCAAACCTCGATCGCGCGCGGTACGAACCTGTTCCGATCCGCATCGACAAGGATGGGCGCTGGTCGATCGCTGAAAAGCCGCCGACCGCGATGTCGGCGGGTGACGTAATCGAACAGGCGCGTCTGGACGCCGCGAAACCCGCCAGCGTCGACCGGGAAGTGCACCTCGTCGCCAGACCGAGCGGCGAAACGATCCTCTCCATCGAACGCGGGCAACAGAACAACCCGGTCGCGCCGGCAATGGTCACTGGATCGAACCTCGACGTGATCTTCCCGGTCTTGCACGGCCCGTACGGCGAGGACGGCACCATCCAGGGGCTGCTCGAGCTTGCGAACGTCCCCTACGTCGGTGCGGGTGTGCTCGCGTCATCGCTCGGGATGGACAAGGCGCTGATGAAGGTGGTGTTCTCCGCGCGCGGGCTCCCGGTCTGCGACTATCGGGTGGTGATCCGCCATGACTGGGACCGGCGCCGCGACATCCTCCTGTCGGAGCTCGAGTCGGCCCTGCACTTTCCGATGTTCGTCAAGCCAGCGAACCTGGGATCCTCGGTCGGGATCTCCAAAGCCAAGGATCGAGCCAGCCTGGGCGACGCGATTGACCTTGCAGGGTCGTTCGACCGAAAGATCGTGGTGGAGGCGGCCGTTCCCGAGGCGCGTGAAATCGAGTGCGCCGTGCTCGGAAACGACGAACCGTCAGCGTCCGTTCCAGGTGAGGTGATTCCGTCGAGAGAGTTCTACGACTACGAGGCCAAGTACATCGACGACGGATCGAAGATTGTGATCCCGGCGGATCTGCCGCCCACAACCGCTGCCGAAGTGCAGAAGCTGTCGATCGAGGCGTTCGAAGCAATCGACTGCTCCGGCATGGCGAGGGTCGACTTCCTGCTCGAGAAGTCCTCCGGGCGCCTCTATCTCAACGAGGTCAACACCATTCCGGGTTTCACCACCATCAGCATGTACTCGAAGCTCTGGGCCGCATCGGGCGTCGATTACGCGACGCTGCTGGACCGGCTGATCGCGCTCGCCATGGAGCGGCACGCTGGAAAACAGCTCCTGCGCACCAGCGTGACATGACGCGCCTGTTGTGCGCGCTCACGATCCTGGCGCTAGTCACGCCGCCGGGAATTCCCGTTTCTGCACGCCAACAGATCCCGTCAACCCGGAACGACACCGCGCTCCAGGGAGAAGAAGAGCTCGGGCGCGTCTACGACTCCATCCTCGAAGCCCGGTTCGATCAGGTCGACGCCGAACTCAAGCGCGCGTGCGGCCCGGCCCCGGCGGAGGCCTGTGACGTTCTGGCCGCAACCGCCATCTGGTGGCGCATCCTCCTCGATCCGGAGAGTCGCGCGCTGGACGACGAGTTCTCGAGCGCGGTTGAGCGCGCCATCCGCACCAACGAAGAGTGGACGAAGCGCTCGCCGGATGACGCAGAGGCCTGGTTCTACCTTGGTGGAGCCTACGCCGCGCGGGTGCAGTGGCGCGTGCTGCGTGGCGCCAAGCTGGCAGCCGCACGCGACGGGAAGCGCATCAAGGAGGCCCTGGAGCGCGCCACCGAGCTGGCACCCGATCTCGACGATGCATACTTTGGCATCGGGTTGTATCGGTACTACGCGGACGTCGCGCCGGCGGCAGCGAAGTTTCTGCGGTTTCTTCTCCTGCTGCCCGGTGGCGATCGCGAAGCGGGCCTCGAACAGATGCTCCGCGCGCGCAATCGCGGGCGGCTCATCAAGGGCGAAGCCGAGTACCAGCTGCACGTCATCTATCTGTGGTACGAGGAGTCGCACGGATCGAGCGCTCGAGCTCCTGCGCGGTCTGGAGAAGGAGTACCCGACCAATCCACTCTTTCTGAGCAGTATCGCGGAGATTCAGGACACCTACCTGCATGACATCACGGCCAGCCTCGCCACGTGGCGGACGCTTCTCGACATGGCCCGCGATCGCCGCGTGAACCTGGCCGGCATGGCGGAGATACGGGCGCGGCTGGGGATCGCCCGGCAGCTGGAGGCGCTCCAGCAGACCGATCATGCGATCACGCAGCTGCAGGCGATCGTCGCGGCCAAGCCTGCCGCGCCGTTCTCGTCGCTGTCGTTTGCCTATCTGCGCCTCGGTCAGGCGTACGACCGGATGGGCAATCGCACGCAAGCGATGAGCGCGTACCGCAGCGCAGCCGCGACCGCGCCAGCCGGACGGTCTCTACGACGTCGCCGAGGAATCCAGGCGGCGGCTGGGAAACGTTCCCGACGCGAAGAAGGCTGAAGCGTATCGGCTCTCGCTCGAAGGCCTGCGAAAGCTCGAGCAGGATGACCTGCCTGGCGCCAGCCAGGCGCTCGAACGATCGGTCTCGCTCAATGCGCGCGATCCGGTGACGCGTTACCGCTATGGACGGCTCCTGCAAGCGCGGCGTGACGATGCGCGCGCGCTGCAGCAGTACGAGCTCGCCGTTGCCGAGGCCGAGGACTGCCCTCCGCCGTTGCTGGGCGCCGCATATCTCGAAGGCGCGCGCCTCTACAGTCGCGCGGGTCAGCGCGAGCGAGCGCTGTCCTGGTATCGCATCGCATCGACGCTCTTCGGCGCGGCGCAGGAAACGCGCGCCGCCGCGGCGCGTGCGCTCGAACGACTGCAGAAGCAGTGATCAGACATCGCGATCGACACGATCGATCGTCGTCGTGACGTCTATTGCTTTCGTGCACAGCGTCCGACAAGAAAACTGTGTGCAGTTTTTTGACTTTTGTTGCAGTTTGTGCTTGACAGTGGATTTTTCTCATCCATAATCTACATCTTGTATGAGGGTGGACCGCTCAGCCCACCTGTTGTAACCCTCGGTAACCGGTAACCAAGCTGAGCTGCCACATTCCAAGGAGGAATAATGGCGAAGAAGACTGCGAAGGGCGGCAAGAAAAAGGGCGGGAAGAAGCGCTAGTACGGCCGCCTACCGGTCCGGGGGTGTCGAGAGATGACACCCCCACTTTTTTGGTTGCTCACCTCCCGCACTCGCGGGAGTTTTGCAAAGAGGCGAGGGCGCTGACAGAAGCGGGCTGGCGTGCCGGAAGGCATCGGTGCTGCAACTGCAGTAGAGCCCATCGCAACGAACCCACGAGTGAAGGGGGGGATAAGCGTAATGGCAAAGAAGACGGCCAAGGGCGGAAAGAAAAAGGGCGGCAAGAAACGGTAAGCCATCCTACCGCCAAATAAAAAAAGGGGGCGGCCGTCGCCCCCTTTTTGCTGTACGCCTTTCGGAACCCTGGCACCTCGGCACCGACTATTCCCAGGCCTCTCCATCCCACACCCGAATCCGCTCGATCACATCCCCTGGCGCAATCCGATCGACGACGTCCATGCCGTTCACCACGTGCCCGAAGACCGTATAGCGCGCATCGAGGTGCGGCTGCGGTGAGTGCGTGATGAAGAACTGGCTGCCGCCGGTGTCGCGCCAGTCGAGCGCCATCCCGACGACCCCGCGGAGAAAGGGGCGATCGTTCAGTTCGTCGCGAATCGTATAGCCAGGTCCTCCCTGGCCGTCGCCGCGTGGATCGCCGTCCTGCACGACGAAATTCGGAACGACCCGATGTACTTCGATCCCGTTGAAGAAGCCCTTTCTGGCAAGTGCAATAAAGTTGCGCGTCGTTTGCGGCGCGTCGAGGACCGCCAGCTCGAACTCGATGGTCCCGTGTGCAGTCTCCACGAAGACGTGCGGTGAGTACCGTTGCGAGAGCAGCGAGGGATCGTCGTACGGTGACGTCGGTGCACCTGGCACCGGCCGAATCGTTTCCTGATGGTTGCCCTGCGGCTCAATCTTCGCCATCGAGCTCGGCGGCTCGCACTCGAATCGCCCAGTCCTTGTCGGCCAGCGCCGATCTCAACGTCTCGGTTGCCTCTGCAGGACCGTATTCCGCGAGCGCGCCGAGCACGGCTGCCCCGTGCCGTGTACGCGGAGTCCGGCAATGCAGCTTTATACGCTTCACGCAGGGCCTCGGCGCCGCCTGCGGGCTTCAGCTTGCCGAGATGCTCGGCTGCCGACGCGCGGACGGCGAAGTCCGGATCCTTGAGCCGTTCGAGCAACACCTTCTCGAGCTCCGGCGCGCGCTGTCGCGCCATCGCGTCGAGCACGCTCGGAATCACGCGCTTGTCCTCGTCGTCGAGCATCACTCGAAGACGATCCAGCGCAATCTCTGCCGGCAGATCGGCGAGGATTCTGGCGAGCGCTGCCCGGACCCTCCAGCTGCGGTCCGGCTCCATGCCGGCGAGCACGAAGACGAAGCTTTCCTGATCGATGGAGGCAACTGCCTGAAGCGCCGCGATGCGCAGCGGAACCCACTGGTCGGACAAGAGGTTCTGGACGAGATCCAAACCCTCGCTCGAGCGGATGGCTCCGATGGCCGCCACGGCTTCCAGCCGGACATTCGCGTGCGTCGCTGGGTCCGCCGCGAGGCGCGACAAAGGACTCACGGCCTCAGTCGCGCCGAGTTGACCGAGCGCCCGGATTGCCGAGACAGCCAGTTCCAGTCCTGCCCGCGCTTCCGGAGCGAGCACCGCGATGAGCGGCTTCACCGCGCTCTGATCGCGGAGGGTGCCGAGACCCCTGGCCGCGAAGGCGCGCGTGTAGCGTCCAGGCCCGCTGAGGAGCGATTGCAGCGCCGGCGCCGCCCGCGGATCCTCGCTGCGCTGGAGCGCGTACGCGATGGGCCACCAGGACGAGACGGGACGGTCGCCGTCGAGCACGGCGCCGGCGATGGGATCGTAGGCGCGAAGACGCACCAGCGCGAAGAGTCCCAGCTTGAACGCCTCTGCCTCCGGCGCGGCGGGCACCGACTCGTCGTCGGGTTGCATCGAGACCACGGCCGGGTTGCGCGCGTAGTCAGCAACCATGGTGCCGATCGCCGCCGGCAGCGCCCTTCGCGCCAATCTGTCCCAGCGCTTCGGCAGCCCGTCCGCGCACGATCGGAACGCGGATCCGTGAGCAGGGGGACCAATGCCACCTCCGCTGACGGATCCCCGAGGAGCCCGATCGAGAATGCGGCTGTAGAACGGACGTCCACGTCCGTGTCGGCCAGCGTCGCCACGAGCGGCTTGAGACCCTCGGTCAGACGCACGCGGCCGAGCGCGAGCGCCGCGCGGCGGCGGACGCGGGGGTCCTGATCCTTCACCAGCACCGACAGATCGGGCGACGACGAGGGCGGAGGAACAATGATCGGCGGGCGCCCGCGCTTCTTTTCCTCAGGCGTTGGTGCGGGTGGCGGCGGCTCGGGAAGCCGCAGCAGACGCTGATCCTCCAGCTGGAAGATCCACGCCATCTTCTGCTCGTAGCTGACGACCGGCGCTGGAGACGGCGGCGGTACCGTTTTGCACGCGACCATCAGCAGCAAGGCGGGCACGGCCAGCGCGCCGCAGATGTGAGGGAGCCGTCGAGAAAGTCGAGTCATCCAGGTGTTCACCCTCCGTTGGTCGCTCACGCGCGCAGTTCGGCGCGTTCCTTCGTTGCCGCCGCTACTCGATCGGCCACGATGTGCACGCCGATCCCGGAGCCCGTCGGCACCGCGATCGTTCCATCGGCCGCCACGACAATCTCGGGGTCGATCAAATCTGGCGCGAAGTATCGCTCGACTGGCGGCAACGTCGCCCGGCAGCGAAAAGTTCGGCAGCGTGGACAGGTGAATATTGTGCGCCCGCCCGATGCCGCTCTCGAGCATGCCGCCGTGCCAGACGGGAATCCCGTGACTGGCCGCCAGGTCGTGCAAACGGACCGACTCGCGATGCCCGCCCACCCGGCCCGGCTTGATGTTGATGATCCGGCAGGCGCCTGCGTCGATGGCATCTTCGGCGATGTGCACGCTATGGATAGATTCGTCCAGGCAGATGGACGTCTGAATCCGCCGCTGCAGTCGCGCGTGATCCCGGATGTCGTCGTAGTCGAGCGGCTGTTCGATCATCATCAGCCCGAACGCGTCCAGCTGGGCCAGGTGATCGGCATCCTCGATCGAATACGCCGCGTTCGCGTCCACCATCAACGGGATATCGCCGAAGCGCTGGCGCACGCGTGCGACCGCCTCCACGTCCCATCCCGGCTTGACCTTGATCTTGATGCGCCGGTAGCCCGCGCGGCGCTCGATCTCGATTCGCTCCAGCAATTCATCGTAGGAGTCCTGGATGCCGATGGAGACGCCCGACTCGATGCGCGCGCGCGTGCCGCCCAGTGCTTTCGCCAGCGGCACGTTCTGCTGGCGCGCCCACAGATCCCAGGCGGCCATCTCGACTGCCGCCTTGGCCATGTTGTGGCCGCGGATCACCGCGAGCGCGTCGAACACCTCGTTGGGATGAACGAAGGTACGCCCGAGAACGAGCGGCGCAATGAAATCATGGAGGATGTGCCACGACGTGCGCGTCGTTTCGGGGCTGTAAAACGGATCGTCGTCCGCAACGCATTCGCCGACGCCGGTCGCGCCGTCACCATCGACCGTGACCAGCACGAACGCACGGTCGTGAACCCGTCCGAAGCTCGTCTCGAAATACCGGACCAGAGGAAGCCGGAGCAGACGCAGCTCCATACGCTCGATTCGCACGGGACAATGCTATCGCAATCAGCCGTCACGCACCGCCCGGCGGATGCCAGCTGCCGTGGCACGGGCTGCTATACTTCGCACCTTGGACTTCCGCTACATCGCCATCGAAGGACCGGCGGGGGTCGGCAAGTCGCTGCTCGCGGATCGGCTGGGCGCACGACTCGACGCGACAGTCGTGCTCGACGACACCGACAACCCGTTTCTCGCCGACTTCTACGCGGGACGGCCCGGCGCAGCTTTCCAGACGCAACTGTTCTACACGCTGCAGCGGCACCGCCAGCAGACATCGCTGCGCCAGTCGGACCTCTTCAGCCAGCTGACGATCTGCGACTACCTCTTCGAGCGCGACAAGATCTACGCGTATCTGAATCTCGACGACAACGAGCTGTTCATCTACCAGCGCCTCTACGAGCTGCTGACACCGGATCTGCCCTCGCCCGATCTCGTGATCTACCTTCAGACACCGACCGACGTGCTGCGCAAGCGCCAGCGCGAGCGCGCCCGCACCCAGGAGGATGCGCCGCCGGTCGACGACCGCTACGTCAAGGAGATCAACGAGGCGTACACCCACTTCTTCTTTCACTACAGCGCCACCCCGCTGCTGGTGATCGAAACTTCACAGTTTGACCTGACCTGGGGGGAGGACGCCCTCGCCGACCTCGAGCGCCAGATACGGACGATGGGGAAGGGAACGAGGTATTACGTGCCAAGGAAGTGAGTTCGTCGAGAGTCCTGGAAGTCGACAGTCGTGAGTCTCAGTCGCCGACTGACTGACGACTGACGACTCCCGACTCACGACTGCCTTATAATTCCCCCAATGGCCTGGTTCAAGAAGGTCCGAAAGCCCATCGAGCCGCCTGACAAGCAGAGTCGCGTGCCCGAGGGCATGTGGGTCAAGTGTCCTTCCTGCAGTCAGATCATCTACAACAAAGACCTGGTCGTCAGCCTGAGTGTCTGCACCAAGTGCGGACACCACTTCCGGATGTCGGCGGCGGATCGTCTCAAGAGCCTCTTCGACGGCGAGTGGGAGGAGCACGACCCCGGCCTCACCTCCACGGACCCGCTGCGCTTCACCGACACCAAGCCGTACGGAACGCGGCTCGAGAGCAGCATCGCCGCGACGGGTCTCAAAGATGCGGTGATCACGGCATCGGGACAGATCGCGGGGATCGACGCGTATGTCGCCGCGATGGAGTACGGATTCATCGGCGGCAGCATGGGCGTGGTGGTCGGCGAGAAGATCACCCGCGCCATCGAGCGCGCGATCGACCGCCGGGCGCCGGTCGTCATCGTCTCGTGCTCGGGTGGCGCGCGAATGATGGAGGGAACGCTCTCGCTGATGCAGATGGCCAAGATCAGCGGCGCGCTCGCCCGGCTGGATCGCGCCAGGCTTCCCTACGTCTCCGTGCTCACCGACCCGACGACCGGTGGCGTCACCGCCAGCTTCGCGATGCTCGGCGACCTCAATATTGCCGAACCGAAGGCGCTGATCGGCTTCGCCGGTCCGCGCGTCATCGAGCAGACGATCCGGCAGAAGCTGCCCGAGGGCTTCCAGCGCAGCGAGTTCCTGCTCGAGCACGGCATGCTCGACATGGTGATCGATCGCCGCGAGATGAAAGACGCGATCGCCCGATTCCTGCGATTCGGCGCCCCGCCCAAGCGCGTGGCGGTCCAGATCGAGCAACCCGCCCTGGTCGAATCAACCTCCCAATAGGGCGTGGACCCCCTCGACTTCCTGCTCGGCCTCGAACGTCTCGGGATGAAGTTCGGCCTCGAGAACATGACGAAGCTGTGCGTCGAGCTTGGAAACCCGGAACGAACGTTCAGGTCGGTCATCGTCGCCGGCACCAACGGCAAGGGATCGGTCTCGGCAATGGTGAGCGCGGCGCTGCACGCGGCCGGACATCGCACCGCGCGATATACATCACCGCACCTCGAACGGCTCGAAGAACGATTCGTCATCGACGAGCAGGAGGTCTCGACAGACGAACTCCGGTCGGCGGCGACGGTGGTACAGGCCGCTGTCGAGCAGCTGATGGCGTCGGGCGCACTCGAAACACACCCGACGTTCTTCGAGTGCGCGACCGCCATCGCCTTCGAGTTGTTCCGTCGAGCACGGATTGACATCGCGGTGCTCGAGGTCGGACTCGGCGGCCGTCTGGATGCCACCAACGTGGTCACGCCGCTGGCCGCGGCGATCACGTCGATTGCGCTCGACCATGAGGCTCAGCTTGGCGGAACGCTGGCGTCGGTAGCGCGCGAGAAGGCGGGGGTCATCAAGACGGGAATACCGGTCGTCTGCGGGCCGTTGCCCGCTGACGCCGACCGCGTGATTGCCGAGACGTGCCGCGAGCGCGATGCGCGGATGATCCGGACGATCGATCGCGTCACGACAACCGTCGAGGTGAGCGGTGGCGGCACGATCGTCAGCCTGCACACACCGCACCACCGGCTCGATCGGGTCCCGCTCGCGCTGGCCGGACGTCATCAGGCGATCAACGCAGCGACGGCGGTCACGCTGCTCGAAGAACTGGACTCGTTGAATGTCCGCGTGGATGGAGATGCGATCCTCGCGGGCCTGACCGCCACGAAGTGGCCGGGGCGGCTGGAACGGTTTCGATGGGGCGGGTCCGAGGTGCTGCTCGATGCGGCGCACAATCCGGCTGGCGCGTGCGCGCTCGCGGACTATCTGCAAGAGGCACGGATGGTCCGACGCCACGCTGGTCTTCGGCGCCATGCGCGACAAGGACGTCGCGGGGATGCTCGCGCCGCTCTGCCCTTCGATCGGCCGCGCTGATCTGCACCACCGCTCCGGGGCCGCGCGCCGCAGTCGGCAGCCGAACTCGTGGCCGTCGCGCGAGCGATTCCCGGCTGTCCCGCCGCACTCGCCATCGATGCACCGGAGGCCGCGCTTCGCCTCGCATGTGCTGATGCGGCTCGAGTTGTCGTCGCCGGCTCGATCTTTCTCATCGGCCCCCTGCGTGGTATTCTTCGTTGATTCCGGCGGAATCTTGTTCAATCCGACATGCCTGGGAGAAGACCTGCCGCGCCTGACGGCCGGTCGTCTCAGGCACATGTGCATGCCTCGAGGTACTCACAGTCGTCCTTCTTCTCAGCTTCGCGGCAACGGCCTCGCCAGCTCGCGCACAGTCAGCTCAATCGACGATGATTGGCGGCTGCCGCGTGGCCGAGCTGTCGAGCATCGAACAGCAGTCAGACAAGGTGAAGAACGCTGAGGGTGTCGAGGAGAACGTGTCCACGGCTCTCCGTTCGGTGCGCGTCGACTGCGACGGCATGCAGTTCTTCGCCGAACGCATGCAGGTCTTCCACGACCGCGGCCGCGTCGTCGCCAGCGGGAACGTGCTGTTCATCTCGGGCGGCCACCGCATCTCTGCCGATCGCATGGATTTCGACACGAAGACGCGGACCGGATCGTTTTTCGATGCCCACGGCGTCGTCTCGCTCGGCGAGCGTGCCGACAGGAGCCTGTTCGGCACGCAGGAACCGGACGCGACGTTCTGGGGCAAGGAAGTCCAGAAGCTCGGGCCGGAAAAATACCGGATCATCGACGGCGGTTTCACGACCTGCGCCCAGCCGACGCCCCGCTGGGACGTCGCTTCCGGCAGCGTCACGCATGAACCTCGACGACTATGCGCTGCTCGTCAACTCCGTGTTCCGGGTCAAGGGCGTCCCGCATTCTCTACCTGCCTGTCTTCTACTATCCGATTCAAGAAGACGATCGAGCGACCGGATTCCTGATTCCAACCTACGGCACCTCGACGGTCCGCGGCCAGACGCTGAGCAACGCCTTTTTCTGGGCCATCGGCCGCAGCCACGACGCGACGTTTCTGCACGACTGGTTCTCCAAGACCGGTCAGGGGTACGGCGGCGAGTATCGGTACGAGCTGGGCGGCGGGTCGCAGGGCAACACGCGCGTCTACGTGATCAACGAAAAAGAGACGACGTTCGTGGACGGCACCGGGCAGCAGGTGACCGCAGCCGGCCAAGCAGTCGTATCACGTCACGGGCGGCCTGACGCAGGCTCTCGGCGGCGGCTTCCGGGCCCGCGCGAACGCCGACTACTTCTCCGACATCGTCACGCAGCAGCGCTATCAGCAGAACGTCTACCAGGCGACCAACAGCCGGCGCGGATTCGGCGGCAACATCACCGGAAACTGGGCCGGATACGTGTTGAGCGGAACGCTCGATCGGACCGACTATCTTCTACCCGGACAACACGGTGACGACGCAGGGCGGGCTGCCGCGAGTCACGGTGAGCCGGGGCGAGAAACCGATCGGGCGTTCGCGCGTTGTATTTCGGCGCCAACGGCGAATACGTCACGTTCCTGCGCAGCACGCGACGCGACGACGTGACGCACGAACGATCAGGGCCTGACGCGACTGGATTTCAGTCCGACCCTGCGGATCCCGTTCACGCGATGGCCGTTCCTCACGGTGAACTCGGCCGTCGCGTGGCGCGGCACTTACTGGACCGAGAGCAAGGATCCCGTGACGAACCTGAACGTGCCAGAAGGCATCGGCCGGCAGTACTTCGACTTCTCCGCGCGCATCACCGGGCCGGTGTTCCACAGGATCTTCGACCGCCCCGGCGGCGGCTACGCCGAGAAGTTCAAGCACATCGTCGAGCCGACCTTGCCCTTCAGCGGATCACCGCGATCGACGAGTTCAACCGGATCGTCCAGCTCGAAGGCAGCGACTATGCCGTCGGCAACGTGACGCGCCTCAGCTACGGCTTGAACAACCGGCTGTACGCGAAGAAGGGACTGTCGCGCGAGATCCTCAGCCTGATTCTCGGGCAGACCTACTACACGCGACCCGACTGCCGCGCAGTTCGATCAGCAACTACCAGAGCAGCTTCAGCGGCGTGCGTGCGTCGAAGTTCTCCCCGATGTCGGTGCTCGTGCGCACGTCGCCCACCGATCGGATCCAGGGAGAATTCAGGACGGAATACGATTTCTTCGTCGATGCGTTCAGGACGTACGCGGCGACCGGCAGCGTGAATGGCTCGAAGGTCCAGGTGCTCCGCCGGCTGGAGCCGGCGGCGCTTCATTCCCGAACCTGCAGGGTTTCAACGATCCGAACCTGGCGAATCACTATCTGAACGCCTCGGCGTCGGTGCGCGGCGCGCGCAACCAGGCTCGGCGCGCAGTACGCCTTCAACTACGACCTGCGCCAGGACACGTTCCTCCAGCAGCGGTTCATGGCGTATTACAATGCGCAGTGCTGCGGCATCTCCGTGGAGTATCAGAACTTCAACTTCAATAACGGGTTCGCCGGCGTTCAGGTGCCGGAGGATCGCCGCTTCAACATTTCTTTCACGCTCGCGGGCATCGGCAGTTTCTCGAATGCCCTTGGCGCGTTCGGGGGCCAGCAGGGTCGCGATGAAAGGCCTCATTCTGAGCGGCGGCCGCGGCACGCGCCTGCGGCCACTGACCTACACGAGCGCCAAGCAACTCGTTCCCGTCGCCAACAAGCCGGTCCTCTTCTACGGCATCGAAGCGATGGCCGAGGCCGGCATCCAGTCGAGTCGGCATCGTCGTCGGCGACACCCAGGCGGAGATTCGTGCCGCGGTGGGTGATGGGTCGCGCTGGGGCCTCCGCGTGCGAGTACATCGAACAGCAGGCGCCGCTGCGGGCTCGCGCACGCCGTCCTGATCAGCGAGCAGTTCATCGGCGGCGAGCCGTTCGTCGTCTATCTGGGCGACAACCTGCTGATGCGCGGCATCTCGGGACTGGCGAAGGAATTCAGCCGGGAGCGACCGGCGGCCCAGATCCTGCTCGCGCGCGTGCCCGATCCGCAGATGTTCGGCGTCGCCGAACTGTCCGACGGCCGCGTGGTCAGGCTGGTCGAGAAGCCGAAGGAGCCGCGGAGCGACCTGGCCCTCGTCGGCGTCTACATGTTCTCGCCCGAAGTCTTCGATTCGGTGAAGCGTATCACGCCGAGCTTCCGCAACGAGCTGGAGATCACCGACGCGATCCAGGACCTGATCGACCGCGGGCTCGAAGTCACGGCCGCACATCGTGGACGGGTGGTGGAAAGACACGGGGAAGCTCGAGGACATGCTCGAAGCGAACCGCCTGGTCCTCGATACGCTCGAGCGACGCGTCGACGGTTGCGTGGATGCCGCGTCGCGCGTGGAAGGCAAGGTCGTCGTCGAAGCCGGCGCGGTGATCGAGCAGTCGGTCGTGCGTGGCCCGGCGATCATCGGCGCGCGGGCGAAGATCGTCCACGCCTATGTCGGACCGTTCACGTCCATCATGAACGACGTCGAGATTCGCGAGTCCGAGATCGAGCACAGCATCGTGCTCGAAGGCAGCTCGGTGAGCAACCTGGCGAACCGCGTCGAAGACAGCCTGATTGGCAAGAACGTGCGGATTTTTCGC
This sequence comes from uncultured Acidobacteriota bacterium, assembly GCA_963710415.1. Taxonomy (GTDB): domain Bacteria; phylum Acidobacteriota; class Vicinamibacteria; order Vicinamibacterales; family 2-12-FULL-66-21; genus CAVQAH01. Next base: position 99,898 of record CAVQAH010000011.1, on the reverse strand, counting down.
GAGAAGATGAAACCGAGCGCGTACCGGTTCATGCTCGGCGACAATTCGGAAGTGGGGATCCGATGGTGACGCCTGCCCCGATCAGCATTTGCAGCGGCCGTTCGTGACCCGATCGCCGGCGTCAAGGTCAAGACCCTGCGGCACATTCCCGACGAACGGGGCTGGCTGATGGAGATCATGCGCGCCGACGAAACTGATTTCTACACGAAGTTCGGTCAGGTCTACGTGTCGGCGACGTATCCGGGCGTCGTGAAAGCCTGGCACTACCATCGCGTGCAGATCGACAACTTCGTTTGCGTGTCCGGCATGGTCAAGCTGGTGCTCGTGGATACGCGCAACGATTCCCCGACCAAGGGCACGATCAACGAGTTCTTCCTCGGCTCGCAGAATCCGCTGCTCGTGCAGGTCCCCAATCTCGTCTATCACGGCTGGAAGTGCATCAGCGTCGAACCGGCGATGGTGGTCAACGTGCCGAACGAGCCGTACAACTACGCGGAGCCTGACGAGTACCGCCTGGAACCGCACGGGACGCTGCCGTACGACTGGGCCAGGAAAGATGGTTAACGTCCTCGTCACCGGCGGAGCTGGGTTCATCGGTTCGAACTACGTCCGGCACGCGCTGAGCCGTCCACCAGGACTGGCGGATCACGACGCTCGACAAGCTGACGTACGCAGGGCGGCTCGAGAACCTGAAGGGCGTGCTCGACCATCCGCGCCACGACTTCGTGAAAGGTGACGTCGCCGATCCGTCGGTTGCCGGGCCGCTCGTCGCGTTCGGCCGAGATCGTCGTGCACTTCGCCGCGGAGACGCACGTCGATCGCTCGATCCTGAGCGCCGGCGATTTCATCACGACGGACGTCTTCGGAACGTTTGTGCTCCTGGAGGCCGCGCGACACCATCCAGGGCCTGCGACGGTTCGTCCAGATCTCGACCGACGAGGTGTATGGCAGCGTTGCGGAAGGGTCGAGTCGCGAGGGTGACGAGCTACGGCCGCGGAATCCCTACGCGGCGAGCAAGGCCGGCGCGGATCGTCTGGCCTTCAGTTACTGGGCCACCTACAACGTACCGGTGATCATCACGCGCGCCTCGAACAACTACGGACCCGAATCAGTTTCCGGAAAAAGTGATTCCGCTGTTCGTGACGAACGCGCTTCACGACATCCCGGTGCCGCTTTACGGGGATGGTTTGAACGAGCGAGACTGGCTCCACGTCTCGGATCATTGCCGGGCGATCGATGTCGCATCGAGCGTGGCGTTTGCGGAGAGGTCTACAACATCGGCGGCAGCAATCACGTCAGGAACGCCGACCTCACGCGACGGATCCTCCAGTTGCTCGGCAAGCCCGAGTCGTTGATCCGTCACGTCCAGGATCGCCCGGGCCACGACCGCCGATATTCGCTGGACACCACCAAGCTTCAGGCGCTCGGCTGGACGCCAAAGGTCCCGTTCGAACAGGGCCTGGCTGATACGGTCGAGTGGTACCGCCAGAACGAATGGTGGTGGCGACCGATCAAGCAGGACGATCCCGCCTTCAAGGCCTACTACGAGAAGCAATACGGCGGGCGAGGCTGACGCATAGCGTGGCTGGCGGATGTCTGGTAACGGGCGGAACCGGCTTCGCGGGCAGCCACCTCATCGAGCACCTGCTCGAGCACGAATCTCCTACTCGCGCGACGCCGCGCCAGACCCGCATTGACGCCTGGGCCAATCCGGGCGGTCAGCGCCACTCGACCGGCCGACTCTCGCGTCCGCTGGCATGCGGTGAATCTGCTCGATCGAGAGGCCGTTCGCTCAACGGTCGCTGCGATCGCTCCATCCACGATCTATCACTGTGCTGGCGTCGCAGACGTCAACGCGTCGCAGACGCGTCCGGACAGCGCTCGCTCGAAGTGAATGCTCTCGGAACGCTGCACCTGCTCGACGCCGTGTGGGAGGCTGGTCTCGACTGCCCCGTTCTCGTCACCGGATCCGCGCTCGTCTATCAACCGTCGACGTCGGCCATCGCGGAAGATGCGCCGCTCGGGCCGTTCAACCCCTACGGCGTCAGCAAGCTCGCCCAGGAAATGGTGGCCAGTCAGGATCGCCGACGACGGACGATGGTGGTGCGTTCGTTCAACCACGCGGGCCCGCGGCAGTCTCCGGCGTACGTGACGTCGAGTTTTGCGAGTCAGATCGCCGAAATCGAAGCCGGGCTGCGGGAACCCACGCTATCAGTGGGCAATCTGGACGCTGCGCGTGACATTACGGACGTCAGGGACGTCGTGCGAGCGTACCGGATGATCGTGGAACGTGGCGAGCCAGGACGACCGTATAACGTGTGCAGCGGACGGCATATCGTGTCGGAGATCTCCTCGATCGACTGGTCGAGATGGCACGCGTCACCGTCCGCGTCACCGTCGACGCGGCCCGCTTGAGGGCGTCGGACAACCCGCTCGTCCTCGGCGACCGATCGCGGGTGACGACGGAGATCGGTTGGAAACCTGAGATTCCCATCGAACGCACCCTGGCAGATTTGCTCGACTACTGGCGCGCCCGCACCGCGAAAGCGTGACGCATGACCGCGAGAACGGAGTACGTCCGTCAGCTGGTTCACATGGCGATGGGCGGTTTCGCGCTGGCGCTCCGCTATCTGACCTGGTGGCAGGCGGCGCTGCTGGCCGGCGGAGCAATGGTGTTCAACCTGTTCGTTCTGCCGCACGTCGGCGGCAAGCACTTATATCGATCGTCTGAATTCGCGCGCGGCTTTCCGGCTGGAATCCTCCTCTACCCGGTTTCCGTCCTGCTGCTCATCCTCGTCTTCCCTTCTCGACCCGACATCGCGGCTGCCGCCTGGGGCATTCTCGCCGTCGGCGACGGCATGTCGACGATCGTGGGCCGCGCAGTCGGGCGCCGGCCGATTCCCTGGAACCGGGAGAAAACGTGGGCGGGATCACTGGCCTTCTTCGTGTTTGGAAGCATGGCCGGTGTCGCGCTCGCCTGGTGGTGCAAGGACGCCGTCAACCCGAGCGCCCTCGATGTGGTTCTGGATCGGTGCGCCGATCGCGGCCGCGTTATGCGCGGCGGCCGCAGAGACCGTTCCGGTGCGGCTCGACGACAACGTCTCGGTGCCGGTGGCCGCAGCGGCGGTCCTGTGGATGGCGTCGTTCATCACCGAGGATGCCGCGCGCACCGCACTCGGTCCGCTCGCTCGTTCGGCTGCCCTTCGCGCTCGGGCTGAACATCGCCGTGGCGCTGGCCGGATATCGGGCGCGAACGGTGTCGCGGTCCGGAGCGATCTGCGGCGCGATCATCGGATCGATCATCTTTGCGGCAACCGGCTGGCGGGGCTGGGTGCTGCTGCTCGCCGACATTCCTCGCGGCGGCAGTCACGTCGCGGCTCGGGCTGCGTCGAAAGACGCTCCTCGGCATCGCCGAAGAGCGTGGCGGCCGTCGGGGCGCGGCGAACGCCATTGCCAACACCGGGGTCGCCGCCGCAGCCGCCGTCGTCGCGCTGCTCAGCCCGTCGGCGCCGATGGCCCTGATCGCCTTTGCCGCGGCGCTGACCGCCGGAGGCAGCGATACGGTTGCGAGCGAGATTGGCAAGGCCTGGGGCCGTCAGGCCTATCTCGTCCCGACGTTCCGTCATGTGCCGCCGGGCACGTCCGGCGCCGTGTCCCTCGAAGGAACGGCGGCTGGCTTGATCGGCGCGTTTGTGCTGGGATCGCTCGCGCGTCCTGCTGCAACTCGTCCAACCGAATGCGCTCGCTCCCGATCGTGCTGGCGGCGACCATCGGCGCCTTCGCCGAGAGCGCGCTGGGCGCGACGCTGGAGGCACCAGGCATCGTGAACAACGACCTGCTGAATTTTCTGAATACGGCCATCGCCGCGCTGCTGGCGATGTTGTTCACCGGACTTCTGTCGTGAAGCGCTTGCAGCTCTGGCTGGAGTTCTCGCGCCCGTTCACGCTGGTCGCGCCCGCACTGGGATTCGTCTCGGGTGCGGTGACGGCCTGGCGGCGCACCACCGCGCAATGCGCTCGACGCCGAGCTCCTGCTCTATCCCGCCGTCGGCGCAGCTCATGGCGGCCGTCCTCAACGCCGGCAACAACGCGCTCAATCAGATCTACGACCTCGACATCGATCGCATCAACAAGCCAAAACGTCCGCTGACCAGCGGACGCCTCGGCATGCGCGAAGCGTGGGCGTTCACGTGGGTCACTTACGCGGTCGCGCTGGTCCTGGCCTGGTCTGTCGCGCCGGGCGGCCGACACGAGTGTTTCTGGCTCGTGGTCGCCGCGACGATTGCCACATTCGTCTACTCGTGTCCGCCGCTCAGAACGAAGCAACGCGGCATCTGGGCGAACGTCACCATCGCCATCCCGCGCGGCGTTCTACTGAAGGTGGCCGGCTGGTCCGCGGTCAAGACGATCTTCGGCGTCGAACCCTGGTTCATCGGCACCATCTTCGGCCTCTTCCTGCTCGGCGCGTCCACGACGAAAGATTTCGCGGACATGGAAGGCGATGCGCGTGGCGGCTGCCGCACCCTGCCGATCATCTATGGCGTCAAGCGCGCGGCGTGGATGATCTCGCCGTCCTTTGTCGTGCCGTTTCTCCTGATCTCGCTCGGCGCGTTCACTCACATCCTGACCGGAAACTTCATCCTGCTTCAGCTGCTCGCGCTGGTCATGACGGTGTACGGGCTCTACGTCTGCTACCTGATGCTCCGTCGTCCCGAGGACCTCGCCGTCGAAGAGAACCATGTGTCCTGGGCGCATATGTATCGAATGATGTTCGTCGCCCAAGTCGGCTTCGCTTTGGCGTAGTCTGACCGCACATTTTTCACGTGTCGGGTCAGGTCTCCGTCGCTGGGACTGACCCTGATTGAGTGAAAAATGTGCGGATTCAAGACCTGACCCCTTGACATCCACTCCCAGCAGGAGGATTATCGAGCGAAGTAAAAGCGAATCTCGTGACGGAAATGGCCGAATTCCCCCTCCTCTTTGACCTTGGACCGCAACCCCCCACGACGCGGACGCTGGCGCTCCGGATCCGTGACGCTGGCGAGGACGCGGCCCTCGATCAGGCGCATTCGGCGCGCTGATGCCGCGCGCTATCAGGAGGTGACCTGCCGGTCCGCCCTCAATCCCGTCAAGGGCATGCCCTTCAAATGGACGCTCAACCCGTATCGCGGCTGCACCCACGCCTGCCACTACTGCTTCGCACGCCGGTATCAGACGCAGTTCGAGCTGGGGCCTGGCGATCACTTCTCGTCAGTGATCTTCGTGAAGACGAACTTGCCCGAAGTCCTCGATCCGCGAACTGGACAAACCGGGCTGGACGCGGGAAGAAGTCGCCGTCGGCACCGCGACCGATCCGTATCAGCCGATTGAAGGCCACTACAAACTGACACGTCGAGCGCTGCAGGCGTTCATCGCCGCGCGAACGCCAATCGGGTTGGTGACGAAAGGACCCATGGTGGTTCGTGACGCCGACTTGCTCGCCGAGCTTGGGGAACGCGCCGGCTGCACCGTGTGCATCAGCGTGCCGACGGTCGACGAAGGGGCGTGGGCGGCCCTCGAACCCGGGACAGCGCACCCGCTTCAGCGGTTGCGCGCGGTCAGAGAGCTTCGCAAAGCCGGCGTCAGGGCGGGCGTGCTGATGGCGCCGATCGTTCCGGGGTTCACGACACAACCTGCCCGTCTGGAAGCAACCATCAGGGCGATCGCCGAGCACGATGCCGCGTTCGTGGGGAGCAACGTGCTGCACTTGAAGGGTGGGACGAAGGACCATTTCCTGGGCTTCCTCGCCACCGAGTTCCCCCAGATGCTGGACGGCTACCAGCGCATGTACCCGGGCGCGTACGCGCCTCCCGCGTACGTGGCGACAGTCCGGTCGCTGCTCAAAGACTTGCGGAGCAAATACCGCGTCGGCGAAAACCGGTACGGCGACGAGACGGACCGCGACGACGCGGAAACCAACGTCGTCACGGATCACTCAGAGGCGGTTCAATCCGAATCGGAGGATGAAAGCTGCGCCGCTTCCGCAGGCGAGCAGCGCAGCTTCGAGTGGGCGGTCAGGCCGTCGCCGCGAGCCCGCTGAAGCGGGCCGATCCGTTGGCTGACATCGATCTCGACCCGGCCGTCCTTGACGTCGGCAAGATACGCCGTGCCTTCCGTCCAGCGCTGACTGATCGGCAACTTGATCCGATCCTCGATCGCCCGCTTCAGGAAGCGCGCGCCGTAGGCCAGGCTGTAACCATCCTGTACGATCTGCTCGAGCGCCTCCGGCGTCACCGTCAGCGAGCGGTTGCTGCGCGCCAGCGCTTGCTGGATCTTCGTAATCTGCTGAATGCTGATGTCGCGAACCTCGTCCCTCGACAGCGGCCTGAACAGCACGACCTCGTCGATCCGGTTGCGGAACTCCGGAGTGAAGCGGCGTTCGAGCTCGCGCATGATCTCGCCCTCGATCTGCTCGACGCCAACCTGCCTGGACAGGAACCCCAGCGGATTCGTCAGCTTGCGGAAGTACTCCGAGCCGATATTCGACGTCATGATCACGATCGCGTCGCTCAGGTATACGCGCTTCCCGCGACCGTCCGTGATCCAGCCTTCGTCGAAGGCCTGCAGGAACAGGTTCAGCATGCTCGGGCTGGCTTTCTCGACCTCGTCGAGCAGCACGACCGAGTAGGGATTGTCCTTGAGCTGATTCGTGAGCACGCCGCCGCGCTCCGATCCGACGATGCCGCGGGGCATGCCGATGAGTTTGTCGACCGCGACCGCGCCATCCTGATACTCGGACATGTCGACGCGGATCATCTTTTTCTCGTCGCCGAAGAGGAACTCGGCGACTGACTTCGCGAGCTCCGTCTTGCCGACGCCGGTCGGGCCGAGGAACAACAGGACGCCGTCAGGCCGGTCGAAGCCGTCCTTCAACGGCCCCTTGTTCAAGATCAGGCGCCGCGACACGGCGCTAATCGCATTCTTCTGTCCGACCACGCGCGTTCCCAGACGCGTCTCGATGTTCTTGAATCGATCGGTGACCTCGCGGAAGACCATGTCCTCCGGTATCTGCGCGACCTTTGAGATGACGTTGACGACGTCGGCGCCGGTCACTTCCCAACGACGTCCGATCTCCGCCTTGACGGATGCCGTGTCGAGCCAGCCGATCACCTTGTCCGGAAGTTGCAGATGGCGCATGTATCGCGGAGACATCTCGAGCGCCGTCTCGATGGCTTCATCGGAGATCCGCACCGAGTAGTTCCGTTCGAGCCTGGGCCGCAGATTGTAGAGGATGGTCCGCGTCTCGTCGATCGACGGTTCGCCGACGTGCACGGTGCGGAATCGCCGGGCCAGCGCTTCGTCCTCCTGCACGAATTCCTTGTACTCGCTCGAGGTCGTCGCACCGATGATTCGGACTTCGCCGCGCGCGAGCACCGACTTGAACACGTTGGCGGCATCGGACGGCGCACCGAGCGCCGAGCCGGCGCCGATCATCGTGTGGACTTCGTCGATGAACAGGATCAGGCTCGGCCGCTCCTTGATTTCACGGATCACGTTCTGAATGCGATCCTCGAACATCCCGCGCAGCATCGTGCCGGCGACCATCGTGTTCATCTGGAGGTTGACGATCTGGCAATCGCGCAGGCGAACCGGCACCTTTTCCGGCTCGAACTCGATGCGCCTGGCCAACCCTTCGGCGATGGCCGTCTTGCCCGACGCCGGGCTCTCCCAGCAGCAGCACGGAGTTGGCCCGCTCCCGGTGACACAGGACTTCGAGCACCTGGTCCATCTCGTAGTCGCGGCCGAATACGGGCGGAATGCGATCCTGACGGGCGAGCTGATTCAGATTGGTTGCGAAGTGCTTGAGGAACGGCGGCAGCTCGAAGCGTTTCTTCAGCCGCTCTTCCCGCTGTTCGTGGTCGCGCATTCGCGTGGCCAGCCGCGAGACGATCGCTTCCGGCTCGATGCCGTGCCGGCGGATGATCGACACGGGTATCCCTTGCGTCTCCTCGAAGATTGCGGAGAAGAGATCCGTGGCTTCGATCGTGTGCCGGCCCGACCGGCTCGCATGGAGCAGGGCCAGCTTGAAGAGCAGTTTCGTCGAGGGGGCGATGCGCAGATTGCGTCCGGGTGAAGCCGGCAGCAACCGCAAGTGCTCCTCGAGCGCCTGTACGATCTCGTGGGGGTTGAGCCCGAGATCTCGCATGACCTGTCCGAACATGTCCCATTCGACCTGTGCGAAGGCGAGACAGACGTGTTCGTTGGTCAGCAGGGCCTGATCGCGACGACGGGCGTCCTCCGTTGCGCGATCGACCACGCGCTCGGCTGACTCAGCCATCTTGTTCTGCGGGATGTCAAAGTCGTCCACGGCCGCCTCCACCCTACTCGCTGCATCGTAGTGTCCGGCTTGACGTCGGACACCGGTGCCGGCAATCACTGCCCGGCTGTTGTCAGCGAGCCACACCTGCGGACGCAGCAAATACAGGGCCAGCGTCGCGCCGCGCGGCGCGACGCTGGCAATCGTCTGAAAACGAAGGAGAAACGGGAAGAAGGGTGACGGAATGTGGCCGGCAGCGCCTCGCGGTTTTTCGCCCCGCGGGCTTCCCGGCCCACACAGTGTGGTGACGCGGACTTCCTTCTGCGGTTACCGTGGGCCTTCGAGCAGCGCCCGAATCCTCGCCTCGGTCGGCGGATGCGTGCTGAAGAGCGACATCAGCCCCTGACCCGAGAACGGCTTCACGATGAACATATGCGCGGTCGCCGGGTTGGCGTCCATGGGCACGCGTTTGGACGCCGCGTCGATCTTGCGAAGCGCGTCCGCAAGCCCGTACGGCGTTCCCGCAATGCTTGCGCCGCCGGCGTCCGCCGCGAATTCGCGCGACCTCGAGATTGCCGCCTGGATCAATCCTGCCGCGAGCGGCGCCAGGAAGATCATCGCGATCAACGCGATCGGGTTGCTGCCGCCCTCGCGATCGTCTCGGCCGCCGCCAAACATCCCGGCATACATGGCCATCCGCGCAACCATCATGATCGCGGCTGCGATCGTGGCCGCCACGGAACTGATCAGGATGTCGCGATGCTTCACGTGTGCCAGCTCGTGCGCGATCACGCCCTCGAGCTCGTGCTCCGTGAGGACTTGCATGATCCCTTGCGTCGCCGCCACCGCCGCGTGGTTCGGATTGCGACCGGTGGCAAACGCATTCGGAGACGGGTCAGGAATGATGTACACCTTCGGCATCGGCAGGCCGCCGCGCTGCGCGAGCCGCTCGGTCAGCCGGTAGAGCGGATGCTCAGGTCCCACCTGCTGTGCGCGATACATGCGCAGGACAATCTTGTCCGAAAACCAGTACGAGCCGAGATTCATCACCGCGGCGAAGATGAACGCGATGACGATGCCGTTCTGGCCTCCGAGCAAGTCACCGATCAAAAGCAGCATGCCGCTCAGCAGGCCAAGCAGCAGCGCCGTTTTCAATCCGTTAGGCATGTGTCTATTCTACCTCGCCGAGGCTGAGGCCATCGGCAGCGCGGCCGATGAACGCGGCGCGCCAGGTCAGATCCTCGACTTCGACGTGCTCGTGCAGCGCGTGGGCACCGTCGCCGCGCGGGCCGAGTCCATCTAAAGTAGGAACACCTAGCGCGGCCGTGAAATTCCCGTCCGACCCTCCGCCCGTCCCACCTTCACCCAGCTCACGACCGAGCGTGGCCGCCACGGCCCGCGCCTGTTTGTACAGCCGCACGACGTGCTGCGGATCGTTCGAGCGGCGGCCGCTCGACACCGCCGTGAATCTCGAGCCGCGTGCCGCTCAGCCGCGGCTTCGAGCGCCCTGAACGCCGGTTCAACCTGCGCCGCATCGGCCATCGTCGGCACCCTGACGTCGACGGACGCCTGTGCCCGCTCGGCCACGACGTTGGTCCGCGTACCGCCGGACACGACGCCGACGTTGACGCTGATGCCGCGCGACAAGTCCTGCAGTTGCGTGACTCCGGCGATCTGCAGCGCCAGCTCGTGAATCGCGCTCGCCCCCTTGCCCGGATCGATCCCGGCGTGCGCGGCGATGCCGTGCACCGTCAGCTCGAAATCGCCGCAGCCCTTGCGGCTCGTCTTGGCGGCGCCCCCCGGCAGCGACGGTTCGAGCACGAGCACCGCCTGGCTGCGCCGCGCTTCGTCCTCGATGATCGCGCGCGACGTGCCGCTGCCGATTTCCTCGTCGGTCGTCCACAACATGACGATGCGCGGCGCGTTCGTCGAGCGATCTCAGAACCGCGCGTACCGCCAGCATCGCCACCGCGATGCCTGCCTTCATGTCGAAGACGCCAGGGCCGTAGAGCCGGCCCTCCTCCTCGCGCAACGGCATCCGCTCGAGCTGACCGATCGGCCAGACGGTGTCGAATGCCCGAGCAGCATGACCTGGCGCGCGCCGTCGCCGAACTCGGCGCGCAGGTGATCGCCGCGCGTCCGCTGGGCGAACCGCTCGACTCGCGCCGCCGACGCCGAGCCGCGCCGCGAGCTCGGCGCCGCACCGGTCCACGGCCGCCTTGTCGTCGCTCGGAGACTCGAGGCGGACGAGCGCGCCGATTTCGAGGAGCCAGGGCTGCTGCGACCGCACCAGCTCAGGAGATCGGGTTTTCGCTTGGCACGGCTTCGCTGGGCGTTCCTGCGCGCCGTCGGCGCGCGTATAATGAAAAATGCCGCGCAGAAATTCCAACCTGGCGATCGCGCGTGGTTTCGTCGGCGTGCGGCAAGTCCGCGCAAACGCCGGTGCCGTTCCCGAAACCGGGTGAACCCCAGAAGCCAGCGCCGCGCGCCGCACCGGGCACCACAGGTCCGGCACAGCCGCGCCGCTGCCGCGGCGCCGACCGAGGCGGCGCTCGGGATGCCGATCTACCCGACGTCGGACTTCATCGCGTCCTACGACGCCGGACGCGGACAGCGTTATTACATTTTCGGCACCAATACCTCGTACGCCGAAACCGTGACCTACTACCGGAACGTGCTGAAACAGCGCGGCGAAGTGGTGTACGAAGAGCCGCCCGTGCACATGTTCGACGTCGGCCGCTTCCGCGAGGAAACGATGGCATTCCCTCCGGGCGTCACGGTCAAGGACTACACGTGGGGCGGATCGGCCGGCTACCTGAACCCGAGATACGGCGCGCAGCCGGCCCGATACAAGACGATCATTCAGATCGTTCCCGCTCCGTTTGGCCGGGGCTCAGCGCTAGCGTCGGCCTGACGCAGGTAGATCGCGCTCCCCTTCTCGCGGAACTCGCGCGATTTCTCCTCCATCCCCGCCGCTGTCGCTGCCGTCGCGCCGTCGCGTATGTCGCGCACCTGCTGGGTCAGCTCCATCGAGCAGAATTTCGGCCCGCACATCGAGCAGAAGTGCGCCACCTTCGCGCCGTCGGCCGGAAGCGTCGCGTCGTGGAACGCGCGCGCCGTCACCGGATCCAGCGACAGGTTGAACTGGTCCTCCCAGCGGAACTCGAATCGCGCCTTCGACAGCGCATCGTCCCACGCCTGCGCGCGCGGATGGCCCTTCGCGAGATCGGCGGCGTGCGCCGCGATCTTGTAGGCGATCACGCCGGCCTTCACGTCGTTGCGATCGGGCAGCCCGAGATGCTCCTTCGGCGTCACGTAGCAGAGCATCGCCGTGCCGTACCAGCCGATCTGCGCGGCGCCGATCGCCGACGTGATGTGGTCGTAGCCCGGAGCGATGTCAGTGGTCAGCGGGCCGAGCGTGTAGAACGGCGCTTCGTGACACCACTCCAGCTGCTTCTCCATGTTCTCGCGAATCAGGTGCATCGGCATGTGGCCCGGCCTTCGTTCATGACCTGCACGCCGTACTCCCACGCGATGCGGGTCAGCTCGCCCTGTGTTCCAGCTCGGCGAACTGCGCTTCGTCGTTGGCATCGGCGATCGATCCGGGACGCAGGCCGTCGCCGAGCGAGAACGACACGTCGTAGGCGCGCATGATCTCGCAGATCTCGCGGAAGTGCGTGTAGGTGAAGTTCTCCTTGTGATGTGCCAGGCACCACTTGGCCATGATCGATCCGCCGCGCGAGACGATGCCGGTCAGGCGGCGGGCGGTCATCGGGATGTAGCGCAGGAGCACGCCGGCGTGGACGGTGAAGTAATCGACGCCCTGCTCCGCCTGCTCGACGAGCGTGTCGCGATAGATCTCCCAGGTCAGATCCTCCGGCCGGCCGCCGACCTTCTCGAGGGCCTGATAGATCGGCACGGTGCCGATCGGCACGGCCGAGTTCCGGAGGATCCACTCGCGGGTCTCGTGGATGTCCCGCCGGTCGAGAGATCCATCACCGTGTCGGCGCCCCACAGCGTCGCCCAGCGCAGCTTTTCCACTTCTTCCTCGATCGACGACGAGACGGCGGAGTTGCCGATGTTCGCGTTGATCTTCACGGCGAAGTTCCGGCCGATGATCATCGGCTCGAGCTCGGGGTGGTTGATGTTCGCGGGGATGATCGCGCGGCCGCGCGCGACCTCGGCGCGGACGAATTCGGCATCGAACCCTTCGCGGATGGCGATGAACTCCATCTCGCGCGTGACGACGCCCCGGCGGGCGTAGTGCAGCTGGGTTACCCCGCGGTCGCCGCGCAGCGCGCGTCTGCGTCCGCGCTGGCCATCGCCGGAGGCATCGGCCGATCTCGGCGCCCGTCCGTACCGGCAGCGACTGGTCGTCCTCTTCGATTCCGCCGCGCGCCAGGATCCATTCGCGCCGCATGTGCGGGCAGTCCGTCGCGAACATCGTGCCCCTGCGGTCCGCTGGTGTCGTACACGCGCAGCGGCGGCTCGCCGCCGGCGAGCGCAATCTCGCGCATTGGCACGCGCACGCCGCGATCCTCGACGTAGACCTTGCGGGAGTTGGAAACGCTGACGTGAAATCCGAGGACTGGAGCGGAGGGAGGCTGGTGGTAGTACCCATAGGAGAACTATATCAAGCGTTCTCCTCTGTGAGGGTGACGGAGGGGACGGGGGAACGGAACGAGCTTCAAAAACGGAGACAACGGAGGCGAACGGGGCTGACTGGGGACTCGGGTTCTCCGGCCGATGTCGGCCCGGCCGTTGGCCGGGCCGGGCGATCGACCGACACCCGGAGGACCCAAGCCGTCTAAAGACGGCCCAGGACGGCTTGGGTCCTCCCGGGCGTCGGTCATTCGCTCGCCGCGCGTTGCGCGGCGACATCGGCTCCCCGCGAATCGACCCGGATCATCGTCTCCGTTACTCCGTGTCTCCGTTTGAAGCTCGTTCCCGTGTCCTCCCGTCCCCTCCGTGTTAGTCGCTCACAAGCTGGACCCGCAGGCGCGCGCAAAACCACGACGAACACCGTTTCCCAACCTAGTTGTCGCTCCTCCACGCCCGCGGCTGACGCACCCTCGCCGAGCTTCTCCCATTTGCGGTGCTCGAAATCCACCTTGGTGCCATCGGGCACCGGCGTGGCGGACTCGACCTCCTGCGCCTGTTCCAGCATCAGCCCGGGTGCCAGGCCATCACAAACCTCAGCGGCGGTACCCATTGAGGTCGGGCCGCCACGGATGCGCTCGCCATCGTCTGGGACTGGTACACCTGGCCGCGAACGGCGACGATCGCGCGTGCCTGGCTGAGCGAGTCAGTCAGGACCACCCGTGGCTGGAGAAGCCGTCTGTGAAATTGAAAACGCCGCTCGGGAGAGCAGCTGACCGTAATCGACTTGCGGACCGGCTCGAAGTAGGAAGCGGAGCTTGTTCCTGCGATCAGCAATCGGTGTCTGGTTTTCCGTCTCGACCTGGTGGTTGGGGGACGCGTCAGTCCCGTCCCGAGAACCTGCAGGGTGGCCTGGCGGCTTCGCCGAGTCCACGAATCTCGGACGCCGTAGATGCGGCGCACGCCTGGCGCGCCGCTCCAACACTTACCCAGCCCGGCGTCTTTGAGAACCTTCAAATGTTGGAGCGGCTGGCCGGCTAATCGGCAGCGCCTCGGCAAGCATCCCGCCGACGTCGGACCCTTACTCCAGACGCTCGAAAATCTGCCGGCGGGTGGGGTCAGCGAGAGCTTGAAGTGCCTGTTCAGTAAGCCATTACTTACCGTAAGTAATAACTTACGATCGGACTGTTGTCAACTGAGCAGGGGGACCGGCGACTCGAGGGTGTCCTGATTCGGCCAACCTGTGGCGAAAACGGGCAGGGCCGCCGCGATTCGCAGAATTGGCGTATTTCTGGCAGAATTTGGCATGTGGCCGGCTTGGACCCAGTCAGTGATCGACTGCTTCAAGACGTCCGTTACGCCCTCCGGGGGCTGGCGAAGGCGCCCAGTTTACGGCCATCACGTGCTCACGATCGCGATCGGCACCGGCGCCAACGCGACGGTGTTCAGCTTAGTGAGCGCGCTGCTCCTTCGGCCGGCGCCGGCGTCGCGGACCCGGGCTCGCTCATCGGCATTTTCACGAGCGACTTCAGCAGCGGGCCCTACGGCGACTCGTCCTATCCGGATTACTGTCGTGCGAGTGAAACGACCGCGTTCCAGCGATGGCGGCCGAAAGGGGAGCGCGACTGCGTCGTCCGAGTCGGGGACGCTGTCGAACGTGTCCGGATCTCCTCGGTGACCGGCGAGTACTTCACCTGCTTGGGCTGAAGCCCGGCGCCGGACGGTTGATCTCTTCCGAGAGGCGAGCCTGGTGCGCCGCCGGTGGCGGTCATCGCGCATCGATTTGGCGCCGCGCGTTCGCGCAGTCCCGGCGTGCTCGGATCGAATGTCACGTGCACGGCCGCCCCTCACGATCGTCGGTATCGCGCCCGCGCATTCAACGGCCTCGATATCGGCCGCGCCGTCGTCGAGTGGACGCCGATCACCCGCGCCTCGGCCACCCGATCGGGGGAGCGGTTTCGTGTCGGTCGGGCCCGCCTTGCGCCCGGGGCGACACCCGCTCCGCAGGTCAGGTCTCGCTGTGGCCGCGCGGCCCGCGGAGGATTACCCGGAGTCGAACAAGGGAACTCTCGCCGCCCCGCACAGCCACGTCCGATGATCGTTCTCCCGCAGACCGCATGCATCCCGACTTCCGCGGTACCGTGAGGTCGCGCGGCGCGATCCTGATGGGCGCGGTCGGCCTCGTGCTGCTGATCGCATCCGCCAACATCGCCAACCTGCTGCTCTCCGGGCGACGGCGCGCGACCGCGAGATGGCAATCCGCCTTGCGCTCGGCGCCGGCCGCACGGGTCATTCGCCAGATGCTGATCGAGAGCCCCCTGCTTGGTCTGGCCGGCGCGGAGTGGGCTGCTGTGCGCGCTGTGGACCGCCGACCTCCTGCCGCTGTTCTTCCCGGCGGAACAGGCGCGCCGCTCGACACTCGCGTCG
This sequence comes from uncultured Acidobacteriota bacterium, assembly GCA_963710415.1. Taxonomy (GTDB): domain Bacteria; phylum Acidobacteriota; class Vicinamibacteria; order Vicinamibacterales; family 2-12-FULL-66-21; genus CAVQAH01. The sequence goes on along the minus strand of CAVQAH010000011.1, from coordinate 84,577 downwards.
ACCGATCTCCCGGCTGTTCGCCTATCGGCTCTCGTCTCTCAGCGAGCATCCTGTTCGGTCTTGCGCCGGCGCTGCAGGCGGCCACGCCGACGTCGGCGGCGCGCTTCGATGGGCGGGGGTCGCTCCTCCGAGAGCGGGACGGGCACCCAGTGCGGCGGATCCTGGTCTCGCGCGCAGGTCGCGCTCGACGTCGTCCTGCTGATCGCGGGGGGGCTCCTGGTGAAGAGCCTAGGGAGCGCTCGCGGCCGATCCGGGTTCTGCGCGCGCGACGGCGTCGTCGCCCCGGTCGAGCGGCGGGACGCCGAATTCACCCGCAGAATAGGGCCCCGCGTATTTCGAGGCGTCCGTCGACGCGTGCGAACCCTGCCAGGCGTCGATGTGGCGAGCCTCACGCGTACGCTGCCCCTCAGCCGACCGTCGCGGCGGGGGCTGAATCGATGGACGGTTATCAGCCCCGGCCCGGCGAGGACACCGGGCCGCCGTCAACGCCGTCGGGCGGAGTACTTCGAGACGCTGCAGATCCCGCTGCCGCGGACGCACCTTCCACGCACGCGACCGCGCCGGCAGCGCACCCGTCGCGGTGGTCAACGATCGGCTCGCGAAGCACTATTACGGCGGCGACGCTGTCGGCAGGCGGATCACCGACTCCGTCGGCCTGGTGATGGAGATTGTCGGCGTCGTGCCACGACCGTCGGCATCACCGTGCAGAGCGCGCCCACCCCGATGGTCTACTACCCGCTGTCGCAGAGCTATCTACCGCGGATGACGCTCGTCGCCCGGACCGGCGCGGAACCGTCGGCCCGATCGAACCGGTCCGGCGCGAGCTCCTGAGCGTCAACCGGAACGTGCCGGTCTTCCGCAGATCACGCTGGCGTCGCACCTGGCGGAGGCCGCAGCCGACAGCGGGCTCACCGCCACGCTGGTCGCGCCTGCGCCGGCATGGCGCTCCTGCTGGCGACGATCGGCGTCTACGGCGTGATTGCATACGCCGTCGCCAGGCGGACACGCGAGATTGGCGTTCGCCTCGCGCTCGGCGCGCGCCCCTGGCACATCGTCCATCTCGTGATGAGCGAAGGGCTGACGGTGATGTTCGTCGGCATCGCCTGCGGCTTGCTCGGCGCCGTCGTCGCGACGCAGGCGCTGGACTCGCTGCTCTACGGGGTCACGTCATCGGATCCGACGACGTATCTGGTGGTGCCGATCATCCTGACGCTCGTCGCGGTGCTTGCTGCGCGCCCGCCGGCGCGACGGGCGCTGCGCGTCGAGCCGAACGCGGTCTGCGACAAGAATAGCTGACCGGGCTATTCGAGCTTTTGTCTTCGACAGCTTCCGCAGGATGAAGCACTTCAGGTAGTAGGTCTCGGGGACCGTGATCAGCACCGGATGATCCCGCCCCTGCATCCGCTTCTCGACGACCACGACGTCGGCGTGCGCGTCGACGGCCGCGGACGCGAGCACGTCCGCGAAGTCCGCCTTCGCTGACGTTGTAGGAGCAGCTGCAGGTCACCAGGATACCCGCCCGGCGTCAGCAGCTTCAGCGCCCGCAGGTTGATCTCCTTGTAGCCGGACAGCGCCTTGCGCACCGCCGCCTTGTTCTTCGCGAACGCCGGCGGGTCGAGCACGATCGTGTCGAACTGCTCGCCGCGCCGTTCCAGCTCGCGCAGCTCGTCGAACACGTTCATCGCGCGCGCCTCGACGTTGGCCAGGCCGTTGCGCGCCGCGTTCGCGCGGATGCGCGCGACCGCGTCCTCCGAGATGTCGACCGCCAGCACCTCGTCGCACGCGGCGCCAGCGCCAGCGCGAACCCGCCGTTGTAGCTGAACGCGTCCAGCAGCCGGCCGCGCGCGTACCGCGCCGCCGCGACTCCGGTTCTCGCGCTGGTCGAGGAACAGCCCGGTCTTCTGCCGCGGTACGGATCGACGTGTAATGACCGCCCTTCGCGGACCTCGATCGTCTCGGGCACCGTCGCCGTGCAGCACCTCGACCGCTGCTCGAGCCCTTCGAGCAGCCGCACGCGCGGATCGTTGCGCGCGAGGATGCCCGGCGGCTCCACCAGCGTCGACCAGCAGCCGGTGATCTCCGGCAGCAGCCGATCGGTCCCCTGCGACAGCGCCTGGAGCGACCAGGTAGTCGCCGTAGCGATCGACGACCAGCGACGGCAAGCGTCCGCTTCGCCGTGGACCAGCCGGTAGGCCGTCGCGTCGATGCCCAGCGACCCCGGAAGCCGACCGCCGCCGTCGAGCCGCGCGCGCCAGATCGTCGCGGTCGGTGGCTCCGCGTCCGTGCGTGCAGCATGCGCAGGGCGATCTCAGATCGTCGCTGTACAGCGCGTAGCCGAGCGGCCGCCCGCGCGGCCGGTCACCCGCACGGTATCGCCGGCCGCGGCGCTCGACCTGGCAGACGTCGCTGCGGTAGATCCACGGATGGCCGCTGCGGACGCGCTCCTCGCCGCGGGGGGTGATGGTGACGGTAGGCAGGATTGTCTGTACGTGCCACGTGCTCCGTGCGGACGTCGACGTGCTGGGTGCGCTGTACGTGCCACGTGCTCGTGCAGCCGCGCACGGCACGTGCTGCGGATCTCGCGCACATGCCGGGAGCGCGTCGCACGCAGGACTCGGGACGACTCGGACGCGGCACGTCGCACGGACGACGCACGTTATAATCTCACCCTATGCGCATCGCGATCGGCGCCGACCACGCGGGGTTCGCGCTGAAGCAGCACCTCGTCGGCACGCTACGCCGCCTCGGACACGAGGTCGACGACCGCGGCACGCACAGCGAGGCGCCGGTCGACTACCCGGCCATCTGCGCCGACGTCGGCCGCGCGGTCGCCGACGGCCGCGCCGACCGCGGCATCGTCGATCGGCGGCAGCGGCCAGGGCGAGCAGATGGCCGCCAACAAGGTCCCCGGCGTGCGCGCGGCGCTCTGCAACGATCTCTACACCGCGCGCATGTCGCGCGCAGCACAACGACGCCAACGTCCTGGCGATCGGCGGCCGCATCGTCGCCGTCGGGCTCGCCGACGAAATCCTCGACGCTCTGGCTCGACACCGCCGTTCGAGGGCGGCCGCCACCAGCGCCGCGTCGATCAGATGCAGCGATCGAACGAGAGCGGCAGACGCGTAGCGCCGCACGCTGAGCGCAACGCAGGACGCCGACTTGAACAACTACAGACCGAAACCCCCTCCCGCTGGCGCTCGCTCGCCGACGACCGACCCCGAGATCGCCGCGCGCCATCGGCAACGAGCTGCACCGCCAGAACAGCGGCCTCGAGCTGATCGCCTCGGAGAACTTCGTCAGCCAGGCGGTGCTCGAAGCGGCCGGCTCGGTGCTCACGAACAAGTACGCCGAAGGCTATCCGGGCAAGCGCTACTACGGCGGCTGCGAGTTCGTCGACGTCGCCGAGTCGCTGGCGATCGCGCGCGCGAAGGAGCTGTTCGGCGCCGAGCACGCCAACGTGCAGCCGCACTCGGGCGCGCAGGCCAACATGGCGGTGTACTTCACGCTGCTGAAGCCGGGCGACACCGTCCTCGGCATGAACCTCGCGCACGGCGGCCACCTCACGCACGGCCACCCGCTCAACTTCTCCGGCAAGCTCTACACGATCGTCCCCTACGGCGTGCGCAAGGACGACGAGCGGATCGACTACGAGGAGCTCGAGCGCCTGGCGCACGAGCACAAGCCGAAGATGATCATGGTCGGCGCGAGCGCCTACCCGCGCGTCATCGACTTCGAGCGGATCGGCACGCGTCGGCACGGGACGTCGGCGTCGCCGGTCGTCACCGACATGGCGCACATCGCCGGCCTGGTCGCCGCGAAGGTGCATCCGAGCCCGGTGCCGCACTCGCGACTTCGTCACGACCACGACGCACAAGACGCTGCGCGGCCCGCGCGGCGGCCTGATCCTGTGCCGCGCGCAGTACGCGAAGGACCTCGACCGCACCGTCTTCCCGGGCGTCCAGGGCGGGCCGCTGATGCACATCATCGCGGCCAAGGCGGTGTGCTTCAAGGAAGCGCTGGAGCCGGGGTTCGCCGACTACCAGCGGCAGATTGTCGCCAACGCGCAGCGGCTCGCGGCGGCCTGTCTGTCGGCCGGCTTCCGGCTGGTCAGCGGCGGCACCGACAACCACCTGATGCTGGTCGACGTCTTCTCGAAGGGGCTCACCGGCAAGGTCGCCGAGGCGGCGCTCGGCAAGGCGGGCATCACGGTCAACAAGAACGCGATCCCGTTCGATCAGAACCCGCCGATGGTGGCGAGCGGCATCCGCATCGGCACGCCGGCGATCACCAGCCGCGGCATGCGCGAGCCGGAGATGGACGTCATCGCGCGAGCTGATCGCGCGCGCGCTCGCGTCGCCGGACGACGACGCCGCGCTCGCGGCGGTGAAGGCGGAAGTCGAGGCCCTGTGCCGGAAGTTCCCGCTGTATCCCGAACGCGCAGGAGCTGAGCGCGCGCCGTCGCGCGCCGCGTTCGCGCCCGGCGGCCCGCTCGCGCGCGCGCTCGCCGGCTTCGAGGCGCGGCCGGCGCAGCTCGAGATGGCCGCCGCCGTCGCGGACGTCTTCGCCGACGGCGGCGTGCTGCTCGCCGAAGCCGGCACCGGCACCGGCAAGACGCTCGCCTACCTGTCCCGGCCATCCTCAGCCGGCAGCGCGTGCTCGTCTCCACCGGCACCAAGAACCTGCAGGAGCAGATCTACTTCAAGGATCTGCCGGTCCTGCGCGAGTCGCTCGGCGTGCCGTTCACCGCGACCTACATGAAGGGGCGCGGCAACTACCTCTGCCTGCACCGCTTCGACGCGCTTGCGAGGACAGCGCCGGCTGATCCGGTCGCGCGAGCGACAGCGCATCTACGTTCGACGTGATCGACGAGTGGTCGCGGCACACCGAGACCGGCGACCGCGCCGAGATCGAGGACCTGCCCGAAGACCTGCCGTTCTGGACCGACATCGCCGCGACGAGCGAGAACTGCATCGGCGCCGACTGCCCGCGCTACCAGCGACTGCTTCGTCACCCGGATGCGGCAGCGCGCCGCCGAAGTCCGACGTCGTGATCGTCAATCACCACCTGCTCTGCGCCGACGCGGCCGTCCGGCAGAGCGCGTTCGGCGAGGTCATTCCCGATCTGCCGCTACGCCATCGTCGACGAGGCGCACCAGCTCGAGGACGTGGCGACGCAGTACTTCGGCATCTCGGTCAGCAACTACCGCTTCGACGACTTCGCGCGCGACGTCGACCGCGCGGTCGGCGCGAAGCTGGTGCCGGACCGCGAACGCGCCGACGCGCTGCGCGACGACGTCGAGCGCGATTCGCGACGATGCCGCGCGCGCTGTTCTTCGGCGCGCTGCAGATGCTGCGCTACGAGCTGCCGGGCGCGACGGCGCCGGAGAGCCGCAGTCCGCGTCCGCACCGCGCAGATCGTCGAGCGGCTCGCCGACGACGGCGCGGCGCTGGTCGCGCGCGCTGGAGGCGCTCGAAGCGGACGTCGCGCTGACGCAAGGACCTGCCGGAGGACGTGCTGGCGCTCGGCCGCCGCGCCGCGGAGCTGCGCGACGAGTCCGGTTCCTGCTGCGCGCCGACGATCCCGGGTTCGTCTACTACCTCGAAATCGCGCGGCCGCGGCGTGTTCCTGCGCGCCGTCGCCGATCGACGTCTCCGCGATCGTCCGCGAGCTGCTGCTCGATCGCATGCACGGCGACCGTCCTGACGTCGGCGACGCTGACCGTCGACGGCTCGTTCGACTACGTCCGCGGCCGCCTCGGCATCGCGACGGCGCAGCGAGATGCGGCTGGACTCGGAGTTCGACTACGCGCGCCAGGCGATCCTCTATCTGCCGCAGAAGCATGCCCGACCCGCGCTCGCCGCAGTTCGTCGGCGCGGCGGCGCGCGAGGTCGTCGAGATCCTCAAGCGGACGCACGGGCGCGCCTTCGTGCTGTTCACCAGCTACGCCAACCTGCGCGAGGTCCACCGCATCGCGTCGGCCGAGCTCGAGTATCCGATCCTCGTGCAGGGCACGCGCGCCGCGGTCGGCGCTGCTGCGCGACTTCAAGGCCACGCCGCAACGCCGTGCTGCTCGCGACGTCCAGCTTCTGGCAGGGCGTCGACGTCGTCGGCGAGGCGCTGAGCTGCGTGATCATCGACAAGCTGCCGTTCGCCTCGCCCGGCGATCCGATCACGGCCGCGCGCATCGAGGCGATCACGGCGCGCGGGCGGATCGGCGTTCGGCGAATACCAGATGCCGCTCGCCATCCTGGCGCTGAAGCAGGGGCTCGGCCGGCTGCTGCGGCATCGGCAGGATCGCGGCGTGCTCGCCGTCCTCGATCCGCGGCTGCGGACGATGGGCTACGGACGGCGGTTCCTGGCGTCGCTGCCGCCGGCGCCGGTCACGCACGACCTCGAAGACATCGACGCGCTTCTTCGAGCCTGCCGATGCGACGTGCCGGTCAGCGCCCGACGCGGCGCACGTGCGTCCGGCCGATCCTGAAGTGGGCCGGCGGCAAGCGGCAGCTGCTGCCCGGCGCTGCGGCCCTTCTATCCGCCGCGCTTCGACCGCTACGTCGAGCCGTTTCTCGGCAGCGGCGCCGTGTTCCTCGACTGCACAACCGCGGCCTGCTCGACGGACGCGAGGTGCGGCTGTCGGACATCAATGCCGACGTCATCGGCTGCTACCGGATGGTGCGCGACGCCGTGGAGGAGGTGATCGCGGCGCTGCGCGAGCTCGAGGCGGGCCACCGAGCCGGCGGGCGCGGAGCATTTCTACGAGGTCCGCGACGAGCGGCTTCAACCCGGCGCGCGCGAGGATCCATGCGCGGCGAATCCCGCGGCGGTCGCTACACGCCGGCGCTGGCGGCGATGCTGATCTACCTGAACCGAACCGGCTACAACGGGCTGTTCCGGCGTGAACTCGCGCGGCGAGTTCAACGTGCCGGCCGGGCCGCTACGCCATCGCCACGAATCTGCGACGCGGATAACCTGCGCGGCTGTCGAGCGGCGCTTGCGCCGGCCGGGCGTCACGCTCGACGTGTCGCGCCGTTCGAGGCGGCGCTCGCGGACGCCGGCGCGGGAGATTTCGTCTATCTCGATCCGCCTACGCGCCGCTCAGCCGGACGGCGCACTTCACGTCCTACACCGCCGGCGGATTCGGACGCCGAGCAGCAGGACGGCTGCAGCGGGCCGTGATCGAAGCTGGCCGCGCGCGGGGCGCTCATGTGCTGCTCAGCAATTCGGTCGCGCCCGAGATCCGCGCGCTCTACGCAGCACAGCGCCGAGGCGCGATCGGCCGGGCTCAGGGCGCACAACGGTCCCGGCGCGGCGCGCCATCAACTCGCGGGCTCCGGCCGCGGCGCCGTCCGCGAGTACCTCATCACCAACGTCGCTGCACGGCGCCGTGGCGCTGAGCCTCGCGACGTTCGTGTAAACTGAGCGTAGCATCGGACTACTCCAGCATCGGAGCTGTTGACGGAGGTTCGCATGATGGGCGCACGCTTCAGCCGCCGGTCGCTTGCGATCTGCGCGGTGGTGCTCGGCCTTGCCGCGTTGCGCGTCGCCGGCGCTCGCCCAGACCGGGCAGGTGAAGGGCAAGGTCGTCGACGCCAAGAACAAGCCGATCGAGGGGGCGACCATCACGATCGAGCACGACCGACAGGCATGACCGGAAGTTCAAGATCGAAGACCAACAAGAACGGGGAGTTCGTCCAGATCGGCCTGCAGCCCGGCAAGTACAAGATCACCGCCGACGAAGGACGGGCTGAGCCAGACGTTCACGACCAGCGGGTCCGCCTCGACATGACGGAGGTGAACTTCACGCTCAAGCCGGGCATGGCGCGGGCGACTGTCCGCAGGAGGACCGCGAAGAAGGCCGAAGCGAAGGTGGCCGCGATCAAGGCCGCGTTCGACGAGGGCGTCACGCTCAGCAACGACGGCAAGATACGACGAGGCGATCGCGAAGTTCAACGAGGTCCTCGCCGACGGTGCCGAAGTGCGTCGAGTGCTACAACAACATCGGCACGATCTACACGCGGAAGAAGGACTACGACAAGGCCGAAGCGGCCTTCAAGAAGGCGATCGAGGTCAAGCCGAACTCCGCCGAGGCGTACAACGGGCTGGCCACCGTCTACAACGCGCAGAAGAAGTTCGATCAGGCGGCCGAGGCCAGCGCGCAGGCGCAGAAGCTCGGCGGCGCGTGCGCGGCGCAGCCGGCGGTGGCGGCGCCAACGCGGCAGCGGTGTTCAACCAGGGCGTCATCCTCTGGAACGCCGGCAAGATTCCCGAGGCCAAGAAGCAGTTCGAGCAGGCGGTGAAGCTCGATCCGAAGCTCGCCGACGCGCACTACTGGCTCGGCATGGCCACGGTCAACGAAGGCAAGCTGCCGGAGGCGGCGAAGCGACTTCGAGAAATACCTGAAGCTCGCGCCGACCGGCCAGTACGCCGAACAGGCGAAGGGCATCCTCGCATCCATCAAGAAGTACAAGTAAGTACCGCGCTTTACGCTGCCGCCATCGCATCGCAGCAACCTCGCGGTCGTCCGGGCCCGGATCGCCGCGGCCGCCGCGCCGCGCCGGACGCGACCCCGACGACGTCACGCTGCTCGCCGTTTCGAAGACGTTCGGCGCCGACACGTTCGGGCCGCCTGGGCGGCCGGGCAGCGCGATTTCGGCGAGAACAAGGTGCAGGAAGCCCTGCAGAAAATCGCCGAAACGGCCGATATTCCGAGATACAGGTGGCATCTCATCGGCCATCTGCAGTCGAACAAGGCGAAGAAGGCCGCCGGTCGCGTTTGCCTGCATTCACTCGGTGGACTCGGTCGACCTGCTGCAGCGTCTGGACGCGCGCGGCGGACGAAGCCGAGCGGCGTCCCGGACGTGCTCATCCAGGTCGATCTCGCGGGTGAGGCGACCAAGTTCGGCGCCGCCGGACGGGACGCCGAGCATTGTGCGCGGCGGCGCTCGGCCAGCGACGGGCGTCCGCTGGCAGGGCTGATGCTCATGCCGCCGTGGAACGATGACCAGGAGCAGACGCGCCCCTGGTTCGTTCGGCTGCGCGAGTTGCGCGATCGGTCGTGATCGACAGCGGCGTGCCGCCTGCGTCGCTCCGGCACCTGTCGATGGGCATGAGCCACGATTTCGAGGCCGCGATCGAAGAAGGGGCGACCCTGGTCCGCGTCGGCACGGCCATTTTCGGAAAACGAGAAGTGAGGACCTGATGAGCGATCGATCCAGCACACCTCCGGCCACGTCGCCGCGACGTCGGTTCGCCGCCGGCGGAGCGGCTCATGCGCGTGGCGCCGCTGGATCTCCGCCAGCAGCGCTTCAAGACGTCGGTGCGTGGTTTCGACAAGACAGAGGTCGTGGCGTTCCTGACCGAAGCGGCCGACGACTACGAGCATGCGCTCCGGGAAATCGATCGGCTGCGTCAGGACCTTCAGCGCGGTGACGCGCTGCTCGCGGAGCACCGCGACCGCGAAGCGCAACCTGCGCAACACGCTGCTGACCGCGCAGCGGCTCGCCGACGAGATCAAGGAAGCGGCGCAAAGCGAAGCGAAGCTGATCCTGCGCGAGGCGCAAGGGCGCGCCGATCTGCTGATGCAGAAGGCGCAGGGACGGCTCGACGAGATCGAACGGGACATCACCGAGATGCGCCTCCGCCGCCGCGACGTCGAGGGATCGCTCGAGAGCTCGATACAGGCTCTGTACCGCGCCCTCGAGTTCATCAGAGAACAGGACCGTTCAGACGAGAAGGTGCTGCTCCATCGACCGCGTCAATCGGATGCGCAGCAGTCGGCGCCTTCGTCGACGTGGCCTGAGGCTCGAACTGCCGATGATCGCGGATAACAGAAAAAGCACCGGGCGGTTACCGTAACTCGATCACCCGCATGAAGCGGCCGGAAGAGTCGGGGTCGGTTTCGAGCAGCGTCGGAATGGACCCTCGATAGGTGAACCGGCGATCGGCAACGCCATCGCCGTTCTCGTCCCACGCCGCTGTCTTCAGCGCTCCTGCCTCGAACGTTTCCCACTTGTCGATCCGGCCGTCGCCGTTGGTGTCTTCCTCCACCCGGAGCAGCGCGTTCAGCACGTCAGCCAGCGAGGGATCGTAGACCTCACGGCGATCCATCCGGCTGCGATCGCCGGACCGGAACATCTCGATGCGCTCGACGCGGCCGTTCACCGCAGGATACGCCCAGGCATCCGGCTGCCCATCGTCCTGCTGGGAATACCCCACTTTGACCAGCCGGCCCGCCCCGTTGTACTCCTCCCAGCGATCGACGCGGCCATCCTGATTGGCATCGATGCGTGCGCGGAGCGGCCTGGCGCCGTCCATGTCAATCCAGGTATCGATGCGCCCGTCCACGTTCGAGTCGTAGGTCAGTTCCGTGAGGCGGCCGGTTTTTGAATCGTAGGTGGGCCTCGTCGTTTCCCGGTTGATGCGATGGGCGTCACGGCAGGCGACGGCGGATACCAGGATGCAGACGGCTATCGCCGCTTGCCTGACAGGCATGACGGCAATCCTACAACACCGCTGGCGGCAGTGATAGCGTAGATCCCGGTGAAACCAGAGGTCCACATCACGTCGTCATCCGTCGGGGTCGCGTTCGCCGTGCGCGTGATCCCGCGCGCCCGGAAGACGGCGATCGCGGGGACGCGCGAAGGCTCTCTCGTCGTTCGTCTTGTGGCGCCGCCGGTCGACGGCGCGGCCAACGCGGCACTGATTGCTTTTCTCGCCGACCTTCTCGACCGACCCAAACGCGATATCGCCATCGTTTCAGGTCAGCTGTCGCGCGACAAGCGCATCACCGTGTCCGGCATGACCGCCGCACAGCTCGCCGAGACACTGTCCGATATACTGCCAGCGTGACCCGTCCGGAAAATCTGCCGACCGCCGAGACCGTAGTCCTGCATCTCGGCCAGCTCGCGACCTGCGCCGGTCCGGCGCCGCGACGCGGTGCCGCACAGGGGAGCGTGGAGATCGTCGAAGACGGGGCACTCGCTATCATCGACGAACGGATTGTGTTCGCAGGCAGGACCACCGACCTCGAAAGAGCCGTGACCATCGCTCCCGCAACGGTCGTGCACGACGCGCCGCACCTGTCCGCGGTTCCAGGGTTCGTCGATCCGCATACGCATGCCGTCTTTGCCGGCGATCGCCGCGCGGAGCTGCGCCAGCGCCTGGCCGGCGCGACTTACGCACAGATCGCCGCGGCTGGCGGCGGCATCGTGTCGACCGTACGCGCGACGCGAGCGGCAAGCGAGCACGAACTCGTCGCGCAATCGCGTCCGCGGCTCGACGAGATGCTGGCGTGCGGTACGACGACCTGCGAGGTGAAAAGCGGTTACGGCCTCGATCTGGAATCCGAGCTGAAGATGCTGGCTGCCATCCAGCAGTTGTCGCACGACAGCCCGATCGACATCGTCACGACCTTCATGGGGGCGCACGAGATCCCGGTCGAGTACCGATCCAATCGAGACGACGTACGTCGCACTCGTCGTCGATCGAATGATCCCGGAAGTGGCGTCACGCGGTCTCGCCCAGTGGTGTGACGTCTTCTGCGAGACCGGCGTGTTCACGCCTGGGGAATCGACACGAATTCTGGAGGCAGGGGTTCGCGCCGGATTGAAGCCGCGGATACACGCCGACGAGCTCGGCGCCAGCGGGGGCTCTCAGGTCGCCGCGCAGGTTGGCGCGCGATCGGCGGATCATCTGGTGCACGTCGATTCGGCAGGCATTGCCGCACTCGCCGCCGCGCAGGTCACCGCCACGCTGCTCCCATGCGCGGCCTTCTACTTGAAGCTTGGGCGTTTCGCCCCAGCGCGAGCGCTCATCGAGGCAGGTGTTCCTGTTGCGTTGGCCACCGACGTCAATCCGGGCGGTGGTTTCTCACCATCAATGCCATTTGCGATGTCGCTGGCGGCGTTCGGCATGAACATGACGTTCGAGGAAACGCTGACGGCCGCGACCATCAACGCGGCGTGGTCGCTGGACCGGTCTGCCGAGGCCGGCAGCCTCGAGCCTGGCAAACTGGCCGATGCCGTGTTCGTCAACGGCGACCTCGTCAACCTGATTCGCGTCGGCGCCGACGCGATTGCCGCCGTGATGAAGCGTGGCCGCGTCGTCCGCGGGGGCATCCATAACGAGGGAAACGCTCGAGGATGACAACTCCTAGGTACCGACTCCGAGCTCCCAAACCATGAAGCTTACCGACCGCACGTTCACCGATCTCCTTGCCGCGTTCCGCTCCTCCGACCCGACGCCGGGAGGCGGATCGGCGTCAGCGCTGGCTGGTGCCGTAGGCGCGGCGCTGCTCGCGATGGTTGCCGGACTTCCGAAGCCTCGCGCGGCGACCGACGAGGACATCGCGAAACTCCGTGACGCTGGAGAGAACTGCACCGAGCTCTGCGAACGTCTGCGGCTGCTGATCAACTACGACAGCGACGCGTATGACCTTGTCGTCAGTGCGTATCGAATGCCCAAGGGGACCGCGGAGGAAAAAGAGGAGCGAACGACGCGTATCCAGCGGGCGCTTCGCGGGCGACCGAGACACCGCTCGACGTCATGCGCGCGTGCGTCAGCGCCATCGATCTAGCCGCCGTCGTCGCCAGCTACGGCAATCAAAACGCCTCTAGCGACGTGCGTGTCGCGCTCGAACTGCTGATGGCCGGCCTGCGCGGCGCGAAGTACAACGTCGAGATCAACCTGGGAAGCGTGAAAGATCAGGCGTATGTCGATGACGTACGCGAGGAGACCGAGAACCTGCTTGCACGGAGCAAGACGAACCTCCAGCAAGACACGGCCCACGATTCAGGGACCACGGATTAATGGATCTGCTTGAAGAGCCGCTCCCAGCGCGTGCGGGTGAAGAAGTGCGTCACGACCGAGAACATCCGCTTGATCGTCGCGCCCAGGCCATCGTCGACATAATCGTCGCTGCCTGACTCGTACGACCAGTAGATCATCAGCGCCCTGCCCTTGACGTAGTGCTCGGGCAGGAATCCCCAGTAGCGGCTGTCCTGGGAGTTGTCCCGGTTGTCGCCCATCACGAAATACTGGCCGCGCGGCACCTGAACCGGGCCGTACCGCTCGCGCACGTCGAACGACGTCACTTCCTGCGCCGCTCGGTGCCGGCTCGAGGAAATGCACGTACGGCTCGTCGAGCGGCTGGCCGTTGATGTAGACCTTCTTGTTGCGCAGCTCCAGCGTCTCGCCCGGCAGACCGATCACGCGCTTGATGAAGTCGCGCTCGGGCTCGTTCGGGTACTTGAAGACGATGACGTCGCCGCGGCGGATGTCGCGGACGGGCAGCAGCGCGCGCTCGAGCGCGGTGGCCGTCGGCGCGAACACGAACTTGTTGACCAGCAGGTGATCGCCGATCAGCAGGTTGTTCTCCATCGAGCCGGTCGGAATCTTGAAGGCCTGCACCGACCCACGTGCGGACGAACAGCGCGAGGATCACGGCGATGACGATCGACTCGAAGTACTCGCGGACGGTGGATCTTCTGGAAGTGCTCTGCGCAGCCTGGTGGCATCGCCGCGGCCGCTGGCGGCCGCTACTCCGTCCCGACCTTGAGCACGGCCAGGAACGCTTCCTGCGGGATCTCGACGCGGCCGACGCGCTTCATGCGCTTCTTGCCTTCCTTCTGCTTCTCGAGCAGCTTGCGCTTGCGCGAGATGTCGCCGCCGTAGCACTTCGCCAGCACGTTCTTGCGCAGCGCCTTGACCGTCTCGCGCGCGATGATGCGGCTGCCGATCGCGGCCTGGATCGCGACCTCGAACATCTGGCGCGGGATCAGCTCGCGCATCTTCGACGCGAGCGCCCGGCCGCGCTGGTACGCCGTGTCGCGGTGCACGATGATCGACAGCGCGTCGACCGGCTCGCCGTTGACCAGGATGTCGAGCTTGACCAGCGGCGACTCCCAGTAGCCGGTCACGTGGTAGTCGAGCGAGGCGTAGCCGCGCGAGAGCGTCTTCAGCCGATCGTAGAAGTCGAGCACGACCTCGTTGAGCGGCAGCTCGTAGGTGATGAGCACGCGGTCCGACGCCAGGTACTCGATCCCCTTCTGCACGCCGCGCTTCTCCTGGCACAGCTTCAGGATCGCGCCGACGTGCTCGGACGGCGTCAGGATCATCGCCGTGATGATCGGCTCCTCGATCTTCTCGATCCGGCCGGGATCCGGGCAGCTTCGCCGGGCTGTCGATCTCCTGCACCTCGCCGTCGGTCGTCGTCACGCGGTACAGCACGCCCGGCGCGGTCGTGATCAGGTCCATGTCGAACTCGCGTTCGAGCCGCTCCTGGACGATCTCCATGTGCAGCAGGCCGAGGAACCCGCAGCGGAACCCGAACCCGAGCGCGGCCGACGTCTCCGGCTCGAAGAAAAACGACGCGTCGTTCAGCCGCAGCTTCTCCAGCGCGTCGCGCAGCTCGCGGGTACTCGCTGCCTTCGACCGGATACAGCCCGGCGAACACCATCGGCTTGCTTACCTTGAAGCCCGGGAACGGCTCGGCGGTCGGACGCGCCGCCTCGGTGATCGTGTCGCCGATCTGCGCGTCGCCGACGGTCTTGATCCCGGCGAAGACGAACCCGACCTCGCCGACGCCCAGCTCGTCGACGGCCACCGGCTTCGGCGAGAACACGCCGACCTGTTCGACCTCGTACTCCTGCCCCTTCGCCATCAGCCGGATCTTCATGCCCGGCCGGATGCACGCCGTCGATCACGCGCGTCAGGATGATCACGCCGCGATAGGCGTCGTACCACGAGTCGAAGATCAGCGCCTTCAGCGGCGCGTCGGGATCGCCCGCCGGCGGCGGCAGGCGCTTGACGATCGCCTCGAGGATCTCGTGGACGCCGATGCCTTCCTTCGCGCTCGCCAGGATCGGCGTGGCTGGCGTCGAGACCGATGATGTCCTCGATCTGCCGCTTGGCCTCGTCCGGCTGCGCGCCGGGCAGGTCGATCTTGTTGATGACCGGGATGATTTCGAGGTTGTTCTCGACCGCCAGGTAGGCGTTGGCCAGCGTCTGCGCCTCCACGCCCTGCGACGCGTCGACGAGCAGCAGCGCGCCTTCGCAGGCGGCCAGCGACCGCGTGACCTCGTAGGAGAAATCCACGTGGCCGGGCGTATCGATCAGGTTCAGGACGTACGTCTGGCCATCGTCGGCCGTGTAGGTCAGGCGGACCGCGTGCGCCTTGAT
This sequence comes from uncultured Acidobacteriota bacterium, assembly GCA_963710415.1. Classification (GTDB taxonomy): domain Bacteria; phylum Acidobacteriota; class Vicinamibacteria; order Vicinamibacterales; family 2-12-FULL-66-21; genus CAVQAH01. Next base: position 69,400 of record CAVQAH010000011.1, on the reverse strand, counting down.
GGTGATGCCGCGCTCGCGCTCGAGGTCCATGCTGTCGAGCACCTGCGCCTCCATCTCGCGCGGCTGGAGCGCGCCCGTCATCTCGAGGAACCGGTCGGCCAGCGTCGACTTGCCGTGGTCGATGTGCGCGATGATGGAGAAGTTGCGGATGTTACGTGGATCCATGTGAGACGGAATTTCGATTATACCGTGGTTGGGGCAGTGGAAACGGATCCAGGGGACGGGCACGGGGCACGAGTTCCAGGGACGCGGAGATCGGCTCACGTCCGCCGATCCGCCGTTGCGCGGCGAGCGATTGACGCACGGCACGAGACTGACGTCTCAGTGATCGCGCTCGACCCGCCGAGCCCCAGCGCCTGTCGTAGCGCTGATCCAACGGCAGGAACGTCTGCGGATACGGCGGGCCGATGTAGTCGGTGCGCGGCCGGATCAGCCGGTTGTTCGCGTACTGCTCGAGGCAGTGGGCCGTCCAGCCGGAGATGCGGCTCACCGCGAAGATCGGGGTGAAGAGATCGATCGGAATGCCGAGCGTGTAGTAGGTCGAAGCCGAGTAGAAGTCGACGTTCGGGTACAGCTTCTTCTCGCCCGTTGACGAGCTTCTCGATCCGCTGCGACATCTCGAACCACCGGGTGTTGCCGGCGCGCTCGCCGAGCTCCTTCGACATGCGCCGCAGGTGCGTCGCGCGCGGATCCTCGGTGCGGTACACCCGGTGGCCGAACCCGGAATCTTCACCTTCCGCGCCAGTTTCGCCGCGGATGGCCTCGTCGACCCGCTCGGGCGTCGCGTCCTCGCCGATCTCGATCAGCAGCCGCATGACGTCAGCGTTCGCGCCGCCGTGCAGCGGGCCCTTCAGCGTCCCGATCGCCGCGACGATCGCCGAGTGCATGTCGGTGAGCGTGGCCGCGGCGACTCGCGCGGCGAACGTCGACGCGTTCAGCTCGTGGTCGGCGTGCAGGACGAGCGCCATGTCGAACGCCCGCGTCGCCAGCGCGGCCGGCCGGTTCCCGGTGAGCATGTAGAGGAAGTTCGCGGCGTGGCCGAGCGCCGGATCCGGCTGGATGGGTCCGCCGCCGGCCTGCAGCCGGCCGTATGTGGCGACGAGGCTCGCCAGCTGCGCGGTCAGCCGGACGGCTTTCCGGTAGTTCGCCTGCGGCGAGTTGTCGGCGGCGTCGGGATCGTAGTGACCGAGCACCGACGTCAGCGTCCGCAGCGCGTCCATGCCGTCGGACGCCGGCAGCTGCTGCATCAGCCGCAGGACCGGCTCGGAGAGCGGCCGCGCGGCGGCGAGCTGCGACTGCAGATCGCCCAGCTCGGCGCGGTTCGGCAGTCGTCCGTGCCAGAGCAGGTAGCAGACCTCCTCGAACGTCGCCCCGCGCGCCAGATCGTGGATGTCGTACCCGTAGTACGCGAGCACCCCGCGATCGCCGTCCAGATAACAGATGGCCGAGGAAGCCGCGACGACGTCCTCGAGTCCGCCTTTCGGCTTTACGTCAGTGGACATGACCGATGCTATCAAGTCGGGACCCGGCCTCTGGACTGACGGGAGCGCCGTGGTTCGTAGCTCGTGGCTCGACGCTCGCAGATCGAATCGCGGCGAATCTCAGCCGGGACCGTCGGAGCGCTCTGTCGAGCGACGAACGACTGGAGCTCCGAACCACGGCAAGGATCGTTATTTCGCGATTTCCGGCGCCTGACATCATGTCGCTCGCCGGCGAACTGCTGGAAGATCGACAGCAGGCCGGTGTAGAGGAAGCCGATCTGGAACAGCATCAGGAACGGCAGAGTGGCGTAGATCTGATTCGTCAGCGCGTAGAAGACCGTCGCGGTGAAATACAGCCCGAGCGCCAGCTCGATGATCGGCTGCACGCCGACCGACTGGTGGTACTTCTTCCCGACCCACTCGTCGCTGTCGCGTTCGATGCCGTACTTCGGCGTGCGCGCGAACTCGCTCTGCTTGCCGAACATCGCCTCGAGAACGGCGCGGGTGTTGTTGACGCACAGGCCGATGCCAATCGACATCAGGAAAGGCAGATACTTCAGCCGCTGTCGCCAATCCGGATACAGCTCGCGCTGCGCACACGACATAGAAGTTGCCCACCGACATCGTCGCGGCGAAGAAGAGCGGCACGTCGATGAGCAGCATCTCCGTCCAGCCCATGTTGTAGCGCACCACCATGGACGGAAACATCAGGATCGACAGCACGGACATCAACAGGTAGTTGAAGTTGGCGGACAGGTGGAAGAAGGCTTCCGCCTTGACGCCAACCGGCTGGTCCGACTGCAGAATCCGCGGCAACAGCTTCAGGCAGGTCTGAATGGACCCCTTCGCCCAGCGGTGCTGCTGCGACTTGAACGAGTTCATCTCGACCGGCACTTCCGCCGGCGACACGACGTCCGGCAGGAACACGAACCGCCAGCCCTTCAGCTGCGCGCGGTAGCTCAGGTCGAGATCCTCGGTCAGCGTGTCGTGCTGCCAGCCGCCGCGCCGTCAATCGCCTCACGCCGCCAGATGCCGGCCGTGCCGTTGAAATTGAAGAAGCATCCCGCGCGGTTGCGGCCGCCGTGCTCGATGACGAAATGGGCGTCGAGCAGGATGGACTGAATCTTCGTCAGCAGCGAGTAGTCCTGGTTGATGTGGCCCCAGCGGGCCTGGACCATCCCGACCTTCGCGTCGCGCGAAGTACGGCAGCGTCCGCTTGCAGGAAGTCGGCGGGCGGAATGAAATCCGCGTCGAAAATGGCGATGAACCGGCCTGACGCCTCTGCGAGCCCGGCTTCGAGGGCGCCCGCCTTGTAGCCGCGCCGATCCACACGGTGCATGTATTGAATATTGAAGCCGCGTGCAGCGTGGCGGCGGACCGCCAGCTCAGCGATCTCGGTCGTTTCGTCGGTCGAATCGTCCAGGACCTGGATTTCGAGCAGTTCGCGCGGATAGTCCATCTCGCAGACCGCATCGATCAGCCGGTCGGCGACGTACATCTCGTTGAAGATCGGCAGCTGGACCGTGACCGGCGGCAAGCACCGTCAGCGGCGGCAGCGGCTGGCGGCACGTTCCCCTTGTTTTTCATGTAAAGATACACAAGGTAATAGCGGTGCCAGCCGTAGATGGCCAGGATGCTGAGCACGAAGAAGTAAACGACGAGGATCAGCGTCTCAGGCAGCGTCATAAGAGAGATGAATCCGTCACGCAGCACAACCGTTCATATTAATGCTCGGCTGGAAGTCGAAGTCAACGAACGTGCCAGCTTTCGCGGTCGATGAACCGTCTGCGAGCTCCGCGACCCTCCTGCACGACGTCCAGGCCGGGCGCCTCACGCCTGAGGCAGCCCACGACCGCCTTCTTCAATTTCTGCGCCAGGCCCCTTTCGAGGATCTGGGCTTCGCCCGCGTCGATCACCACCGCAGCCTCCGCCAGGGTTTCCCGGAGGTCATCTTTGGGCCTGGAAAGACGCCCGGCCAGATCGCCGCCATCGCCGAACGCATCGTCGCCGCAGGCCAAAGCCTGCTCGTCACCCGCACGGACTCGACACGCCTTCGAAGGCGGTCGCGAGCGATTGCCCGACGCAAATTTCCACGATCTGGCCCGAACCATTACGCGCGCCGCGGCGAGATGCCGCCGCGGGCGCGGGCACGATCGTCATCGCCGCCGCCGGCACGGCGGACCTGCCGGTTGCCGAAGAAGCCGCCGTGTCGCGCCGAATTCATGGGCAACTACGGTCGACCGGCTTACGACGTCGGCGTCGCCGGACTCCATCGGCTGCTGGCCGAGCACGACCGCCTGACGACGGCCCGCGTGGTCATCGTCGTCGCCGGCATGGAGGGCGCGCTGCCGAGCGTCGTCGGCGGCCTGGTGGATGTGCCGGTCATCGCCGTGCCCACGAGCGTCGGGTACGGCGCGAGCTTCGGCGGGGTCACGGCGCTCCTCGCGCATGCTCAACAGCTGCGCCAGCGGCGTGTCGGTCGTCAACATCGACAACGGCTTCGGCGCGGCCGCAATCGCCAGCTCCATCAATCACTTGCCGTGATCGCGCTCAGTCCCGGACAGCTTGACAGCCGCCGGATTGCGGCCGCATATTTTCGCGGCAGTTGTTAACGTTCGGCGGCCGTGAGCTATAGTTAAGGATTGCCCCGTCGAGCCTGACGCTCACCGACCTCTCATAGCTCCATGCATCCAGGCGCCCTGAGGGCCCTTGAATTCGATCGGATTGTCGAAGCGGTCTGCCGTTTCGCGCAGACGCCGCCCGGACGCGCGAAGCTCGCCCGGCTCGAGCCGCTGACGAGCGTCGAGGACGTCCGCGCAGCGCTCGCGGCCACGTCGGAAACCGTGCAGTTCCTGGCCGAAAACCACATCGGCCTGCAGGCGCCCGACGATCTCGAGATCGTCACTGGACTCGCTGGCCGTCGAAGGCCGTGCGCTGGAGCCGGTGCAGCTGAGGGCGCTCGCCTCGTTCCTGGCATCGGTCGACAGCACGCTGCGCCACGATCCGGCGCGCGCGGAGCGCGTTTCCGATCCTGCGAGCGATTGCCGATTCGACCGCCTCCTTCGAGCACGGAGACGGCCGACATCCGCCGGAAGATCGACCAGGCCGGCGAAGTCGTCGACGATGCGAGCCCGACGCTGAAGGCGATCCGGGAGCGGCTGCGGAAGCAGAGGACGCGGCTGCGCGGAACGCTGGAATCGTACCTCCGCGGCAAGGACACGGCGAAGTATCTCCAGCAGCAGATCGTGACGGACCGCAACGGGCGCTACGTGCTCGTGGTTCGCGCCGAACATCGCACCGCCATTCCGGGAATCGTGCACGGCAGCTCGGGCAGCGGCGCCAGCCTCTTCCTCGAGCCGCTGAGCACCGTCGAGATCAACAACGACATCGTCGCGCTCGAGCAGCAGGAGAAGGAGGAAATCCATCGCATCCTGCTGGCGCTCAGCGATCGATTCCGTCAGCGTGCCGGCGACCTTCTGCACACCGTCAATGGCGCGACCGGCCATCGACGTCCTGCAGGCGCGCGGCGCGCTTCTCGATCACGGTGGACGGCGTTCAGCCGACTCTCGCATCGGACGGCCGTCTGGAGCTGCAGGGCGGCCCGGCATCCGCTTCTGATCCCCGGCGCTCCGCCGACATCTCGACGCCGACCGGGTAAAGCCGGACGATACCGGTCCGGTCCCGGTGGACGTGCTGCTGATTCCGCCGGTCCGTGTCCTGGTGATCACGGGTCCGAACACCGGCGGCAAGACCGTCGCGCTCAAGACCGCCGGCCTGCTGTCGTTGATGGCGCAGGCGGGTCTCCTGATTCCGGCCGCCGGCGGAACGCAGATCACGGTCTTCAATTCCGTGTTTGCCGACATCGGCGATGAACAGTCGATTGCCGAGAGCCTGAGCACGTTCTCCGGACACATCGCCAACGTGGTCGCGATGGAGAAAGCGCTCGCGCTGCCGGCGCTGGTCCTTCTCGACGAAGCCGGCGCGGGAACCGACCCGGTCGAGGGCGGCGCGCTCGCGATGGCGTCATCGACCACTTCAGGAAGCGCGGCGCGTGCGTGATTGCCACGACCCACTACGACGCGCTGAAGTCGTACGCATCGACCACGGAAGGCGTCACGCCGCGCGGGATTCGGGTTCGACCCGGCGACATTCGCGCCGACGTATCGCCTGAACTACGGCACGCCAGGCAGCAGCCTCGCGCTCGAGATTGGCACGCGGCTCGGGCTTCCGGCGTCCATCATCGAGCAGGCGCGCGCGCACAGAACCGCGCGCGAAGCGCAGCTGGCCGAGCATCTGGCCAAGATCGAGCGCGACATGCAGACACTCGACCACGAGCGGCGTCTGGTGGCGCGTGAGCGCGAACAACTTGGCGAATCGTCCGCGAAGCTCACCGCGCGCGAGCAGGAATTGAAGGCCCGCGAGGAGTCGTTCCGCCGCCGACTCGACGAGCGGATCGAAGAACGGCTGCGTGAGGCGCCGTAGGGAGATCGACGGAGTGGTCGGCGCGTTGAAGACGCGGACCGAGACGATGGCCATCGATGCCGAGCGTCGGGCCGCGCGGCTGATTCCAACCGGCGAGACCGGTGCGGCACGCGCGGACGCTCGCGCGGCGCTGGACGCCATTGCCGAGCGGCTTCGGAGCGGTCAGCCGGCCAGGCAACCTGCCACAATCGAGCCGGCGGCGCCGCCGCTCCTCAGCGCCCCGTCGCGGTCGGCGATCGCGTGATGGTCGGGCCCTTCGGCCTGGAGGGCATCGTCAAGACGCTGAACGATCGCGACGCAGAAGTGGATATCCGGGGCAAGCGCATGCGCGCGTTGGTCGGGGATCTTCGACTGGTCGCTGGCGCTTCGACAACTCCGGCACGGGTGCAGGTCAACGTCGAGATGCAGCCGCGCGAAGGCTCGTTGACAGAGCTGAACGTCATCGGGTGCAACGTCGACGAGGCGTTGACCCGCGCCGAAAAGTTCCTCGACGGGCGCCTTGATGAGCGAGTTGAAGAGCGTCCGCGTGATCCATGGGTATGGGACGGGCCAGCTTCGTCGCGCGATTGCGGGCTTCCTGCAGGGGCACCCGCTCGTCGCGAATTTCTCGTCGGCGCCCGCGGAACAAGGCGGCGGTGGAGTCACGCTCGTGGAGCTGAAGGACTAGTCGTGCCGCTCTTTCCTGCCTCGTTCGTCGACGACCTGAAATCGCACGTGGACATCGTGCAGGTCGTCCAGGAGCGTGTCCCGCTCCGGCGGAGCGGCGTCACGTGGAAGGGGTTGTGCCCGTTCCATGGCGAGAAGACGCCCTCGTTCCACGTCAACGGTGACAAAGGCTTTTTTCACTGCTTCGGCTGCGGTGTCGGCGGCGACGTCATCAAGTTCATCGAGCTGCACGACAAGGTCAGTTTCCCGGAAGCGGTCCGGCTGCTCGCCGGCCGCGCCGGGCTTACCATTCCTGAAACCGAAGACTCCCGCCAGGATGCCGAGAGCCGCCGCGAGCGAGAGACTCTCCTCAAGGCACACGAAGTTGCGGCGGCGTGGTTCAGCGAGCAGCTCCAGACGCCAGCCGGAGCCCACGCGCGCCGGATGCTCGTCGAGCGCGCGATGACGGCTCAAACCATCGAATTGCTTGGTATTGGCTACGCTCCCGCGGCGCGCGATGGACTGAAGACCAGACTCGTCAAGGAAGGGTTTTCACCCTCCGTGCTCCTCAGGAGCGGCCTCGTTCTCGAGCGCGAGGGCGGTCACATCGTGGATCGTTTTCGCAACCGCCTGATGATTCCGATCGCGCGCGAGACCGGTGCCGTGATTGCCTTCGGCGGCCGCGCGATGGAGGCCGGACAGCAGCCCAAGTACTTGAATTCCCCGGAAACGGCGATTTATGTGAAGGGACGGACGCTTTACGGGCTGCACCTGAGCCGAGCCGCCATCTCGAAAGCTCGGCATGCGGTGATGGTCGAAGGCTATTTCGACCTGGCCCAGGCAGTGCAGGCGGGAATTACGAACGTCGTTGCATCGTCTGGCACAGCGTTGACGCCGGCTCAGGCACGGCTGCTGAAACGTTTTACGTCGAAGGTCGTCCTCAGTTTTGATCCCGACGCGGCCGGCCAGGGTGCGGCGGCGCGGACGTCGGAGTTGCTGGTCGCCGAGGGCTTTCAGGTCAACGTCGCGATGATGCCAGCGGGCGAAGATCCGGACACGTTTATCCGACGCGAGGGCCCGGCCGCGTATCAGGAGCGGCTGCGCACCTCGAGGCAGTATCTGGAGTATCTGCTCGACCGGACGGCGACCGACCACGACTTCAGCCAGGACGAGAGCCGCCGGGAATTCCTGGCTCGGATGCTCCCGGTGGCGGCCCGAATTCCGGACGCCGCGCTTCGCGATCAGTTCGCCGACCGTCTGGCGCATAAGGCCCGTATTACAGAAGAGGTGGTCCGGGCGGAAATCAGGAAGGCAGCGGTTCAAAAACAGACGGATCTGTCGGGAATTGAACGCCGCCTGGCCCGGCCCGGGCAGGTCAAACCGGCCGAAATGGGGCTGATTTGGGCGTTGGTGCACAGCCCGGCGGCCGGCCTGGAGGCGCTGGCCCTGGTGGAACCTGGGGATCTCGATGGGTTAGGCAGCCGTGCCATCCTCGAACAGGCGCGATCTCTGCAAGAATGGCCGCCAAGTGCTTTACCGGAGGCCCTTTTCGAGCGTCTAAACAAGCAAGAGGCAGGTCTGGTCGAGGACATCGGCCGGCACAAACAGTCGCCCGGCGATCCCGCGGAATGCGTCCGGGCCCTGAAACGGATGCGATACGACCGCGAGCGCGCCGAGGTGCAACGGGAAATCGACCGGTTGCAAGAGGCCGGCGCCGCCCGTCACGAGCAGGAAATCGTCGCGCTGTGGGACCGGAAAAAGGTCCTCGTTCAGCGCATCGAATCTTTGATAGCGGACTGACAACTCACGCGACTGACCACGACTAACCGACTCACGACTTCATACAGGTTGTTCATTTGAAAAAGCACGAGCGAGGATCTCAGGAGGACACGGCGTTGTCGATCGAAGAAAAATACGACGAGGTCAGGCAGCTCATCTCCATCGGCAAGGAGAAAGGATACCTGCTGTACGACGAGGTGAACGAGTTGCTGCCGGCCGACATCACGTCGTCGGACGAGCTCGACGATCTGTTCAGCACGTTCGGCAGCGCGGGTATCGAGGTCGTCGACTCGGAGCAGAAGTACCGGGAGGACAAGCTCCTCGACCGGACCGGTGAAGGCGCCGAAGAACTCGAGCTCGATCTGACGCCCGGGGCGCTCGACAAGACGAACGACCCGGTTCGCATGTACCTCCGTGAGATGGGCACCGTCCCGCTCCTGACGCGAGAGGGTGAAGTCGAGATTGCGAAACGGATCGAGCGCGGCAAGCTCGCCGTCATCAAGTCCATCTCGCGCACACCGACCGTCGCCCGCACGATCATGCAGATGGGCGATCAGCTGAAGAACGACGAGCGCAGCATCCGCGAGCTCGTGATCTTCAACGACGAAGAGATCACCGACGACAAGATCGAAGAGCGCAAGCGCCAGGTGTTGCGGCAGATCGATGCCGTGCGCAAGGCGTGGCAAGGCGTCGAGAAGTGCAAGGAAAAGCTCGAAAAGACGCCGAAGGGCGCGACCACCCGCGACAAGCGCAAGTACCGTCGCGTGCGCTGGGAAGCGCTGCGCGCGCGCGTCGAGCTGTCGCAGCTGATCCGCAAGATTGAGTTCACGGAAACGATCAAGCGGCGTCTGATCGATCAGATCAAGGACGCGGTCGAAGCGGTGATGCGCGTCCGCCGCGAGGTCGATCAGATCGAGCGGCAGCTCAATCCGAAGAACAAGAAGAGCAAGCTGAAGGAAGACGACCGCAAGAACCTGCTCAAGCGTCAGAAGGATCTCAAGCTCCAGCTCAAGACCATGGCTGACGAGCTGGAAGAGACACCGGATCAGCTGACGCGCACGCTCGAGACGATCTCACGCGGCGAGATTCAAGCGGAGCAGGCGAAGAAAGAGCTGGTCGAAGCCAACCTGCGGCTCGTCGTGTCCATCGCGAAGAAATACACGAACCGCGGGCTGCAGTTCCTCGACCTGATTCAGGAAGGCAACATCGGCCTGATGAAGGCGGTCGACAAGTTCGAATACCGGCGCGGCTACAAGTTCTCGACGTATGCGACGTGGTGGATCCGCCAGGCCATCACGCGGGCGATCGCCGACCAGGCGCGGACGATCCGCATCCCGGTGCACATGATCGAGACCATCAACAAGCTGATTCGCACGTCGCGTGCGCTGGTTCAGGAGCTCGGCCGGGAACCGACCTCGGAAGAGATCGCCAAGCGCATGGATATTCCGGTGTCCAAGGTGCGCAAGGTTCTGAAGATCGCGCAGGAGCCGATCTCGCTCGAAACTCCGATCGGCGAGGAGGAAGATTCGCATCTTGGCGACTTCATCGAAGATCGCCAGGTCGTCTCGCCGTCCGATGCGGTGATCAACCTGAACCTCAAGGAACAGACGGAGTCGGTGCTGAAGACGCTGACGCCGCGCGAGGAGAAGGTGATCAAGATGCGCTTCGGCGTCGGCGATGGGAGCGAACACACGCTCGAGGAAGTGGGCCAGAGCTTCGCCGTCACCCGCGAGCGCATCCGTCAGATCGAGGCCAAGGCGCTGCGCAAGCTGCGGCACCCCTCGCGCAGCCGCAAGCTGCGGGCGTTCCTGGAGGGGCGGACGTAGGTATCGGAAATCGGAAATCGGAAATCGGAAATCGGAGATCGGAAATTGGCGATCGGAGATCGGAAAGTGAAGATAGTGAAGATGTCTATTTTCCGATTCCCGATTTCCGATCTCCGATTTCCGATTACCATTATGCGGGCCCATAGCTCAGCGGTCAGAGCCGCCGGCTCATAACCGGCCTGTCCCAGGTTCGAATCCTGGTGGGCCCATCGCCTTCGCTCGCGTGTCACGCGAAGGCTGGTCTGTTGGTCTTGCGAACAGATGTCGAATAACCCGAGACCGCTCCTCGAATCGAAGGCTGACGTGAATCTTGAATTCTGATCTGCAGCACCTCATCCAGCTTCAGGAGATCGAACTCACGGCGGATCGGATCCGCCGGCGCATCGAAGCCATCCCGGGGGCTCAGGCGGCTCTCGACGCCCGTATCGCCGAACAAACGGCGCGTGTGGCAGCCATCAAGGAGCGCGCCGCCGCCAACCAGGCAGCCCGCCGCGATATCGAAAAAGACCTCGCCGCCGTTCAGACTCGTCTCAGCAAGTACAAAGACCAGCTGATGGAGGTCAAGACCAACAAGGAATATCAGGCGATGCAGACGGAGATCGGCGTCGCCGAACAGAACGTCCGCAGTCAGGAAGACCGGTTGCTCGAGCGCATGGAGGAAACCGAAATCCTTGCGAGCGAACTGAAGACCGCGGAGTCAGCCCTGAAGGCGGAACAAGTCGAAGTCGCCAAGGAGCGGCAGAGCCTGCAGTCCGAACGCACCACTCTTGATGGCGAACTGGCACGCACATCGGTCGAGCGCAGCGAGATCGCGGCTTCGCTCCCGGCAAGCGCGCTCTCGACGTTCGAGCAGCTCACGAAGCACCGGAAGGGCCTGGCGCTGTCGGAAGCCCGGGAAGGACATTGCACGCAATGTCACGTCCGGCTCCGCCCGCAGGTCTTCAACGAGGTCCGGCGCAACGACAGCCTGATCCAGTGCGAGAACTGCTCCCGGATTCTCTACTTCGTCCCGGCCGCCACCGCCGGGGCCCACCAGACCCCCTGACGTCACCACGCCGTCGCATGATCACCGCCTATATCGATGGCGGCGCCCGCGGCAATCCGGGCCCCGCCGGCTACGGCGTGCACGTCGAATCGCCGGACGGCGAGGTGCTCGCCGAACTCCACGGTGGTATCGGGATCGCGACGAACAACGTCGCCGAGTACAACGGGCTCCTGGCCGCGCTGAAGTGGGCGATCGCGCACGGACATTCCGAACTGCACATTCGCGCAGATTCCGAGCTGCTGGTGAAGCAGATGCGGGGCGAGTACAAGGTCAAGCACCCAGGCCTTCAGCCGCTCTACGTCCGCGCGCGACTGCTCGTGATGGAGCTATCCGACGTCACCTTCGAGCACGTTCGTCGCGAGCGAAACAAGGACGCCGACCGCTTGTCGAATCTGGGGATGGATGAAGCGGAGAAAGCCTTGCTGCCGTAGTTCGTGGTCCGTGGTCCGTGGTCCGGCGAGACACGAACTACGGATCACGAACCACGGCACGACTTTTTATGATCCCCACCATGCGCCCCGCCTTCTGTCCTTCCGCGCGATACGAGTGCATCAATCCGGCGTAGGTCTTCGAACACAGGCCGGCGACGAACACCGCATCCTCAGAGAGTCCTGCCGCCACCAACTGATCGCGATTCGCCTGCCACAGGTCTAGATACGGCCGGCCTGTCGCACCGTCAGAAAACCAGCGCTCGAGCACCTTCTCACCATGTCCGGCGGCGCGGAACGCGTCCACCACCTCGGGGCCGACTTCCCCACAGCACGGCCCGAGGCACGGACCGAGAGCAGCAATCAAATCTGACGGTCGCGAGGCAAATTCCCTGGTCAACGCCTTCACGCCCTCCACAACGATGCTCTGCATCGTTCCTCGCCAGCCGGCGTGGACAGCGGCGACGACACCAAGACGACGATCGGCGATGAGGACGGGGGCGCAATCCGCGACCCTGACAGCAATCGCCGCGGACGCGTCGTCCGTGATCACCGCGTCGGCTTCGGGCATGGTCCAGGACTGCGGATCGCCGCGGCGTGCGAACGCAACCGTCGCTCCGTGGACCTGTCTGATCAGGCGAACGTTCTCTGGCGTAACCTCCATCGCCCGGGCGACCTTGGCCCATTCATTCGGATCGTCTCGAAGCTGAAGGTTGCCGACGGTAAACAAATGCGGCGCGATCTCCGCGAGTGGATCGCACACGAGCGCAACGCCCCACGGTGCTTGCGTCCACCGGAAAGCGCGGTTAGGCTGAGGTTCGGTCATGAATATTCTCGGAATCGGACTCGACGCCACCGACATTCCCCGCATCGCCGACGTGCTCGAGCGCTACGGGGACCGCTTTCTTCGTCGCGTCTTCACGGACGCTGAAATTGCTTATTGTACGCGGCGCCGAAATCCGGCGCCGCACCTCGCGGGCCGGTTCGCGGCCAAGGAAGCGGCAATGAAAGCCCTGGGAACTGGACACTCCCAGGGCGTCATCTGGAAGGACATCGAGGTCGTTCGGCGCGGCGGGCCGCCGCGACTCATGCTGCACGGTGGCGCCGGGGCTCGCGCCGCTGCGATGAACGTCCGCCGCTCGCTGCTCACCATCACGCATTCGGACGCGCTCGCGCTCGCACAGGTGATGTTGATTGGGGATTGATCTGTAGTGTCCGTGGTTCCGTAGTCCGTCGTCCGTGATCGCGATCGGGCTCGTAATTCGGCTACCGGCTGGATGGACACGTGTAGTTGCTCAACGATGCGACGACCCTGTGTCAACCACCGTTAGCGCTCGTCACATGTCTCGCGCCAACCACTACGCCACACGTTGCTGATCGGGCTCTTTAAGCCCCATCACCTCAACCACTTTCAACGCTCACCCGCTGGCCCTGATCATCTGGCCTCTCGCTTGCCCCTTGGTCTCGCAACAAGCGCCTGCCGCGCACGACGAATCGAGAACGGGCAAGAAACGAGAGGAGCGCAGCCGTGACGATCAAATTCATGCGAAACGACAAAGGGAGCCCGCCCGGCAAGCTGGCCGACGCCGAGCTGCATTTCAGCAGCGGCCCGCTGGAAGGCCTGAAGCTGATTGGCTTCGCCGTCTGGGAGCGCAAGACCGGGAACGGCCGGAACGTGACGTTCCCGGCACGTCAGTACTCGGTCAACGGCGAGCGCCGCAGCTTTGCGCTGCTCCGGCCACTCGGAGACGCGGCGGGGCAGGACCGCCTGCGCGACCTGATTCTGCGCGCCTACGCTGAACACGAATCCGCCGCGGAGGCCGTCGCATCGTGACCTTAGGTTGAGCGCGGCACGCAGGCTTCACGAAGAACACGACGGCCGCGACGCGTCACGATGTCTCCATTTGCTTTGGGCCCGTCGTACTCGTCGTGGTCGTCGCGATCGTCGTCTATCTCGTGGCGCCGGAAGGGGCTCAAGGGGGAGGCGAGCCAGGCCGATCAGGCTAATCGACGACCGGCATGAGCTTGAGGTTTTCCTTCAATCTCTTTGGCGGCAGGGTCCACTCCTCGCGCATGCCCTTGTCGAACTCGGACTGGAAGAACGACGTCTTCATGCCGCCGTCGATGATGTCCCACGGCAGCACGCGGTCTTTCGACCGGTCGCGAAAGATGTAGAAATCGGCGTCGACGCCCGATTCGGCGACCGCGGCGCGCCACTGGCCGCCATTGCGCTCCGCCGCCTCGATGGCATCGGCGACGCGGCGATCGCCCAGCGAGAGCAGCGCCTGGTAGTACGAATGCCTCTCCGACTTGATGTTGAAGTACACGTTGTCGAGGCCCGCGAGCAGCTGCCGCAACCGCTTTCCCTTGCGGTCGGTTACCGCCGGATCTTCCATCGGGATCCACTGATACGCGGTCCCCGGCTTGGGGATCAGCGGGTTCACGCTGCCGACGATCCGCCCGAGGTGCCCTCGTGCGCGGCCGTGCCGCACCATCGAGTCGCGCATCTGGACCGTCAAGTCGCGAATGGCCACGAGGTCGTCGTCTGTCTCCGTGGGCAACCCGATCATGTAATAGAGCTTCAGGTTGTCCATGCCGTTCGCGAAGATCAGCTCGGCGGCGGCGACGATCTCGTCGTTCGTGACCGTCTTGTTGATCACGCGGCGAAGGCGGTCCGATCCGGTCTCGGGCGCGATGGTGATGGAGCGCTCGCCGCTCTGCCGCAGCAGCCGCACGATCGGTTCGGTGAGGTCGTCGAGCCGCAGCGAGGCGGGACTGATCGAGTAGCCCATCTCGAGCAGGCTCGTCAGAATCCTCTCGATCTCCGGATGGTCGCAGAGCGCGATCGACACCAGCCCCGCGCGGCTGGAGTACTGCCGCGCCGCTTTCGCGAGCTCGAGAATCCGATCCGCAGGAAACGCCCGAACCGGCAAGTAGTTGTATCCGGCCCAGCAGAATCGGCAGAGATTCGCGCAGCCGCGGACGACTTCGATCAGGAAGCGCGAACCGAATTCCGTGTCCGGCGTGAAGATCGACGTCGCAGGAGGGTCCAACCGCTCTGCGCTCCTGACCGCTGCCTTCTTCACGACCGGCGGCGCGCCGCTGCCGGGCTTTGGTTCGTAGGCCGCGATCGTTCCGTCCGTGTTGTGCCGGACTTCGTAGAAAGATGGCACGTAGAAGCCGCGCCTCCCCGCAAGCTGCGCGTACACCTCATCGCGATCGCTCGTCACGCGCAGGACGTCTGCGAGATCGGGAACGAGGACCTCACCCTCGCCGGCGGCGATCACGTCAGCGAACGGCGCCAGCGGTTCCGGGTTCACGAACGTCACCGCGCCGCCGACGACGACCAGGGAATGCCGCCTGTTGCGCTGGTTGGCTCGAACCGGCAAACCCGCGAGCCGGAGCATCGTGACGACGTTCGTGTAGTCCCATTCGAACGAGACCGAGAAGGCGATGACGTCGAAGTCCGAGATCGGAGTCTGCGACTCGAGCGTCAGCAGTGGCGCCCCCGCGGCCAGTTGCTCGCGCAACTCCTGTTTCGGCGGCAGAAACACGCGTTCACAGACCACGTCCTCGATCTGGTTGAACAGGCGGTAGACCGTCTGGAACCCCAGGCTCGACATGCCGACGTAGTAGGTGTTCGGAAACGCCAGCGCCACGCGCAGACGGCCGCCATGCGGCTTCTGCACGTAACCGGTTTCACGGGCGAGGACCTGCCGCGCGCGCTCGCGGTACTGCCACTGCTTCATTGAAATGTCGGGTCGAACGAACGGACGCTCAACGGAGGGCGCGGGGCAGCCGAGTCGACGGGATCGATGACCCGCCGCAGGCGAAGCCTCACGCAGTCGTGCGCGGGATCCCGTTGAAAAGACGGCGATCGCGCGTGCCCTGGATCTACTCAGTCTACCACGCGCGCACGAAGGACCCGCCGGTGGCAGAGCCACCGGAGATGGAGGAGGGATAGCGGGCGGCCGGGCAGAGCCCGACCGCCCTTCGCTACGCGTAGCTCGACTCGACTGCCGACTAGCCGACTACCGACTGCCGACTGCCGACTGCCGACTGCCACTATCCCTCGCTCTGCCGCCGCAAGAAACGCGGGGACATCGAGCGGCGAAACCGGCTCGAACTCCGCGCCGGGCGACGTCGAGGTCTCCTCGACTTCTGGCAGCCGGGGTGTCGACAGTGGCAGGTCGAGCACCGGACGCCGCGAGAAGCTCATGCGCGCGGCGCCGCCGCCGGCGGCAGCAGCCACGCGCTCCGTCGATTCCTGCTTCCACGACGCGTAGGAGTGCAGATCGACGGGGGTCTGCGCGGCGGACGGCGACGTCTGACGGCCCATCGCCGGTCGATCGAACCCGGTCGCGATGACCGTGATCTTGACCTTGCCCTTCATCTCGGGCTCCACCACGGCGCCGAAGATGATGTTCGCGTCCTCGTGCGCCGCTTCCTGGATGATCGCCGAGGCTTCGCTGACCTCGACGAGCGACAGATCC
Organism: uncultured Acidobacteriota bacterium; assembly: GCA_963710415.1. Taxonomy (GTDB): domain Bacteria; phylum Acidobacteriota; class Vicinamibacteria; order Vicinamibacterales; family 2-12-FULL-66-21; genus CAVQAH01. The sequence goes on along the minus strand of CAVQAH010000011.1, from coordinate 53,221 downwards.
GGGCCACCCGTGACGTTGATGATCACGCCGCGTGCGCCCTTGACCGACGCGTCCTCGAGCAGCGGGCTCGAGATCGCGGCATTGGCGGCGACCATCGCGCGGCTCTCGCCTTCGGCGAGACCGGTGCCCATGATCGCGAACCCCATGCCGCTCATGATCGTCTTCACGTCGGCAAAGTCGAGGTTGATCATGCCGGGCACGAGGATCAGATCCGAGATGCCCTGGATTGCCTGCCGCAGGACGTCGTCGGCGCTCGAGAACGCGTCGTTGAGTGACGTCGAGCGGGCGATCGTCGCGAGCAGCCGCTCGTTCGGAATCGTGATGACCGTGTCCACCGACTGCCGCAGATCGTCGAGCCCCTTCTCGGCCTGCAGCTGCCGCTTGCGGCCTTCGAAGCGGAACGGCTTGGTGACGACGGCGATCGTCAGCGCGCCGAGCTCGCTGGCCAGGCTGGCGATGACCGGCGCCGCGCCGGTGCCGGTGCCGCCGCCCAACCCGGTGGTCACGAACACCATGTCCGCGCCGTCCAGGGCTTCAATCAGCTTTTCGGTGTCTTCGAGCGCCGCCTGCCGCCCGACGTTGGGATCGGCTCCCGCGCCGAGCCCCTTGGTCAGCTTCGCGCCTATCTGCAGCTTGATCGGCGCGGCATTCAGCTTGAGCGCCTGCACGTCGGTGTTGGCGACGATGAACTCGACGCCGTCGAGGCCCTCCGCCACCATGCGATTGACGGCATTGCTGCCGCCGCCACCGACGCCGACGACCTTGATGCGTGCGCCTGCGCGCGCCTCCTCGTCGAGTTTGAGTCGAAGTGCGGACGAGTCGATGTCGCCCAGAGTTCTGTTGCGGGGATCAGCCATTCCCGGACCTCCTGTGCTCCTGCTGGGAGGAGCGTCTTGCACCCTTGTGACGTGTCAGAAGAATTCTTTGAAGAGCGTCCTGAGACGCCCAGCCACCCGGCCGAACGCGCCGGCTCCAACCGGCCGCGTAGGCTCTATTGCCTGGTTCTTGTGCGCGTACATCACGAGGCCAACCGCGGTCGCAAACGACGGGCTGTTCACGTGATCGGCGAGCCCACCCACACCCGCCGGGCAACCCCGGCGAATCGGAAGGTCGAATATCTGTTCGGCGATTTCCGCCATGCCTTCGAGCATCGCCCCGCCGCCAGTCAGCACGATGCCCGAATTGAGGGACTTCTCGAAGCCGGCGCGGCGGATCTCATCCCAGAGGAGATGAAAGATCTCTTCCGCGCGGGGTTGCAGAATCTCGGACAGAATCCTCCGCGCCATCACCCGCGACTTGCGGCCGCCGACGCTGGCGACATCCATCGTTTCGTCTTCGTCGACCATCGCCGAGAGCGCGCACCCGCACCGGCGCTTGATCTTCTCCGCGTCCGGAATGGGCGTGCGCAGGCCGACGGCGATGTCGTTGGTGAAGTGGTCGCCGCCGACGGCCACCACCCCGGTGTGCCAGATGCTGCCGCGCTCGAAGATCGCGAAGTCGGTGGTCCCGCCGCCGACATCCACGAGCGCAACGCCCAGCTCCTTCTCGTCCTGCGTGAGGACCGACTCGCTCGCCGCCAGCTGCTCGAGCACCGTGTCGAGCACGGCCACCCCCGCCCGATTCACGCAGGCCACGATGTTCTGCGTGGATGAGGCGCTTCCCGTCACGATATGGACGTTGACCTCGAGCCGCGCGCCGGTCATGCCGACGGGCGCGCCGATGCCGTCCTGCTCGTCGACCACGAAGTCCTGCGGCAGGACGTGCAGGATCTCGCGGCCGCTCGGCAGCGCCACCGCCTTGGCGGCGTCAATCGCGCGCCGGACGTCTTCGCGCGTAATCTCCCGGTTCTTCCCGGCCACCGCCACGACGCCGCGGCTGTTGAAGGCCTTGACGTGCGCGCCCGATAAACCGAGATGAACGGAATCGATCTCGACGCCGGCGGTGAGTTCAGCTTCGTCGATGGCTTTCTTGATCGATTCCACGGCCGCCTCGAGGTTGACGACCACGCCCCGGCGGATCCCGCGTGAGTCGGCAAGCCCGATCCCGATGATGTCGAGACCCCCATCGTCGGTAATCTCGCCGACGATGGCGGAGATCTTCGACGTCCCGACATCCAGCCCTACGAGGTAACGTTCTTTCCGTGGCACTCGTCCCCCTTAGACAAGCGAGGAAATCTCTCTCAGCATCACTCCCAACTTCCCGTCTATCGCCCGCCCACTGCCGCCTTCATCGCGGTCCGCGCGCCGCCGCGCGGCCGAACGTACACTCGCTCTTCGAACCGCAGGTCCACGTAATCAATGTCCGGAAAACGCTCGCGAAACGCCGCGGCCACCTCGACGTACGATTGCAGCCGCTCGCGGAAGCGCTCGTCGCCCACGTACAGCTCCGCCGGATCGTCGTCGAGGGTGACGATGGCGTTGCGGACGTCGGCGACGTCGATCTGCGAAATTCGCTTCGCCAGAGGATGACCGGAAAGCGAGTCGATCACCCGCGCCGCGAGCTTCGCCCGCGCCGGATCGATCGCCGATTTCCCGTTCTTCGGCGCGCGCACCAACCCGTCGATGATCGGAAGGTCGAACTCCGCGTACTGCGGCCCGAACTCGTCGATGACCACGCCAGTCGGATCGATCAGGTAGAGCTGCCCGCCGAGCCGGCTGATGCCAAACGGCCGTCGCTCCGAAACGTAGATCTCGATGGTCGACGGCAGCACGCGCCGCAGCGCGGCGTCAGCGACCCACGGGGACTCGAGCAACGCCCGCCGATACGCGACCAGGTCCGCGGTCAGGATGTTGTGTCCGTAGAGATCGTGGGCAATCTCCGCAATCTCGCCGCTGGAGAGCCGCACGTTGCCGTGCACGTCGATCTTGCTGACCTCGAGCATTCGCGCGTTCAGCACCAGCGAGAAGCCTCGATAGCCGCCGTAGGCGACCACGGTCAGCGTGACCAGCACGCGGATGGCCCTCCAGCTCACGCGCGCGCGCGGTGCGCGGCGCCGTCCCGGCTTGACCTTCGCGCGGCGGAAGTTTCGTTCGGTCGGCGCCTTGACCTTCACGAGCGCCTCCCTTCGGCCGCAGACGCGATCTGACGGGCACGAACGGCCTCGAGGATGCGGTCGCCCACGCCTCCGATTGATCCGGCGCCGAGCGTCACGACGAGGTCGCCCTGCCGGGCGCCAGCCGCGACCGCATCCGGCAGGTCCGACAGCGCCTTGACGACGCGGACGCGACCAGGCGCAGCCGCGTTGACGACGTTCGCCAGTGCCTCGACGCTGATACCGGGTATCGGCGGCTCTCCGGCCGCATAGATATCCGTCAACACGATCTCGTCCGCAGCCGACAGCGCTCGTCCAAACTCGTTCATCAGCTGCTGCGTGCGCGAATAGCGATGCGGCTGGAACACCAGGACCACGCGACGATTGAGGCCGGCGCGGGCAGCGGCGATGACGGCGGCGATCTCCGTCGGATGGTGACCGTAATCGTCGACGACCATCACGCCGTGCACTTCTCCCCTGAGCTGAAAGCGACGCTCCGCACCCTTGAACTCCTCGAGCGCGGCAGCAACCCGCTCGAATGGGATCCCCAACTCGAGCGCGACGGCGACCGCCGCGAGCGCGTTCTGCATGTTGTGACGGCCGGGGACGCGCAGCCTCAGCGAACCGAGACGCTTCGGCGGCGTGAACGGCAACCTGTTGCCAGATCACCGCGCGCGAACCAAAGGCCTCGAGCTCGACGTCACGCGCCGATACCTGCGCAGCGCCATCACCCGAGGTCTCCACACCGTAGGAGATGACTCTGCCGCGTGATCTTCGGGACGATCGATCGCACGGGGCGATCGTCGAGGCACGCGACGACCGCGCCGTAAAACGGCACCTTGTTGGCGAAGTCCACGAAGGCCTGCTGCAGGTTCTCCCAGCTGCCGTAACTCTCCATGTGCTCGTGATCGATGTTGGTGATCACCGCGAACGACGGCGACAGCTTCAGGAACGAGCGGTCGCTCTCGTCCGCTTCGGCGACCATGTAGTCGCCGCGGCCAAGCCGCGCGTTGCTGCCAAACGCGCTCAACCGGCCACCGATGACGGCGGTTGGGTCGAGGCCCGCCCGCTCGAGCACGAGCGCGATCATGGAGGTGGTCGTCGTCTTGCCGTGCGCGCCGGCGACCGCGATGCCGTAGCGCAGCCGCATCAGTTCGGCGAGCATCTCGGCCCTCGGGATCACAGGAACGTGGCGCCGGGCAGCTTCGATCGCTTCCGGGTTGTCGGGGCGAATCGCCGACGAGACGACCACGACGTCGGCATCGCCGACGTTGGCCGCGTCGTGACCTTTCGCGATGCGAACACCCAGCGTCTTCAGGCGGTCGGTCGTCTCGGACGTCTTTTCGTCCGAGCCGCTCACCTCGTACCCGAGATTCGCCAGAAGTTCGGCGATGCCGCTCATCCCGATCCCCCCGATACCCACGAAATGCACCCGCCGCGTGTGCCCCAGCATGGCGACGTCAGCCGGCCGAGCCGGCCGCCAGGTCCAACGCCTTGTCGACGATGTGGCGCGCAGCGTCGGGCCTGGCGAAACTGCGCGCGATGCGCCGACATGCGCTCCAACCGCCCGGCGTCCGCGATCAGCTCCGCGATCCGCTGCCCCAACCGATCCCCCGTCAACGACGACTGCTCGATCATGTCTGCCGCACCGGCGGCGACCAGCACCTCGGCGTTCTTGCGTTGATGGTCGTCAGTCGCCGTCGGCAGCGGCACGAGCAGCGACGGCCTGCCTGCCGCGGTCAGCTCGGCGAGCGTCGTCGCGCCGGCACGACAGATGACGAGGTCTGCGGCCTTCATTTCCCGATCCATGGCAAACAGAAACGGTTCCACACGGGCTTCGAGTTGCGCACGCCGGTAGCCGTCCCTGACTCGCTCCAGATCGCGTTCTCCTGTCTGATGCGTGATTGCCACCCCGCCAGGTTGGGCTGCCAGCCTCGGCGCCGCCTCCACCATGGCCATGTTGATCGCGTGCGCGCCCTGGGAGCCGCCAAAGATCAGGATCCTTGCTGGCCCGATCGGACGTGCGGCGGGCGCCGGGTCAAAGAACTCGCTGCGAACCGGGTTGCCTGTGACAAATCCCCTCCTGCCGAAGAATGCGAGCGTCGAATCGAACGTCACCGCCGCCGCGCTGACGACCCGCGCGAGAATGCGGTTCGTCAGGCCGGGCACCGCGTTCTGCTCGAGCAACAGCGTTGGAATCCCACGTACCGCTGCAGCCATCACCACGGGCCCGGAACTGTAGCCGCCGACACCGATCACCAGATCCGGCCGCCGGCGCGAGATGATGCGCCAGGCGTCCGCTCCGCTCAGCGGCAGCAGCGCGACTCCGCGCAGGAGCGACGTGATCGACTTGCCTTTCAGGCCGGCGCTGCGAAGCACGTCCAGTGCAAACCCTTCTCGCGGGATCACCCGCGACTCGATGCCACGTTCGGTGCCGGCGAAACTCACCTGCGCCTGCGGCTGACGCCGCAGAATCTCCCGGGCGACGGCGATCCCCGGATACAGATGCCCGCCGGTTCCCCCACCGGCCACCACGATGCGCGGCGGCGTCATGTTTTCGACGCATTCGTCGGCGGCAGCGTCGTCGTCACCACATGCGTCGACGAGGCATGCTGCGAGATGTTCAGCAGCATCCCCATCCCGATCAAATTGATGAGCAGCGACGAGCCCCCGGCGCTGACGAACGGCAGCGGGATGCCCTTCGTCGGCAGCAGGCCGAGCACGACGCTGATGTTGAACAACGCCTGAAACGCGACCATCGTGGTGAGGCCGATCGCGAGGAAGGCGCCGAAGCGATCCGGCGCGCGCATCGCCGTGCGCAGGCCGCGCCACGTGATCACGCAGAAGCACGCCAGGATGATCGTGGCGCCGATGAGACCGAGCTCTTCGGAGATCACCGCGTAGATGAAGTCGTTGTGGGGCTCGGGCAGGTAGAAGAGCTTCTGCTTGCCCCCCATCAGCCCGCGGCCGGTGATGCCGCCGGTGGCCACCGCGATCATCGACTGGATCATCTGGAAGCCGCCGCCGAGCGGATCGTCCCAGGGATTGAGGAACGCGAAGACGCGCTTGCGTCGGTATTCCGACGTCATCACCAGGACGTAGAGCGCCGGCAACGACGCGAGAAACAGTCCGCCCAGGTACGCGTAGCTCATGCCTGCGGCAAACACCATGACGCAGGAGATCATCAGGATGGTCACCGCCGTACCGAGATCCGGCTGCAGCAGGATGAGCGCGACGATGCCGCCGACGACAACGCCGATCGGCAGCAGCGAGTACGACACCTCGTCGATGCGGTCCATGCGACGCTCGAGAAGCGCCGCCGTGAAGATGACGATGGCGATTTTCGCGAGCTCCGACGGTTGCACTCCCATCGGACCGACATCCAGCCACCGCGTTGCGCCCTTCACCTGGCCGGCCGAACAACACGGCAACGAGGGCGATCGCCACCACCGCCAGACCCGTCCAGATGACCACCGGCTGCCGGTACTGCCGGTAGTCGATGCGCATGACGATCGGCAGCAGGCACAGGCCCATCAGGGCCCAGGTGGCCTGCTTGAAGAGGAAGTAGTACGGCTCGTGGAACCGCTCCATGGCCAGCACGGCTGAGGCGCTGTACACCATCACGACGCTGGTACACACCAGCAGCAAGGTGGCGGTGAACAGGAACTTGTCTGACTTGAGCTTTCGCGCCATACTTCGCGTTTTCGTGTGTCCGGCTCAGCCGGATGACACGCTAAAGGTTCCCGGAACCTCGGCCGAAACAACCGGCGTATGTGCAGCGGGCACCGGACGCCGTGCGTAAGCAGTCAGCAGTCATCAGCCGATCGTGGGCGAAGACACCACCCTCGCAGACCGGGGCAGCCTGCGTTCCCAGCGGGCGGTTCTTCACCGCACCAATCGGACTGATGACTGCTCACTGCTCACGCGTTCCCCTCCACTCCTCCGCCAACCGCAAGACTTCCTGTTTGAACACTCGGCCCCGTTCCGCATAGTCGCGAAACATGTCGAAGCTCGCGCAAGCCGGCGCGAGGACGACCGTCTGACCGGGCGCCGCCGACGCGAACGCCGTGCGCACGGCTGCCGCCATGTCGGCTGCCTCGCGCACAACGCTCGACGGTCCCAGCGCTTCCACAATCTTCGGTCGCGCCTCACCGATCGCGACGACCGTTGCCCGCCGTGACGAGAGCGGCTCGATCAGATCCCGAAAATCGCCACCCTTGAATCGTCCGCCGAGAATCACCACCACACCTTCGTCGAAACTCTCGATCGATCGACGGGCCGCCTCGATGTTGGTCGCCTTCGAGTCGTTGACGAATCGCACGCCGCCGATCTCGGCGACGGGCTCGAGCGCGTGCTCGAGACCGGTGAATCCCTCGACGGCCTTGGTCATCGACTGCGAGTCGACACCGATGATTGACGAGACTGCGGCGGCCGCCAGGACGTCCGCGACCAGGTGACGGCCGAGCAGCTTCACGGAGGTGAGCGGCACCAGCGGCTCATCGCCCGTAGAACCACGGCGCACGATGCGATCGCCGGCGAGGAGCACGCCCTCAGCGAGCTCGCCGGTCAGCGAAAACAGCAATCGCCTGGCGCGGCCCTGCGCAGCCAGCGCCAGCGTGCCTGGGTCGTCGGCGTTGAGCACCGCCCAGTCCGAAGGGGCCTGGTTGACGAAGACTCGGGCCTTCGCATCGGCGTACTCGTCGATGGTCGCGTGCCGATCGAGATGATCGGGCGAGAAGTTCAGGAGCACCGCAATCCAGGGCCGGAACAGCTCGACGCTTTCCAGCTGAAAGCTGCTGGCTTCGACGACATGAATCGTGTCTTCCGTCGATTGATCCACCTGTGCGCTCAAGGCGAGGCCGATGTTTCCGCCGACGAGGACGTGGTGACCCCCGGCTTCGAGCATGCGGCCGGTGAGCGTCGTCGTCGTCGACTTTCCTTTCGTGCCGGTGATCGCAACGATGCGTCCGCGCACCCATCTTGATGCCAGCTCGAGCTCGCCGATCACCGGAATGCCCGTGCGCCGCGCCGACTCGATCAGCGGTTGTCGCGACGGCACGCCGGGGCTGAGCACGATCAGGTCGGCGCCAGCGAAGGTCCCCGGCTGATGGCCACCGAGCTCGAGCACCACACCGGCAGCGCGCAACTGATCGGCGTCGTCGATCTGCTCGCGCACGTCTGTCAGCGTGACGACGGCGCCGCGGCGCACGAGGAGCTCCGCGGCGGCGACACCGCTTCGCGCCGCGCCTACGACGGTGACGCGTCTGCCGCGAACGGAGAACGTGGCCTGTTCGCTCATCGCAGTTTCAACGTCGCCAGACTGCCCAGCGCGAAGATGATGGCCATGATCACGAAGCGGCTGATGACCTTTGGCTCGCTCCATCCGATCAGTTCGAAGTGGTGATGAATAGGCGACATCTTGAAGACGCGCTTCCCGGTCAGCTTGAAGGAGGCGACCTGGATGATCACCGACCCGGCTTCCATGACGAAAACGCCGCCGACGATCGGCAGCAGCAGCTCCTGCTTGACGAGCAGCGCGACGGTGCCCAGCGCGCCGCCGAGGCCGAGCGACCCCACGTCGCCCATGAAGATCTCTGCGGGGTAGCAGTTGTACCAAAGGAACGCGAGGCTCGCGCCGACGAGCGCGCCGCAGAACACCGTGAGCTCGGCCGCCGCCGCGTGCAGCTTGAGCATCTGCAGGTAGTTGGCGAACACGGCGTGCGTCGACACGTAGGTCAACGCGGTAAATGCCGCCGCGGCTACGGCGAAGACGCTGATGGCGAGGCCGTCGAGCCCGTCGGTCAGGTTCACCGCGTTGGTGGCGCCGACGAGCACCAGCACAGAGAACGGAACGTACCCCCAGCCGAGCTCCGGAATCGCGTTCTTGAAGAACGGGAAGATCAAGCGGGTGCTGTAGAGCTCGAGGGATGCGAGAAACATCAGCGCGAGGCCGACGCCCGTCGCGACGACGACCTGCCACAGCAGCTTGTAGCGCGGGAGCAGGCCGTGATGCGACAGCCGGACGATCTTGAGGTAGTCGTCGGCGAAGCCGATTGCGCCGAACGCCGCAGTGGAGAGGACTGCGATCCAGATAAAGGGATTCGCCAGGTTGGCCCATAGCAGCGTCGGAACCAGCGCCGATGTGAGGATCAGAAGACCGCCCATCGTCGGCGTTCCTGCCTTCGTCCGATGCGTCGCTGGGCCTTCCTGGCGAATCACCTGTCCGATCTGGAACTCGCGCAGCTTGCGGATCATCCAGGGGCCGAGAAGGAGCCCGAGGGCGAGCGCCGTCAGGCTCGCGGCAGCGGTCCTGAACGTGATGTAGCGCGTCACGTTGAGAACCGGCCAGTAGGTCGACAGGTAGTGGAGGTAGTACAGCATCAGGCAAACTCCCGTCTGAGCTGTTCCACCACGTAGTCCGTACCGATTCCGCGCGATCCCTTTACCAGCACGAGATCGCCGGGCCTGACGAGTTGCAGCGCCAGCTGCGCCGCATCCTGCCTGGTCGCGACATGATGCACGCACTCGGCTGGCATGCCGGCGGCGATCGCCGCATCAGCCAGCGATCGCGCGGGAGTGCCGCCGACGGTGATGAGGATCGACAGGTGTGATTGCGCGGCGGCGCGCGCCGCACTCCCTGTGCAACCGCTCGGCGTGCGTGCCGAGCTCCAGCATCTCGCCGAGCACGGCGATCTTGCGGGCGCATCCTTCGGCGGCGGCGACCAGTTCGAGGGCGCGCATCAGCGCCGCCGGGCTCGAGTTGTACGAATCGTCGATGATCGTGATGCCGCCAGGCAGGCGCAGCAGCTCGCCGCGGTGGCTGGCGGCCGTTAGTCGTGACGCGCGCTCGCGGATCGCATCAAGAGGAATGCCGAAGTGCACGGCCGTCGCCGTTGCCGCGAGGACGTTGGCCAGATTCCCGCGGCCAAGCAGAGGTGTCTGCAGCTGCACGTCCCCGGCGGGTGTGCTGACCGTCGCCACGGTGCCCTCGAGACCCTGCATGCGGACGCCGCTCGCGCGCACATCTGCCGCCTTGTCGACAGCAAACGTGATCACGCGGCCGGGGAACCGGCTGGCTCGCGTCATCACGCGCGGGTCGTCGGCGTTGGCGACGAGCACGTCGTCCGGCCCCGCCTGTTCGAGAATCTCGGCCTTCGCGTCGGCGATCGCATCAGGCGATTCGAAGAACCCCATGTGCGCGTCGCCGACGTTGGTCCACACGCGTACCTCGGGCTCGGCGATGCCGATCAGCGTGCGGATTTCACCAGGGTGATTCATGCCGAGCTCGACGACTGCGATCTCCGGCTGCAACCGCAACTCAAGAAGTGAGAGCGGAAGGCCGATATGGTTGTTGAGGTTGCCCCTGTTCCGAAACACGCGATACCTGGCGCCGAGAAACTCCGCGGTGATCTCCTTGGTCGTGGTTTTCCCCGCGCTTCCCGTAATCGCCACCACCTTCGTTCCCGACCGCCGTCGCACGTCGCGGGCGATCGCCTGCAGCGCGCGCGTCGTATCGGCAACACGAACCAGGACTCCCGGTTGCCGCTCCTCGGAGTCGACACGCCCGCCGCGTTCCGTCTCGATCAGTGCGCCGATCGCCCCGTTCGCCAGCGCCGCCTGAACGAAGTCATGCCCGTCGAACCGATCGCCGCGAAGGGCGATGAAAAACTGCCCGGCCTGAACGCTCCGGGAATCGATCGACACGCCCTCGATGCGCGTCTGCGGATCCCCTTGAACCACCTGACCGCCAGACGCCTGAGCGAAGCTGGCGGCGGTAAGCGTCAGCGCCGACACGCCGGTTTACACCCTCGACCCGGCGCGGCGCCGGGCCAGGGCGCCCCTTGCCACCTCGACGTCGTCGAAGGGCAGCACGCGATCGCCGATCACCTGGTACTTCTCGTGCCCCTTGCCGGCCACGACGACCAGATCGCCCGCGCGTGCGTCGTGCACGGCCCGCTCGATGGCCGCGCGGCGATCCGGGATGGCGTGATGCGGCGTCGATTTCCCGCCCGTCTGGCCTTTCATCCGATCGAGCGGCATCACGATGCCGCGCTTGATCTCCTCGATGATCTGGTCGGGATTCTCCGAGCGTGGGTTGTCCGACGTCACAATCACCAGATCGCTCAGGCGCGCCGCCACCGCGCCCATCAACGGCCGCTTGGTGCGATCGCGATCGCCTCCGCACCCGAAGACCGTGATCACGCGGCCGCCTGTCAGCGGCCGTGCCGTCTCGAGCAGGTTCTTCAGCGCATCGTCGGTGTGCGCGTAGTCGACAACCACTCGCACGTCGTCGTGAGCGGCAGACACCACCTGAAATCGCCCGGGCACGTGCGACAGGCTGGCGATACCCTTCTCGATGGCGTCGAACGGGACGTCGAGGGCAACCGCGGTCGCCACAGCGGCGAGCACGTTGTAGGCATTGGGCCGGCCGACCAGCGGCGATCGAATCTGCAGGGCGCCGCGCGGCGTGCGCACCTCAAAGGACAAGCCGTCCAACGAGAACGACAGCGGGCCGGGACGCACGTCGGCGGGCGCATCGATGGCGTAGGTCACGCTCCTCGGAGCGACCGCCGCAAACTCGGCGCCGCGGCGGTCGTCGAGATTCGAAATGCCTGGCGCTCCCGGTGGCAGCAGCTCGAAGAGCCGCCGCTTCGCGATGAAGTAGTCCTCCATGTCGCGATGGAAATCGAGATGATCGCGCGTCAGGTTGGTGAAGATGCCAGCCGCAAAGTGCAGGTAGTCGGCACGGCGCAACACCAGCGCATGCGAGGAGACCTCCATCACGCACGCGCCCGATCCCTGGGCGACCATGTCGCGCAACATCCGTTGCAGCTCGGGCGCTTCCGGAGTCGTTCGGGCCGCCTCGACTTCGCGATTGCCGATGCGATGGCCGACCGTTCCGATCCGGCCGCAGCGAGTTCCCGCCGCCTCGAAAATCGATTGCAGCAGGTAGGTCGTCGTCGTCTTGCCGTTCGTGCCGGTGATCCCGACGAGCGCCAGCTTTTCGCTCGGATCCTTGTAGAAGGCTGCGGCCAGTGCCGCGAGTGCGAGCCGCGCATCCGCCACGGTCAACCACGGCACAGTGTATGCCGGTGATGCCGGGGACACCGTCGTGCTCGGCGGACTCCGACACGATCGCGATCGCACCGCGCCCGATCGCATCGCGGGCGAACGCCGCGCCGTCGGCGTGAACGCCGCGCAGCGCGACGAACAGAGAGCCGGCGGTAACCGAACGTGAGTCGTACATGACGCCGCTCACAGCCTGAGCGGCATCACGCGCCGGTACGCGGTCAACAATTGCCGGATCGAACGGTGCGCGTCCTGCGACTGCTCGCAGGAGCTCCCCAAGGTTCACTGCGTCGCACCTCCGGTCGAGCTCGCGGGTGGACGACGTCCGAGTTTGAGCACGCACGTGCCGCGCGCTTCCAGGGGTTCGCCGGCCGCCGGCGACTGCTCGAGAACGAAACCATCACCGTTCATGCGAGCGGTCATGCCAACCAGCGTCAGCGTGCGCAGCGCCTCTCTGGCGCTGAGTCCACGGAGGTCGGGCATCACTCCGGCTCTCGCGGGCTCGAGGGCCGTCTCGACCTCCGTTGCGACGACCGGACGCGCCGTCAACGGCTCCGGCTCGGCTGAGTGCCTCGCGATCAGCACCGGCGGAAGCGCGTTGATGCTGGGGGGAACACCGCGATGCCGAAGCGCCGCATCGGCAATTCGCTGGAAAATTGGCGCAGCACACCACGCCGCCGTAATACCCCTTCGCTCGTGGCGAATCGATCACGACGATGATCGTCAGCTCCGGCTTCCGCGAGGGCAGGAACCCGACGAACGACGCGTTGTAATCGGACTGTGAGTAGCGGCCGTCAACGATCTTCGCTGCCGTACCGGTCTTGCCGGCGATCGTGTAGCCCTCGATCTTCGCGGCGGTTGCCGTTCCGCGCTCGACGACTGCTTCCATCACCGCCGTCAACTCCGCCGCGGTCCGCTCGGTGATGGTCCGCCGGACAGCCTTGGGCGCTACCTCGGTGCGCCGGCCGTCTTTGACCAGTGCGCGAACGATGTGCGGCTCGTAGAGCGTGCCGCCGTTGGCCACCGAGCTGACGGCTGCGGCCATCTGGAGCGGCGTGACGCCGACCTGGTAGCCCATGGACACCGAGGCGAGCGCGCTCGAATCGAGGGACGTCGGACTCCAGACGATCCCCGGGTTCTCACCGCGAAAGTCCGGCGAGGTGGTCTGACCGAATCCGAAGCGGCTGACATAACGGCTCAATCGCTCCGGTCCGAGCTTCAGGCCCACCTTGATCGCACCGACGTTGCTGGACTTGACGATGACGTCGGTGAATGAGAGCACACCGTACCGATGAACGTCCGAAATCACGCGGCTGCCAAATGAGATGTGGCCGGGCGCGCAGTCGATCTTCTCGTCGAGGTGCATGACGCCTTCCTCGAGAGCGGCTGACGCGGTGACCACTTTGAACGTCGAGCCCGGCTCGTAGAGGTCCTGCACTGCGCGATTGCGCCGCGGTTCCTTGTCGGAACGGCTGAACGCATTCGGGTTGAATGTCGGCCAGTTCGCCAGCGCGAGAATCTCGCCTGACATCGGGTCCATGATGATCGCGGAGCCGCCCGCCGCCCGATTCTCCTGAACACCTTTCCGAAGCTCGCGCTCGGTGATGTTCTGCAGAATACTGATCGATGGTCAGCTCGAGCGACGCGCCCGACGTCGCCTGACGTTCGACACGGCTCGAAACCGTGCGCCGGTGGGCGTCCTTGTCGACGATGACCTTTCCGGTCAGCCCGCGGATCTGGGAGTCGTAGGTGGACTCCAGCCCTTCAAGACCGATGTTGTCGGTGCCGACGTAGCCGAGTACATGGGACAGCAGTTCCCGGTTGGGATAGAACCGGCGGCTTTCCGGCAGAAGACTGACACCCTTGATGTCCAGCTTGTGGACGCGCTCCTCTTCAGGCGGCGAGACCTTGCGTGCGATGTACACGAAGCGGGAGTCTTTCCGGAGATTTCTCTCGATCGCGTTGCGATCTTCGAGGTTCTTGCACTCCTCGAGTGCATCGCACAACTGCGCCGCGGCCGCCGCCGGGTCCTCGACCTCGGCCGGATCGGCGAACACCGACCCGGCATCGACGCTGAACGCCAGGAGATGGCCGTTGCGGTCGACGATGTCGCCGCGCTTTGCCGGCGCCTCGACCGTGCGCATCTGCTGGCTGTCGGCGCGCGCCATCATCTGGTCGTAGCGAACAACCTGCAGGTACATCAGGCGCGCTTCGATGCCGATGGTCCAGACGGCGAATACTGCGGCCGTGACGAGCAGTCTCGACTGCACGGTGGCGCGCCAGTCGGACACACTCGCGGCGTGACTCGTCTGCTCTCCGTCGTCCACCCTCGGCGGAAGCCTGACGACGTTCGAGCCATCCGAAACGGAAGCCACGTCCTGCGCTGTTGGTCTGCCATCGCTCCTCCTGCTGACGGGACGGCTACCGTGCCGCGACCACCGACTTGGCAGGCGGCGCCGACGGCGTCACCCGTTCGATCACGATCGCGTTGTCACGAGCTGGCTCGACCATGCGAAGTTCTTTGATGGCCACTTCTTCGATGCGCCGGGGGGAGCTCAGGGCCTCGATTTCCAGCCGGAGACGGCGCCGGATCTCTTCCTCTGCAGCTTTCTGCTGATGCAACTGCTCCATCACATAGCCGTGATGGATCAGCTCGAAATGTTGCCAGGCCGAGAACAGGAGCACGAGGACCAGCACGGCGCCAATCGCTGCCGAGCGCCAGAGCTGCCGATGCCGTGCCTCGTCGAGCTCACGCACAATCGGGTTGTTCCGGACGTCCTTCTTGATTGCGTACTCGAAGTCGATGCCGTTCATGCCAGCCTCTCGATGGCTCGCAGCTTGGCGCTGCGCGCGCGCGGGTTGCGCGCGACTTCTTCGTCCTGGGCCTCCACCGGCCGTTTCGTCAGCACGCGGACCGACAGCGAGCCGCGTGTGTCTTCCCCCTTGGCGTCTTGCGCATTCCTTCCACGCTCGCTCCGCGCATGCACTCGCACGCTCGCTTCGCTCGAGCGCACGAAACGCGTGCTTCACGATTCGGTCTTCCAGCGAATGGAACGAAATCACGGCCAGTCGCGCGCCGGTCATCAGGCGGCGTGCCGCCGCACGAGAAACGCCTCGAGCCCTTCGAGCTCGCGATTCACCAGGATTCGCAGGGCCTGGAACGTCCGTGTCGCGGGATCGATTCGCTGATGCCCGCGCCGCGGGATCGCCCGCCGCACGATCTGCGCGAGCTGACCGGTGGTCGAGACCGGCGACGTCCGCCTCGCCTCGACGACGGCGCGCGCGATGCGGCGCGAATAGCGTTCCTCGCCGTATTCGAAAATCACGTTGGCCAGGTCCTCCTCGTCCACATGAGCGATCAAGCCCGCTGCTGTTTCCCCCTGCGACCGATCCATCCGCATGTCGAGCGGCTCGTCGCGACGGAAACTGAAGCCACGGCCCTCGCTGTCGAGCTGCATCGAGGAAACGCCGAGATCGGCCAGCGTTCCCGCAACAGCGTCGATGCCTCTGGCGTCCAGTACTTTTTCGAACTCTCGATAATCCGCGTGCACCAGCTCGACGCGATCACCCACGGCTGCGAGCGCCGAACGCGCGATCGTCAGTGCCTCGGCGTCGCGATCCAACCCGAGGACGCGCGACGCGCCGGCATCGATCAGCGCACGTGTGTGACCGCCGAGCCCGACCGTGCAATCGACGAAAAGCCCACCCCGTGACGGCTGAAGCAGCGCGAGGGTCTCCGCGACCAGAACCGGCTCGTGCTGCGGCGCCATGGATCGTTAGATCCCGAATTCCGCGAGAGCGCGCGCATCGTCGTCGGTGTACGGCTCACGTTGCATCTTCGAGACGAAACGCTCGTGGTTCCACACGTCGAGCGCGTCGTACTGACCGAACACATCCACGTCACCCGTCATCCCCGCTGAGTCGCGCAGCCGCGAATGGATCACCACGCGTCCCTGGGCGTCGATCTGCGCCGACTGGCCGTAGTAGTTGACCCGGTCGAAATACTTCAGGCGGGAGGGATGCGTGGAAGGGACCTTCGCGAGCCGTTCTTCGAGGGCCAGCCAGACGGGCATCGGGTAGATGCGGACGGACTCCCCCGTCAGGCTCGTCACGAACAGCTCCGCGCCATGCTGTTTCTCGATCAACGCGCGGAAAGCGTTCGGGATCTTGAGCCGCCCCTTATCATCTATTTTGGCGGCGTAATTGCCCCGAAGCACGGTCGTTTACTCCACTTTGCTCCACAAAAATCCACGGCGATAGTAGAGAACGACCCCACGGATGTCAACCGCAAAATCTAGTAGGTGTTAGGCTTACGTTTTATTTTCGCCCGGCAAAAGTTCGGCGAAGGCGGGGAAGCGGCCGTGCTGCCCCGTGCTACGATGAGAATTTCTGGCTGCCGCCAGGAGCCACCCCCTTCAGGAACGTCATACGAAACCATGCTGCGCGCCGGCCTGATTGGATTCCCGAGCGTCGGGAAGACCGCTCTTTTTCAACTCCTGACGAGCGCCCGCGAGGCACCTCGTCCAGGCAAGGCCGACGCGAACGTCGGCGTCTCACGTGTCCCCGACGAGCGGCTCGATCGCCTGACGGCTCTCTTCAATCCGAGAAAGCGTGTGCCGGCGACAGTCGAATTCGCTGACATTGCAGGCGCCGGCGGATCACGGCCCGGAGCTCAGGCGCTGCTCGACGTCGCGGCGTTTCGCAACGCCGATGCCCTGCTCCACGTCGTTCGCATGTTCCGCGACCCGTCGATTCCGCATCCCGCCGGTTCGGTCGATCCTGCCCGCGACGTCCGCACCATGGAGGACGAGGTCATTCTCGCGGACCTCGGCGTTGTCGAGAAGCGGCTCGAGCGTCTCGAGCGCGATCTCAAGAAGGGCAACACGCCGGAGCTCCGGAAGGAACAAGAAGTCCTCCTGGGCTGCCGCGAGGCGCTCGAAGCCGGCAAGCCGCTCCGTGCGCTGACGCTCGCTGCCGACGACGCCAAGCGGCTGCGAGGCTTTCAGTTTCTGTCAGCCAAGCCGTTGCTGATCGTGCTCAATCTGGACGAAGAGGATCTGCCCAAGGCCGACGACGCCGTTCGGCTGGCCGGGCTCGAATCGTTTTTGTCGGGCGCTGCGACGAAGGCGGTGCCGATCTGCGCCAAGATCGAGCTGGAAATCGCGCAGCTGGACGCAAGCGGACGCAGCCGCGTTCATGGCCGATCTCGGCCTTCGCGAATCCGGGCTCGATCGCGTCATTCGCGCCAGTTACGACCTCCTCGGCTACATCTCGTTCTTCACCGTGGGCGAGGACGAGTGCCGCGCGTGGTCGATCCCCCGCGATACTGCGGCGGTGCTCGCGGCCGGCGAGATCCACAGCGACATCTCACGCGGGTTCATCCGCGCCGAGGTTGTCCGCTACGAGAACCTGCTCGACCGCGGCTCGCTGCCGGCGTGCCGTGACCATGGCGAGCTTCGCCTCGAAGGCAAGGAGTACATCGTCCTCGATGGCGATGTGATCAACTTCAGGCACGCGACCTGATATCCTTCGTCCGCTCCGACCGAATGGCCGTTCAAACTGTGCTCGTTTGCGAAGCGCAGGTCCCCTTCGTGCACGGGGGAGCCGAGATCCACGTACGCGAGCTCGTTCGCGAGCTGCGCGCTCGTGGCTTCGAGGCGGAACTCGTCAGCGTCCCGTTCAAGTGGTACCCCAAGACGGAGATCCTGCCGCACGCCGCGGCGTGGCGCCTCCTGGATCTTTCCGAAAGCAACGGTCGGCCGGTCGACCTGGTTATCGCCTCGAAGTTTCCAACCTATTTCGTTCGGCACCCGAATAAGGTCGCGTGGCTGATCCATCAGTACCGCGCCGCCTACGAGCTCTGCGACACGCCGTACAGCGACTTCGCGCACACCGAGTCGGACGTCGGACTGAGGGACCGGTTGATCCGGCTGGACACCGAGATGCTCGGGGAGTGTCGAGCGATCTACACGAACGCACGGAACACCGCCGCCCGATTGCTGAAGTTCAATGCGCTGACGGCTGTCCCGCTGTATCATCCGCCAAGACTCGCGTCCCGGCTGACGGCCGGCCCTTATGGCGACTACATTCTGTCGGTGGGCCGTATCGAGTCGGTGAAGCGCGTGGATCTGATCGTGCGCGCCATGGCCAGCGTCGATCCGTCCATCCGGCTCGTCGTGGCAGGCGACGGCACGCAGCGGGAGAACGTCGAGCGCGAAGCGCAGACGCTTGGCGTGAACGGTCGCGTGACGTTTCTCGGTTCGGTCGGCGACGAGGACCTGGTGAGGCTCTACGCCGGCGCGCTGGCGGTCGCGTATCCGCCGTTCGACGAGGACTTCGGGTACGTTACGCTCGAGTCGTTCCTCGCGCGCAAGCCGGTCGTGACCTGCTCCGACTCGGGCGGTCCGAACGAGTTCGTGGCCGATGGCGTCAACGGCTTCAGCTGTGCGCCGGATCCCGACGCCGTCGCGGCGGCCATCAACACACTGGCCGCCGATCGCACACGGGCGGCAGCGCTTGGCGACGCCGGCTACGACGTGGCCAGGCGCATCTCGTGGGACGGCGTGATTGAAGCGCTGACGGGGGGCAATTGACGTTCGAACGGCAGTTCCGCGGTCTCGTGACCGTTGAAAAAGCTCATCATCCAGATCCCGTGCCTGAACGAGGCGCAGACGCTGCCGGCGACGCTCGCCGATCTGCCGAAGTCTGTGCCCGGGATCGACGTCATCGAAACGCTGGTCATCGATGACGGCTCCCGCGACGGCACCGCCGACGTCGCGCGGGCGTGCGGCGTGAATCACGTCGTCCGCATGCGCCGCAACAAGGGACTCGCTGCGGCGTTCATCGCCGGCATCGACGCCGCCGTCAAGCAGGGCGCCGACTTCATCGTCAACACAGATGCCGACAATCAGTACGGCGGACACGAGATCGCGAAGCTGCTGGCGCCGCTGCTGACCGGCGAAGCCGACATCGTCATCGGCGATCGGAACATCGCCGAGATGGCGCACATGTCGTGGCGCAAGCGTCAGCTGCAGCGGCTCGGGAGCTGGGTGGTCCGCCAGGTGTCGGGCACGACGGTCCCCGACACGACCAGCGGGTTTCGCGCGTACACGCGCGAGGCCGCGCTGCGGATGACGATCGTGTCGGAGTTCTCGGTACACGCTGGAATCGATCATCCAGGCCGGCAAGAAGCGGATGGCGATCGCGCACGTGCCGGTGAAGACGAACCCGCGGACGCGCGACTCCCGGCTCTTCGACAGCATCTTCTCCTACATCAAGCGCTCGGCGGCGACGATCGTTCGCATCTACGCGATGTACGAACCGTTGAAAGTGTTCACGTACATCGGCGTTGCCGTTTTTGCAGGCGGCTTCTCGCTCGGCCTGCGCTTCCTCTACTTCTACTACTTCGTCGATCGCGGCATCGGTCACATCCAGTCGTTGATCCTCGCCGCCGTGCTGATGATCGTCGGTTTCCAGGTGCTGCTGATTGGTTTGCTCGCCGACGTGATCTCGGCCAATCGCAAGCTGCTCGAAGATCTGGTGTACCGCGTGCGCTCGATGGAGCTCTCCGGCCGATCGCCGGGCGACCGGGCCGACGAGGACGCTCCGTCGCCGGCCCTGACGCGAGCGGGCAAGGACCGCTGGGAGCGTTAGTGGCGGACGCGTCGGACGTTTCGATCGTCATCCCTGCATACAACGAGGGTCAGGTCATCAGCGAGGTCGTCGGGGCCCTGGCGGCTGCCGCGACGTGGCGTGAAATCATCGTGGTTGACGACGGGTCGCGTGACGACACGTCGTCACAGGCCCAGAAGGCCGGTGCCAGTGTCGTGCGTCATCCCTACAACAAGGGAAATGGCGCCGCGGTCAAGACCGGGATCCGGCGAGCGACCGGACAGTACGTGCTCATCGTGGACGGCGACGGACAGCATCGTCCGGAAGATGCCCGCCGGTTGATCGCCCATCTCGGCGAGTACGACCTGGTGGTAGGCGCGAGGTCGCGTGCTACTCAGGCAACGCATGCGCGACGATTCGGGAACGGCGCCCTGAACTGGCTCGCCAGTTACCTCACCGGCCGCGAGATTCCGGATCTCACGTCAGGGTTTCGCGCCGGGCGGCGGGAGTACCTGCGAGAGTTCCTGCACCTCCTGCCGAACGGATTCTCGACGCCGACCACGACGACGCTGGCGTTCATCAAGGCGGGGTACAACGTGGTGTTCGAGCCCATCGACGCGAGGGTGCGGGTTGGCCATTCGAAGATCAGGCTGGCTCGCGACGGCGCCAAGTTCTTCATGATCATCATCAAGATCGTGACACTCTTCAGCCCGCTCCGGGTGTTCTTGCCGCTGGCGGCGTTCGCATTCAGCATCGGGGTGCTCTACGGGATCTGGAACGTCATCACATCCTCGCGAATCCCCAATGGTTCAGTTCTGCTGATTCTGTTCGCCGTCGTCGTCTTCCTGGTGGGTCTCGTGTCCGAGCAGATCTCCGCCCTCAGGTTCGAGGGGCGCCAGTAGCAGCGATGACACTCGACACGACGCGAGCGCGGCGCCTGATCCTCGGCGCAGCCCTCGTCGGGTTGCTGCTCCGCCTGGGGTTTGGCCTGTTCTACTGGGTTGGAAAACCGCTGACGCATGACGAGCGCGAGTATCTGGCGCTCGCGGCGAGTCTGGCCGCCGGTCGCGGGTTCACCTACCAGGATGCGAGCGCCGGGACGTCACAGCAGTTCGGGCGCGCACCGGGCTATCCAATGTTTCTCGCCGCCATCGGCGCAGGACGGCACGATGCCGACAGCACGCCGTTGCGGGTGAAGGTGGCGCAGTCGATCGTCGGTGCTGCTGGCGTCTGGCTGATCGGCCTGATCGCCTTTCGGGCTGCGGGTCCGCGAGCGGGCGCGCTGGCCGCGGGTATCGCGGCGATTTATCCGCCGCTGGTCTGGTTTCCCTCCTACGTCTTGAGTGAAACGCTGTACTCGTTCGTCGCGCTGGCCAGCGCGAGTGTCCTGCAGTTGTCGGTCGATCGCGCTGAGGCGCATCGCACGGACCGCGCAGGCGGCGCGCTGTCGCTCGGAGCAGGTGTGTTGACGGGCGCAGCGGTTCTGGTGCGACCGGCGATGCTATTCTTCCTGCCGCTGGCGGTTCTGTGGCTCATATTCAGGCGGATGCCGGTGCTCGCGGTCGCGCTGGTGGCCGGGGCGGTGGCCGTGATCGCGCCGTGGACGGCGCGCAACTATCGCGTTCACGATCGGTTCGTGCTCGTCGCATCCGAGGGTGGCGTCACGTTCTGGACCGGCAACCACCGGCTCGCGCGCGGCGAAGGTGACCTCGCGGCGAACCCCGACATCAAGCAGGCGGAACTGGAGTTTCGTCAGGCGCATGCCGGCGTGACGCCGGAGGAGCTCGAGCCGCTGTATTACAGGGATGCCGTCAACTACATCACGAATCATCCCGGTTGGTGGCTCGGGCTGATCGCCCGGAAGGCCTTCTACACGCTGGTGCCTTTCGGCCCCTCGTATGCGCTACACTCGATCAGGTACCGCGCCGCTTCAACACTTTCGTACCTGATGATCCTTCCGTTCGCCTGGCTGGGCCTCCGGCATCTGCTGGGGGCAGACACTGTTCCGACGGCCCTCTTGCTGCTCGCGAGTTCGGCTGTACTGGTCTCGCTCGTGTTTTTTCCGCAGGAGCGTTTTCGCGTTCCCGTGATCGATCCAACGTTGATCATCTGCGCCGCCGCGAGCGGCCGACATTCGCGGCCGTGACTCGACCATCGACAGTCCTGGTCGTCACGCCGACGTACAACGAGCGAGACAACCTGCCGCTTCTCGTGAAGGGCGTGCTGGCGCACGAGGGCTATCGCATTCTCGTGGTAGACGACGGTTCACCAGACGGGACGGGCCAGATCGCCGATGAGCTCGCGCAGGCGAACCCCGGCCGGGTCGAGGTGCTGCACCGGACAGGAACGCGCGGGCTCGGGCGTTCGTATGTCGACGGTCTCAAGCTGGCGCTCGAGCGGAAAGATGTCGATTTGATTTGCCAGATGGACGCAGACTTGTCCCACGATCCGTCGTACCTCCCGTCGCTGGCCGCAGCGACCGAGCAGTACGATCTTGTTATCGGCTCACGGTATCTCAACGGCGTCAGCGTGGTGAACTGGCCGCTGCGCCGGATATTCCTGAGCGCGTTCGCCAATCGATACATCCGCCTGGTCACCAGCCTGACACCGCACGACTGCACGAGCGGATTCCGATGCTGGCGCCGCGAAGCACTGCTCCGGATGCCTCTGGACCGCATGGTGTCCGACGGTTACGCCTTCCTGGTGGAAATGTTGTTCGAAGCCAAGCAGCGCGGCTGCCGGATCGGCGAGGCGCCGATCATCTTCGTCGAGCGCCGGCAAGGACAGTCCAAGGTGTCGACGGCGGTTCTCTTCGAATCGCTGATAACACCCTGGCGGCTGCTTTTGCGACGAGCACCCTGAGATGAGCCACGTCGTCGTCATGGTGACGACCTCGTATCCTCGTTTTCCGGGCGACAGCGTCGGGACCTTCATGGAGCCGATCGCAAAGTCGGTGGCCGCGCGAGGTCATGAGGTCCATATCGTGGCGCCCTGGCATCCGCTCGTCTCGCGGAGCGCGCCCGAGGACGGCGTCACGTTTCATTTCTACAAGTACGCGCCGCTCGAGTCGCTGAATGTCTTCGGCTACGCCGCCGCCATGCGCGCCGACGTCAGCCTGCGTGGCGCCGCGTACGCCGCAGCCCCGCTGGCGCTCGCCGCGGGTTGGCGAGCCGCGAGGCACGTCGCCCGGACGTGTCGCGCGACGATCATGCACGGACACTGGGTAATTCCCGGTGGCGTGCTCGCCGCGGCGGCAATGCCGGGACTTCCCCTCGTCGTCAGCCTGCACGGGTCCGATGTCTACGTCGCCGAAAAGCTGGCACCGGCTCGACACGCGGCCCGGGCGGTGTTTCGCCGCGCCGGGGTCGTCACCGCATGCAGCAGCGATCTCGGTCGCCGTGCCGTGGCACTTGGCGCGGACCCGGGACGAATCGTCGTCGTTCCTTACGGAGTTGACGTCGAACGTTTTCGTCCCGACGCTGAGCGGCGCTCGTGCCTCCGCCATCGGATTGGGGCCGCGGACAACACGACGGTCGTTCTCGCGGCCGGTCGCCTGGTGAGGAAGAAAGGGTTCGAGTATCTAATCGACGCGATGCGCGTGCTCCGGCACGATCCGGAAATCGTGCATGGTGCTTGCCGGCGGGGGCGACCTTCGAGCCGAGCTCGAGGCACGAGCAGTGTCGGCGGGGTTGGCCGACCGCGTGCGGTTTCTCGGCAACCAGAGCCAGGACGATGTGGCGGGATGGCTGGCAGCCGCGGACATCGTGGTGGTCCCCTCGGTTCGGGACGACTCCGGAAATGTCGACGGCCTTCCGAACGTCGTCATGGAAGCGCTCGCTTCGGGCACGGTGCTGGTTGCGACGCCTGCCGGGGGCATCGGCGCCATCGTGCAGGACGATCGCACCGGCGTCATCGTCAAGGAGCGTGACGCGCAGGCTCTGGCCGGCGCGGTCCGCGCCCTGGCAACGGATCCCGACCGGCGACGGCGCATTGGCGACGCAGCACGGCAGATGGCAGCGTCGCGGTTCGGCTGGGCAGAGACGGCGCGGCAGATTGAGGGAGCCTATGACCACGCCCTTGCCATCAAGTCCACTGCCAGCTAAGATTTACGGTTCATTGATGCCGCAGCCTGCCGCGCGGAAACCTGGGCTTAGTGTGTTTTTTCCCGCTTACAACGACAGCGGGACGATCGCGAGCCTCGTCATCTCCGCGTTACGAACGGCCCGTCGCCTGACTGACGACTACGAAATCATCATCGTCAACGACGGCAGCGTGGACGGAACCGCCGATATCGCCGACGAGCTGGCGCATACCTACCCGCAGGTTCGGGTGGTCCACCACGAGACGAACCGCGGGTACGGCGGTGCGTTGCGCAGCGGGTTCGCGGCAGCCACGCAGGATTTGGTCTTCTACACCGACGGCGATGCTCAGTACGATCCGTCGGAGATGATGGCGCTCTGGGAGGCCTTCAACGACCGTGTCGATCTCGTCAACGGCTACAAGATCAGCCGATCGGATCCGCTGCACCGGATCGTCATCGGCCGCATCTACCACCACACGGTGAAGACGCTTTTCGGCCTGCAGGTGCGGGATGTCGATTGCGACTTCCGGCTCATGCGCCGCTCGATTTTCGATCGTGTCTCGCTGGAGAAGAACAGCGGCGTCATCTGCCTCGAGATGATGAAGAAGATCCAGGACGCCGGCTTCCGCATCGCCGAGGTGCCGGTGCATCACTATCACCGCGCGTACGGCCGCTCGCAGTTCTTCAACTTCCGCCGTCTCTTTCGCACGGGTGTCGACGTGACTGAAGCTGTGGTACGTGCTCGTGATCCGGCGCGAGCATCTCCGGGATGCATCGCGCACCGGCCAGCCGGCAACCGCTTCCCCGCGGCCCGGAGATCGCGTGTGACCGACGACTACCTCGAGTACTACCCCGGCCGCCGCATCATGGTGACCGGCGGGCTCGGCTTCATCGGAAGCAATCTCGTCAGACGGCTGGTGGATCTCGGCGCCGACGTGCTCGTCGTGGACTCGCTCTTCCCGGACTACGGCGGCAATCTGTTCAACGTCCACGGCATCGAAGATCGGATTACGGTAAACATCGCGGACGTGCGCGACGAGACGTCCATGGATGTACTCGTCCGCGGCTGTGAGATCATCTTCAACCTCGCCGGCCAGGTCAGTCACATCGACAGCATGCGTGACCCGTACACCGACCTGGAGATCAACTGTCGCGCGCAGCTGTCCATGCTGGAAGCCTGCCGCAAACACAACCCGACGGTGCGCGTGGTCTTCGCGGGAACGCGCCAGGTCTACGGACGGCCGGACAGGCTGCCTGTTGATGAGAAGCATCTGGTGCGCCCGGTCGATATCAACGGCGTCAACAAGGCGGCCGGCGAGTACTACCATCTGCTTTACAACAACGTGTTCGGTGTCCGCGCCTGTTCTCTCCGTCTGACGAATGTCTACGGCCCGCGTCAACTAATTCGCCACAACCGCCAGGGCTTCATCGGCTGGTTCATCCGGCTGGCACTCGAAGGACGCGAGATTCAGGTCTTTGGTGACGGTTCGCAGCTGCGGGACTTCGTGTACGTGGACGATGCGGCGGACGCGTTCCTGCGCGCGGGCGCGTCGGATCGCTGCAACGGCGAGGTGTTCAACGTCGGCGGCGACGAACCGGTCAGCCATCGCGATCTGGTGGGGCTGCTCGTCGCAACCGCGGGCTCCGGCTCCGTTCGGTTCGTCGAGTGGCCGCCCGACAAGAAACGCATCGATATCGGCAGTTTCTACTCGGACTCCACGCGGTTTCGTCAGACGACGGGGTGGCGGCCGACTGTCGGCCTTCGCGAAGGGTTCGAACGTACGCTCGCCTACTACCGCGAGCACCTGCCGCACTACGTCGAGGACGCGTCGCCAGCCGCGGAGACCGTTTCGTGATCCCGTTTCTCCGACTCACGCCGGGCGAGGACGCGACGGTCGTGCGGGAGGCGATCACCCGCGTGGTCGAGCGCGGGTGGTTCGTGCTTGGACCGGAGCTCGAAGGATTCGAGCGGGAGTTCGCTGCCGCGAGCGGCGCGGGGTTCTCAGTCGGCGTCGGAACGGGAACCGATGCGCTGGCCATCGCTCTGCGCAGCCTCGGTATCGGTCCGGGCGACGAAGTCATCACCACGCCGCTTTCGGCAGCCTACAGTGCGCTGGCGATCATGATGGTTGGCGCGCGCCCGGTGTTTGCGGATATCGACGCCGACCGGCTCACGCTCGATCCACGCGCCGCCGCTGCTGCCGTCACCTCACGGACCGTAGCCATCATGCCGGTGCACCTCTACGGACAGGCCGCCGACATGCGCGCGATCGCCGAGGTCGCCGGTCGCCATTCTCTGGCCGTCGTCGAAGACTGCTGTCAGGCGCACATCGCGACGTGCGACGGCCGGCCAGTCGGGAGTTTTGGCGCAGTAGCGGCGTATAGCTTCTACCCGACGAAGAATCTCGGCGCGCTCGGTGATGGTGGCGCGCTGACGACGAATGACGAGGCGATCGCCGCGCGCGCGAAGCGGCTGCGTAATGGCGGTCAAACCGACCGCTACCACCATCTCGAGTTCGGCATGAACTCGAGGCTCGACGAAATGCAGGCCGCAGTGCTGCGCGCACGTCTCACGTTCCTGCCGGCCTGGACCGAGCGCCGGCGTGCGCTCGCGCGCGAGTATCGTCAGGCGTTGTCGTCGGTGGATACCATCGTCGTTCCGCCAGAGCGTGATGCCGGACACGTCTATCACCTCTTTCCGGTGCTCAGTCCGGTCCGAGAGCAGATGCAGGCGCATCTGAAGAATCACGGCATCGAAACGCTGATCCACTATCCCGTGCCCATCCCCCATCAGGGCGCGTTGCAATCCGAGCGCCCCGCGGAATGCCCGATTGCCACGAGGGTCTGCGCGCAGGTCTTCTCGCTGCCGCTGTACCCGTCGCTGAGCACCGAGGACGTCCACTTCACTGCAGGCGCGCTGGCGAAAGGCCCGGCGTACGCGACAGCGACGAAGAGCCAGGCTGACATGTAGCTGGGTCGCTCACTGTGTTCATCCAGCTGATCCAGCTCGTCATCGTCGCGTGGCTGCCGGGCGCCGTGTTGTTCCGGTTGCCGTTCGGCGCGCGGCGCACGCGCGCCGCGCTCGACGCGGGGGAGCGGCTGTTCTGGGCAGTGGTCATCAGCCTCGGTGTGTCGTTGTCGTTCGTGCTCGCAATGGCGGCGCTCGGGCGATATCGCCTTGACCGTCTGCTCTTCGCCGACGTCGCGGTCGCCGTTCTTGGAGCCATCATCTCCCGCCTCCGGCTCCGGCTCGGAGCGGAGGCCGCGCGACCGGGAATCAGCATCGTCTTTCCGGCGGCCCTCGTGTTGCTCGGCGCATGGCTGTTCTTTCCACCGGCTGAGTACGTGATTGGCGGCAAGGATCCTGGCGGGTACATGAACGAGGGGATCCAAATCGCGCAACGCGGAACACTCACCTATCGCGACCCTGTTGTGGCTTCGGTTCCACCATTCGCGCGCGATCTGTTCTTCCCGTCACACCAGCGGCCCGACTACTACGGGCTGCGCTTCATGGGTTTCTTCATCAGCGACCCTGACAGCGGGCTGGTTGTCGGACAGTTTCCGCACTTGTTCCCAGCTTCCATCGCGATCGCTTACGGCATCGACGGTCTCACCGGAGCGCGGCGCACGACGGGCGTCTGGGCCATCCTCGGATTGCTTGCGGTGTACTTCGTCGGCGCACGACTGGTCGGGCGCGCGGCGGCCTTCGGCGGCGCGGCGCTGCTGGCAGTCAACGTCGTTCAGGTGTGGTTCGCGCGTTACCCGAATGCGGAAGTCGTCATGCAGGCGCTTCTTTTTGCCGCGTTGCTGGCGACGGCCCGGGCTCACATTGACGGTGACCGGTTCTTCGCGCCGGTGGCCGGATCTCTGCTCGGCTTGCTGCTCTTCCTGAGAGTCGACGCCGCGCTGGGCATCGTCGCGGTCCTCTGTGGCGTGGCCCTGCATGTCGTCGCCGGAGGCCGATGGCAACCGCTCTTCCTGGCTCCCGCTTGCCGGCTTCACCGTCGTGGCAGCCGCATACCTCGCTGGGCCGATGCGTGCGTACACGGATCGACCGGTGACCTATCTGACCAACCTTCAGGGTCTGGCAGTACGCGGTCATCGGCGTCGCCGCTCTCGTTTCAGGCGCGGTGTTCGTCTGGTGTCGTCGCAACCGTCGAATCGCCGGTCCGATCATCCGGCTCGCGCCGACGCTGTTGAGCGGCTCGCTCGTGGTCCTGGCCGTCTACGGCCTGTACTTTCGCCACCCAGCTGGAAAGCTTGCCGACCACGACGCGTATGCGCTCAGAATGTTCACCGACTTCTACCTGACGCTGCCCGCGCTCGTGGCGTCCCTGCTTGGCCTGATCGTGGTGTCACGCCAGGCGTTCTGGCGCGCGCCGGCCTTGTTTGTCACCTACGCGACGTTTTGCGTTTTTTTCTTCTACAAGATTCGAATCGTGCCGGAGCACTTCTGGATGACGCGACGCTTTCTCGCGGTCGTCCTTCCTGGCGCCCTCCTCTTTGCAGCGGCGGCGGCGCTCGGCTCGCGAGTCGGGCCGCGCCTGACACGGCCGCTGCGATGGGCGGTCGGCGGGGCTTTCGTGGTGATCCTGGGATCGCAGTACCTGCGGGCCACCCGGCCGATCCTCGATCACGTCGAGTACGCTGGTGTCATCCCGAAGCTGGAGCAACTGGCGAAATCGATTGCCGACGACGACCTGGTCGTGGTCGAAGCTCGCTCGGAGACTGACATCCACACCCTGGCAGTGCCGCTCGCATACATCTACTCGCGCAACGTACTTGTGTTCAGCTCCGCCCTGCCAGACAAGCCCACAGTCGCCAGGTTTCTCGACTGGGCGCACGGACACTACCGGCGAGTGCTCTTCATGGGGTCTGGAGGCACCGATTTGCTGTCTCGCCAGTGGAGCGTGAAGCCGCTTCGCTCGGAGCGATTTCGCGTCCCCGAGTACGATTCGCCGATCAATGCGTATCCGCGTTTCTCGCGCAGCAAGCAATTCGACTACACGCTCTATGAATTCGGCCCTCCCGACACGGTCGAGCCGGAAGTTGCGTTCGACCTGGATGTCGGAATCCAGGACGACCTGAACGTTCTCCGCTTCCACGCCAAAGAAGAAACAGAGGGCAGGACGTTCCGCTGGTCCCGCGACGTCTCCTACGTCATCGTGACGGCCGTGCAGCCGACCGATCGCGAGGTCATCCTCTGGCTGAGCGATGGCGGCCGCCCTGGAGGCGCTCCGCCGGCCGAGGTGGCTGTTCAGCTCGGCGATCATCTCCTTGGCAGCGTCCGCGTGAATACCGGATTCAAGCCCTACTCCTTGACGATCCCGCCAGCCGTGGCCGCGGGAATCGCGGCGACCGGCGAGCCGGTGAGGCTGAAGCTTTCGACGACGCCCTGGAACCCTGAAACACTCATCGGAACGCCCGACGATCGGCAGCTCGGCGTCATGGTCGACAGGGTGGCGGTAAAATAGCGCGTTCCCCACCGCTCGATGTCTCTTCAAATCTATGACGATCGCGAGCGCGCGCTCGTCGGGCTGGCCGACGGAGCGCTCGGCCTGGTCACCGGACTGAGTCGTCCGCTGCGACGACGTGAGCTGGTGACGACGCCCAAGCGCATTCTGGTTCTCCGGCTTGAGCGCATCGGCGACCTGCTCATGGCTCTGCCGGCGCTCGCGGATCTGCGGGCGCTGGCCGGGTCCGCTGAGATCGATCTCGTCGTCGGCGAGTGGAACCTGCCTCTCGCTCGAGCGATCCCGTCAGTCACGCGCGTCGAGGCGTTGAGTGCGCGTTGGCTCGCGCGTGGCGATCGCGGACTCGGGATCGCCGGCTTGCTGCGTGAAGCGGGGCGATGGCGGGCGCGACGCTACGATCTCGCGATCAATCTCGAGCCGGACATTCGATCGAACCTGCTGCTCGCAGCGTGCGGCAGTCGATGGCGCGTCGGCTGGTCGAGTGGCGGTGGCGGCTCGCTCCTGGATCTCGCCCTCGACTTCGATCCGCGTGCTCACACTTCAGAAAACGCGCGGCGTCTGGTGTCCGCGATCTTCCAGCGTCAACCCGCGAATCGGACCAGCCCGTCTCTCGTGATTCCGGAGCGCGCCGTGCGCCAGGCGAGTGACCGGCTCGCCGGACGCAACAGTGGCCCACTGATTGGCGTTCATCCCAGTGGTGGCCGGCACGTCAAGCAATGGGAGCCCGCCAGGTTCGCGGAACTGGCAGGACGGCTCGCACGTGAACTGAACGCCACGATCGTCCTGACAGGAGGGCCCGGTGACGACGCGATCGTCAACGTCGTTCGCCGGGCGATCCCGGCGGACCGAATCGTCGACGTGGCTGGCGGGATCGACCTGCTGGATCTTGCCGCCCTCATCCAACGGCTGAACGTGCTCGTGACCGGTGATACGGGACCGATGCATATCGCAACCGCCGTTGGAACCCCGGTCGTTGCGGTGTTCGGCGCCTCGAACCCGGTTCGTTACGGCCCACGCGGGGCCGGGGATCGCATCGTCAGAATCGATTTGCCCTGCAGCCCGTGCAACCGGATCCGCCTGCCGCCGCAACGCTGTGCGGAGCAGACTCCTGACTGTCTGGCGTACATCTCGACCGCCCGCGTCTTCGACGCGACCGTTTCAGCGCTTTCGGCCTCCGCGCACGCATCCGCATGACGGACGCCGTTTTCACCGTCGTCAACGCCGCCGGTCGCCGGACTGTTCGACTCTCGTCGTATCTCGATGCCGACGCGCAGGAGCGCGCGACCGCCGACGCGCTGCGCTGGATCAAACATCTGCGGAATCTCCGCGTCGACGGCGATACGTTTCGCAACCGGTTCACGTATCGTGACGATTCGCTGTGGTGGTTCTCGGAGATCTACCTCCACAAACAGCGTCTCGTCGAATCGATTTTCAAGACTTCGGCGTCTCTCGAAGCGTTGATCGCGCAGGAACAGCCACGCAGCCTGAACCTCGACAGCGGCGACGTCGTCACGCGCCTGCTCGCGCCTCAGATCGCGGCGGCTCACAGCGTGAGCTACACGGGAGCGCTGCTGACGACGGCCCACCTCCGTCGGCGAATGCTGGCGCTGAACTCCCGAGCGGCATGGCTTCACACGTCAGCGCTGGCGTCGCGGCTGCGCTCGCGCGCGCCGGTGAACGTGTCTCGAAGGGGTGGCGTCGCGGCATTCGTTCACCGCGCGTTCGTGCGCGGTAGCGCCGACGATGGGAGCCGCGTCGGCGCAGCCGATGGCAGTGATGAGGCCTACATCGGACCTGTGCTCAATGAACTCGAGCGCGCCGCGGGCAAGGACGCCGTCTCCTACGTCACGCTGGGACCGGCCGAGAACTTCAGCGCCCGGCGGTGGTGGCGAGCCGTTAGAGGGGCCGCGGCGAACTCTGGGGGTGACGATCGAGTCGCTGGCGCCACTCGATCGCGTCGCGCCGTCGAGGGAGGTGTGGCGGCGCCGATACGGGAACAGAACCGCATTGTGGAACAGCGCGGATTTGCGCGACGCCTCGGTCATTCGCGGGATCGACTGCTGGCCGCTGATTCGCGAGGAGCTGGCAGGCATCGCGGTGTTGCAGTGGCCCTGGTCGGCGCGCGCGATGGACGAGTCCGCCGCCGCGCTCGACGCGCTCGAGCCTTCCGTCGCACTCACTTATGCCGAAGCCGGAGGCTGGGGCCGCGCGCTGATGCTCGAGTGCCGCCGACGCGGCCTCCCCAGCGTTGGCTTGCAGCACGGGTTCATCTACCGTCACTGGCTGAACTACCTTCACGAAGCCGACGAGATGGTGCCTGCTGCTCGGGGCTTCCCGCGGCCGAGCCTGACGCTGCTGTTCGACGGCTATGCGGAGAATCAGCTGGCCACGGAGGGCCACTTCCCTCCGGAATCGCTGCTCGTCTCAGGTAGCCCCCGCCTCGATGCGCTCGTCACCTCGGCGCGAGGGCTGACGCCAGAGTCATCTGGACCGCGCACGCGCCGGCGCCGGCGCGGCATCGCGGAAGCTCGTACTTGTTGTGACGAAGTATCGCGAGGCGCGCGAGGTGCTGCCGCTTCTGCTCGATGCCGCAACGGACGCCCCCGACCTGCAGATCGCGATCAAGACCCACCCCGCCGAGACGCCCGATGTGTACTCGGACGGTGGCCGCCGGTCGTGAGCGCGTCGCGGTGCTGCCAGCGTCGGCGCCATTGGCGCCGCTGATTCTCGCAAGCCGGGCCATCGTGACCGTCAACTCCACGGTCGCGCTCGATGCCGCGGTCCTCGGCGTGCCGGCGCTCGTGATTGGCCTGCCGAACAACCTGTCACCATTCGTGGAGGCGGGTGTGATGGCCGGCGCCGATCGCGCGGGCATCGGCCCGGCGCTGCAACGAATCCTGTATGATGAGGAGTTTCGCGAACAGATAGAAGCCGGGCGGAGTGCGTTCCTGCGGCGCTATCGGATGGAATCGGATGGCATGGCCGCACAACGCTCCGCCGAGGCCATTTTGCGGGCGGCCGCGCGAACGGCGTGATGCCATCGAACCACGTGCGCGTACGGTGGCTGGTGACGCGCGACTGACGACTGCCGACTGCCGACTGGAGACTTCTTGCATGCGTGTGCTGATCACCGGCGGTGCCGGTTTCGTGGGCTCCCACCTGGCAGACGGACTGCTGGCGCGCGGCGACGAGGTCACCGTGCTCGATAACCTGTCCACCGGATCGATCGCCAACATCGCCCACCTGAAGTCGCATCCGCGCTTCCGCTACACCATCGAGAGCGTCACCAACGAGCCCGTCCTGGCGGAGCTCATCGACAGCTGCGACGTGGTGGTTCACCTGGCTGCCGCGGTCGGCGTCAAGCTGATCGTCGAATCGCCGGTCCACACGATCGAGACGAACGTGCATGGCACGGAGGTCGTTCTCAAACACGCGAACAAGAAGAAGAAGCTCGTGATGATCGCGTCGACGTCGGAGGTCTACGGCAAGAGCACGGACGTGCCGTTCCGCGAAGACGCGGACCTGGTGCTCGGCCCATCCGAGAAGCATCGATGGGCGTACGCCTGCAGCAAGCTGATCGACGAGTTCCTGGCCCTGGCCTACTGGAAAGAACGCAAGCTCCCGGTGATCATCCTGCGGCTGTTCAACACCGTGGGGCCCCGGCAGACCGGCCAGTATGGGATGGTCATTCCGAATTTCGTCAGGCAGGCGCTGGCGGGGCAGCCGATTACCGTGTTCGGCGACGGCACCCAGTCGCGGAGCTTCACGTATGTCGGGGATGTCGTGCGGGCTATGGTAGCCTTGATCGACGAACCACGCGCGGTCGGTCAGGTCTTCAACGTCGGCAACGGGCAAGAGATCAGCATTGGCGAGCTCGCCGCCAAGGTCAAAGCGCACACCGGCAGCACCTCCGAGATCGTGTGCATTCCGTACGAGCAGGCTTACGAGATCGGCTTCGAGGACATGCCCAGACGGGTGCCGGACATCTCGAAGGTCCGGTCGCTCGTCGGCTACGAGCCGACGGTCGATCTGGATGAAATCCTCACGCGCGTCGTCGAGTACTTCCGGCAGCAATAGCGAATGTCTTCATTGAAGATCCGAACACGCGCGCGACAGACCGTCGAGGGCGTGCTCCGCCGCAACGCCAAGCCGGTACGGCGCCTGCTGCTGGCGACCGGCCGCGACCGCGCGCCGATCCTGCCCGAGATCGTGCAGATCGAGAGCACGAACATCTGCAACGCGAAGTGTGTGTTCTGTCCGCGGGATGAGATGCACCGCCGGCAGGGGGTCATGTCGTTCGACCTCTTCAAGAAGATCGTCGACGAATGCGCCGAGCTCGGCATCACCCACGTGCGCGTGCACAACTACGGCGAGCCGTTCATCGACCGCCGGCTCGTCGAGAAAGTGAAATACGCGAAGGAAAAAGGGATCCAGGAAGTCGGCATGATCAGCAACGGCTCGCTGATCACCGAAGAAGTCGCGCGCGGCATGATCGAGGCCGGGCTCGATGCCATCAACATCAGCGTCGACGCCGGCGGGCGCGAGGTTTTCGAGTCGACGCGCATCGGCCTGAAGTACGACAAGGTGATCGACAACATCGAGCGGCTCGTGCGATTGCGTGCGGAGCTCGGGCGGCGGCGGCCGAAGCTGATTCTGTCGTTCGTGCGTCAGAACAACTCGGCGGACGAGCAGGCGTTCATCGAACACTGGAAGGCGATCGCCGACAAGATTCACATCACCGACCTGCACAACTGGGCAGGGACGCTCAACCGCGAATCGGACGTCAACTATCCCTGCTACCGTCCGTGGTTGACCTTCACGGTCCTGTGGGACGGGCGCGTGTCCCTCTGTTGCGCGGATTTCGACGGCCGCACCGTCCTCGGCGATCTGAACGCATCGACCATTCAGGAGATCTGGAACGCCGAGCCCTACAGGAATGCCCGCCGGATGCACCTCGAGAGCGGCGGGCCGGACATCTGCCGGTCCTGCGACCTGCCGCGCAAGGATTCACCCCTCTGGATCACGAAGCTCGCCTGACGGCCATTCGTCCCTCCGGCCAGCAGTACTCGCTCGGGCGTCCTACCAGGCGTATACTAGTTATCTGCCCCCAAGGGAGTTCACATTTATGCAGAAGCTCTTTGGCTGCCTCTTGATGGCTACGGCCGTGGTCGCCGGAACGGCCGAGGCGGGCGAGCTGAACCTGACGATCGCCAACGGCCGGGTGACGCTGATCGCGCACGACGTGACCGTCCGTCAGATTCTCGACGAATGGGCCCGCGTGGGCCAGACCAAGATCGTGAACGGCGACAAGCTGCTCGGCGCTCCGCTGACGATCGAATTGCGCGACGTCCCCGAAGCCACAGCGCTGGAGACGGTGCTTCGCTCTGCAGCCGGCTACGTCGTTGCGCCGCGTGTGGCAGGAAACGTCGGTGCGTCCTACTACGATCGCATCCTGATCCTGCCGACCAGCCGTCCGCCTGCGGTGACGGCCGCGCCGCCATCACCACAGTTCAACAGACCTCCGCCGCCGCAGACGATGCCGGTCGTGGAGAACGATGACGATCCAGCGCCGGCACCTCCGCCAGCTGTGACAAACCCGGCCGGTCAGCCGTTCCCGGGGCCTGCACCACAGCCCGGGGCACAGCAGCCAGGCACGCAGCAGCCGGTCACAACGCTGCCGCGTCCGGGAATGCTGCCGCCCGTGCCGACCGGACCAGGGAATCCTTACCAGCCGAACCAGCCCGGCGCTCGACCGCCAGGCGGAGGCACGCAGCCGCCCCCGCGTCCCGGAGGCGGCGGTAACTAAGCATTGGCGTGGCTTCAACCACGCCATACCGGGCGCGGCCTGAGCCGCGCCTCCGTCTGCCGGCGCTGCGGTACAATCGAACGCCAGCATGAGCACCAGCCCACCCGTCGTGCGCCGCGGCGAATACGCCGCGCGCGGCGACTACCACCGCGTGCTCGACGAAACCTGGGAGTATTACCCCACTTACATCGCCAAACTCGAGGCCGTTCGAGCGTGGCTCGATCGCCTGCCGGCCGGCGCGAAAGTACTCGATGCCGGCTGCGGTGAAGGCGTCCTCGTGGACGAGTATGCGGATCGGCTGAACATCCAGGGCCTTGACCTGAATTACACGTCGGAGCGCGTTCGTGACGGCTCCTTGACCCATCTTCCTTACGCCGACGGGTCGTTCGCGTACGCACTCTGCCTCGACGTCCTCGAACATCTGACGTTCGAGGATCAGCCGAAAGCGCTTCGTGAGCTGCAGCGCGTGCTGCAACCGGGTGGGGAACTTCTGGTCTCAGTCCCGAATCTTGCGCATCTGCAGTCGCGCGTGCACTTCCTGCTGCAGGGCCGACTCATTCGGACAGCGGCAGAGCAAAAACATCCGGGCGATCGGCCGGTCGTCGAATACATCGCGCTCGCTCAGCGTGCGGGGTTTCACCTCGCCGGTCAGCGCGGCATCTTCCCAACCGTCCCGATCCTCACGCGCTTGATACGGCGCCATCCGCGTGCCCTGCTTCCTGTCCACCGGGGCCTGACCCGTCTTCTGCCGGTTGCGGGCTGGTGCCTGGTGAACCTGCTCACATTTCGCAAGGTCTGAGCTTTTGAGCGCGCCCTGGCCCGAGCGAGGCGAGACGCAGCCGAGTCGATGGGTACTGGCGCTGGTCGCCATCGGCGCGCTCGCGCTTGTCTTCCGGCTGATTGGGCTCCAATTCGGCCTTCCCGCGGTCTACAACCCGGATGAAGTCGCGATCATGTCCAGGGCCTTGGCCATGGGGAAGGGATCGCTGAACCCGCACAATTTTCTGTATCCGACCTTCTTCTTCTACGTGCTCTTCGCGTGGGTCAGTGTGTATCTCGGGTGGACGTGGCTTTCCGGTCGCGTCGGGTCGTTCGCGGAGATTCCCCATCTCTATTTCACCGACCCCAGCGGAATCTATACGGCCGGCCGTGCGCTCGGGGTCCTGTCGGGCACGGCTGGTGTTCTTCTGCTCTACCGGCTCGCGGTGAGGTTTGCTGACCGCCGCGGAGCGCTCGTAGCCGCGTTGTTCCTCGCGACCGCACCGTTGCACGTGCGGGACTCTCACTACGTCAAGCACGATGTCTTTGCGACGACGATGATCATCGTGGCCTATCTCGCAATCTCGAAGGTGTGGCCGTGGAACGCCAGATCGGGAACCGGCCACTCGTGCTGTGGTCCTGGCCGGCGCGGCAAGCGGCATGGCGTTCTCGACGCACTACTACTGTGTGTTTCTGGCGATTCCT
Organism: uncultured Acidobacteriota bacterium; assembly: GCA_963710415.1. Classification (GTDB taxonomy): domain Bacteria; phylum Acidobacteriota; class Vicinamibacteria; order Vicinamibacterales; family 2-12-FULL-66-21; genus CAVQAH01. The sequence continues at coordinate 16,685 of CAVQAH010000011.1, read as the reverse complement.
CTCGCCTACGCCGTTGCGCAGGCTTACTGGCGCCGGGGTGTCAGCACGATTCTCGGTCAGCTTGCGGTGGCGGCGGCTTCGATGGCGGTCGTCTTCATTCTCCTGTCGCCATTCCTGTTGATCGAACCCGCGACCGCGTGGCGTGACATCGTGGCGAACCGTCAGATCGTCGTCGACCGTGGGGTTACCTCTGGTGCGTTTGCGCCGGCGCTGCGCTACGTCGAAATCCTGTGGACCGATTCGATGGGGCTTCCGGCGATCCTTCTGGGACTCGTTGGAGCCATCTGGATGATTGCGGCGCAGCCGGCGCGCGCGGCGCTCTTGCTCGCGTTTCCGGTTCCGTTCTTCCTGTTCATCACCAACACAGTACCGGCGAGCCGCTACCTGAATCCGATTCTGCCGTTCGTCGCCCTCTTCGGCGGCTGGGCCGCGTCGATGATGGCCGAGCGCTCGCGCGTGCCGCCGCCGGCGTTCTGGGCAGCGGTCGTGCTCGCCGGTGCTGCCCGGCTCGATCGACAGTGTTCGTTCGGGCATGTTTTTCCGGCAGGCGGACACGCAGAAGCATCGCCGAGGCATTCATCGAGGGCCGCATCCCGGATGGGGCGACCGTTGCCGTCCAACCCTACTCCGTCCAGCTTGCGCCGTCACGGGCCGGGCTGGTCGAGGCGCTGACCCGCAATGTAGGATCGGCCGCGGCAGCGTCGACGAAGTTTCAGCTCCAGCTGGCGCAATCGCCCGTATCCATCGCCGGCATACCGGTTGATTTACCTGGGCAGCGGCGGCCTTGATGCCGACAAGATCTACGTGGAGTATCCAGCGCTCCAGGACGGGCTCGATCCGCTGCGCCGGCTCGGCGTGGCGTACGTTGTCGTGAAGCGGTACAATACCGAGGATCCGGCAACGGCGCGTTTCCTGAGCGCACTGGTTCGAGAGGGGCGGCAAATCGCAGCGTTTTCGCCGTATCGCTCCGGCGTCACCGGAGCCGAACAGGCGCTGGTTGAACCCTTCCTGCACAATACCGACAGTACCGATCTCGGACGCTCTCGAACGTCCTGGTCCGCCGCTGGAGATCTGGCAAATCGATGGGTTTGGCTCGTAAGCTGCGCAATTCACTCGCCGTGCGCGCGCGCGCACTGCCCATGGCCCGTCACGCCTGGGCCCGCTATCGCCGTCTCAAGTACCGAGCGCCGGATTCAGCGTTTCCTGACCGAAGGGACCGGTCGCGCCGATCGCCTGCCCGCTGGCGCCGTCTACGAGGCGACGATGCGGTGCAACCTGCACTGCGAGTTCTGCTACGTCGGCGACATTCTGAACATCGAAGGCGAATGGCGACAGGAATTGTCACTCGACGCCCTGCGACAGGCGTTTCCCGCCAGGGACGACTTCCAGGTCAGCCTCACCGGTGGAGAGATCTTCATGCGCAAGGACATCATGTCCGTGCTGGATCTCTTCCGCGAGAAAGGCTACGCCTGCGGCTACCTGACGACGAACGGCACGATCATCTCGGACGAGCGAGCCGAGGCGCTGGCCGACCTGGCGTCCGCGGGCTTCCTGAAGCACATCAGCGTCTCGATCGATGGTCCTGCCGAATTGCACGATCTCGCGCGCGGCCTGAAAGGCACGTTCGAACGCACGTGCGCGGGGCTGCGCCGGTTGCAGGAAGCGGCGCGAAGGAAGCACGCACCGCTTCGCGTCAGCATCAATACCACTGTCGCGCACGAGAGCCTCGAGGCGCTGGATCAAATGGTGGACGTCGCCGAGGAGCTCGGTGTCGATGCCATCGGCCTCAATCACCTGATGTTCAGCACGCCTGAGGAAGTCGACGAGACACTCCGGCTGATCGGGACCACCGACGCGTCGGTGATCTCCACGTTCGTCACGCCTGACCCGGGTCTCGACGTCGCGCGAGTTCGCGCGAAGGTGGAGGCGCTGCAGGAGAAGTGCCGTCAGCGCAATATCCTGTTCGACTTCCGGCCGAAGGTTCAGCCCCAGCTGATGGAGAACTACTACACGCCGGGCGCCAGCCTCGAGGGACGTTGTCTCTACCCATTCCTGCACGCGCGCGTCTCGTTTTCCGGCAAGGTCTATTTCTGCCCGTTCATCCGCATCGAGGTAGGCGACCTCACGCAATCGTCGCTCGAAGAGATCTGGAACGGCGACCGATATGTCGAGCTGCGCCGGCGGCTGGTCGCGAACGGCATTTTTCCCGTGTGCCGGCGCTGCTGCAAGGTCGAGCTGTCGCCGCGTGTTGTGGCGCAGCCCATCCCGGCACCGGCGCGCCGGACGATTCCGCTGACGGTAGTACGGTAATTCATGATGCTCGGCCGTAAAACGCTGCTGATCAATCCGCCGCTCATCAACGGCGTCGCCTTCACGCGACAGGGCCGTTGCCAGGAGCGCGAGGACGTGCTCGGCACGACGAAGCCCCCTTACACGCTCGCCCTGCTGGCGGAGCTGCTCCGGCGCGCAGATTGCGAGGTCCGTCTGATCGACGCGACCGCGACGCGCATGACGACAGCCGATGTGATCGCCAGGCTCGATCGCGAAGGGTTCACGCCGACGCTGATCGTATTTCCGAGCACGACACCGACGCTCGACGCCGACGTCGCGGAGCTGTCCGCGATCAAGCAGCGCTTCGGCGCACCGATGTTCTGCTTCGGCCCTCACGCATCGACTGCCCCGGCACAGTCGATGGCGCGCGTGCCGCAGGTCGATGGCATGTTCGTCGGCGAACCGGAGGAAGGGATTCAGCAGCTTGCGGCGCTGGACTCGCTCGAGAAGTTGGGCGACATCGCCAGCCTGACGTGGAGACGAGACGGCATCGTGATGCCACACCGCGCGCAGGGCAGCTATGCCGGTTTTCTCAACATGCCGTTCCCTGCCTGGGATCTGCTGGACCTGAAGAGTTACTCGCTCCCACTCGTCGACAAGCCGTACGTCATCGTCGAAACCAGCCGCGGATGTCCGTATACCTGTGACTTCTGCGTGGCACCCATCCATCAGGGACACAAGTTCCGCGAGCGGAGCGCCAAGACGCTGGTCTCGGAGATCGAGCGCGCGTATCGGGAGCTGGGTGTCGAGTTCTTCTACCTCTGGGGGGACACCGTCACGCTGAACGTCAAGTCCTTCACGGCGTTCTGCGACGAGCTGATCGACCGCCAGCTGCCGATCCAATGGTTCGGCAACGCGCGCGCCGACAACCTGACGGACCCGGCATTCGTCCACCGTCTGCGGCGCGCGGGCTGCTGGATGCTCGCGCTGGGCATCGAGTCGGAATCCGACGCGGTGCGAAAAGACATGGCCAAGCGGCTCGAGCGGCAGAAGATCATGACCGCCTTCGCGAACATGCGTCAGGCGGGGATCAAGTCGTTCGCGTTTTTCATCTTCGGCTATCCAGGCGACACCAAAGAGACGATGGATCGGACCACCGACTACGCCATCGAACTGGAGCCGGACTTCGCAAACTTCTACCCCGCCGTCCCGTATCCCGGCACGGAGCTCTACGAGAAATGCGTTCGCGGAGGCCTGCTGACGCCCGAAGCCGCGAACGACTGGCGGAGGATGGAGTATTCGTACTACGTGCTGAGCGGCAACGGGATCGACCCGTCGCTCGTGATGTCATCGATCAATCGGGCCAGGCGCCGGTTCTTTCTGCGGCCCAGGTACATGGTCAATCACGCCAGTGACCTCGCCCGCATCGTCGCCAGCAAGCAATCCGTGGCGTTGCAGACGGCGAGGCGGCTGTTCTTCGGGGCTGCCGAGGACCCCGCCGGCCGGGCGATGCGAAAGCAGCCGGCACCCTCGAGCGGCGTCAGCGTCGCCGACGGGTAAGCGATTCATGGACGTTTTCATACATCCACGATTCGAGGTCGACTTCCGAGAAACACCCGCTTGTGCTCGTCGACGTCGGCGCCCGCGGGGGCCTGAAGAGCAACTGGGCGGCGGCCAAACGCCACCTCCACCTGGTCGGATTCGAGCCCGACAAGCGGGAATTCGGCCGCCTCTCGGATCGGCACCGGCCCGAATCGCCCACGACGTTCCTCGACGTGGCGCTGCACAACCAGCGGGGCCCCATCCGGTTCAACATCGCACGCGATCGTGGCCTCAGCTCGATTTTCGAGCCCGACCGGACGTTCCTCGACGCCTTTCCCGAGGCCAATCGATTCGATATCGTCGAGGTGCAGCCGGTCGAGGCAGACACGCTCGACAACCAGTTACACGACGCATCGAATCGCGGACGTCGACTTCATCAAGGCAGACACACAGGGCAGTGAACTCTTCGTCCTCGAGGGCGCCAGAAACGCCCTCTCGACATCGGTGATTGGCGTCGAGGTCGAAGTGGAGTTTGCGCCGATCTACCGAGGCCAGCCGCTTTTCGCCGACGTTGATGGCTTTTTGCGAAGTCTGGGGTTCGTGCTGTTCGATTTGCGGCCGTGTTACTGGAAGCGCGAGGCCGGACGCGCGCTCGGCGGACCCGCGCGGGCAGATCATCTGGGCGGATGCGCTCTATCTGAAAAGCATCCCGGCGCTGGCCGCCGTCAGCCGCTCGCTCGATCCAGCGGCGCGCAAGTCGAAGATCCTCAAGTCGATGGCGGTCGCGCTGCTCTACGGCTACTGCGACTACGCCATGGAGATCGCGCGCGCGTCCGGCATCGCGCTGAGTGACGACGAGCGCAGCACGATCGACGCGCAGCTCCGCGAAGCCGGAGAGCGGGAGTTCGCACGCGCGGAGTTTCCGGGCCGGCGACCGCTCGCCGCGGTCCTGCACCGGCTCTGGAGGATGATCCGGCCGCGTGATGATGGCTGGTCGGTCAGCAACGCGCACCTCGGGAACTTGACGCTGAGCGCGCGGCTGCAGCCGCGCGTCAGCCTCGAGGCGGCTCTAAAGAGCCGCGCTTCGGCGTATACGTCTGTCTCTTCCTCCGCCGCAAGCCTTCCGGTCGCCACGATCTCACCAGCCATCTCGACCTGGTCGGCATCAGGCTCGGGTGGAGGAATGGTCCGGCCCCTCGGCGCACGCCTCAACACATCCTGGAGGACACGCAGCTCGCGCGGAACGAAAAACCCGCTCGCCAGCAGGACGACGCCGTAGACGGCAACGGTAAGCGTGCCGCGGAGGAGCACGACCAATCAGTGGGTTGTCGAATCGACCGAGGAACCATCCGCCTGCCGCATACGCCAGGATGCCCGCTGCGCCGATGCGCAACAATCTCAGCCACTCGTATCGAATCGGATACGCTTGCATTGAAAAGCCCGACTGTTGCGGCCGCGAGGGTCGCGTACGCTACGGTGTTCGCCCAGGCCGCGCCCATCAGGCCGTATCGCGGAATCAGCCACGCATTCGCGAGCAGGCTCGCCGCGGCAGCCATGCCGGTCGCCATCGGATATCTCGTCGTGCGTTTGGTGATGACGAGCCCGATAGACCCGACGAGGTACACGCCCTGGCAGAGGACGCCGAGGGCAATCCATGGCGTCACGCTCGCGGCCTGGTGAAAGGGCTCGGTCGTCGTCAGACGGATGACGTCCTCCGCAATCGCGCAGAGGCCAGCGGTCAGGAGCACGAGCACCGCCAGCACATACGTCGACACCGTGCTGTAGATTCGCTTCGCGTCAGGTTCCTTCATGACCCCGAGAAAGAACGGGGTCCACGCGTACTCGAACGCGCTCAAAAAGAGTTTCAAGGCAAGCCCGAAGCTTGCACCAATCGAGTAGAGCCCGACATCGCGCAGCGTGGCGTAGGCGTTCAGGAAATAGCGGTCGGCCATGCCCATCACCTGGTGCGCGATGCTGTGCGGGATTCGCGGCAGGCCGAAGCCGAGCGCGTCGCGCAGCACGGCCGTGGAGAACATCGGACGAATGAGCGGCGCGAACCACCGGCTCAGGATCAGCGTGAACAGTGCGGTGACGACGACGTCAGCCATGACGACGCCCATGACGCCCATCCCCGCCCAGATGACCAGCACCAGCCGCAGCACGAGCGTCGATGCCGACCGGGTGAACACCAGCGCGATGAACTGCTTCGACTGCTCGGCGATACGCAGGACCTGAAACGGAATGAAGTAGAAACCGACGACGAATGTGTTGATCAGAACGAGAGCGACGAGGAGCCCGCGGTCTGGAGATCCGAAGAGCAACTGGCTGAGGGAGCTGACCAGAGGGCAGGCTCACGATCAGCAGCGAGCCATTCAGCGACGACAAGGAAGAAGAACAGCGTGCTCGAGAGCCGTTGCCGCGCCTTCTGATCGGCGCAGTCGTAGTAGCAGCCGCATGAACGCGGTGTCCACACCCCAGCGGAACAGGATCTTCCCGCTGGCCTCGACGGTCAACAGCATCGCGATCACGCCGTAGTCGGATGGCGTGAGGTATCTCGTGTAGACCGGGAGCAGGAGGAGGCTGATGAGCGACGTGGCGACGTCGCCAAGCCCGTAAACCGCGAGGTGGCGAAAGAGGGTCTTGATTCGGGCCAGCACGGTGTTCCAGCTGCTACCGCGCGGCCGCCAGATGCCGCATCGGCACTGCCAGCAGCGCGTACATGAGTCCGGCGGCGAAGAAGTTCACGTGGATCCCCAGCCACATCGATCCCATGACCGCGAGAATCGACGCCATCACGCCGCAGGCGCCGTTCACGCCCCACATCCAGGCGGTCAGCCGGTCCGAGTGCCCTTGCACCAGCCGCATCCCAACCGGAAAACAGCAACCGAGCGCGAAGGCCAGCGGCGTGACGAACATCGCCACCACCATTGTCCGTCCGGGCAGGCCCCAGCCGACCGTCAGATCGATGGCCGGCTGAAGCAGCCCTGTCGCCATGAACACGACCGCGGCAATGCCGAGCGGAAGCCAGACGAGCCGTGGACGGTGAACGTCGATCGACTCGGACGCCAGGCTCCCGAGGCCAGCGGCCAGGATCATCAGGAACAGAATGATCGAGAACGTATACGTCGGGTGGCCCAGATAGACGGAGAACCGCTGCAGAAACGCGATCTGGATCAGCATGAAGGCAAAGCCAATGATCGCAAAGTAGGTGAGCGACGGCGGCGAAGATGCGCGCTGGAACAGGAGGCCGCCCCGTCGCAATCAGCGGCCACGCAATAATCGCCAGCACGAGCACGCCGGCAATGGCCGCCAGGGCCAGCAGCGTTCGCGTGGCTCGAAGATTTCCGCTCACCACCCCGCCGCTGCCGGACGACTGCTGCAGGAACCCGCGCGGCTTCAGCATGTTGAAGAAGAACGGCCGATTGTCGGTCGGCGCGGTGAAGTCGAAGATCGGATCGCGGGTCGCGAGATCGAGTTCGGCGGCTGATTTTGCGCTCGCAATCCGCCGCAATCGTTCGTCGGCGACAGGCTCCCACGGCGCCACACGGATCTGGAAGCCGTGTTCCCCGGAAATGCGGCGAATAGTCTCGCCATCGTCGCTCGTGAACGGCGAGCGCGAGACCAGCAACGTGGCAATGCGCTCGCGCGTCACCAGGATCATGTGCTGGCTCGGATCGGCGAGGCCAAGATCGAGCAGAGATGCGACCGCGAGTGACAGTAAGCGCGTCGTCTCGGAAACGGCTCCGGGATCGTACCAGCGCGACACGCTGAAGACGCCGGCCGGCGTGAGTGCGCGCAGGAAGACCTGCCATCCGTCGCGCGTGTAGAGCCCGTTTTCGGACAGCGTGAAGGCACCCGCGCCGGTCGCCGCCCACGTGTCAATCAGCGACATCTGGAGCACGTCGAACTTGGCCTGGCGCGCGCGTGAGATAGGAGCGTGCCTCGTCGTGCACGAGGGTGACGCCGGGATGGGCCGCGACCCTCGCAAAGTCGCGGTAGCGTCCCTGCAGCGCTCTCACGAGGACGTCGTTGATTTCTATGCCGGTAATCCGGGGATTTCCCGCCCAGATGGCGGTCAGCACGTCGCGGCCGCCGCCGACGCCAATCACCGCGACGTCGCCGCGCCGGATTCGGTACGGCAGAGACGTGACGTCGTACTGCACCCAGCCAATCGAGGACGGGTCGCCATCCCACTTGGTAATCACGGTTCCGGCGTCCCCATCGATAGCGGCGAGCGCCATCGTCACGGGGCTCTGCGGAGCATCCGCGGCAGGGCCCCAGAGAAATGGCGGACCCTCTTCCGGCACTCGGACGATCACGTTGGAGTGCGCATTCCACCCCGAGTAGTCAATCGTCTCGACGTCCTTCAACAGGCTGCGGCTTTTCGGATAGATCACGCCCAGCGGACGGGCGGCTGACGCGTTGGCGGCCGCCGCGGCGGCGAGCACGAGTCCGAGCAACACCGCTCCCCGCGTTCGTGTTCCAGCGTGCCTGGCGAAACAGGCCGCTCCGACTGCGGCGATCGCGCCGGCGGCGAGTGCGGTGGAGGTGATGTCGGTCCACTGCAGGAGCCAGATGATCGCCAGACACCCTCCGGCGGCGCCGATCAGGTCAGCGCCGTACAGCAATCCTATGGGACCGTTCGTCCTGGTGAGCGCGATCGTCACGATCACGCCGGACAGAAAGAACGGAATGGTCAGGCTCAGCGTCGCAATCGCCAACGGCGCGATCTCCGAGGGCGATGCGTTGCGAACCGACGGAAACGGAATGACGAGATTGGCGACGTGCGAGAGCGGCAGGGCAATGGCGAACGCCAGGCCCGCCCATGGGAGGAAACGCGCCGCCCGCTCTGGAGCGAAGGCGTCACCCGCCACGAAAACGATGACCGCACCGGCCGCCATGCCGAGCATCGCGACCGACACCGCCAGAAACGACAGGTGATACCACGTCAGCACCGAGAGCAGCCGGGTGTCGAGCACCTCGAGCATCAGGGTGGCGAGCGTGACGAAAAAGAGGCCTGACGCGAGCCAGAAGAGGCGTGGATGTCCTGAACTGTCGGGAGACAACAGCCTATGAGTCTATCATTTGGCGCGCTGATGGATGGCGTCGCCTGGTGCGCCGACCGTTGCCGCCGAACGCATGATCGTATCCACGTCGTCAGTCGTCAGCTGCTGGTACACGCGGGGCGGTCGCTGGCCGCCGGTCACCCTGAGCCAGTAGAGATCCTTCAACTGCGCGAGGTAGCCCATGGCTTCCTTCGTGCTCATCTTGCTCTCCCCGAGCTCGCGATTGTCGAACTGATACGGCAGTTCGACGAGCCGGCGTGGCCACGCCCGCACCAGCAGCTCGAGGCAGATCTTGAACCCGCCAGCCTTGATCGAAACCGACGTCCCGATCTCGCGTTTGATGAGGAAGAAGCCGGAAGCGGCGTCGCGGATCGGCGAAAGCGGCCGCGCCATCATGCAGGCGACTCGCGAGAGCACGCGCCGCGTCGACCGGCCAGTTCAGCGTTCTTCCACCAGGCACGTATCGGCTGGCGACGACGATATCCGCTCCTGTCGCTCTGAAGATGGCGAGCATGCGCGGAACGAGACTGGGAGGATGGCTGAAGTCGGCATCCATCACCCCGACGACGTCGGCGCGTCGCAACGGCAAACCCGGCAACGACGGCCGTCCCGAGTCCGAGCTTGCCGGAACGATGAATCACACGAATGCGGTGGACCTTCGCGAGGTCATCGGCCAGGGCGCCGGTGCCGTCGGGTGAGTTGTCGTCGACGATGACGAGCTCGAGGTGGAGATTCTGCGTCGCACACGTCCGGAAGAGCGCGTTCGACGAGCTCGGCTATCCCCTCGCGCTCGTTGTACGTCGGGACGACGACGGTCAGATCCGGAGCCGCTCGGTCCCGAATGGTCCATTACCAATTACTATAGTTCGCATCGCATCCATCGTGACCATGCCATTGCGCGCGCATCGTGCGCTGATTGTGGGACTGCTGGCGGCTGTCGCCATGGGCGCCGCCCTGCGCGGAGGCTGGCTGACGTCGGATCCGCCGACGCACGCCGCCACGGGCATCGTGTGGCACGACGAGGGCCCATGGGTCCACAACGCGCGCAATCGAGCCCTGTGGGGCACATGGCGCACGGACGAGTGGAACCCGGTCTTCCTCACACCAGTTTTCACCGGGCTCGAATACCTCTCGTTCGAAGCATTCGGCGTGGGCACCTGGCAGGCGCGCCTGGTCCCTGTCGCCTCGGGCCTTGCCGCGGTTCTGTTGATCGGTCTTGGGCTCGCCGTCAGCGGCAGGTCACGAGGGCAGGCCTGATCGGCGCGTCGCTGCTCGCGACGAACTATGTGTTCGTCATGTGGAATCGCGCCGCGCTGATGGAATCGACGATGACGGCGTTCATCGTCGCGAGCTGGAGTGCTTACGTCCTCGCGCAGCGCCGGCCCGCGCTCGGTCTCTTGTCGGGCACGGCGGTGGTGCTCGCGTGGTTCACCAAGGCCTCAGCCGCGTTCTTCGTTGCAGCGCTGCTGTTCGACGCGTTGTGGACGATTGCGATCGGCCGATCGTCGCAGCTGCAGGCGATGGCTGGCGGTTGAAGCGCCCGCACCCTCGTCGCGGGCCGCGGCCTGGTGGACGATCGCGGGCTTCGCGATCGCCACGGCAGTCGTGTCGCTCTTTTTCGTGCTGCCCTTCTGGCCCGAGTATCGCTTCTACAACTGGCAGATGTCGGTAACGCGGAAGCCGGCGTATTCCGTGAAAGCGCTGATGGATCGCGCGTCATGGCTGCCGATCGCGCATGACTTCTTCACGAGGATGTGGCTCGTGATGACGCTCGCCGTCTCTCGGCATCGCCACCGTGCTCGCGCGATGGCGGACCGCGACCGCCGGTGAGCGGCTGCTCGTCCTCTGGGTGCTGGTTGGGCTGGCGGAACTGGTGGTCCACGATTCCGGCAACGAGCGTCGCTACGTGATGTTCGTTCCAGCGCTCGTCGCGCTCGCGGCGCTAGTCCTCTCGTCGTCCGGCCCGCTCATCGCCAGCCAACCGCAGGTCAATCGCTGGATCGCGTTGCCGGTCCTTCTGCTGCTCAGCTATCTGGTGATCGGCAGCCTTGTACGGCTGGCGTTTCTGTATGAGATTCGGCCAGGGGTCCGGCTCGGGGCGGCCCTCGCGGTCGCGCTCTCTGCTCTGCTCGTCTGGCGCTGGCGCGCGGCGATCGGATGGTTGGCGACGCAGCGAATTACCCCTCGAGCGGCCGTTGCCCTGACGGCCCTCGCGATGATTGGAGACCTGGCTCAGTACGGACAATGGCTGCGTCACCGGACGACGTTGAATTACCAGGCGAGCATCGCCGTGGGCCGCGTGTTGCCGGCCGGGACCCTGGTGCACGGCAAGCTGGCCAACGGTCTCGCGCTCGAGAATCGTATACGCCCGGTATTCATAGGGCGGGGCTTCGGCAACTATGAGGACCGCAGGCGGCGTGACGATGTGCGGTATATTCTGACTTACGTTGCGCCCAGCCTCGGCTACGAGTCGCAGGCGCGCAATCCTGTCATCCTGGACGTCCTCGACGCCTATCCGCAGCGCGCGATAGTGATGACGTTCGACGTCGCAGAAACCGGCGGTCGGGATCGGGCCGCGCTGATTGACAAGTTTGGCGGCGCCGCGGTGCCTGCGCCGAACGGGACGGAGCGTGCGCAGCATTGACGAACGCGCCATCAAGGCGCATGCGGATCTCCGCTTCCGATCGGAGTACGACTACGCGCTGTTCGAGTACCTACCGAAGCGCCAAAGTCATCGCGTTTCTGGAACGTGCCGGCGTGCCGGTACGAGGCAAGGTGCTCGACGCCGGGTGCGGCGGCGGCGGTATGCCGTTGTCGCTGGCCGAAGAGGCTGGCCTGGTCGTCGGCATCGATCCCGCGGAGCGTTTCCAGGATGCGGGCGTCCGGCTCGGCCGCGAACGCACGCTTCGCAACCTGACGTTCGCGCTCGCCGACGGCATGTATCTGCCGTTCCGCGACGGCACGTTCGACCTCGTGCTCTCGCACGCCGTGATCGAGCACGTCGCGGACGCAGCGCTCTACCTGCGGGAATGCGCACGGGTCCTGTCGTCGTCTGGACATATCTATCTGTCCACGGCGCCGTATCTGTCGTTCGCCGGCGCGCATCTGCCGCGGTTGCGAGTGCCGGTGCCGCTGCACTTGATGGTCGGACGGCCGGCGGCCTTCGCGACGTTTCAGTTCCTCGCTCGACGCGCACCATGGACGTTGAAGGAACCGGCGAACGAGAACTCGTTCATCAAGGCGGCGCGCCGCGGCGAGAGGAAGCACGACGATCTGCTGGAGAAAGTGCGCGTCACCCGGCTGCGCCGTCAAATCGCCGACGCCGGGCTGCGCGTCGTGCGCGAGGAACTCCATGCGACGGCCACCGTGCGCAAGATGCCGGCGCCGATCGCACGCTGGCTGCGCGACAGCGCGCTCACTCAGGACATGCTGATCAGCAATATCGAGTAGCACGATGTTGCAGCCGTGGCTGACATCGACGATACCGTGCGGACGACCGCCGCGCCGTGGAGGCGCTGTATCGCCGTGTGTTCGGACACGACGCCGCCGAAGCCAGCCGGCTTCGCTGGGACTGGCAGTACCGCCGCAATCCCAACAACCCCGAGCGAGAGCCGGAAATCTGGATCGCGCGCGAGGGTCCCGCAATCATCGGACAGTACGCCACGATGCCGGTGCAGGTCTCCGTGGGAGGCCGGCAGGTGCGCGGATCGTGGGGCATGGACGTCATGGTCGCGCCCGAGCGCCAGCGCCAGGGACTTGGCGAACTGCTGTTCCGGATGTGGGATCGGAACGTTGGCGCCTCGCTCGGCCTCGGGCTGTCCGAGTCCTCGGTACAGACTTTTCCAGAAGCTCAGATGGCCTGACGTCGGGCCGGTCCCCTGCCTGGTGAAACCGCTCACCCGCCGCGCGCTGCGGCGGCCAAACTGGCCGCAGCCCGTCAACCGCCTCGTCTCCGCAGTCACGCTTCCGCTCGTCAAGGTCGTCGCGCGGACGCGTCCGATGCGCGCCGAGGTCAGGCTCATCCAGCGTTTCGACGACAGCTTCACCGAGCTCTGGGATTCGCTGGCATCGCGTTTCGACTTCGCGGTCCGCCGAGACGCCGCCTACCTCAATTGGAAGTACGTGTCGGCACCGCACGTTCGTTATCTCGTCGCGGCCCTCAGGCGCGACGATCGAACCATCGGCTACGCGGTCTACCGGCACCTTCACGAACCACGGGGGCGGGTCACGCTGCTCGTGGATTTTCTGGCCGACCCGGATGATGACTCGGGGTTCAGCACGCTCCTCCACTGGATCGATCGCGAGGCGCAGCAGGCGGACTCGGACAAGATCCGGACGTTTGCGATGCATGCGGGATTCAGGAAGATGCTGCGCCGGGCCGGATATTTCCAGGTGAAGTCGACGGTCCAGTTCGTCGCCAAGATCAACGGCCTCGACGTCACTCCGGCCTTCTATGAAGAAACCGATCGCTGGCACGTCACGCTCGGCGACTCGGATCAGGACCGCTAGCGCAGTCATGCACCTCCTGGTCGGCATCGATACCGAAGGTGACAATCAGTGGGACGCGGCCGCCAGAGCCAATCAGACCTTCGAGAACATCTACGCGCTGCCGCGCCTGCATGCCCTGTTCGCGCGCCATGGGGTCAGGCCGACCTACGTCGATCACGCATCCGGTTGCCACCGATCGGCGCTCGGCTGAAGTCCTTCGCGGGCTGCTCGCCGGCGGCGACTGTGAGATCGGCGCCCATCACCATGCGTGGGAAACGCCGCCGTGTACGGCAGACGATGTGCGGCGGCATCCGTACGCGTCGATGCTGCCGCTGGCGCAGTTCGACGCGCAGGTGCGGGCACTCACCGACGCGATCGAGTCAGCCGTCGGTGCGCGGCCGGTGTCCTATCGCTCCGGCCGCTTCGGGTTCTCGGCTCGACACGTCTCGACGCTCGAGCAGCATGGATATCTCGTTGAATCGAGCATCGCTCCGCTGTTCAACGAAGCGCACAAGGGCGGACCCGAGTTTGTCGAAGCGCCGCTCAGGCCCTACTTTCTCGCCTACGACCACGCCACGCGGCCTGGGCACGAGCCGTCTGCTCGAAGTGCCCGTCTCGGCGGCGCTCAACCGCCGGCTGCCGCGAAGCCGTTGCAGTATCTCTACGCGCGGGCGCCACGGCCTTACACGACGAAGCGGATTCTTCGCGCCCTGCGAATCGTGCGGATGCGATGGTTGAGGCCCTCGTATTCGTCCCTGGCTGACATGATGGGGTTCGCGCGCGATCTGACCCGGGCCGGCGAACCGGTCCTGAACCTGTTGTTTCATTCGAGCGAAGCGATTGTCGGCGGCAGCCCATACAACCGGACGCAGGCCGAGCTCGACGCCTTCTGCGATCGGCTCGAGAAGTTCCTCGCGTACGCGACCCGTGACCTCGGGGCGACGCCTGTAACTTTCGCCGAGTTTCGAGACGCTCACGCCCGGGCTCGTCGACCTCCGGCAGGGCAGGCCAACCAGGAGAAGTAGAACGCTTCGATGAGAGTCCTGCACGTCACCCCACACCTGCCGCCGGATCAAGCGGCCAATGCGCTGCTCCCGTGGCAGCTCGGCACCTGGGCGGCACAGGCCGGCGACGAGGTCGAATACGTGGCGCATCCGCCGCGAGCGGCCGGGCGCGTGACGATTGCCGCGGCCCGGTCACGTGGGTGCCGCGCCGGTACCCGGCGGTTCTACGATCGCGTCGTCCCGCTCGGCGCGTTTACTCGTCAGGGTCTGCGCATCAGGCGCGCGTTGACGCCCGCCCTCGCCCGGCGCCGACCTCGTTCACGTCCACAGCAACGGCCTGCTCGCCGAACTCGCCGTGCTGATGTCGCAACAGCAACAGAAACCGGTCATCCTCACGCTGTACGGCACCGAGATCTGGCACTACGAGCCGAAGCACGGCCGGCCCGATCTGTTCACGCGCGCCTACCACGGCGCGTCGGCGGTGACGTTCTACAGCGAGCGCCTGCTCGCGCGAGCGAGGGAACTGGGTCTGACGCGTCGTGCGATGCACGCCGTCTATCCCGCCCGTCGCCGACGTGTTCCGCTGGCACGACACGGCGGATCAACTGGAAACACGCGTCGCGTTGGGCATCCAGAACCGGCACCTGCTCCTGAACGTCAAGCGCCTGCATCCGCTTGCCGGCCAGCGGTACCTGATCGAAGCGATGAACGAGGTCGTTCGGACACATCCGGACACGCGGCTGGTGATCTGCGGGACCGGGGCATTGGCGGACGAACTGCGCGCGACCGCGCGATCCTGCGGGCGTCGAACGGCACGTGGAGTTCAAGGGGCTCGTCGACAACGCGACGATTGCGCGCTACTGCGGCGCCGCCGATCTCTTCGTCCTGCCGTCGCTGCTCGAGGCGCTGCCGACCGTCGCCGTGGAGGCTCTCGCCGCAGGCACGCCGGTCGTCTCGAGCGACAACCCGGGCGGCCTCGAGTTGAACGAGCTGTTCGGTCCCGACGTGGAAATCGTCCCGCGCGAACAGCCGCTGCCGCTCGCTGCCGCGATTACCGGCTTCCTGGACAACAAACGGCGCGCTCAGCAGCCACACGCGACACGCTCGCGCGAGAGTTCAGCGCAGCGGGAGTGGCCGCGCGCTATCGCGAGTTGTATACGAGCGTCAGCCGGGGAGCCGCGTGAACCGGCGGCTCGCGGCAATCGCGCTTGGTTTTTCGTTGCCGCGGACGTTCCTTCAGCGCTGTTGGGTGCGATGGCGGGCGGAGCAGGCCTGATGATCGCGTATGGCCTCTGGCCCGCGCTCTATGCAGCCTCGACGAGTCGCCACCAGCGCGGCAGGTCTCCGGCTTGTATCCGGTCGAGCGCGACCCATCAGGCCTCACGTTCGCGTGGACGGGCGAGACGTTTGCCATCCGGCTGCCGGGCCTCGATCGACGGTCCGAATGGCGGTTGACCGTGCGGATGCGCGGCGCACGATCGGCTCCGGCGACGAACCCCGACGTCACGTTTCTCGTCGATGGATTGAGAGTCCTGACCCACACGTCATCAGCGGACTTCGAAGATGTCGTCGTGCGCTGCCGGCCACTCCGGAGCGGCGCGGCGCCACCATCGCGGCACAGTGTTCCTCGACAGTCGTGCCTGGACCGTCCGATCCACGGCCGCTGGGCGTGACGATCGATTCGATAGCCCTGGCACCGGCAGGACGTGTCAGCCCGCCACGCCGGGCATTGACTGGCGTCGTGCTCGCATCAGCGGCGGCAGGCGCAGCCCTGGCGGTTCTCGTGACGCCGCTGGCGGTTGCCGCTTCGGACAACCGTGGTCGCGATCGGGTTGGCGGCGCTGGTGGGCCGCGGCTTCGGTCCCTATACGGACTATCCAGACCTGCTCGCGCGTGTTTCCGCCTGGCTGTTTTCGCTGACCGTGGCAATCGGTGTCGGTGTTCAGGCGCTTCGCCGCGCGGCCTGGAGCAGCACGGCAAGGTTCGTCGTTGCCTTTACCGCTGCGGCGGCGATGCTGAAGCTGGCCCTGCTGCTCCATCCCGACATGCCGGTCGGCGACGCGATGTTCCAAGCGCACCGATTTCACTACGTGCTCGGCGGCACCTTCTACTTCACGTCGATTGCGCCGGGCAACTACTCGTTTCCATACGCGCCAGGTCTGTACGCACTGGCGCGTGCCCTTCGCTGACCTGGTCACGCGCGGCGCCGGAGACATGGCGCTGCTGCGGACGATCGTCATCTGCGTCGATGCTGTCGCAGCAGCCATGTTGTACTTCGCCATGGCTCGAAGCGGCGCCGCGCGCGCCGGTACTC
>CAVQAH010000010.1:0-161682 GCA_963710415.1 uncultured Acidobacteriota bacterium | reverse complement strand
CTGCACTACGTTCAACGATCACGAGGCTCGACCAAGAGCTACGTGTACGCCAAGGAGCACGACGAGGCTCTCGGAGAGGTGAGCTTCGTGCCGTTCTTCGAAGACATCCCGGTCGAGTACGACCCAGGCACGACCAAGGCGGTCGAGCTGCACGACGGATCGAAGCTCTATCTGAAGAAGGTCGCCGAGGACTACGATCCGACCGACAAGTTCACGGCGATGCGGCTGATTCACGAGACCTCGCGGCGCGGTGAGTTCGCGACCGGGACCGTCATGTCGAGCCGGACAAGGACGACTTCGTCACACTTCTCGACCTCGTGGACGAGCCGCTGGCGACTCGCTGCCGCTCGAAAGGATCCGGCCCGGGCGCGAGGCGCTCGACGAAGTGATGGAGTCGCTTCGCTGACAACATACTAGGAAGTGCGCAAGTGCGCAAGGCGCAGTGCGCAAGTACGGGTGCGCGAGCCCAGTGCCAAGATTCCATGACTAGACGACTGTTCGTTCTTCTCTGCATCGCCCTGTTCACGACTCCTGCCCTGGGCCAGGGCAAGCGTCCCCTGAATGCCGACGACATCTTCAACGTGCGCGAGGTGCGCGACCCGCAGCGGTCACCGGACGGGCAGTGGGTGGCCTATACGGTCACGAGCTCGATCCAGGCGACGGACAAGAACGACACGGACGTCTGGATGGTCAAGCTGGGACGGCAGCGAGCAGATTCAACTGACGTCCACACCCGACAGCGAGTCGCGGCCGCGATGGAGCCCCGACGGCAAGGATCTGTGTTCGTCTCTTCACGTCAGGAAGCGAAGAAGGCGCAGGTCTGGTTGCTCAATCGGACGGGCGGAGAAGCGAAGCAAGCTGCCGACGCCAAGGGCGGCGTCTCCGATTACGCGTGGGCGCCTGACAGCAAGCGGCTCGTCCTCGTCGTCCAGCGATCCCGATCCGACGGTAGCCGCGGCCGACGATGAAAGCGAGAAAGCCAAGGAAGGGCCGGCGAAGACGCCGAAGCCGATCGTCGTCGATCGCTATCAATTCAAGGCTGACGGCGATGGTTTCCTTCGCGGCGAACGAACCCACTTGTATGTGTTCGACGTCGCGGCGAAGAAAGCCGATATCCTCACGCCCGGTGCGTTCAACGAAACGGCCGCCGGCGTGGTCGCCAGACAGCACTCAGATCGCGTTCATCCGCCGGCATGGCGAGGGTGACGTGGACAAGGCGCCCAACCAGGATGTGTTCGTCATCGACGCGCAAACCGGGCGGCCAGCCCGGCGTCTGACCAACACGACGATCGAGGAAAACGGCCGGCTGTCGCGCAGTCCGGATGGCAAATGGATCGCGTATCAGATCGGCGACGAGCTGAATTACTCCGCCTACGATCAGGCGCGCCTGGTGGTGATTCCGTCGAGCGGGGGAGAGCCGCGGAGCCTTACGGACGCGCTCGATCGCCCGATTAACGGCGCCATGTGGTCGAAGGACGGGCAGAGCCTCACGTTCGTCGTCGTCGACGACCGCGCCCAGCATGTCGCCCGGGTTCCCGCTGCGGGTGGCAAGGTCGAAACGGTGGTCAGCGGGCGACAGGTCGTCAACAGCCTTTCCCCTGGCGGCGACGGCAACTTTGCGGTGCTGGCATCCACGGCGACGACGATGCCGGAAGTGTTCGCGCTCGAGAATGGGAAATTGAGGAAGCTGACCGTCACAACGATGCCTGGATGGAATCCATCCTGACCCGGCACGACCGAGGACTTCACCTCGATCAGCAGTGATGGCACCGAAGTGCACGGCATCGTCGTCAAGCCGCCCACCTGGTCAGCGGGCCGCCCTTATCCGACACTGTTGCGCATTCACGGCGGGCCGAACGGACAGGACGAGCTTTCGTTCAGTTTCGAGCGCGAGCTTTTCTCGGCGAACGGTTACGTCGTGGTGGCCGTCAACTATCGCGGCAGCAACGGGCGAGGGGCCAAGTTTCAGAAAGCGATTTACGCCGACTGGGGGAACAAAGAGGTCGTGGACCTCCTCGGCGCGATGGACCATGTCGTGAAAACCGGGCTTGCCGATCCCAACAGGCTGGGTATCGGCGGCTGGAGCTATGGCGGGATCCTGACGAACTACGCGATTGCCACCGACGACCGCTTCAAGGCGGCCATCAGCGGGGCGGGCAGTTCGAACCAGATCTCGATGGTACGGAACGGATCAATACATCACGCATACGAGAACGAGATCGGACCGCCGTGGAAAAGCCGGATTGTGGGTGAAGATCTCGTATCCGTTCTTCAAGGCGGACCGGATCAAGACGCCGACGCTGTTCCTGTGCGGGGGAAAAGGATTTCAACGTTCCGCTGCTGGGCAGCGAGCAGATGTATCAGGCGCTGCGCAGCCTGGGTGTGGACAGCCAGCTGGTGATCTATCCGAATCAGTTCCACGGCATTTCGATACCAGCTACAAGAAGGATCGGCTCGAGCGGTATCTCGCGTGGTACGACAAGTACCTTAAGCCAACGGCGACGGCGACGTCTGCGGGACGCAGGCTCAGCGAGCTGGCGGCTGGGACTGACATTAGCCCCCTTCGCGTCTCGTCGACATTGGCGCCGATCGCATCCTCGCAGACCGCGACCGGATCGTTGGGCAGACCGTTCTCGTCGATCGCCGGCGCGTTCGCGTTCCCCTGATTCGGTTGATTGGTGGGCCGATCACCCTCGACAGCTCCAAGATGTTTCTCGCCGGGATCGGGTGTCGATGCCGTCCTGTCGACTGTTGAGTCAACGTTGCTGGTGTCGGTCATGGCGTGTTCTCCGCGGCCGCCTTGTGTCGATGGCCCTTTGGTCATTCGCTACTCGACCGTGTCCGTGGGTGACATATAATTCGCCGGATATGACTGGAACGGACATTGGCCATCATCAAGCCCGATGCAGTTGCGGCCAAGCATACGGGCAGCATCATTCGACGCATCGAAGTATCGGGATTCCAGATTCGTGCCATGCGGCTGACGCACCTGACACAAAAAGGAAGCGGAAGGCTTCTACGCGGTCCATCGCGAGCGGCCCTTTTTCGGAAGCCTGACGGACTTCATGTCGTCCGGACCGGTTGTACGTCATGGCGCTCGAAGCGCCCGACGCGATCAAGAAATGGCGTGACGCTCATGGGCGCCACCGATCCCGCGAAGGCGGCCGCCGACACGCTCGCGCAAGGAGTTCGGCGCGTCGATCGAAAATAACGCGACACACGGGTCTGACGCGCCGGAGACGGCCGCGTTCGAGCTCGGCTATTTCTTCCGGGGGATGGATCTCGACTTGAGGACGGGCCGCGCGTCTCATCATCATCGGACTGGTGCTGGTGGGCGTCGGGCTGCTGATGATGATGGGATTGCCGATCGGACGCCTGCCCGGCGACATCGCCTGATCGGCGCGGGAACGGCACGTTCTACTTTCCGATCGTCACGTGCCTGATCCTGAGCATCGTGCTGTCGCTGGTGCTCTCATCCCGATCGCTGGTGCGACGCTTCGCGTGACCGACTGCGCCTGCGCGTCTACCCCGGACTGACGACGGAGGAGACTGATCTGGCCATCAAATCCGACCGATGGATCAAGCGGATGGCGCTGGAGCACGGCATGATCGAGCCGTTCGAGGACCGCCAGTGCGTGGGGGCGTCGTTTCGTTCGGCCTCTCGTCGTACGGCTACGACATCCGCGTCGCCGACGAGTTCAAGGTCTTCACGAACATCAACAACACCGTCATCGATCCCGAAGAGCTTCGATCCGCGGTCGTTCGTCGATATCAAGTCGGACATGTGCATCGTGCCGCCGAACTCCTTCGCGCTGGCACGGACGATCGAATACTTCCGCATCCCGCGTGACGTCCTGACGGTGTGTCTCGGCAAGTCCACCTACGCCCGCTGCGGCATCATCGTGAACGTCACGCCGTTCGAGCCGGAATGGGAAGGCACCGCGACGCTCGAAATCTCGAACACCACGCCATTGCCCGCGAAGATTTACGCGAACGAGGGCATCGCGCAGGTGCTGTTCTTCCAGAGCGACGAGCCGTGCGAGGTGTCGTACGCCGATAAGAAGGGCAAATACCTGAGGCAGCAGGAAGTCACGCTGCCGAAGGTGTAACCTCGAGCGTCCCGCTTCAGCCGGACCGTGCATAGCGTCCGGCTTCAGCCGGATCCTTACATACCCATCACCCTCGGCAACACCTCCTCTGCAGGCGCCGCGATCACCATGTCCAGCTCCGCCGCCGCTCCAGTGCTGGCTGGATTGATCTCGACCGTCCACGCGCCGTGTTGTTTCGCGGCATGCACCAGGCCCGCGGCCGGGTAGACGAGAGACGACGTTCCGACCGAGAGAAAGAGGTCGCACTCGAGCGCGGCGGTCGCCTGTCTCAAGACGGGTTCATCAATCGACTCGCCGAACCACACGACTCCTGGCCTGGCCAACGCGCCGCACCGAGGACATTTCACGGGCAGCTCAGCGAGGGGCACCGTCATGTCGTCCCATGGGTCACAGCAGCCATCCACACAGCGCATGCGCCAGATCCAGCCGTGGAATCGAACGATGTCCTGCGAGCCGGCGCGTTCGTGAAGACCATCCACGTTCTGCGTGATCAGCGTGAAGCCGGGCCGTCCGTTGAGGCCCGCGAGGGTGACGTGCGCAGCATTCGGCTTGCACGTTGAAATCAGGCGCCGGCGCCAGTCGTACCACTCCCAGACCAGGCGTGGATCGCGATTGAACGCCTCGGGCGTGGCCAGTTCTTCGGCTTTATAGTTCTTCCACAGACCGCCGTCGCCCCTGAATGTCGGGACGCCGCTCGCCGCAGACACTCCGGCGCCAGTCAGGACGGTGATTCGTTGCGCTTTCCGCAGGCGATCCGCGAGACGTTCGAGGAGAGATGTCAGCACGGTAGAATTCCCAATGGCCGATTCCATTCTGCACCGGATTCTCTGGATTTCGAGGAACCTCACATGAACATCCTGCTCATCGGCGGAACCGGGACCGTCGGCAGCCAGACTGTGCGAGAGCTGCTCCGCCGCAACGTGCAGCCGAGCGTGTTGACGCGCTCGGCCGAGAAGGTGCGAGAGCTGCCGGCGGGGGTTCGTGGTGTCGTCGGCGACCTTTTCCAGACGGAAACGCTGTCCGCCGCGCTTCGAGGGATTGACCGACTCATCCTGATCACCCCCCTGACAGCAAGCGAGGCGGTCGATGGCCTCAGGGCCGTTCGCCTCGCGCGCGAAGCCGGCGTGCGCCGCCTCGCGTTTCTGTCCATCCAGGACGTGGAGAAGGTGCCTGAAGCGCCGCATTTCAGCGCAAAGATCGCGATTCAGCATGCGATCCGCGAGTCGGGCATTCCCTGGACCTTCATCATGCCCAACAACTTTTTCCAGAACGACTTCTGGTTCAAGCAGGCCATCGTCGACGATGGCGTCTACCCTCAGCCGTATGGCAGCGTCGGAATGAGTCGTGTCGACACCCGTGACATTGCGGAGGCCCTCGCGACCGCGATACTGGAAGAGGGCCATGAAGGTCAGTCGTATCCGCTGGTCGGACCCGACGTGGTGACCGGCGAATCAACGGCAGCAACATGGAGTCGCCACCTCGGGCGTGATGTTCGCTACGCCGGTGACGACCTCGACGCCTGGGAGGCGCAAACGCGCAAGATTCATGCCCGATTGGGCGGTTGACGACTGGGTCATCATGTACCGCTACTTCCAACGGAACGGGCTGCGCGCGAGCGACGAGGATCTCCGGAAGCAGGCACGCATCCTGAAACATCCGCCGCGGCGATTTGACGACTTCGTCAAGGAGACGGCGGCGACATGGCGCGGTAAGGGCGCGACCGCGTGACGTGTTCCTTTAACTCACGACTATTCGAACGTGACGTTCTCACGGTCTGTCTCGGGCAAATCCGCTCACGGCATGGTCGAACAGATCCATCGTCGGATTCAAGCTGCGGCAGGGTTCACGCGTGTATGGGCCGTCGTGATCGTCTGTGTGACCACGCACTCGCTGGCCGCGCAGCCTGCGCCCACGCCATTGCCACCCTCGGCCCAGCGCGCGTACGACGCGGTAGCGTCGCGCTTCGACACGAAATCGGCGATGGATGTCGTGACGTACATGAGCGGTTCCTGGCGACTGGCGGGCAACCCGGGGTTCAACGCCTCGATCGATTACATCAGAGACCTGCTCGTCAAAGCGGGGTACTCGACAGAAGGGCGCGGGGTTGGCCGTATCCGCGTCGACGAGTATGCCAACCGATCCCCTGGCTGGGACTACTCGGTCGGGACGGTTTCGATCCTTGGTGCGGAATCCACGAGTCCACACGAAGTCGTGCTCTCGCGCGAGCGCGATCGCGTCTCGCTCGCATCAACTCGTTCTCGACGGCCGAGGGCGGCGTTGCGGCGCCGCTCGTCGACGTCGGCGCCGGCGAGCGCGGCGGACTTCGCCGGGCAAGGACATCAAGGGCGCGGTCGTGCTCGGTGATGCGCCGCTCGGACAGTTGTGGCAGCAGGCGGTCAAGGCGCGCGGCGCCATCGGCGTCATCTCGACGTCGCATCGCGCCGTACATCGTCCCGCCGATCCGCGCGCGTTCACGCGCGCGAGCAATAGGACATCCTGCAGTGGGGCAGCGTGCCCTACGACGAGACGCGAAGGCGTTCGGCTTCAAGGCCAGCTGGCGCGCGGCCTCGAGGCTGCGCGAGCGGCTGCACGAAGGTCCGGTGCACGTGCGGGTGGACGTCAAGTCCACGTTCTACGACGGGCCCGAGCCGGATCGCTCGTCGCCGAGATCCCCGGACGCACCAAGCCCGACGAGCGCATCGTCATGGCGGCGCACGTCCAGGAGCCGGGCGCGAACGACGATGCGAGCGGGTGCGGGACGCTGTTCGGCGCTGGCGCGCGCGCTCGCACGAGGCCATCGCGGCGGCGCGCTGCCGGCGCCGGGGCGCACGCTGACGTTCATCTGGGTCGACGAGATCCGCGGCAGCCGTCAGTGGCTGGCCGATCGCATCCGGCCGAGGCCAAGGGCGTCCAGTACATGTTCTCGATGGACATGACCGGCGAGGACGTCGCCAAGACCGGCGGCACGTTCCTGATCGAGAAGCAGGCCGGACCCGCGGCGGTCTGGGCGCGCCCGTCGGATCCGCACTCGGAGTGGGGCGCGAGCGAGGTCAAGGCCGAAAAGCTGAAAGGGAGCCTGATCAACGACCTGCACCTGGCGATCTGCCAGCGTCGGGCGCGCGAGACCGGCTGGGTGGTGCGGACCAATCCCTACGAGGGCGGCAGCGATCACACGGAGTTCATGAACGCCGGCATCCCGCGCTGCTCGAACTGGCACTTCACCGATCGCTACTACCACACGAATCTGGACACGCCCGACAAGACGAGCCCGGCCGAGATGCGCCATGTCGGCGTCGCCGTCGCGACGTCCGCGTGGCTTCTGGCGTCGGCAGACGATCGTGACGCGCTGGCGGTCGCCGAGCTCATCGAATCGGCCGCCGCCGGTCGTCTTGCGCTCGAGCGCGAGCAGGGGGCGAAATTGTAGCTGAGGCGTCCGATCGCGCGGCCATCGAGGCGCGGGAGCGTCAGGTTATCGCGGCCTGGTTCAAGTGGTATCGCGAGGCGCTCGACAGCGTCGTGCGTCTACCGGTGGGCGGGGCGTCGGCAGCGCTGCAATCACGTGTCGCCGCCGCGAAGTCACGGCTGGGCTCGTAGCGGTTCGTAGCGTCCGACTCATCGTGGCGTCCGGCTTTATCCGGACCTTGTCGATCGAGACTTCATCGATCACGTTTGCGATCGCTGGATTGACGTGGTACGATTGGTATTCTTCTGACGCGGGGTGGAGCAGTCCGGTAGCTCGTTGGGCTCATAACCCAAAGGTCGCAGGTTCAAATCCTGCCCCCGCAACCATTTCAACTTGCAGCGAGAGGTCGCCCATTTCTGGCGACCTCTTCGCATTTTGGGCGGCACCCAGCATCGCCGCCAGATTCCCTTTCAGCTCGATTTGCGGTTCGCCCTGGTTCGGCGTCAGGACGATGGGCGTCGATGAGGCCACGCAGCGCCTCAGAGGCTTCGGTGCGGGTTTCTGGATGCTCCAGGGCCTCAGCCAGTGCGGTGACCCTCTGACGGTACAGGTCGGCCATTCCAGGATGCAGGAGCGGCGGCGGTTCGTCTGCGGCTGCCGTCCGGCATCATCCTCAGTCTTACAAGGTCGCCGGCCCTTTGAAGACCGGATAGTTCGACGGCGCGACATCGTCAGTGAATACCGGAACGCCGTAACCTAGCAGGCATGAAAGATGTGTCTAAGCTCGTCGAGGGCAAAACGCTGGCGGAGCGGCTCGCGACGGGGCCGCTGGCTTTCGCCCACGCGCTCACGATCGCCAGAAAAATCGTGGACGTAACTCTAGAAAGCGAACTCACCGCTCTCGAGCGGGTGCAGGTCTTCGCCGGCGATGTCGCGCACGGCGCGTTCGATGCCAGAGGCCGACGCCAAGTGACACTTCAAGGAGAAGCGGCCCCGGCGAACGCCGTGCAGCAGGATACGGATCTTGTCCGGGGGATGCAGGGGGGGCGGACGTTCGCCGCAGAGGACGTATCTGAGGATGGCGTGGGAGTACGCGTGATCGTTAATCAGCCGCAGCAGGTACGGCTCGCTCACGCGTTCAGCGCGCACCAGGTGCGTGATCCGCAGTGTCGGGAAGAGACCGAAACCCCAGCCGGCATGCGCAGATACCCAGGAGAACAAATCGTCGCCTCCTGAGAACAAGTGCGGCCCGCGCCGATCCAGCAAGTGCCCGATTCCCATTCGCTCGACGAGCTGAACGTAGGCCATCGCCGTGGCACGCTTTGCGCAAAGCCCGGCGCCCCACGGTATGCAAGGGCTGTCCTTCGGATTGTTCGTCCAACGCACCCGCGACACCGTTCGCAGTCCCAGTAATGGACATAGGTGCCCGACGTGCGGGCGAGGCTCGACCTCGAACTCGGGCGTCAGCGCTCCCGCGCCGAATACACTGACGAAGGGATACGCCCGCTCGACCTCGAGCGCTCGCTCGAGATAGTCCGACGCCAGCAGATTGTCGTCGTCCACGAAGACGATCAGCTGACCCTCGGACTCCTTGATTCCGCGGAGCCGCGCAGGCGTCAGCCCCTGTTCCTCTTCGCGCAACTTGAGGTGATGCGGGTGCCATGAGAGATCCCACGAGTCGGCAAGCGGCCGATCGCTCGCGTTGTCCACGAGCAGCAGCTCCCATTGGTCCGTGGCAAGCGTCTGCGCTCTGAGACTCTCGAGCACACGACCGAAGTAGTCAGGTCGTGGATTGAGCGAGCAGATGATGACCGAGATTTGCCGCATGTTCAGATAGGAGTGTTATCGTCGCCGAACTTTCCTGACCCGTGCTCGTCGGAAGCCCCGCCCGCCCAAAGCAAGGAATCGTCCAGCCCATGGCACGGCGCCCGGATCAGCTTCTAAGCAATGCCGCCAATTGTGCTCCGACCTTCGGAAGCGCAAAAGCCGCCTCCACGCGCGCACGGGCGCGCATGCCGAGTTTGCGCGACAGGATTTCGTCGTCCAGGAGCCGGCCGAGGGCCGCGGCCAGCGGTATCGGGTCACCGATAGGGACCACGACGCCCCCGCATGCTTCTGTGTCGCCGTCCCCTAGAATGTCGCTGACGCCGAGCGCTGACGCTGCGACGACAGGAAGGCCACAAGCCATTGCCTCGAGCGGCGCAACCGGAAACCCTTCGTGCCTCGATGGGAAGACGTACACATCTGCGGCGCTCAGGTAGCGGCAGATGTCCGCTTTACTTAGCACGTAATTGCGGATCCAACGAACCCGAGTGACGCCGGTGGTGCGGATCAGCGCATCGAAAGCCTCCGCGTCGGCGCCGGACCCGACGATCATCAGGAGGATATCTCGATCGGGGCGCGTCGTATAGACGCCCCGCCACGCTTCGAGGAGGACGTCGAGCCCTTTCCTCCGGATATCCACGCGACCGTGCCAGATGGCGACACGAGTCGTGCCGCCGATCCCGAGATCTCGGCGTATGTCGTGCCGTGCCATCGGCTGCCAGTCCGAGAGATCGATTGGGTTGAAGATGCGCCACACTTTGCCAGTCGGCACCCCGTAACGGGTCTTGACCCGGTCTGCCTCGACGGCAGCGCCGATGACGAGGCCGGCGGACCGACGGATAGAGTGCGGCCGAACTCGCGTCTCCAGCCCGCTCCGATGCCAAGTGCCTCCTTGAAAAGCGCCGAACACCGGAATCCGGAGCAACCGGCCAATCATCACGGCGGCATCAAACCGCGGAGACTCGTACTCCTGGCACAGGATCGCCGAGCATCGCGCTCGGTGGATTTCGCGCGCGAGGGCGACGAGCGGCGTCGCGAGGTACGGCGCAAGATGGTGCGCGACACGCCAGTAATGACGCGAGGGTCCGTTCCTGGCGCCGAACATCGCGTGCATGCTGCACCCGTACGGGTCGCTCATGCTGCGGCGAATGACCCGGTACGCGGCCGGGGCGCGCAATATCACCAACTCCGCTCCGGTCGGTTCGTGTACCGACCGCGTTGTGTTCATGACACGCTCGGAGAAGCAGACGATCGTCGTGCGAATGCCCTGGAGCTTCAGCGCATCGATGTACCCGAACAACCATCCACCCGTCATTCTCGAAGAGAACTCTCCCAGCGAGACGCCGATGCCGTCGAGGAAGTCCTCCACCACGTCGCCCCACGGCAGTAACGCCACGGCAGGCAGCACAGCTGGAGCGGGGGGCTGCGACGACGCATGCGATCGCTGCGGAGCCGTCGTCATCGTGCCTCCAACGGCTTTCGCCACACCGAAACGGTCTCTGTTCCACGGCTGGTCGGGCGATGCAGCAGGTAGCTCACCCAGGTGAGCGGCCAGAGTGCGAGGCACACCGCTCGCCGCACCCGGCCGGGGGCTCGGGAGAACGCGACGTCGTGGCAGAGCACGGTCAGGGGGGAGATGAACGTCGCCGCCCGCTCGCAGGGCAACCCGATGAGCGCGCTGAGCTCCTCCAGCGAGTACCCACGCCTGACATGCCCCCACTCCGCAAACATCTCGGCTTCAGTCGGACAGATCGGCGCCATGAACCGGTAGTACGGGAACCGCCAGCGCTCATTGGGCGTGCTGACGAGCAGGTAGCCTCCCGGCTTTAGCACGCGAAGCGCCTCCAGCACAGCGCGTTCGTGATCCGGAACGTGCTCGAGCACGTCGAACATCGTGACGGCATCGAAGGCGCCGTCCTCGAATTCCAGCCTGGTGGCGTCGCCGCAGACGAAGCGAACGCCTTCCTGACGGTTGCACGGCGCGTCAGCGAACGACGCATCCATGTCCAGGTTGGTCACGCTCGTCGACGGATACAGAAGACGGGTGAGGCCACTGCGCCCGCCGCCGACCTCGAGCACCTTGTCGAGCGGCTTTTCGGGCGCGATTCGATGGATGGCGCGCATCTTCTCGCGATAGAAAAAACCGAGCGTCAGCGGCGACTCGAACGGGTTGAGGCCGAGGAAGGCCGACAACGGCCGCTTGCCACCCCGAGCCGTCCCGCGTCGCATATGCAGCGCCCTTGCGTGCGCGGGACGCGTCCGGTGACGCAGGTAGTATCCGTAGCCGGCGAGGGCGCCGAGGATCTGCGGGGAAATCGGTTGCGAGGCGGGCCTGTCCTTCGGGCGATAAACCAGGCGGCCGATCCGCTGTTTCACGGAGCGCCGTGCGATGTTCAGCAGGTACCAAGGTAGAGCGAGACACGCGCGGTAAACGTTCCCCCAGTGCCGGTACCGCTCGAACTGGAAGAACAGGGCCGCGACGTGTCCGCGCATGTAGCTGTACATCTGACTCGAAAGGTCCTCCCACTCGGCGCGATGATGGTGGAACACGACCGCGTCCGGCCAGTAGCGGCACCGATAACCCTCTGCCAGCAGCCGGTACCACAGCTCCGAGTCCTCGCTGCATCCGGACGCTCCCGCACCCAACCGCTCGTCGAAGAATCCCACGAGATCGAAGACCTCACGTCGGAACGCCATGTTGGCTCCGGCGCCGAGCCGCCAAACGGGGACCCCAACCGACTTCGTCGCGTCGAAGAACGTCTCATCGAAGTCCACCGCGCGATAGCCCCAGCCCCACCCGAGCGCATCGCTCTGGAAGACATGCTGCGCCGGCGTGTCGAGCGCGGCGGGGAGCACGAGGCCCGTGAGGGCCATAACGCTCTCACCATGGTCAGCATGGAACCCCGCCCGGATCGCCTCCACCCAGCCCTCGTGAACGACGACGTCATCGTCGGTGAACGTGACGATCGAGCCGGTCGTGTGGAGGAGGCCCGTGTTGCGCGCGACGCTCAACCCTACCCGCGGCTCGGGGACGTAGCGGACCTCGGGAAAGCGCGACACGATCGGCTCGGTCGCTCCGGACGACGGGTCGTTGTCGACGACGAGGATCTCGTGCGGCATGGGCGAGAGTGTCCGGATGGACGAGAGGCACTTTTCGAGGTGGTCTGGCCGGTTCCTGGTGCAGACCACAATCGAGAATCCGCGCAGATTCCAAATCCGGCGTGTCGCGGCCCGCCGTACGGGAGAGCGCGTCGAGCGGATAGTTCAACGCGAGCAGTCGTTCGAGGTCGGGAGCGACCTGCTTGATTTGCCTGTCCGGCGGGACTGGAAGGGGAGGCTCGAAGCCGCTCCTCAGGACCCGGTGCGCGACGACGGGAGCCACAATCGAGGACAGCGTAACGGCGAGCTGTGCAGATGGTATCGGGAGGAGAGAGGCCGGGATCGAGAGCTGGCCGAGCGGGGCGCGATCGCACCAGAACACCACGAACAGGCCGCCGATGGCAGCGTCCGCAGGAAGATCGGGCAGAGGATCCCGAATCGAGAGGTGGAGGACCTTCCACGGGAGGAAGGTCTTCTGCCGTCGGGCCAGACCGAGCAATCGTCGTCGCCGCGATCGAGGCCTCACGATGATTCGGGCCACGCCTTGGACTCGCCCGAGCCAGAAGCTCGTCTGGATGCGCAAGTCGGCCGCCGTTCTCTTCCCGCGGGCCACGGACGCTGTCAACGGAAATAGCGCGAACAGATCTTTTGCGATTCGCCGCGCTGCCGTCCCGACCCACGCAGTTCGCGACCCTTCCCAGACCATGGCATCAGCCATCGCCTGACTGACGCCCAGACTACGGTTGATATCGGACAGGTACCGCAGCGACATGCGCCTAACTGGAATTCGATGGCGGAGCTCGCACTCCGGGACGTACCAAAGCTCGTAGCCGGCAGCGGCGATCCGAAGGACGATTTCCACGTCGCCGCCTGAGACGAGCCGCTTCCCGACGCGATCGGGCAGGACTGGCGCCTCCGACCAGCCGCACGCCGAGAGGCCGGACCTGCTTACGACCAGACCGGCGCCGACGAGGAAAGGCACCTTCGCCCGGTCCTTGCCGTGATTCTGCTCCGCAAAGGAGTAGCCGTACGCCCGCACGTAGCCCGGCGGCTCGCTCTCGAAATCCAGGGTTACCTTGCCGCCGAACGCTCCGACATGTGCGTGGCTTTCGATGAACGCCAGGGCCCGCGCAATCCAGTGTGGCTCGAGGATGCAGTCGTCGTCCACGAATGCGATCCAAGCCGCCAAGGAGCTGCGCACTCCGCGCAGTCGCGCCGGAGTCAATCCCTGCGTATGTTCCCGCACCGATCGAAGGCCGGGGATCCTCGCGGCCGCCTTGTGCTGCTCGATCACCTCCTGGGTCTCGTCGGTGCAATTGTTGTCTACGACGAGGCAGCTCCAGGAACCATCCGGAACGGCGTGCTGGCGCGCGAGCGCGCTGAGCGCCTGGTCCAGCATCAGGGCGTTGTTGTAGGTGCAGATCACCACTTCGAGCGCCGACGCGAGTCCACTGGCGCTCAAGGGACCTGCCTCCGGATTTCGTCGACGCGGCGCCGCGAGCGTGCGTAGCCGCCCAGCAGGCCGACGACGCCTCCCCAGAGCTCGCCGATCAGCAGGGATGGTGGAATATGCTCCTGCCGGCGCAAGCGCTTTTTCAGATGGCGCAGAAGATCACGTGTGTGATGGCAGAACCACCACACGATCAGCCGGGTAACGTTGACGCGGCGCTCCGGATCGGTCCAGAGGCACTTCGTCAGGTAGCACATGAACCCGAGGCCCCAGCTTCGCCGGTATTGCCGGCTCAACTCGTCCATGTCGCGGCGATGCTCGTGAAATGCCATGAACCTCGGCTCGTACACGAGTGGGTAGCCCGCCCGGATGATCCTGTAAAAGATGTCGAGATCGCCTCCCCCCGGCACATCGGCGCCGGTGTCGAGCGCCTCGTCGAAGCCGCCGAGCGCTTCGAGCACGCGCGTCCTGAACGCCATGTTCGCCCCGGCTCCGAAATTGCCGGCGCCACCGGGATACAGGGAGTCTCCGGGGAACACCGGCCCGAAGCGAATCCGCTCGAACCCGCGTCGAAAGCCGCCACGCTTTTCGAATATGATCTGCGCGTCGGTCTCGAGCTCCATGGGCAGGACCTGGCCCGTGAAGGCCGCCGCGTCGCGGTTCGAGCTCCACGCCGCGCCCAACCCTTCAAACCATCCGCGATCCGGGATCACGTCATCGTCGAGGAACGCCAGAATCTCGCCACGGGCTTCTTTCACGGCGCGGTTGCGCGCAAAGTTCAGTCCCGCGCGCGGCTCGCGGACATAGCGTACCGCCGGATAGCGCCGTGCGACCTCGCACGTTCGATCGTCCGAGGGCGCGTTGTCGACGACGAGTACGTCTGGCGTCGGGATGTCGCGCGGCAGACTCGCGATGCGCTCGAACAGCGAGTTCAGGAGCCGGGTCACGCCACCCGGTCGATCCCTTGTGCAGATGGCAATCGTGACAGACGGCGCGGCGCAGCCGGCAGGGGCCGCCAACTCTTCACGAATGGCTTCGGCAATGATTCTCGCCCCCGCTTCGGCGGCGATCTTCTGCGCCAGCGCGGTGGCTGTGATGCAACCCTCGCCGTTCGTCGCCTGCATCCAGAATGCGACAGGAACGCTCTTCCGCCGGACCAGGATCGCGGCTCCGCCATCCTCAGACGACAGAGGCAGGTCTCTCAACGCGACCGTGACCTCGAGGTCGAACATTGCGTAGCGCATCACTCACCATCGGCGACCGCAGCAATCGCCGAGCGATGTTGCAGGCTGTACAGCCTGGTAAACAGGCCTCCGGCCGTCACCAGCTCCCGCAGTGTGCCGCGTTCGGATACGCAGCCCTTCTCGAGGACGATGATCTGGTCTGCCTGCTCGATCGTGGCCAGGCGGTGGGCGATCATGATCACCGTCCGTCCGCCCTTGAGCGTGGCCAGCGTCTCCTGAATCCAGTGCTCGGAGATGCTGTCCAGCGCGTTGGTCGCCTCGTCCAGGATCAGGATGCGTGGATTCCGGATGATTGCCCGCGCCACCGAGATTCGCTGCTGCTGACCGCCGGAGAGACGCACGCCGTGATGGCCGAGCACAGTGTCGTACTTGTCCGGAAGGCGCTCGATGAAGTCGTGTGCGTCGGCCTTCCTCGCCGCGTCGACGATCTCGTCGTGGCGCGCGTCGAGCCGCCCGTAGGCGATGTTGTCGCGCACGGTCGCGTTGAAGAGGTATCCGTCCTGGCTCACGACCGCAATCTGGCGACGCCAGGAGTCGAGATCGAACTCACGCAGGCACCGGCCGTTCGTGAGGATCAGTCCGTCGGTCGGGTCGTAGAAGCGAAGGATCAGTTTGATGACCGTGGATTTCCCGCCGCCCGACGGCCCAACGAACGCCGTCGTCTTCCCCACGGGAATCGTGAACGACGCTCGCGTCAATGCCGGCTCGTCGCGGGGATCGTACCGGAACGATACCCTGTCGAAAACGATTCCGTCGTCGACTCCGGGATGGACGATCTGGCCCGATTTGACGGACTCCTTGTCCGCGACGTCGAGCAGCGACACGACTTCTTCCACCGAAGAGGCCAGCGCGTCGAGGCGCACGCGCGACGCTTCGAGGTCCTTGACCCGCGGCTGCAGGCGGTAGAGGACGAAGACGAAGACGAGCAGGATCGGGATGTCGGTCGCGCCGCGCGACGTAGCGAACAGAATGGTCAGGAGGAGGGCCGCCACGAGGACTTCGTGGACCGGATGCACGGCCCCTTCGACGAACCCCATTCGAAGGATCGCTCGCCGCAGCCTATCGGATGCGCGATCGAACCGACCCTGCTCGTAATCCTCTCGGCCGTAGGCGCGAATGACGCGCATGCCGTCGATCCCTTCGACCATGCGGTGCGCCAGCTCGGAGTTGCTCGTGGTCATCTTCGCTCCCAGCTCGCGAACGCCCTTCGTGAACAGGCGGACAGTGGCCGAGACGAGCAAGATGCCAACCGCGACGAGAAGCGTGAGCCTCCACGACATCAGGAGCAGGAGCGCGACGTACACAGCAACGGTGCTGGTCGTGACGAACAGGTGCACGAGAATCTTGAGCGCCTCGCTGGTACGCCAGGTGTCGGACGCGAGCACGTTCAGGAGACGGCCTGAGCGGTCCCGCTCGATGGCCCCGAAGCTGATGGTCAGCAGCTGCCCGAAGATGCGCCGCCGGAGGTGGTGCGCGATGTTCCCGTCGATCCATGTGAACAGTACGCCGTGGAGGTAGGCGAGGAGCGCAGTGGCCAGGACGACCGTAAAGAGGGTGACAATAATGACCGACAGTCGGTGGTCCGGGGCGACATGTTGGAAGAGCGCGTCCATTCTCGCGGCCAGCCATCCACCCTGAAGAGGAGACTGGGCGCCTGCGCCCAACCCGTGGAGCAACGGGATGAACAGGCCGATACCGAAGCCTTCGGAGAGAGACTGCACCAAGCCCAGCAGGATGATCGCCGGGAACGCCCACGTATGGAGGCGGAGCATCGGCAGCAGGCTCCGCATCGTGTTCGTCTGAGCCATCGGAATCGGAACGCCCGGTCCAAGCCGAGTCACTCTGCCACTGCCCCGTGCAAGCGGCTCGCCACTCGCCTTGTTACTCTACCCCAGGGCTTGCTTCGGAATGCTCGAAACCGCGGTTGAACCGTGGAGGCCTGTACTCGGGGATGGGAGTCCATCGTCGCAACGGCACAAGATCACATTTCGCGGCCGCTTTTCGTCCTTTTCCGCGTTCCTATTCTGAAGGCCAGGACCGCGCTGACGCCGATTACAGATCTGGCTGCCCAGGTGGTCGGCAGGCCTCGCACGTGTCATGGCAGCGGCGGCGGCGTCCTGCTCGACGGGCACACGCTCTACGTCGTGCAGAATGTCATGAATCGAAGCCTCGCCGCGGGCGGTGTGAACATGTGGGGGGAACGCGACGAGTTCCACTTCGTCTGGAAGCGGATGACCGGCGATTTCATCCTGCAGGCCCGCGTCGAGTTCATCGGAAAGGGCGCCGATCCGCATCGCAAGGCAGGGTGGATGGTGCGTTCGGCCCTGGAGGCGGACGCGCCCTACGTGGACGGTGTGATCCATGGCGACGGGCTGACCTCGCTGCAATTCCGCTGCGGCCGCGGCGCGATCACCGCCCAGACGGAGATGCCCGGCGCGAATGGCGCCGGTGTCATCCAGCTCGAAAGAAAGGGCGGACGCAACATCTTCTCGGCGGCAAAGTACGGCGACACTTTCACCACGGCGGAGATCGCCGACCTGGATCTCGGTAGCAAGGTGTTGTCGGTCTCGCGCTGTGTTCGCACAACGCGGACGTCACCGAGCGCCCATCGTTCGCGACCTCCGCATCATTCGTCCCGCCAGAAAAGACTTCGTGCCCTAAGGATCCCGACGGCGGCCATCCGGAGCAGATCACCAACGACGACGACAACAACTGGTTCCCGCACCTCTCGCCGGACGGCCAGTGGATCGCGTTCATCAATTTTCCGAGAGGCGTCGAGTAATATGTGCCGCATGTCCGTGCGAGCGTGGAGTATGTGGCTCGGTCTCCTCGGCATCCTTCAAGCCCCGCCTGCCCAGGCGCCGCCGCCACCGAATCCGGACGTGCATTACCAGCTCGGTCCGGACTCCTATCCCCGCGACGGCGTCCCGAAGGGGGAAGTCCGCGGGCCGTTCACGCTGCCGAGCGAGGCCTATCCCGGCACGCAACACACCTACTGGGTGTACGTGCCCGCGCAGTACGACGCGAAGGTGCCGGCGAGCCTGATGATCTTCAACGACGGCCAGGCCTTCAAGAACATGGACGGCGACCTGCGGGCGCCGAACGTCCTGGACAACTTGATCTATCGGCGCGAGATCCCGGTGATGATCGCGGTCTTCATCAATCCCGGCCGGCGCCCGGATCAGCCCGAGCCGACGCCGCAGAACTGGGGCGATCGCGATACGAACCGGCCGACCGAATACAACACGCTCGACGACAAGTACGCGCGCGTGATCGTGAACGAGCTGATGCCCGCACTCTACAAGGAGTACAACATCTCGAAAGAGCCCGATCGCCACGGGATCGGTGGCGCGAGCTCGGGCGCGATTGCGGCCTTCACCGTGGCGTGGGAACGTCCCGACGAGTTCCGCAAGGTGCTCAGCATGATCGGCAGCTTCACCAACCTGCGCGGCGGTCATGCCTACGCCGACATCGTGCGGAAGAGCGAGAAGAAGCCGCTGCGCATCTACCTGCAGGACGGCCGCAACGACAATCGGGGCGTCGGGCAGGACGGCAAGTACGACGAGACGCGTGACTGGTTCCTGCAGAACGTGCGGTTGATGCGCGCGCTCTCGGACAAGGGCTACGACCTCAACTACACCTGGGGCATCGGCCGGCACGGCCAGAAGCAGGCGGGCGCCATCATGCCGGACATGCTGCGGTGGCTGTGGCGGGATCATCCCGTCTCCACCGATCCGCAGGACGCGGTGGAGCGCGCGTTCAACGAGCCTGCATCCAAATCAGCCGCCCAGCCGGTGGAGAATGCGGCGGCCGCAGAACTGGTGCGGCTGGAGACCGCGTGGAACGACGCCCACCTCCGCGGCGATGCTTCGGCGATCGGAGCGCTGTGCGCGGACGAGCTCGTCCTCATCGTGCCGGGGCGTCCAGCGATGACGAAAGAGGAGGCGCTGAAGCTGTTCGCGCGACAACGCCGTGACGTTCACTCGCTACGAGTCGTCCGACCTCAAGGTGCGGACGTTCGACGCATCGGCGATCGTGAGCGGCCGCCTGCGCCGGGCCGGCACCGCCGGGGGCCGCGCATTTACGGATGACTGGCAGTTCACGAAGACCTACGTCCCAAGGCAGGGAAAGTGGCTGCTGGCGGCGTTTCATGCGTCATAATCGGCGGCGTATGCGCGCCGTGATCGCCGGCGGCCTGGTCGCCCCGATGGTGGTGATGATGGGCATGCTGGGTGTCGCCCAGCGCGCGCCAGCCCCGGCGCCGATCCTGAACGCCCGCATCCACCGACGGCTTCGAGACGATCGTCAAGCCGTTCCTCTCAACGCACTGCGTCACCTGCCACGGCCACGAGAAGCACAAACGCGATCTGGACTTCGAAGCCTTCACATCGGTCTCGGCGCTCATCGATCACCGCGATCGCTGGGAAGAAGTCGTCCGCAAGCTGCGCGACCGTCAAATGCCGCCGGACGAGGAGCCGCAGCCGCCCGAGCACCAGCGCCAGGCCGTCGCGGCCTGGCTCGAGCGCGAGCTGGCTCGGATCGACAGGCTGACGCCGCCCGATCCGGGACGCGTGACCGCGCGGCGCCTGAACCGCGCCGAGTACAACAACACCGTTCGCGATCTGCTCGGCGTCGACACCCGATCCCGCGGACGATTTCCCGCAGGATGACTCCGGCTACGGCTTCGACAACATCGCCGACGTGCTGTCGCTCTCGCCGGCGTTGATGGAGAAGTACATGACGGCGGCGGAGCGGGTGGCACGGACGGCGCTCTTCGGTGTGCCGGCGCTGACCCCGACGCTCACGCGGCTTCGTTCGGAGGGCCGGCGCAACGGGGACGCCCGCGCCTTCCCGGCGCAGTACGACCTGACCGGACTGAGCCTGCCGAACGCGTTCCATGCCGTCTACCGCGCTCCGGCGGAAGCGGACTACCTCGTCCGCGTCGGGCTCGGCGGCCTGCGGCCGGCGGGGTCCGCGCCGATTGCGGTCACGATCTGGGCGGACGAGCGCGAGGTGGCGTCGCTGCCGTTCGACGCCGAAGGCTCCGTCAGGTTCGACGAAGATCAGCAGGATTTCGGCGGACAGGCGCTGCAGTTTCGCATCCGGCTGTCCGCGGGAGACCACGATCTGGCCGTGGCGATCCCGCGCATCTACGAAGGGCTGCCGGCGCGCTACGGCGGCCCGAATCCATCACCGCGTCCCGAAGTGGTGCGCAAACCGTTCAATCCTCCCGCCGGCGCATCGGCCGAGCGGATCGCGCAGATGCGCAAGGCGTACGACGAGAGGGAAGCCGAGCTGCAGAAGATTCCGCTCAACGGCGTGCGCGTGAGCACGGTGGACGTCGGCGGACCGTACGCGCAGGTCACCGGTCCATCCCGCGAGAGCAGCAACCTGGTTTACGTGTGCGGCCACAGGAACGGCGGGCACACCGCGTCGTGTGCGAGACGCATCATGACGTCTCTTGCCGGACGCGCGTTCCGCCGCCCGGTCGCTTCCACCGAGGTCGCCAGATACGTGGCGCTCGCGCGTCAGGCGCAGGAGGACGAGGGGTCGTTCGAGGAAGGCCTGACGGTCGGGATCCAGGCGCTGCTCGTGTCGCCGGACTTTCTCTTCCGCATCGAACGCAATCGTCCTGCGTTGGCGGGGGCGACCGCACGCCCGATCACGCAGCACGAGTTGGCGACCCGCCTGTCGTATTTTCTGTGGGCAAGCATGCCTGACGCGGCGCTGCGGAGCGCCGCCGACGCCGGCACGCTGCGGAATCCCGGCGTCCTGTCGGCACAGGTGCGGCGCATGCTGCGCGATCCCAGGTCGCACTCGCTCGCGGAGCAGTTCGCCGGGCAGTGGTTGCAGTTCCGCGCGCTCGAGTCGCTGACACGCAATCGCGAGCGTTTTCCGAACTTCGACGACTACCTGCGCATGTGCATGCGCCGCGAAACGGAGCGCTTCGTCGAACACGTCATCCGCGATGACCGCAGCATTCTCGACTTCATCGACGCGAAGTACAGCTTCCTCAACGAGCGCCTGGCGAAACACTACGGGATCGACGGTATCGCCGGACCGGAGTTTCGCCGCGTCGATTTGACGGGTACGCCACGCTCCGGAGTGCTCACGCACGCCAGCGTGCTGACCGTCTCGTCCTACGCGACACGCACGTCGCCGGTGCTGCGGGGCAAGTGGATTCTCGACAACCTGCTGGACGCGCCGCCGCCCGATCCGCCGCCGGATGTTCCCAACCTGAACGAGGCGTCGATTGGTACCGCGGCGTCGCTGCGCCAGCAACTCGAGGCGCACCGCAAGGATCCGACGTGCGCGTCATGCCATCGCCGGATGGATCCGCTGGGCTTCGGCCTCGAGAACTTCGACGCCGTCGGCGCCTGGCGTACCACCGACGGGGACTTTCCGATCGACGCCACAGGGTTCTTGCCCGATGGCGACGAGTTCAAAGGGCCGGAGGAACTGCGTGACGTGCTGGTGAAGCAGCACCAGGCTTTCGCCCGGTGCCTCACCTCGAAACTGATGACGTACGCGCTCGGCCGCGGGCTTCAGGGTTACGATACCCGTACGGTGAGGGCGATCGCGGACCGGCTGCCGGCGAGCCAGTACCGGTTCTCGGCGCTGGTCCTCGAGATCGTGAACAGTCTGCCGTTCCAGCAGCGACGAGTCACACCATGATCAATACAGGGCGACATCTGCCGCGACGGACGTTCCTGAGAGGGATGGGCGCGTTGATTGCCCTGCCGGCGCTGGATGCCATGACGCCGGCCTTCGCGAAGGGGATCAGCGGCAGCCGAAGGCGAACGTGGACTGCGCCTGGCATTCATCTACGTGCCGAACGGCGTGACGATGGCCGACTGGACGCCGTCCGCGGCCGGCAGCGGGTTCGGGTTCACGCGCATTCTGAAGCCGCTCGAACCGTTCCGCGACGACATGCTCGTGCTCTCCGGTCTCGCGCACAGGAACGGCAACGCGCTGGGCGACGGCCCGGGCGATCACGCGCGCGCAGCCGCCTCGTACCTGACCGGCGTGCACCCGCGCAAGACAGCCGGCGCCGACATCCAGAACGGCGTGTCGGTCGATCAGATCGCCGCGACGCATCTCGCCGGCCAGACGCGCTTTGCCTCGCTGGAGCTCGGATGCGACGACTCGCGGACCGTCGGCAACTGCGATTCCGGCTATTCCTGCGCTTACACGAACAGCCTCGCCTGGCGCGGACCGGCCACGCCGATGCCTCCCGAGACGAATCCCCGGCTGG
This sequence comes from uncultured Acidobacteriota bacterium, assembly GCA_963710415.1. Classification (GTDB taxonomy): domain Bacteria; phylum Acidobacteriota; class Vicinamibacteria; order Vicinamibacterales; family 2-12-FULL-66-21; genus CAVQAH01. Next base: position 139,298 of record CAVQAH010000010.1, on the reverse strand, counting down.
TGTTCGAGCGGCTGTTCGGTGACATCGACACGAGCGTCCCGCCGGAGGTGCGCGCGCGGCGGCTGATGCACCGCCGGAGCATTCTCGACCTCGTCACGGAACGCACGTCGCGGCTGATGGGGGATCTCGGGCCGACGGATCGCAGGAAGCTCGACGAATACCTGTCGTCGGTTCGGGAGATCGAGATGCGGATCGAACGGGCCGAGAAGGATCCCACCGGCCTCACGCCCGGTATCGACAAGCCCACCGGCGTGCCGGTGCTGTACGCCGACTACGTCAACCTGATGTGCGACCTCCAGATCGTGGCGTTCCAGACCGATTCGACGCGGGTCATCACGATGATGATGGGCAGGGAAGGCAGCATGCGCACCTACCCCGAGATCGGCATTCCCGATCCGCATCATCCGCTCACGCACCACCGCGGCAATGCCGAATGGATCGAGAAGGTGACCACGATCAACGCGATGCACATGGCGCTCTTCGCCGGCTTCGTCGAAGAAGATGAAGGAGACCCCGGACGGTGACGGCACGCTGCTCGATCGCTCGATCATCGTCTACGGCAGCGGCCTGAGCGACGGCAACCGGCACACGCACAACGATCTGCCCGTGGCATTGATCGGCGGAAGGGGGGCGGCCTGCGGCCAGGGCGTCACATCGTGTACCCGACCGACACGCCGATGACGAATCTCTACCTCACGCTGCTTGATCGCATCGGTGTCCACCCCGAGCAGCTCGGCGACAGCACCGGCAGGGTAGAGCACTTGAGAGCACTTGACGGAGATCTAGACCCTCCGGATGTGCGTCTGACGTTCTATCGTTCCGTTTCCGCTTCGGCCCCTTCCATTTTCGTCCATCGCTGAAATGGTAGAGTGCTGCGCGACAGGAGCAGCCGGATGCCGAAACTCTCTCGCCGCGAACTCGGCCGTCTCGCCGCCGCGCTCGCGGTCGCGCCGGGCGTTCGGACCAGCGCCCAACAGGCGCCCGCGCCACCGACTTACACCGGGCCGCTGACGGGCATCGACTCGGGTCTCGACGACAGGCAGTTCGACCCGGTGGCGTTCGCGCACGAACTGTACGCGACGGCACCGCGGCGTCTGCGCTTCCAGGCGAGGACGCCGGCCGAAGCGGAAGCCTGGCAAAGCGCCCTGCGGGCGAAACTGATTGAGCTTGTCGGCGGCTTTCCGGCGACGCGTGCGCCTCTTCGTCCCAAAGTACTCGAAACGCGGAGCTACGCCGGCTATCGCCGCGAGAAAGTGGTGTTCGACAGCCGTCCTGGCGTCAGCGTCCTCGCCTATGTCCTCATGCCCGTGCGAGTGGCCGCACCGTCGCCGTCGGTGATTTGCCTCACCGGCCATGGCCGCGGCGTCGACGACATCGTCGGGATCGACGAGCAGGGGAAAGATCGGACGGACAAGAGCGGGTACGCCCATGATTTCGCCATTCAGGTCGCGGAGGCCGGCATGGCCGCCGTGGCGATCGAGCTGATGGGGTTCGGGTGCCGGCGCGATCCGCGCAATGCCAGCCGCGGCCTTGCGCAGAAGGGCTGCGATCCCGCTGCGGGCGGCGCGCTCATGCTGGGTCAGACGCTCCTCGGCTGGCGCATATGGGACGTGATGAGAACGATCGATTACATCGAGACGCGCCGGGACCTCGACGCGGGCCGCGTGGGCTGCATGGGAATCTCGGGCGGAGGTACGACGACGCTGTTCGCGGCGGCGCTCGAACCGCGGCTTCGCGCCGCGATGGTGAGTGGCTATCTGAACACGTTCACAGACAGTATTGGCACGCTGAGCCACTGCATCGACAACTTCGTGCCCGGGATCCTCAACTGGGCGGAAATGCACGACGTCGCGGGCCTGGTCGCTCCACGGCCGTTCTTCGCCGAATCGGGCCAGAAGGACAACATCTTTCCGGTTGAGGCCAGCCGGAAGAGCTTCGAGGAATTGCGCCAGATCTACGAGGTATTCGGCGCCGCCGATCGGATCGAACATGAAGTCTTTCCCGGCGAGCACTCGTTCTGGGGGAAGCGGGGAATTCCATTTCTCCTAAAACACGTCTAACCGCCCAATGAGTAACGCTTTTCCCGCTATCCTCGCAGCCGCAGTCTGGCTGCTGTTGGCGGCCCCGGCGCGGCAAGCCGCCCGACAGGACGTCAGCGACTACCTCGCCCGCGCCGGGCTCAGCGCGTCAGACGTCTCCAGGCTCGATACTGGTGCTGTTGTCACGAACGCGAGCAACGGCCAGAGTGCCAACGAAGTGTTCGTCGTGGCTGCCGTCAAGATCCGCGCACCGCGTAAGCGGGTGGCCGATTACTACGGTCAGATGATCGCGTATGTCGATGGCACCGTGACGCTCGCCTTCGGACGCTTTGGTTCACCGCCGTCGATGGCGGACGTCAAAGACCTGGCGTTCGATCGGAAGGAAGTCGACGATATGAGGTCGTGTCGTCCAGGCCGATGTGACATTCGGCTCGGTGGTGCGGGCCTGGAGACGTTGCGGACGGCAGTTGACTGGACGGCGGCAGACTACGTCGAGCGAGTCAACGCATTCGCGAGAAAGGCGGCCGTCGATTACGTCACCGCCTATCAAACACGCGGAGACGCTGCGCTCGTCTCCTACAACGATCGCGCAGAGCCCGTCCGCATGGGAGACCAGTGGCGCGGCATACTTGGCAACTCGCCGCTCTTCCATCAGTCACTCCTGAGCTGAAGACGTACCTCGAACAGTTTCCCTCCGGATCGTTGCCCGGCGCTCGGAACGTTTTCTACTGGATCAAGGAGAACTACGGTCTCAAACCGGTCATCAGCATCGTTCACGGTGTCATCTACGATCCGCCCGGCCAGCCAGATCGCACCATCGTCGTTCAGAAACAACTGTATGCCAGCCACTATTTCGACGGGTCACTCGCGGTGGCGACGCTACTCGACACTGAAGACGGCGGCCGGCCGGCGACATACCTGGTGTACGCAAACCGGTCGCGAGGAGATCTCCTCAATGGTGGGTTCGGCGGACTCAGAAAGAACGCCGCTCGCGGGCAGGCCCGACGAGCGGCGGAGCAGACGCTGGGCAGCATCAAGCAAGCGCTCGAGGCTGCAAAGCCGTAGCGGCCTGATGCACGCAAAATGGCAGACTTCGTGCTCCAGCACCGGCGCTGCCGCAAGCGCCGGTGAGTAGACCCGTCGCTCCCTCGACAGGCCCGCCCAACAGGTATGATCCCGCGAGTCGGGCGCGATGCGTTTTGCAGCATTGGCCTCGCCCGCACGCCAAGGAGCACGCTGCATGTCCACGCCGGGCCGATTGGGTTTCAGGGTTCTGCCTTCGCCGCCACGACTCGACGATGCCCTCGTCGCCCGTTTCCGCGGGCTCGCGTCGTCGAATCTCGCCGACGCCATGGGCCGGTTCAACTTCATGGACCCTGGGATCCGGATGCGCAGCGGCCTGCCGCTGTGCGGCCTGGCCGTCACGGTCAACGCGCGGCCGGCAGACAACCTCATGGTCCACAAAGCGCTTCAGGTCGCGCGTCCCGGCGACGTCGTCGTCGTGAACACGTGTGGCAACACGACGAGCGCGGTGTTCGGCGAGTTGATGTGTCAGGCGGCGACCGTTGCGAAACTTGGCGGGATCATCGTCGACGGCGCCATCCGCGACGTGGAGGCGATCACCGCACTCGGGTTTCCCGCGTTCAGCCGCAGCGTGAGCGCCGGCGGCTGCGACAAGGACGGGCCGGGCGAGATCAACGTGCCGATCAGCTGCGGCGGGACCGTCGTCTTTCCTGGCGACATCGTCGTCGGTGACGGCGATGGGGTCGCGGTGGTGCCCGCGGCAGCGGCAACAGAGGTGCTGGAGCTCGTGCAGGCGCTCATCGGACGCGAAGCGAAACGCGTGACGGAAATCAAGAGCGGGTCGCCGTTCAAGGCCGAGATCGACGAGACGCTGCGCAAGCACGGAGTGATCGAGTGACGGATGCCGCGCCGCTGCTGTTGATGACGCCAGGCCCGACGCGAGTGCCGGCGCAGGTGCTGCGCGCGGGATCGCGGCCGATGATTCATCATCGGACGCCGGAGTTCTCGTCGGAGCTCGCGGTGATGCTGGAGCTGCTGCCACCGCTCTTCGGCACGCGCGAGCCCGTGCTTCCCATTCACGCGACAGGCCGCGGCGCGCTCGAAGCGACGATCGCCAACCTCTTCTCGCCTGGTGACGAAATCGCCGTGTGCTGCAACGGACGGTTCGGCGGACTCTGGGCCCGCATCGCCGAGTCACTGGGCCTGGTCGTGCATCGGATCGCGATTGATTGGGAACACGACGTCGATCCGCAGGAGGTCGACCGGACGCTCTCCGAGCATCCCAACGTCCGCGCCGTCGCTCTTCCTCACTCCGATACGTCAACCGGCGTCGCCAACGATGTCGGAGCCGTTGCCCTCGTAGCCCGCGCGCACGACGTTCTCGTACTCGTGGACGGTGTGTCGTCGATTGGTGGAATGCCGTTCGCGTTCGATGAATGGGAAGTGGACGTGGCCGTCACGGCGTCGCAGAAGTGCCTGATGTCGTCGCCTGGGCTTTCGTTCGCCGTCGTCAGCGAGCGTGCCCGAGCCGCCAGCCGCGCGGCGCGGCTGCCGCACGGCTATTGGGACTTCGAGGACATCCGGCGCGAGGTCACCAAGCCGAAGCCGGAAACACCCGGGACGCCACCCGTTCACCTCGTGCTGCAGGTCGTCGAGGCCTTGCGGATGATCCACGCGGAAGGTCTCGACGCGGTTTACGCACGCCACGACACCATGGCGCGATTGGTGCGCGCTGGCGCAGCATCGCTCGGCCTCACGCTCCAATGTCCGGAGCTTCAACGCCGGTCCACGACCCTGACTGGCATCAGCCTGCCGCACGAGCTGCCGCCCGATCGGGTGCGGCAGGGGCTCAAGGCACGCGGCATCCTGACGGCGGCGGGACTCGAGCACTACCGCGAAACAGCGTTCCGGATTGGCCACATGGGCGACATCCGGCCGGACGACGTCACGGCGACGCTCGATGCGCTCGGAGCCGTGCTGCAGGATCTTCGTGCGGATTCGACTTTCGCCGCACGCGCGGGCAGCCGCTGACGTGAGTCTTCAGTCAAAGATCATCGCCGGCCTGTGCGCAGGCGCTGTCGCCGGATGGGTCGCGCGGCACGTGGACGCGATCGCCTGGGTCGTCACCGGCCTCGAACCGTTCGGGACGATCTTCATCAGACTGATTTCGATGGTGGTCGTGCCGCTGGTGATCGCGAGCCTCTTCACGGGCGTCGCGTCGCTCGGAGACGCGCGGCGGCTCGGGCGCATCGGCGGCCGGACGCTCGTCTACTTTCTTGGCACCACGATCCTGGGGGCGATCATCGGCACCGCGGTGGCGCTGGCGGCTGGCGCAGGCGCCGGCCTGGACCCGAGTGTTCGCGACGCCATCGCCAACCGGTTCGAGTCCACCGGCAAGACGGCGCAGAGCAACGTCGGCGCCGTGCCAGGACTGGTGCAGACGCTGATCGCGATCGTGCCGCAGAATCCAATCGCGGCGGCGGCGCAGGGAGATCTGCTCGCGACGATATTCGCGGTCATCGTGTTCGGAGCGGCGGCGACGACGCTGGACGCGGCGCGGCGTCAACCGCTCGTGACGTTCTTCGAAGCGGTCAACGATGTCGCGATGGTCGTCATCCGCTGGCTGATGGTGCTCGCGCCCGCTGCCGTCTTCCTGTTGATCGCCGCAACGGTCCTGAGGTCTGGCGCGGATCTGCTGCGAAGCCTCGCCGCCTACGCGCTGATTGTCGTTGCCGGCGCTCGCCATTCATGTCGCGATCGTGCTCGTGCCGCTGTTGACGTGGGGCGCCGGGGTCGGTCTGCGCCAGTTCTGTCGCGCCGTGGCCGACCCGCTGCTGCTCGCGTTCTCGACGTCCTCGTCGAGCGTCACCTTGCCGGTGAGCATGGCCGCGGCGAAGGATCGGCTGGGCGTCTCCAACGAAATCGCGAGCTTCGTGCTGCCGACGGGCACGACGCTCAACAAGAACGGCGCCGCCGTTTACAAGGCGGCCACCGCCGTGTTCCTGGCAAATCTCTACGGCCTGCCGCTGACGCCCGGAACCATCCTGACGATCGTGCTCACGACGGTGGTCGCGTCATCGGCCGGCGCCGGCGTTCCGGGCAGCTCGCTCGTGACCACCCTGATCGTGCTCAACGCGATCGGTCTTGGACCCAATGCGGCGGCGGGCATCGCGCTCGTCGCCGGCATCGATCGGCCGCTCGACATGTGCCGATCGACGGTCAATACGTTCAGTAACCTCGTCGGTACCGTCGTGGTGGCGCGGGCGGAGCGTCCGGCGCCCGTCGTTCACACGGCACGACGATGACGCCGCAGACGATCAGCGAAAAGATCCTGTCCAGCCACGCCGGCCGGACGCTGTACGCCGGCGACATCGCGATCTGCAGTGTGGACCTGGTGGTCGGCACCGATGGCTCGGGTCCGATGGCCATCGACTACTTCGAGCAGATGGGCGGTTCCCGTTTGTACGACCCGTCGCGCGTGCTCTTCTCCCTGGATCACTACGCGCCGCCGAACACACCGCAGACGCGCGCGTTTCACGATCGCATTCGCACGTTCGCCGACCGGCACGGTGCGACCGTGTTCGCGGTCGGTGACGGGATCAGCCACCAAATCGTGGTCGAACGCGGACTGATCGGCGCGGGCGAGCTCATGGTCGGCGCCGACAGCCACGCCGTGACCTGCGGCGCGCTGAACTGTTTTGCGATCGGCGTCGGGTCGTCCGATCTCGCAGCCGCGATGATGACCGGCAAGATCTGGCTGCGAGTGCCGCAGACGATACGCATCACGCTGACCGGCAGACGAGCGCCTGATGTGGCGCCCAAGGACGTCGCTCTCGCGCTCGTCGGCGAGCTGGGCGCGTCGGGCGCCGATTATCAGACCGCGGAGTTCACCGGCGACGGATTGCCCCGGTTCAGCCTCGAGGATCGCCTGGTGCTGAGCAATCTGCTCGTCGAAGCAGGAGCGAAGGCAGCGATCTTCCCCCATGACACGAACACCACCGAGTACCGCGCCGCACGGGGCGGCGATCGAGGCTCGCCGGTTCAGGCGGACGCCGGCGCGCACTACGCGCGCGAGATTCTGTGCGATGTCTCGACGCTGACGCCTCGCGTCGCGCGCCCGCACCAACCGGATGATGTCGTGCCGCTTTCGGAGGTGAGCGGTGTGCCGGTTCAGATGGTATTCGTCGGCACCTGCACAGGCGGACGCGCTGTCGACTTCCACGAGGCCCTGGACGCGTTCGCGCGCGGCGGTGGGCGAGTGGCCCCGGGCGTTCAGCTCGTCCTCACGCCGGCTTCGCGCGAGGTGGAAGAGCGGTTGAGAGCGGATGGCACGCTCGATCGCTTCATCAGTGCCGGAGCCATCGTCACGACCGCCGGCTGCGGCGCGTGCTGCGGCACGAGCGGTGTGATTCCCGGCGACGGCATGACCGTGCTGTCGACGGCGAACCGAAACTTCAAAGCGCGGATGGGGAATGCGACGGCGCAGATCTATCTCGCCTCGCCGGCGGTGTGCGGGCTCGCCGCGGCCACAGGCCGTATACCGGCGGCGCTGCTCGCGGAGTCGGCCTCATGATCTTCGAAGGACGCGCGCGTGTGCTCGGCGACGACGTGAACACCGACTACATCATCTCGTCGAGGCGCAAACGGGAGACGATCGACGCGACGGTGCTCAAGCACTACTTGCTCGAGTCGATTGCGCCGGACTTTGCCGCGTCCGTCCAGCCTGGCGATCTGATCGTGGCCGGCGGGAATTTCGGCTGCGGTTCGGCGATGGAGGTCGCGGCCACGGTCATCCAGGCTGCCGGCATTCGCGCCGTGATCGCGCGGAGTTTCGCCCGCAGCTTCTATCGCAACGCGATCAACAACGGCCTCCTCGCCGTGCAGTGCGAGACGTCGTCGATCCAGGAGGGAGATCGATTGCGTGTGCAGTCAGCGGACGGCGTGATGACGGTCCACAACCTCACGCGTGGACAGGTCATGCACGCCGCGCCGATACCCGCAATCATGCTGCGCATCCTCGAGGAGGGTGGCCTCGTAGGATTTCTGGCGAAATATGGAGGGTTTGATTGAGTTATCGCTGCTCTTTCACGTATTTCGCAATGTCTGCCGCCGTCGCAAACCAGACGCCCGGTTTCGACTTCATGTAGGCCACGAATTCGGACAGGTGCTTCATCGGTGCGCGGTGTCCGCTCAAGTACGGGTGCAGCGTCAGCACGAACATCGTCCCCTCTTCGTACGCCCCATCGAACTCGTCCCGGTAGAGCTGATAGAGCAGCGCCGGCGAGGGCATTCGCCCGTTCTGTCCCAGGTACGGCGTCTCGGTGAGGGTCCAGTCGATCGCGAGCTCGACGATCCCGGTAGGCTTTCCGCGCGACATGATCTCATACGGCTCGTCAAGCGCCTGCAGACTGCTGTCGTAGAGGAACCCCTTCTTCTGGATCAGATCAAGCGTGACCCCGCTGAACGCCCAGGACGGCGCCCGGTATCCGACCGGACGTTTGCCTGTGACTTTCGTGAGGTACTCGATCGCCTGATCGAGCAGCCGTTCCTCCTCGCCCGGCTCGAGGCGGGGAGGGAACTCGTGAATCCATCCGTGGACACCGACCTCGTGCCGCCCGCCCTTTAGAATCGCCGCGAGCATCTCGGGATTCAGCATCGCGTCAACCGCCGTCATAAAGAAGGTCGCGGGCACCTGGTAGCGATCGAGCATTCGCAGGATCCGAGGCACGCCAGCTTCGGCGCCGAAGTCGGCCGCTGAGAGCGTCGTCGGCGACGTCGTGCCGTCGCGCAGGTGCGGCGCTTGGGTGTCCGTGTCGAAGCTCAGACAGACGGCGACGCGGGCGCCATTCGGCCACGACTTCGGCGTGAGCTTCCGTCCGACCCGCGCGACGTCGATCACTTCGCGCATCTGACCTTCCGTCCACTTCGTCCCCGGTTGATTGGGCGCCTGTTGCTGCTGGGCGCGGCCCGGGATGATCACGGTCAGTGAAAGGACACCGGTGAGCGTGCACAGCAGTCGACGCGAGGATCTGATCATGGAAGGCTCCGGCAAAAGGGTGACGAATCGTCTCGGAGAATACCTCCATTTCGAGACGGGCCCGACGTTTGACATGAATCAACGAATTCAGATTACCCTTGCTGAGCTGGCCTCGCCGCTGTAGGATTGCGGCTCCCTCAGAGGTCGACGCTCGCGTTTTCTACCCGCTTTCATTCGTTCGTCGGCCGCTGCCCTTAACAGGAGAGAGAGAAGCATGAACTTGAAGAGAATGTTGTCTACTGCGGTGTTGTCCCTCGCCGCCCTCGCCGTCGCCTTCGCGGCCGACCCCAATGTCGGCACGTGGAAGCTCAATGAGGCGAAGTCGAAGATCGCGCCAGGCGCGGTCAAGAACCTGACCGTCGTGTATACCGCCGTTGGCGACAACTACAAGTGCGTGGTGGATGGCGTGGACGGCGCCGGCAAGCCTTCGCACAACGAATGGACCGGGAAGTTCGATGGCAAAGACTACCCGGTCACCGGCGATCCAACGGCTGACGCCCGCTCTCTCAAGCTGGGGAGCGGCGGCACCTATGCGCTCACGAACAGCAAGGGTGGCAAGGTGGTGCTCACGGGTACCGTGAAATTCTCCGCCGACGGCAAGACGCGGACGCTGACGACCGAATCCACCGACGCAACGGGCAAGAAAGTCACGAGCATCACGGTGTACCAGAGACAGTAGAGGCTGCAACCGCCACGGCCCCGCCGTCTGGAATTCGAGGTCGCCGCTCTCCGGCGACCTCGTTGCTTGTACGAAAAGTGTGCAGGCACGGGCGTGAGGCGAGACGTCGTCGACCCTCAACGGTGCTGCACCGCAGCCGTGCGCCCTTCGCCGGCCCAGCGTCGACGCAGAACATGGTAAAGATCCGCGCCGGCGCAGGATCGTCCGAACACGACGGCCGCCACTGCGGCTGTCAGCAGGGCTTCGAGCACCCAGGCTGTGCTCCTGGCTCCCGCCAGGAGTGCAACGCCAATCGCGAGCGTGACCACCCCAGCCAGTCCGCCGGCGAAGACGACGAGGGGCTGGCGCTGCCTCCAACGGCGCGAGACCTCGAGGACGTGCCACCACGTAGTTGTAGATCGCGTCAAAGAGACTTCGCGTCGGAACGAGCGCACTCCACCACAGGGCCGCCGACAGCGCGAGAAAGAGCCACGGTGTCTGAAGCAGCAGGCCGATCACCGTCAGGCCTCCGACGATTCTCGGTTGCAGCATCAGCGCCGAATACAATTGATCGTCAGGGTGTGGATCCAGATAACCCAGCGAGCGAATGAACTGGTTTTTCGAGTTGCGCATTGCATCCTCCATCACTTCAACAGGACGACCATGCCCGTCAGCACCAGCGCGCCGGCCCACAGCCAATCCATGTTGAACCAGGCCTTACGAAGAAGGCTCAGACCAAGCTTTCGATACACGACCCACGCAGCAAGCACCATCACGGTGAAATACGCTGCCGTGTGAAGAGCGACCGCGGCGACGGCGACGTTCGCCGCTGCCGCACCCACGTGATGCGCATGGTTGTGGTCCGCTGCTGCGACCTGCGGCCGCCGTGGGCATGACGAACGGCAGCACCATGACTCCGGCGCCATGTGCCGAGGCCATCAGAAACGACCAGAGCGTCAGATCGCGGAAACCGACCTGCATTCCACCAACGCGCGGATGCCGGTGACGCCATAAGCGATAGACACCAAGCGACATCAGCACCGCCGCGACGAGGACGTTCAACGCAGCAAGCGGCACGACGAGACGCGCCACCGCCGCGATCATCAGGACCACGGCAACCGCCCCTGCGTGCCCAAGCGCGATCGGCGGCAGCGCGCGCCACACGCCGCGCGCGCTCCGTTGCTGCATGCCCAGCGCCACGGCAAACAGCCATCCCATGCCGGGATTGATGCCGTGGTAGGCACCAAGAAAGACCATCGCATGCCAATCCATGAGATGCCTCGCCACGCGATTTACGCGTAACAGTACGAGTCAGAGGAAGCGTCGCCGCCTTCGAGTCGGATCTGGTGCGGCCGCAGGCCGCCGGTTTCGATGAAGAAGTTCGTGTCCAGCTTCATCGGACCGCCGTTGGCCGGGACGTCGACCTTTGCGATCCAGCCCTGAATGCCGTCGGGGTAGATCTGTTCTGTCCCACGGCGTGTAGAGGCTGTTCGTGAAGTAGATCCGTCGGCCGTCGCGGCTGACTTCGACCATCTGCGGTCCGCCGTTGACCGGCTTGCCCGGGTTGCTCGGGTGCGCAGTTCGATTGACCATGCCGCCGAGCTTCAGGGAGCTCACTTTCTTCGGGTTGAACGGATCCGTGACGTCGTACTGGATGAACTCTCCGAGGCCCCAGCACGAGACGTACAGGTAGCGATCATCGACTGACAGATCGATGTCGGTGACCAGCGGGGGCACAGCCTTGAATCCCTGGAGGAGCGGCGGCAGCTTCTCCGGGTCCGCTGGTTCCGCCGGGATTTCGATCACTTTCTTGATGGCCCACTGGCCGTCCGACCCATTGGCGCGCTTCTTCGTCGTGTCGCGGTACCACAACCAGACCGACGAGGACAGATCCTTCAGCGACACGACCACACCGGCAAATCCGTAGGCGCGCGTCGGATCGTGAGCCGGTCGCAGCTCGAGCACCATTTGCTGCTCGGCGCCGAGATCGAGCTCCTGCAAGTGGCGCCGCCGGCGCATGTCCCACACGTGCAGCTTGCTTCCGTACTTGCCAGCCGAGCAGCAGTTCGGGATTGATTCCGTCCTTCACCATGTTGGGTGTGCCCCAGGTGCTGGTGATCATCGTGTCGAGCCCGAGGTGCCACCACATGTCGTACGCCAGTTCCTGCGGTCCGCGATCGAGCTCCCATCGTCCACGAACCTCGAACGTCTCCGGATCGAGCAGGAACGTGCCGCCCGGACCGTTGCCGTCGGGCGCGCCGAGCGCGCTGAGGAAGATCCCGTCCGGCCCGCAGTGCACGGTGTGTGGCGCCGCGTAACCGGTGCGCCTGGCCAAGGTCTCCGGCTCGATGACCTTCACGATTCGCGGCTGTCGGGGATCGGGCTTTGTGTCGAGAATGTGAATGCGGGACGAGTGGATGCCCGGCACGACCAGATAGCGCCGTTCCATGTGGGGATGGGGCGCGTAGGGACAGAGGCAGGAACTGCACGCGTTCCAGCCGAAGTGATGGAGCTCGTCCCCCGCGTGAGGCATGTCGGTCTGCCCAATCAGCCGGCCGTAGCTCTTCGAGGCTGGATCGAGGTCCACGACGCCGAGCGCGTCGGTGCCTCCTTCACGCGGGTTGACGAGCGCGACATATGCGAATGTCTCCGGGGGCGCCTGCGTCGCCATCGTCGGCGAGGGATAGAACGTCGGGTCGGGTGTCAGTAGCGGCATCGTCTTGCTCCTCGTGGAGTGTGTCGTCGCAACACGGCAATCCTGAACCGGCGGCCGGCGCAGTTCTATGACCGGGGCCCTGCGCCTCTTGCCCGGAACGCCGGATTTGCTTGACGTGTTGATTGAGGCTCTGGAATCCTTGACCGTGGGTCCGGCTGAAGCCGGTACCGCCTCGCGCACGCGTCTCACGAGGTCGCAAATGGATGTGTTGTCAGACGTCCTTCGTGTTGTACGGCTGTCGGGATCCGTGTTTTTCACCGCCGATTTTTCGTCGCCATGGTCGGTCGAATCTCCGATCCCAGAGATGCTGGCGTCGGCCGTGATGCCCGAAGCCGAATGCATCGTCCTCTTTCACATCCTCGTCGACGGCGAATGTGAGGTGTTGTGCGAGCGCCATCCCACACTGACGATGGAGAGCGGTGATGTGGTGGTGTTTCTGCGCGGCGACCAGCACACGATGCGCAGCCACGGTCGCGGCGGTCACGACGCCTGTCACGTCGATCTTTACGCTTGGCAGGTACGACGAGCCGCCGCTGCTCTCATACGGTGGTGGCGGAAAGACGTCGCGCTTCGTCTGCGGCTATTTGAACTGCGATCAGCGTTTCGCTCCGCTGGTCGAGGGGCTGCCGACGATCTTGCTGGTTCGAAGCCGCGACGACTATTCGGCGATCGAAGCCGTGGATGCGAGCGGTATCCGTCCAACCGTCGTGCCGCAGGGATCGGGAACGTGGCTGGGAACGACGCTGAAATTCACCATCAACGAAGCCCGGACGGCGCGACCGGGCAATGCCGCGATGCTGGGACGACTCACCGAGCTGATGTTCGTCGAGATCCTGCGCGAGTACATACACCGGCTTCCCGCCGAGCAGGGCGGCTGGCTCGCCGGGCTGAACGATCCGCACGTCGGCAAGGCCTTGCGGTTGCTGCATGCGAATCCCGGTCGCGACTGGACCGTCGACGATCTCGCGCGGGAGGTTGCAGTGTCGCGGTCGGTGCTGGCCCAGCGGTTCACGGAACTGGTCGGCGAAGCGCCCATGCGGTACCTCGCCGGCTGGCGGATGCAGCTCGCGAAGCAGATGATGCGCGACGGCGCGCGCAACATCCAGGAGGTGGCGACCCGCGTCGGCTACGACTCCGAAGCGGCCTTCAACCGCGCCTTCAAGCGTGCAACGGGCTCACCGCCGGCAACCTGGCGCAAGGGCGCGCTCCAACCATGATCAACTACACCGCTGAAGCGATTGGGACCGCCATGCTCATCTTGTTTGGTGACGGCGTTGTAGCCAACGTGCTGCTCGCACGATCGAAGGGCGAGGGTAGCGGATGGATCGTCATCACCTTCGGGTGGGCCGTCGCGGTAATGGTGGCCGTGTACGCGGTCGGACGCGTGAGCGGTGCACATCTGAATCCAGCGATAACGCTGGCGCTGGCCTCCATCGGTGCCTTTCAGTGGGGTGACGTTGCCGGTTACATCGTGGCGCAGATGATTGGCGCCTTCGTCGGCGCCTTGTTGGTGTGGCTGATGTACCTCCCGCATTGGCCAGTCACCCAGGACGCGAATCTGAAGCTCGCCGTGTTCTGCACCGGCCCGGCCATCCGCAAACCGGCCGCAAACTTTCTGACAGAGACCGTTGCGACCGCGGCGTTCGTGTTCGCCGTGCTGGCCATCGGCGCCAACGCACAGACGCTCGCCCGACCTGGCGACATCGATCTGTCCGTCGTGTTCAGCAACGGGTTGCAGCCGCTGCTCATCGGAGGCCTGGTGCTTGGCGTTGGTTTGTCGCTCGGCGGGCCGACCGGCTACGCCATCAACCCGGCGAGAGATCTGGGGCCGCGCATCGCGCACTTCCTGCTGCCGATTCCGGGCAAGCGGAATTCGGACTGGGACTATGCATGGATTCCGATCGTCGGCCCGCTTGTCGGCGGCGTCATTGGCGCTCAGCTCTTCAGAGCCGTCGGATTCTAGTCTTATCCGAGGGGCTTCGCCCCTCGGACTCCCCTACACGCGCTCTCGCGCGCCGCTTCGCCGGCGCGCTCCGCTCGCGTGGCTCGCTCGCGACGCTCGCTCGCACCTTGGAACGAGCGACAGGTTTATGAGACAGCTTCTAGTTGTCCCGGGAACGCCATTAGTTCTTCGACCGAGCATCCTGTCGGCCCACGGGATGAAGTACTTCCAGTTGGGGCCGTCAGTGTGGCCACCGTCATGCTGCCGCCACGCCAGCTGCCCGTTCAGCAGGCCCTCGTTGACGGGGGGCATCCGCTCAAGCTCGGTAGTCATCGGATCGGCCGAGATCTTTGGCGTCAAGCAGCCGGAAGACGGGCTGCGCGGCGATCGCGGCCATGAAGCTCCCTTGCTGGTCGAGCCACTTGGCGTCGCCTTTCTCCGGGATCCCGTAGCTGATGAACGTCGGGCGCGGAGCGCACAGCGCGATGAGCTGGTGAGCGTCGACGGGAATGTCCCCGGCGTTCTTCGAGCCGAAGGTCGCGTCCTCGGCGCCGTACTTCAGGAAGTTGCCGGCCATCCAATGGTATTCGCCCGAGCCGGTCAAATTCTCGACTGCCTCGCCGAAGTTGCGGCGATGCAGCTTGGCGCCCCCCGCGCCGGACGATCCGACCAGGACGACGGCGAAGCGCTCGTCGAAGGCCATCGTGATGAGCGCCGCCTTGCCGTAACGCGAAACGCCTTCGATGCCGACGCGCCTGGCGTCGACCGTCTTCAACGTTTCGAAGTAGTCGAGCGCGCGCGACGCGCCCCATGCCCACGCACGCAACGAACCCCAGTCGTCTGGCTTTCGCCGCTCGCCCTTGTTGACGAGGCCGATGATGCCTTTCGTCAAGCCGGCGCCGTTGTCAGCCTGAATGCTCGTCGGGCTCAGGGACGCGTAGCCCCAGCCTGCGGCAATCAGCTGCTCCGCGGGTGGCGGATCGCTGCCGGAGGCGGCAGGCGGCCGGTCCCGTCCCAGCGCCGCGGCGGCTGACGGCAGGAGGCCGCTGCCGAACATGATCATCACGGGCACCGGCTTGGTCGCTTCCTTCGGCGTGACCAGCGTCATCTGGATATCGACCGTGATCGACGGGAACGACGAGTTGGCGACGTGGCCGACGAGCTGTCGGCCGATGACGGAGTGCGATCCCAGCGACCATTCCTCGGTTGCGGTTGCAGACCATGTCACCTTCGGCACGTTGCGCGGAATCCGGCCGACGACTTCGCGCTCGAAGAGCTCGACGATCTCCGGCCGCCGCTCGGTCTTCCAGACGTGGGCCGACGTCACCTTCGTCCCGTTCGCGAGCGTGAGTACATCAGGAAGAACCGGATACGGGTTGGCGAGCGCCTCATCGTAGTTGGCGTGATTGGGCGCGGACTCGTTGCCGCTGGGGCCGGGGCGCAGCTTTCGGATGCCGAGCCGCGCCATCATGTCCTGATGATCGGCAGCCGTCGCTACGGCGAGGGCCTCGCGCGCGGCCTGATCCTGCGGCTGTCGTGCGTGCGGGACGCTGATGGACGACAAGATGAGGATCGCGAGCAGGGCAGGACCGCGCATGCGACGAATGATACGCGAGAGCAGCGTGCCCCGCCCTTTTCGCTCGATTCGTCAACTAAGATACCCTCGATCGCGCCCGACCTGCCTGGTCGGCGCCCCCGCATCAGATCGGAGACGGAATGTTCAGGCTCATCGGCCACGCACGATACGGCCTTCCCGCCCTCGTCATCCTGATCCTGTCGGCATTGACGTCTGGCGGAACGATCGCGTCGGTGCAGGACCAGACGCTGCGGGTGAACGATCGCGAGTATTTCGAGACGCGCGGCCTCAACGTGCTGGTATTCAGCAGCCAGTACAACGGTCTCTTCTTCGACGAGAAGACCGCCGGCATCGAGCTCATCCACCACGGCGTCAGAACCGCAACCGGCGGCGCAGTGCGCCTGAAGCCCACACCCGAACAGTGGGACCAGATCCCCCGACTGGTCGAGCGCACGGTCGACCGCGAGCGCAACACGATTGACTTGAAGCTGCGCTACGACGAGTTCGACTTCGATTCGCGCGTGTCGGTCAGATCCGAAGGCCGGGGTTTCTGGATTAGCGTGTCGCTCGACGAGCCTCTGCCAGAGCGGCTTGAGGGGCGCGCCGGCCTCAACCTGGAGTTCCTGCCGTCGGCCTACTTCGGCAAGACCTATCTCGTGGACGGCGCGCCACGCGTTTTTCCGCTGTATCCGTCCGGCCCCATCCAGGTGAAGCCCGCGGAGACGCAGATCCGCCAATTCGAAGGCTACACGACGTTCGATGATCGCGGACGGAAGGACTACGTAGAACCCGCTCCAATCGCCGTCGGGAAGACGTTCGTTCTTGCGCCCGACGATCACGAGCGTCGGGTCACCATCCGGGTGACCTCGGGCGACCTACAGCTGCTCGATGGCCGCAACGTGGCGCAAAATGGCTGGTTCGTGATGCGGTCGCTACTCCCGTCGAAGCGCACCGGCAAAGTCGCCGAGTGGTACGTCCAGCCGGACACGATTCCCGAATGGACGCGCGACCCTGTCATCGGCATCTCGCAGGCGGGGTATCACCCGCAGCAGAAGAAAGTGTCGGTCGTGGAACTGGACGCGAACGACAGGCCGCTCGAATTCGCGTCGATCGTCGAAGTGACAGCGGCTGGCGCCACGGTGGAGCGGCTGAAGCTACCCGTCCGGCCGTGGGGCTCATATCTCAGATACAAGTACGCCATCGCTGGATTTCAGCTCGGTCGACCGTCCGGGACTGTATTACATCCAGTACGGAAAGCACCGGACCGGGACGTTTCCGATCGGGACCAACGTCTACGACGGGATCTGGCATCTCACCCAGGATGTCTTCTTTCCCGTGCAGATGGATCACATGCGAGTGAACGAGGCTTACCGTGTATGGCATGGCGTCACCCACATGGACGATGCGCTGCAGGCACCGGTGAACATTCGGCACTTCGACGGCTACAGCATGGGTCCCACGACCGAGACGCGATTCGCGCCCGGAGAGCGCATCCCCGGGCTGAACATCGGCGGCTGGTTCGACGCTGGCGACTTCGACATCCAGACGCTCTCGCACGCGGCCGCGATCATGCACTTCGTGGATGTGTGGGAGGCGTTCCGACCGATGCGGGACGAGACGTTCATCGACCAGGCCACGCGCTACGTCGACATTCATCGTCCCGACGGCAAGCCGGACATCCTTCAACAGATCGAACATGGAGCGCTTCAGGTCGCCGCGCAGCACAAGGTCTTTGGCAGAGGCATTCGCGGCATCGTCGATCCGCACATCTATCAGTACACGCACCTCGGCGACGCATCCACGCAGACCGACGGTCTGATGTACGACCCCGCCCTCGGGCCGTTCGACGCCGACGGCAAACGGAGTGGCGCGCCCGACGATCGCTGGGCGTTCACGGCGAGGACGCCGGTGACCAATTACGGGTCGATTGGCGCGCTCGCGGCGGCATCGCGCGCCCTCCGAGGATACAACGTGGAGTTCGCGGACGAATGCCTGTCGCTCGCGAGGAAAGCGTACGCGGAGGAACGTCAGAACACGACGCCCGCGCCGAACGCCGGTTTCGAGGGCGCGTTCAGAGAGGGCGCGGAGCTGTCGGCCGTCCTGCAGTTGCTGATGACGACCCGGGAGCGTGGGTACGCCGATCGGTTCGACGAGCTGGTCTGGCCCGCGCTGGACAAGAGATTGGATTCCACGCTGTTGCCAGCGGTGCGCGCGCTGCCGTTCTTCGACGGGGCGTACCGGACGCGATTGCACGACTACATCGTGAAGTACAAACAGTCGATCGATTCACTCGAAAAGCAGAATCCGTATGGAGTGCCGATCGGCGCCGGCGGGTGGGCCGGGAACTCGGGCGTGATCAGCTGGTCGGCGACCAATTACTGGGTCCACAAGGCATTTCCGGACCTCCTCGGGCCCGAATATACCCTCCGGGGTCTGGAGTACATCCTGGGACGACACCCCTCCTCCAACATCTCGTTCGTGTCCGGCGTGGGCGCGACATCGAAGAAGGTGGCCTATGGGGGAAACCGCGCGGATTACTCGTTCATCGCAGGCGGTGTCGTGCCGGGCGTGCTCATCCTGAAGCCCGACTTCCCGGAGAACAAGGAAGACTGGCCATTTCTCTGGGGCGAGAACGAGTACGTCATCGGCATCGGCGCGCACTATATTTTTCTGGCACACGCCGTCGCTGACCTCGCCAAAGAATGAGGTGAGGGAGCCTTTCGCTGAACTCGTTCACCTTCCGAATCTGACCACTTGTGGCGAAGCATCGCACGTTATGCAACTAGGGAGAGGATGCCGATGTGCTGGAGAGCGCCGCTCCGGAAATCGCGTGGATGGACGCTTGTGCTCGCGGCCGCTGTGATACTGACCACGCGCGCGCACGGGCTCTCCGGCCCTGCCGGATCGATCGGCGCGTTCGACGGCCACGGAGACATCGGCGCGCCTCGGATTGAAGGCTCCGCCGTCTACAACGCCGTCTCGCAGGAGTACCGCCTCTCAGCCGGCGGGGTCAACATGTGGGCGCAGCGGGACGAGTTCCAATTCGTCTGGAAGCGCATGACCGGCGATTTCATCCTGCAGGCGCGCGTCGAGTTCCTCGGCCAGGGAGTCGATCCGCACCGCAAAGCGGGATGGATGGTGCGGCCGACGCTGGATCCCGATGCGCCGTATGTGGACGGCGTCATCCATGGTGACGGCCTGACGTCGCTGCAATACCGCCGAACCAGGGGCGCCGTCACCGCCCAGACGGAAATGCCGGACGCCAAGGGCGCCGACGTCATCCAGCTCGAACGTCACCGCGGCCGCTACATCTTCTCCGCGGCGAGATACGGCGAGCCCTACGCCACCGCGGAGATCGCCGACGTCGATCTCGGCGACGAGGTCTATGTCGGACTTGCGCTGTGCTCGCACAACGCCGACGTGACGGAACGCGCGATCTTCCGCGACGTGCGCATCGTCCGGCCCGCCCGGGACGATTTCGTCCCCTATCGCGATTTCATCGGCAGCGTGCTCGAGATCCTCGACGTCGCAACGGGCCACCGCCAGGTGGTCTACCGTTCCGAGACGCCGTTCGAAGCGCCTAACTGGACCAGCGACGGCAGCGCGCTGATCTACAACCGGAGCGGCCGCGGGGAAGGCTGGGGTGGCCTCTACAGGTTCGACCTCGCCACACGGGAATCGACGCTGATCGACACCGGCGCGGCCAACCGCAACAACAACGATCATGTCCTCTCGTTCGACGGCACGATGCTCGGCATCAGCGATCAGAGCCAGCTGTCCGGCGGCCGTTCGACAATCTACACCGTGCCGGCCGGCGGGGGCACGCCGAAGCGCATCACCACGCAGTCTCCGTCCTATCTGCATGGCTGGTCACCCGACGGAAAACACCTGGTGTTCACCGGCGGGCGCGACGACGAATTCGATATCTATGTCATCCCCGCGGACGGGAGCGGCGTCGAAAAGAAGCTCACCACGTTCAAGGGGCTGGACGACGGCCCCGAATACGCGCCTGACGGCCGTCACATCTACTTCAATTCGGTGCGCAGCGGGTCGATGCAGATCTGGCGGATGGATCCGGACGGCAGCCATCCTGAGCAAATCACGAGCGACGACTACAACAACTGGTTTCCGCACCTTTCACCGGACGGCCAGTGGATCGCGTTCATCAGCTTTCCGAAGGAGGTCGCGCCGGACGATCACCCCTACTACAAGCGCGTCTACCTGCGGCTACTGCCGGTAGCCGGCGGGACGCCCCGGGTGATCGCGTACGTCTACGGCGGCCAGGGCACGATCAACGTGCCGTCGTGGTCGCCCGACAGCCGGATGCTGGCGTTCGTCAGCAACACCGGGCCGTACTGAGCCCACGTTCTTGTCGCGGCGTTCCTCACGCTACCAGGGCGCCGAACGCCCAGCAGATCAGCGCGTTTCCCGTGGCCATCGTGAAATCGTCCGTTCCTCTCGGCGACCACAGTTCCAGCGCGGTGCTCGAGAGCGCGATCACGACGGCCAGACCGATCCAGGGCGTGGGCAATCCGTGGCTCAACACGACCCAGAGGCAGAAGACGAGCCCGGCGACCAGGCCGGACATCGTTCCACCGATCGATTTGCGATTCACGTCGCCGATGCCCCACACGCGGAGATTCTGTTTGCCGAAGAGCGCCCCGCCAATCTCCGAGCTGGCGTCGGTCACGATGTACGCCCCCCAGATGAGCGCGAAGACGACGGCGAACTCCTGCGGGCGATAGACCGCCGCGAGTTGAGCGCCCAGAGGCACCATGACGAACTTGAATGCCGTCCAGAGGGTCGTGATGAGCAGGCAGTTCGCGCGCGCGAGCACGCCGTCCATGACGCGCGACTGCGGGCCGTAGAACGCCGACGCCAGAAACCCATCCGAGTAATAGAACGCCAGGAAGATCCAGCTCGTCACGACGGCGTCGAAGAGGTTGTCCTGCAGGAACAGTGTGGCGAAATTCCGCGACGGGTCCACGCTGATGTGGGAATAGAGATAGAAAAAGCCGGCCATCCCGAGCGTGATGAAGCGGCCGCGGCGACCGACCATGTCGACGATACGAATGCGCCGTTCGGAGTGGCGGCTCACGAACTCGGCGACGTCGAAGGGCCGTCGCATCCGGGACGAGAACGATTCGCGGCGCTCGCTCTTCGAAAACCCCACGACGTATGTCAAGAGCAGCGCCTTGACGCCCCACCAGATGAACCCCCACAGGACGTTGAAGAACAGAATGCCGAAAAAGACGTCGGTCAGTCGCTGCCGGGTGACGTCATAGGTGGCGAAGAAATAAGCATTGCCTCTGGTTGCGAGCAGGACGCCCCAGAAGAGCGTCAACGCCGCATTGAAGGCGAGGGTACCGCGGAAGATGCGATCAGCGGTACGGCGTCGCGACGTGAGGTCGACGGATGGCCGGACGTCGGTGGGAACGGCGACCGATGCCTCCGGGTCGGGCACGGTCAGACTCGCCACGCCCGCATCCGCGCGGGGTGAATTGTGATTGACCGGCTCGGCACATCGTCGCACGGAACTCGTTAAGAGTTACGTCGGAAGAATCCGGAACGTTCCCTAACAAGGTAGCCAAGGGATAAGATCCCAGCCACCGGAGGAATGACATGTCCAGCACGCGCCGACAGTTTCTGACAGCGGCCTCAGGCCTGATCGTGGGCGCGCGTCTGGCCGCGAGCCAGGCGCAGGGCGCCAACGACCGGATCCGGATCGGCGTGATCGGCACCGGCAGCCGGGGGCGTGGCCTGATGACGCTGCTGAAGCGGCTGCCCGGCAACGACCTGGTCGCCGTCTGCGACGTGTACGAGCCCCGGCTGCTCCAGGCCGCGGAGATCGCCGGTCCTACGGTAGTGAAAGTTGCCGACTACCGCACGATCCTGGACGACCGCGGGATTGACGCGGTCGTGATCGGCACGCCCGATCACTGGCACAAGACGATGACGCTCGACGCGGTCGCGGCAGGGAAGGATGTCTTCGTCGAGAAGCCGGTGTCGCACAGCATCGCGGAAGGCGCGGAGATGGTGCGCGTGATCGAGGCATCGAAACAGGTCGTGCAGACCGGCACTCAACAGCGCAGCTGGGATCACTGGGTGCTCGGAAAGCAAATCATCGATTCCGGCAGGTTGGGCCAGATAACCTTCGTTCACACCTTCTGGTACCAGCACGCCACGGCGGGGAACTACGCGCCGGTTTCACTCGAGCAGCTCGATTGGAAGCGCTGGCTCGGTCCGGCGCCCGATCGGGCGTTCGAACCGGTCCGCTTCTACCAGTGGCGCCACTTCTGGGACTACGGCGGCGGCGGTATCACGGATCTGATGACGCACTGGATCGACGTCGTGCACTGGTACATGAACGTCGAGGCACCGGCGGCGGCAACCACGGCGGGGCGCAATTACTACATCAAGTCCTGGGAGACCCCCGACACGGTCAATGTGTCGCTCGAGTTCCCGAAAAACTTCAATACAGCCTACCTCGGCACCTATGTCAGCCGGGTGGACGATGGCGGGCTCGAGTTCCGCGGCGATCGCGGCACGCTGAAGATCGACCGCTCCCGTCTGGCGTTCTATCGCGACGACGCGGCGTGGGCGCCGGGCACGCAGGCGCCCGAGCCGGACATATATGTGCGGTCGAGCGGCGACGGAACGCTCACCCATCTCGGAAACTGGCTCGACTGCATCCGAAGCCGCAAGACGCCGAATGCCAACATCAGGGTGGCCCACCAGGCGGCGCGAACGTCGCACATCGCGAACGTCTCGCTGCGTTCAGGACGTCCCGTGCGCTGGAACCCGGCGACCGAGACAATCGAGAGCGACTGATAGAAGACGGTGCATGGCCGAACCGGTTACTACTTCCACGCGAACCGGTACCTGACCCGAGCCGACGTCGACCACGACCGTGTCGCCGGCCTGACGCGACGCCGTCACGCCGTCGAGTCCCTGGAGCGGTTTACCGCCTTCGGTCACAGACTCGAGCTTCGCACTCGGGATGCGGACGGTTGCCGTCGTGTTCGCCGGCGCTTCGACGATCAATTCCATACCGCCCGCTGTCTTCGTCCAGTGGGACGTGGCCTTGCCGTACGGTGTCTCGTGGCTCACGTTGACATCGGTGAAGCTGCCGCCGGGATGCGGCGCGAAGACGATGTGCTTGTAGCCTGGCATTGATTCGTCGATCTCCAACCCCGCCATGACGCGGTACATCCATTCGCCGACCGCGCCATACGCGTAATGATTGAACGAGTTCATGCCGGCGTCCTGAAACGAGCCGTCAGCCTTGATCCCGTCCCATCGCTCCCAGATCGTCGTCGCACCCTTCGTCACCGGATACAGCCAGGACGGATACTCCTTCCGCTCGAGCAGCATGTACGCGAGGTCGAGATAGCCGCTGTCGCTCAGGACGTGCAGCAGATAGGGCGTCCCGAGAAAGCCGGTCGTCAGATGTTTCCGCTGGCGAATTTCGGCCGCGAGCCGCTCCGCCGCTCGCGGGCGCAGCTCCTTTGGCAGCAGGTTGAAGTGCAATGCCAGCACGTACGCCGTTTGCGTGTTCTCCCCGACACGTCCTTCGGGCGTCACGAACTCCTTCACGAATGCCGCCTTGATCCTGTCGAGCAGCGCCTCGTACTTCGCCTGATCGTCCGTCTTGCCAAGGACGGCGGCGGTTCGAGCGAGAAGGTCCGTCGAATGCGCGAAGAACGCCGTCGCGATCAGATCTTTTCCTGTCGTCGCCCCCGGGTAATCCGAACGCGTCGTCGCGAAGGCGAGCCAATCGCCAAACGTGAAGTCTTCCGTCCAGAGATAGTCATCACCGGCCCGACGCCGCACGTATTCGACCCATTTCACCATGCTCGGATATTGCGTCTCGAGGACACGCGTGTCGCCGTAACTCAAGTACATGTTCCACGGGATGATCACCGCGGCGTCTGCCCACCCGGCTGACCCGGCCTCCTGCCTGTCCGGTCGCGTCAGCACGTCTGGCACGACATGCGGAACGCTGCCGGACTCGAGCTGATCGGCGGCGACATCCTTCAGCCATTTGGTGAAGAAGCCCGCGACGTTCATGTTGAAGGCCGCGGTGCGCGAGAACGCCTGCGCGTCGCCGGTCCAGCCGAGACGCTCGTCTCGCTGCGGGCAATCGGTGGGGACGTCCACGAAGTTGCCCTTCTGGCCCCAGCGGATGTTGTGCTGCAGCTGATTGATCAAGGAGTGCGAGGTCGAAAACTCGCTGGTGGGCGCGATCGCCGAATGGACGACGACGCCCTTGACATTGTCGAGCGCGAGCGTGCCCGGGAAGCCCTCGACCAGGACGTAGCGGAACCCTTGAAACGTGAAGCGCGGCTCGAAAACCTCTCTGCCCCCGCCTTTGAGCGTATAGACGACCTGCTGGGCGGCGGCACGAAGGTTCTCGGTGTAGAAGTTGCCCTTCTGATCGAGGACTTCGGCGTGACGCAGGGTCACCGTCGTTCCGGCCGGACCTTCGACGGTGAGTCGCACCCAGCCGACCATGTTCTGCCCCATGTCGACGACCGTCTGGCCTGACGGCGAGGTGACAATCTTGACCGGCCTTACCTCTTCGATGCGACGGACGGGCGGGCCTTCGGGTGCGATCAGCGTGTTCTTCGGATGCTCGGCGACGCGCACGGCCTTCCAGCTTGCCTCGTCGAAGCCAGGCGCGTCCCATCCCTTCTTCTCGAGGCGCGCGTCGTACGTCTCACCACCGTAGATTTCTGCGGTCTGAATCGGACTGGTCGTCGTCTTCCACTGCGCGTCTGACGCAATCGTCTCGCGACTGCCGTCGGTATAGGTAATGTCGAGTTGCGCCAGCAGCGCAAGCCGATCGCCGTAATGGTTTCGATGTTTCCTGAATCCGATCTGTCCCCGGTACCAGCCGCTGCCTAGGAGCGCTCCGATGACGTTGTCGCCGCGTCGAAGCAGGCTCGAGACGTCATAGGTTTGGTACTGCAGCCGCGTCGCGTAACTGGTCCATCCCGGCGTCAACACGTCGTCGCCAACGCGCTGGCCATTGAGCGAGAGCTCGTACAGCCCGTGACTGGTGACGTAGACGCGCGCTGACCGGGGCGTTTTCTTCAACGCGAAGGCTCGCCTGAGCATCGGCGAAGGCTGTGGGATCGATGTGTCTTCCTGGAGGTCTGGTTCTATCCACTGCGCCGTCCATTCAGACGGGTCAAGAAGACCCATCTCCCACCAGGACGGCGTACTCCACGCGGACTCTCGATTCGTCGAGTCCCACACGCGAACTCGCCAGTAGTACCCGATGCCGCGACTCGACCGCCGGGCCATCGTAGGGACGGAGCGTGGACTCGCTGGACTGTACACGTTTCGAGTCCCAGACGAGATTCCTGCCGCGGGTAAGATCGTCCGCCGTGCGCGCCACCTGCACCTGATATTCCGCTTGCACGATGCCGCGAGCGTCTCCGTGAATCCACCAGCTCAGTCGCGGTGTCCGTGTGCCCAGGCCGAGCGGATTCTCGTCGTGCTCGACACGCAGGTGATCGACCATCAAACTGGGTACAGACTTTTCGCGAGCGGCGAGCGTCCCATGACCAGAGGACGCGATCGCGAACAAGAACAGGATCATCATCAGAGGGCGATTCCACCGTCTCTGCATGCGATCGTCTCCTCAGTTTTCCGAGATCTTGGAAAGAGAGTGCCATAATACCGGCGAAGGCAGGATCCGTGCACCGAGCGCGCCTGTCGTTGCCCGTCCGTTGCACCGAGCGCCTGCGCAGCCCCAAAAACGCCCGAGGCTCGATAGACCCTCGCCGAGGCGAATCGGGATCCTAGCTGATCGCGGAAGGTCTAACCAGCCGTGAGATCGCCGGCTCGCTCAACATCGGCGTCCGACCTCGAACACCACCGCAACAACATCGCCCTCAAACTGGAACTGCGCGGGAGCCACGCGCTCCTCAAGTTCGCCGTCCAACACCAGTCGGAATTGGGCTGATTGCTACCGCTCTGACCTACAACTACCTATCCGCGTCTGGCGCCGTCGATCGGCCAGCGGACGGAGCAGAAAGTCCAGCGCTGGCACCAGCCGGCGGGCCCAGTCCGCCTCGTTGTGCCTGGCGCCGCGCTCCTCGACGAACAGCAGTTGATCGCTTCCGTACCCCTTGCGCGTCAAAAGGTTGGCGAGCTGGCGGGCGTCGCGGAGGGTGTTGCTCCCTTCTTCCGTTCCGGTGTCGATGTACAGCCGTCCGGGTGGCGTTCCGTCCCGCTCGATGTATGTCAGGACCTCGCGGTTCGCAAACCACACGGACGGGCTCATTGCGCCAACGAACCCGAAGGTCTCGGGCGCTCGGAAGAAGGCGTACAGGCTGATCAGCCCGCCCAGAGATGATCCGAACACCCCGGTAGCGTCGCGTTCCGGACGCGTCCGAAACCGGCGATCCACCAGAGGCTTTACCGTTCGTTCGAGATAGGCAAGATAGGCGTCGCCATCACCGCCGCCGAGTTTGGCATCAACGAACGGCGTGTACTCTCGCACGCGCGCCTGGCCCATGTTCGGGATCCCGACGACGATCGCTTCGACGCCGCGCGACGCGAGCGTCTCGAGCGCCGCTTCGAGCTCCCACGTGCCGGCAAACGCGCGATGCGGATCGGCAAGGTTCTGGCCGTCCTGCATGTAGACGACCGGATATCGACGACGTGATTCGCGATAGGACGCGGGAAGAAACACGTCGATGTCGCGCGCGACGCTCGCGCTGGGCGGACCAGACGCCCGGAAGAACTTTGCGAACGGGACGGCTCATTCGATGGGCCGCTCCGGCGCGGGCGCACTGGCGTGGAAGTCTGCATGGAACCGGCGCGTGTAATCGGCGAGCAGGTGCGCGACGCGATCGCTGCTCTTCGACGCCACGATCAGCCCGGCGTGATGTGGTTTCCTGATTCGAACCAGGATTTCCGGATCGGTGTAGGCGCTCGTGTCCGGCGCCTCCTGACGGGCCAGCGACAGCACGATACCGCCGCACTGGTCGTGCGCGGCTGGCGGCTCGTATGGTCCCTGCTCGCCGGCAATCTCCACGCGCGCCCATTCGCGCCACAGGTTGATGCCGGTCGCCGCCTCGACGACGTCGACGATGTAGGCGCCGCCGACGCGGGCGGACGTTTCGAGGAAGTAGACGTCGCCGCTGACGGCGCGAATGAACTCGGTGTGCGAGACGCCGCGGAGCAGCCGGAACGACTCGAGCACGCGCGCGTTGATCTCGAGGACCGCCTGGCCGCGAGAGTCGCCGGCGGGCAGCGTTCGGGTCACGAAAATCCCGCCCTCGTGCGCTACCTGAAAGGGCGGCGTCTCGTAGCGGCTCGCAACCGCAAAACGAACCTTCGAGTCGTAGACGATCGAATCGACGTGATACACGTCGCCGGGAACGAACTGCTCGATGAGGTAGTCGGCCTGGGCGTCGCCAGCGATCTCGAGTGCCCGCCAGAGTTCTTCCGCCGATTGCAGCTTCTTGATCCCGAGCGCGGCGGCTTGCGATCTCGGTTTCAACACCCACGGCGGCGGAACCTCCCGCGTCCATTCGTCGATCGCCGCGTGATTCAGCGCATGGACGAAAGCAGGGCAGGGAATCCCGGCGCTGCGGGCGCGTCGCCGCATCGCCAGCTTGTCCCTGAACGCCCGCGCGGTGGTCTCGCCCATGCCAGGCACGAACAGGTACTCGCGCAGCATGGCCGCCAGCTCGACGTCGAAATCATCGAGCGCCACAATCCGATCGATGCGCTCGTGCCGCCCCAGGTGTGCCGCCCCCTTCCGCACATCGTCCAACGGCATGTCGCGGCGGATGTAGAAGAACGCATCGACGGCCTCTCGCGGCCAGTCCGCGTCGCGCAGCTTTTCTTCGGTCAGGAGGAGGACCCGGCAGCCTTGCCGCCGGCACTCGCGCAGAAACTCGTCACCTTTGCGATAGGTTGCGATGCACAGCAGAGTCAGGGGCACTCGAGAAGTATAGTGTCGCGAGCGGCTGTGCGCTCACCGGTATTGCCAATGGAGCTCGTTAGTGGGCCCTGGCACGATCGTTTCTACCATCGCCTACGGGCTGACGTCTTCAGGACCTTCGCCGAGCGGCTCCGTCGAACTGCCCAGCGAGATCTTGTTTACGTAATTGGCGCCGCCTATGACTGTGATGTCGTAGAAAAATGTGAGCGGCTTCTCGGAGCGCAGAACATCGTACCAATACTGAGTACTCGTTCGATGGCAGCCAACCCGAAAGGACCGGTTGCAATGGATTCGAGATGTTGTAGAACCCCACGACCGCCGGCGTCGACCAGTTGTCCCAGTAGGTCGAGAAGTTGAGCATCGCGCGCTCGACGATCCCATGGTAGAGCGGAACGCTCTGGATCTCGATGATCCGGTTGCGGTGGGTGGTGGCAGGGTTACCAACCCTTTGGAGCTCGAGGCGAACCTTGTACGCCTGGATGAGGAAGCTGGGCACGGGTCCCTCCGTAGCGGCAACGTCGATCAGATCGCACTCACACGTCGTCAAGATACTACTTCAGGCTTTTCGACCTGTTCACCGGCGCGGATGAGCTTCCGCACCGAGGCAGCATCGAGATCCAGGCCCGATTTCGAATTCATCGATACGCCGGCGCTCGGATTGCCCGATGCGCTGATGGTTCCGCCGAACGAGACCAGGTGCGAACCGGAGACGATCGTCAGGCCCGGGGCGAGGTTGTTGTTCGCGTTGATCGCAATGTCCGAATCGGCGTTGAACGCGTTGGCGCTTGTGGCGATCTGGATCCCGAGTGCATTACCAGTCGCCCGATACGTCGTCACGCACCGTTTCCTGCCGGTCGAGTGAATCGTGAGCGTAATCCACCATCTCGCCGATAATGAGCTGGATGATGGGAGCTAATGTGAACGATCTGCCGGAACTGTTCGCAAACAACCGCCGATGGGCCGCCGAGTGCGTGGCAAGACGGCCGGACTTCTTCGAACGGCTGAAGGCGCAACAGGTACCGCAATATCTCTGGATTGGGTGTTCCGACAGCCGCGTCCCGGCCAACGACATCGTCGGCCTGATGCCGGGCGAGTTGTTCGTCCATCGCAACGTCGCCAACGTCGTCGTGCACACGGATCTCAACTGCCTGTCCGTTCTGCAGTATGCCGTCGACGTGCTGCGCGTCAGGCACGTCATCGTCTGCGGCCACTACGGCTGCGGCGGCGTCCGGGCGGCGATCGAGGGCTCCAAGCTCGGGCTCATCGACAACTGGCTCCGTCACGTGCAGGACGTGCACGCCAAGCATGCGATGCAGGTGGACAACGCGGGCAGCGCCGAGGCGCGCGAAGACCGGTTGTGTGAGCTGAACGTCATCGAGCAGGCGGTGCACGTCTGCAAGACGACGGTGGTGCAGGATGCCTGGGCGCGCCAGCAGCCGGTCGCAGTGCATGCGTGGATCTACGCGCTCGATGATGGTCGTTTGCGCGACCTGGGGTTCGGTGTCGGCAGCCCGCGTGAACTGCGGCCCGCGCTCGTCAACGCGCTCAATTCGCGGCCGCAGGTCAGGACGGGGTAGGGTCATCTGACGTCCACCGCACTCGAAGGATTCGTGATTCGGCAAGCGAGTGTCCTCTGATGGCAGTAAGACTGAGGACCTGGGCAACAAATTCCTGATGATTCTCAAACGAGTCGGTAGCGAGTGGCGAATTTCCGCGCTCATGTGGAACGCGGACCGATAGCCGTCTCGACGAGACCGACGAGGTTTGCGCGCGATTGACTCACCGTCATAGAGCGCGACCGAACCGGACCCTTCGACCAGTCCGCCACCGTGCAGCCAACATACACGGGCGGTCCCATGTGGACGCGGCCGCCGTCCAGCCGCCGACCACGCGTCCCGTCAGCGACAGACGATGTCGCCGTCGTCGATGGCTCGGCCAACCAGCGCCCCACGCCAGCGCCGATAATCGTTTTGTTCTTGCTGAGCTTGCGACGCCGCTGTAGGATTACGCCTCCCCTCCGGCGTCGACTCTCGCGTTTTCTACCCGCTTGCATTCGCCCGTCGGCCACTTGTCCTTGAAACAGGAGAGAGAGAAGCATGAACTTGAAGAAGATGGTGTTTACGTCGGTATTTTGCCTCACCGCCCTGGCCGTCACCTTCGCTGCGGACCCCAATGTCGGCGCGTGGAAACTCAATGAGGCGAAATCGAAGATCGCTGCAGGCTCGCCCAAGAATCTGACCGTCGTGTACACCGCCGTCGGCGACAACTACAAATGCGTGGTGGACGGCGTGGACGGCGCCGGCAAGCCCGCGCACAACGAGTGGACCGGCAAGTTCGATGGCAAAGACTATCCGGTCACCGGGGATTCAACGGCTGACGCCCGGGCACTGAAGATGGCCAGCGGCGGTCGCTACGAGATTACCAACAGCAAGGGTGGCAAAGTGGTGCTCACGGGTACCGTGGAATTCTCGGCCGACAGCAAGACGCGGACGCTGACGACCCACACGACGGACGCAGCGGGCAAGAAGGTCACGAACATCGCGGTCTACGAGAGACAGTAGGCGCCGTAATCTGAGAGCCTCGAGGTTGGTTCTTGCGGCTCCAACCATTGCTTATGCGAGGTCGCCGGTCTCCGGCGGCCTCGTCGCCTGTACGGGCGTGGGCGGCACGCCCCTATGCAATCAGGCGTCCTCGACGAGCCGCCGTAACTGGCGATCCGGATCGTTGGCCACGCGGCACGTTGTGTCGAACACCATCAGGGGCCCGGTCGACGGGTTGAACGGCGGCCAGGCCGGCAGTCCAGGGTGGTTCGGGTTCCCCGTCCTGGCGAACGCGATCCAGGCGTCCGACACCCGTGCAGCCAGGGCTTTTGGTTCCGGCCCTCCGCCTGTGGCGAACGCCGACACGTCGGTGTTGTCGAACACGAACGGGATCTCGCTGCAATGGAACGCCCGCGGGCGGCCGTCGAGCACCGGGGTCTGCCACGCGAACAGGTACAGATAGGCGGGTGCGGCGCCCTGGGCCGCCTTACGCGTTGCCTGGAGAATGGCAGCCGAGCGGGGCCGCTGAATGATCGAGAGCAGTTCGATCGGCTTCGCTGAGGGGTGTAGCTTCAGAGCTTCCGCGACGATCGCCTCGCTGCGACTGCCGAACCGGCGCGCCACTTCTGCACGCATCTCCGCCTCTGTCATCAGTTCCGGCTTCGGATCGGACTGACTGGGCGATGTCTCGTTCAGCACGGTTCCGATGAGCATTGGGATAGCGGCGGAATGCGCTGGCGCCGCGGGATCGAACGGGTGCGACGGCAGAATCCGTCCGTCAACCACCGGTCCCCACCCGGCGCGGTTCGCGAGCGGGTTCCGCACAGGTGCCGGGGCCGCCATCTTCTTCTCCGCCGCCATCTGCGCGGCGATGAGCTGCTGCGCCGGGATCGCGTGCAGCCGGTCGATCTGCGCCTTCGAGATCTGCAGCTCCGCAAGCACCTGTCCGGCGAGCTTCGCGGCATCATCCGCCGCGACCATGCGCAGGCCGGACCCGCTCTGGACGACCGCCTTGTGGAGCAACCCCTTCGCAGACGGCATCGCCATCAGTGTGCCGACCTTCGACCCGCCGCCGGACTGGCCGAAGATTGTCACGTTGCCGGGATCGCCGCCGAAGTTCGCGATGTTGTCGCGTACCCACTCGAGCGCAGCCACGAGGTCGAGCATCCCCACGTTGCCGGAGCTCGCGTAGCGCTCGCCGAAATCCGCGAGATGCAAGTAGCCGAGCGCTCCCAGACGGTGATTGACCGAGACGACGACTACGTCTCCGCGGCGGGCGAGGTTCTCCCCGTTGTAAGCCGGCTGCTCCTGCCCGCTGCCTGCTGTGAACGCGCCGCCGTGAATCCAGAACAACACCGGCCGCCGGCCTCCGCCGCCAACACCGGGACTCCACACGTTCACACGCAGGCAATCCTCGCCCGGCTGACCGTCGTCCCATTGAAAGAGGAAGGCGTTCTCGTCGTTCAGCCACCCAGAGCGGGGCACCTGCGGGCAGGTCGGCCCGTAGTACATCGTCGAGCGGATTCCGGCCCATGCCTTCGGCTTCGAAGGCGGCATGAACCGCCCGGCCGCTTCGGTCGTCGCGCCGTACGGGATGCCCTTCCACGTGAAGATGCCATTGCGGATGAAGCCGCGCACGCGCCCCGACGTCGTCTCGACGATTGCCTTCGTGTCGGTGGAAAGCGTGACCGTCGAGCCGGGCGGCTCCGGCACAGCCGCATCTGCGGACGGGACAGCCGGCCGAAGCACGCTGACGGCGGGGACGATCGCGGCCGCCTTCAACCAGTCGCGCCGCCCGATTCCCGCAGTTGTGTGCCGGCGCGGCTTACGCGTTCTCATGGCTCTTCTCCGTAGATTCAGAATGCGGCCAGTGCATTCGCCCGGATGATCACACTTGACCGGCGCCCAGGCCGGTCCGATACCGTTTTATCTTCCTACGGCGGTCCGCGTGAGCTGTCAGCCAGACTGTCCGGTCATCGATCACACATTAGCCCGCCGGTCGCGGATTGACTCGCCGGACTCGAGCTGAGCCATAGCGTTCACGCGCCACACCCGGGGTGGTCCAAGACGTAGGCATTTCCTGCGTGTCATCCGTGTGTGCCTGCCGTCGACGCGCGCAGCACAGTGAAGTGGCGACACCGCCGCTCCAGTGGAGCCGATGATCCCCGCGGTGCCGCGTTTGACTCGCCGGATCAGCGAGCCACATGTCCCGCAGCCACGGGATTCCGACCTCTCATTCGCCTGACCACAGCCTTCCTCTCTTGCCGTGACCTGCTGCTGGACGCGCGGACCGACTACGCTCGCGCCGTTCGCGAGTTCCGCTGGCCCGCGCTGCACCAGTTCAACTGGGCCCTCGACTACTTCGATTGCATCGCGCGTGACAACGACCGGCCCGCGCTGCACGTGGTCGAGGAGGACGGCACCGAGCAGGTGCGGTCGTTCGCGGAGCTCGCGGCGGACTCCAACCGCGTGGCGAACTACTTGCGCGGCCTCGGTGCCGTGCGCGGCGACTGCCTGCTGCTCATGCTCGGCAACCAGGTGGAACTCTGGGAGACGCTGCTCGCCGCTATGAAGCTGGGTCTCGTCGTGACGCCCGCCACCACGCTGCTCACGCCGGCCGACCTTCAGGACCGCGTCGACCGCGGCCGCGTCCGGTTCGTCGTCGCGGGCACCGCCAGCGTCTCGAAGTTCGAGTCGGTTCGCGGGGACTTGCGGCGAATCGCTGTTGGCGCCGACACGCCGGGGTGGGAGCGCTACGACGAGAGCCGGCGCGCCGGCGCTCACTTCGATCCCGCGGGGCCGACGGCGGCGCACGATCCGCTGCTGCTTTACTTCACGTCCGGGACCACGTCGAAGCCCAAGCTCGTGGTCCACACGCACCAGAGCTACCCCGTGGGCCACCTCTCGACGCTCTATTGGATGGGGCTGCAGCCCGGCGATCTGCACTGGAACATCAGCTCCCCGGGATGGGCGAAGCACGCCTGGAGCTGCGTCTTCGCACCCTGGAACGCCCAGGCCACTGTGTTCAGCTGCAACTACGCGCGCTTCAACGCCGGCGCGGTCCTGGAGGCGCTCGTTCGCTACGACGTCACGACGCTCTGCGCGCCCCCGACCGTGTGGCGCATGCTGATCCAGGAGCCGCTCGAGAACCATCGTGTGGCGCTGCGCGAGGCATTGTCGGCCGGCGAGCCGCTCAACCCAGAGGTCATCGAACGCGTCCGCAGGGCATGGGGCCTCACGATCAGGGACGGCTATGGCCAGACCGAGACGACCGCGCAGATCGGCAACCCGCCCGGGCAGGCCTGCAAGCCCGGCTCAATGGGCCGGCCCCTTCCAGGCTACCGCGTCGTCCTGATCGATCCCGAAGGCAGGGTGTCGGAGACGGAGGGCGAGATTTGCCTCCCGCTCGAGGGACGACCGCTCGGGCTGACGGACGGCTACGCTGACGATGAGCAGAGAACGTCCGATGCAATGCGGAGTGGCTACTATCACACCGGCGACATCGCCATGCGAGACGCCGACGGCTACCTCACGTTCGTTGGCCGCGCAGACGACGTGTTCAAAGCCTCCGACTACCGCATCAGCCCGTTCGAGCTCGAGAGCGCGCTGCTCGAGCACCCGGCGGTCGCGGAAGCGGCCGTCGTACCGAGCCCGGACCCCGTGCGCCACGCTGTGCCGAAGGCGTTCGTCGTCGTGGCGCCTGGCTTCACGCCGGACCGTGCGCTCGCGGCGGAGATCTTCGCCCACTGCAGGGCCGCGCTCGCGCCGTACAAGCGAGTTCGCCGGCTCGAGTTCTCGGACCTCCCCAAGACGATTTCCGGCAAGATCCGCCGCGTCGAGCTGCGAGCGGTCGAGGAGCGGCGGCGGGCGGAAGGCGAGCGGGGCGCGCACGAGTTCCTCGAAGATGAGTGCTGATCCCGCGATCCCGAAATCACTTCCCCGAACGGAAGCTTTCGCGCTCTCCAGCCACGCCGACAGCGATCGACCGGAACTAACCGAAGCGAAAGCATATCTGGCAGCGAAGTAAGGACGCCGCCGGCACTCGTTGATGTCAGGCATCCCTCAGGTTCTCGACGGGATCGAGCCTCGATGCTCGCGCGGCGGGAATGGCGCTGGCGAGGAACATGGCCATGATGAAGAGACCGACGGCGCTTCCGAACGCCTCGCCATCAATCCCCAGGATGCCGTGATACTCCGATTGAATCCACTGGCTGACCGCAACTGCGGTGGCGCCGCCAGCCAGCAGCCCGATGGCGGCCAGCCGCATCGACTGCCGCAGAACCATCGCCAATATCTCTCGGGGAGCGGCTCCTACCGCCATACGGATCGCCAGCTCACGTGATCGCATCGCGACGAGATACGACGACACGCCATACAGTCCCGCGGTCGCCAGCAGGAGTCCAATTGCACCCAGAACCGCCGCCGCTCGTGCCAGCCAGAGCTGGGTCGCATAGGAGCGCTCGTTGAACTCCGCGAGCGAGCCGAGCTCCAGAACCGGGACCCGCGGACCAATCTGACTCACTAACTCGCGGAGTGGCTGCACAAGCGCCGACGCGTCGCCGCTCGTGCGAACGTAGAGCGCAAGCGCGGGTTCCCGTTGAATGGGGGACGGCAGATATATCCTGGCGACGGGAGGGTCGCCCTTCTCCAGCCTGGGCTCGATCGCGGCCTCGACCACGCCGACGATGCGGACCTCGGTGGCCGACTCGTAATCCCCGCTCCGTGGGGCCACACGAAGGATGCTCCCCACCGTTGACCCATCGAGAGCCTTCGCGGCTGTCTCGTTCACCACCGCAACCTGCGGCCGCAGATGCCGGTCCGCCTCCGTGAAACCGCGTCCCTGGAGGATACGCAAACCGACTGCGTCAAACAGGTCGCCTCCCGCGAAGCCTCCTGCCAGTGACGTGACCGTCCTCCGGGCCGTCAACCGGACGCCAGTAGATGAGCGATGCGGGAGCCGAACCCTGTCCGAAGGTCCACACGGCCGTGTGTCGTGCAATGCCGACTGCTTGCACACCCGGCATCCGCGATGCTCCGGCAAGAAGCTCGCGATAGAAACTCTCAGTCTCAGCCGGCTGGAGCTTCAAGGGCTCCAGATCGAATCGTGCAATCAGGAGCCGATCGGCCGACGTGCCCGCCGAAACGGCTTCCGAGCGAACCGTCGACACCAGTTGCGATCCGGTCGCCAGGAGGGCGAGCGAGAGCGCGACCTGCGCAACCACAAGCGCACGGCGCGCGCGCGATTGTCCTGGAACGGCATCGCTCCGGGCGGCAACCGGGCCCAGCGTGCTCGCCGGTTGCTGAGCGGTCGCGCGAACCGCCGGTGCCAGCCCGAACGCCACTGTGGTGGCGGCAGCGGTCATGATGGTGAGCATGAGCACGGTCGTATCGACGGGTAGTGGGATGTCCCACGGAGTTGCCGCCAGCTGGAGGCACCACCAGGCGATCGGGACGGCAACGGCGGTCGCGAGAGACTGCGAGAACCGCACTTTCGATGAGCAGCTGCCGAACAATCCTGCCGCGTCCGGCGCCGATTGCCAGTCGGATGGCAAGCTCTCGACGCCGCTGCGATCCGCGCGCCAACATCAGGTTGGCCGCGTTCACGCAGGCGATCGCGAGCACCAGGATTGGGATGGGCATGACGACCACAATCCCGAGGTGCCAGTTCCTCGGATTCACCCTCCACACCCGAAGCACTTCGGCCCGTGCGCCTCGAGATCCTTCACCTCTCGACGCCGCGAGCCCGCGAGCCAGGGCTGCCGCTTCGTCATGGAGCTGCGGCAACTCCACTCCGTTCCTCAAACGACCCACAAACTGGAAGTCCCGTTCCTGCCGACGCGGCTCGGCGCCAGTGAGAGGCAGGACGCGATCGGCCAGCCACATGGGAAGCCAGACGTCAGGCGGCCGACCGACGCCCATGCGCCGCGGCCCGGCGGGCCGCGGCCGCTCGATGCCTTCAAAGAGCGGGGGAGCGACGCCAACGATCTGCACAAACCCATCGGCCACGCGTATCGACCGGCCGATCACCGACGGATCACCGTCGAACTCCCGCATCCACGTGCTGTGACGCGATCACCGCAATCCCGGCATGCGCATCCAGCGTCGATCGAGTTGAACATGCGGCCCAAAGCCGGGCGCACGCCAAGAACGTCAAAGTAGTTGGCTGATGTCAGGACGCCTTGCATCGAGCGGGCGTCGGGCAGTCCGACGGCGATCTCTCCGATCGCGTAGGCAGCAAGGCCCTGCACTCCGGTCAATCCATCGCGAGCCAGTTCGTAGTCGGCGGGCGCCGACATCCGGATCCAGCAGTCAGGTCGGCCGCAATTCCGAAGCATCGAGACGCGAACCAGTCGCTGCTGGTCCATCACCTCCGGGAACGGAAGGAGAAGCAAGGCGTTCAGCACCGCGAGCGCGGCGATGGTCACCGCCATGCCGATGGCGAGACTTCCGACAACCCATGTCGAATAGGCCCGCGAGGACCTCAACGAGCGACACGCGTAGCGGATGTCCTGCGCAAGAGTGTCGATCCAGGCACCTGTCGCACTCGAGCGCACGTGCTCCTTCACCTGCTCGACGCCACCGAAGTCGGCATGCGCGGTGCGACGCGCCTCGGCCGGCTCCATGCCCGCCTGGATTCTTTCCTCGATCTCGTGGTCCAGGTACGTCTGCAGCTCATCGTGCAGCGCACGTTCCCACGAAGCAGGTCGACGCCACCGGCGGTAGACTGCGCGGACTCGAGACCACATGGTCATCACGCGCTCTCGAGGACACGTGCCATGCGCAGGATCAGAAGATGCAGCGCCCCTTGTGGAATGTCCGTCCGGTCTCGCAACGTATCGCTCCTATCGGATGACGATAGAAGGTATGCTCACGCCGACCGGATGTCAAGTCGCCTCGGAGGCGGTGCCTCGGAAGCGTGTGTTCGAGCAGCCATCGTGGCGCCCCTCGATTCCGTACGCGATCCCGGGACGATGGGACGGGCGTCCTCTGCGCCACGCGTTCACGTGTGGCGAACACATCACGGACGCCTTGAGGGCAAGCAGGAACTGAACGATAGGAGTGAGGGCAATGAGCGACAATACTTCACGGCCTGAACGCGGGACGCGCCCGGACCGCGCGCGCGTATCCGATCGAGAAGAGATCTGGGATCTCTTTGTCGACGAGCTCGATCGGCGGGGACAAGCGGGCTCGGCGGCTGACGTTCTTACTCCAACAACGCTGGATCCGAGCGCTCCGAGCGGCAAACGGTTCGGGGATCTCACCCGGGTGGATATCGACAGTCTGGCGAAGATCGGTGAGAATCTCGGCCGCCTGGCGATGTCGTCAAGACAATGTGGGAACAGACGCAGCAGAAGCTGAAACAGCGAAAACGCGGACAGAGTTAGCTGTCCAGAGCGGTCATGCGCGAACACCAATCGATTCCCGTCCGTGAGCGGCTTCTGTGCACAACGGTACAGCCGCGAGAGTGCTTAGTCGTTATGCTGACTGAGCTTTCCTGAGCGCCCACCCATCCGGGGCCGCGTCCTCAAAGCATTATCCGAGGGCAACATGACTCAACCTCGCCCGATCCTTCAAGGGCTCGATGCGCTTCTGCAGGAGCAGGCACTCGAGATGGCCACCCTTCGGGCCGCTCGCAGCGATCGGCGCGCCATGAAAAGCGATCGAACACCGAAGTGCTATCGGGTCGGTTCCGAAAACCCCGATGGCACGTGGTCCGTCGACGTCGCTGACCGTGGCGCTGACAACTGGCGTGAGCGGGAAACGTGCCCCGACTTGGACGTGGCACGAAAGCGGGTTCAACAGTTGACTGCCGACGACATGGAGTTGCTGCGTGGAGTGTCCACTCCAGACGCCGGCGAACCCCGTACGTGATCGAGGAGAGTTCACCAATGATTCGCATTTGCATACTCGCCATGTCCGCAGCGTGGGTCGTCCTGATGACGCCGGTGATATCGGCGCAGGAGACGGCGGGAGTACCTGCCCGCGATCTGTCCAGTACCGGGAGTTTCAACTCGGCATGAGTCTGGGCACGGCCGCTCAACAGGCCGACATCAGCGCTGAGGCGCGTGTGATCCATCGACGCCCAGAGCTGATTCAAGACCTGATGTGGCTGCCCGCGCCCCCACACGTTCCCGGGGCGTCGACGCAAGGAGACTCGGCGAGGAAAGTCCTTTTCAGTTTCTACAACGACCAGCTTTTCCGAATCGTGGTCACGTATGATCGGGAACGAACCGAAGGGCTGACGGCTGAAGACATGGTCGAAGCCATTTCGGGGACATACGGACCTCCCATGTTGCCGGTGACCGGGAATAGGCAGTCGCCGGCCCCAGCCGCGATCGCCAGCGACAAGCTTTTGGCGTATTGGGAAGATTCGCACAGTTCGCTAAGCCTGTTCCAGTCCTCTTACCTGTCTGCGTTTGGACTGGTGGTGCTTTCAAAGCGACTGGATACGCTGGCGCGGGTTGCGACCGTGGAAGCGATCCTGCTCGATGAGCAAGAAGCCCCCCAACGAGAGATCGAACGTCAAAAGAACCAGACGGAAGAGAGCCGCGTGAAGCAAGAGACGGCCAGACGAGTGAACAAAGCGACTTTTCGCCCCTGATGCGTCATTCTTCCGGGAACTCAGCAGGCGCAATACGGACTCGAGACCACATCGTCATCACGCGCTCTCGAGGACACGCGCGACGGCGAGCGTGATCGCGTTCCAGTGCGCCCGCTCGGCATTCAGCTGCTTCCGGCCTCCGGGGGTGATGGCGTAGTACTTCGCTCTGCGGTTGTTCTCGGATGTGCCCCAGTCGCCCGATGCCCACCCGCGCTCCTCGATGCGCTGAAGGGCGGGGAACAACGACCCGGGTGCGACTTGAAAGACATCACCGGTCAGATCGCGCAACCGCTGCATGATGCCCCAGCCATGCATCGGTTCACGGGTGAGGATGCGCAGGATCAGAAGATCCAGAGTGCCTTGTGGAATGTCCTTCCGGTCTCGCAACGCGTTGCTCCTATCGGATGACGATAGAAGCTACGCTTGGACCGCGCCGGATGTCAAGTCGGTCTCTCGTCCGCTCCAGATTTC
Organism: uncultured Acidobacteriota bacterium; assembly: GCA_963710415.1. GTDB lineage: Bacteria > Acidobacteriota > Vicinamibacteria > Vicinamibacterales > 2-12-FULL-66-21 > CAVQAH01. The sequence goes on along the minus strand of CAVQAH010000010.1, from coordinate 99,729 downwards.
AACAGCCCGCCAGGAATGGTCCCGAGCCCGGCGCCCCCAATCGCTTAGCCAGGCGTCGAAGGCCCCTCAGCGTGAACGCTGCTAGCGCAAACAGGAATCTGATTGCCGCTGGCTTCTTCGTCATTGTGCCTCCAACAGGCTAACGATCTCTTCAACCGACCGGATGCGATTCAAGCAGGGGCGGCCCAGTGTCACACGCGCTGAAATCGACCCTCAGCCGGCGTAGAACTCATCGCTGAGATGGATATAGTAAACGACAGTTCTCCAATTGGCTCGTTCGTGAACGACCGTTGCGTAATGCCGGTCCCTCTCAGGAGGCTTCGCATGCCGACGCCAGCTCATCGGCCCCCGCGTGTCGCAACCCGGCCCCGCCAGGGTCACCTCCGTGGACAGATCGCCCTCGTCGCTGGTGCCACCAGGGGTGCTGGCCGTGGGATTGCGCGAGCGCTCGCTGAAGCGGGCGCCACCGTGTATTGCACCGGGCGGAGCGTGACGGACCGGCCATCGCCGTACAAAAGGCCAGAGACCATCGACGAAACGGCCGCGCTGATCACCGCCGCTGGCGGACAGGCGACGGCCGTGCGTGTCGATCACACCGTCGAGGCGGAGGTCGAGGCGTTGGTCGCGCGTATTGTGAAGGCGCACGGCCGACTCGACGTGCTCGTGAACAGCATCGCCGGTGAGGAACCGCTGATGGGGCAGTGGGGATCGTTCTGGCAGGTCGACGTCGCACACGCCGACCAGGTTTTCAGACAGGCGCTCGTGTCGCATATCGTGACCGCCAAGCACGTGGCGCCGCACATGATCCGGAAGAAGCGAGGGTTGATCGTCGAGGTGACCGAATCCGACATCCTCGGCGGTGGCGGCAATCCGCTGGCGTCGTCTGTCAAGTTGGCCACGAAGGGGTTGGCCCTGAACATGGCCGCGGAACTCCACACCCACAATGTGACGGCGGTCGCGATCACGCCTGGGTTTCTGCGGTCGGAGGCGATGCTTGATGCCATGGGCGTGACGGAAGCCAATTGGCGTGACGCCGGCAAGAGCGACAGCAACTTCCTGGAGTCGGAATCCCCGCTGTATGTGGGCCGTGCGGTTGCGGCACTCGCGCAGGATCCGCACATGCTCGCCCGCACGGGGCAACTGTGGAGTTCCTGGGAGCTCAGTCGTGACTACGGATTCACCGATGTCGATGGCCGGCGGCCAGACTGGGGCGCGTCAGAAGACCATTGATTTCTCAATGCTGCCTCCGTCGTTCCTCGAGATGTTTCGGACGGGCCTGGAGCTTCAAGCAATGTGGCTGACGCGGTTGGGCGAACGAACCGCACGGACGATGCGCCAGCTGCCGCCGCAACCGTCAGAAAGCCGTGCACAACGCTCGGCCGGAAAGCGGCAATCACGTCCCTCCGTGAGAACGTCACGCATGAAGGCGCGACGCTAACACATGTGGGTGCTATATTCCCGCGTCCGGTCAGTTCAATGACGACCGCCTGCGGGCAAACGAGGACAAACATGGCACGTGAGCTTGCTGCCGTTGCGGTGTTCATCTTCGCGATCGCCTGTGGTCAGTCCTTGCTCACAGCAGGACCGACGCAGGTTCCCGCGGCGTCCGTCGAGATTGCACTCGTGGCCAATGCGGAGGCCGGCACTGTCGCCCTGGTGGATGTGGCGTCCCGCACGATCGTCGGCACCATCGACGTCAATCCGGCGCGTGAAAAGGGCGAGGGTCCGGGCGCGAGGAACTACGCGCAGGATACGGACGTCTCACCCGACGGGCGCACGCTCTATGTCTCCCGCGGCTATCTCGGTGACGTCGCGGCTTTCGACATCGTGAGCGCCCGGCTGTTGTGGCGGCGGCCGTTGAACACGGCGCGCGCCGACCACATGGTGCTCTCTCGGGACGGGCGGAGCCTGTTCGTTTCGGCGCTGATGGACAACCGGGTTTACCGGATTGCGACCGCCACGGGCGAGATCACAGGCCATCTGGTGAGCGGCGTCTACCCACACGACAACAAGGTCTCGAAGGATGGCCGCCGGCTCTATAACACCAGCATCGGCCCGATCGCCGGCCTCACCCGCCCGGCGGGCGCTCCGCCGCTGACGGAGACGCCGGGCTATCCGTATCAGTTGACCATCGCCGACATCGAAAGCCTGAAAGTCCTCGACCGGATACAGTTCGACAACGGCATCCGCCCCTGGCACTTCACCCCGGACGAAAAGGGCCTCTACGCGCAGCTGTCGAACGAGCATGCGGTGGTCGCCTACGATCTCACTGCCAGAAAAGTGGTCCGCCGCCTCGAACTGCCGGTGAAGCCCGGGGTAACGGTCACCGACTGGGACTTCGACGCACCGCATCACGGCCTGGCGCTCACAGACGACGGCAGGACGCTGTGCCTGGCGGCACGCGCCTCGGACTATGCCGCGCTCGTGAGCACTCCGGACCTTACGCTGATCGCCACAATCCCGGTCGGCGATGCGCCCGGCTGGGCGGAGACTGCCGCCGACGGCCGCGTCTGTCTTATCGCCAACACCCGTAGCGACGACCTGTCGATCGTCTCGATCGCGGATCGCACCGAGATCAGTCGACTGGCGATTGGCAACGGTCCCAAGCACATCACCGTCGCACAGATACCGTCATCGGTGATCGCGGAGTTCAAGGCGGGACAACATCAACGAGCTGACGAAGATCCACCGCCGCCCAAATAGCTTCCTTCCACCCGGGGTGTTGCCATAGAATTCCGGCAAGGCCGAAGGGCGGCCCACGGTCCGCGTAAAGGGTCGAACCCACCCACGAGATCTCCTCATAGTCAGCAACCCTGACTTCCAGCCCGAGAGACGCGGACGCCGGGCAGCAATGGAAGGAAGGGTGTATGTCGAAACTCCCCGAACGCGCCTCCCTCGAGTATCTGAAGAAGCTGGCAAAGGATCGGCTGCAGGAGCTGCGCCGGACCGACCCTCGGGCGAAGCTCGCGACGGCCCTGCTCGCCGTCGCGCACGACCACGGGTTCTCGAGTTGGCGAGCGCTGAAGGCCGAGCTCGATCAGCGGCAACAGAGAGAAGTCGCCCGCTTCTTCGAGGCATGTGTCAACGGCGACGTCGATGTGCTGCGCGACTTCCTCTTGAACGAGCCGCGTATGGCTCACGTGAGCAATCCTGCGGCGCCCCACGCGGGCTGGACCGGACTCCACGCGGCAGCAAAGGCCGGGCACCTGGAGGCCGTGAGGTTGCTGCTCGAGCACGGCGCCGATCCGAATGCGCGCGAGGCCGGCGACAACACCTACCCGTTGCACTGGGCCGCCGCCCACGGCAGCATCGAGATTGTCCGCGCGCTCCTGGATTCCGGGGGGGACGTGCGTGGCGTTGGCGATGTGCACGAGCTCGATGTCATCGGGTGGGCGACGTTCTATCGCGCGCCGGGGGACGATCCTGACCAGATTGACGCGGCTCGGCGAGAGCTGGTGGCGCTCCTGGTCGAGCGCGGCGCCCGCCACCACATTTTCTCCGCAATGAGTGTCGGCGATCTGGGCCTGATTCAGGAGCTGGTGGAACAGAATCCTGACGCGCTCGACCGTCGGCTGTCGCGCTTCGAACGCGGTCTGACGCCGCTGCATTTCGCCATCAGCCGGAAGCGCTATGACATCGTTGAACTCTTGATTGAGCTCGGCGCCGACCTCGAAGCGAAGGACATGAGCGGCCAGACCGCGCTTGCAGCTGCGATGCTGCGCGGAGATCGCGAGGCGATGCGCCGGCTGCACGCGGCAGGGGCGAAGCAGCCGACATCGATCGCCCCTTCGGGCTTCAGGGAAAGCATGGCCAAGATGGCTGACTCCATCAAGAAAGGGGTCCCGACCATCCTGGTGCCAGATGTTGCGCGGGCACTCGACTGGTATACGTCGATCGGGTTCAAGGAACTCGCGCGATACGAAGACGATGGCCTGGTGAACTTTGGCATCGTCGCGTTCGGCAAAGCCGAAGTGATGCTGAACATGCACGGAAAACCTGGCGCGCACGACGTGAGCCTCTGGTTTTACACCGATCGGATCGACAGCCTGTATCAGCTCCTCAAGTCCCGGCAGCTCGAAGCCGCGCGCGCTGCGCTTGCCGATCAGCCGGGAGACCATGCAGGGATCGAGTTCCAACAGGACATTGAGGACATGTTCTACGGAGCGCGCCAGTTCTGCATTCGCGATCTGAACGGCTACGAGCTGTATTTCATCCAATCCGCCGACGAGTAGGCAACCTTACGCCCCTGCTCGATCGTTGCATTCGCTGCGGCAGGCGGCTATGCTCGCCGCAGCGCATCAGGGCGCTTCCGTGTCCGCGGGAAGGACTGCGTCCGCCTGAACAGAACTCGACAACCTATCGATTCGATGAACTCTTTTCTGCCCGAGTGAGCGGACACCGGGCGCGACGGCCGCGCAGGTGTGCGGCCAGGAAAGGAGCTCATCATGCCTCTCAGGAAACAGCCACCCACCCGCACGTTGGCGGAGCATCCGGATATCTCCCAGCTCAAGCGCCAGGCGAAGGAGTTACTCAAGGCATTCGCGGCGGGTGACGCTGACGCTATCGCGGAGGTCAATACCTCCTGCTGGAAAAAGGATCGCCGCTCGACGCACGGGACGATCTCCTGAAGAGCACGCCCCTTGGCTGGGCCTGCCGGTGGGGCCGGATTGAATTGGTCAACTTACTGCTGGCAGCGGGGCGCCGATCCCGTCGAGGCCGACGCCGAACCCTGGGCGACACCGCGTGCGTGGGCTGAGAAAATGAACCGCCATCAGGTGCTCGCGATCCTACGGACGCATTTGGAGGCTGACGGAAGGAGAGACCCATGAACCAAGCGCTCGTCGTCCTGCTCGCGTGGAGCCGCGGCACCTCTGAGCGTCGACCCTACCGCCCGTTCGCGGCTGTCTGCGTCTTGAGCGCGCGGTTCCAGTCCGGCGTCGTGATTCCCATGAGATGCCGGACGAAGAAGTCGGTACTGTCGACGCTGGCCGTACTCGACAGGGCCAGTCGTCCGGCCCGCACCGTGGCCTTCACTCGGTCACCACGAGCAGGTCGAACATCTTGTTGGCCTTGATCAGCGCGTTCACGACCTGCATGGTGGACGCGGGATCGACGTTCATGTCCAGTTCGCCGACGATGAGCAGGACCTGCCCCTGCAACCGCCACGCGTTGTCGACGTTCGAGGACTGCCCGTACGTCTCGTCGAGCGGCCAACCCATCCACTGCTCGTTCCAGCCGATCTTGTCCATGCGATTGTCGTGACATCCCGCGTACGACACCGCGACCTTGTAGAAGTCCGGATGAAACAGCAGGCCGCCGAGCGAATTCTGGCCGCCCGCCGATCCGCCGTAGATACCCACGCGCGTGATGTCGTAGTACGGATACTTCGCCGCAGCCGCCTTGTGCCAGAGGATCCGGTCGGGGAAGCCCGCATCGCCGACGTTCTTCCACGCCACGTCGTGAAATGCTTTCGACCGGTTCATCGTCCCCATCCCGTCGATCTGGACGACGATGAAACCGAGCTCGGCCAGCGCCTGCATGCCGATGACCTTGTCGCCGGACGAATGCGCGCCGAACGGCCAGAACGTCTTGGGTACGAACGAGCTGTGCGGCCCGGCGTAGATGTTCTCGATCACCGGGTACTTCTTCTTTGGATCGAAATTCGTCGGCCGGACGATGACACCCCAGATGTCCGTCTTTCCGTCACGGCCCTTGGCGGTGAACACCTCGGGAGGTTTGAAGCCGGCCGCGACGAGGGCGGAGATGTCGGCCTTCTCGAGGACCGCGACGAGCGATCGGTCACTGGTGCGCCGCAGCTCGGAGACATTCGGAAGGTCGACACGCGAAAAGGTGTCGACGTAATACTCCATGTCCGGCGAGAAGCGCACGTCGTGATTGGCATCCGCCTCGGTCAGCGTCGTCAGGTTGGAGCCATCGAAATCGATCCGATAGAAATGGACGAAATATGGATCCTTGCCGGGGTACATCCCGCTGGCGCTGAACCAGACCTGCCGCTTGTCCTCGTCCACCTTCGAAACGCCGCGAACCACCCACTCGCCACGAGTGATCTGGTTCTTCACGCGACCGGTGACGCCGTCGTAGAGATAGAGGTGGTTCCATCCATCCCGCTCCGACATCCAGATGATCTCCTTGCCCTCGTTCCTGACGTCGTGGCTGAACTTACGCCAGCTGTTGAAGAACGTCTTGGGCTCTTCGGAGACGATCGCGCGCGCGCGCACCTGTCGCCGCGTCAACCTCGATCAGCCGGATGGCCTGGTGCCCGCGCTGCGTGTACTCGAAGGCCACCGTCCGGCTATCCTGGCGCCATGACAGGCGTGACATCGTGTACGGATTAGGAAAGAGCTCATTCGGAACGACCAGCTGTTTGGCCGGCTGGACGTGAAACACGCGCGGCTGGTCGAAGTCGATGGCGTCGCCGGGCTTGACGTAGAGCTGCTCGTGCAGCTTGGGCTGCACCTGATCGGCCGGTGATGATTCGACGCGATACACGATCCGTCGATACCCCGGGCGCACGCGATACGCCGCCAGCTTCAGCGAGTCAGGCGACCAGACGATTGATTCGGGATCGTACGCTTCGCCCTCGGAGCCGTCATTGCTGAGCGCGGTGACTGTCGTGCCACCGACCGGACGCACGACGATGTTGTAGTTGCTGACGAAGGCTTCCCACTGCCCGTTGGGAGAACGCTTGGGGCGGTTGTCCGGAGGGACTGCAGTGTCGCGCGTCGTGCCAAAGCTGCGCGGCTGAGCCGCCGCGGCCGCCACCTTCCGGACGGCGTGCGCACGTGTAGTCCGACAGGCGGCACGTCCAGCCTGATTCGCCGAAGTTCACCTCAATCGCGCGCTCGCCGTTCGAGAACCGGAACGAGTCGAATGGGAGACGGAGCGCTGAAAACGTGTCGCCCGCGGCAGTGCTCAGCCCGGCAGCCAGCTTCGCATGATCGAAAGCCGGTTGGCGCTCGAGCGTCCGCGCATCGACCATGACGAACTCGAAGCCGCCTTTGACCGTCTTGCGATAGTAGAACCGCGACGTGTTGTCGACCCACGTCACCGGGTCGGCGAGATCGGTGGTCAGGTACATCCATCGCTCGCGCAGGCCGAACGCGCGGTCGTAGTCCGCCCGAGAAACCTGCGCGCGAGCGCAAGTCACGCCGAGCAGGAACGCCGCTGCGGCAGTTGCCCCGACGCGGGCCGTGTGTCTCATGATCTCCGTCCTTACTTCAGATGCTGTTTCAACCAGTCAAGCCACCGTCGATCCACATCACGCTGGTGCACAGGATCCGTTGGACTGTGGCCCGGCAGCGGGTACCCGATGAACTGCACGGGCACGCCGTTGTCGCGCAGCGCGTGATACAGGCGATATGACTGCATGATCGGCACGCGGTAGTCGCCGGTCAGCGCGAGGATCAGCGTCGGCGCCTTGATCCGGCTCGCATACGTGATGGGAGACTGTTCGACCGCCGCGCGCATCCTTGCGCCGTCGGTGTATGGCGATCCACCGAGCGCGCTGCCGCGCCGCACGTTGGAATCGCCGAGATCGTATTGATCCATCGTGCTCGTCACCGCCGCGCCGGCGACGCCGGCCTTCCACACCTCCGGATAGTTACCGAGCAGCCACGTCGTCATGTACCCGCCGTGACGACCATCCAGACACGGCAATGCGCGACTCGTCGACGATGCCGCGTCCTTTCAGATACTCGATGCCGGACATCACATCCCGGCCCGGCCCGGCGCCCGCATCGTTCCAGATGGCCGCCATGAAGGCGTTGCCGAGGTTGTCGCTGCCGCGGTAGTTCGGCTCGAATACGATCCAGCCTTGCGCCGCCAGGAGCTGGGATCTCGCCGAGAAGGACTCTTTCGAGGATGCACGCGGGCCGCCATGGATGTACAGGATGAGCGGGTACCGGCGTCCCGCCTCGAAATCAGGCGGATAGGTTACGACGCCGTCCATCCGGAAGCCGTCTGGACCGTCCCACATCACCGTCTCAGCGCGTCCGAGGCTCATCGCAACAATCTCGGCGTTGAAATCGGTCAACCGTTCGGGTGGGGCAGTCGCGGACGGCCGCCAGTACAGCTCATTCGGCCGGCCGGGAGTGCTCCCGACGAACGCGAGACGGCCGTCGTTGCTCATGCTCACCGAGAGGCTGCCGAACCCGGCCGCGACGACGAGCGGCCCGAAATCCAGCTTGCGCGCCGGGCCGTCAATCGGCTGCAGCCAGACACCTGTGCGCGTTCCGTCAGCAGCGCCCAGTAACAGGGATCGGCTGTCTTTCATCCACGTCGCTGTTAGAACGTGACGGTCGAGCGTACTCGTCACGCTGCGCCCTTCGCCGCCCTCAGAAGGCGCGACCACGATCTCGGTGTTGTTCCTTGTCTGGCCTCCCTTCGGGTACCAGTAGGCGATGTGTTTGCCGTCCGGTGAGAACTGCGGCTGCGCTTCGTTATGAGTCCGGGTCGTGAGCTGACGCAGGCGTCCAGTCTCGGCGTCCACCAGCTGAATCGTGTTCTGATCGAAATCCCCCGAGTAGGCAGATGGCCGGCGCTCGATCGCGATCGTCCGGCCGTCTGGCGACCATGAGGGCTCCGGCGGGGGAGCGCCCGGAGGGTAGGTAATCGGCAGCGACCACGAGCCCGACGTGAGCCGGCGCGCCTGTCCGCCCTCAGCCGGTACGGTCCAGAGGTGCGAAGGCATTGGCACCTCGTTCTGGAGGAAGCTGTTGTTCTGGATCTCGAACGAGCGGTTGAATCGGTCCTTACCCTCGCGTCGCGGCTGCTCGTCGAGCGCAGTGAAGGCGAACGCCCGTCCATCGGGCCGCCACGAGTAAGCCTGCACGCCAGTCGGCGACGTCGTCACCTGCCGCGCCTCGCCGCCACCAATCGGCAGGACGAAGATCTGCGCGCGGCCTTCGACGCTCGCAAGAAAGGAGAGCGACGAACCATCCGGAGACCAGACGGGCGCACTCAGCCCGCGTCGGGAGCTGAGCACACGATGGGACTTCGTGGCGATATCGACTTGCACGAGCTCCGGGTCGTACCGGTTGTCCTCGAGGTTTGCGCGGCTGACGACGACGGCGACCGTGCGGCCGTCGGGGGCGATGGCCGGATCGGCGACACGCACGATCTTGGCAGGCGTATCGAGATCGAAGCGAGGACCGTTCGCTGCGGAGACGATCGTCAGCAGAACGATGGAGGAGCGTATCAGCATGGACATCGGGCAGCTCCTTCGGATGTGTTGCGAATCGCGATGCCAGAGTCTGGCACAGGGGCCGGGGTAGATGCCAGCCACTTCCGATGCAGACCCGCACGGAGGCGACGGAGAACACGGACCAGGTTCAACACAGAGACACGGAGCAACGGAGACGAAACGAGCTGAATTGGCTGGCTGGGGTTGTCACCCGGGGCGCCGATGTGCCGCTGCGCGGCCGGCGTGACCGGCGACTCACCTTGGTAACCTGCCTCCGTTGCTCCGTGTCTCTGTGTTGACGCTCGTTCCGTTTCCTCCGTCCCCTCCGTCCTCGGTACCCAAGTGGCCTGACCTCGGATAAGCTCTGGCGCGGACGTGTTTGCGGTGCGTAGCGTGGTGACAAGGAGACCGAGCGATGAAGAGTTCGACCGAACCGGCGTGTGCTCTTCCCGTCAGTCGTGTGTGGAGTCGCTCGCGCTGGCGGCTTGCTCGACCGGGCCCCTCTCAGCGCCCCCCTACGATCTCGTCATCGCGAACGGCCGCGTGATGGATCCCGAGTCCAAGCTCGACGCCGTGCGGCACCTGGGCATTCGTGCGGGTCGCATCGAGGCCATTTCCGAGGCACCGCTCCAGGGCGCGCGCGTCGTCGATGCGACGAACCACGTCGTGGCGCCTGGCTTTATCGACCTCCACGAGCACGGCCAGCAGGAAGAGTCCTACGCGATGATGGTGCGTGACGGCGTGACGTCCGCGTTTGAGCTCGAAGTCGGCACTGGCGACGTCAAGAGCTGGTACGCCGCCCGTCAGGCAGGGCAGATCGTGAACCACGGCGTCTCGGTGGGACACATCCCCGCGCGCATGAAGGTATTGGGAGATCCGGGTAAGGGGCTGCTGCCCGCAGGCATCGGCGGCAGCGGTCATGCGAACGAGGAGCAGTTAGCGGCAATGGAGGAGATCCTCCGCGAGGGCCTCGCGCAGGGCGCGGTCGCTGTGGGTTTCGGTAGCGCCTACACGCCCGGCGCGTCCATCGCCGAGATCGAGCGCATGTTTCGCGTGGCTGCGGCCGGCGGCGCGTCCGCCCACATCCACATGCGCGGCGACGTGAACGGCTTGAAGGAAACCATCGCCGCCGCGAAGACGGCCGGCGCGTCTCTCCACATCGTGCACGTGAACTCCTCGGCCGGCGACCAGATCGATCAGTTCCTCGCGGCGATTCAGGCGGCGCGGGATTCGGGGCAGGATGTGACGACCGAGGCCTACCCGTACGGCGCCGGCATGACCGAGATTCAATCCGCGCTGTTCGACGACTGGGAGAAGTGGCCGGAGGAGCGATTCGGCCTGCACCAGCTGGTTTCGACCGGCGAGCGTCTCACGCGCGCGAGCTTCGCCAAGGCCCGCGCCGCCGGTGGGACCGTCATCATTCATGGCCGCTCCGAGGCCCAGACGCGAGCGGCCATCGTGAGCCCTCTGTCGATCATCGCCAGCGACGGATTCATCGAGAACGGCCGCGGCCATCCGCGCACGTCGGGCACCTACGCGAAAGTGCTCGGCAAATACGTGCGCGAGGAACGGGCGATCGGTCTTGATGGACGCACTCGAGCGGATGACGCTTGCACCGGCCCGCCGGCTCGAGCGACGCACGCCGGCCATGTCGTCCAAAGGGCGCATCAAGGTCGGTGCCGACGCTGACCTCGCGATCTTCGATCCGGTGACGGTCATCGACAAGGCCACGTACGAGAATGCGTCGATTCCATCTGCGGGAATCCCGTACGTCGTGGTGGGGGGCCAGATTGTGGTCGAGAACGGACGCGTGACGGCAGCGCGGCCGGGCCGCGGGATACGCGCGCCGATACGCCAGTGACTCCTGGCGCGGAACGAGCACGAATCATCCTTCACCCCGCAGCAAGGGCCTCATCGTGTATTGAGTAGGAATGGACCCGATCGGCTCCTCCAACCGCACGTCAGCCTGACGACGGCCTACGAGCCGGACGTAGCCAAGAAAATTGCCACCGTCCGCTTCCACCGCTCGCATCTCGACATGGTTGTTCGGACTGACCGTGCGTTGCCATTCCAGCCACTTCCGCCATCCCTCGGCCATCGTGTCAGCCCGCTCGACGATCACGATACCTGTCCGCTCCCAGTGCCGCCGCCACCACGCAGCCGAGTGGAGGCAACACATGGAGTGTTCCCACCAATCGCGGAGATGGTCGGGAATCGGCCCGTCGATTTCCTGCATCACGCCGGCCCCCGCCACTCCGATCGGACCGCCCGGCTTCACGAATCTGGCAAGGTAGTTCAGGTACAGGTCGTCCGTCCCGTAATAGGGGAAGGAATCGATGGATACCACAGCGTCGAAGAAGTCTGCGGCGAATGGCAACGACCGCGCATCGCTGTGTATCGGGAACACGCCGTCTTCGGCACCGGCGTCCCGGATTCGCTGGAGGTTCGCCGAAGCCCCGAACCACAAGTCCGTCGCCCAGACCTGTACACCGAATTCACGCCGCAGGAAGATCGAGGACGCTGCGAGACCACAACCGAGGTCGAGAACCCGCATGCCGGGTCGAAGATCCAGCGACTCGGCCAGCCACTCGGTCAGCCACAGAGAATTGGCCCCGCCGCTCGCGCTGGCGATGATCCAATCGGGGTGATACTTGGACGATCGGGGGAACCGCTCGGAGATCAGGCGCTGGTCTGACGACATGGTGAATTATCGACGGATCCCGCATCGAGCCTGCGCGCGGAATAAGAGGTCGCCAGATCGTCGGATCGTGGCGACCCCATTCATTCCATCTGTGCAGCCGCTGCCAGGGACCTGCGACAGTCGTTTAGGTCTGGGCGGCTTTCAGGCCCTGGAAGTACGTGTCCGCCTTCGCAATGGCTTGGTCAATCCTCGAGAAAGTCTCGGCGCCCTGCGCGTTGAGCTTGTCCGCCTGAGGCTTCAATGACGTCATGGCGGACGGGGTCAAATCGCTGCCCAGAAACGTAATCTGGTCGGCCAGCTGCTTCCGGAACGGCTCCATCGCCCCGCCGGCATCACGCAGCGACTGCAGCACGCCGGCAAACTCCTGCTGACTGGCCGCCAGCCGCTGCTGCGCCTGCTTCTGCAGCGCGGGATCCTGGATGTTCTTGATCGTCTCGGCGCGCCCGCTGAAGTAGGTATCGCCGCTCTTCTGCATCGCCTCGATCTTCGCGCGCGCCTCGGCCACCTTGTCGTTCATGGAGTCCGACGACTTCATGAGCTTCTTGTAGTCACCCTTCATGTCCTTCGAGGGCTGCGTGACAAGGGCGTTGTAGGAGTCGAGTGTCTTCTGCAGCTGCGTCTTGCCATTCGTGAGGGCCTGAGACGTGTTGCCGCCAGCCTTGACGAAGCGATCGGTTTCCTTGAGACCCTGTGTCCGGCTGCGTTCCGTCTGTTTGGCCGGCCACCGTAACCGTCATGGTCAGCATGACGATAGCGAGGGCGGATGGGAATCGACTGTGGGTCGTGTGCATGGGCTGCTCCTTTTCCTTTCGCTCTTTGCCTGAACAGAGGACGAGAATCAAGAGGCGTGCCCATGGAACTCTCGGCCATTCGATGACCACGAGCATCGGCCCGCACGAGAGCCACGGGATATCGTGGCACGTCCGCCGGATGTGAAAGCTGACTCAGCTGTCGACATGAGTCGTTCGTCGGCCTGCGCCCCTTCGAAGCGCGAAGTCCCAGCAGCGCCGGCGGATGAGTGGACTCACGGCGCAAACGGGCTTACTCTCATCAACCTCATGCGCATTGTTCTGTCTTTGCTGGTGTTGCTTGGCCAGGCCGTCGTTGGACAACCAGTCGCCTCTCGCGACTTCACCGCCGACGGGCTGTTTACGCGCAACATCGAAGGACCTGGAGATCGACCGCGTCCGGCCGGCTGTTCGTCGTGAACTTTCGGAACGACGGTACAGTCGGCCTCGTGCACGCGGACGGCCGGGCGGAGCGCTTCGTCGATCTGCCACCGGGCAGCACGGCCAACGCCATCAAGATGGAGCGCGCCGGCACGCTGCTGCTGGCGGACTACACCGGACATAACGTCCTGCGCTTGAATCCGCAAACGCGTGAGGTGAGCGTCTACGTCCACCACGAGGGCTTCAACCAGCCGAACGACTTCGCGATACGACGTGACGACGTGCTGTACGCCTCGGATCCGGACTGGTCGACGAGCACTGGCAAACTCTGGCGGATCGATCCGGGCGGACGGATCGTACTGCTGGAGGATCGTATGGGAACCACCAACGGGATCGAGCTGTCGCCGGACGAACGCACGTTGTATGTTGCGGAGAGCGTGCAACGCCGAATCTGGGCGTATGACGTGGACGAGGCCGGCGGCGTTTCCAACAAGCGGCTGTTTGCATCCTTTCCTGACCATGGTCTCGACGGCATGAAGTGCGATCGGGAAGGCGCGCTGTACGTGACCCGCCACGGGAAGGGAACCGTGGTCGTGCTGTCACCGCGCGGAGCCGTCCTTCGCGAACTGCGGTTGAAGGGGACCCAGCCGAGCAACCTCGTGTTCGGCGGCGAGGACGGCCGGACTGTCTTCGTGACGATGCAGGACCGCGGCGCGATCGAGACGTTCCGCGCCGACGTACCCGGTCGCCGCTGGGTGCGGCGATGATCGCAGAACACCATCGACGGAAGCGGTTCGCGCGTCACTCGTAAGCCGCGGCCTGGATGCCGTAGAGTTGCGCATACTGCCCGCGGTTTCTCATCAGCGCGTCGTGCGTGCCGACTTCGATCACGCGGGCGCCGTCCAGCACGACGATCAAATCAGCCATTCGCACGGTCGAAAAGCGGTGTGACACCAGGATGGTGATGCGGCCGTCGGCGGCCGCGCCGCGCACGGCGCTGGCATAACGCTCGAAGAGCGCATGCTCCGTCTCCGCGTCGAGCGCGGCCGTCGGCTCGTCGAGCATCAGCACGAGGGGACGATCGCGCATGAAGCCGCGCGCCAGCGCAAGCTTTTGCCACTGGCCGAAGCTGACCTCCACACCACCCGGCCACGTTGGACCAAGCTGCGTCTCGAGGCCCGCCGGCAGCCTGGCGATAACGTCCTCTGCGCCGGCCCGGCGGACGGCCGTCAGGACGGCTGGCTCGTCGGCCATGCGCGGGAGATCGCCGGCGCCGATTGTCTGATGCGCCCGGAACTCGAAGCGGAAGAAGTCCTGGAACGCGCCGGCGAGTCGTGCACGCCAGTCCACGGCCGGAATGCGCGCCAGCTCGGTTCCTTCGATCAGGATCCGGCCGCTCGTCGCGTCGTACATCTTCGCGAGCAGCTTGACCAGCGTGGTCTTGCCCGCCCCGTTCTCGCCGACAATCGCCACGACTCTGCCGGCCGGCAATGTGACGTTGATGTCCTCGAGCACGAGGCGATCGGTCCCCGGATACGCAAACGAGACATGCTCGAAGCGGATGCCTTCCGCCAGCCGCTCGGGCACGGGCCGATCGGCGGTCGCGACAAACGAGGCCGCATAGTCCTCCAGCCAGGCGAGGCGCTTCGCAGAATCCATCCAGAACCGCAGGAATCCGATTTCACCCACGGTGGCGCCGACGTAGAACGAGAGTCGCGAGCCGGCTGCGAGCACCAGGAGGACGTCGGCGGCGGGCGCGCGCAGCGTGGATGAGACAAAGACGATGGCGCCCACATACGCGGCGCCGAAGATCGCCCAACCCAGTGTGTGCCAGCCGGCCGAGATCCAGCGTGCCGTCCGGACGGGCCGGTTCCCCGTTTCGTACGCCCGGCGCCGATTCACGGCAAGACGGTCGCCAATACCGGTGACGCGCACTTCCTTACCGGGCGTCGCCGTCGTCGCGGTGTCGAACAGGTGGCGCGCCAGGCGCGACGACGATGCGCCGCGCTCGTAGGCCGTTCTCTCGACTGCCGGACGCCAGGAGGACGTGAGCACGGTCGGCAACGCGAAGAGCGCCAGCAGCGATAGCGCCGGGTGGATGGAAACGAGCAGTACGATCGTCACGGCGAGACGCAGGATCCACCCGCATGTCGAAAAGAGCGACATGTACATGTGGTCCAGCATGAAGACTTGATTGCGCAGCACCGAGAGGCGGTCCAGATACTCGGGGCGTTCCTGGTGCGCGATCGTCGTGATCGAAGCCAGGAGTCTTGCGACGTGTGACTCGAGCGCGATAGTCACTTTGTCACGGAAACGGCGTTGCACACGAGTGCTGACGGTCTGGAGAAACCACGTGGCCGTGGCGGACACACCGATGGCCACGGCGGCGAATCGCACGAGGCGCCAGTCGCCGGCGATGGCCCCTTCGCCGATCAGCATGAACCAGTAGGCGAGCAGCGCATCCGGCAGCGCCGACAGCACAGCCAGGGTCGACGCGGCGACGATCAGCGTTGGCTCATGCTGGTAGCCCAGTTTGCACAGTCGCCACATCGACGAGAGGGCTGGAGGCAGGCCGTCGCCCTTCTGGTTCTTCTCACGCGAGGACGTCATAGCTCCTGCCTTCTTCGTCCTCGGCGCTGAAACGCTGTGCCTGCAGATCGAACATCGTGCGGTACCGCCCGTTCACCCGCATCAGCTCGTCGTGCGTGCCAAGCTCGACGACTCTTCCCTTCTCGAGCACGCAGATCCGATCGGCATGACGTACGGTCGAAAAGCGATGCGAGATGAGGATTGTCGTGCAGTGGCGCGTTGCCGCCAGGATGCGTTCGAAGATTTCCGCCTCGCCACGCACGTCGAGCTGCGCCGTCGGCTCGTCGAGCAGCACGAGGCCTGCGCCCATCTTTACGGCGCAGAGCGCACGGGCGAGAGCGACGCGCTGCCACTGGCCGCCCGACAGATCCGTGCCGCCTTCGTAGCCACGCGCCACGACAGTGTCCAGGGCTGCCAGTTTCGCTGCGCCAGCGGATTCGAGCGCATCGAGCACGACATCGTCCGGCGCACCGCCTGGCGCCACGTTGTCGCGGAGGGGGAGCTCGAAGCGAGTGAAGTCCTGGAAGACCGCCGTCAATCGCGATCGCCATGACGGCAAATCCAGATCGCGCATGTCCAGCCCGTCGATCTCGATCGCGCCCCCTTGCGGGTCGTAGAGTCGGCAGAGCAGCTTGGCCAGCGTGGTCTTGCCCGCGCCGTTCTGTCCGACGATAGCGAGCGAGGAGCCGGCGGGAATGGTGAGGTCGAAGCCGTCCAGGACCGCCGCACCGCCAGGGTAGGCAAACGTGACGTTGCGGAAGCGAATATCGCGCCCTGGCAGGCCCGCCGGTGAGCGTCGTCCGGAGGCGAGGTGGCCCGCTGACGCCATTGCGGGTTCCAGGCGCGACACCGCAGCGACCGGCGCGCACGCGCCGTCCAGAGCCCAGCTGAGGCCGCCGAAGGCGATGGCCGACGTGCCCACGGCGCATTGCGCGTAGACGACGATCTCGCCAAGGCTGATGCTCCCGACCGCGGCCGCTGACGCCAGCGACCAGAGAACGGCGACGTTGGCTACGGTGACGAGCAGCAGACACCAGAGAAGCGGCCGCTCGCGGAGTCGCGTCGCGTGGTACTGAAGGGCATGCAGGTGCCTCCGCCTCGCGACGAACCGCTCGATCGTCCAGTCCACCAGCCCGAAGAGGCGCAGCTCCTTGCTCGCCGGCGGATCGACGGCAAGACGGTAGTTGTACTCAGCGTCACGCTGCGCGTTGCGCACGTCATCCGTGTTACGGTCCTGCCAGACCGCGCTCTCGCGCAGCAGCCGGTGCGTTGCAAGCCACGCTCCGCCGAGCACGAAGGGCGCCCACCACGCGTAGCCAAACAATACGAGTGCGGCGGCGAGGCCGCCGACCATGCCGACCAGGCCGTCCGCAATGAAGTCCATCGAGTACGACAGGGGCGGTCCGGTCATGCCGAGATCGAAGTCGCGGGCCACGGTGAGGTCAGCGGTGAGCGCCGGGTCTTCGAGATGGCCCATGCCCGGCGGTCGAATGCAGGCCTCCGTCAACCGTTCGTACAGGAAGGCTGCCGTTCGATCGCCCAAATTGTGGCTGATGGCTGTGTGAATCGGCGTGAGCACCTGCAGCAGGACGAAGATGACGCCGCCCAGGGCCAGCGGCCCGGTGAGCGCGTCGCCGTGCTGCACCGCCGCGACCAGCGCACCCATCGCGATGGCGAAAAGCGGCGGCAAGATCCCGCGGAGGAGGAGCACAGCCCACCAAGTGACTGCGAGCATCCTGTCCGCCTTGGGCAGTGCCGCGAAGAACTTCCACTCCTGGCGCTGACGCAGACGCCGAAGCACGTCCACTAGAGGATCTCCATCGCCAGCGATTGTGTTCGAGAACCCATCGCTCGAGATTGTAGGAATTTGAACCCGGTCTTCGATCAGACCGCTGAGGCTGTGAGATGTCCCAATCCCATGCGTTCCAGCAACGCCTTGAATCGCGGGTCGCCTCGCACGGGATCGAACTCGACCGCGGCCGTGATCAACACCAACGAACCGTCACGCTCGTCGAAGGCGCGGTCCAGCCAGCTGAAGAGACCCTCGAGATCCGACAAGCCGAGGTGCACCAGCGCGATCCACATAGCGGGGACGTAACCCTGCGAAGCGCGCGTCGTGAGTTCCTGCAGAAGCGACCTGGCCCGATCGCGGTTTCCGGAGCGGCCATACGCATAGCCGAGAACGCCGACGTGGTTGACCGAGCGGCCGCCCAGTTCGATCGCTTTGTCAAACGCCGCGAACGCCCGCTCGTACTGGTTCATCTGCGTGCACGCGTCACCGAGCGCATAGTGAGCGAAGGCGAAGGACGGCTCGAGCGAGAGAACTTTGTCGAACTGCTCGATGGCGCGCGCGAACTCATGACGGAAATAGTGGAAGTATCCAATCAGCGTCATGACCTGCAGATGCAAAGGGTCGAGTCGCGCGGCCTCCTCGAGCTCGACGATCGCCCCGTCGAACTGCCTCTCGAGCAGGAGCAGCCTCCAGGCATTCGAGAGGTGAGCGGCGGCCGAACCTGGACCGAGCTCGAGGGCGCGCGCGAGTCCATCCGCCGCGCCCTTCCGATCCCAGTCGTGGTGCATGGCAATCGTCGCGCGAATTCTGTGCGCGTCGGCCAGGGTGGGGTCGAGCTCGAGCGCCTTCGCGATGGCCTCCCGGGCTGCAGGGCACTGTCTCGGCAGCCGAGAGAATGCCCAGGCCCGAATAGAGCCAGATCTGACCCTCGGCGAGGGCGGCGTAAGCCGGGGCGAAGGCGGGATCCTGAGCGATGGACAGACGAAAATCCGCGATGGCCCGGTGCATCGATTGGTCGGTCCACTTGTTCAGCGCGTACATCCCTTTTAGATACGCGTCGTGAGCTTCGGCCGCCGGCTTGGCCGCCGTAGCTTTAGCGAGGCCGGCTTGGCCGCCGTAGCGTCAGTGCGGGCGGGCGCGCGCGCCGAAACCTTGGCGGAGGGCGTCGCGTCGCCGAGCCCGCTCTTCAGCTCGTTGACGATCGTCGCGGCGATTTCGTCCTGAATCGCGAACACGTCCGCGAGCTCGCGATCGAATCGCTTCGACCAGAGCTGATAGCCGTCGTCGGCATTGACGAGCTGTGCGGTGACGCGCACGCGGTCACCGGACTTTCGAACACTGCCCTCGAGAGCGGTGCCGACCCGCAGCCTCCTGCCGATCTCGGTCACGTCCAGGTCCTTGCCCTGAAAGGCAAAGGCCGAGGTCCGGGAGATGACGCGCAATCCAGAGACCGTCGTCAAGCGTGTTGATGATTTCCTCGGTCAGCCCATGGCAGAAGTATTCCTGATCCTTCTGCGGACTCATGTCCGCGAACGGCAGAACGACGATCGACGATGGCATCCGGGTGTCGGGCGACTTTCGTCGGGGTGTCGTCGCGCGCGCGCGACGGTTCGACGCGTTTCAGATCCCGTAGAAGATCGCTCGCCGACTGGTATCGGCGCTCGGGGTCCTTCTCCAGCGCCTTGTCGATCATCGCGGCCAGGATCCGGGGCAGGGCCGGGTTCAGCGTTCGTGGCGCAGGGTGCCGCCGATTCAACAGCTGATCGAACACCGCGGCCAGTGTGTCGCCGTCGAAGGGAGGCCGCCCGGTCGCCATTTCGTAGAAGCACAACTCCCAGAGCGAAGAGATCGGAGCGCTGGTCGAGCGTCCTGCCAAGCGCCTGTTCGGGCGACATGTAGCCCGCCGTACCAAAGGTCATTCCCGTGCGTGTCTGATCGCCCGCAACCGTCACCGCCTCCGGATCCTGTGCCGAGGCCGGCGCGAACAGCTTTGCCAATCCGAAGTCGAGAATCTTGACGCGATCGTCTTCGGTGATCATGAGGTTGCCGGGCTTCAGATCCCGGTGCAGGATGCCCGCAGCATGGGCGCACGCAAGGCCCTCGGCCATCTGAGACGCAAAGGAGAGCGTCCGCGGAAGCGGCAGCGGCGCGCCGGCATCCAGCAGCTCGCGCAGGCTCAGTGCCCTGAACGAGCTCCATCGTAATGAAGAGAAGGCCGTCAGATTCTTCGACCGAGTACAGATGAACGATGTTGGGGTGATTCAGGGCAGCCGCGGCGCGGGCTTCCCATTGAAACCTCGCACGACGATCGGGGGAGTCGGCAATCTCGGGGCGAAGGAGCTTGAGCGCCACTCGCCGCTCGAGCCTTGTGTCCTCGGCGACGTAGACTTCACCCATGCCGCCGCGCCCGCGCGGCTCCAGGATGACGTAGTGGCCCAGCCGCCGGCCGATGAGAGTCTGGCCGTGCCCCACTATTTCTTCGCCAATGAAGACGCGCGTGCAGGCGGGAAAGACGTCTGGCCGCACTTGCAGCGCCCGGCTTCAGGGCTCCCCCGGTGCCAGACGCGCGTGCTGCACTCGGGGCAGGACCACGTCTGGTCGAATGTTTCGATGCGTTTCAGTGCGGCTTCCACCTCGCTCGCCGCCAGACCGGCGGCGGCTGCCGTGGACCTCGACGTTCAACGTCGCGCCGACGTCCGCTTCCAGGTTCTTGAGGAGTGGCTCGACCGACTCCAGAAATGGCTTGGATAGTTCCTTGAGCGTACGCCGGAGTCCCTTGAACAGCTCACCAATCTCGCGCTTGTCGTTCGCCTGGCCACGTCGAAAGGGGAGCGGTGCCCACAGCGCCTCGCAGACTTCCTGCAGGAGCTCTTCGAGCGCGCGGCGCGCCTTCGCGGCCGCGCCGTGCACGTCCCCGCTCTCGAGCCGCTCGCGGGCAGCCGCGAGAATGCCCGACGGTTCATACCGCGTCGTGCGCGGCCCCGACTCGTAGCTCCATGATGTGAGCTCGAGCCTCCGCCAGGACGGCGCGCGACGGCACAGGTGCTCGTAGAACTGCTGGTCGTGCGTCAAGACGATGATTTGCCAGTCGGAGAACCCGTCGGCCAGAAGCTCGGCGAGCCGTCCACGGTGCTCGACGTCAAAGCTGTTGATCACATCGTCGAGGAGGAGGAAGCCGAGCTGCGTATTGAATTCCTCCGCCATGGCCAGAAAGAGCGCAATGGCGAGCGAGTTCAGATGTGACTCGCTGAGAACCCCATGGGGAGGACGCTGCCGGGACCCGTAGAATTCGACGGCCAGTTCGACGCCCTTGGCCGTCCACGGCTCGATACTGACTGTCTCGGCGAGGTTTTCTCCCGGGTGCAGCGCACCGTAGATCTGAGCCACCCGCCGGCTAATCCGTTTCAGGAGCTCCGCGAGATCCTCCTTCTGCTTCGATTGATACGCCTCGAAGATCGTGTCTGCGAGATTGAATGCGCGTTGTGCTCGCGCGGCCTTCTTTTCCGCCAGCCGCCACGTCTTGATCTGTTCGCACAGTGCCGCCAGCATCAAGAGTTGCGTGTCACGCGAGCTGGCTCCAGACGCTGCCGACTTCTGAGCCAATCTTGGCAGCCGCCTGATCCCATTTGCGGAGCTCGGACAGATAGCCCGTGATGGTCTTGATGTCGACTGGCGCGAGCGCGTCAAGGCTGTTCTGCAGTCCCTCGAGCGGGATCGAGGGGAGCGGAGGCAGCTCGAGCTGCCTTGGCGCGACCACGATTCTGGAGCGCCTCGCGCCTGTCGTGCGCCGCACTGAGGTCATCCGCCCACTCGGCGATCGGATCGCGGACGCGCTTCGAGTTCCTGAGACGCCTCCAACACATCGACCAGCGCGCTCTCGATCCTTTTTGCCAGTTCTTTTTCGTTCACCGATTGGCCGCACAGCGGGACAACGGCCGCCGATCGATCGAGCCTCCACGAGTCGTTTCGCTTCACGGACCAACGTCGCGCGTGGCAGGAGCTGCGCCCGATCCGATGAGACCAGCGCGTTCCAGCGCTTCGAGACCCTTGACGTCGGCGACGGGCGTCGCAAGCGCCTTGATCTCGGCAACGAGGCTTTCGCGGTCCGCGGACTCCGAGCCGAGAGCGCTGGCGCCAACCGCTGTCGTGAGCCAGAAGGGATCGACGGCCTGATCCAGAGATCCGGGTGGATCGACGCCCAACATCTGACAGATTTGCTGAAGGTTGGCGAGCACCGTTTCGCGCGTGACAGCCGCATCTCCAGAAGCCAGCGCCCGCCGCAACGATTGCACCAGTTCGTCAGCGGCCTTGGATTCCTTGCGCAGATCGTTTCGGGCCCGTTGCAGATCCTCTCGAAGACGCTCGATGGCGTCGAGACCCAGGATTTCGACGAGAGCCTTCCACTTCTCCGTCTTGGTCTTGTTGATGAAGTCGGCCAGCGTGCGTCCGCGGAGGAGGAACGTCTCCTGCCGGATCGCATGAAACGACTCGGGATTGCGTTCGTCGGGAAAGTCGACCTTTCCGCCGAGGGTGCCGTTGGTCACCACCTCGACCGAGGTCGCGCCGTCATCATCGCCCCCGACGTGGCGCACGGCATGCTGGCGGCCCTCGTGGGACAGAAACTCGATCTCGCCAGTGAAGTACCACTCGAGCGCGTCGGCGATGGTGCTCTTGCCGGTGCCGTTGTCCCCGTAGACAGCGATGCTCTCGCCCTTGCCGAAATCCACGGTCATCTCACCCGGGACTCCGCGGAAGGCGTGCATCACGAGCCGCTGGATTCGTTCACTCACCGGCGGCTTCCTCGAAAAGCTTTCGGATCGCCTGCGATCGATCTCCGTCTTCCTTCTTCAGGACCTCCTCGAAGCGCCGGGCGAAATCCGGCGGCAGATCCTCCATCGTTTCGAGGAGCTTCAGAAGGAACTCCTGCGCGCTCGGACGGTGCATGGGATGGCTCCTCGCCCGGACAGGACCGGGGCCAGTTGACCTAGAAAGGGTAGGTTAAGTAGAACGCTGACCGGGCGTCAACTGGGCCACAGTTGACGCCTACGTTGGGGCATCGCGGCGGGGTCAAGAGTCCCACGAACGCGTATCGCGAGCGTGACTGTGCTTTGCCAGGACCTGGCGCGCCTCGACAAGATGCACCTGACGCATTGAGTATGGCTGGGTCACCGCGAGATCGTCTCCGTCCTTGGCGGCGCGAGTTCCTTGTACATGATCGTCGTCGGTTCGAGTTCCGGCGTCAGCGACCCGCGCGCAAACCGTGGAATGACCCCGACGGTCACGTAACCCAACGATCGATAGAGCAGTTCGGCGTGGCCGTCCGTCCAGGTGTCGAGCGTCAGCAGCGTGCGCCCCGCCGACAGAGCGGTGCGCTCGAGCGCAATCATCAGCGCTCGCGCGATGCCACGACGCCGGGCGTCGGGGTGCACGAGCAGCTTGGCAACTTCCGCGCGATGCAGCTGATTCGGAGGAACGGCCAAATCCAGTTGCACCGTTCCGACGATCCGTTCATTCCAGCGGGCCACGAGAACGCGACGCGTTCGGGCGCGCACGCCGGGGAGCACCTTGTCGACCCAGAACGCACGAGCGTCAGCGATCGAGAAAGGCACCACGAAGCTCACCCCGGCACCCACGTGGACGACGGCGTGCAGAACGTCGCTGAGCATGTCCAGATCGCGGGCGAGGACGTCGTCCGTCGGAGCCTCCGGGCAGCCATTCCTCTATGCGAATCTCGGCCAGCACGTGTCCTTCCATGCAGGAATAGTAAGCCAGCAGCCGGCCGGGAAGGCCGACGGTTCACCGACTCGGCCAGCCCTGTGTTACATTGAAGCTGGTAGTGGCTTTCGATCACCGTCTCGCCGGCGTCATTACGCTGATTCGCATTATCGGCGCCGGCATTCGTGTCGGCAGAGGACGGGTGATGTAACCGAAAGCGCAATCCACAAGCAATGATTCGAGGGCCATCACCCATGACGGGCGATGGCCTTTTTGCTTTTAGGACGCTATGACACGATATTCACCGATTCCCACGCACCTGAACCTCCCAGCCCTGGAGAGCGCCCTGCTCGACCGCTGGAAGATGGAACGTACGTTCGAGCGATCGGTCGAACGTCGCGCCGATGCGCCGCTGTACGCGTTCGACGATGGGCCGCCATTTGCGACTGGGCTCCCGCACTACGGGCACATCCTCACGTCGTACATGAAGGACGTCGTACCCCGCTACTTCACGATGCGCGGCCGCCATGTGCCGCGCCGCTGGGGATGGGACTGCCACGGGTTGCCAGTCGAATACGAGGTCGAGAAGGAACTCGGCCTGTCAGGCCGTGGCGACATCGTGTCCATGGGCCTCGCCAACTTCACGGAGGCGTGCCGCGCGCTGGTGCTTCGTTACGCCGGCGAATGGGAACGCGTGGTCACGCGCCTTGGACGCTGGGTGGATTTCGCGGATGCCTACAAGACGATGGACCGCCCGTACATGGAATCGGTCATGTGGGCGTTCCACCGCCTGCACGAGCGCGGCTTGTTGTACGAAGGACAGAAGGTCGTGCCTTACTGCATCAGATGTCAGACGCCGCTCTCGAACTTCGAGGCCAGGCTCGACGACGCGTATAGGCCACGAACCGACCTCTCATGCACGGTCAAGTTCAGGCTGGCTGACGATCCTGAGAGCTCGCTGCTGGCGTGGACGACCACACCGTGGACGTTGCCGTCGAATGTCGCTCTCGCGGTGAACCCTGACCTCGACTACGTGGAATATGCGATCGGCGCCGAGCGAGTGTGGCTGGCAGAGGCGGCTGCCAGTCGATTCCCGCAGCTGACGGAGCGGCTGAGACGCGTGAAAGGCCACGAGCTCGTCGGCCGCAGGTATGCGCCACTGTTTCCGTACTTTGCGTCGACGGCGAATGCCTTTGTCGTCGCTGCCGGCGAGTTTCGTGTCAGGCGGACGAAGGGTACAGGCATCGTGCATCTGGCGCCGTCATTCGGTGAAGACGACGAAGTGGTGTGCCGCGAAGCGGGCATCGCAGGACCGATGCCCGTGCTGCGACGATGGGACTTTTGCGAGCGACGTCACAGACTTTGCGGGCACGAGCGTCCTGGACGCGTCACCCGCCGTCGTTTCGTGGCTCGCTCAACGCGATCTGCTGTTCGAACAGTCCGAGCATCGTCACGACTATCCACACTGCTGGCGCTGCGATCGGCCGCTCATCTATCGCGCGGTGCGCTCCTGGTTCGTGCGTGTCGCCACGCTGAAGGAGGCGATGGTTGCGCACAACCGTCAGGTCAATTGGGTCCCCGACCATATCCGCGACGGCCGGTTCGGACAATGGCTCGAGAACGCGCGGGACTGGGCCGTGTCGAGGAACCGCTTCTGGGGATCACCAATCCCGGTCTGGCGCTGCGCGGCATGTGCCCAGACCGCCGTCATTCAGAGCGTCAGCGATCTGGAGACTCGTGCGGGTCGAGCCGTGCCGGATCTTCACCGCCCTTACATCGATGACGTGAGGTTTGCCTGCGAACGTTGTGACGGGACCATGGTCCGCGTGCCGGAGGTGCTCGATTGCTGGTTCGAGTCGGGCGCGATGCCGTTCGCACAGCTCCATTACCCGTTCGAACACGCGCCGGAGTTTGCGGCGACATTTCCGGCGGACTTCATCGTCGAATACGTGGCGCAGACTCGCGGCTGGTTCTACACGCTCCACGTACTGGCGGTGGGGCTGTTCGATGGCCATGCGTTCAAGAATGCGGTGTGCCACGGCGTGCTGCTCGGCGCGGACGGCCGCAAGATGTCGAAGCGGCTGCAGAACTATCCGGATCCGATGGACGTGGTTGGGGAGCACGGATCCGATCCCTTGCGCATCGCGTTGCTTTCGTCACCGGTCGTCCGCGGCCTCGACATCCGCTTCAACCAAGACGCCGTCCGGGACGCCGCGCGGCGTTTCGTGCTTCCGTTGTGGAATACGGTGCACTATTTCACCTCGTACGCCTCCCTTGACGGATTCGAGCCGACCGACCCGTTTGGACGGACTCTCACCGCTCGATCGATACCTGCTTCACGAAACAGAACACCTGCGCGAGGCCCTCGAGCGTGCGATGGAGCGGTACGATTTCGGTGCGGCCTACGACGCCATCGAAGCCTTCGTTGAGATGCTCAGCGGATGGTATCTGCGCTTGAGCAGGGCGCGAGCGTGGAGCGAAGGGATGTCCTCGGAGAAGACTGCCTGTTACGAGGTGCTTCACGTGTCGCTCGACATGGCGGTTCGCACGATCGCCCCGTTCATGCCGTTTGTCGCGGACGCCCTGTATCAATCGCTCGGCGCGCGTGAATCGGTACATCTTGCGGACTGGCCATCTCCGCACCCCGAGTGGAACGATGAGCGCCTCGCGGGTGAGATGCGTACGGTGCGGACGATCGTGCGGCTCGCCCGGAGCATTCGAGAGCGCGTGCGCGTGAAGCACCGGCATCCACTGCCGGCGTTGTCTGTCAGCGGAGTCGACAGAGCAGTGCTGGAAGCGCACGCCGATCTGCTGCGCCAGGAGGTCAACGTCAAGCGTGTCGCCGTCCTGATGGAGCCCGAAAGACACGTCATCCGGACGCTGAGGCTGAACACGCCCGATCTTGGGAAACGTCTGAAACATCTGTTGCCGCCCCTTCAACGCGCCGTTGCCGCGGGTGAGTACGTCATCAACCCGGACGGGACCCTCAGCGCCGACGGTCAGACGTTGACTCCTGCCGAATACTCCTACCGGATGGAGTTGCGCGACGAGGCCGCGGCGGTGGCGGTGGAGGGCTCGCTCGTGGTCCAGCTCGATGTCGCACGCGACGACAGGCTTCGCTTGGAAGGCGACGCGCGTGACATCAACCGGGTTATTCAGGACCTCCGGAAGCGCGCCGGATTGCACTACGCCGACAGAATTGTCGTCTCGCTCTCGGGCAGCGGTCTGGAGCCGCTGGTGCAGACGTTCGGCCCATGGCTCATGGAACAGGCGCTGGCCGTGTCGCTCCAGGCGACTCGTCTGGATGGAGCTGTCGCCGAAGGCGATGTGACGGTCGGGTCGGGCGCAGCCCACGTGGCCATCTACTGCGCGCCAATTTGAATCCTGCCGTTCGCGGCGTTCTCCATGTTCGCTAGCCCGTCGGGCAGGTTGCGCCTTTGACGATTTCTTCGGCATCGGCCGTAGCGGGATCCTCGTCAGACGAAACCATGAAGAGCATCCGCGGCGCGGTGGCGAGCTCCCTATTTGATAAAATTTCTGGTTTGGAGGTTCGTTGATGAAACTGCGTAATTGCGTAATGGCGTTGGCCATTGTCGGCCTGACGGCTGGAGGATCCATGGCCCAGACCGAGCTCAACGTAGGCGATATGGCTCCCGACTTCTCGCTGCAGGGGAGTGACGGCAAGACCTATTCGCTTGCCGACTTCAAGGGCAAGCGTGCCGTCGTCATCGCCTGGTACCCGAAAGCGTTCACGCAGGGCTGCACGATCGAGTGCAAGTCGCTTGCGGAGAACGGCGCGCTTCTGAAGAAGTATGAAGCGACGTATTTCATGGCCAGCGTCGATCCGATTGAAGAGAACACGAAGTTCGGCGCCGAGCACAAGGCCGACTTTCCGCTTCTGAGCGACCCGACGAAGGAAGTCGCGACGAAGTATGGCGTGCTGAACGCGCAGCGCGGGTTCGCCAACCGCTGGACGTTCTACATCGGCAAGGATGGCAAGATTCTGGCGATCGACAAGGCGGTCAAGCCCGCGACGTCAGCGCAGGATATGGCGGCGAAGCTCGCGGAGCTCGGCGTCCCCAGCCACTAGAAGTATCGCAGGCCGCTGGAACACGCGGCCTCGTTAACTCTCCAACTCCCCAAGGACGCTGAGCCGGTCGACTCTGAGCCTTGGGAGTTGGGCGTTGGAGTTTGGGAGTTGACAACGCGTGATCTGATCACTCCCATCACGTCCAGAAGTCCACGCGCACGTGCGGCGGAAAGATCGCGATCCCGGCTCGCGTCACTCGCGCGCTTGCATCGACTGACAGCTTCGAAAGGCGCGGCAACCTGGCAAGGTGCACCAACCCGGCGTCGCTGATCCCTGCACACGCAGACAGGGCAACCGTCTCCAGCGACGGCAGGCCGCCCAGAATCTCCAGACTGCGATCGGTGATCAGCGTCTGGCCCGCATAATACTCCTTCAATTCTGACAGCCCGGCGATGTGTTCCGTCGCCAGATCGCCCGTGTCGCGGCAATACATGCAGGTCAGCTTCTCGAGCTGCGCGCACTGTCCGACGTGGCGAAATCCATTGTCGGTGACATCCATCGGGAGCAGCCAGCGGAGAGAGGGGAACCGTGGCAATGCCGCGAGGGACGCGTCGTCCACGAACTTACAACTGACCGCCAGCCCCTTCAGGGCGGGCATCCCGGCGAGCGCCCTAAAACCTCGCCCCTGAAGATCGGGGCATTCCCGCCCCCAGATGTACTCGATTGTCTGCGACCGGCTCAGCGCCGCGAAGCCGTTATCGGTCGCGACCGTTCCCTGGGCCATGAGCATGCGGAGCCGTGGAATCGACGCGATATGCCACATCGCCGTGTCGTTGCACAACTGACCCTGGCACCCAAGTACGCCGAGATTCGGGAGATGCGCCAGCGATTGCAGACCGTCGGGGGTGAGGGCGGACACGTGCCAAAAGAAGCTGAGGCTGAAGACTCCCTCGAGCCCCGACAGCCCGGCAATGCCCCCGTCGGTGAACGGCCCGTCCACCATGAGATGGTTCGGTTCGGCATCGTCGAACGTCATCAGGCCATATTTCGTCTCGCCGCCTCGCCAAGACTTGAAGACAGGAAAGTCGTGGAGCAGGGGCAGGCCGGCATCCGTCACAAGCCTTCCGGTCTTGAACACGCGAAGGTTTGGCTTGCCCCGGAGCGCGCGAATGGCGCCGTCGCCGGTCGGTGAACCTAGCAGGTCGACGCGTTCGAGCTTCTCGCAGGAAGACAGGTTCACCAGTCCGGCGTCACTGATGCCGCCCTGCCAGCACATTTGGAACGTCCGCAACTCTGAAAGATGACGCAGGACCTCGAGGCCGCGGTCGGTCAATCGTCCGCCCGGGTACTCACTGATGTCGAGTTCCTTCAATTGCGGCATCCGCGCCAGGTGGTGCAGCCCATCGTCTGTCAGTTGTCGGGAACCGCCTAGCGTCAGCTTCGTCACGTGGCCCACTCGCGCCAGCCGCTCGAGGGCGCGGTCGGTCATCTGCTGGTTGGCGTTGACGCCGGTGATGCCGTGCTCACGGATCACGCCGATGAGCGTGTCCCAGTCCCGATCGGTCAGCGGTTGGCGCGGTTCGAGCGTCCTGGTGCTCCGATCGATCCGGTAGAAAGGCGGGCTGGCGCTCATCCCGTGTTGGACGGTGTGTGGGTCAGCCGCGGGGATCCTGGTACTGGCCGTGAGCGCGTCCCAATTGGCGAAACCCATCAACTGTGCAACAAACAGTTCGGCGTCCGGAAGCGCGAACGGGTGGAGCATTCCACGTTCGCTCTCAGGTCTGCCTTGCCGGCGGTGCACCGTGTATCGAAGAGCTTCGACACTCTTGGTGTCGGAGAACTTCGTGTTGAGCCTGCCAAGCGCTTCGATGTCGCCGTGATACGCGGCCGCAAGGTCTCGAGCAATCTCGTTGAAGCCATCCAGCGCTTTGGGATCGGAGGCGGTGAGGTGGTGAACCAGCTTCGGCCAACTGTCGAAGCTGTGTTCGCGCGCAACCACGAACTGCGCGTCGGCGAGCGTTGGCTCAGCGACGTCGGGCTTATGCGACCGGACGCGCTGCAGCGCAGCGCCGTCCCCATCGCGCCAGGCGCGCAACAGATCCTTGGATAGCTTGCGGAGTTGTTCGAGGGACGGCCGCGCGGGAAGCCGCGTCGACGCAGAATCTGGCATGACGATCTCCTTTCGACGGCTGCTCGCGTCCGCACGACGAGCGTGAAAGAAGATCGGATGTATCGATCGGGAACCCAATCAGGTGGGCTCAGCCCTTCCCGCGGACAGGGTGCGTCCTGAAGCGCAACGGTAAGCTATCACCGTTCGCGGGATCGAGCAACATGGCGCGTGTCGTTGGTTGTGATATAAGACCCAACCACTGTGAAGACGACGCCGTACCACATACGAGCGCACCCAGATCGAAGACTTATCGCTGCTAGTGTTCATGCCCGAGGACGATCAGCCGAGACGCGTCTTTCCTCCAGTTGTGGCGCGACGACTGAAAGGAATCGGAGGTGGTGAACACTGGTCAACTCCCAACCTCCAACTTCCAACTCCCAAGAGATCGCAGTCGAACGTCTGCGAGTGCCTTGGGAGTTGGGAATTGGGAGTTGGGAATTGGGAGATCGAGGACGCGCTCTCAACGGCTGCTCTCCGCCAGCAGCGCGGCCGCTATTAGCTCCCACTCCGCGTTCAGCGTGACTCTCGCCACCGGCCGCCCGGCGCGCCGGTACCAATAGGCGGCGTTGCCATCGTCGCCTTCCTTGCGGTGTAGATAGGCATGCACCCATGCGCCATTCTTGTCGTCCACATCCTGGGCGACCTGATGGGCAGTATTCCAGTCTCCTTTCGCGTCGTGCCATAACGCAACAAGCACAGCTGAGAGGCCAGCAGGTGGGGCAGCGGCGGCGAGGCTCGCTTTGAGATCCGACAGGGTCACGAGCGACAGTATGCCAGATTGGCCTGGGAGGGTCCGTCCCTCACCATTGTGACTGTGACGGGCCCCTCGTCCGATTGGTCCAGTCGGCTGCGTTACTGTTGTCGAGTCCGCGATAGTCCGAACGGTCAGGCGGGCAGCGTGGGCGGTGTGACGCCCAGCGCGTCGGCAAGGTTCTTCAACGCTTCTTTTTCTTCCGCGCTCACGAGCGTGCCGCCGATGCCAAAAAAGCCGCCTTCTTTCGAGGCGTTCGCGACGTTCGACGCGACGGACACCAGCCACGACTTGTAGGCGGCCGCTTCCACCGGGGACTTGGCTTCAACCGCGGTGACGGCGTTCTTGATCGCACTGATCAGGGTGGCTTTCATCTGTCCGCGATCGCCTTTGGGCACGTCAGGAATCTCGGGCCGTCCGCCGGCGACTTTGACACTTTCGGCAAGCGACTTGACGATGTCGGGAGCCCCGCTGGCGGCAGAGTCGGTAATCGCTTTCCCGACAGCCATCGCTTCCTTGGCAATGCCCACCAGCCCACTGGCGTCCGCTAACGTAATGTAGAGGCCGGCCGCGGTCGGCGCGGCGACGATGGCTTTCCACTCCTGGGCGTTGTAGTCAGTCTGCGTGGACATAGATCTCTCCAGTCCTCGCCAGGCTCTTCAGTGCCACTCCCGCGGCAACGCAGAACATCGAGAATAGCGCCACGAAAGTCCGCGAGCAAGTAAGATGAACCCTCGTCGTGAACCCCCGTCCTGAACCCTCGTCTTGAACCATCGTCCTTGATCACCCTCATACAGGTCGCGGTTCCCGCGATCACGTTTCTCGTCCTGGCGGTCGTGGGGTCCAGTTTGACGCCTGCCGACTTCGCGCGACTCTGGCGCGCGCCTCTGACGATCGCCTCCGGCCTCGTCGCGCCGCTGTTTCTGCTGCCGCCGCTCGCCCTCGGGCTGGTGATGGTATTCCGGCCGCCTCGCGAGATTGAGGCGGGGCTGCTGCTCGTCGCCGCCTGCCCGATCGGCGGCATTTCGAACACCTACAGCTACCTCGCTCGCGCATCCACGGCCCTGTCCGTCACGTTGACGGCTGCGTCCTGCCTCCTCGCGGTCATCACGATTCCCGTCCTCGATCGTTTCTTCGAGTTCGTGCTGCAGCGTCCCTTTGGCTTTCGCGCCCCGTTCCTGCTGCTCCTCGTGCAGATGCTGCTGATGCTCGCGCTTCCCATCGGCCTCGGCATGTGGGCACGTCATCGCTGGCCAGACTGGACGGTGAAACGGGGGGCGGCAACGCAGCGACTGGCCTTTCTTGCGATGGGTGTGCTGCTGGCGCTGTTCATCGCCAGCGAAGCAGAGCGCTTCGTCAACAGCCTGGGACGCACCGTGCCCCTCGCAGCGGCGTTCGTCGCGACGTCGTTTCTAGCCGGGTGGCTCGTCGGGAAGACCCTTGCGGTGAGCGCGGCCGATCGGTTCACGCTGGCCACGGAATTCGCGACGCGCAACGTCGCGGTGGCGACGGCGATCGCCGTCACGCTGTTGGGGCGCGCCGAGTTCGCGCTCTTTGCGACTACTTACTTCCTGACGGAACTGCCGCTGATGCTCCTCGCGGTCGCCGGCTTTCGCACCATCAGAAGCGAATCGCGGCCATGAAGACGCGCGATCTGAGGGCCCTGCAAACGGGTGAAGTTGGGCAGTGCTTCGTTATGGTTCGGTGAGGACAACGTTGAGGAGCTCGTTGCCGCTGGCGTTGATCTCGCTCAGGTTGATGCCGCCCGTCACGCCGACTCCGACTCCCTGCGCCCGGACAACCGGGGCAGGGAATAGAAGCACGAACGAAGCGAGCGCGATCAACCTGAGCGAAAACGACAACGGCATCCGACCGAGAGTCTATCTGAACACGTAGCGGATCCCCGCCCAGAACTGATAGTTGTTGTCGATATTGTCGAACTCGTCGAAGAACAACCGTGACTCGACGATGAACAACAACTTGGCTTTGTCGTCGGCGTACTTCGTGATCGGCGCGCCGAAGTGAATCAGCAGGTTCGCCGTGATGTTGTCCCCGTCGAACAGGTCCCAGATGCCGATGCCGCTGCCCACATACCCGCCATTGTCGAACGTGTAGTTCAGTTCGAGGTCGGCGAACACGGCCGTGCGGTCGCTCTCATCGAAGTTGAACGCCACGCCAGCAGCCGGCGCGAGCATGAAGCGCGGGCTCAACTGGAACTGCACGCCACCCTTGAACCCGAGCAACGGGTCGCAGAAGCTGCCGACCGTGATGTCATCACCCTCGTCGATGTCATCCCCCAGCTCGATCGTTCGCCGCTGCTTGCCGAACGCGCCCATCACGAACGGGCTGATCGTGTCGGGAGGCGGCGGCGGTGGCGGTGCCGGCTGCGCGGCCGGAGGCGGCGGCGGTGGCGGTGGCGGTGGGGGTGGCGGCGCCGCGGGCTGAGGCTTCGGTGGCGGCGGTGGCGGCGGCGGCGGTGGCGGTGGTGGCGCCGGCTGGGGCTTCGCCGTCGTGCTGACGAGCGCCAGATTGCCGCAAGCCTTGGGAACGATAAAGGCGTACGTCGTCGTGTTCGTTTCGACGATGAAACGGAACCCATCGAAGGGCTGGGTGCCGCCCCATCGAATGTTGCGGATGATCTCTGGCTTGCCCTTGCGGCGCAGCGCCATCCACTCCATGCGGTCGCCCGAGGCAAATGTGGTTTCCGAGACAGCGCCGCTGGTCAGAGCATCGAGTACCTGTGAACTGATACTGGACAGCCCGGCGTCCTCGAGTACCTGAGTGATGTCCTTGCGATTTGCGGCCGCCATCTTTCGGAGGGCTGCCACGTCCCGCACCGGCGGGCTGAATCGGGTACTCCTCCCAGCCTGCGGACGACCTTCTCATTGGATTGTCCTTGTGATGCGGCGGCCCGCGTTTGGGACCAGGCATCTGGCACCGTGCCCGCCAGAGCGACCGCCGCGACAAGCACACCCATCCTTGCGATGTTTGCCGCTCTGATCGTCGTCATCGTCTCTCCTTTGCCTCTCTTGCATGTCTCGGTCGAAGGCGGCGTCACGTCAGGCCCCGGCCAGACGTGGCCAGACACGGCCCAACGTGGCTGAGTAAGTTCACCCTCTTCACTGCCTGCCGGTGGCACGACCGCAAAGTGCTAGAAATACGCCGTTTCTTATGTGCCCCGATCCCACCGCGGGTCGTGCGCCGGGATGCGTTCCGTCGACGTGCCAGAACTACGCCAGCGCAATGATGTGAAGGAGCGCTAGATGGTGCCGGCTGTCGGAGCTGTTGTTCCAGCGGTCACCCATGACGAAGTAATACCCGTTGCGAAACACGCGCCCGTCACGAATCTGCACAGCGTCGCCTTCCTCAGCGATCACACGCTTCACGAACATCCTGTCAGGGTCGTTCGCTGAGAGATCCGCGTGCAGAAGACGAACGAGGTCCTTCGGAAAGCCAGTTCTCATCTGAGATCGAGCGGCGTCAGTGTTCCATCCTTCTTGACGCCGAGCCGAATGGGGCGCGGCGTGCCGCGTCTTGGCACGGTCACCTCCACCCACAGTTCCTCGCCGGGCGGTCGCCGGGATGGATCCGGAACGTGCTCGGGGATGAAGTAGGCGACGGGCTCGGTCAGCGCAACCACCTGCTCCCCCTGGCGAAGGATGCTGCGCACGGACAGACCACCGGTATCTGTCGCGGGAATCGCCACGAGCGCATCGTTACGCACGGCGAGATCGATCGGGACGTAGGATGAATCGCGCCTGAGCGTCAGGCCGTCGGCGGGTTGAACCTCCAGTTGAAGCCGGACATAGCGGCCGCGAATCGGCAGGTCGGGGTCGATGGGCGCCACACGCGCCCACACGCGCGGACGTGTCATGCGGTCCGCGATCGAGTTTGGCTCCGAGGCTGGCGACGATCGCCACGTGCAGGACCGCGACGATCAGTCCATTTCTCACCGGCCGGCTCATGCGTCACCTCGCGCCTGGTGAACGAGCTGCCTGCGAACGCGTTCGAGCGCCCACCCACCCATGAGAAACAGGACGCCCAACCCGATCAGGCTCATCGATCGACCGAGCTTGTCCATCACCTGCGAGAAGTAGAACGTCAGAACCGTCGCGGCGAAGATTGCCGCGCCGAGGTTGACGCGCTCGGGTCGTGAATCGTACACGCCCCAGGCCACCAGACCGATGGCGCCGACCGCCCACCAGGCGTAGAGTGAGGCGTCGTTGGCCAGGGGTCCGATCAGCAGCACGAGCGTCGCGACCCAGGCCGCGGCGATGAGGAACGGCCAGGCGTCTCGCCTGCGGAACAGCGCGGCGACGGCGAGGGGAATGCCAAACGCCAGCGTCCAGCCGAACGCCATCAGGGCCGGAGCGTGTTGACGGTTGGCAGAGTAACCGCATCCCTCCGTCGGCTGCAGCCGCGAGCGCAAGTGCCAGCGGCATCAGTGCAATGCCTCCAATCCACAGCACGGCTCGCCGGCGGGCGCCTGCGCGCGTGTGGCCGACTGACGTGAAATACGCGACAGCCATCAGGAAAAGGCCCGCCGCCATGACCCCATCGCTGTTGAACACGCTCAGTTCGTCGACAGCCACGAACCATTCGGCCGCGAGCCACGCTGGCGCAAGGCTCGCCAGCAACGCGACCTGCGGCGGATCTTTCAGCAGCGCTGCCGCGATCGCCGCGCCGGCCGCCCACAGCATGAGGCCGCCCGGCCAATGTTCATCGAGATTGAAAATCTGGCCGGCGAGGAAAATCCCGGCTCCGAGCGCGACGGTGCCGGTGGCGTGCAGAGCGCTTCCCATCGCCGGGAAGCGATCCGACACGAAAGCGCCCGCGACGTGAAAGATGGAGACGAGCAGGATGACGAGCGCGAATCGCGTTTGCGGCGACATCGCGTCCCAGTGGGCGGAGACGAAGAGCAGCACGCCGGCGCCGACGGTCAGGGAACCGAACGCGACCGCGATGAGAACCGGCCACCGCATCCGGGCCGACCCCGAGCGCTGGCGCTCGAACGCCCGAATACGATCGGCCGTCTGCTCATCGATGATTCCCGCACGGATCCACTCGACGAGCCGTTGACTTACATCGTCAGCCACGAAGCCTCCCGGCCTCCCGGCGCATAGGTTACATCGTTTGGGAATCGCGCGTGATGCCGGCCGCGGCCCGCGAGTTCGACGACGAAGGACGCGTTCTGATCTACGCTGATGGGACTCGCCGACCGTGGCCAATCATCCGATGATCACCGTTCTCGCCGTCGCCGGATATCGCTCGCTTCGTGACCTCGCTGTCCCGCTTCATCGTCTGAACCTGGTTACAGGTCCGAACGGCAGCGGCAAGTCCAATCTCTATCGCGCGCTCAGATTGCTGGCCGAAACGGCTCAGGGACGAGTGATCCCCTCGCTGGCGCGCGAAGGCGGCCTTCAGTCCACCCTGTGGGCTGGTCCAGAGACGATCTCGCGCGCGATGAAACGCGGCGAGCAACCCGTGCAGGGCGGATCGCGGAAGCGGCCGGTGAGCCTGCGGCTGGGGTTTGCTGGAGACGAGTTCGGCTACGCCATCGATCTGGGATTGCCCATTCCATCGGGCTCTCTCTTCGCGCACGATCCCGAGATCAAGCGCGAGTGCATCTGGAACGGACCGGTGATGCGGCCCGTCTACGCTTCTGGTCGATCGCCGCGGACCGCTCGTCCGGGCCCGCTCTGAAAACGGCGAGTGGAGCGTCGTCTCGCAGACGCTCGCGACCTTCGACACGATGATGACCGAATGTGCCGATCCGCGAAACACCCCGGAGATGCTGTTACTGCGCGATCAGATTCGCGGCTGGCGTTTCTACGACCAGCTGCGGACCGACGCCGGCGCGCCTCCGAGAGTGCCGCAGGTCGGCACGCACACGCCGGTGCTGAGCAACGACGGGGCCGATCTGGCCGCTGCGCTGGCGACCATCCGGGAGATCGGCGACTCCGGATGCGCTGAACGAATCGGTGGCCGACGCGTTTCCGGGCGCGATCGTCAGCGTCGAGACGGATAACGGCCGCTTCGAAGTCGAAATGCAGCAACAAGGTCTGCTGCGTCCCTTGAAAGGCGCCGAGCTGTCCGACGGGACGCTCCGCTACCTGCTGTGGGTCGCCGCGCTGCTCACGCCCCGGCCACCCGGGCTGCTGGTGTTGAACGAGCCGGAGACCAGTCTGCATCCCGATCTCGCTGCCGGCGCTCGGGCGCCTCATCGCGCGGGCCGCCGAGCGGACGCAAATCATCGTGGTCTCGCACGCCGCCGGTCTGATCGACGCGCTTGCAGGGCGAGCCCGACTGTCATTCGATCACGCTCGACAAGCCGCTCGGCGAAACGACGGTGCTTGGCGTCGAGCTGCTCGACAGGCCGAACTGGCAATGGCCCGCACGGTGATGCGGCCGCGTTCGCGCGTCGGGCGCCAGACGACGTGTAGAATAGCTACCGCTCGAATCAACGAACAGGGGAGTGCATTCGCATGCCAATCACCGATGATGTGCAGCTCGGGTCCGGCGTCAAGATTTTCCATCCACAGCTCGTCAACTTGTACGGCTGCCGCATCGGCGCAGACACCAAGGTCGGAGCGTTCGTCGAGGTTCAGAAGAACGCGTTCATCGGAGAGCGGTGCAAGATCTCGTCGCACACGTTCGTCTGCGAGGGCGTGACGATCGAGGACGAAGTCTTCGTCGGTCACGGGGTCATGTTCATCAACGATCGCTTCCCGCGCGCGACCGCCGACGGCGGCGCTGCAGACCGAAGCCGATTGGGAGGTGGTCCCGACCGTCATCAAGAAGGGCGCATCGATTGGCAGCGGCGCCGTGATCATGTGCGGCATCACCATCGGCGAGCGCGCGCTGATCGGCGCCGGCGCCGTCGTCACCCGCGACGTCCCGGCGGAGGCCGTCGTCAACGGCGTCCCGGCGCGGGTGCGGTAGCCGGTACAACCCTTCCCCCTGACGAGTAATAGAGCTGGTGAGCGCGTCGCAAGCATGACGCGTCGAGGATGGCTTGATGGACCAGCTCAATCTGTTCGCGGTGGTCGCCGCCGCGGTCTCGTCGTTCGTGATTGGCGGACTCTGGTATTCGCCGCTTCTCTTCCAGAAGGCCTGGATGGCTGCGAACAACTTCAGGGAGTCCGACCTCCAGAACGCCAACATGGCGATGATCTTTGGCCTCTCCTTCGTCTTCGCGCTGGTGATGGCGCTCAACCTCGCCATGTTCCTCAACGCGCCGGACACCACCCTCTCCTGGGGCGCGACGGCCGGCGCGCTGACGGCGATCTGGGTCGCCCTCGGGATTGGGACGGTCGCGCTGTTCGAGCGGCGGCCCTGGTCCTACACGCTCGTGAACGGCGGCTACTGGCTGGTCGCCCTGGTCGTCATGGGCGCGATCATCGGAGGCTGGCGCTGACCCGTCGACGGCTGACCACGCTGCGCGGTCGCACAGACCTCAGCAAGCCGGCTGAAACCCTCCGCGCGACGCCTTCGCGATCGATGGCATTCGCATGCAGAAATGTGCAGGATCGCCTTTTGACTGACAAGCTCCTCGAGGTCGTCTGCGAGCACTGCGGCCGATCTGAATCAGTCGCTCGGCGGGCTGCCGGCTCTGCGCCGGCTTGATGTCCTTCAGGATGAAAGAGCACTTCGCCGGGCCTGATCAGGCCGAGCTCCCGGCGGGCGATGGATTCGATCGTCCCGGCGTCGCCCTGCAGCCGGCCGATCAGCTCGCGGAGCCGCGCGTTTTCGACCCGCAGCCGCTCGACAGACGCTGCAACATCCCGTCGACTGACGCCGGGCTCTCATCGTTTCCACGAGCCCCTTCTCGCCAATCAGCGCATCGACAACCAGCACGATCGTGACGAATACGAGCAGGAAGTTCAGACCGCGACGCCACCGGGGCAGCCCGGCCGCCGGCTGAATCTGCTTGCGCCTGAGCGGGTCGGGACCGTCTTTTCGGCGGACCGCAGGCGTGGCTGGGGTGGTGATTTCCGGGGAGCGCGACATGCGTGTGTTGGGGACGGTCCTTTGTACAATAGTTTCGTCCCGAACGAGGTTCGAATTTAGAGGCCCTCACAAAAATGCCACGGAGGCTGAAGCCCGCATGAATTCCGACTACGTAATGGTTCTGACGACGCTGCCGTCCGATGCGGATGGGGCTGGGTTCGCCCGCGCGCTCGTCGAGGAACGCCTGGCTGCATGCGTGAATCTTCTGGCCACGATGGAGTCCGTCTATCGCTGGGAGGGCCGCGTCGAACGCGAGGTCGAGCGGCAGGTGGTGATCAAGACGTCACGCGAGCGCGTGGTCGCTCTCTGGGATCGCGTGCGCGAGCTTCATCCCTACGAGGTTCCCGAGTTCATCGTGCTTCCTATCGTCGACGGCAACGAGGCGTACCTGAGGTGGGTGGGTGACGGCACGAAGTTGCCCTGAATGAGAATGGGCGATGGGCGATGGGCGATGGACAAGAAACACGAGCCGTGTTTTCAGCCGTCGCCCATCGCCCATCGCCCATCGCCCATTACTTCAGGCGCCTACTATCCGAGCGCTTGCGTGATGTCGTCGATCAGATCCTGAGGATCTTCGATCCCTGCTGAAATCCTGACCAGGCTGTCGGTCAGGCCGATCGCCTTGCGGCGTTCGGGCGGAACCGAGGCGTGCGTCATCGACGCCGGATGGGAGATCAACGTCTCGACGCCGCCCAGGCTTTCGGCCAGCGCCATCAGCCTCACGCGATTGAGGACGCGGCGCGCGCCCTCGAACGATCCCACATCGAACGACAGCATGCCGCCGAAGCCTTGCATCTGCCGCCGCGCGAGGTCGTGCTGGGGATGCGTGGTCAGTCCCGGATAGAAGACACGCTCGACCTTCGGATGCGAGGCGAGGAACTCCGCCAGCGCGAGACCGTTCGCATTGTGCTGGGCCATGCGCAGCGCGAGCGTCTTCGTCCCGCGCAGCACCAGCCACGAATCGAACGGGCTGAGGATCGCGCCCTCCGCGTTCTGGATGAACTGCAGCCACTGGATATCGTCGTCTCGCACGGCGATGACGATGCCGCCCACGCTGTCGCTGTGGCCGTTGAGGTACTTCGTCGTGCTGTGGATCACCAGGTCGGCGCCCGACTCGATCGGACGTTGCACGCACGGGCTCGCGAACGTGTTATCGACGACCAGCCGCACGTTGCGCGCGTGAGCGATCTCCGCCGCGCGCGCCAGGTCGGTGAGACGCATCACGGGGTTGGTGGGCGTTTCGACGAAGAGCATCTTCGTTTCCGGGCGCATCGCCTGCTCGATCGAGGTCGAGCCGTGATGTGTCCACGTACGAAAACGTCAGCTGGTACTTGGTCAGCACCTTGTCGAACAGTCTGAACGTGCCCCCGTAAGTATTGTCCGTCACGACCACGTGATCGCCGGCCTGGAGCATCGTCGCGATCGCGCCGATGGCCGCCATGCCGGACGCGAAGGCGTACGCCGCCTTGCCGCGCTCGATCGCCGCGACATTGCGCTCGAGCGCCGCGCGCGTCGGATTCTGGGTTCGCGCGTACTCATACCCCTTGTGACGGCCGAGCTCGTCCTGGACGTAGGTCGAAGTCTGGAAAATCGGAGTGATGATGGCGCCGGTCGATGGGTCCGGCTCCTGGCCGGCGTGGATGCAAATGGTCGAGAAACGCGCGGTGTCAGGCAGCTTCACTCACGTCACTCCGGGCGTGATTGGACGAGCTCTGCCCAGCGGGTGACCGGAGGGCGCGGACGGCTGAAATTTGGCAGGACCGATAGTCTGTTATCATTCGATTTTCAATTCGATGCCACCTACCCGACTCGCGGAAACGCCAGCGCCGGCTCGACGCCGGCAGGCCCTCCCGAGTCTGCCGTTGCCTCCCCCTGAACCTCCGCGATCCGCTCGGGATGTCCTGCTGCGATCGTGGCCGGGCCGCCTGTTCATCGTCGCGGTCGTCATCAAGTTTCTCGCCGCGCTGTTCCGCATGGCAGGGGAGCCGCCGGCGTTCGTCCAGGTTCTGAGCAGCATCGCGACGCTCGCGATGGCGGTGTCGCTCATCTATTTCGTCGCCCGCCTCTTCCTGATGATCAAGAGGCGGCTGCTGTGGCGGGTCCGGCGAAAGCTGATCCTGTCGTACATCTTCATCGGCGTCGTGCCGGCTTTGCTGATCTTCTTCTTCTT
Source organism: uncultured Acidobacteriota bacterium (assembly GCA_963710415.1). Classification (GTDB taxonomy): domain Bacteria; phylum Acidobacteriota; class Vicinamibacteria; order Vicinamibacterales; family 2-12-FULL-66-21; genus CAVQAH01. The sequence goes on along the minus strand of CAVQAH010000010.1, from coordinate 59,430 downwards.
CCTCCTCGGGGCGGCGGTGTTCTCGATGAACGTGAGCGCGTATCTGTTCAAGGACGGATACGACGACGTGATTCGCGACACCAGCGTGTTGAGTGACGCGGCGGCGGTGGAGATCGCGCGCGTGCCGGCGGCGGCGAGCCGAAACGATCGCTCAGCGTGCAACGCAACGGCGCACGCACGCGGAACCATCGCGTCACTGTCGATGCTCTTCGTGCCGGTCGCCAGGCTCGAAGCTCGTCTCGCCAGGCCGCAGGGGAGTGGAAACACGCGCCTGTGCCGATGACGATTCCCGCTTGGGTCGAGCGCCGGCGGTTTCGAAGGCACGGTCGTCGTGCCGGATGCGGAAGCGTCGGCGGGCACGGCGCTCGTGATTCGCTCCGTCAAGCCGGCGATGTCGCGGCACCACGCGCCTCGGCTACGTCGTTGCCGACATTCCCGTCGACGGATCGCTGATCGATCAGCTCTACGAAGCCGACCGGCATTCGGTCCGCGGTGCCGGAGGTGCGCCGGCCGGTCGGCACCCGGCGTGCGCGCGACGAGGGGCGGGCCGCGACGCTCGCAGCCAGACGAGTTCCTGCTCTTCGGCCGCAGCGTGGCGTTCTTCGATGCGCAAGGATGTGGCTCACCGGCAAGAATCCTGCGCACGACCTTTTCGATGAAATACCGCCCGAGCGAGCTCTACGGCCGGCTCGTTCACGCGCAGTCGGCGCAGGTCGGCTCGATGAGCCTCGCGCAAGCCATTCTCTCGGACGCTCATCCTGCGGTCGCCGTGCTGTTCCTGATCATCCAGATGGCCGCGCTGACCATGGGGCTGGCGCTGGCGCGATCGATCACGAGCTCCATTCACGAGCTCTTCATGGGAACGGAGCGCGTCCGCCAGGGCGACTTCACCCATCGCATCCAGATCAACACCAAGGACCAGCTCGGCGAGCTGGCGGATTCGTTCAACCAGATGACCGGCAGCATCGAAAACCTGCTGCTAGACCGCCGCCGAGAAGAAGCGCCTCGAGGAAGAGCTCAGGATCGCGCGGCAGATCCAGATGTCGCTGCTGCCCCGCGGACCGCTCGAGATGCCGGGTCTCGGCGTGACGGCGCTCTGCGTGCCCGCGCGCGAGGTGGGGGGCGACTACTACGACTTCTTCATCCTCGGCCCCGATCGGGTCGGCATCATCATTGCCGACGTGTCGGGGAAGGGCACGTCCGCGGCGCTGTACATGGCGGAGCTCAAGGGTCTCCTGCTCTCGCTCAGCCAGATCCACCATTCGCCGCGAAAACTGCTGCTCGAGGTCAACCGGATCATCTCCGAGAATCTCGACAGCCGCAGCTTCATCACCATGACCTATGCCGTCCTCGACCTCGGCAAGGGACTGATGACCTACGCCAGGGCAGGCCACACGCCCCTCATCTACCTTCCCGGCCCGGGCGCAGCCGTGCCGGATGCCCAGATCCTCATCCCGAGCGGCATGGTCCTCGGACTGCGCATCGACGGCGCCGCCGAGAAGTTCGACGAGCTGCTCGAAGAAGAACAGATCTCGCTGAACAACGGTGACGTCATCGTGCTGTACACCGATGGAATCACCGAGGCGATGAACTCCGCGAGCGATCTCTTCGGCGATCATCGGCTCAGCCGCATCATCGAGGAGCATGGCCATCTCGAGTCCGGAGAGCTGCGCGAGCGCATCCTTCGCGAAATCGAGGCGTTCGTCGGCGGCGCCGATCAGCACGACGACATGACGATGATCCTGATGAAGATCGACCGCGCCGAGGTGGCTCGAGTAGCGGTATAACCATGCGATAGAGGACCTGGATTGCGGCTGTGACGACTCTCACCCTGGCAAGTGCCACACCTGAGGCGCAGTCGAACTGCGTCGCCGACCTCATCATCGTGAACGCGAACGTGCACACCGTCGATGCGGCGAAGCCGTCCGCGCAGGCGCTGGCGATCTGCGGCGAGGTGATCGCGAAGGTCGGAACCACGGCGGAGGTCCAGCAATCTGGCCGGACCCAAGACGCGCGTCGATCGACGCCGGCGGCAAGCTGTCGTGCCCGGCTTCAACGACGCGCACGTGCACCTGATCAGCGGCGCCGAACAGATCGTCGGCGTGGACCTGCGGCCGGCGAAGGACGAGCCGATCTGGCAAGACGGTTGCGCGAGCATGTCGCACGCGTGCCCAAGGGACGCTGGATCACCGGCGGCTACTGGGATCACGAGGCCTGGCCGAGCAAGTCGTTGCCGACGCGCGCGCAGATCGACCAGGCGACGCCCGACCATCCGGTGTTCGTCCAGCGCCTCGACGGACACATGGCGCTCGCCAACAGCCTGGCCATCAAGCTCGCCGGCATCACCCGCGACACCGCGGCGCCCGACGGCGGCACGATCGTCCGCGATGCCAGCGGCGAGCCGACGGGCGTGTTCAAAGACAACGCGATGGACCTGGTTGTCCAGGGCGATCCCGCCTGACTCGTTCGAGCAGACGCTCGACAAGGCGCGCGCGGCGCTGAAGCTCGCGGCATCGGTGGGCGTCACGACGATCCAGGACATGACCGCCAACGCGGCGGAGCTGCGCGCGTATCAGGCGCTGCACGCGTCGAACGAGCTGACCGCCCGGATCTATTCGATTCAGAATCATGGCGATCGAGGGGCTGCGCGACGCCGGCGTGACGCACCGGCTTCGGCCACGACTGGCTGCGCATCGGCGGCATCAAGCTGTTCGCCGACGGATCGATGGGCGCGGGCACCGCGGCGTTCTTCGAGCCTTACACCGACGATCCGACAGACGAGCGGCCTGCTCATCCAGTCGCCCGAAGCCCTCGAGAAGGCAATGATCGACGCCGATGCCGCCGGCTTTCAGCTCATCGTGCACGCCATCGGCGATCGGGCCAACACGATCGTCCTCGACATCATGGAGAAGATGGCACGCGCGAAAGGGCGCGCGTGACTGGCGCCCGCGCATCGAGCACGTGCAGGTGGTGCGCGACGAGGACAAGAAGCGGTTCAAGGCGATCGGAGCGATCGCGTCGATCCAGCCAAGCCACTGCATCGACGACATGCGCTGGGCGGAAACGCGAATCGGCCGGGATCGCAGCCGCATCGCCTACAACTTCAAATCGTTCGTCGATGCCGGGGCACGCATTGCGTTTGGGACCGACTGGTTCGTCGAGCCGCTCGACCCGATGCTCGGGCTCTATGCCGCCGTGACGCGCCAGTTTCCCGACGGAACGCCTCCGGGCGGATGGTTCCCGGACGAGCGGATCACGATGGCGCAGGCGGTCGAGTACTACACGCTCGGCTCGGCCTACGCCGAGTTCGCCGATGACGCGCAAGGGCAGCCTCACCGAGGGCAAGCTGGCCGACCTCGTGATCCTGTCAGCCGATCTCTTCAAGATCCCGGCGCACCAGATTCTCGACACGCAGCCGGTCCTGACGATGGTCGGAGGCAGGGTCGTGTACGAAAGAGATGCGGCGAGCTCATCAGGCAACCGCCCGAAGGCCGACGCCGCCCGGACCGCACTGAGCGCATGGAAGACCTGATCGTCATCTTCCGCACGCCTTCGCAGATCGAAGCCGACGTGGTCAAGGGTCTGCTCGACACCCATGGGATCGCGGCGCTGGTGACGTCCGACCTCTCGCGCACGGCGTTTCCCTTCGCGCTCAACGAGCTGCGCGTCGCCGTGAACGCCGCGGACGCCGAGCAGGCGTGCCGCATCATCGAGAGCCATCGCGAAGAGGTCGCGCCGGGCCGCGTCGTCCCGTTCGGCACCGAGTACGAGCCGCTCGAGCGCGTCATCGGCTACCGGTTCCGCGATCGCGGCCTGCTCGAGCACGCGCTGACGCACCGCTCTCGCGTTCACGAAGACGCCAGCGGCGGCGTCATCGACAACGAGTCGCTCGAGTTCCTGGGCGATTCGGTGCTCGGCTTCGTGATCGCCGACATGCTGTTTCGCCAGTTCCCACAGCACAACGAGGGGCAGAAGTCGAAGCTCAAGGCCTCCATCGTGTCAGCCGCGTCGCTGGCCAGGCTCGGCGAGCGGCTCAACCTGGGCGACTACCTGATCCTCGGACGCGGCGAAGAGAAGACCGGCGGCCGGCGCAAGCTGGCGTTGATTGCCGATTGCTTCGAGGCGCTGATCGCCGCTGTCTACCTGGACGGCGGCATCGAGGCGGCGCAGGGCTTCATCCAACGGATGTTCGAGGGTCAGATCGAGGAGGCGCGAAGGACTGGCGCCGACGCCGCGTTCACCGAGGACTACAAGTCCGCCCTGCAGGAGTGGCTGCAGTCCCACGATCGCGGTCTTCCCGCGTACCGCCTCGTGTCCGAGATTGGTCCGGCGCATCGCCGCCGCTTCGAGGTCGAAGTGCTGGTCCACGGCCACGCGCTGGCCAAAGCCGAAGGCCGCAGCAAGAAGGAGGCGGCACAGGCGGCCGCCAAGGCCGCGCTCGCGCGCCTCAGCGAAGAAGGAATCTGGACGGGGGAGGCGAAGGCGGAGGGTCGGGGAACTGGATCGTGACAACTCCCAAATTCCAACTCCCAACTCCCAAGTCTCAGCGCCGATCGACTGAGAACCCTTTGGGAGTTGGAAGTTGGGAGTTGGGAGTTAGCGCTCAATCAATCTCGATGATTCCCCAGTTCTTGCCCCTGCCCGCGTCGCCCTGGCCGGCAGCGGCCAGCGCCAGGGCGGGCTCGCTCTGGGGCAGGCGGCTCATCACATAGCCGTGCACTTCGCGTGAGACGTCATCGTCTCCTGGAGGCGCAGCGCCGCAGTGCAGGCGGACCCAGAGCCGGAGCATCGGATCGGCGAAGCTGTAACGCTTGTGGCGCGAGCCGATCAGGTCCACGTCTTCCAGCCAACTCAGATAGTCCTTCGTCGATCCTGGCGTGCGTCTGAGGCGCGTGGCGATCTCGGTCAGCGTCAGCGGTTCTTCCTCTGACAGCACCTCGAGGATGGCTTTCAGCGCGCCGTAGCCGCGGGCCCGGTGAAGGCGGAGCTCGTACGAGAACTTGCAGGCGTTGGCGAGCTGACCGCCGGGCGCCAGCAGCGCGGTCAGCGCGCTCACCGGATCGGCGGCGCCGCGAGAGGCGGTCGCGGTGGCCATGTCGGCGATCAGGTGCGCGTAAGCCGGCCGGCCATCCGACAGCGCCTGCACGAGACGGGCGAGCTCGTCGCGCGCGCGATCTTCCTCGTCCTCCCGGAAGACGCTGCCTGGTTCCTTGCCGTCGGCGCTCGCCGGCAGCGTCGAGCGTATCTCGGCGGCGCTCAGCGGCGTGACATGGATGATCTCGAACAGCGACGGCGCATCGCGGAACAGTCGAAGCGCGCGTGCCGTGTAGCGGCTGGTCAGAACGAATCGATTCCCGCTCGTCGCCAGCGCGTTGACGAGATCTTTCAGCACGGTGCGCAGCCCGGGAAAACTCTCGAACGTCCGGAGCTCCAGCACCTCGTCCAGCAGGAACGTGGCGGGAAGGTTGCCGGGACCACGGGCGGTGTCGAGGAAGGCCAGCACGCGATCGAACGATTCGCGAGCGTCGAGTTCGTCGGTGCGCGCCTCGCCGTAGGTGTGCGCCGCGAAGGGTGACGACTCGCGCAGAATCTTCAGGCAGCGCTCCGGCGTCGTCGCAATGCGTTCGACGTCGACGAACTGACAGGTCTCCTTGCCTATCAGGTCGCGAAGCCGCAACAGCAGCGACGTGCGTCCAGTTCCGCAGCCTCCGAGGACGACAGGAATCCGGCGGCCGGTGCCGGCAGTGACCATCGAGAGCGGCCAGGACCCTGCGTTCCAGCGCAGGGCGCTCCGGGATCATCATCGGCCAGAGCCTCCACTTCTTTGTTGTGTCGAAGGACCCGTCTTGGACGAGCCCGTTCTGGACGTCCCCGAGCCAGGCGACCCCGGCATGGGCATGTCGATTCCACGGTCGCGGGCGGTGTCGAGGGCCTCCTCGTAACCCGCGTCCGCATGGCGAACGACCCCAAGACCCGGGTCGCAAGTAAGCACTCGCTGGAGTTTCTCGTCCGCTTCGCGCGAGCCGTCCGCGACGACGACCATTCCAGCGTGAAGCGAGTAACCAATCCCGACGCCGCCCCCGTGATGAACGGACACCCACGTCGCGCCAGACGACGTGTTGAGGAGCGCGTTGAGCACCGGCCAATCAGCGATGGCGTCGCTGCCGTCGCGCATGCCCTCGGTTTCCCGATTCGGAGACGCCACCGATCCCGTATCCAGATGATCGCGGCCGATCACGATCGGCGCCTTCACGACACCGCGGCGGACGAGATCATTGATCGCGAGGCCGAACCGGGCGCGTTCACCGTATCCGAGCCAGAAGATTCTTGCCGGCAGCCCCTGGAACGCCACGCGCTCGCGAGCGAGACGGATCCAGCGCACCAGAGCATCATCCTCTTTGAACATCTCCAGCGCGAGCTCATCGGTCGCGTGGATGTCGGCGGGATCTCCGGACAGAGCCGCCCAACGGAAGGGGCCCTTGCCCTGGCAGAACAGCGGTCGAATGTATTCGGGTACGAATCCGGGAATGTCGAACGCCGCGTCGACGCCCGCCTTGACGGCCTGCGCGCGGATGTTGTTGCCGTAGTCGAAGGTGATGGCGCCGCGGCGCTGCAGTGCCAGCATTGCGCGGACGTGTGCGGCCATCGCGGCCATCGACCGCCGCACGTAGCCGTCGGGATCGGTTCGGCGCAGGGCCTCTGCATCGGCGAGGCTCATCCCATTGGGGACGTAGCCGTTCAAGGCGTCGTGCGCGGAGGTCTGGTCGGTGAGCGCGTCGGGCGTCACGCCGCGGCGCACGAGTTCGGGCAGGATGTCGGCGGCGTTGCCTTCGAGCGCGATCGAGCGCGCCACCTTCTTCCGCCGCCACTCGTCGATCGTCGCCAGCGCGGTGTCGAGGTTGTTCGTCCGCTCGTCGACGTAGCGGGTCGCCAGCCGTCGCTCAATCCGCGCCGGATCGACTTCGACCACCAGCGCGACCCCGCCGTTCATCGTCACGGCCAGCGGTTGCGCGCCGCCCATGCCGCCGAGGCCGGCGGTGACGACCAGACGCCCGGCCAGGCTGCCGCCGAAATGACGGCGGGCCATCTCCGCGAGCGTCTCGTAAGTGCCCTGCAGGATCCCTTGCGTCCCGATGTAGATCCAGCTGCCGGCCGTCATCTGCCCGTACATCGTGAGGCCGCGGTCTTCGAGGTCGCGGAAATGTTCCCAGGTGGCCCAGGCGGGCACGAGCAACGAGTTGGCGATGAGGACCCGCGGCGCCCACGGATGCGTGCGAAACACCGCAACCGGCTTGCCCGACTGTACGACGAGCGTCTCGTCGTGTTCGAGGCGGCGCAGCGTGGTAACGATCGCGTCGAACGCCGCCCAGCTGCGCGCGGCGCGGCCGGATCCGCCGTAGACGATCAGATCGTCCGGACGTTCGGCCACTTCGGGATCGAGATTGTTCATCAACATCCTGAGTGCCGCCTCTTGCGGCCATCCCTTGCAGGAAAGTGTCGCGCCTCGCGGGGCGCTGACATGGCGGCTGAGGATGCTCATGATTCGATCGGCGCGATTGGGGTCTCGAGTCCGTCTGACGGTTCGAGCACGCGCACTGAAGGAAGCAATCTAAAAACGTACGAGCGCGTTGTCAATTTGAAATTGAAAAATTTCTTACTTGACTTCTGACGCGCACGCGCGTTCGAGTGACCCGCTCGCGATCAACGATGCGATCGCTTCGATGTCGGGAGCCGGTGGACGATCGTCGGCGAGCGTTGGCACGATCTCGCGCACGCGTGCGTGCACGCGGCGGAGCGGCGCCGAGGTCTCGAGCGGCGCGAGGAGGTCGATCGCTTGGCACGCAAACAGCATCTCGATCGCGACCACGCGTCGCGCGAGCTCGAGCGCGTTGGCCGCCTTCAGTGCGGCGCCCATGCTCATGCTCACGTGGTCTTCGCGATTCGCTGATGTGGGAATCGTGTCGACGCTTGCCGGATGGGCAAGCGTTTTGATTTCAGATGCCAGCGCCGCCGCGGTCACCTGCGCCATCATGTAGCCGGACTGCAGGCCGCTATGCTTCGTCAGGAAGGCCGGCAGCTCGCTGAGCACCGGGTTGACGAGCCGATCCGACCGCCGCTCGCTGATCGTGGCGAGCTGCGCGAGCGCGATGACCAGAAGATCGGAGGCCACAGCCACCGGCGCACCGTGAAAGTTGCCCCCAGAGATGACTTCTCCTTCATCGCGACCTTTTGTGAAGACCATCGGGTTGTCGGTCGCCGCGTTCGCCTCGATACTCAGCGTCTGACGAATGAACGCGAGCGCATCCCGCGCCGCACCGTGCACCTGGGCCGCACACCGAAGCGAATAGGCATCCTGGACCCGGCCGCAGTGCTCGTGCGATTTGTTGATCCCGCTGCCCTCGAGCAGCATGCGGATGTTGGCAGCGGACGTCACCTGGCCCGGATACGGACGCGCGTCGTGAATGCGAGGATCGAACGGCCGTATCGAGCCGCGCAGCCCATCTATCGACAACGCCACCGTGATGTCGGCCGCACGCGCGAGACGTTCGGCGCCGGTGAGCGTAAGCGACGCCACTGCTGCAGACGGCTGCGTGCCGTTGATCAGCGCCAGCCCTTCCTTCGGCGCGAGCGTGATCGGCCGCAGACCCGGCCGCCGACAACGCCTCGAGCCCGGACCGGATGGATCGATCATCGCCGACGGTCGCTTCACCTTCGCCGACCAGGACCAGGGCGAGATGTGCGAGCGGAGCCAGGTCACCGCTCGCGCCCACGGACCCCCGGCTGGGGACGCGCGGATGCACCCGGCGATTCAGCAGCGCGATCAGGTGCTCGAGTGTCGAGCGCCGGATGCCGGAGTAGCCCTTGGCCAACACGTTGGCACGCAACAGCATCGAGGCGCGCACCGCCCGTACCGGCAATGGATCGCCCACGCCGGCGGCGTGACTGCGCACCAGATTCAGTTGCAGGGCAGCGAGCGCGGTGCGAGGGATTGTGGTCTCCGCCAGGGCGCCGAAGCCCGTATTGACTCCGTACACTGGCGTGTCGCCCTCGGCGTCGCGATCGACGACCGCCCGCGCGTTCTCGACGAGTTGTACCGCCGCCGGTGCGAGACCCACCTCAGCCCCGTCGTCGGCAACCGCGACGAGTTGTTCGAGCGTCAGCGAGGCGCCGTCGAGAAGGATCATCGGGAGATTTGTTGCGCGCGCAAGAAGGTAGAATACTTCATGTATGAACATTGCCGTACTCGGCGCACAGTGGGGTGACGAAGGCAAAGGCAAGATCGTCGACCTTCTCACACCGAATTTTCAGATCGTCGCCCGATATCAGGGCGGTCACAACGCCGGGCACACGGTCTACGCCAACGGCCGCAAGTTCGTGCTGCGGCTGTTGCCCTCCGGAATCCTCCACCATGGCATCACCTGCGTCATCGGCAACGGCGTCGTCGTCGATCCGCAGGCGCTGTTCGCCGAGATCGACGAGCTCGCCGCGGCAGGTATCGAGATCGGCGATCGGCTGCTCATCAGCGACAAGGCCCACGTGATCCTTCCGTACCACAAGGATCTCGATCTGCTGAGTGAAGCGCGACGCGGCGAGAGAGCGATTGGGACGACGAAGCGGGGCATTGGCCCGGCGTATGAAGACAAGGTGGCGCGTCGAGGCATTCGCGTTGGCGACCTCGCCGACCCCTCTCGCTCGCTGACGCCGTGCGTCACAACGTCGACGCGCGTAACAAGCTGATCCCCGAGTCCACCATGGACGCCGACCAGGTGCTGCAGGAGCTCGGTCGCGCGTGGAAGCGGATGGGGCCCTCGGTGACGGACGTGTCGCTGTTCCTGGCGCGCGCGCGGCAGGCCGGGCGGTCGATCATGTTCGAAGGTGCCCAGGGCACGCTGCTCGACATCGATCACGGCACCTATCCCTATGTGACCTCGTCCAACGCGACGATCGGCGGCGTGTGCACGGGGCTGGGGGTCGGGCCGCGAGCGATCGACAAGGTGCTCGGCGTGGCAAAGGCTTATACGACTCGCGTCGGCGAGGGTCCGCTTCCAACCGAACTCACGGGCGAGATCGGCAACCGTCTGCGAGAAACGGGGCAGGAGTTCGGCGCGGTGACCGGCCGTCCGCGCCGATGCGGATGGTACGACGCGGTAGCGGTCAGATACGCAGTCCGCGTCAACGGCCTCGACGGCCTGGCGCTGACGAAGCTGGACGTGCTCGACGGGCTGCCGGAGATTCAGCTCTGCACGGCGTATCGCTGTCACGGAGCCGACGCTCACAGAGCTTCCAGGCGACCTGGCGCAGCTCGCCGCCTGCGAGGCGGTCTACGAAACGCTCCCGGGGTGGACGAACCCGACGAAAAACGTTCGGCGATTCGACGATCTGCCGCGAGAAGCGAGGGCCTATATCGCGCGGCTCGAGGAAGTGACCGGCGTACCGGCAGCGATTGTGTCGACCGGCTCGGCGCGTGAAGACACGATCATTCGCGAGGGCATCTTCCTGCACGAACTCGTGACGAAATGATCCTGACTCGTTAGAGTTTGTGGCGGCTGCAGTATTCGTCCATCGCTGTCGTGTCGGCGTCGAGGAACTCGATGCCAGCCCGGTAGCGTGGTGGTTCGGCCGGCTTCGGCAGCTCGAACTTCGCCCAGGCCACCGCGCCACGGAAGCGCATCACGAAGTCATCGGTCGGCACGCTGATGCGCACGCGCTGATTCGGCCGGAGGATAGTCGCGGAGATGACCTGCGCGCCGATCACCGAGAGATCGATGACAGCGGCGGCATTGCCATCGAGCTGGACTTCGACGCCGGAACGGAAGCGATAGCGCGGAGCGCGACGCGTGCCATGCCAATCCAGCTGGCGCGGCGCTTCTTCGATCGCCGCCGGCGCGTCGAGGGTCTGTGTGCCGCTGTCGCGACCGCCGGCCGCGGCCGTGGTCGCCGACGATGAGACCGATTCGACCGAGGCGGGGCGGACTACGCGCGTGTAGTCTCCGGTGTGCGACATCACACGGACCTCAGCGCGCATCAGTTGCGGATCCGTCTTGATGCGATTGATGAGGGCCGCGCCTCGGGGCGTCGCCGCAAACAGCCGCTCGAGCACGATCAGGTTGGGCACGTGCTCCAGGATCGCCTGCAGCGCCTGGATTGGTTCGGTGTCGGCAAACGCGAGAAGCTCGCCCTCATCGGAGAGGCGGTCGCGCAGAGAGGGCATCAGATTCGACGCGGCGATCACGATTCCAGACACAGGCATCCACTTCAGTTTATCACGCGTTTACGGGGCCGCCGCTGCCGACACACCCCATGCTTCGGGCCGTTCTCTTCGATCTCGACGACACGCTGTTCGACCACGGATCCTGCGCGCGCGATGCGCTCGCGGCCGTGTACCGGTCCCACGAGCGTTTCAGATCTGTAACATTCTCCGAGTTCGAACGGGTGCACGCGACGTTGCTCGAAGCGCTGCATCAACGAGTGATGTCTGGCGAGCTCGATCTCGATACCGCACGGAGGGAGCGGTTCCGCAGACTGTTCGAAGCCGCGGACGCGTCCGACTGTTCGCCCGACGAGGGCGCGCGCATCTACCGTGAGTGCTACGTTCGGACGCGCCGGGCGGTCAGCGGTGCGGCCGCATTGCTGTCCGCGTTGCGACCGCGTGTGAAAGTCGGCGTCGTGTCCAACAACCTGCTGGCAGAACAGCAGGACAAGATGAAGCATTGCGGGCTCGACACCTTCGTCGATGCGCTGGTCGTCTCGGAGGAAGTGGGTGTCGTCAAGCCGGATCCGCTACATCTTTCGCGTGGCGCTCGCCCGTCTCGAGGTGAGCGCGGAGGATGCCGTCATGGTCGGAGACTCCTGGGCTGCTGACGTCGAAGGCGCTCGTGCGGCCGGCATCCCGGCCGTGTGGTTCAATCGCAACGGGCTCCCGAGTCCGGATCCCGCCGCCGGTGTTCCCGAGCTTCGCGCGCTCGAACCGGAGGGCGCCGCGATCGATGTGATCGAATTCGCTCATAGCCGTGGCCGTGCGCATCGGCATTGATCTGGGCGGCACGAAGATCGAGGCCATCGCGCTGGGAAGCGATGGCGCGGCGCGCTTCCGCCGGCGCGTGCCGACGCCGCGAGGCGACTACGACGCGACGGTTGATACGGTGGTCGCGCTGGTCGCCGAGGCAGAACTCGCGGCAGGGCAGGCTCACGTGGGCGTGGGGATTCCTGGCGTGATCTCGCCGGCCACTGGTCTCGTCAAGAATGCCAACTCGATCTGGTTGAATGGGCGCCCGCTGCAAGAAGACCTCGAACGACGGCTCGAGAGGCCCGTGCGCATCGCCAACGACGCGAACTGCTTCGCGCTGTCGGAAGCGAGCGACGGCGCCGCGGCCGGTCGCCCCATCGTCTTCGGAGTGATCCTCGGCACCGGCACCGGCGGCGGCGTCGTCGTCGACGGCCGCGTCCTCATCGGCGCCAACGCGATCGCCGGGGAGTGGGGACACAACCCGTTGCCCTGGCCAGAGCCCGGTGAGTGGCCCGGGGCTGCGTGTTACTGCGGTCGCACGGGATGCATCGAGACGTTCTTGTCAGGACCGGGGCTTGCGCGCGATCACGAGCAGTTCACCGGAGAAAACCTGAACCCTGTCACGATCGTCGCGCGCGCGGGGGCCGGCGATCGAGCGGCGATTGCAACGCTCGCCCGATACCATCACCGGATGGCGCGCGCGCTCGCGGCGATCCTCAATGTCATCGATCCGGACGTCGTGGTGCTGGGCGGAGGGCTGTCGAAGATCCCCGGCCTCCCGACGCACGTCATGAAGTTGTGGGAGCCCTACGTGTTTTCGGACCGAGTGGTGACCGGAATCGTTCCGGCTCTCCATGGAGACGCGAGCGGTGTGAGGGGAGCGGCCTGGCTGTGGCCCGATCGCTGAGCGCTCAGGAATTCAGCGCCTGCGTCAGCGCTTCAGTGGTGATTCGGAAATGCGACGCCTTCCAGACGGGCTTTCCATCTTTCAAGAGGATCGCCTGCGGAGTTTCGTGACGAACCCCCAGCCGGCGTTCGGCCAGCTCAGAGATGTGACGGTGGCTCTGGACCGTAATCACCTTGTAGGCAGCCCCCTCGGCGGACCCTTGCTCCACCAACTCGTGGAGGGCGTCGAGCGCCTCGTGGCTGATTCCGCACGTGCGGCTGTGCTTGAAGAGGAGAACGGGCCGGACGCGGGACTCCTCGATCGCCGCGTCGAGCGCATCGAGGTCGCACAGATGGGTCAGCATGCTGGTCAGTTTCCGGTGTTCAGCGTTCGACAGACAGACGAAAAGGGACAGCCCCTGCGGCTGTCCCTTTGCACTCTATTGTAGCGCATCTCGGCATGGCCGTGCCGGTTCAGCGGCGGGAGGAAGTTGTCCGGCTCACCCCGGCCGGAACGTGGCGGCCTTCCGCGAATTCTTCGATCATCCGGGCGTTGAACGCGGGGATGTCGTCAGGCTTTCGCGAGGTCACCAGCCCGTGGTCGACCACGACCTCCTGGTCCACCCACAGCGCGCCAGCGTTTCGCAGATCGCATCGCAGGCTTGGCCAGGATGTCATTTTGCGCCCTTCGACCGCGCCGGCATCGATGAGCGTCCATGGGCCGTGACAGATCGCCGCAATGGGCTTGCCCACGGTCACGAACGCGCGAACGAACTGCACGGCTTTCTCGTTGATTCGGAGCTTGTCCGGACTGATCACTCCGCCAGGCAGCAGGAGCGCGTCGTAATCGTCCGGCGATGCGGTGTCCAGCGAGCGATCGACCGGGGTTTCCTCACCCCAGTCCGTGTGCTTCCAACTCTTGACGTGATGGCGTTGTGGCGAGACGACGTGAACCGTTGCGCCCGCTGCCTCGAGTGCAGCCCTCGGCTGGATCAGCTCGACTGCTTCGAAACCGTCTTCGACCAACGCCGCGACCTTGCGGCCTTTCAGCTCTTGAGCCATCAGTGGCACCTCCTGACTGCGCTGAGAACCGCCTCAGGGAGTGCAATCGATGTTCCGCGATGGTTACGTCGGAGCCTGGTGAGATCGCGTGTGGAAGCCGGCCGCCTCGAGCTCGTGACGAGCGTCTGCGAAGAGCGAACGCACCTCAGCGGGAAGTGCGAGATCCGTCCTCGCCAGCTGGCGGTCGACATTGAACATGCGAAATCGGATGCCTTCCATGTGAAAGGCTCCAATCGCGCGCACAAGTGCCTCGCATTCCTCGACGAGCGAACCCACAGCAGCCGGCTGGGCACTCGCCTTCAGTTGAGAAATGATCGTTTCAACCAGGGCCTTCGCGGCCTGACGGTGATCGGTGGTCATGTGACGTGTCTGTCTAGCGTACTGAAGCCGTGTCGCTAACGTCAATCAGACGGGGGTTCACACGACGGTTCAGACGGGTGAACCGTCGTGGTGAACCTTCGTGTATGAACCCCCGTCGTGAACCCCCGTCGTGAACCCCCGTGTGAACCCCCGTCGTGAACCCCCATGTGAACGCTCGTAATAGAATCCCCAGATGGCAACCGACGAGAAGCCGACTGGGCGAGCGCGCCTCACGCCTCCCGATCTCAGTGAAAAGGGCGGGCTGAAGGGGGGCACGCCGCAGCGATCCGACGAACGGCTGTTCATTCAAATCACTGGGTTCGGGCGAGTGTCGAAATACCGCCGCGGCTGTCGCATATCTGTCCGCATCGGGAGTGCCGGCGGTCCTCTACGAGGATTTGAATGACCCGCTTGGCATCGCGGTCCTCACGTTTTCGACGAGCCCCAACCATTTCATGGACACGGTCAGGCCGCTCCTGACCTCCGGGCCTTTCAGCAGCCTCGAGCTGAAGCCGCAGTACGCGATGTTCGGCCGGACATACGCGCTCGGCTACGAACCCGATCTCGCCGACACGCTCATCCACCGGCCGACGCGGACAGTTCTTAACACGGCCTGGCCCTGGGCGATTTGGTATCCGCTGCGGCGGAGCGGACGATTCGCGCAGCTGCCATTGGACCAACAGCGGGCTATCCTGAGCGAGCATGGGGCGATTGGCATGACGTTCGGCGCGGCGGACTACGTGCACGACATCCGGCTCGCGTGCCACGGTCTCGATCGCGACGACAATGACTTCGTCATCGGGCTGATCGGGAAGGACCTCTTTCCGCTGTCGGCACTTGTCCAGGCCATGCGGAATACGCAGCAGACCGCGCTCTATCTTGATAGGCTTGGGCCGTTCTTCGTGGGGCGCGCGCTGTGGAAGAGCGTGAGCTGAGCCGCTACGGGCGGCAGTTTGCGGCTTCTAACCTGGACTGGCGCGAGTGTTGCTCTCGGTCGTAAGTCATAGTCAGGGGGCGCTCGCGAATCCCGGCGGTTGTTCATGAGGTGCCTGTGCCGAATCTGAAGAGCCGCCGGCCGCGCCGGCTCACACCCGAGGAACGGAAGTCTCTCACGCACGGAGATTTCTGGATTCCTGAAGAAGAGCGGGACATCTATCGGCGTGCGCTCGAGGCCGTCAATGCCGCCGACATTCCTTACGTCGTCGCCGGCGCCTACGCCATTTACGAACACACCGGCATCTATCGAAAGACCAAGGACCTCGATCTGTTCTTTCAGCCCGCAGCGGTGGTGCCCGCGGCGCGTGCGCTGAAGGCCGCGGGATTCGTGACCCGTCTCGAGGATCCTCATTGGCTCGCCAAGGCCACGATAGGCGAGCACTTCGTCGATCTGATCTACGGCATGGGCAACGGCGTCGCGCAAGTAGACGACGGGTGGATCGAGAGCAGCCGTCCCGGAATCCTGGCGGCTACGCCTGTGCGCATCGCACCGCCAGAAGAACTGATCTGGCACCGCCTGTTCATCGGTGAGCGCCACCGTCACGACATGTCCGACGTCGTTCACCTGATCCTGTGCCGCGGCGACACGCTCGATTGGGAGCGGCTCGTGAGCAGGGTCGGCG
Source organism: uncultured Acidobacteriota bacterium (assembly GCA_963710415.1). Classification (GTDB taxonomy): domain Bacteria; phylum Acidobacteriota; class Vicinamibacteria; order Vicinamibacterales; family 2-12-FULL-66-21; genus CAVQAH01. Next base: position 43,497 of record CAVQAH010000010.1, on the reverse strand, counting down.
AGCACTGGCCGTTGCTGCTGGCGCAGCTGCTGATGTTCAACTATGTCTACCCGGGGTATCGCAGCAACGTCCCGGCCTGGGTCATGGACAAGCTCCTCGAGCGCGCCCGCACCGATACAGGAGAAGGGATAGAGGACATCGACTACACGCGCGGCCCGCTCATCTCGCGTTTCAGCTTCATGATCGATGTGCGTGAATGGGGCTTCGTCGATCCCCGAGCCGACCTGGTCCGTGAAGCGATCAACCGCCCGGAGATCCGCGCCATCGCCGAGTCCGACGTCTGGGACGAACGCGGCGAGGAGCGTCAGGAGCCGCGCGAGGTGCCAGTGGAGTTCCCGGCCGATCTGAGCTGACCGGGTGAATTAGCCGGGCTCGGGACTCGGGGCTCGACGGATCCGACCGCCCACGCTGGCCACGTCCTGGCAAGTCACGCTATAGTGTTGTCTCCCAATGATGAAACGGCTTTTCAATGCGGGGTTCTGGCGCGGGGAGGGCGGTGTGCTCACCGGGCGTCTGGGACATCTGGAAACCGCCGTCATGGAGATCGTCTGGCGCGGCGCGGACGTCGCCGTGAAAGACGTTCAGGCGCTCCTGGCCAGACCGGTCGCGTACACGACGGTCATGACCACACTCGACCGTCTCTATAAGAAAGGTTACGTCCAGCGGCGCCGCGAGGGGCGGGCGTTCGTCTACACCGCCTCGCTGGCGAAGCACGAGCTGGAAGTGAACGTCACCAGTGGTCTTCTCAAGGACCTGCTCGCCGGTGGAAGCGCCACGCCGGTTCTGTCCAATCTGGTCGACGCGGTGGCCGACGGGGACAACAACCTGCTCGAGGAACTGGAGCGGCTCATTCGCGACAAGCGTCAGCGGCTGAAGCGGGGTCAGGTATGAGGCTGGTCGTCTCCTCGATCATGATGACGCTCGCGTGGTTTGCCGCGGTGAACGTCGTGGTGTCGGCCGTGGCCTGGCTTCTGACACGGCGCATGGCGGGCGGCCGGCTCGGGCCCGAGGGGCTGCTGACGCTTCGCCTGCTTCCGTCCGTCGTCTCCGCGGTCGTCGTGGCGCTGATCATTCTTCCGGGTCACCTGCTCTACGAACCGGCCGAGTCCGACGAAGTCTTCGGTCTGGTGCTGTCGTCGCTCGCGGCGGTGAGCGGCGTGCTTCTGTTGCGCTCAGGTCTGCGCCTCCTGTCGGTGGCACGAGCGTCGGCGTCGCTGAGTGGCTACACCATCGCCGCGAGTCACCGCGCCGATCCCGAGATGCTGGAGGTCAAGGGCCTCAACGGCGTTTCTCTGGCTGGAGTCTTTCGCACACGCATTCTCGTCGGCGCCAGCGCGAGGGCCGCTCTGTCCGATGCGGAACTGGAAGTGGCCGTGGCTCACGAACTGGCGCATCGCAGCTGCTGGGACAACCTGAAGCGCTGCGCGGCGTTCTGCGCGCCGGACGTGTTCGGTTTCACCGCTGCCGCGCGAGACCTCGAGGCACGATGGCGCGCCGAGGCCGAGTGTCGAGCGGACGCTCTCGCCGTGCGCGGGGACGAAATGCGCGCCACGCATCTCGCGTCGGCGCTCGTGAAAGTGGCGCGCCTCAGCCAGCAAACGGCGACTTCCTATACCTCGCCTGTGTGGAGCACGTTCCACGAAGCGGCGCAGCTCGAGGCGCGCGTCCGTCGTCTGGTCGGCGAGCCGAATGTGCTTCCGACCGAATCATCCGCGCTCGTACGCTATCTCACCGCCGCGGCGGTCTTCCCATTCGTCGTCTGGCTGATTGGTCTGCCGTACCCACTGCACCGCTTGACAGAATTCCTCATCGCTTCGCTGCCCTAGCAGCGCGGACATCGTTCGCCAGGCGACCAGCGAAGTACGGTTCTTGTGCGAGAATCATCGCCGATGTCAGGCCGCGTTGGACATTACCGGATCGTCCGGCAGATCGGCCGCGGCGGCATGGGCATCGTCTACGAAGCGGTCGACGAGCGGCTCCAGCGATCGGTCGCGCTCAAGACGATCCTGCCCGCCGTCCGATCCGCAGATGCGGGATCGTCTCCTCCGCGAGGCGCGGGCGGCAGCCGCCGTCAGCCATCCGCACATCTGTCCCCTCCACGAGATCGGCGAGCACGAGGGCAGTCCCTTCCTGGTGATGGAATTGCTCGAGGGCGAGTCTCTCGCGGCCAGGCTCGAGCGCGGAGCCATTCCGCCGCCGGAGGCGATCGGGCTCGCCTTGTCGATACTGTCCGCGCTCGGCGCGCTGCACGCCCGCGGGATCGTGCACCGCGATCTCAAGCCGTCGAACGTGTTCCTCAGCGTCCACGGGTTGAAGCTGCTGGATTTCGGCCTGGCGCGCCCCGTCTCGCTCGACGCCGACGCCACATCGCTGACGCTTCCTGGTGTATTGCTCGGCACACCGCGGTACATGGCGCCCGAGCAGGCGCGCGGATCGGAAGTGGACTTCCGCGCCGACATCTTCACGGCCGGCGCATTGCTGTTCGAGATGCTCAGCGGCCGCCCGGCATTCAACGGCGCGTCGGCCATCGAGCTGTTGCATGCGGTCATCAACGAGCAGCCGCCGGCACTGGTCGGGTCGCTGGCGGTCGTCGAGATCGATCGGGTCATTCAGCGCGCGATGGCCAAGGCGCCGGACGATCGGTATCAGTCGGCCGACGACATGGCGCGCGATCTCCGGGCGTGCCTCTCGCGGGACGATGTGGGTAGCGGCATTGTCGCCAGGGCAACGACGCGCCTCGTCGTGCTGCCGTTCAAGCTGCTGCGAGCGGATCCGGCGATCGATTTCCTCGCGTTCAGCCTGCCCGATGCGATTACCGTCTCGCTGACGGGTCTCGGCTCGCTTGTCGTGCGTTCGAGCCTGACCGCCGCGAGATTCTCCGCCGATCAACTCGATCTCCGGGTCATTGCGACAGACGCCAACGTGGACGCCGTCGTCACCGGCTCCCTCCTCCATGCGGGAGGGCAGCTGAGAGTCAGCGTCCAGTTGATCGAGGTGCCGTCGGGCACGGTCCGCTGGTCGCACGCGATGCAGGCGCCGCTCGACGACCTCTTCAGCATTCAGGATTCGATCTGCTCGGAGGTCGTGGCCGCGCTCGCCGTGCCGTTGTCGAATCGCGATCAACGACAGCTCCGTCAGGACGTGCCGGCGAACCCTGAGGCCTACGCGAGCTACCTGCAGGCGAACCGTCTGAGCGAGTCGTCGGCGCAATGGACGACCGCGCGTGAGATGTATCTGCGGGCGGTCGAAGCCGATCCGTCGTATGCGCCGGCCTGGGCGCGGCTCGGCCGCTGCCTGCGGCTCATGGGCAAGTACGGCAGGCTGCCTGACGGCGAGGCATGCCTGGCGCAGGCGGAGGAAGCGTTCCAGCGGGCGTTCAAGATCAACCCCGAGCTTGTCGCTCGCGCATAACCTGTACACGTATGCCGAGGTCGACTCGGGACGCGCGCTGCAGGCGGTCGTGCGCCTGCTCGGACGCGTACGCGAGCGAACGAGCGAGCCGGACCTGTATGCGGGACTTGTGCATGCCTGCCGGTATGCGGGACTCCTCAACGCCTCCATTGCGGCGTACGAACGCGCGAAGCGGCTCGATCCGGCGATCCGGACGAGCGTCGCGCACACGTATTTCATGAACGGCCAGTACGGGCGGGCCATCGAAACGGACATCGACTCTCCACCGTACCTGACCGTCATGTCGCTGATGGCCATGGGCCGCACCGAGGAGGCGGCCTCGCTCTGCCACTCGGCAAAGGCACGCATGAGTGGCAACGACAATCTGCGGCTGGTGCTCGACGCGGGGCTGGGCATCCTGGAAGGAGACCACGAAATGGGCAGGGCGGCCCTGCACCAACTGATTGGGCTGCCGACGTTTTCCGATCCTGAAGGCTGGTACTACTGGGCGCAGGCTCGCAACGCAGCTCAAAGAAGAATCCGCTGCGCTCGCCCTGCTCGCGCGTGCCGTCGATGCCGGCCTCTCGTCCGTGCGCGGCCTGGAAACGACGCCGTTCCTCGATGGCCTTCGGACCTCGCCGCTCTTCAACGACATCGTGAGCCGCGCGCGCACCGGCCAGTCGCTGGCCACCCGCGCGTTTACCGACGCTGACGGGCACAGGCTGCTTGGCCTGCCTGTGAGCATGAGACCGCACGAGGCGGTCACGTATCGATCGACGGCGATCCGTCTGCGCCAGCGCCCGGCCGGCAATGTACGCCGTGCACCACGCCCACTGAAAGTTGAAGCCGCCGATGCGTCCGTCCGCGTCGAGAATCTCGCCGGTTAGATACAGTCCCGGGCAGGTGCGCGATTCCATCGTCGCAGGATCGATCTCGGTCAGGGGAATCCCGCCGGCGGTGACCTCTGCGTAGCCGTAGCCGCGCGAGTCGCGGATCCGCAGCGGCCACGCCGACAGCGACAGGGACAGGCGGCGGCGATCCTCGCGCGTGAGGTGGGCGAGTGGGGCGGCGCGGCCGAGTCCGAGCGCGTCGAGCACCGCGCCCGCAACCGCTGCAGGCAACATCTTCGAGAGCGCGATATGCAGCGACGCGCGTGGATTCGTTGCGGCAAGTACTCGCAGACGCGCATCCAGCGACTCGTCGTCCAGACCGCCGCAGAGCCGGGCCGTGATGGTCATCTCGTGATGCTCGACTCGCGCCCGCAGCCAGAACCGAGACGCATCGAGCACGGCTGGCCCGCTGACCCCGAAATGCGTCCAGAGCAGGGCCCCCGCGATGCTGTGCACACGCTTGCCAGCCACCCAGAGATCGAGCGTGACGTCCTGAGCGATTCCGCTCAGCCCAGCGTGAAACCCGTCGTCAAGGAGCAATGGAACGAGGGCAGGTGTGGGCTCGACGATCGAGTGTCCGAGGGCGCGCGCGAACGCATAGCCGGCGCCGTCGCTGCCCGACTTGGGCAGCGACAGACCACCAGTGGCCAGGACGACCGACTGACTGCTGAACACGCCCTGAGATGTCGAGAGGCGGAATCCGTCTCCATCACGCTCGATGCTCGAAACACGGTGCTCTGCGGCCAGCTGACCACCGCTCCGCGCGAGCTCCGTCAACAGGGCGTTGAGGACGTCGCGGGACCGGTTGGTGTCGGGAAAGAGCTTGCCGCCGGGCTCCTCGTGCAGAGGCACGCCAATCTCGCGAAAGAACGTGACGGTGTCGGCAACCGTCAGCGCGCGAAGGATGCGCCGGACGATCGACCGGGGGCCACCCTGGAAATCGGTGTCCGAGACGACGGTGTTCGTGACATTGCAGCGCGACCCCCCGCTGACCAGAATCTTCGCCCCCGGACGCCTGGCGCCATCGAGAACCAGCACTCGAGCCTGTGGGTTCTGGCGCCGCAGGAAGATCGTGGTGGCGAGCCCCGCCGCACCTGCGCCGACGACGATCGTGTGGGGCCTGGCAGGCGATAATGATGAGTGGCGTTCCGGAGGCATTTGTTGGATCTCGTCTCGTCAGAGCCGCGGACGGCCTCCAGCCTGGCGCGCGAGCTCAGGCTCGACCGCCGCGACATGGAGAACGATCTCCAGCACATGATCACCTCGGCGCGGGCAGCCGGGCACGTAGTCATTGTCGAGCCGGCCCGGTGCAAAAGTGCGGATTCGTCTTCGATCAAACGAGGTTGTCCAAGCCTGGGAAGTGTCCGGAGTGCAGGGGCTCACGGGTCTTCGAGCCGCTGATCAGAGTCGAGAGGCGAACGGATCAGTAGTGTATCCTGATTGGTCCGTTCCGTCCTCGAGAGGATTCTCGCATGGTGCACATGGATGGGGGCCTGCTCCCACTGGAAACGTTTCGGCTACTGGTCGAGGAATCTCTCACCGGTCTCTACCTGATTCAGAACGATCGTCTGGTGTACGCGAATCAGACCCTGGCCGATTTCTTCGGGTATTCACGTGAGGAGTTGCTTCAACTGCCATCCGTCCTCGATGTCATCGAGGCCGGGGATCGCGAGATCGTTCGCGAGAAGATGAGGCAACGTCTCGCGGGCGAAGTGGCCGCAGTCAAGTATGCCGTGCGTGCTGTTCGCAAAGACGGTCAGATCATCACGCTCGACGTCCGCGGCCTGGGCACCACCTATGCGGGCGCTCCGGCGGTGATGGGCAGCATGATCGACATCACGGCGCAGAAGCAGATGGAGGAGGCGCTTCGCAACCTCTCACTCATCGACGACCTGACGGGCGTCTACAACCGGCGCGGCTTCATGACGCTGGCCGAGCGTCACCTGGCGCTGGCGCGGCGCCGCAAGCGCGAGCTGCTGCTGATCTTTGCCGATGTCGACGAGCTCAAGCAGATCAACGACGAATACGGGCACTTGACGGGCGACCTGGCGCTGGTCGAGGCGGCGGCGGTCTTGCGCAAGACCTACCGGAGCGCCGACATCATCGCGCGTCTGGGAGGCGACGAGTTCACGGCATTTCCGCTCGAAGCCGGGAGTGACAATGCGTCGCTGCTGCTGCAACGCCTGCAGGACGCCATCGATCGCAACAACGCTGAGGCAAGACGCCCCTACAAGCTGTCGATCAGCGTCGGGATCAGCCGCTTCGATCCCGATCGGTGCCAGACGATCCAGCAGTTGCTCGAAGAAGCGGATCAGGAACTGTATGCGCGCAAGCGGGCGCGGCAGCAGCCGCGCCGGTAGGTGCCTACGCGGTCAGTGCACGACCGAGGTGCCGCGCACCAGCGTTTCCACCGCTCGCGCGAGCTGGGCGGGCTCGAACGGTTTCGCGAGGTGCATCTGGAAGCCGGCCGTGAGCGCCTGGCGCTTCTCCTCGTCCCGCGCATGCGCCGTCACCGCGGCGGCAGGAATGGTGGCGACGCGGCCTTCGCCTGATGCCCGCACGCGCCGGATGAGCGCGTAGCCATCCTCTCCAGGCATCGCGATATCGGCGAGCAGCACGTCCATCTCTCGATCCTCGAGGATGCTGAGGGCGTCGCTGGCCGTACCCGGCGAGCGTCACCGTCGCTCCGCACCCTTCGAGCGTGTGGGCCATGATTTCCCGGGTGTCCGGCTCGTCGTCCACCACCAGCACGCGAATACCGTCGAGGCGCGGCGCCGCATGGGCGGCGGTTTCGAGCTGTTCCGCTGCAGGCTGGCCCGTCGGGCGTTCCGGCCGCTGGCCCGCGACAGGAAGGCGAACGATGAAGCTCGACCCGCGATCGCGCCCCTCGCTTTCCACGGCGATCGTGCCCTTGTGCGCCTCGACGAGCTGCCGCGCGATGGAGAGGCCGAGCCCGAGGCCGCCGTGACTCCGCGTGGTGGTGCTGTCGGCCTGACGGAAGCGATCGAAGACGAAGGGCAGGAACTCGGGTTCGATGCCCACCCCCGAATCGATCACCCGGATCTCGACCGAACGGTCGACGAGGCGCGTATCAATCGTCACCCGTCCGTTCTTCGGTGTGAACTTCAACGCGTTGCCGAGCAGGTTGAAGAACACCTGTTCGAGCCGGCGCAGGTCGCCGATGACCGTCACCGCGGGGATGACCGACAGCTGCAGCTCGATCCCGTGCGCCGCCGCCGACGGGATCATCGACTCGACGACACCGCGAATCAGATCGCGAAGGTCGATCTCCTCGAGCTCGAGGCGCGCGCGGCCGCCGACGATCCGCGAGAAGTCGAGGAGCTCGTCGATGAGGCGCGTCTGGCGCGTGGCGTTGTCGTGGATAGACTGCAGCGCGCGTGCGGCAACCGCGGGATCCAGCGACCCGCGCTGAAGCATCGACGTCCAGCCGAGCATCGCATTCAGCGGCGTCCGCAGCTCGTGCGAGACGATCGAGACGAACTCGTCCTTCAGGCGATTGGCCGCCTCGGCTTCCGACCGCGCCCGCTGCGCCGACTCGTAGAGCCTGGCGCGATCGAGCGCCTGCGCACAGTGCTGGGCGACCGAGAGCAGCAGCGCACGGTAGCTCTCGTCGAAGTTCACCGGAACCGTGAAATGGAACGCCAGCACGCCGATCGGCGTGCCCTCGATCATCAGCGGCAGCGTCGCCGACGAAACGAACCCGCCGTCCGCGGCAATCGATGCCGAGCGCCAATAATGTTCCTGCCACTCGTTGAACGAGCCGATGAACACGCCACGGCCCGTTTGCACCGCCTGCGTGGCGCAGTACCCCGTCTCCGCCGGAAAGCGGCTCGGGCCACCATCCTGTTCGCGGGCACTCTCGGAGAAGAGTGTTTCGAACTGCGTCCCGTTCTCGACCAGCAGCGTCACATCGCCGGTGGTCGCCCCGACGACGATCTTGCCTTGATGCACGATCGCCTGCGCGACGGCATGCATCGTGACCGACTCGGAGAGGCCGGCGGTCAGCCCGTGCAACCGGCTCGTGCGCGCCGCGAGCGCCCGATAGCGGCCCTCGCTCGCCCGCAGCGCGAGCTCGACCTTCTGCCGTTCGGCGAGCTCCTGATCCGCGCGCGCGCGCAGGCTTTCCGCTTCGACGCGCGCCCGCTGTGCCGTCTCGGTCCTGCCACGTGCGGTCGAGGGCCTGAGCGGTGCGCTTGCCGAGCACGAGCAGATACTCACGATCCTCTGCGGAGAACTGACGGTCGCGGCGGAAGTCGAGGCGAACCGCACCGACCGCGCGGTTGCCGATGACGAATGGAACAGCGACCGTCGCGCACGAGTTCGACGGATACAGGTCGGCCGGGAGACCAGGGTACTCGGCCAGAAGCCTCGCGCGCGTGTCCAGGATGACCGGCGCCGCTCGGTCGATCGCATCCGAGACCGGATTGCGCGCCGTTCCCATCAGTGCCTTCAATCGTTCCGGATCGTCCTGCTTGAAGGCGACCGATCGCACGACTTCGAGATGTTGGCCATCGCCGCCCGTCAGGAACACGACGCCCGTTTCCGCACCCAGGGCATGCAGTGGCTCCTGAAGCGAGGCTTCAATCACGAGCGATGGCGTTCGCGCCTGACCGAGGGCAGCCGTGAGCTCCGAGATCCGATTCGCCTGGCGTGCCTGACGCTCGGCACTCACACGAGTTTCGCGATCGACCCGGCCTTGCCGGTATCCGCGCTCGACCAGCACTGAAAAGACCAGCCAGCTCGCGAGATAAAGACCGACGGCAAGCCCTCGATCCCAGCCACCAAAACTCAGGAACGAGCCCGGTTCGAGCAGCAGGAAATCGACGCCCGCAGCAGCAACGAGGAGCGCCACACCGCCGGCCGTGAAGCCACCGTACCAGGCCGTAAGGGCTGCGGCGAGCGACAGGGGTGTCAGGGCGAGCAAGCGGGGCGCGCGGCGCGATGATGATCTCGAGCCACAGTGCGAGCGCGACGGCGATGAGTCCGAAGCCGTAGACAGCTGGTTTGTGCGGCAAACGGGGTTCGCGCAGATTCAATGGCATCCCGCATATATGCCGTCGTTCGCAGGATCCCCGAAGGGCCGACGGCGTGGTTCGAATCGGAGTCTTGAGGGTAACACGACCCGCAACCGATATTGCGATGCTGCTAGCGGAAGTCCTTCTACATGTGCCGCTTAGCGCTTGACCGCCGACGTGTCGCAACCGAGCTCGATACAGACGCGGTCGAGCAGCAGCAGTGCGCCTGCGGCGGCTGAGCCCGCGTTGCGCATCATCGCCTGATCCCCGCCGGTGGCGCGAAGTTTCAGCGCGCGCTGCGCGAGTGTGCAGGACTGCAGGAGCATGTCGTGCGTTGGACCCTTATCTGGCGGCGGCTTCACCGCTGCCAGCGACTGCCGGATCGACTCCGCTCGCTCGATAGCGGCAGGGACGCCAGGCAGCGCGTCGGTTTTCAGCAGATCGATTGAGGCGAGCAGCGGTCGAAGTGCGCGGAGCTGCTCCAGCGGACCGTCGATGAGCGTTCGGTAGCGGTCATCACCACGCTGTGGCTTGGCTGCTGCCGGGTGACGGCGTCGCAAGCGGATTGAAGCCGGGCGGAGGCGGCGGCGTTCCGGACGTGCCGCCTGGCGTCGGCGTCACCGGTTCGTTCGGCTTCGGTGGTGGCGGCGGCGGTGCCACCGGTGTCACCGCAGGGGTCTGGGCCGGCGGGTCGGCTGGGCCGGTCGGCGGTGTCTGAACCGGCGGCGCCTGAGGTTTTGGTTGGGGTGCCGGGGACGTCGTCGGAGGTTTTTCGGGCGGCGGCGCCTGAACGGGCGGTGCCGGCGCAGTCGTCACAGAAGCTGGCGGCGACACTGGCAGAGCGGGGACAGGCGGCACGGACGCCTGCGCAGGGGTCGTCGTTCTCGCAGCTGTCGTCACCTTGTGCATGCCGACGAGGATCCGGATTCGTCCCGCACCGCGGCCGTCCGTATCCACGCGAATCGGCATCTCGCGCTTCAGATCGAGAACGACCCGTGACACCAGCGGCTCCGTGCTGTACATCGCGACGCGGACGCGCACAACGAGGGGATCGGTCGAATTCATCACGCCGCGCGATTCCGGTGCGACGTTGGGGAAGTCCACGTAGAAACGAAATGGATCGTGAGCGACGCCAAACGTCGGCTCGGGAAGTGGGCCATCGGCCTCGAGCGTGACGATCGAGACGTCACCTTCGCGCGCGAGCTGGACGGTTACGAGATTCGCTGGACGGCCGGGCGATTGGGCGTCGATCTCAACGCGCGGCGGCGCTGAACGCGCAGGCGAGCGTCAGGAATAGCAGACGCTGAACGCGAGCGATCGCGGTGAGCCTGGAGAGCAGCATCGATAACCGTGATTGAAGGCTACATCCAGCTGGGTCCCAAGTCCAGCAGGTGTGGACAGCGTGTTGCCGCGAATCGACCGCACCTCTTTGGCCGTGCAGTCATTCGTCGCGTCGAACCGAAGATTCACTCAACGACTCGGGATCTGCTGAGTCTTCACGCCGCGGCGATGTTCGCACCGTGGTCGCGTGCCGCCGCTGGTGTGTCGTGACCTGGTGGTGTGCATCCAATCGACCAACACGGGTGGAAACTGCTTCCACACGCGATGACCTTAGTCGCCACCCAGGGAGACTTTTCCGACGTACGCCTCCTGTAACTTATTGAATTCATGACGCTTGTGAATCGTCTGGCTCAGGGCAGGAGTCTTGCGGTTGTGCCAGGCCGGAGGCTCCCCAGCCGTGCGGATCGGATTGATTCCTCTTACTCTCGCTGTCGCCGTCGCCGCGACACGACTCACCGGTGCCACCGGCGTCGCGGACGCCATCGGCTACATCTATCTCGCGTTCATCACCGCAAGGATGAGCCGACAGGCCGGTGCCCTTACCCCGGCTCGCGCACAGGGCGCGCGACTCGACGTCTGACCGCCGCGTCAGCTACTGCTTGATCAATTGAAAACGGCCGCCGACGAACGTGTTTCCGCACGTGTCGCCGCCCGTGTAGGTGCCTGCCATGCTCGTCGCGAGCAGATCGTTGGTTGTTCCGGCGAAGGACGCCGAGCAGTCTGGCGCGTCGACGATTCCGCCGCGCGGCACGTTGATCGTGAAGATGAATGTGTTCGTGGTTGCCTGGCCGGTGACCGTCCCGTTGTTATAGATGGGCGCTCCCACCGCGGACGTTCCGCGCATCGTGCCGGTCACATTGACCCCGGACTGCACGAGGGTCAGCGTCATTTGAAACTGGCCTATCGCGTCGGTGGCTGCTCCAGACCACGTGCCTGTCAGAGGGAAAGGCACCGCGCCGCCCCCACCTGGACCAATCGGGCCCGCTCCGCCTCCGTCGTCGCACGCCAGAGCTCCCGCGGCGACCAGCAACGCGAAGACTACGCCGGCTCGACGGCAGAATCGTGGAGGATACTTCACAGTCCGATCTTACCTACGAAAGTCACCCACCAGCAGGAACTAGTTTGGGTTGTCGGCCTGAATCGTTCCGGCGGTCAATGAAAGGTCAGGGACGTTTTCGTAACATTTGCGCCGGATTCGGCGCATTTCCGGGCGGTGGCACGTTGAGCTTTCAAGTGGTTACGTGACGGTTTCGAACTTGCAACGCCACGCGTGATGAATCGAATCGTCATTGGTTGGCGTTGCGGTCCGTTCACCTGCGAATTTCGTGACGAGCAGTCCGCTGGTTCCTTGCAGGTTTTTCGGGGGGACGAGCTCCTGCTGAAGGAGACGTCCGAATCCGTCAGAGCCGCATTCGAGCGCGCCCGAGAGCTCTGCGAGCAGGAAGAGTGGCGGCAGGCCAGAGGCGCATAACCCCCCAGTCGTACCCCGCGCACGCTATTTGCGTCCGGCAACCCACCCGCGCTAGGCTTAGCGCAGCTTCTGCCCTCGCTTCGAGCCGACGAGCCCCGCTCTGCGCCTTCCGATTCCGACCGCTGAAGCTTTCCCAATCGTTGCGAGACGTCGTTACAAGAGGAGTTTCAGTTATGGGCCGCAAATTGTTCGTTGGCAACCTGCCCTTTACCACCGGCGAGCAGGAACTCGAAGATCTGTTCAGCCAGGCGGGGACAGTCGAGTCCGTGCGCGTGATGCGCGATCAGGCCACAGGCCGCGCGCGTGGCTTCGCTTTCGTCGAGATGGAAAGTGACGAAGCGGCGCAGCAGGCGATCGAGAAGTTTCATCAGTACCGAAGTCGGTGGGCGCGCGATCAACGTCAACGAGGCGCGGCCGCAGGCAACGGGCGGAGGCGGCGGCTTCCGCGGGGGCGGCGGAGGTGGCGGCGGCCGACGGCCTGGCGGTGGTGGTCGGCGGCGGTGGACGACGTGAGCCACGCTGGTAGTTCCTGCACAGGCGGACGCACACGCGGCGTCGCGGCATGCAAAGCTGTAATCGGCTGAACAGATTTCGGGTGCCGCGACGCGGGTCGCGGCACGTCAACCTCCCGCAAACCCTTCACGATCGAGAAACCCGGCCCGTGGAATGACGTTTGCCGTAACGCGCGCGCGGGAGGCTTAATGGCCAACGGACAGTCGATCGTTATCAAGGGCGAGATTACCGGCAACGAAGACCTCGTGATCGCAGGTCGAGTGGAAGGCAGCATCAAGCTTGGAAACCGCGTGCTGACGCTCGCCGCGGGGTCTCAGGTGACCGGCGACATCTCCGCCGGCTCGGTGCTCGTATCGGGCGAAGTGGATGGCATCATCGCGGCGTCGTCGCGTCTCGAGATCCGCAGCACGGCCGTGGTCGAGGGCCAGTTGACGGCTCCGGTGCTGGTCATTGCCGAGGGTGCGCAGGTCTCGGCGGAAGTCGAGATGCCCGCACGCGAGAAGCGTACGCTCGCCGTCGCCGTCTAGATCCAATCGTCCCATCTGAATTTGGAGGCGCACGCCCGGGAACGTGCGCCTCGACTATTCGACTACCACGACGCCAGCACGCCCGCGTCTTCTGAAGCTCAACCAGCGAAGGAATGAAGTTGCAGCCCGGGACTGTCGTACGCTTGGGCCGCAAAGCCGATGCTTCATTCTCGGGGGTCTTCATGTTGTTTGTCGTGATCGAACGGTACCGGACGGGACAGGCGGCGCAAATCTACGATCGTCTTCGGCGGCGCGGGCGGATGATGCCGGAGGACGTGCATTACGTGAACAGTTGGGTCGACACCGACTTCTCTCGGTGCTTCCAGGTCATGGAGGCGCCGGATCAGAAGTCGCTGGACGCGTGGATCGCGGAGTGGGCCGACCTCGTCGACTTCGAGTGCATTCCCGTTTACTCGGGCTCTGAAGCCTTCGCAATGGCCGCGGACTGGGAATCGCGCAAGCACCTGGCGCCGGTGGCGCGCTTCAAGCCCCGTCAGTGGACGCGGAGCCACGGCGATATCGTGGCTGAACACATCCTGCAGTCAGAAGAGCACGCCTTCGGCGCGGCAATCACTGCCCGCGACGAGCCCACGCGTCTCGTCGGCAGCGCGGCGACGCGTGAGGAGGCCGAGGTGCTGACCGCGCGTCAACTCGAAGGACTAGGCCATCACCGCTGCACCGAGACGTGCGACGTCGGAGTGGAAACTGGTCGACGAGAAGTCCTCTGAGCAGGAAGACACCACAACCCTTCCAGTGTCTGAACCCTGATTGTCGGGCCGAAGGGCCCGACCCCGCGACATTCACCGTTCACGCTGGTGACGGGTGCCAAGATCAAGAGCTCACGCAGAGAGCGCAGAGGGCAGAGAACGGTATCCAAGAAGCTCGCATTCACCAGACATCAGCCAACGGGACCTCCTAAGCAGGCCTGCGACGCCCCGTTTCGCGGTGCCTCTGCGTTCTCCGCTCTCTGCGATCCCTGCGAAAGCTCTTGATCTTGGTGGCGTACGCACTTCGGCACACAATGAATGCCCGTATGCCGATAGAGGATTTGCGCTCCCGGGTTGCCGCAGTCCGGTGGTATCACAGCATCGATCTTGGAAACGGTGTCGTGACCAACGGCGCCGACGACACGCCGTACCGTCTCGCGCGACTCAATCTTCCCGCCTCGCTCAACGGTCGAACCGTTCTCGACATCGGCGCATGGGACGGGTTCTTCTCGTTCGAAGCCGAGCGCCGCGGCGCCTCGCGTGTCGTCGCCGCTGACTACTACTCATGGCACGGTACGGGTGGGGGACGAAGGCGGGCTTCACGCTCGCGCGTGAGGCGCTGCGATCGAGAGTGGAAGACGTCGACATCGACGTCATGGACCTCTCGCCCGAGCGGGTCGGCACCTTCGACGTCGTGCTCTTCCTTGGAGTTCTCTACCATCTCCCGCATCCGCTCCTCGCGCTCGAACGCGTCGCCTCGGTTGCCCGCGATCTCCTGATCCTGGAAACGGTCGTCGACATGGTCGGCGTCCGGCGGCCGGCGGCGGCGTTCTACCCGACTCGCGAGCTGAACAACGACCCCACGAACTGGTGGGGACCAAATGTCCCGGCGGTCGAGGCCATGCTGCAGAGCGTTGGGTTCCGCCAGGTCGAAACGGTGAGCCCTCAGCGCTCGGCGCTGTACCGGGCAGCGCGGGCCGTTTCGCATCAGCTGCGAGGCAAGGATCGGATGGACCTGGCGTTCCGTCGCGATCGTGCGGTGTTTCATGCGAGGAAAGCGTAGCGCTGAGCGTGAGCTTCGTACCCGATCACCACGGAATAAGCGGCATGACTCGTAACGCGGGAATCAAATGAAGATTGCCGGCGATGAACCACGGCCAGAATCGGCTGGGACGCTGCTCACGCGTCAGGAGAACATTGAACCCCACCGTCAACGGCAGCATCACGCGCGTGATGGCGCCGGTAACGGGGTCGACGAGCGTTGGGTGCAGGAACACCATCATGACGGCGTACGCAGTAGCCACCCGCCACCACGGTTGACCCGACTCGCGCCGCACGAGCAGGTAGATGGCCTGCACCGCGAGGGAGGCCAGCAAACACAGAAACAGCCCGTGACCGGTAAACAGACCGATCTGCCAGACCGCTGAGACGACCTGCCGCCATCCGCTGATCAGCCCGGTGCCCGTCACGACGAACGAGCTCACGCTGGTCATCAGCGTCGAGCGATAGATCGAGCGCAGATAGTCGTACCACACCACGAGAGGGAGAGCGGTCAGGACGAGACAGAGCGCAAACCGTGCGATGGAGCGACGATCCCTGGGTATCGGCTGAGCGAATGCCCCGAGGACGTTCGTCTCGCGCCCGAGTCCCGCGACGCCGACGATCCCGGCGGAGAGCAGTGCCCGTCCGCGTTCGGCAGCGGCGACCGCCCACGCGATCAGCACCAGGCTTGGTCCGTCGAGAAGCGAGAATCGCACCGACCACATGAGTCCATGTGAAAAGAGACAGGCCGTCCAGAGCGCAAGACCCCGGCTCGAGGCAGGGGCGACCCAGATGGTCAACAGGACGGCCAGAATCAACCAGCAGATGACGTTCTGCAGCGCATACGCTTCGAGAATCCACGCCGGCCGCCCGAGCCCGAGCGCATACGCGGTCCAGCTGAAGAGCACGCGGCGCGCGCGGAACGGCGCCGAGTCCATCGCGTGATCGATGTTCGGGTCACGCAGCAGTGGATCGAACGCGCGTTGCGCGTAGAACTGACCGTCGTAGCTGGCCCAGATCGGGTACTCGTAATGCGGAACCCCGTGCAGCGCAGGTGATTCGAAATGATCGCCGGCGGGGAAGCCGATGAGCGCAGTGAAGCCCGTATCGCGATGGTAGAATCGCGCAACCGATGCGAGAAAGAGGATGACGAGTGCGAGAGCGAGGCTCTTGCACACCCTCGCCGTCGCGAGTCTGTTGTTGCCGGCCGCCTGTTCCCAATCGGTGCCCGGGGTTCCCGTACGAGTCATCGACCTCCTCAACGAATTCGATCGCGCGGAGCAGCGGCCCGTTCCGGGCGTCGAGGCGCCAGCTTACGAGATTGCCGGCGTCGCACGGCCGTCACTCGTCATGCCGGTTCCCAGCCGTGTCACCTGGAGCTTTCCGTTACCACGCCGCGGAGTGCTGCGCACATCCGCAGCCCTTGCGCCCCCCACCGCCGGAGCTTCACCCGCACCTGCGCGCTTTCGCATCGGAATCAGCGATCATCGCATCTATGAAGGTCTGGCCGAGAAGGTTCTGACCGCTCGCGACGGCTGGGTCGAGTTCACCGTGGATCTCTCGGCGTACGCGGGCTGGAAGTGGAGCCTGTTCTATCGCCCGGATCGCGTGACGTGGAACGTCGTCCTCGCCGCAGACGCGGGCGGGGAAGGGCCGGCGCTGGCCGTGTGGGCGGCGCCGGAGATCGTCACTGACCTGGTCTCGGCGCGAGAGTATGTGACGCGCCGCCAGCAGATGCACGCGGCGCGCAAGCCATAACGATCAGCTTTTCGCCGCTGGTAAGCGCTTGATGAGTGCCTGCGCCTTGCGAAACCAGGGACGCTCGCGACGGCGCAGATAGGACGGCATCGTGAGCTTCTTCGAGAGAACTCGCTGGGCCCACTCCCGGGCCTCGTCAGGATGGCCGGTCGCGGCGAGGAAACTGGCGTAGTTGCACTGGGTTTCCGACAGCGTGGAGACAGTCGTCACATCGGCAAACAGCGTCGCCGCTTCCTCATTCCGACCGAGCTTCCCGAGTGTGTGCGCGAGCAGTCCTGCCGAACGGTGGTAATCGTACTTCGGATCGATCGACATGACCTTTGTCAGGTCGGCGGCCGCCGCATCGAAATCCTCCAGAGCAAGAGCGGCAAGCGCTCGCCGGTAATAGGGATCCGCCGAATCGGTTCGCGGCGAGATGACCCGGTCGAAGCATTCGCGGGCCTTCTTGTACTGGTTGTCGTCCAGATACAGGTCGCCGAGCTCTTCGTAGTTGCCGATCGAGGGATTGTCGAGAACCGTGGCCTCGAGCTCCTTGATTCGCTTCCGCCGCGGGAACACTTGAAACGCCCCGCGCAGCAGGCCAACGTCCGGGATGACCTCCGCGACGATGTAGACGAGGGCGCCGAGGCCGCCGCCGATCAGGATGACCCAGAGCCAGAAGGCATCCGGCCTGCGGCGGACAAAATGCATGATTGCGATGGCTTGAAGAAAGATGCCGTAGGGATAAAAGAGCCCCAGCATGTGGCGGGCGCGAATATAACACCCGCGGAGCCTGCCGAGAAGGAGGGGAGGCGCAGCCAGCCGAAAGGATCCTTCAGGTCACGCTGGCCGTCCCACCTGTACCAGCGCCGCAGGTTATCGGCTTCGCGATGAAGAATTAGCCACGGTCGATTTCCCGGGCGGACAGCCGGCTTTCGGCTCGCTGGCGATCAACAACCGCGGACCGATCGTGGGCAGCTTTCTCGATGCCGGGGGAGTGGAACACGGGTTCCTGGCGGGAGGGCCCGGTCGATAGCTTTCGATGTTAGGCCTGTGTCTGACCCGCGTCTCCCCGTGTCTGACTCCAGTCTGACCCTGTTGGCAGTTTTTGTGTACATCGACGTCTTCAGGAGACGACAGCTCATCCAGCGCGCGAGCGCGCAACACCGGATCCTTGGCGGCGTTCGCGTTGGCGCTGGTCTTGCCCAACGCCGCTGCACGATCCCTGACCAGCCTTGCCACGACGTCGAAGGTGGCCCCCGATGCTTCGAAGGACTTCGTGTGCAATACCGTTGTCGCTCTTGCTCTTTCCTGCGCCGGCGTTCGCCCAGGATGCGGTCGATCTGGCCGCAAGGATGATCGGCCGGCCCTACGTCTGGGGCGCCGAAGGCCCTGACTCGTTCGACTGTTCGGGGCTCACCCAGTATGTATTCGGACAGTTTGGAATCGACCTTCCGCGGCGCGCCATCAACCAGTCGCAGGCTGGCGGCCCCGCCGGAAACCGCCTGCGCCGGGGCGATCTGCTGTTCTTTTCGACAGACACCCGCAGATCGCTGGTCAGTCATGTCGGGATATACGAAGGCCGCGGCACCATGATCGAAGCCAGCAAGCGATACGGGCGCGTGCGGCGTGACACGCTGGACGATTCCTACTGGCAGGAACGTTTCATGTTCGCGCGGCGCGTGACCGCACGTTTGATCCAGGCCGGTGAGGAACGAGAGCCGTCGGATGAACGGGTGGGCCGGCGGCCGGGGTCAACTTCGGATCGACGCAGGGTCGCAGTGCGAATCCTGGAGGAGGTCGCAGGCGTATTGATCAAGCGTCCGAGGCGTTGACCGCGTGCAGAATCGATCCAACGGGTCCGCGTCGTTCACTTGCCAATCGCGTACACCGCATCGTCCGATCGAATGAAGAGCCGTCCGCCAGCGATGGCCGGCGATGCAAGCTGCCGTGCCTTCAGCTTGTTGCGTTCGAGAACGCGCGGGGTGCGCCCGGCAGCGAGGACGATCGTCTCGCCGTCCTCGCTGACGAGATAAACCTTCCCGTCGCCGGCCACCGGCGATGCCGTATAGACGCCGCCGATTCGCTCCTGGTAAACGCGCTCGCCCGTCTTTCCGTCAGCCACCGTGAGCACGCCGACGTCGCCGGTCATGTAGATCAGCCCGTCGTAGTAGACGACCGACGAGATGTACGGCGCTCCTGACGAGACCTTCCACGCGATGTTGCTCGCGGCCAGATCTCCCTTTCCCCCTGGGCGGATTGCCATGAACGGGCTGCTCCTGTACCCGCGGCTCAAGTAGATGAGGCTGCCGTCGAAGACGGGTGATGGAATGGGGAAGCGGTTGGCTTCTTCGAAGTGCCACAGCCGCTCGCCGGTGGCGAGCATCGTGGCCGCTGACCCCGATGCTCGAGTTCACCACGATCTCGGCTTTCCCGCCCGACTCGACGACGAGGGGAGTGCTGTACGACGTGACGCCGGCTGGAGCATCGACTTTCCACCGCACGCGGCCCGTCCGCGCGTCGAGCGACAGCAAGTAGGACGCGGGCTGGTGATAGCACAGAAGGATCAGCTGATCCTTGTAGACCACAGGCGAGCTGCCGTGACCCCAATTGATCTCGAAGGGTCCGTACTCTGCACCCAGATGTTTCTTCCAGACGAGTTTCCCAGAGAGATCGATCGCGGCTATCTGGCCCGTCGCGAACCAGGCATAGATACGCTCGCCATCGGTCACCGGACTCGGCGAGGCGAGGTTGTGCTTCTCATGAACGGAGGGAAGCGGGCCTTCGGCTGGAAGCGTGAACTCCCATGCGTTCTTGCCGCTGGTCCGATCGAGTGCGGTGACCAGGAACGTGACTTTGTCCACGCCACCAGCCGCCGCGCCAGACAGGGGCCGCTCGCCCGCCTCGAGCGGGTCGCCGGCCTGCACCAGCCGAGGGCCCAGGGCGCACGGTTCCGCTTCCTGCCTGCGACGTGACGATGACGAGGTTGCCCCAGACGATGGGCGAGGAAATACCCAGGCCGTTGACGGGTGACTTCCAGGCAATGTTCTCGGTGTCACTCCATCGGACGGGGAGCTTTGCCTCGGCAGACACGCCTGAAGCCGACGGCCCGCGCCAGTGCGGCCAGTTGTCCGCGCCGAGCTCGGCGGCGAGCAGGCCCAGGGTTGCGATGACAACTGCCGACAGTCTGCGCATTCGATTGATCCTCTCGAATCGATGTCGTTGCGCCTATTTACTTCGATTCTGACTTGTCAAGATGCAGAGAGCTTTTGATCGTGCGCAAGCGAACAGATGTCGGCCCAGACATCGACGCGGCCGAGCCCGCTTGGGGGTTGGGGAGCCTCTCGTCTAAGATCCCGCCAACTGGTATCTGGAGAACACGTGATGACCCCCTACAACCCACTCAAACGGCTAGCGATCATCTTGGCCCTCTCGACCATCGCGGCAACCGGGGTCGCGTTCGTGAACGCGCAGCAGGCTACGCCACCGGCGTCAGCCCAAAGCAGTCCGCCGCCCCCAAAACCGGGAGACCTCGGTTTCACCGACACGCCAATGCTTCCTGGCCTGCCGTATCACGTGCACGACGTCGCGCGGCCGCATCCGCTCGTCGTGACGCCTGGCGCGAGCCCCGGCGCGCCGCCATCAGATGCCATCGTGCTTTTCGACGGCAAGAGCCTCGCGAAGTGGTCGAACGTCAACAACCAGGACCAGCCACTCGAACCGAAGTGGGTGGTGCGCGACGGCTACTTCGAGGTGACGCCGAAGACCGGGCCCGCTCGTCACGCGCGAGAGCTTCGGCGATGTGCAGTTGCACATCGAGTGGGCGACGCCGAAGGAAATTACCGCCAACAGTCAGGGACGCGGGAACAGCGGCGTGATGTTGATGGGTTTCTACGAAGTGCAGGTCCTCGACAGCTACAACAATCCATCTTACGCCGACGGCCAGGCCGGAGCGCTCTACGGCCACTGGCCGCCGCTCGTGAACGCCGCGCGCCCGCCGGGCGAGTGGCAGACCTACGACATCGTGTTCGAGGCGCCTCGATTCGACGGGGAGAAGCTCGTCAAACCCGCCTTCACCACGGTCATCTGGAATGGCGTCGTCGTGCACAACCGGAAGGAATTGGCCGGACGGACAGTGTACCGGAATGTCGCGAAGTACACGCCGCACGAGGCGGAACTGCCCCTGAGGCTGCAGGACCATGGCAATCCGGTTCGCTTCCGGAACGTCTGGGTGCGCCGGCTGTCTGGCTACGATTCGCAGGCGGGGAAATGACTCAACCGGCATCCTCCTTATTGTGCAGTGACCCGAATGGACCTGATGCAGTCGTTGAAGCTGTCGTCGCAGGGTCCGGGACGATCGCGCAGGTTGGGCGTGTCGGACGTGATGGTGATGCTTCTCCCTTCAAAGTCCTCGTCCTCATAGAGGGTCGCCGACCATCCGGGAAGTACGCGCACCGACGACACGCACTCGCGCCAGGTCGGAACCTCTCCTTCCTGGCCCTCCGAACAGGGCCCTTCAACCCTTGTCAGATCCCGGACGTCGACGTTGATCGCCTGAGACGATCCCGCGAAATCGGCGTGGATGTAAATGACGATGCCCTGGTCGGGTGGCGTGGGACCGAGGATGTCGAAGTCTGAACTGCCACACGCGGCGAGCACGAACGAAAGCACGACGCCGGCACAAACCCTGAACGCGTGCGCCATAGCGCACCTGCCTGTCAGACCGGCCCGCAGGCGCTGGCGCGGAGGGAACCGATCAGGATGGGATCGTGCTCCCTCCGCGCAAACGCTGTCAACGGGTGAGTGCGCCAGTCCGCAGCTGGCTGGCACGCTGGCCCGGAATCCCGACGACTTGGCGCATTCGTCCCTTGGGGATCTTCCGTGTTGCCCTCGTTTCGCAATCAATCAGCTCGCTCGAACACGTAGGCGACCAGTCCCTTCATCGTCAGCCAGATCTGGTTCCAATGAGCCGCGAGTGCGGCGAGGCGTCCTTCCGCTGCACGGAAACCGGGTGGGATTTCAAATAGCCCGGATCGAGAGATCTCTCTCGAGAGCTGCGTGACTATCCTGCGCACCGCGTTCGCGCTATCGCGAGACGTGCCACTGGTGGAGGCAATCGGTCCTGTTTCGCCAGGTCGTCGTCGTTTCGATGGGATAGCCGCGCTCCGGAGTGCCGATGTCGTTGAACGTGAAGACGGGGAGTCTGGAAGGTGATGAGGGGTTGCCCGCGACCGCCACTGCGTGAAAGCCCGTCGCGTTCGATCGTTCCACAGCCGGTTGCGACTCGAGGTCGATGTACCAGCCGTCTATCTCGGTCTCGCTCTCCACTGCGGCAGCCGCATCGAGCGGAATAGTTTTTCGAGTCGTGACTACGCGGCGCGCGGTGAATCCGAACGCACTCCTTCGCTCGCCCGTGTGAATGGTAGTCGTCTCGATCAGAAGATTCGGCGGTCTTGGCTTCGCCGCTTTGAGGGACGCGATAGACGCCAGAAACACTTGCGCCCTGCTTGGATACATCTGCACTGAGCCGGTGATGTAGGTCCGGTCACTGTAATCCAGCAGAATCTGCTTCTGAAGATCGCAACAAACAATCCTAGCTGTGCGATGAGCCGAAAAACTACAGTCAAGCGACTCACCACCAACGTCAAACCACACAAAAATAATACACGTGTCGACTCACATGCGCGTCAGTTACATGTAGTGAGTCGTCTCAATAACATCAACCCAAAGTGTCTCACGTTGCACAATCCTGATACCCAACTGAGCAAAAAACAACCACCACATACCACAGGTAAACCCGCGAATCAATCTCTGGCCACGTCTGTAAGGCCACTCTGTATACCCCTACCGATAAACCAGACTTCCGCACGCGTTACCCGCGCCGCTGAAACATCACCCACTGAATCGGTGACCGCGCGCCACACGCTAGTGTCCCGGATTAGAGATTCGCTGACAAAATCCCGCCACCTTGGCGAGGATCTCGTCAGCCGTTTTCGTCCACACGAAGGGCGTCGGCGCTTCGTTGGTGATCGCGAGGTACTCGCGAATGGTCGTCTCCAGCGCGCGGACGCTGCGATGGGCGCCGCGCTT
Organism: uncultured Acidobacteriota bacterium; assembly: GCA_963710415.1. Lineage (GTDB taxonomy): Bacteria > Acidobacteriota > Vicinamibacteria > Vicinamibacterales > 2-12-FULL-66-21 > CAVQAH01. The sequence continues at coordinate 20,754 of CAVQAH010000010.1, read as the reverse complement.
GATCTGCTTCTCGGCTCAGGAGCGCGAACCAGCGCTCGACGAGATTGAGCCACGAGGCGCTGGTCGGCGTGAAGTGGAGGTGAAACCGCGGATGCCGGACGAACCAGCCGCCGGACGCGCGGGGTCTTGTGCGTGCCGTAGTTGTCGAGGATCAGATGGACGTCGAGGTCCGCCGGCACGTGGGCGTCGATCGTCTCGAGGAACTGCAGGAACTCCTGACTCCGATGCCGCCGATGACACTCGCCGATGACCTTGCCGGTGGCGACATCGAGGGCCGCAAACAGCGACGTCGTGCCATGGCGGCGGTAGTCGTGCGTGCGGCGCTCGGGCGAGCCGAACGTCATCGGCAGAATCGGGCGCGGTGCGGTCCAGGGCTTGAATCTGACTCTTTTCGTCGACGCTCAGCACCAAGCGCCCGATCCGGCGGCGCCGAGATAGAGGCCGACGATGTCGCGCACTTTGTCGATGAAGAGCGGGTCGCGCGAGAGCTTGAACGTCTCGCTGCGATGCGGCTGCAGGCCGAAGGCGCGCCAGATGCGGCCGACCGTGGCTGTGACTCAGCTCCGAGCTCCTTGGCCAGCGTCCGGGTGCTCCAGTGGGTCGCGTCCCGCGGCGTCGTTTCCAGCGTGTCGGTAATCACTTGCTCCACCTGCGCATCGCTGAGCCGGCGCGGCGTGCCCGGGCCGCGGCTCATCGACCAGCCCGTCCAGGCGCTTCTGCACGAAGCGCCGCCGCCAGCGCCCGACCGTCTGCCGCGTGATCCGCAACTCGCTCGCGATCGCCGAATTCGACCGGCCCGCGGCGCACGCCAAGACGATCCGCGCGCGCTGCGCCAGGCCCTGCGCCGTGGTCCGTCGTCGCGCCCATTGCTCCAGCGTCGTCCGCTCGCTGGGGCTGATCGATCACGCGTACCGGTCGGGCGTCCTCGTCGTTTGGCCATCCGTGCCTCCTTGTACCCGAAGTACGAGAGGCACGGCGAATTCGTTTCAGAACTTCAGATCCGGGACACTAGCGCCGCGTGACCCTGTAGATCCGCGTGATCGTCACCGGCGGGGTGAGGGCCTGTTCGGTGACCGGCTGCTGCTGAATCGTCCGCGCGACATCCATGCCCGCGACGACGCGCCCGAACGCGGCGGTGCCCTGGCCATCATCGAACCGCATGCCGCCGTAGTTCAGCGACGGCTGTTCGTTGAAGTGGATGACGAAGCCGGACCTGGCCGAATCGGCGGTCTGCCCGCGCGGCATGGAAACGGTCCCCACCACGTGCGACAGGCCGGTCTTGCTCGTGCGCTCGAGAGGAATCGCCGGGAATCGTTCCTCGCTGCGCGCCGGATTGATGTCGGCCTGGATGATCTCGAGCAGGGGCCTGTTCGGAAGGTTCGGCTTGTAGTTGTCGGCGCGGGTCGCGCGGTGGAACTGCCCGCCGTCATAGAAACCGCCGTCAACGTACTTCAGAAAGTTGCCGGCCGTGACCGGCGCGTGCTCGACGTCGATCGCCAGGTCGATGTTGCCGAAAGAGGTCTCGACGCGTACGAGCACGTCCGCCGTACCCGGCGTCTGTTGCGGTATCAGCACGAACGCAACGAGAAGCGAGAGCAGCGCTTTGACCATCACGCACACCTTTCAGGTCTTGCTTCTCTTCCCGGCGAACACGATGACGCCGTCCTTGACGGTGAAATCAGTGGGTCGCTGTCCGGCGCCCGGCGTGTCGAGGCTGGCCCGCATCGTATCACCGGTCACTTCGATCACGCCAAGCTGGGTCTTGCCGGCATCACTACCTTCCGTGATGATGAGATCGATCGCCATCGGTTTTTTCGACGCGTCGATCTTGATCGTACCGCGCTCGTTCACTTCACCACCCAGCGTCTGATGATACTTGTCGCCGGTGAACGTCAGCTTCAGTTCGGGGGCGCCGTCAGTCATCGTCTGTCCGCCGAGTGACGTAATCACCCAGGTGCCTTGCAGGGCGGCAGCGCCGGTTGCCTCTTTCGACGCCTGCGCAAAGACGCCGGTCGCGAGAGCGAAACCCATGAGGAGCATGCCGAGTTGGGTCATGAAGCCCTCCAGCCAGTCATGGTAGTGGGCAAGTCGTGTATGGTTCAACGCCGGTGTGACGAATCAACATGGCCGGCACGGTCCGGCGGTCACGAAGCCGCAGTCTCCCTCAGAAACGAATGGACACAAGCACGCCTCGCCGATCCCTCGCCAGGCTTGGTGAGACAGTTATGCTCGCTGTTTGGCGGGACGCTGCGTAGAGAACCTTTCCGCGCCTGTTCACCAAGGCGTCGATGCCAGCGCCGATCGCGGTCCCGAGACCAATCGCGACCGTGAAGATCGCGGCGTTTCCAGGCTCGCTCGGATCGATGAGGTAGTCCCACATCGCGAGGCCTGTGCCGACGGCGGCGCCGACGAGCGCCCCGTTCCACACGGGATCCGGGGCAGTGGCGACAGTCGCGATGAGCGACTTCGGCAGCGTTTCCTCCTTGGCCGGCTGTTGGCCTTTCGGTCGGACGGCAATGGTCACGTCGTCTGTCGAGGCTCGTCGGAAGTCGCCGATCCACTTCTCGCCGGTTTTCAGCGTCACGACGATTTTCGTACTCGGCGCAAGGGCATCGACCGTCGGCCAGCCTTGCCGGCCGTCGGGGCCGGCTGCCTGCGCGTGAGCAACGCGTGGAAGAACAGCCAACGCGAGGATGATGAATCCAGCGAGTGTTCGTCGCCGAGGAGCCATGGTCATGGCCCTCCTCTCTCACTTCCGTAATGCGAGGACTGTGGCAGGGATGGCTCACGCGGGCTCTGGTTACACGCGCTGCTGGGGTTGACGCGCGAGAGTCCCCAACGTAGCCTCTATCGTCGTGGATCGCGCTCCAGGCTACTTGCCACGCTGGGCAGGGGCAGCTGATGCGCTCGTCGGTGCGCTCTTGATGGCCGCCCTGTTCGTAGCGACGGCAGGGGGAGGCGTGCTGCGCCTGGGCGAACTGAGCGTGTCGGCCACGTCGCCCTGGCGGCTCGTTGCAGGGGCGGCGATCATCCTCTTCGTACGGCACCTCCTCGTTCGTCAGGGTCCATTCCCACTCAGGATCGCTCGATGGATCCGCTCCGCAGCCCGCGCGGCGGGTCCGCTCCGAGACGATGACGTTTTGATCGGCGTGCCCGAGGGAAGGGGCCTGTGGAGGAGTTCATTTCGAGCGCTTGTGCTTGCGGCAGTCGTGTACGTGGCGCTGACCGCCGTGATGACGTACCCGCAGGTCCGCTTCCTCAGCCAGACGGTTCTGCCCGAGTACGGCGATCCGCTGCTATCAACCTGGCGGCTCGCCTGGATGGCGCATCAGGTGCCCCGCGACCCCCTCCACTTGTTCGACGCCAATATCTTCCATCCGGACCGCAACGCGCTCGCGTTCTCCGACGCGATGATCGTGCCGTCGCTGACGGTCGCACCGCTCGTCTGGTCCGGCGTGCACCAGGTCATCGCGTACAACGTGTTGCTGCTGTCGGGATTCGTGCTCTCCGGCATCGGCATGTTCGTGCTCGTGCGATCGCTGACCCGCCACGGTGGTGCCGCCCTGCTGGCAGGGCTCGTATTCGCATTCCTGCCGTATCGCTTTCTCCACTATTCGCATGTCGAGCTGCAGATGGCGCAATGGATGCCCTTGTGCCTCTGGGCCGTGCATCGGACGGTGGCAAACGGCCGATTGCGAGACGGCCTGCTCGCGGGCATGTTTCTCACGCTGCAGACACTATCCTCGTTCTATTACGGGATCTTTTTTGCCACCTATCTCGCCGTCGTCGCCCCGATCATCGTCCTCGGGGGCGGGCGCGCGAACGCGATCCGGGCGATCCGTCCGCTGGCCGCCGGTGTTGCCCTCGCGCTGCTGCTGACCGTCCCGTTCACGATCCCCTACTTCCAGGCGCGGGAGGCCGTAGGCGAGCGAAGGCTGGAGGAGATCCATCAATACAGCGCGACGCCGCGCAACTACCTGGCCGCTCCGTACCTCAACGTAATGTTCGGCCTATCCAGCTGGAGGCTCAAGCTGGGCGCGCCTGAGCGCGAGCTCTTCCAGGGATTCGCTGCGGCGCTCATCGCGCTGATCGGACTGTGGCCGCCGCTCTCTGCAGCGCGCATCGCCTACGCGCTCGGATTCGCGCTCGCGTTCGATGCGTCACTTGGCTACAACGGATACGTCTATCCGTTCCTCCACACGTTCGCGTTCCCCTATCGCGGACTTCGCGTGCCGGCTCGTATGGCGATTCTGGTCGGGCTCTCGCTGTCTATTCTCGTGGGTTTCGGAGCGGCGCGCATCGCGACGCTCTCGCGCCGCCGCTGGCTCGTCACGGTTGTGCTCGCCACGGTCGCGGCCGGCATCCTCCTCGAATATCGCACGACCGTGAAACTGCGGCACGTGTGGCCTTCGCCACCGCCCGTGTACGAGGCCCTGCCGCCGTCCACTCGCGTCATCTTCGAATTGCCGTTCGTCGACCCCGACACCACGCTCGAGCCCATCTACATGTATTTCTCGACGTTCCACTGGCACAAGCTGGTGAACGGTTACAGCGGCTTCAGCCCACAATCCCACCAGGCGCTGCTGGAGATGATGCCGACGTTTCCCGACGATGCGGGGATGACGGAGCTGCGGCGACGCGACGTAGACGCCATCATCGTTCACGGCGCATTCCATCGCTCGCAGGATGTCTACGAGAAGCTGGTGGAGGCGTTGGACAAGCGCCCCGACGTCGCGCTCGTCCGGACCGTCAAGTGGCAGGGTTACGAATCGCGAGTGTATCGAATGGTGGATCGGCAGGCGAGGGAGCGACCAGCGCGATCGTCAGGCCAATGATGATTGATGACACGAGTTCCAGCCCCAGTTGCTTGAGAACCAGCCGCCCCGCCACGGTTGTTGTACCGGGGAGCCGGGGGATCCTGGCTCATGGACCAGCCCACCAACTCCAAGAGTCAGTCCCCGTCCGCTGACCACGCTCAATTGGGGCGCGCCTCTTGTAGTCACACAGACGAGCAGGGCAAGCGCCCACTAACGGTTGGCTCGAGCAACCGTCATCCGCCATCTTGGATCATCTTACAAATCCGATACGGTCGTGCTGGAACGATCTCATTTCCGTTATTGCACTGACGATATCGCAATGAAATACGGACGAGTTCGCGCAAGTATTTCGACAACGTAACGGCGATTACGCTTTTAACTACCGATAGACCTTGGCCTTAGCGAGGACCTACCTTACTTGACTCTCGGCCTGACCTTCGGTGCGCCAATTGCGTTGCGCCTCGGGCATGCTCCCTAAGTTCCACCGGTACCTTATCGTTGTCGTCGTCCAACTCGCCTTGATGGGCTGGTTTTCACCAGCCAGCGCACAACCGCCCGAACGCCTTCCGAAACTCGACCACGTCCTGAGCGGGCGTGCACTGCACGAGGACGGGAGCCGTTACCAAGTCATCATCCGGGTTACGGACCGCAATCCGGTCGCGCTCGCCGCACTGCTGCGCAGCCAGGGCGATGGTGTGTCACGCGTGCTGGCCTCGATCGATGGAGTGGCCGCGACCCTCACCGCCGGCCAAATCCGTGCGTTGAGCCAGCTTTCATCCGTTTCGTCTATCTCGACCGACGCGGTCGTGCGCGCGAATCAGAGCGTGGCATCCAGCTACACGCTGCGCGCAACGATGGGACTACCGGTGCAGAGTCCCACCGGCAATCGCGTCGGCGTCGCCGTGATCGACTCGGGACTGGAACCGGGACCCGAGTTCGGCGATCGCATTGTCACGTTCCATGACTTCACGCAGTCAGGGGGAAATCAGACGGCCAGCGACGATTACGGACACGGCACCCACGTCGCGGGCCTGATTGCAGCCGAGGGCACGCTGTATCAGAAGCGATACCGCGGCCTCGCACCGAAGGCCCGTTTGATCGTACTGAAGGTGCTCGATGGAAACGGTGAAGGGAAGACGAGCGACGTCATCAGTGCGATCGAGTACGCGACTACTTATAAAGGGCGGTTCGGCATCGACATCATCAATCTTTCGCTCGGGCACCCTATCTTCGAGCCTGCGGCAACCGATCCTCTGGTACAGGCCGTCGAGGCCGCTGCACGCGCGGGCATTTACGTCGTCACGTCCGCCGGCAATCACGGTGTCAACCCGGAGACATCCCAGCCAGGTTACGCGGGTATTCTCTCGCCCGCGAACGCGCCGTCAGCCATCGCCGTCGGCGCCGTCATGACATCGGATACGACGACGCGGAGCGACGATACGGTCACGAACTACAGCTCGCGTGGACCGTCCTGGTACGACGCGACGGCGAAGCCGGATCTGGTTGCGCCCGGTCACTCGATGGTGTCGGTTGCGGCGCTGACGAGTTCGCTGTACCTGAGCAACCCTGCGTCGCAGGTGGGGGAGAGATATCTCCGGCTAAGCGGGACGAGCATGGCCGCCGGCGTGGTGAGCGGGACGCTCGCACTCATCGTCGAGGCGAACCGGACGGCTTTTCCGAACGCCCCTCCGCTGACCCCCACCGCGGTCAAAGCGATTCTGCAGTTCACGGCCTTGAAGGCTCACGATGAGCACGGAGCGGCATACGACTGGCTGACGCAAGGCGCCGGAGTCGTCAACCCCGCAGGCGCCATCGATCTCGCGGCGAAGATCGACCCATCACGTGACGTCTCGTCCTCGTGGCTGACCGACGACGTTGCGGCGGAGACGACGATCGAAGGCGAGACGTTCGCCTGGAGCCAGAACATCGTCTGGGGCAACGTCATCGGTTCGGGACCGATTCTGAACGCGAATGAGCCGGCGTTCGCGCAGAACATCGTGTGGGGGAACAACATTGTCTGGGGCAACAACATCGTGTGGGGCAACAACATCGTCTGGGGGAACAACATCGTCTGGGGCAACAACATCGTCTGGGGTAATTCGCTCGTCGGCACAATCGATGGAAACACCGTCGCCTGGGGAGTGGTGGCGGCAGATTCGGGTTCAATTGTCTGGCAGAGTCTGGAGGGTTGCTCGGCGGTGACGCCGGAATGGTGGAGGTGATGCCGTGATGCGCCTGCCTTTGGCTGCTCGCGTGTATGTCTGCGGGGTGATCGCGCTTGGGATGGGGATTCTCGCCGCCGTGCTGCCCTCGCTCGAGTTCCCGCGCCCGATCTTGTTCGTGACGCTGCTCGCGCTGTCCGTAATCAGCTCCGCTGTGAAAGTGGATCTGCCGGTCGGCGTGGGCAGTTCCTGCATCTCGTTGTCGTACGCCGTCGACTTCACGGCGCTCCTGCTACTGGGCCCCGGCCCCACGATCCTGATTGCGATGGCCAGCGCCTGGAGCCAGTGCACGTTTCGCATGAAGCAGCGAAACGCGCCGTACAAGACGCTTGTTCAGCATGGCAAGCCTGGCGGTGACGGTCGCGGTCACAGGAGGCGTGTACGTCGCGCTGGGTGGGACGTATGGTCAGGTGGCGTCATTGCAGGCGCTGATGAGCGCAGCGATGACCTACTTTTTCGTGAACTCCGCCGCAGTCGCAACCGCATTTGCGCTGGCCACGCGTCGGCCGGTCTTTCAAGTCTGGCACGACAACTTCCTCTGGAGTATCACCAGCTACGTGGTGGGCGCAGTCGCCGCTGGCATCGCCGTGGAAGTCTGGCACCAGGTCGGACAATGGCAGACCAGCCTCGCGGTGCTTCCTCTCTGTCTGACGTATCGCACCTATCGGATCTATCTCGACCGGATCGCCGACGAGCAGCGGCGTGTCGCCGAATGGACCCAGCTTCATCGGGAGAGCACCGAGGTGCTCGCGCGAGCCATTCAGGCGAAAGATGCTGCCGGCAACACGCACATCGACCGGGTGCAGTACTACGCGGCAAGCCTCGCCCGCCGCCTCCAGCTGTCCGAGCAGGATACACAGGCAGTGGAGACGGCGGCGCTGCTTCACGACATCGGAAAACTTGCGGTTCCCGAACACATCCTGTCCAAGCCAGGTCCGCTGAGCGCGCACGAACGCATGAAGATGCAGATGCACGCGCAGGTAGGCGCCGAGATTGTCGGTGCCGTGGCCTTTCCCCGCCCGGTCGCGCCGCTGATTCGAAGCCACCACGAGCGCTGGGATGGCCAGGGCTATCCGGCGGGCCTTCGCGGCACCGACATTCCCATCGGTGCCCGAATCCTTGCTGTCGTGGACACGTTCGATGCCGTGACGTCGGACCGCCCGTATCGGCGCGCCCTGTCCCAGGACGCCGCGCTGACGATTCTTCAGGACGAGGCCGGAAAGTCTCTGGATCCCACGGTGGTCAGACATTTCGCAGAGCTGCTCCCATTGCTGACGCCGCCGTCGGATGACGAATCGGCGAAAAAACCTGACCGTCACGAGAGCGGTTCCGCTCGCGACCAGAAAGGTGCCACCCGTCGGGACGGTGCGAATGCCTTTGCTGAAATCGCGCAAGCGAATCGCGAGAGCTACACGCTCTACGAGATCGCTCAGGCTATGGGGCGGAGTATCAGCGTCAGCGAGACGATGACCCTGATCAGCTCGAAGTTGAGCACGCTCGTGCCGTTCTCGTCGTGTGCCCTGTTCCTGCGCGGCGAGAGCGACACGCTGCGGTGTCGGTTCGCGTCAGGTCTCGAGTCTCACCTGCTCGAAAACGCGATCATCAAGCACGGCTTGCGGTCTCAGTGGATGGGTCACCCGCCACAACCGGCCGCTCGTCAACGGGGTCGCGATCGTGGAATTCCAGGCGGCGGGTCACGTCGCAGTCGGCACAGCGCTCGAGTCGGCACTGGTCTGTCCGCTGTCGGTGGGCGACCGAGCGATCGGGGCCATTGCGGTCTACCACGTGGAGGCCGGGTGTTACACCGAGGACCATAGACGCGTCGTCGAGGAAATCTCGCGTCAGGCGGCCGCTGTCGTCCAGAACAGTCTGGTCTTCGAGCAAGCGTGCGACGAAGCCATGCGAGACGGCCTCACCGGCCTGGCCAACACCCGGGTGCTGCAGTCGCACGTGTCGCGCGAGTTGGACCGCGCTCGCCGCACGGGCTCGCAATTCTCGCTGGTACTGCTCGATCTCGACGAGTTCAAAGGCATCAACGACCAGCACGGGCATTTGTCCGGCGACCGCGCCTTGCAGGAGGTCGCCCGCGCCCTGCGTGAGACCACGCGCCCTTACGACGTGTGCGTCCGCTACGGCGGAGACGAGTTCGTCGTGCTGCTCGTGTCGGGCGGCCGCGACGAGGCCGAACAACAACGCCGTCGCTTGCAGGATGCCGTTGCCGCGATTGCGTTCGAAGGCCAGGATGGCCGGCGGATTCCATTGAACGTGAGCGCCGGTGCGGCGGTCTTTCCTGATGATGGCGAGACCTACGAGCGGCTGCTCGCCAGAGCGGATCGGCGGATGTACCGGGAGAAGGCGCAACGAAAATGGCCACAGGGTCGCGGGGTCGTCAACATCAGCGCGCACCTCGAGGGGGCGCGGCAAGCGAGATACTCTGCCGTGTCCTCGTAGCCCTTGACGTCGACAGCGGGCGGCAGAATGCTGAAATAGGTGGCTGGCACCTTTACGGGGAAGGTGCCAGCCACCTTTCGAAGGTACGCAGTGCCTGCACACAGCGGGTGATCGCATTGGATACCCCGCTCGAGATTTCGTGTTCGCCGCGGTCGCCGAACCCTACCCCTTGAGTTTCGATGGGTAAGTGCGGTATCTTCCCCTCGGGTTTCGATGGAGAGAACACCGCCAACACCAGACATTCTGCGGGGCACGCTCGACCTGCTCATCCTCACGGCGCTCAGCCTGGGCCCGAAACACGGCTACGGCGTCGCGCGCTGGATCGAGGTCGCGACAGACGACGCGCTCGCAATCGGCGAGGGCACGCTGTACCCGGCGCTTCATCGGCTGGAGGAACGCGGCTCGATCGCGGCCGGCTGGGGGCCCTCCGAAAACAACCGGCACGCGAAGTTCTATTCGCTCACGAAGCAGGGCCGGACCCGATTGCGCGTCGAGAACGACAAGTGGCGCCGGTACACGGCCGCCGTCTTTGCCGCCCTCGATGGCGCCGCGGCGCGGTAACCCGGGACAGTCATGAATCGCTGGAAAAGGTTTCGACGCCTCTTCGGGCCCCAGCCTGCCGAGGACGTTGACGTCGAGTTGTCGTTCCACATCGACATGCGGATCCGCGAGCTGGTGGCGCGCGGCGAGTCGCCGGATCGGGCCCGCGAGCTGGCGCTCCGCCGGTTCGGCGATTACGAAAGCTCCCGGCGGCAGTGCGTGGTCAGCAGCGAGCGACGGGGGAGAACCATCATGCGTAGAGAGTACATGCGGGAGCTGCGGCAGGATATCGGATACGCGCTGCGGATGCTGCGACGAACGCCAGGATTCACCGCGGTTGCCGTGGCCACGCTCGCGCTCGGCATCGGCGCGAACAGCGCGATCTTCAGCGTCGTCCACGGCGTGCTGCTCCGGTCGCTGCCGTTTCGCCACGCCGAGCAACTGTACCGTGTGCGCATGCTCTATCCAGACGGCACAGCGTATTCGGCGCTGTCCTCGCCGGATTTCATGAGCGTGCGCGAACAGAATCGGGTGTTCGAGGGCCTCGAGGCGTACTCCACCGGAACGATGACCGTGCTCGGAGCGGGCGAGCCGAGGGAGGTCCGCGGCGCCCGCGTCAGCGATGGATTGTTCCAGCTGCTTGGCCTGCACTTCGTCCAGGGGCGAGCTTTCCTTCGCGAGGAACACCAGCCGAAGCGCGGGTCCGTCGCTGTCCTCGATCACGGATTCTGGCTGCGCATGTTCGGCGGGGATCCGGGAGTGCTGGGCCGCTCGATCTCCGCGTCCGGCACCTCCTACACCATCGTCGGAGTGCTCGCGCCGGGTGCGAGGCTGACGGCCGAAGCGGACTTCTACGTACCGCTCGAGTACGACGAAGCGTTCAGCTCGGCCACCGCGACGGCACGCCGCTCCGAATATCTCGCGGTGATAGGGCGTGCGCGGGCCGGCGCGGATGCTGGACAAATCGATGCCGACCTCCGGCGAATCGGGAGTCTTCTGCAGCGTTCGTTTCCAGAGACCAACGGCGATCTGACGTTCAATGCCATCGGGCTCAGGCAACTCGTCGTGGGTGACGTGCAGACGCCGCTTCTGGTGCTCATGGGAGCTGTCGGATTCGTCCTGCTCGTCGCGTGCGCCAACGTGGCCAACCTCCTGCTGGCGCGATCTGCGGCCCGTCAGGAAGAACTGGCCGTTCGCGCGGCGCTCGGCGCAGGTCGCGGGAGGCTGCTGCGACAACTGCTCACCGAGTCCGCCGTGCTCGGCCTCTCCGGAGGCGCCATCGGCCTTGCCGTCGCGTATTGGGGCACGCGAGCGCTGGTAGCCGCACGGCCGGCGGACATTCCTCGCCTCGATCAGATAGACATCAGCGGTCCGGTCGTGCTCTTCACGCTGGGCACGTCGCTCGCGACCAGTGTCCTCTTCGGTGTCGTCCCGGCGCTGCTGGCGACCGGCGGCCGGCTCACACGGGCCCTGCAGGAGGGCGGCCGCTCCGGCACCGGCGGTGCCGGCCACCGCGTTCGTGCGGCGCTGGTCGTCGTGGAGATGGCGCTTGCCGTCGTTCTGCTGACCGGCGCGGGTCTGCTGGTCCGCAGCTTCATCCAGCTGACACGCGTCGAGGCGGGCTTCCGCACTGAAGAAGGCATGACGTTCCGTCTCAGCTTCGACGAGTACCAGCGGCGCCAGCAGATTCTTGAACGCGTCATGCAGCTCGAAGAGCGCGTCCGTGCACTCCCCGGAGTGCGATCCGTCGCTGGCACGACGGTCCTGCCTCTGAGTGGGCTCGGCTCCATCTGGAACTTCACCGTGGAAGGCGCTCCGCCACCACCACCTGACGTGAACCAGGAAATTGCGATTGCCAGCATCACGCCCGACTACTTCCGCGCGATCGGTATGCCGCTCCGGCGCGGCCGGCCGTTCACGAATGGCGATCGCAACGAGGCGCCAGCGGTCGCAATCATCAACGAAGCCGCGGTGCGACGATGGTTTCCTAACCAGGATCCGCTCGGACGGCGCGTCGTCGTCGGGAACAGCACGAGAGAGATCGTCGGCGTCGTGGCTGACGTGCTGCAGCGCGACCCTGGCCAGCCCGCACAGCCGCAGCTCTTCGCCCCCTACGCACAGGTCGCTACGCGCTCGGTCTGGTTTGTCGTCCGCACAACCGGCGATCCGCTGGCGCTGGCATCGGCCATCCGCGCGGAAATCCGCGGACTCGATGCCAACCTCGCGATTGCCGATTTCACGCCGCTCGAGCAGCTCGTCACGCGCTCGGTGGCGCGGCCCCGGTTCTATACCGAGCTTCTCATGCTGTTTGCAGGTATCGCGCTCGCGCTGGCCGCCACGGGGATCTTCGGGTTGATGAGCTATACCGTCGCGCAGCGCACGCGCGAAATCAGTATCCGCATGGCACTGGGCGCACGAGCCGGCGACATGATGCGCATGATCGTGGGACACGCGGTGACGCTCGCCGCGGCCGGCGCCGTCCTCGGTCTCGCCGGCGCGCTGGTTCTCGGCCGGATGATTCAGGAGCAGCTCTTCGGGGTGAGTCTTCTTGATCCGCTGACGATGGCTACCGTCGTCCTCGTGCTCGGGCTGAGCGCGGTCGTGGCCAGCTATCTTCCCGCACGGCGGGCCGCACGTCTGGATCCTGCGAGCGCACTGCGCGAGAGCTGAGCGCGATACCCGGAGCCGCGGTTGAGCCTTCTCGCGAAGTGGCTTCCTTATCGACGGCTCCGCTATTTCTTTGTCAACGAGAAGGTCATCTCGACCTCCACGAGTACAGGGACGGCGACACCGTCCTTCATTCCCGGTGTGAACCGCCACGTCTTCAGACAGCTGACGGCTTCATCGTCCATGCCGAACTCGCGGTCGAGCGAGCGCGTGACTCGAACCTCGCCGACGGTGCCGTCTGTCAGGACGACAGCTTCCAACTGAACGTTCCCCTGGATCTTCGCGCGCATGGCTTCGGCGCGGTATTTAGGTTTGGCTTCTTTGATCAGGCGAGGCGACGTCACGCCGGCACCCAGCCGGGTTACGCCGATCGGAGGCCACGTCGTTTCCGCTGTTGCCTTCCCCGTTGGCGGGGCTGGCTGCTGAAAGGCGCTCGGCTGTGCGCTAGCCAGCGCATGCGCGACGAGAACTGCGATGACGATCGGACCGAGCATCGGACCTCCTTTACCGCCCCGTATGCCTTCTATCCCGTCCCGTCCTTCTGACGATTGTACGCAACACTTGGCCTTGGGCTGGCCCCCACGCCCGCATCGGTCCAGCACCTTCGTGCCGAAGAGGGCGTGCCCCGTTTCAGGGCAAGTGCGGCCGATTCCTGATGAAGACTTCATGGGGCACGCCCGCATTGCCCGGGTCGTCCATTCTTCGCTTCAGTACGGCCACGATCCCGTCGCGCTCCGCTTTCAGCGAGGCAAGGGCATCGTCGAACGTCTCGTCGAAGAGTGCCACGCCCTTCCATGAGAGTGGCCTCCTCCAGGCTCTGTCTGATGGCACGCGGGTTACCGGCATCTCCGCCTCCTTTCGCTCTTTACTCCCTGACGGCGGCAAGCGGCAAGCCGCGCGTGTCGGCCCATCGCTCCCACTCCAGCGCCGACCGCTGGAGCAGCTTTTGCGCAAGTGCCGCACCATCCTCCACGTCGACGCTCAGTTCGTGGGCGAGGGCGGAACGCAAATGGGGCTCGAGCGCCGCCACCGCAACCCAGCCCTCGCGCGTGGCGTAGATGTTATACGCCGGGTCGGTGCCGCCGAGAGGTCCCGTCGATGACGTCAGGCCGTGCCGGAGCGGTGCCGCGAACAGACTGGCGCATTCGGCAAGCGCAATCTGGGCACAACCCGCCTCGCCGGTCCGCTCGCGCGCGAAGAGCAGATCGAGCGCCGCGATAACCGCACGATGCGCGCCAGCAAGGTCGGCGATCAGTGACTGGGGCATGGCCGACGGCGTCACGAGTCCCACCTCGGCCTGGTACGTCACGTCATGTCCTGCGACGTCCTGTCGCGGCGCAGCATAGCCAACGATGGCAACATGGCAGAGCCGTGGATGGCGGCCGTGGAGATCCGGCCACGCGAGACCGAGCCGCTGAAGTGAGGCGGGTCGCGTCGCTGTGACGAGGACGTCAGCGCGCGACAGCAGGTCCTCAAAACTGGCGCGGGCCCGATCGGATTTCAGATCGAGCCGGAGTACTTCCATACCTGCAGAGAGCGCGGCGTACCAGGCGGGTGCGAATACCGAAAGGGGATCGCCCTTGGGCGGTTCAACTTTGACGATGGTTGCGCCGCATGTCCCGCAGCATGGCTGCGGCGACAGGTCCGGGCACGTTGACGGCGGTGGTGACGACGCCGATTCCGGCGAGAGTCTCGGTCACGTGGAGATCCTAGCCGGAACCGGCGTTCGATATCGAGATCGACTACCAGTACTTCTTCAGGCCACCCGTGACCACGAGCCCTGATGGATCCGTCCCCGCCCGCGTGTTGCCGATCGCGTGATAGCGGGCCTCACCTTTGAGCGAGACGGTCCGGCCGGTGAAATACTCGATACCGCCGCCCACATTGAAGCCAGGCTTCGTCTCGGTATCGCCAAACGCCTGGCCGTTGTCCTTGAACCTCAGAAAGTACGCCCCGACACCGGCACCGACGAAGGGGTGCCACTTGCCACGCTCCCAGTTGTAGTTGACGTCCAGCCGCAGCGGAATCTGTCGGAGCGAATCCGCCGACTCACGCGCAAAGCCCGGATCGGTCAGTCCGAAGTCGGTCCGGAGACTGACGCGAGGCGTGAGATAGTACTCGAGCAGCGCGCTGAAGATGAGCGCGTTGTCGAGTTCACTCTCCGCTGGAACGAACGCCCCAACGTCGAAACCGACCGCGGTGGATCCCGCATGCGGTGCGCGTTCCTGAGCGACTGCCAGTCCAGGCGAACCGATTAACGTTACGACGATGAGGACCCCAAGGATACGTCTGACCATCTCGTTCCTCCTTGAGTGAACGATGAACGTGTCACGCCTCCGCCTCGGTTCAGGCGGTTGATCGCGACATGCCGGTTGGTGCAAAGCAAATACCCCCGCGAAGCTCGGCAAACCGTATGGCCAATGTTTTGTGAAGGTTGACGGTGTGGATCACGCTTTTGCCAGAAGAGCCGGGGCAGCACACGGATGAGCGAAGGGTTGGACCATACGTGCAGAAATATGGATCTTCTGCGACACTCAACCGCGATCGTCACGCTGACTGAGGTGTAGTCGCACAGCGAGTTCTTGTCCCTGTCGGTTGCTTTCAAGAAGGCGGGAAACGATGAGCGTCAGGCGCAGCATCGTGTTGGTATCGTTGGTCGTGGCGGCGAGTTGCGTGGCTGGATGCAGCATGGCCCCGAAACCTCTGGTCGTGGCATGCACGATGGAGCAGGATCAGATCGATGTGGTGCGCCTCGACCTGGGCCAGGGTCAGGCCACACTGTTGTCCGTTTCGCCGGCTCTCGCAGGTACGGCGCACGCGTCACCGACCGAATTCGAGGTGCTGTTTCAGCCTGGACCGGAAGGCGCCACGCGACTGCTCATCAAGATCAACCGCTACTCATTTCGCGCAACACGCGAGCTGGGGCCACACGCCGGCGAGACAGGCGCCGTTGCTGGTTCACGTTCGACTGGAACCTGCGAACGCTACAAAGCGAAGCCGCTGTGATGAACGCACATCGCCAGAGTATGGCCAGGCTGAAGCACATATTCGGCCTCATCGTGTCGTTGGCGACCGTCGTCTCCACGGCGGCGTGCGGCGACACGTCGATGCGGTCGACCGCACCCGATCCCACTCCGACACCAGTCGTGGACACGACACCGGACTTCACCGGCATCTGGGTCGGTGTCAGCCGTGTCATTTCCTGTGAGCATTCGGCGGGCGGGTGCGCGAACTTCGCCGTCGGCGACGCGCGCTACCTCGATTTCCGACTCACGCAGCGCGGCAATGACGTCACCGGCAATTTGAGCCCGACGCAGGGGAGGGCCCACGGGTACTCCCGCGGTCTTCTGGATATCCGGACGTCTCGCGTCCGGCAAACTCACATTCCAACCTATGGAAGGGGCAGGAGCATCGGGTGGCATCACCTCGTCCTCCGGTGAAGTGATGCTGGCAGCCATGGCACCGACGGAGATGGTCGGACGCATGACCGAACGGTCGACGCGGGCGAATGAGCCACTGACAATCGTGTGGGAGGTCAGAACCGCTCGCCAGTAATCGCAGGGGTGAGCGCGGTAGCTCTCAGGCTCACCAAGTATTCGTCGGTATCGTCCTCAACGCCGGGATGCCGTGAGTGTCACGCTCCCGCCCTGCCCCACGTAGATCCACACCTCGCCGCCCGACATCGTGGCCCGGGGCTGATAATCAACGACCGATATTGGGTGGTTGATTTCGGGTCCTACCACCAGTCCGGCCTTTCCTGGGCCGTCGGCGTGCATCACTTCGAGGTCCATTGCCTCACCGGATTCAACAAAGACCCTGCGGCACCTGTGCGATTCGAAGCCACAGACGTAAGAGCCTAGATCCACGCTCATCTGAACCGATTCTCCGCGACGGATGGTGAGCCTCTCGTATAATCTTCAGCTCCGCGGCTGTCGCCGCCGTGGGAGAGACGTAAATCCGCGTGGGCTCGTACCCTTCGCGGCTGACATCCAGCAGCAGCTCCTTCCACCGGGGAGAGACCCTCGCCGTGAGAAGAAAGGCTCCGTTGCCATCAGTGGCTGCACTTGCGAGGGGCTGATCCAAGTTCCAATAGCCCCCGTCCGCGCCGACCTGCACGGCTCTGACGGCCGCAGCTGAGATTGGCTGGTTGCGTTCGTCGTCGACGACACGTCCTTCCACGCTCACGGCGACATTTGCGGCGGGAGTGTTCACCACGGAGGATGTTGGACTGGGCTCGGTTGTGGACATGTTCCGCCCACATCCAACCGAGAGGACTAGTAAGGTGAGCACCGGCGCTCGACAGACGTCCATCCGCATCGCCCCTCCCTCGCGTTTCTCCCGGCCACCGCTCGCGGCAGTGCGACAGTATAGATGAGGTTGCGCTATGTCAATCAGCCGGCTATCGGAGCTCAGAAGTGCTTCAGTTGCGCAGCTATGGCGGAAGCGACAGGCCCCCACAGGAGCGAGTACAGGATTCCGGCTACGGGATCTTGCGTTTGGCCGCCGCCTCGGCGGCGCTCTGAAGGTCGGCCCGCCACCAGGCCTCCGAATTCGCGCGCTGTGCCTGATTCACGCCAATCACGATCTGATCGGTCGCCCCTATCGCCGATCCATCGAGCACCATGGCGGAGTACTTCGTGCCACGCGCCTCCAGCGTGCGGCGGCCAGGGGCCACCTGTCTTGCCTTCAGCTGTCCCTGTGCGTCGAAGATGAAGACGAGGACCGTGAACTGCTCCAGTTCCTGATCTGTCAGATTGGTGGCGGAGTACAACAGAACGGGCGGTTCGTCGGCAACGACGTTGAGGATCTTCGCGCGATCGAGTCGAACGGGCGAGTCCGGCGCCTGGACCACAACCGGGCTCATCCCTGCGGGTTGAACGTCGGAGGAGCAAACCGATACATAACGCGAGCACGATCATCCAATCCTCCGTAGCATCAACCCGGCGGCAGCGAGCCGCGGACGTGCAATTCTACGCCACTCAGCTTGCGCGGCGAATCTGGCATAATACAGGCCCCGATTCCGGGGACATGTTTCTCGAGGCGAATGGCGTGCGAGCCACGAAGCGAAAGAGCGTAAGCTGGACCTGCGCCGCGAAGTGCGGCGCATTCGTTGCGGAACGGAGTTGACCATGGCCGAATCAGAGCATCGCGTATGGGAGTACGTCGCGGTTCAAAAGAGCAATCCCGAGCAACTCGCAGCGGCACTCGATAAGCTGGACGGAGAGGGCTACCGTGAGATCGTTTCGGTGAGCCTTGGTGGACCCTCGACGGCCTGCTCGGCAATCTTGAAACGACCCGCGACGCGTGCTGCCGTTGCTGCTGTCCGTTGATGTCAACCGCAACCAAGGGAAATCAGCACCCCTGAGGGACGATTATTCCCACCCTCCATCAACCGGGATCGGCGCCGTGACGAGTGGCAGTTTCACCATCGACGCGCTGATGTCCCACAGCCGTCTCGCGAGCGCCTCGTCCGATGCGAGCGGAGACGGAGTGCTCAACTGGTCCTTCTCGAAATACTGTCCGGTGACCGCGCTCAGGTCGGGACGTGTGACCAAGGCGACGATATAACGGGCACCCTCTGCAGGGCTGATGAAGAACGGCCGGAGCACAATCTGGATGAAGGGCTTTGCCAACCAAGGAGCGCCTGACCAGATTCGGGTGTCCACGGAGCCGGGATGGAGGCTGTTCGAGGTGACGCCGGTCGCGGCCAGCCGACGCGCCAGCTCGTTGGAAAAGAGAATGTTGGCGAGTTTCGTTCGCGAGTAAGCACGCATGATGGAGTACCCGCGCTCGAATTGCAGATCGCTGAAGTCGAGCGTAGCCTGCCGGTGGCCTATGGATGCCACCGTCACGATCCGGGCGGGCGCGCTTCGCACAAGAAGATCTAAAAGCAAATTCGTCAACAGGAAGCTTCCGAGGTGATTCACGGCGAATGTCGTCTCGATTCCGTCAACCGTCGTGCTCCGTGTCTTGTTCACGCCTCCCGCGTTGTTGACGAGCACATCGAGGCGATCGTAGCGAGTGCGGAACGTGTCGGCCAGCTGACGGATCGCGGCCTGGGACGAGAAGTCGCAGATGAACAGCGCCACGTCTTTCGATCCGCTGCGAGCCGTCACCTCACGTGCAGCGGTTTCGCTGCGGCCCGGATCGCGGCCAACCATCGCGACCCGTGCGCCGCCACTGGCCAACTCGATCGCAGCATGAAAGCCGATGCCGCTCGACGCGCCGGTGATTAGAATGGTCTTGCCGCGCACGTCCCAAGTCATTTGGATTAGGGTCGCCCAGCCTTGACATGGAAATCAACCGTGCCAGCCAGCGCCGGGATGAGCTGAGCTAGACTGCGGTCCCGTTCGGTGTGATGCGGCCGGTGCGGAGGCTATCGGGATTTTGACCGATCTCGGCAGGAACGTCGGCAGACCTGGAACCATCATGGGAGACGCGGAGCGAATCCGGACTCTTCGCGAGCGACTCGGACGGAGCAGCGCCGAGGTTGCGGCTCTTGTCGGTCTGGAAGACATGGAGTATTTCGACCTGGAATTCCATGACGACGAGCTGTCGACTGTACCGTCGCTCGCGGTTATCAAGCGCTTGGCCTCGGTTCTGGGCGTGCCAACGCCGGCGCTCTTCATGGACGAATTCGCTGAAATGCCGACGCGACGGATCTCCTACGCCGAGCTTGCGTCGTCGGTTAAGGCTCTGATCGCGGACGGCATCTCTCAGGAGGCATTGGAGGACGATATCGGCTGGGCGCTCAACGACTTTCTCGAGAGCGAGGCCAAGGCTCTTTCGGAGTATGGAGTGGACTTCTTGAAGGCACTCTGCGAACGGCTGGGAGTCGGCTGGACTGAGGCCCTTCCCTAAAGCTGACGAAACATACATCAACGGACCAGAAGGAGTTCTGCGGTATCTATCTGTTCCGGGACCAAAACGTGGCGCAGGCCTATATCACCGGCCCGATCATCGCCCAGCTCAAAGGCGCACCATTTCACGATGGCATTACCGTGAAGATGTCCGATGTCGTCGAAAGCCTGACCGCGAGGACGCGCGGACCGATCAAAGAACAGCCGCAGCCAGCATAGCGGTTTCGGCCCGCCGATCCCTGACCGCGTTGGTCGTTATCCCGGATCGCAGGGGTTCTGGCGGATGGCCCGCATGCATTCGTTGAGCGCGTGCAACAACGTATCCCCCCAGCCAAAGGGACGGAACGGCGCGGTTCCCTGGTTGATCTCCTTGTCCGCCTGCGCGTAGAACCGCATCTGCAGCGCGTTCCTGGACGCAAACTCCTTCACGGTGATCACGAACTCGATCTCGCCGTCCGGCTGGCGCTTCTTGAAGGAGAAATAATGAAGCTGGGCCAGCTCCTCGGCGGGGTCTATCTGGGCGTACACCCACTCAGCCATGGGCGCCTCGTCTGCGTGAGATTCGGCCGAGCCCGTGGCGCCGCCACTGCGGCGGCGCCAACTGACTCGACATCGCGTGCGCATTCTACTTGACGCGGAGGGATCCATGACGCCGGTCTGCAGGGCAGACCGCGTCCTTCGGCCGGTTCCGCAATACCTGACGTCGTAGGCCGAATAGTTGAAGCCTCGACCGCGAATCCCGGCGGTGATGAAGATCGTCGAATGTCCGTCCAGAATCGAACAGCGAGGGCGAGGGGAACCGCGTATGCTCCCCTCATGGGATCACCACACACAAGCGCGCCGTCCTGCCCTCATTGCCGCGGTACGACACTGCGGAACACGCGACCGAGCCGATCGGGCTGTTACCGCATCTGTAGCGGCTGCAATCACATGTGGCACGTGACAGGCGAAGCGCTGCGCGCAGAAAAAGCACCGCTTCCTTCTCGTCGCCCTCGTCGCCGCGCCGTCTCTGCCATTCCAATAAGTTGAGCTGAGCGCCGGCCCGCGCGTTTACCGGTCCGTGGATTTAACAGAGTGGGGACGGAGCAGTAGGACATGCCCGCGACAATCTACGATCCTGCGTTTCGCGACCGCGACGTCGTCCGCCGCCTGGATGTCGGTGACGAGGTCCGGAGCAATGAGGCGACGCGTGTAGCG
>CAVQAH010000009.1:0-188440 GCA_963710415.1 uncultured Acidobacteriota bacterium | reverse complement strand
CTCGCGAATCCGAGCCTGCTCATCTACAAACCGTGGCTCGATCAGACATTCATCGACGAGCTCGGCGGGCGCCGGGAAATGTCCGAGTACATGCAGCGCGCCGGATTCGCATACCGGATGAGCACCGAGAAGGCCTATTCGACCGACTCCAACATCCTGGGCGCGACCCACGAGGCGAAGGACCTCGAGCGTCTCGACACCGGAATCCGGATTGTCGAGCCGATCATGGGCGTCGCCTTCTGGCGCGACGATGTGGCCGTCAAGCGGGAAGAGGTGAGTGTCAGGTTCGAGGAGGGGCAACCGGTCGCGCTGAACGGCGTTACCTACCGCGATCAGGTGAAGATGCTGCTCGATGCCAACAGCATCGGCGGCCGTCACGGCCTGGGCATGAGCGACCAGATCGAGAATCGCATCATCGAGGCCAAGAGCCGTGGCATCTACGAAGCCCCGGGCATGGCGCTGCTCTTCATTGCCTACGAGCGCCTGGTGACCGGCATCCACAACGAGGACACGATCGAGCAATACCGCGAGAACGGCCGCCGCCTCGGGCGGCTGCTCTACCAGGGACGCTGGTTCGATCCTCAGGCGATGATGCTGCGAGAAACCGCGCAGCGCTGGGTGGCCCGCGCCATCACCGGGGAAGTGACGCTCGAGCTACGCCGGGGCAACGACTACTCGATCGTGGATACGGTCAGTCCAAATCTGACCTACAAGCCCGAACGGCTGACCATGGAGAAGGGTGAATCGGTCTTCACGCCGCTCGACCGGATCGGTCAGTTGACGATGAGGAACCTGGACATCACCGACACGCGCGACAAGCTGATGGTGTACGTCAAAACGGGAGTGCTGGCGCCGTGGAGCGGCACCGCACTCCCGCATCTGGCTGAGTCGGCGGAATCGATCGAGTCGAAGGAATCGAGCGAACCGCCCGAGCCCGCAAAGAAGCGCTAGGCCTTCGCAGCCTCCATCGGGTTCTCGTCGGCGCTCATCCCGTAGATCGCCGGGACCTTCGAACCGGCCGCGCGCAGATAGGCGGCAAGCTGACCGCGATGATGGATGGTGTGGTTATTCATCCAGGTCAGCCACACGACTGCCGGCGCTGTCGAGCCAAAGAAGTCCACAGGCTTGAGCATCTGTTCCGGCGTCATCCCGCGGAGCTTCGTGAGGCGATCGGCGAGCTGCTTCGCGTACCATGCGGACACCGCTTTCGGATCGGTCATCTCCGCGGGCGTCGCCGCCTCACCCGTCCACTCGAACTTCCCGCTGAGAATGCTGTCGGCGAACCACATGTCGCCCATCGCGAGATGTGTCGCCAGCTCCCAGGCTGTGCGAGACTTCGGGTCCGGTTTGTAGTTCCGGTTCTGGTCAGGAACCGCTGCGATGACCTTGCACGTGGCCGCGCTCTCCTCCTCCATCACCCGCGTGAGTACATTGACCAGCGAACGTGCCTGTTCGGCGTTCATGTTTTCCTCCTCCTAACGAGAAATCCCGGTTTCTGATTTGTGTTTCTGACTTCTAATCCCGATTTCCGATTTCCGATTTCCCATTTCCCTTACCGTGAGCACACTTCCCGGCCGCCGGCAACCGGCCTGAACCAGCACGTCCAGAACCTCGAGGTACTGCGCGTGCGACACTGACTTCCCCTGATCCGGCACCGTCTTGTGAGCGACGACGAGATCGAGCGCGGGAACGACGGTGATCTGCTGGCCGATGGCGCCGAGTCCCGTGTACGCCCCGCGATATCCGCCTGTAGCGAACGGCCCTTCCCAGATCCACCAGAGATAGCCGTAGCCGAACGGGCCTTTTCGCAGCGTCGACGGGTTCATCTCGGACACCGGCGTGGCGGCAGTCGTGATCTCGCGCACCCACTCACGAGGGACGAGTTGGCGGCCCGCCCAGTTCCCTTGGCGAAGCATCAAGTAACCGATGCGGGCCATGTCTCGCGTCGACAAGTTCATGTGGTACGCAAGATGGATCGACTGGCTCGCGTCGCCGGTCCTCCGATGGGTGGCGCGATCGAAATCCTGCATGCCGATGGGCTTGGCCAGATCGGATTCGAGCGCATCGTAGATGTCCCGGCCGGTTTCTTTCTCGAAGATCGTTCCGAGCGCGTTGAAGTCCCAGTTGCTGTACAGGTAGTACGTGCCGTGTTTCTGCGACCCACGTGGCGGCGCGTTGGCGAGATCGTCGCCGGCATTGGATGCCGGGTGGTAGACGCCTGAGCGTGCGGTCAGCAGATCGCGAACCGTCGCCTGCTTCTCCTCTGCGGTCAGGCCGCCGAGGTCATCGATGCCAATTTCCGCCAGCGTCCGATCGAGCCGCACTTTGCCACTCGCCACGTAGTTGCCGTAGAGCATCGCCAGAATGCTCTTGCGCACGGACGCAAGATAGCTGACGACCTTGACGTCGCCATAGTCCATCAGCACCCGTCCGCCGGCGACCGCCATGAATCCACTCGTCGGCAACGCCTTCAGCCTGGCGCGGACGGCATCCAGATCGGCCTCGGTCCAGCCGGCGGCCTCCGGCTTCTCGAGCCGCTCCCATTCGACAGCCGGATAAACCGCACGGTTTTCGACAGCCGAGGCCGGCGCGGTCTGCTGGACAGGGCGGGGCGTGCACGCCGTGCCGAGCGCAGCGAGCAGGAGGATCGCTCGAAGTGAGGTGCGCCACACGCTCGTCATGCCCATACTCGTTGGATTCCTATTACTCGAAGCGAGACTACTGTGTACCAGCCGCGCGGCTGATCCAATCCGGCACGACCGGCTCGCCGGCAAAGAATGCGTTCGGTTTCTTCTGCGTCAGCGCCCAACGGTGCAGCCAGGTCACGATCCCACAACTCTACAGCAGACTTTGCCTGCGCATCGAGCTCCCGGATGCGGTATGCTGCACCTTTCCCCGCTTTTCTGTTTCGCGCAGCCAAGTTCCTCAGCTATGTCGTTCTCTCGATTTCACCCGATCGTGCAGCAGTGGTTCACCTCCACGCTTGGCCCGCCGGCGGTGGCGCAGCTGCGTGGGTGGGAAGCGATTCACGACCGCCGGCACACGCTCATCGCGGCGCCGACCGGGTCGGGCAAGACGCTCGCCGCGTTCCTCAGCGCTTTCGACGGGCTGTTCAACGAAGGGCTCGGCCGCACCGCTGCCAGACGAAGTACGAATCGTCTACGTGTCTCCGCTCAAGGCTTTGAGCGCGGACATCCAGAAGAACCTCGCCGAGCCGCGAAGCGGAATCCGGCGGCTGGCCGCGGAGGCAGGACTCGACGCGCCTCAAATCACCTCGGCCGTCCGCACTGGGCGACACCACGCCGGCCGAACGTGCCGCGATGCTGCGCACGCCGCCGCACATCCTGGTCACGACGCCGGAGTCGCTCTACCTGCTGCTGACGTCCGACCGCAGTCGCGCGATGCTGCGCACGGCGACAACGGTCATCGTCGACGAGATCCATGCGGTGATCGGCACCAGGCGCGGCGCCCATCTGGCGCTGTCGCTCGAACGGCTGCAACAGGTCGCCGAACGGCCGCTGCAGCGCATCGGCCTTTCCGCGACGCAGAAGCCAATCGAGAAGGTCGCCAGTTTCCTCGATTGGCACGACCAGCACCGACTGCGCCATCGTCGACGAGGGTCACCGGCGGGAGATGGACCTTGGCGTGGAGATCCCGAGGTCGCCGCTCGATGCTGTGATGTCGCACGAGGTGTGGTCGGAGTACCACGATCGGCTGGCGGAGCTGATCCGCGAGCATCGAACGACCCTCGTATTCGTCAACACCCGGCGGATGGCGGAACGCACCGCCCGTCACCTGAGCGATCGCCTCGGCGAAGATGCGGTCACCGCGCACCACGGCAGCCTCTCGAAAGACACGCGCCTCAACGCCGAAACACGGCTGAAGGCCGGAAGCCTTCGCGCGCTGGTCGCGACAGCCTCGCTCGAGCTCGGCATCGACATCGGGCACGTGGACCTCGTGTGTCAAATCGGTTCGCCGCACAGGATGGCGACGCTGCTGCAGCGTGTCGGCCGATCCGGCCACACCTTGAGCGGCACCCCCAAGGGCCGGGTATTTCCGACGTCCCGTGACGATTTGATCGAATGCGCCGCGCTCGTTCGAGCCGTTCGCCGGGGCGAACTGGACGCCATCGTCTCGCACGAGGCTCCGCTCGACGTCCTCGCCCAACAGATCGTCGCGGAGACCGCCTGCCGCCCGTACGAAGACGTGGAGCTTCTCGAGGTCGTGCGGCGCGCGTGGCCTTATCGCGATCTCTCGCGGCACGACTTCGACGCGGTGCTCGGTATGACCGCAGAAGGATTCTCCACGAGGCGCGGGCGACGCTCAGCGCTCGTTCACCTCGACGAGGTGAACGGTACCGTGCGTGGACGCCGCGGCGCCCGCCTCCTGGCCCAGACGTCCGGTGGCGCCATCCCGGAGATCGCCGACTATCGCGTCATCCTCGAGCCTGAGGACACCTTCATCGGGACGTTGAACGAGGACTTCGCCATCGAGTCGAATGCCGGGGACATCTTTCAGCTGGGCAATGCGTCCTGGCAGATCCTCCAGGTCTCGAGCGGCGTCGTCCGCGTGGCCGACGCGAAGGGCGCTCCGCCGACGATTCCCTTCTGGCTCGGCGAGGCGCCAGCTCGAAGCGATGAACTGTCGAAGGCGGTCAGCGATCTTCGCAGCGATGTCGACGGGAAGCTGGGATCGGACATCGATACGGCTCATCTGATCGACTGGTTCGCCAGCGAGACCGGCGTCCCGCGTGGCGGTGCGGAACAGGCCCTGGGTTACCTGGCGGATGGCCGCCGCTCGCTCGGCGTGATTCCAAGCCTGGACACACTGGTGGTCGAACGGTTCTTCGACGAATCGGGCGGAATGCAGCTCGTCATGCACGCGCCGTTCGGATCCCGTGTCAACAAGGCGTGGGCGCTGGCGTTGAGGAAACGCTTCTGCCGTCAGTTCAACTTCGAGCTGCAGGCCGCCGCGACAGAAGACGCGCTGATGCTGTCGCTCGGGCCGCAGCACTCGTTCCCGCTGTCGGACGTGTTCCGCTATCTGCATCCGGAAACGACACGAGACGTGCTGGTCCAGGCGTTCCTCGATGCGCCGGTCTTCGAAACCCGCTGGCGCTGGAACGCGACCGTGTCGCTGGCCGTGCCACGCACACGCGGCGCCCGCAAGCTTGCGCCGCAGATTCAGCGGATGCTCGCGGAGGACCTCCTGTCGTCGGTCTTCCCGGATGCTGCGGCGTGCCTCGAGAACATCCCCGGCGATCGGCAGATTCCCGATCATCCGCTGGTCAACCAGACGGTGAAGGACTGCCTCGAGGAAGCGATGGACTTCGAGGGGCTGCGCGCGGTCCTCGCACGAATCCACAGCGGCGAGCTGCAACTGGTCGCACGCGATACGCCGGAGCCGTCCGTCTTCGCTCACGAGATACTGAACGCGCGGCCCTATGCGTTCATGGACGATGCGCCGCTCGAGGAGCGCCGAAGCCACGCGGTCCAGACACGCCGGGCCGGCGACGTGTCGCAGAACGAGATGGGCGCGCTCGATCGCGCGGCCATCGAGAGGGTTCGCGACGAGGAGCGTCCGGACCCGCGCGACGCTGACGAGCTGCACGACGAGCTGATGACGGCTGGGTTTCTGAAAGAGGGCGAGACGCATGCGAGCCTCGCGCGGACACTTGCGCTGGCGCGGCGCGCAACCCGCGTCACCTTGCCGGCGTCGGAGGAAGGCCCGATCTGGATGGCGGCCGAGCGGCTGCCCGAGATCCTGACGCTGCACCCGGATGCGGACCTCGATCCGGTCGTGCAGGCGCCGCCATCCCGCGCACGATCGTGGACATCGATCCGATGCGGTCACCGCGCTCGTCCGCGGCCGCCTGACGCTGACGGGGCCGACGACCGCGCTTCGAGCTCGCCCGATCGTTCGGCGTGGCCGCCGGCGAAACTGACGCGGCGCTCCTCGAGCTCGAGTCCGAGGGGGTCGTGCTGCGCGGCCGCTTTACCCCGGCCACACCGCCCGATGCGCCGATCGAGTGGTGCGATCGTTCGCTGCTCGCGCGGATCCACCGCTACACGCTCAACCGTCTGCGCGCAGAGATCGAGCCGGTCAGCGCCGCCGAGTTCACGCGTTTTCTCTTCAAGTGGCAGCACGTCGATCCGGCCGATCGCTTGCGCGGGCTCGATGGCCTTCGCGAAGCGCTGGCGGTGCTCGATGGTTGCGAGCTGCCCTCCGCTGCGTGGGAACGGGCGGTCCTGCCGTCGAGGGTCGAAGGCTACGAGTCTTCCATGCTCGACCTCGTCTGCCTGTCGGGCGAAGTGGGATGGGCCCGTCTCTCTCAGCCCCCCACCGAAACGATCGATCCGCCTCGCCTCGTGCCGGCGACGCCGATCGCGTTGTTTCTGCGTGAGCACGCCGGCTTGTGGCACCTCCTCGCCTCGACCCCTGCGGCACACGCCGAAACACGATTGACCGCTGATGCCGCACGTGTGCTCGAAGTGCTTCGTTCGCGTGGCGCCTCGTTCACCAGTGACCTTCGGAATCTGTGCGGCCTGGATGCCGACGCCGCACGCCACGCCGTCGGCGTCCTCGTGGCGACCGGCCTCGCCGCGTCTGACGGCTTCTCCGGCTTGCGCGCGCTCATCTGGTCGAAACCGGGGCTCCCGGCTTCGCGCGATCGACGGGCGAGTTATGCAGGCCGATGGACAGCGCTCACCGGTGCCGAAGCCGCTCGTGGGTCGCAGCGATGCCATCGAGGCCCAGGCGTGGTCTCTGATCAGGCGATACGGCGTGATTTTCAGACGGCTCCTGACGCGCGAAGCGATCGCCGCACCATGGCGCGAACTGGCGCGGGTCTATCGCCGGCTCGAAGCGCGGGGAGAGATCCGGAGCGGACGGTTCGTGTCGGGCATGTCCGGCGAGCAGTTCGCGCTGCCGCGCGCCGTCGAACGCCTTCGCGAGGTGCGGCGAACGCCACGAGATGGCCGTCTCCTCACGATCAGCACGGCCGATCCATTGAACCTCGTCGGCATCGTCACGTCGGGAGAGCGAATCCGGACGGCCACGCGAAACCGGCTCGTCTACCGGGATGGCGTACCGCTGGCAGTTCTCGAGGGGGATGAAGTTCGCGAGCTGACGACCATCGACTCAGCCATCGCCGCCGACGTTTCGCAAGCGCTCAGCCGTCGCCGCCCGCTTGCGTTCCGGTAATCCGATGATCACCGCCGCGCTGCGACCAGGCGTTCTCGTGATGGCGGGTGTGCTCCTGGCCTGCGCGGGCTGCGCCAACCGGGCGGCGAATACCGGGCCCCGAAACCGGTACGGTCACCGTCGGCGTCTCGACGCAGGGCAGCGGGATTCAAGGGCTGACGTTCAACGTGGAGATCTCACCAGCTGGGACGGGCGGACCGATCAAGGCTGACGCGGGTGTGTTCACGGCGCGCAATACCCCGGCCGGCGAGCATCTCGTCCGCGCTGACCGACGTGCCCGCCCGCTGCACCGTGGACGGTGGGCCCGATCGCAAGGTTACCGTCTCCGCACAGCGCTCGGCCACGGTCAGATTTCTGGTCAAGTGCACCTACAACTTCCAACTTCCACTCCCAACTCCCAACTCCTGGTCGCTGTTCGCCAAAGAGGACGGTCGCAAGTCCGGAGCAGTGAGACACGACGTACGCGACGTTCTGACTGTCGCGGTTCGCCTGTGTCACCGCCGCATCACCGTCGAACTCAGACTCCCCTTGGGAGTTGGGAGTTGGTGGTTGGGAGTTGTCAAGATTCAGGCCCAAGTTAGAGCCAGTCGAACGCGAAGTGTTCATGGCCGGAGGCCGCGGCGACGACAGCTTCGTTGATGCGCATCCCGTTGTTGCCGTTGGTGAACACGACCACTGCTGAACGCGACGGCAGGTGCGCGAGCACGAAGTTCTTGTAGTTGCCGTTGTCGCCCCAGTGCCAGAAGTAGTCGCGCCCTGCGTCACTCTCCAGCCCCCATCCGAGCCCCCACGACAGCACGCTGTTGATTCGCGTCACCGTCGTCAGCATCTGCTCGCGTGTCTTCGCGGCGATCTCTGCAGCCCCAGCCGATGGAACGAGCACGTGACCAAGATAGGCGGCGTAGTCGGCCACCGTCGTCACCATGCTCCCGGCGGAATTGGGGATGATGAAGTTGGGCAGTGCCGGCGGCGATGGTTTGATGGCACCCATTGCCGCGACGACGTCGTCGTGCGTGAACGAGGCTAACGGCTTTCCCTGCGACTGCGTGTACTGCAGCAGCCGGTTGGAGAAGTCGCGGCTCTGCCCGCGCACGGGATTGCCGCGATTGTGGCCGGTCACGAGCCGAGCATCGGTGTCCTCCCGCCAGCCATACGTCGACGATCGCATTCCGAACGGCTCGAAGAGCCGTGTCTGCATGAACTGTTCGAACGCGCCGCCGGTTATCTTTTCGACGGCCCGCTGCAGATAGTAGAAACCCTCGCCGGAGTACCTGAAAGCGGCTGCCCGGATCGAAATCCGGCGTCAACGGCTGATCCATCGAGTTCCGCCAGTTGCGGAAGCCGGTCGAATGGCTCAGCACGTGTCGAGCCGTGACTTTGTCGCCGCGTGCGTCGGCCGGCGCATGATCGGGCACGTACGTCTTGAGCGGCCGGTCGAGATCGAGCTTCCCCTCGTCGGCCAGGTGCAGCGCCGCGTAGGCAAACACGGGCTTGCCAAGCGACGCCGCAGGGAAGAGCGACTCCGGTGTCACCGGTTTGCGGGTACCCGCGTCGGCGACGCCTTCGTAGCGCTGCCAGGCGAGTTTGCCTTCCTGCAAGACCCCCATGCTGAAGCCGGGGACCGCCGTCACCTCCATCAGCTTCGGCAAGGTCTTCAGGAACGCATCCGATGGCGGGCGAATCCCCTCGACTGAGCCCTGGAACTTGACGTCCCTCCGTAGCAGTGACCATGCAGCCACGGCCGAGACACTCGCGATGAATCCTCGGCGGTTGAGAGTCGTCATGTTGAGGACGTTAGACGGCGGAACCGCTCGAAGAGTTGCCGTGCCGTGTCCGTGGTCCGTGCTCGTAGCTCGTAGAGCTCCGATAGCGGCGACTGGAGCGACGAGCGACGAACTACGGACTACGGACTACGGTGCCGCTGGAATCATGAACGGAAACACATACGCCTGCAGCATCACGATCGCCCCCATGATCGCGACCAGCGCGAGGCTGTGCCAGAACACGAACCGCAGGATTCGTCCTTCCTCGCCCGCCTGGCCCGTCGCCGCGGTCGACGACGACGATGCTCTGCGCGTCGATCATCTTGCCCATGACGCCGCCGGTGCTGTTGGCGGTGACGATGAGGATCGGATTGAAGCCGAGTTGCTGCGCGGTGATCTTCTGCAGGCTGCCGAAGAGCACGTTCGAGCTCGTGTCCGAACCGGTCAGCGCGACGCCGAGCCAGCCGAGCAAGGCGGCGAAGAACGGATAGAGCGCGCCGGTCTTCGTGAACGCGAGCCCGAGCGTGGCGTCGGTGCCTCCGTAGCGCGTGACGAACCCCAGCGACAGCATCAGCATGATCGTCGCGAGCGGCGCGCGCATGCGGCGCAGCGTCATGGCGGCCACGGCGCCAGAGCTGTCGCGAGCGGCACGCGCAGGTACAGCGCGGTCGCCAGCGCGGCAAGGAGGATCGCCGTGCCGGTCGCCGACAGCCAGTTCACGCGTGAAGAGCGCGGCTTCCGCATGGCTGTTGCGATACGCCGGCTCGTTGATGCGCGCAGGATCGACGCGCGCGGGCACGACGGGGTAGTCGCGGAACACCGTGCGATGCAGGAGCGGCACCTCGACGCGCGGCGAGAGCACGGCGGTCATGGACGTTCCGCCGTTCAGGATCGCCTTGACCGGCGCGAGGCCCCACAGAATCACCGCCACGCTCAGAAACAGCCACGGCATCCACGCGCGCATCAGCGTGCGGCGCCCAAGCGCTGGAGCCCGCTGGTGTGGCGGCACTGGTCACGATGCCATGCCTGCGGTCGTAATCGTCCACGTCCTGCGGGCGCCACACGCGGCAGAAGAACGCGAGCGCGGCGATCGATACAAGTCCGCCGACGATGTCGACGAGCTCGGGGCCGACGTAGTTGCTCCAGGCAAACTGCACGATGGCGAACGACCCGCCGCACACCAGCACCGCCGGCCAGACGCTCCGCAAGCCCCTGCCACCCGCTCATCGTCACGACCAGCCACGCCGGCACGATCAGCGAGACGAACGGCAGCTGCCGGCCGGCCATCTGGCCGAGCGTGAACGCCGGCAATTCGGTCACGGCCGCCAGCGTCAGGATCGGCGTGCCGATGGCGCCGAACGCCACCGGCGCGGTGTTGGCGATGAGCGACAGCCCCGCCGCGTACAGCGGCGTGAAGCCCAAGACCGATCAGCAGCGCCGAGCAGATCGCGACCGGCGTGCCGAAGCCGGATGCCCCTTCGATGAACGCGCCGAACGAAAACGCGACGAGCAGCGCCTGAATGCGCCGATCGCTCGACAGGCGGCCGACCGACGTCTTGACGACCTCGAACTGCCCGGTGGCGACGGTCAGGTTGTAGAGGAAGACCGCGTTGAGCACGATCCAGCCGATCGGCAGGAAGCCGTAGGCGGCGCCGTAGATCGCGGTGGCGGTGACGGTGCCGAGCGGCATGCCGAAGACGAGCCACCGAGACCGCCACCGCCGCGGCCAGCCCGGCGAGCGCGGCGATGTGCGCGCGCCACTCGAGCACGCCAAGCGCCACCAGCAGCAGCACGATCGGCAGCGCCGCGGCACAGGTGCTCAGCCACGGGCTGCCGAGAGGGTCGTAGACCTGAATCCAGGTTGTCACCAATTAAAGCCTGTCAGCTGCCGTAGTCCGTGGTCCGTGGTTCGTGGCTCGGCGAGACTCGGCGGTTCGACGAGACACGAACCACGAACTACGGACCACGGCGCCACGGGACTATATACTCTTGCGCATGTCGTCGTCCGTGGCCCCTCCCCACATCGTCAACATCGAAGACTTGCGGCTCGCCGCGCGGCGGCGGCTGCCGCGTGTCGTCTTCGACTACATCGATGGCGGGGCCGAGGGCGAGATCACGTTGCGCGAGAACTGCCGCGCATTCGATCTGCATGACGTTCCGGCCGCGAAGCGCGGTCGCCACGCCCCCTTCCGACCTGCGCACCACCGTCCTCGGCACGAAGCTGTCGCTGCCGTTCATCCTTGCGCCGGTCGGCAGCAGCCGGATGTTCTATCCGCGCGGCGAGGAACTGGCGGCGCGGGCGGCCGGTGCGGCCGGAACGGCGTATACGCTCTCGACGCTATCGGGCTGCCGGCTCGAGGACGTCAAGCGCGCCACGAGCGGGCCCGCCTGGTATCAGCTGTATCTGGTCGGCGGCCGCGACTGCGCGCTGGCGACGATGGAGCGCGCACGTGCCGTTGGGTTCACGGCGCTCGTCGTGACGATCGACACGCCGGTCGCCGGGTTGCGCGAGCGCGATGTGCGGAACGGGTCCAAGGAGCTGCTGACGCGAAAGATCTGGCCGTCGCTTCCCTTCCTGCCGCAGATGCTCGCGAGGCCGCGATGGCTCGCCGGTTTCTTCGGCGACGGCGGCCTCATGAAGTTTCCCAACGTCATCCTGCCCGACGGACCGATGCTCTACGCCGATGTCGGCGACCGCGCTCGAACAGTCCACGGTGACCTGGCGCGACTTGGGCTGGATCCGGGACGCGTGGAAGGGACCGATCGTCGTCAAGGGCGTGCACACGGACGATGATGCGAGAAAGGCCGTGGACAATGGGGCCGAGCGCCATCGTCGTATCGAATCATGGCGGCCGTCAGCTCGACGGCGTCAAGGCGACGATTCGCGTGCTGCCGGAAGTCGTGGCGGCTGTACGAGGGCAGGTCGAAGTGCTGCTCGACGGCGGCATCCGGCGAGGAAGCGACGTCGTGAAGGCGCTTTGCCTCGGCGCCCGGGCGGTGCTGGTCGGACGCGCCTATGCTTACGGCCTCGGAGCCGCCGGCGAGGCTGGCGTGGCCGCGCGCGATCGAGATTCTGCGAACCGACGTCGTACGCACGCTCAAGCTGCTCGGCTGCCCGTCGGTGGCGGAACTCGACGAATCCTTCGTGGATGTTCCGGAGGCGTGGGTGCGGGGTCCGGCTAAAGCCGGACGCTACGCTGTCTGAGAGCAATCAAGAACCTTCGTGCGAGACTTGTCCCTCGTGAGGAAATGCGTGAGTCACATGCCAACTTCTACAACCGTTATTGACACCGATCGCGCGCACCTGCTGCACCCGCTCCATCATCCGGCCGCGCACCAGAATCCGAGGATCTGGGTCGAAGGTCGCGGCTGCGATCATCAAGGACGCCGAGGGCGCGAGTACATCGATGGGCTGGCGGGCCTCTGGAACGTCAACGTCGGCCACGGCCGGCGCGAGCTGGCCGACGCGGCCGCCGGCCAGATGTCGACGCTGGCCTACGCCTCGTCATACGCCGGATCGACCAACCTCCGGGCGATCGAGCTCGCCGAGCGGATGAGCGCGCTCGCCTACCCGTCGATCAACGCGTTCTATTTCACGAGCGGCGGCGCCGAAGCCACCGACACGTCGATCAAGACGGCGCGGTTCTACTGGAAGGCGCTGGGAAAGCCCGACAAGGTCAAGGTCATCTCGCGCCTGCGCGGCTACCACGGCCTCACGCTCGCGGCGATGAGCGCGACCGGATTGCCGGCGTTCTGGCCGATGTTCGAGCCGCGCGTGCCGGGGTTCGTCCATATCGACGCGCCCGATCCGTATCGCTTCGTGAACGACGATCCGGCGGTGAGTCTCGGCGTGGCGGCGGCGAATCAGCTCGAAGCCGCGATCCTGCGCGAAGGCCCGGACACGGTCGCGGCCTTCATCGCCGAGCCGGTGCAGGGCGCCGGCGGCGTGATCATCCCGCCGCCCGACTACTTTCCGCGCATCCGCGAGATCTGCGATCGGCACGAAGTGCTGTTCATCTCTGACGAGGTCA
The DNA here is from genome assembly GCA_963710415.1 of uncultured Acidobacteriota bacterium. Taxonomy (GTDB): domain Bacteria; phylum Acidobacteriota; class Vicinamibacteria; order Vicinamibacterales; family 2-12-FULL-66-21; genus CAVQAH01. The sequence continues at coordinate 175,443 of CAVQAH010000009.1, read as the reverse complement.
TCACCGGTTTCGGCCGTACGGGGCGGTGGTTCGGCCTCGAGCACTACGGCGTCGAGCCGGACATCATGCAGTTCGCGAAGGGCATCACGAGCGGATACGTGCCGCTCGGCGGCGTCGGCGTCTCCGACCGCGTGCGCGAGGTGATGGAGAGCGTCCCGCCGAACAAGCGCTGGATGCACGCCTACACGTATTCGGGCCATCCGACATGCTGCGCGGTCGCGCTCAGGAACATCAAGATTCTCGAGGATGAGCGGCTGGTCGAGCGCGCGGCCGCGCTCGGCGCGCGGTTCCGGAAGAACCTCGACGGACTCGCTGGCGCTGGACGGCGTCGGCCACGTGCGCGCGCAGGGCCTGATCGGCGCCGTCGAGGTCGTCGCCGACAAGGCGACGAAAGCGCTCCATCCGCCGGAAGCGCAGATCGCACAGCGGCTGACCGACGCGCTGCTCGACCACGGGCTCTACACGCGCGTGGCGCTCGACTGCATCTGCCTCGCGCCGCCGCTCGTCGTGACCGAAGACCAGATCGATCGGATCGTGGCGATCATCGCGGAAGTCATCCCGGCCGTCTGTAGAGTCCGGCTTTAGCCGGACATCACCTGCGAAAGGCCGCAGGGGACTCCTCGAGTGGCCGTCGAGCCCTCAGCTTCCTGAGCGCCCGAGCCGCGTCACGATCGTCGGCAGATTCCGCGCCCGTAGCTGGTCGTTGAACGTGCCGACGTCGCGGGTGAACATCGTCTCGAGATCGCTGGCCAAGCCCCGCAAACGGCCCTCCAGCTCCTTCTGCACTTCGAGCTGCTGAGTCGTCGGACCGAAGTCGCCACTCATCAGGCCGTTCGCCAAGTAGACCAGCTTGCCTTGCAGCTTCGCACCCCACCGGACGCCGTCCTGCCCCTGCCCTGTCATCCGCAGCTCGATCAGGTTGGTCTCCAGATCGACGAGCTTTCTGTCCAACTCGTCCCCGCCCTTCTTGATCTCCGGCTCAGAGATGATGCGCGAGAGGTACGCAATCTGGCTGCGCACCAGCTCGAGCCGATTGATCATATCGGCCGCCTGATCGATGTCGGCCGCGAGCGCGGTCAATACCTTCATCTGCTGCTGAATGTCGGCGTCGCTCCCGCCCGAGTTTGGATCCTTGCGGACTTCGAGCTTCTGCGTGAACTGTTTGCCCCCGGCGCTCATTTGGACGGTATATGTTCCCGGCGGCGCGAGGATCGACAGTCGTCCCGCGCCTGGCGCGGACCGCGTGCCGTCTGGGCCGAGCGCCACCTCTGGCGAGTAGAGGGGCGTCGTCCGGAGCCGGACCTCGCGCGTGGGCTCGTACCGCAGATCCCAGTAGACGCGGTTCAGCCCTGCGGCCTTCGGCCCCCGGAGGCGCCGCACCACGGTTCCCTCGGGATTCAGGATCGTGATGGCGACGTCCTCCGTCGGCGCCGACTTCAGGAAGTAGGTGATCGAGGCACCGTATGGCGGGTTGTCGCCGGTCGTCGGATCGTTGGCGAGCGAAGCCGGCGCGGTGATCTCGCGGAAGCGGTACGCCGGACGAGGAGTGAAAAGGTGCGCATCCGCCCCGGTGACCTGCGCCGTGAACTGCTGGAGCGGCGTGATGTCGTCCAGGATCCAGAACCCGCGCCCGTAGGTCGCAAGCACGAGATCGTTGAAGTGCTCCTGCACCATGATCCAATACACGGGCGCGTGCGGCATGTTCGTCTGCAATGGCTGCCAGCTCTCCCCATCGTCGAACGAGGCGTAGATCGCGTTCTCCGTTCCGAGATAGAGCAGACCGCGACGCACCGGATCCTCCCGGATGCAGTGGGCGTAGCTCAGCATGCTTTTCGGTATGCCATTCGTGATCGGCCGCCAGCTCCGACCGTAGTCGGACGTCTTGTAGACGAACGGATCGCGATTGTTCACCTGGTGCAGATCGACGGTCAGATACGCCGTCCCGGCATCGAACCGCGACGGCTCGATGTTCCCCACCGTGCCCCACGGTGGCAGGTTCGGGATGTTCTTCGAGACGTTCGTCCAGGTCTTGCCGGCGTCACGCGTGAGCTGCACCTGGCCGTCGTTGGTCCCTGCCCAGATGAGCCCCTTCTCGACCCGTGACTCGGCGATCGCCATCACCGTAAAGGCATACTCGACCCCGATGTTGTCGCCTGTCAGCCCGCCAGAGCTCTGTTGGCGGGACTTGTCGTTCGTCGACAGATCCGGGCTGATCACGTCCCAGCTCTGACCACGGTTCGTCGTCCGGTGCACGTGCTGGCTGCCGACATAAACGGTGTTGCGGTCGTGCGGTGAGATAGTCAGCGGCATGGTCCAGTTGAAGCGGTATTTGAGATCGGCCGGCGGACCGTTCGACTGATCCGGCCACACTTCCACCGTGCGCGCCTGGCGCCGGTTCTCCTCGTAGATCGCGACGATACCGCCCACGCTGCCCGAACCGGACGCGCTCGACCAGATCAGATTGGGATCGACGGGATCTGGCGTCGCCCACCCGCTCTCGCCGCCGGCGACGGTGTGCCACATGGCGCGCGGGATCGAGCCGCCAACCCGACTGTTGCTCGGCCCGCGGTACGAAGGACCGTCCTGCTTGTTGCCATAGATGTAGTAGGGAATCTGGTTATCGGCCGTCACGTGGTACATCTGCGCGTTTGGCAGCCGGTAGCGCACCCAGGATCGCCCGCGGTTGAGCGAAATCGACGGCCCGCCATCGTTGCCGATGATCATCCGCTTCGGGTCCTTCGGATCGATCCACATGTCGTGATTGTCGCCGCCCGGCGAGGACTGTCCGCCCTGCGCGTCGAGCGTTGCCCCGCCATCGTGAGACACGCTGTAGCCGGCCGTCAGGAAGTACGTCTCATGCTCGTTGTCCGGCGCGACGAAGACGTGCGAGTAGTAATGTGCCCGGCCCATCGCATTGCGGTCGTAGCTCACGACCTGCCAGCTCTCGCCACCATCGTCCGATCGCCACACCTGGCCGCGGTCGGTCTCCTTTCCTCGCCAGGGAACGCCGTCGCCGGTCTCGATCAGCGCATAGACGCGGTTCGGGTTCGACGGTGCAATCGTGACGACGGTCTTCCCGACTTCGCGCGAGGGCAGACCGCGTCGCTGCAGACGCGTCCAGGTCGTTCCACCGTCGTTCGTGACGAACAGGCCGCTGCCGGGTCCGCCGCTTTCGCGTCCCCACGTCTTGATGTCGATCTGCCACATGCCCGCAAAGAGCCTGCGCGGGTTCGACGGATCCATCGCCAGCGAGGAACAGCCCGTGTTCTCGTCGACGAACAGCACGCGCTCCCAGGTCGCTCCGCCGTCGGTGGTCCGGAAGACGCCGCGCTCCTGCTGTGGCCCATAGGCATGCCCCAGCGCGCACGCCATGACCTCGTCCGGCTTTGGATGGATGCACGACAATCTTGCCGATGCGCCCGGTCCGTTCGAGGCCCATTCGGCTCCAGCTCTTCCCGGCGTCGGTCGATTTGAAGATCCCCTCGCCGACAGAGATGTGGCTCCTGATGCAGGCCTCGCCAGTCCCGGCCCAGACCGTGCTCGGATCAGAGGGGGCCACGGCAATGTCGCCGATCGAATGCACGCGCTGACCGTCGAAGATGGGCTCCCAGTTCGCACCTGCATCCACGGTCTTGAAGATGCCGCCAGACGCCGAGCCGGCGTAGTACACGAGTCGGATCGCCGGGCACGCCAGCCACGGCGCTCACACGGTTGCCCTCAGGGCCGACGTGCCGCCAGCGGAGCTGCCCGAAGAGGTCTGTGCTGAAGCGCGGCGGCTGCGCGATCGCAACCGGCCCCGCAAGCACGATGCTGGCGATGAGAATCTTACGGAGTCTGAACGTCTTCATAGGAGTCGACTCCTTCGAGTGCTTGGACGAGGCTCGTAGTGTAGATCCACCGAACGGCTACGCGCCACGGATGAGGCAGAGCGCCAGAAGAGAGTGCCGGGCCGCCGCTTACCAGCGGGGCCAACTCGAGGTCGCAGCCAATGTCCTGAAGGCCTTCCTGAATCAGATCCGCGCGGAGCAAGCGGAGCCGCTCACGAACAGTCCGCCGACGCGAGGGATCGAGCGGTAGGAGGCTTCTTCGTCACCGGCAGGCTGTGGCCCGCGCTGTTCGAGAGCCCGATTGTCGTTCCTCGGCGAGCGCGGGGATCAGGCTCGTCAGGTGTATGCAGTCCTTCGGATCCGGCAGGCTCACGCGATCTCTGAGCGCGTCTTTGTACGGACTGCCTACGTAGCCGAGGGCCCAGATGCGCTGCTTCGTCTCGGCGAGCCCGCCATCGGGCGTGTCCGGCATCGAGCTGCGAGCGCGCCCGCCGGCGGCAACCACCGTCTGAAGCCTGCGGGACATGACCTCGGCCAGGGACCGCCGCTCTTCGTACAGATTCCTCTCTTCGAACGGATCGGCGAGCAGATCGTACAGCTCCGGGCGCGGCGCGTCGATGAACTTGTAGCGGCGCTCCCGGATCGTCCTGAGCGGACTCCACCCAAGCCGGAGAGGGTAAATCGATTCGGCGTACGCCTCGAGATCGAGATCGGTTGCCGCGCCGGTGATGAGGTGGCGGAGACTGATTCCATCCACGGAGCGCGCCGGGATACCGTGAAAATCGAGGACGGTCGGCATGACGTCGACGAGTCGAACGACGGATCCGACCCTGGCGTGAGCCTGCCCGGGCACGCGAACGATCAGGGGGACCCGCAATACGCTCTCGTAAACGAAGATGCCGTGATCCCGCTCGCCGTGCTCGCCGAGCGACTCACCGTGATCGCCGGCGACCACCACGACGGTCCTGTCGAGCAGCCCTCGTCGCCGGAGATAGTCGAGCAACCGGCCGATCTGCGCATCCGCGAAGGCGATTTCGGCGACGTACTGATCGGCGTACCGCGACCGGTACGGTTCGGGCGGATCGTAGGGGCGATGCGGATCGTACAGATGCGCCCACAGGAAGAACCTGGATTGACCGACGCGATCCAGCCAAGCCATCGCGTCCGTGATGACGGCATCCGCGCGACGCTGCAGCGTCCGTTCATGTCGCTCCTCAACACGCTGAACGCCTCGATACGTCTCGAAGCCCTGAGCGAGACCACGGTCGGCGTTCAGTACGACCGAGCCAACGAACGCACCGGTCCGGAATCCGCGCTCGCGCAAGACCTCGGCGAGCGTGGCGTGGCTGCCTGCGAGCGCTGCTGCGCTGTTATCGCCGACCCCGTGCGCGGAGGGGTAGAGGCCCGTGAACAGGCTCGCGTGCGCCGGCAGCGTCAGCGGCGCGACCGAGAGCGCTCGATCGAAGATCACACCCTCGTGCGCAAGACGCTCGAGCGCGGGCATCGACGCGTCCATGAGGCCGTAGGGCGTCAGGCGATCGGCGCGGGTCGTGTCCATCGTGATCACGACCACGCCTGTCAGGGAACGGGCAGGGTGTGACATCCACCAGCCTGCAGACAGCGCCGCAAGAAGCGCTGCGACCATGCCAAGGGGCGGACGTGTCATTGCGGCCGCCGGGTCAGCTCGAACCGATGATCCCCGGACCGGCACTCGGTGGTTCGCTGGAAGCCAGACCACAGCTGGAAGACGCCGTTCAACGGCCCCGAGTAGCCGTCAGCGGTGGCGCGCGCACTCACGTCGCCAATCAGGGCGAGACGGATCGGGGGCGAGGCGCTCACCACCTCCATGACTTCCGGCGAGTAGAAGACGTAGTCGCCCGCGAACGGTGGCGCAAGCCGCAAACGCAGTTCATTCGGCTGCGCCGTGCCACTGAATCGATTCAACTGGCCGCCGCCGTCGGGAGCAAACTGTGCATCCTCCAGTCGGACGAACACCTGTGCGGCATCCTGCGTGAGAATTGCCGTGTAGGTGCGGGAGCGGACTTCCGGCGGGAGCGCCGTGCACGTCTCCGCGGCGGTCACCGTCAGTCGGTAGACACCCTCGACCCTGTCGCGAGGCCCCGCAGGAACGAGATCGATGTCGAGGGACTGGTGGCTCTGGACCTGCACCAGTTTCGAGGCGGGCGCGTATCCCTCTTTGGTCGCAGTTACCTGGACATTCCCCGCGACACCGTAAACTCGATACGCGCCGGCGGCCGCGTCGGTGGTTGCGGTGAGCGTCGGGCCGTCCGCGCCATTCGCCGTGACCTTGACGCCCGGGATCGCGTACCCGCTGTCGCGGACCGTTCCTATCAGCCTGAACGTGCCTGCTGGCAGGACCATGATCGCGGTCTTCACGACAGTGAAGCCCTCGAACGCGGCCGTAATCGACGCCTCGCCACGGTCGCCTCCGGTGGCGCTACCATCCGAAGACACCGCCAGCACAGCGGTATTCGAACTGCGCCAGGTGGCTGCTGACGTCACATCACGAGTCGAGCCGTCGCCATAACGAGCGAGCGCCGTGAACCTGGCGCTGGTACCGGGCGGAACGCTGTCGGGGCCCGAGATCAGCAGGCTCAGTAGCGCGGTCGACACCGGGGATGGAGCGGGTGGGGATATTCGGGTCGGCCGGTCGTCGTCGCACGCGCTGAGCAGGACTGCAACCGACGCGGCTACCGTGATGCTGCCGATTCGTGTGATCGAGGTCATGCGTGCCTCCCGTACAGGCGGTCTCTTCTGCCTCGATCAATCTAACGATGCGCGACGGGACAATCGGACACGGAGGGCGGGCTCTATATCGTCCGGCTAACCTGTCCGCCGTACTCTGGCGACGGCAAGCCGACGTATCGCTCTAGCTAAGCCGGACTTGTCCCGCCGTAGCTTTAGCGAAGGCGGACGCTATCTGTCTGGCGCGGGATCGAGCGGACGGAAATTGACGTCGAGCGCCTGCAAACGCGTCAAGTGCTCGCGGAGCCGATCGAGATAGTTTGCGTAGTCCTTCTTTTCTTTCGGGGTCCAGACGACTTCTGCCAGTGCGGTCAGTCGCGGGAAGGCCATGTACTCGACCTTCTTCGGATTCGGCATGTACTCCGTCCACAGTTGGCCTGTCCGCCGAGGACGTGTTTCACGTACTGCGGCTCGAGCTCCGCGGGCACCGGCTCGAACGAGTAGACGGTTTCGAGCGGCAGGAACCCGCCGATCGCGAGCGGCTCGGCGTTCTGATCCTTCGACTGGTAGTAATCGAGATAGACGTGGCTCGTCGGCGCCATCACGACATCGTGCTGCGCGCGCGCCGCCTCGATTCCCGCCCTTGGTGCCGCGCCACGACATCACCGACGGCATTCTCGGCGAGCCCACCCTCGAGAATCTCGTCCCATCCGACCAGCCGCCGGTTGTGCTTCGTCGAGGAACGTGTCCATCTGACGGATGAACCAGCTCTGCAGCTCGTGCTCGTCGGCGAGGCCGAGCTCCTTGATGCGCGCCTGAATCCGCGGATTGACCTTCCACTTGGCCTTGTCCGCCTCGTCGCCGCCGATGTGAATGTAGCGGCTCGGGAAGATCTCGAGCACCTCGGCGAGGACGTTCTGCATGAACTGGACGGTGGCGGGCTCGGCATTCAGGATGTCCGAGAAGATCCCCCACGTCTTGGCGACCTCGACCGGCTCGCCCGTGACGCCGAGCTCCGGATACGCCGCGATCGCGGCCAGCGCGTGGCCGGGCATCTCGATCTCGGGCACGACGTTGATGAAACGCGCTTTGGCGTATGCCACGATCTCGCGCGCGTCCTCCTGCGTGTAGAAGCCGCCGTGCCGCGTCCCGTCGAAAGTCAGATTGCCGCTTCTGTTCATCCGGCCCACGAGTGTCTCTTTCCGCCACGCGCCGACGTCGGTGAGCTTCGGATACTGCTTGATCTCGAGCCGCCAGCCCTGGTCCTCGGTCAGATGCCAGTGGAAGGTGTTGAGCTTGTGCAGCGCGAGCAGGTCGATGTACTTCTTGACGAACTCCTTCGGCATGAAGTGGCGGCCGACGTCGAGGTGCGCGCCGCGCCATCTGAACCGAGGCGTGTCTTCGATCGTGACCGCGGGCACCTGCCACACGGTGTTGCCGACGGGCGCGTCACGAAAGATGTCGCTCGGGAGAAGCTGCCGCAACGTTTGAACGCCATAGAAGAGGCCCGCTAGCTCGGGCGCCCTGATCAGCACGCGACCCGCCCGTACATCGAGCAGATATCCCTCGGCGCCGAGACGCTTCAGGGCCGGGTCGCGCCGCAGCGCAATCGAACCCGCCGGCGCGGCGCCACCTGCCGTCTGAATGCGGAGCGCGAAGCCGGTCGCCGGCTCGAGATATTGCGCCAGCTGTCGTCCGACCGCTGCGCTGGCCTGATCGGTCGAAATGACCGTCCGGCTCGTGAGCGCGAACCTCCCTGCTTGGGGAACAACCGAAACAGGTTGCGGAATAATCGCGATTGCGGCCGCATCCGGCTTCACACTTTGGGCTTTCATCATGTCAACGCCGTGCGCTGCGAGCACGCCGGTGAGTATCACTCGAACGGCAATCTGTCGTGAGGTCATGAATGTCATCCAGGAATAAGGGGACAGGGGCCGGGACTCGGGGCTCGCCCGCCTCCGCTCGCCGCATGTCTGACAGGCGACGAGCTTCGGCGAGGCCGCGCCGAAGCGCGCCTGAATCACCCCGGCACGAAGGCGGGGGACTCGGGGCTCAGCACGAAAGCGGGGCCAGCGAGCCAGGAATACGAGAATCGCGGTCTTGCGATAGTGGGAGCGCACGCGCCGATTGTATGCCGACCTACTACGCGTCGATCAGCTTCCTGGATGCAAATGTGGGACGGATCCTCAACGCCCTCGATCGGCTGGTCTGACGGACAAGACCATCGTCGGTCTCTCTGGGAGTTGGGAATTGGAAGTGGGAGTTGTCATCCCCCAGGCGTCTTGCCGCGTTACTCGGCGATGTACCTCCACGCGTCGTTCGGCGACGCGCGCCGCCAGACGGTGAAGAACGGAATGGGCGAGGGATAGTTTCCGTCGCGGCCGGGCGAGTTCGATCGGATCATTCCGAAGGTCACGCCGAGATCTCCGCTCGATGCCACCAGCACGGAGTCAGGGCCCCACGAGACGGGCGATCCTCCCGGCGATCCGGCCCCAACGGAGTGACCAATCGCGTCGGAGCCGACGAGAAAACTGCGCTTCATTGGGACCGCCGGCGTTGACGGCGTCCGGACTTCCGTACTTGGAGAAGGCCTGTCCGATTCCGATCTTCTGCGCCTCTTCCGAGAACGCGCGCTCGACGGCATCCAGACTCTGACGATGGTGCTCGATGGCTGCGGCATCGGTCGTCACCGCCACGAGACCCGCAGGAAGGCATGGAGGCATCATGTCGAGTGATGGCTTTTTGTCGGCCGGCGGCCCGGCTTCGCTTGTACCCCGCGACCCGCCAGCCGTCTTTCTGCTTCACCCAATACGACAGGTACTTGCCCGGTATGACGGTGCCGTCGGCCTGCTTCGTCGTCATGTAGCCGAACGTGAACCCGTGCTGGCCATCAGCGGAAATGCCGCCGCGAATCGGCGTCCACTCCGCGCGGGCCGTCAGGTTGGACGCGTTTCCCTTGAGGGCTGCCGTCGCGGCCGCCGCGCCGCGCGCGAATTGATTGCCTGGAATCGGCATCATCACGTCCGGCGCAAACATCGCCGACAACCCACTGACGACGTCCGTCTGGGCGCTGGCTTTGGAGAATGCGCGGTCGGCCGCCAGCAATTCCTCGACAACCTGCTGCGGCGTCTTGCCCGCAGGCGCCTGATGCCGCTCTGCGTGGATGGCAGACGCGAGCGCGAACACGATCGCGGCCATTGCCGCTACACCGTGACCTGGACGCATGAATACACTCCTTCGATCTCTGGGGTTTGCCGTTGAGCTCCGCCCGCTTGCCCGCCGTAGCCGTGGCGAAGGCGGGCGCGTGACCGGCGCTCTCGAACAGGTTTGCCAGAGATCCTCGGAGGTATCAGCGGCTGCCCGCGAGGCTGAGGACGACGTCGTACTGGAAGCGAACGAAGCGGTACAGCTCGTTCTCGAGAATCCGTTCCTGATCGCTGTGGCTGCCGAAACCCTTGGGACCGTCCTCCTGATCCAACGCCGGTCCCACGCCGTAACACTGCATGCCCTTGGCGCGGAGATACGCCATGTCTGTTGCTCCCGTGCTCATCGTCGGCAGCGTGACCGTTTCGTAGTGCTTGGTCACAGCGGCTTCGATCGCCTTGAACGCCTCCGAGTCGAGACGCGTGCTGCCCGTCCCGGGACGAACGTCACGTTGCATCCAGGCCACCTCGACTGCGGGGTCGTTGACGATCTTCTTCACCTCCGCCAGGAATTTCTCCGGCGTGTCGTCGGGATGCATGCGGACATCGAGGGTCGCCTTCGCTTCCGAGGGAATGACGTTGATGCGATAGCCACCTTGAATGATGTTGGGAGAAATCGACGTCCTGAGCATCGACGCGTGTCGCGGCTCGTGGTTGCAGAAAATACTCGTCCGCCGCGGCAACCGTCTTGGCGTCGGCGCTGAGCACGTCGAGATACCGTTGCGCGTCAGCTGGCGGAGAGATCGTGGCCAGCCGCTTGAAGTAGTTTCGCGTCGTCTCGTTCAGCCGGATCTCCGGTTTCCACTCCGCGATTCGAGCGACCGCCGCGGCCAGATGTACGATGGCATTCGCGCGCAAGGGCGTCGACCCGTGACCCGCTGGGCCGCGCGCGGTGAGCTCGACGCCGCGCGGAATCTTTTCCAGCGTCTGCACCGACGCAAACTTCACGCGGCCGCCGACCCTCGTGACGTTCCCCCCTTCAGCCAGGCAGTACTCCGCGTCGATCTTCGCGAAATGCTTGTCGGCCATCGGCTGAATACCGACCCGTGTCGAACCCTCTTCCCCGGCTTCCGCCAGAAAGATCACGTCCCGATCGAGCCGCACGTTCTGCCGCTTCAGCAGGAGCATGATCATCAGGCCTGCCGCGACGTTGTCCTTGTCGTCGAGCGTGCCACGGCCGTAGACATAGCCGCCGTCGCGCGTGGCGCTGAACGGCGGGTGCGTCCACTTCTTGGGGTCGACGTTCACGACGTCGGTGTGCCCCATCAGCAGCAGGGGGCGCTTCGCCCCGCTCCCCTTCAGGCGGGCGACCACGTTCGGGCGACCCGGTTCGATCTCGAACAACTCGACCGGTATGCCTTCCTGCTCGAGCACCTTCTTCAGGTACTCGGCAGCAGGCGCTTCGCGCCCCGGCGGGTCACTCGTATCGAACTTCACGAGCTCCTGAAAGTGACGCAGCGTCTCGGCCTCGACAGTCGTCCAGTTCGGGGGGGATTGGCGGAGAGACGGCGAGGCCAGAAGAGTGACGATGAAGTTGCGCATAGTTTGATTAGTTGGGCCGCACTGGAGAGGGACGGAGATCACGGAACGAGCTTCAACACAGAGACACGGAGAAACGGAGGCTACGATTCATGCGGCCGATGGCGGCGGCCATGGCCGAGCCGGCCGATGCCGCACGCAACGACCGGCGACGGCCGACGGCCGGGCCGGCATCGTGGCTCCGCGTGGCGTTCGCTCGTAGGTCATCCGACTCCGTCGTCTCCGTGTCTCCGTGTTGAAGCTCGGTCCGTGCCCCTCGTCCCCTCCGTTCCCGTTCCCTCCGTCACCTCTTGACGTTCTTCGCGAAGAAATCCATCGTCCGCTGCCAGGCCAGCTTCGCGGCGGCCTCGTCGTAGCGCGGTGTCGTGTCGTTGTTGAACCCGTGCTGCGTGCCTGGATACTTGAATGCCTCGTACTTGACGTTGGCGGCCTTCAGCGCCGCTTCGTACGCCGGCCACGCGGCGTTGATGCGCTCGTCGGTCTCGGCAAAGTGCACGAGCAGTGGAGCCTTGACCTTCGCGGCCTCGGCCGGATCCGGCGTGTTGCCGTAGAAGGGAACCGCCCCGGCCAAATCCGGCAGGCGCGTTGCCAGGAAGTGCGCCATTCCGCCGCCGTAGCAGAAGCCGACGACGCCCACGCGTCCTGCGGAGTCGGGACGCGCCTTCAAGTAGTTGTAGGCGGCGATGAAGTCTTCGCGCGTTTTGGCCTGATCGAGTTTGCCGAAGAGCGCACGGGCCTCGTCTTCGCCACCGGCGGGATAACCGCCAAGGGGGTCAGCGCGTCAGGCGCAAACGCCATGTAGCCGTCGAGGGCGAGGCGGCGCGCGATGTCCCTGATGTGCGGGTTGAGCCCGCGGTTCTCGTGCACGACGAGGATCGCCGGCAGCTTCGGCGTAGAGGCGGCCGGGCGCACGAGGTATCCGCTCATCTTGCCGGAACCCTGCGGCGATGGAAACTCGACGTCGCTGGCCGAGAGGCGCTTGTCGTCGGGAGCGACCTGCTGCGCTTCGGCGAAGTTCGGGCTGAGCGCGTCGAGGAGCATCGCCGCGGTCACGCCACCGACGGCAAATTTCTTCGCCTTGTCCAGAAAGCCCCGGCGATCGATCGCGCCATGGACGTAAGCATCAAACAGAATCAACAGTTCCTGATCGAAGTCGGCTGCTGTCTTGCGTTCCATGTATGACTCTCCTTCTTCATCGCTTCGCACTACGCCGGCGATTCTCCAATATCTTCAGGAACGACCGTCCCTGCAGTTCCTCGATGGTCAATCCCGTTTCGCGAGCTTCCTCCATCGTGAGCGCGCCCGAGTTGATCCCGCGCACGAAAAAGTTCAGCAATCCCTGACCGGTCGCCGCATCATCGAACACGTCGCCAACCAGCGTGGCCTGGGCGGCTTTCTCGACGAAGTTGTGCAGGCGCACGGTGGCGGCCGGTCGCGCCGACTGGAAGAACGCGTAGACCGCCGCATACCGTGTCGGCAGCTGTGCCGGATGCAGGTCCCATCCCTGATAGAACCCGTTGACGAGCGAATGCCGCACGTCGTCGAAGTGGATCTTCCAGGCCTTATGCACGGCCGCCTGGTTCTGCTGTTTCTGACTGTCGGTGAGCGCCCGCTCGGGGGTTGCGCGGTGCGGCGCCACGGGCATGATGTTGGTGGCGCCATCCGACAGATGGACACCCGTCTGGGCGAGGCCGACCTGCATCATGTGTTTTGCGAAGTCACAGACCGCATGGCGCATGTGCTGCCATGACGCCGTGATGCCGCACAAGGCGGTGTAGTCGTAGGTGCCGAAATGCGCGCCGACGATCCTGCCCTTCCCCGCCGCGACGAGCGCCCGCAGCACCGACGTGCCGTCCGCACCCAGTATGGACTGCGGTGTCTCGATCATCAGTTCGAGCTGGAGCGAACCCGGACGCAATCGCAACCGGCGCTCGAGCGCGTTACACGCATCGGCGACGGCGACAACCTGGCCCGGCGCCATGATCTTGGGAATGGTGACGCGAAAGTTCGGCGGCATCCGCCCCTTGGTCGCGCGTGGCCAACTCGGTCACGAAGATGTCAAGGGTGCGCAGGCTTCGGCCGTGCAGTTCGTTCGACAGCGGTTTGATACGAATGCCGATGAAAGGCGGCAGCGTTCCGGCGTCCAGCCCGCTCGCCACCTGCTTCGCCGCAGACTGCGCGTGCCCGTCCTCCTCCTCGTCTTGACGGTTGCCATACCCGTCCTCGAAGTCGATTCGGAAGTCCTCGACCGGCTCCCGGCGAAGCTTGTCTGACGACGCGCGCGCGGATCGTCTCAGCGAAGCCCGCCCCGGCCTCGCTCGTGTCGAACCCCAGAACCCGATCGAGGGTCGTGCGCATCGGGCGCGTACTCGTCCAGCGCCGCCATTGCGAGAACGCCAAGTTTCGGAGCCGAGTCGGCCCTGAACAGATGCGCCCCACCGTAAACCGTATGCACGGGCTGACGATCCCCCGACTCTCCCGGGTAGGCCCGTGCGACGACGCTATTGACCTTCCGCAGCCGCCGCCAGAATCGGCCGCAGATCCCGTATCCTTCAACGAGCCTGAAGGACCGCGTTTCATTGGCGAATCATATGCCAGGAGAGTGCGGTTGCCGTGGTCGGGGTCGTCTCGAGCGATCAACTTCCTCGGTATGTCGAGTAGCCGAACGGGCTGAGCAGCAACGGCACGTGGTAGTGCGCGTCACCCTCGCCGACTTCGAACGTGACTGTGACCTGTGGATAGAAACCGCGCGTGCGCTGAGTCTCGAAATACGCGCGCGTGTCGAAGACCAATCGATAAATGCCGGCCGTCAAAGCCTGTGACCCGGGCATGAGAGTCTTCAACCGGCCGTCCGGGTCAGTGACGCCGCGGCCAATTTCCTGCCACTGATCGCGAGGGCCGATCACTTCGAGTAACGACCGGAACACCGGCGGCAGGTCGGCCGCGTGCGGTGTCCAGCACGTGAGTGGTGATCGCGCTCATCGAACGACGATTCTATGTCCAGGATATCGGGGAAGTTGGATGCGCTGCTAACGAGTCGCGCGATCGACGAGTCCGGCTACGACGGGCACAATCGAGGACTGGCGTCGACGACGTCTCCGTCGGATCGTTTCCGGACGTTGGTCGAGCCGGATCGGCTCATGAAGACTCCTGTTTGACCCGACAAGCAGTCCAAATTCTCACGTCAGTCTTCTGCCGCAATACCAGCCGGCCGGTCGGGTCGCTCATGAATTGGCCGTCGTCGTAGATCACGGTTCCCCGGAGCATGGTCGTGCGCACGACACCGCGCAGCGTTCGTCCGGCATAGGGCGTGATCGGGTGGCGATGGTAAAGCGCCGCAGGATCGACGACGAAGGTCGCCTCCGGATCCCAGATTACCAGATCGGCGTCGCGCCCCACGGCGATCGCCCCTTTGGCTGTCAGCCCGGCGAGACGGGCCGGAGCCGTTGACATCCAGTGAGCGACATGATCGAACAGCATCCCGTGCGCGGCAGCACCAGTCCAGACGACGGACAGCCCGAGCTGCAACGATGCAATCCCGCCCCAGGCACGCACGAAATCGCCGTCGTCGAGATGCTTCAGCGCGGCGGGCGCCGGTGAATGGTCGGTGGCCACGAGGTCGATCTGATTCGCGGCCAGCGCCCGCCAGAGACGGTCGCCGGTGATCCCCCGAACGAATCGGCGGGGCGCACTTGAACGCTGTCGCTCCGTCAAGAATGTCCTCGGCCGCGAACGTCAGATAGTGGGGACAGGTCTCACTCGTCACCGATACGCCAGCCGCGCGCGCCTCGTCCAGCAGCGTGAGCGCGTCCGCTGAAGCCAGGTGCACGATGTGGATGTGCGTCCGGAACTCGCGGGCGAGCTGAATCAGGAGGCTTATAGCCGCGTGCTCGGCTTCAGGCGGACGACTGTCGAGCCATGTCCTGTATTCGCGCGGATCGCGGAAGGGATCCGGGTTGCGCAACAAGGCCGGGAGCTCCGCGTGCACGAGCAGCGGGAGACCCAGTCGAGCCAGCACCGGAAGCGCATCGCGAAGATCGTCTTCTGAGACGTTGACGAACTCCTCGACACCTGACGGCGACAGGAAACACTTGAACCCCAGCACGCCGCGCTTCGCCAACGGCTCGAGCGCATCCGTGTTCCAGGGCACGACGCCACCCCAGAGCCCGACGTCGACGTGACACATGCCCTCGGCGGCGCGAACCTTCGCATCGAACCCCTCGACGCTGGTCGTCGCCGGCACGCTGTTCAGGGGCATGTCGACCAGCGTCGTGACGCCGCCGGCGGCGGCCGCGCGGGTCGCCGTCGCGAAACCCTCCCAATCGGTTCGACCTGGATCGTTGATGTGGACGTGCGTGTCGACGAGCCCGGGCATCACGACGTGCTGGCCGGCCTCGATGATCCGCGCGTCTTCACGGATATGGGGTAGTCGCGGACGGCGGCGATGCGGCCGTCGCTGACGTAGATCGCTGCCGGCCGAACCCGGTCCGGCAGCACGACCCGCTGGCTTCGAACAACGACCGTTTCCATTGGACAGTCTTTGATGTAGTGTCCGGCTTCAGCCGGACTCTTGTAGTCCGCCTGAAGCCGGACGCTACGATGCGCGTCACCGCACGAGCGTCGCTTCGATCAAGCCGTGTGGCTCATCGGTCGCCACGAAGATCTCGTTGCGGTTCTCGAAACCCAATCGTGACAGATCGACCGGCAGATGATGCTTGTTCGGCATCACCAGGTGTATCGCGCTCACCTCCGGGACGCTGGTTCAACACCGCCTGGCCCATGTCGTGGAGCGTGTGCTGGACCGACTCGCTCTTGTGCGTGGCGAACTCGCTGAGCAATATGCCGCGAACCGTTCTGCCACATGGTCGAGAAGTCCAGGTCGGCGGCCTGATATCGCCAGGTCGACGTCATGGATGTCGCGAGGAGCCGGTCGCGTGTGTCGGGAAGCGTCGTGAACGGATCCCGCAGAAAGTCTGAAAAGGCGGAGTCTGCGGACTTGAGAATCATCAAATCGGCGACGCCCGCGCCAACAATCGTGCGATGACGGCCAGCTTGAATCGCGGCCGTGCGTGTTTCGGGACCGCTCCGGATGAACGCCTGGCCGTGGTCACCTTGCGGACCGGCAATGCGGCCCCACAGGTGCTCGGTGAGATCGATACGAACGCGGCTGAGGCGCGGATTCCGCTCGAGAAAATGCCGGGCCAGGGCCAGCCCGAAGGATTCCGGCTCGTGAATGCCGTCGCGGGCGGCCAGCGCATACACCGTGTTTTTCATGGTGTCGGTCGGCAGCACGTGACGATTGTCGCCGTCGGTATACGATTCGTCGTACTGGCCCCTGAACCGGATCGCCACCGTCAGGTCGCGCAGGTCGTGGCGTTCGCCGCCGCGCAGGACCTGGACGATGCGGATCTTCGATTTGCCATACGCAGAGTGAGCGAGCATGCAGAACTCCGAAGGACACGAGCGGGAAGCGGGTCGCCATCATAGCACCCCGGCGTTCACGTCGATGGCCGACCTCTCGTCGGCGCGGGTGGGCGGCCGCGCCGATTGCGACCAACGACGACTTCTTTGCGCCGATGGCGAATCTGGTGAAACCGGAATCAGCCGTATTCATTCCAGGGAAGTTCACGACACGGGGAAAGTGGATGGATGGCTGGGAGTCGCGGCGTCGGCGAACACCAGGACACGACTGGTGCGTCGTCAAGCTGGGCATGCGCGGAAGGATTCGCGGTGTCGACGTGGACACGAGCTTCTTCACCGGCAACTTCCCGTCACACTGCTCGATAGAGGCGCTCGACACGACCCGCGCCGTGACCAAGCCGCTTGCGGCAGTCGGAAGGGCCACCCTGGAGTCTCGTGCTGGCGCGCACGGCCCTCCGCGGCGACAGCCACAACTACATTGAAATCGAACGCACGGCGGAGCTGGCCGATCGAGCCTGGACGCACGTGCGCCTCAACATCTTTCCCGATGGCGGCGTTGCGCGCCTCCGCGTTCATGGCGAGGTCGTGGTGGACTGGACGCGCCTCGCCCGAACCCGCAAGCCGATCGATCTCGCCGAGATCAGGAATGGCGGTCTGGTGATCGCCGCGAGCGACATGCACTTCGGGGCGAAGGACAACATGATCATGCCCGGGCGGGCGCAGAACATGGGCGACGGGTGGGAGACGAAGCGCCGGCGCGGACCGGGATACGACTGGGCCATCGTGCGGCTGGGAACCGCCGGAGCGATCGGCCGGATCGAACTCGATACCAACCACTTCAAGGGCAATTACCCTGACAGCGCGTCCATCGAGGGTTGTTTCGCGCCGGCTGCGCCGGTAGCCGCGCTCGGGTCGGCCGACTGGCACGAGCTTCTGCCACAGACGAAGCTCAAGGCGCACCACCGCCATTTCTTCACTCGCGAGCTGCGGCACATCGGACCGGTTTCCCACATCCGCCTCAACATCTATCCGGATGGCGGCGTCAGCCGTCTGCGTGTGTATGGAACCCTGGCTCAGGCTTGATTCCGCCACGGCGGACGAGGCGCGGGATCTGCTGCGCTCGTGCTGCGGATCGAGCGCCTGGATCGAGCGGATGATCGCCAGACGGCCCTTTGGCGGAAACGATGCGCTGATTGCGGCCGCGCGTGACGAATGGTTTGCGCTCGCGCCCGAGGAGTGGCGTGAAGCATTCAGCCATCATCCGATGATTGGCGACCGCGCCGCGCTCGAGCGTCGATTCGCCTCGACACGGCATCACTCACAGCAGGAGCAGGCGGGCGTCAGCTCCGCTCGCGGTCAGGTGCTGGACGCGCTCGCCGAGGGCAATCGCGCCTATCTCGAGAAGTTTGGTTACATCTTCATCGTGTGCGCCGCCGGCCGGAGCGCTGAGGAAATGCTGGGGATGCTCAGAACGCGGATGAAGCACGACCCGGCGCTGGAGATTCGCATTGCCGCAGCGGAGCACGCGGCCATCACCGAGCGGCGCCTCATGGCGCTCTAGCGCCTGCAACTCCCAACGCCCAACTTCCAACTCCCAATGAGAATCGATCGACAGCGCGGGGTGGGAGCTGATGCGGCCTGGCTGCTAGGATACGTCTTGCCCTCCACCCTTTCGAGCCGTGTCCGTTGGGAGTTGGGAGTTGGAGGTTGGGAGTTAGCAGAGCCCGAGCGACTGAAACACCTAAGGGGTCAACACGATGGACATGACTACTGGAGAAGGTCGAATAGGATTCATCGGCTTGGGTGTCATGGGAAAACCCATGGCGAAGAACCTGCTCGGGCGTGGTTACGCCCTTGTCGTTCACAGCCGCAGTCCAGGCCCGGTCGACGAGCTCGTTTCCGCCGGCGCAGTACGCGCCGAGTCACCCGGCGAGGTCGCGTCGCGCGTCAAGCGGATCATCACGATGCTGCCAGACTCGCCCGACGTCGAGCAGGTCCTCGAGGGCGAACGGGGCGTGTTCAGCGCGATTCAGCGCGGGACGATCGTCATCGACACGAGCAGCATCGCCCCGGCCGTCGCGCGTCGGCTCGCCGACCGCGCGTCGGCGCTTGGTGCCACGATGCTCGATGCCCCCGTGAGCGGCGGAGAGATCGGCGCGATCAATGCGTCCCTCTCGATCATGGTCGGCGGCGATGCGGCCGCCTTCACCGAGGTCAAACCAATCCTGGACGCCATGGGCAACCCCGATCGTGTCGTCCGAATCGGGCCGTCCGGTGCGGGTCAGGTCTGCAAGGTCTGCAATCAAATGGTGATCGGCGGCACACTGGCGGCGGTGAGTGAAGCCTTCACGCTTGCGAGAAAAGCTGACGTCGACCCTGCGCGGGTCAGAGAGGCGCTGCTCGGCGGGTTTGCAGCCAGCCGGGTGCTCGAGGTGCACGGCGAGCGAATCCTGACCGGCAACTACAAACCGGGATTCCGCGCGCGTCTCTACGCCAAGGATCTGCGGATCGCCAGCATGACGCAGGCGGAACACGAATCGCCGTGCGCCGGTCTCGGCGGTCGTCCACCAGCTCGTCACCGCGCTCGTGGCTGCCGGACGAGGAGACGACGACTACGCAGCGCTAGCGACTGTGCTGTTCGAGATGGCTGGGCTCGAGTGATGAACGTTACTTCGTCCGCCGTTTCCTTCCGGAACTTGACCCGTCTGACCCGTCCGGCGTCGAGCACGAAGCCGGTGACCGTGCCTGTGGCATCGCGCACGAAGCGAACGGTGCCTACCTGCGTGGCGAAGGTGTCGACCACGACCGGTTGCAAAGTCGAGGGGCGCGATTTCAGGCGCTCGAGCCGAAGCGAGCCCTCGTGCACGACCATTCGGTACACCGACTCGATCTCGTCGCTGCGATAGACGCCGGCAAACTCCGTCAGTTTGGCGGGCGTGGGTGAAAACGGCTCGGCGCGGACGAAGCGGTCATCAGATCCGCCCGGATTTGTCACGGTCGCGCCAGGTGCCCCGCCCCCGGCATCGAATTGCACCCGGGTTCGCGGAGCGGCGGTTAATACGAACCGTCCGTCACCGAGCGACTTCATTGGTTGACGGTCCCGCCCGGTAACCGCGAACAGCCGCCCATCGGCGAACTCGAATCGGCGGGCCGTCGATTCCGTCTCGTTCCAGTAGAGGCCGGCGTAGGTCCGCAGGAGTTCGGGAGCGATCGACACTTCGGGGCTGTTGTCGGCGGCCTCGGCCGGTGCGGCAGTCAGCGTGTCTGCGAGGTACACGTCGGCGACGCGCTGGGCCAGCGCCGTCGGATTCGTGGATGCCAGGTTGCAGAGCACGGCCACCCCTACGCGTTGCGCAGGGAATCGTAAAACGACCGATCGATAGCCGGCGTCGGCGCCGCCGTGACTCTCGGTGGGTTGGCCGCGATACGTCCCGTGAGAAATGCCGAAGGCATAATCGATGCGCCTGCCGTCGTTGAGCACGCCACGCTCGAGCAGACCTGCGACCAGACGGCGGCCCCCCACCTTCGGATCGTCGAAGTTGGCGTGCCACTTCACCAGGTCTTCAACGGTCGTCATCAGGCTCGTCGCGCCCGCGGTGTCGAAATTCGTCACGCTCAAGCGCATCTCGCCGCCGTCGCGCGCATAGCCGTAGGCCTGGTCCTTCACGATCTCGTTGAAGTTGTCACGAAAGTGCGTGTCGACCATCCCCAGCGGCTTGAAGATGCGCTCGCTCGTGAACTCGCGGAACGATTTCCCGCTGACCCGGCTGACGATGATCGCCATCAGCGTGTAGCCGCTGTTGGAGTACACATGGCGCTCACCCGGCTTGAAGTTCAAGTCTTTCTGACGCGCCAGGAGATCGAGCACGTCGTCATCGGTAATCAGGTCGCGCGAGTAGCGCCAGCCGGCTAACCCGAGGAGCGCCCATTGGTCGCGAATGCCGCTCGTGTGGTTCGCGAGGTGACGGATGGTAATGCGCTCACCAAAATCGGGCAGCTCCGGGATGTATTTGCGGACGTCGTCGTCGATCGAGAGCTTGCCCTCACCGGCCAGCAGTAGAATCGCCGCGGCAGTGAACTGCTTCGAGACGGACGCGACGTGGAAGACGCTCGCCGGTTTCAGTTTCACGTCGTGATCGAGATTCGCCATGCCATACGCGTGGCGATAGACGATCTGCGCGCCTTGATAGAGTCCGACCGTGCAACCCGGGGAGCTCGTCTTGTCTGTACTCCGCAAAGATCTCGTTGACCTTGGACGCGAGCGCGCCGACCGTCCGGCGTCGCGCGCGCCTGCCCGCTCGCCGGCGCCGCAACCAGCACACCAAGCACGGCACACACCGCAACCAAACGCGGGATCATCGGCACTCCTGCTGAAAATGGTTTTCGAGATGTTGCAGGATTCCATCCCCTGTGTAAAGCCCGCAGCGATCGCACGTCGAACCGCGATTGACAATAGCCGATTCTCCAGTAGACTTCACGTCGGAGGTCCCATGAATCGTGCCGCACGCTTCGTTCTGCCCCTCGCCCTCGGGCTGCTGGTATCTGCAACGCCGATGGCGCAATCCACGGCGCAGCAGCGGCCGTTCGGAACCCTGCGCGAGCAGGCGGCGATGCAGCAGGACTGGCTGAAGAAGCGCCTCGATACGTTCCTGCCGGCGCTGATGCGCAAGCATGGCGTGGACATGTGGGTCATCCCGATGCGCGAGTACATGGAGGATCCCATTTTCACCGCCATCACGGCGCCCGAAACGTTCGCGGCGAGACGGCGGACGATCTACGTCTTCTTTGACAAGTGCGCGGCCGCCGGCGGAGCGCCTGCGGTGTCATGCGTCGAACGCATCGCGCTCGGTGGCACAGCGCAGGGCGGCGTATTCGAAGCGAGACGCTCGGCACGTGCGGCAGCGGGCAACATCGGCCGCGGTCAGCAGGCCGAGCTCTGGGGTGACGAACAGTGGCAGATTCTGAAGACCGTCATCGAGGAACGCAATCCCAAGGTCATCGCGATCAACCGATCGACGGTGTTCGCCTTCTCGGACGGCTTGACCAGCGGTGAGCTCAAGGGCATGAGCGCGGCGCTCGGTGACACATGGACGTCGCGGTTCAAGGACGCCGAAGCTCTCCCTCTGGAACTGATCGCGTCGCGGATTCCTGAGGAAGAAGTGTTCTTCAAGAAGATGCAGGAGCTGGTCTGGTCGATGACGCAGACGATGTTCTCGAACCAGGTGATCAAGCCGGGCACCACGAAGACGAGCGATCTCGTGTGGTGGTGGCGGCAGCAGGTCAACGATCAGGGGCTCGATACGTGGTTTCAGCCGAGCGTCAGCGTGCAGCGCAAGGGCGCAACGGCGGAACAGATCGGCAGCGATCCGGTCATCCAACCGGGGGATGTCCTGCACTGTGATGTCGGCATCACGGTCGCGCGACTCAACACCGACACGCAGCACAATGCCTACGTGTTGAAGCCCGGCGAAACCGACGCCCCGGAAGGGCTGCGCCGTGCCCTTGCCAACGGAAACGCGCTTCAGGACATCGTCGTCAGCGAACTGCGCCCCGGCCGAACCGGCAACGAGATCCTCGCGGCGTCCCTCCAAGCGATGAAGGCGAAGAACATCAATGGCACCGTCTACTCCCACCCAATCGGGTTGCACGGGCACGGCGCCGGGCCGCTCATCGGTCTCTGGGACTATCAGGAAGGCGTGCCCGGAAGGGGCGATGCGAAGGTGATCCCGTCGATGTGGTACTCCATCGAGCTCCAGGCGACGA
This sequence comes from uncultured Acidobacteriota bacterium, assembly GCA_963710415.1. Taxonomy (GTDB): domain Bacteria; phylum Acidobacteriota; class Vicinamibacteria; order Vicinamibacterales; family 2-12-FULL-66-21; genus CAVQAH01. The sequence goes on along the minus strand of CAVQAH010000009.1, from coordinate 152,984 downwards.
CGCCGGTCCCCGAATGGGATGGACAGGACGTTCGCATGGCGCAGGAAGAAGATGTGATCATCGGCGCGGATGGCAAGGTCCGATGGGCGCTGCAGCGTCAGGACAAGCTGTTTCTGATCAAGTGATAGATCAGCGCGAGCAGGCGTACGCCGGCTGGAAGAAGGCCGTCGAAAGAAGTCTCGGCTGGGGACTACCAGGCTAGCGCGCTTTGCAGCCACCTCCAAGGCGCTCGTTCCAGCCAGAGGCCACGATCGGATCGGTTTCGACGATCACCGTCGCCACGCCGTCGAGATCGCGCGCAATGGCGGCGCGGGACGAGCCGCGGAGTAGATACACGACGACAGCCGCCTGCCCTGGAGCCGCGGGGTCCTCACCGACGCCCACGCCGAGCACCGACGGATCGGACATCAAACGGCGGCCGTGGTTCTCTTTCGCGCGAGTGCCTCTGGCAACCTCGGCGGCGCTGAGGTTCGAGACGCCGACAGGCACCGCTGTGGAACGACCGCTGACACCGCCGCCGCGGCCGCGGCCCCGGCCACCACCTCCGCCACCACCACCGCCGCCTCCGCCTCCGCCTCCGGGGCTGCTACCCGACAGATTGAAACTGACGCTCCGCCCTAGCGCCTCACCGACTCGAGCGAGCACGTCGCCGATAGGATTGGCGATCGTCGTCGAGCTCGACCCGGCGTAGAGCAGACCGACCGGGCTGTTAATCCAATCGTCGGTGACGATCAGCGAACCAGAATCTCCTCCGCCGCTGAACGTCGTGCTGTTGATGACGACCTGATTCGTATAGCCGATGACAAACTTCTTCCCCATGCCGCACTGCGCCTGATACTGAACGCTCACGTCGACGTTGATCGCTCCGATCGAGCCGGTGGTGAATCCCGTCGTTCTGCCACTCTTGGCCACGGCCAATCCCACTGCCGGTGCGACAGTAGTTGTCGCCGGAACGCCGATGTCCATGATGCTCCCGGTCGAGTTCATCGCACCGGCGCGCAGCGTCGCGATTGCCGCGTCAACGTTACTGCCCAACGGCGCAAAGGCGGCCAGATCGGCGACGATTTCGGCGGCCTGACATCCGTTGTCGACCAATCCAGGTTGTGACACGTCCTCCCCAAGCGCGGCCCCGTCGCTGCGTGCAAGCACGTGATTGGCGCTGAGGATGTATTGCGTCGTGCCATCGCTGACCAGCGCACCGAGCGTACCGGAACAGCAGAAGAGGCGGCTGATATCGCCCGTGTTGCCGCCAGAGGTTCCGTATTCTTGCGACGACACCTGGTGGTTTGGCCCGCCGTCGGCCGTGAGGGCGACGGCAGCCACCGCGACGACGAGCCAGACGATGGATCCGCGGTAATTGCGGATGAAGGACATGATCACCTCCAAGAGTTGGCCCGAAAGCCTAGCGTTGAGGTCGGGGCGGTGTCAACGAAATCGACCGTATCGTCGACTTTCAGCTCAGCCGTACGAGCTCCCCGTTCGGGTGATTCGCCACGGACGGCGCGCGCGCGACAATCGCGGCATGATGAACCTCGAAGCATTCTCGAACGAACTCGCGGATGGCATCGCGGCGGCCGCGCCATCCGTTGTGCAGGTATTCGGCGCGCGCCGGCCGGTCAGCGGCGTCGTGCATGGTCCGGACACGATCATCACGACGGCTCGAGCCGTAGGCCGCGAAGACGGGCTGCGCGTCCGTGCGAATGGTCAGGACGACGAAGGATTTGATGCGGAGCTGGCGGGATGGGATCCGGCGACCGGTATCGCCGTGATCCGCACCAGGACACCCCACAACCTGCCCCCGCTCGCGACCGCTGACGGCGAGCCGCGCCCTGGTGACGTGATCACGGCGATCGCGAGATCGTGGAGTAACGCGGTCACCGCCAGCGTGGGCATCGTCGCGATCGTCGGCGGGCCGCTGCGCACCGGGCGGCGGCGCGAGATCTCGCGCGTCTTCCGCGTGACGGCGCCGATGCACGATGGATTCGCGGGCGGAGCGATCGTCAGCGCCTCGCGTACGTTGATCGGCATCGCGACCGCCTCGACGATCCGCGGATTCGGCGTGTGCATCCCTGCGTCAATCGTGTGGAAGGCCGCGCAACAAGTCCTGACGTCCGGCACCCCGCAGCGCGGTTTCGTTGGCCTCGCGGTGCATCCCGTCGAGCTGCAAGCGGCGCAGCGCTCAGGTGGCCGCGAGCGCGCTCTCCTGGTCATGGCGATCACCCCCGTCCAGCCCGGCGGAAGCGGCGGGCCTCATGGTAGGGGATCTGCTGCTCGACTTCGACGGTCAGCCGGTAAGCCGGCCCGAACAGCTGCTCGATCTGCTCACCGATCGACGCATCGGGCAGACGGTCGTCGCGCGAACGGTGCGCGGCGGAGTGGAGCGCGAGGCCACGATCACGGTTGCCGCGCGCCCCAAGGGGTGACGGGACGAACGGGCGCGCGACCGTGCGTCATTAAGTAGAGGGGTCGTCATAACGGACCACGAACGACGGACCACGGACGACGGCTCTGCATCTCCTATGCGCGTGATCCTCGTCGGCCCGGTGGCAGAGCGGCAACGCGTGCGCGCAGGAGCTGCCAGAAGGTGTCGAGGTGATTGGCGAAGCATCGACCCTGAGCGCGGCTCGCGCGCTCGGGCCTGGTGCGGATGCGTACTTGATGGCAGCGGCGGCCAACGGTGACGAGCCGCCGCTCGTCGAACACCTCACACGCCGCGAGCTGGAAGTCGTGACCCTGCTGGCCGATGGCTTGCCGAACAGACAAATCGCGAGGAGCCTCGGCGTCAGCGAGGAAACGATCAAGTTCCACCTCGCCTCGATATTCGGCAAGCTCGGCGCCTCGAATCGAACCGACGCCGTGCGCCAGGCACTGCGACGGGGTCTTGTGCCACTCTAGGATTCCATGGGGCTCCGCCCGCACCCGGCTCCGTCCTATTTCATCTGCACGAGGTCCCATTTGTTGCCGTAGAGATCCTCGAACACGGCGACGATCCCGTAGGGTTCCTCACTCGGCGGACGAACGAAGACCACGCCTCGCTTCCGGTACGCGTCGTAGTCCCGATGGAAGTCGTCTGTGTAGAGAAACAGGAACACCCGTCCGCCAGTCTGGTTGCCTATGCGCGAGGCCTGTGCCGGATTGGCCGCCCGGGCCAGGAGCAAGTCAGTTCCGCGCGAGCCGGGTGGACGTACGCGAACCCACCGTTTGACGTCGCTCTGCGGCGTATCCTCGACGAGTTCGAACCCCAGCTTCTCGGTGAACCACGCGATAGCTTCGTCGTATTCCCGCACCACTATCGCCACCAGACCGAGTGTTTGCGTCATGTGTCCCTTCACGCGCCAGTTTACGCGCTCGTTGCTCAAGATCTTGTCGGGGCTCGGGACTGGGGGGATGGCGGCGTCCGGCTTCCCCGAGAAGCTCGAGCCGAGTCCCGGGAAACCGTACATCAACTCACCATGTCACCGGTGAACGGTCGTTCTGAGCGGTAACCGGTCCGCGGATCGCAACATCGTGGACTCGCGCGTCCTGGCGTGCCACCATGCAGATGACGTGACCGATCCAGTCACCCGGCGTTCGGCGTCCGCTATCGACTTGCCGTCTGACCGGCCGCGCTCGCGGCTGGTTCGCGTATGTGGCCGCGTGGGTTGCCGCCGCCGGCTTCTGGGCGCTGGCAGCCGCCGGATCTGCGCGCATGTCACCGGTGGAAACGTTCCCGTACGGCCTGATGGTGATGACTGTTGCGGGGCTGATGGGCGTCGGCGTGTGGCGGCTCACCGGGCGGGTCCACTGGCGCACCCGGACAGCCTCGTTCTTCGTCATTCCATGGCGCAGCGCTCGCCGGCTACGCGATCATCTACGCGCTGTCGTCCGTCATCCCGGATCTGGCGAAGGGGAATCTGGTCGCCGCCGCCCGAGGCCTCCGGGATTCGCCAGTCCTCGTGTGGAGTCTGCTGATGGGCTCCTGGTTGTACGTGATGGTTGCCGGGATCGCCTACGCGATCCGCAGCGAGCGCGAGCGCGCCCGCGAAGCCGCGGCTGCCGCCGACGCCCGCCTGCTCGCGCAACCAGGCGCAGCTCTCCGCGCTTCGCGCGCAGCTCAATCCGCACTTCCTCTTCAATGCGCTGCACACCGTGAGCGCGCTCGTGACCCACGACCCGGCCGCGGCGGATCGCGCGATCGATCGCCTGGGCGATCTGTTGCGCTACGCGATGTCCGACGAGGAGATGGTGCCCGCTCGCAGCAGAGTGGGCGTTCGTCGGCGACTACCTCGCCTTCGAACAGCTTCGCCTCGGCGATCGTCTTCGCGTCGTCGAACGCCTCGAACCAGCTGCTGCCGATTGTCTGATACCCGCGCTGATTCTTCAGCCGCTGCTCGAGAACGCGGTGCGCCACGGCGTGTCGGCGCGAGCCGAAGGCGGCTCGGTTCAGGCCGATGCCAGGGTGGACGGTGATGTCCTGATCATCCGGGTCGCCGACAACGGGCCTGGGCGCGAAGGCCAGAACGGGCGTCGAAACGGACTCGGCCTTGCGTCCGTGCGGAAGCGGATCGCGGCAGCCTATGGAGAACGCGGCTCGGTGGCGATTGACAACTCCGACGGCTACTCCGTCACCATGAGAATACCGGCCGAATGAACACTCGACCCGTCGCCGAACCGCTGACCGTCACGGCGCTTGTCGTCGACGACGAGCCGCTTGCGCGGCGTAAGGTGCGCGAGTTGCTGCGAGAGGTTTCGTGGATCCATTGTCTGGGTGAAGCGGCCGATGGGCTGTCTGCTGCTCGGGCCATCGACGAGCACCGGCCGGATCTGGTGTTTCTCGACATCAGAATGCCTGGCCTGTCAGGCCTCGAGATCCTGAAGCGCGTGCAGCACGTGCCTGCGGTCATCTTTACGACGGCGTACGATCGATACGCGGTGACGGCGTTCGAGCTTGCCGCGGTGGACTACCTGCTCAAGCCATTCAGCCGCGATCGATTCCTGCAATCGGTCGAGCGCGCGCGACCGGCCCTGCAACGCCGCGCAGGCGTGCCGGCAGTCGAGCGGGCGGAGGAAACGCTGCGCGGCGCACCCATGCGACGTCTCTTCGTCCGCGAGGGCGGACGGATCCTCCCACTTCGCGCGCCGACGGTGGAACGCCTCGAAGCCTGTGACGACTTCGTCTACGTGTACGCGGCAGGCCGCAAATACCGTGTCAACGCGCCGCTCTCCGAGCTGGAACAGCGCCTCGACCCTGGCGTCTTCGTCCGCATCCACCGCTCTCACATCGTCAATCTCGATCACGTCGTGGCGTGGTCGCCGTACGACGGATCGAGATTCGAAGTCCGTCTTCGTGACGGCACCGTCCTCACCGCGAGCCGCCAGCGCTCGCGCGCGCTGCGCAACCTCACGCGCTGACGCGCTGGGCGATCGGCAATGGCCCTTGCACATTGGCCCTTGCTGCCATTGCCCATCGCCCGATGCCCATCGTCCCATCGCCCATCGCCCATTTCCCATTCCGACGTCCCTGCCATTCACCGGAGGCGACGACCGTCCACCGCCCGCCTGCCGCCATTCGCCGGGTTCGGTATTTCCAAGTCGAATCCAGGCCGGTATGGTCCTCCCTGTAGGCTCGAATTGCGGACATGGAGGCTAGTCATGCGGCGCCCATGGATTATCACAATCGGATTGCTGGTCTGTCTTAGTGCGGGCGCGGCGGTCACACCGCGCGTTCCGCGAGGCAACGACAACGCCGGCGATCTGCGCGCGGCCGTCAAGCAGGCTCGTGACGGCGACCTGCAGGCGGACTGGACCAAGATGATGGATGCCAAGAGACCGGATTGCCGCGCTGGTCGGCGACCACGAGCTCGCGGCGCTCGCGCACTACTATCTCGGCTACACCTACTGGCGGCTTGTCGTCGCTGGCGTTCGTGGCGATGGGTCCTCAGGCGCAAGCGCAGCTCGCCGAGCGCGCAGTGACCGAGCTCGAGACTGCGATCCAGAAGCGCCCGCAGTTTCCCGACGCGCACGCGTTGCTCGCCACGTGTCTGGCGGCATCGACCAATTTCAATCGGAGCCGGATGGAAGCGATCGCCCCGCGCATGCGCGGTGCATGGCAGAACGCGCTGGCCGGCCGGCGCGAACAACCCGCGGGTGATGCTGCTGCGGGCCATCGCGACGACGTTCGCGCCGCCGGAGTTTGGCGGCAGCCGCGAGAAAGGACTCGAGCTGTGGAAGCAGGCGATTCAGGCGTTCGAAACGGAACGGCCCGAGCCGCTGATGCCGGACTGGGGCCACGCAGAAGCCCTGGCGTGGCTGGGCGGCGCCTACCTGATGGCGGGTCAGCCGGCCGAGGCGATCGCGCCGCTCGAGCGTGCGGTCGCCTTGCGTTCAGATTTCTGGTGGGCTGCCAAAGCGGCGCTGCCCATGGCTCGCCGTCCGGCCGACACGAAATGACGCCGCGATCGTCTATACTTTCGGGTCAACGTGAAAACGCCGGTGTAATACGCGTTCGTGTAGAAGCCGACGAACTCCTTGTCGGTCGCGCGGCCGATCCAGTCGTAGACTCCGCCATCCTTCGGTCCGAGGTCGGCCGTGCCCTTGAAGAGCACTGTCTTTCCTGCCGCCCGGCCTTCCATCGTTATGTTGTACTTATACGGTCGGCCACAGTCGCCTTCGAACGTCGCCTCGTATCCATCACCCTTCTTCGCCACCTTGGCGCTGAGGCTCTTGCACTGCTCTTTCGGCGGCACAGCCGGCTGCGCGGGATTGTAGGAGCTCCAGATCCCGGTCCACTCGCCGGTCACGTCCGGCGCCTGCGCCGCTGCCTGACCGGTTGCGTCGATGGTGCCGATGCGGCGAACATGAATAATGTGGCTGCCAATGCGAATGTCTTCACACGTGACTCCTTCAGCTGCCGAGCCTACACTGAAAGACTAGTCCGATGAGTATGGCCGCCGATCCCATCGTCGTCCTTCTATTCGGGCGGCGTCGACGATCGGGGACGCACGCTGCAATCGATGCTCGAATGGTCTGACGAGCGGCTGGAGTCTGTCCACGACTACATCCAATGGGTTTTCCCGACGACAACGCCGAGCGGGGTCAACCCGTGTGCGCCGCTGGTGACGGAGGTGACGATCGCCGCGTTCAAATCACCAGCGTTGCGTGACCGGCTGCGCGCGGCCCTCGATCGCATGCTGACGTTCTACGGGCTCGCTCGCGCCACCGATGCAACGGGCAGGGTCAGCTATCGCGATCGATGTGGAACGCTTCGACCGGCGCGCCGCCAATTGGCTGACCCCCGGCAATCACAACCATCTGCGCTTGACGCGCATCATGCAGAGCCTGTGGACGCTCGGCCTCAGGGATGAAGCGGCAGCACTCCAGCGATGTCTTGTGGCTGACATCTACAAAGGCCCCGGCGCGAAGAAAATCACCAGGGAGACGGTCGCATACTGGCGGACCGCATTGCCGCGCGACCATGAGTTGATCCGATTCCCGTGGAAGATTATCAGCGCGATTTGCGCTCGTAGCTCAGTTCGACGACGCCGCTCGGGTAGATGTGGTGGCGAACGAGGCGAAGACGCCGCTCCTTGAACAGCGAACGCGGAAACATCGGAAGTCCGTCACTCAGGAACGCGGGCACGAACGCGACCGACCAGATGTCGATCAGGTCGGCGTCCTGGAACGACTTCGTCACCCCGCCGCCGCCCATCAACCAGATGTCGCCAGGATACCGTTGGCGAATGTCCTCCACGAGCGATGACAGCTCGCCCGTGAACGGGATGACGAGCGGCGACTTCGACGTGAACGGCCGATGTGTCACGACGAAGGTGGGCATCTTGCCGAAGCTGGCGTAGCCGCCGCGTTCCTGCGCATGCATCGTAGGTCGTGCGGCCCATCACAATCGAGCCGATGGTCTTGATGAACGGCGTGAACCCGGACCGCGCGTCGCGCGTACGGATTCAGCCAATCGACGCCGCCGTCAGGCGCGGCGATGTAGCCGTCGAGGCTGATGCCGACGTAGAGGTGGACGCGGCCGCTCTTCGCGGGCGCGCGCTTCGCCGTGCGTTTCGTAGCGGAACGGCGTGGCTTCGGCGCCCGCGTCTTGACCATTGCGAGTGCTTCTTAGGCGTGTGCCGCCGTCGGCGCCATGGGTATCGCCGCAGCCTTCCAGCTCGTGATGATGTTGAAGCCGTTCGTCTTGTAATCGGTCATCCGGTTCAGCACGTCGTTGACGCTCCCGACGTCGACGGTTTCCTCGACGAGCCGTTCCGGCCTGAACGCGCCCCTCGCCACCATCGCCAGCAATCCCGGATAGCTCGTCGTCGGACACCCGAAGCTGGTATGGAGCGAGAGCTCCTGGAAGAGCATCGCGTCCACCGGGAAACCGATGACACCTTGCTCTTCCTTGCCGGTCCCGCTCAACTGCAGGTGACGCCCACCTTTGCGCGCCGAGAGGATGGCCGGAACAGCGGTCGCGCTGATGCCGAGCGCATCGACCGATACATCAGCACCGCCGCCCGTCAGGTCGCGGATGAATTCCGTGGGCTTGTCGTCGGCCCGCATCGCCGCGAGCGCGCCTTCGGCTCTCGCCTGATCGAGCTTGCTCTGCGAACGGCTGACGGCGATGACCGCGCCCCGAGGGCATTCGCGATCTGGACGGCCGCCAGACCCAAGCCGCCGATGCCGAAGATCGCCACCCACTCGCCGGGACGGACAGCCTGCCCGATCGACTATGCCGTGGTACGCGGTCATGTAGCGGCAGCCAAGCGCCGCGGCAACCGTGGGCGACACTTCGTCAGGAAGCTTGACGAGATTGACGTCGGCGTTCGGGATCGAGGACAGCTCTCCGTATCCGCCGCTGGCGTGTGCACCGAGAAAGCCGAGGGCCCCGCACAGGTTGCTGCGACCCGTGTGGCAGAACTCGCACAGCCCACAGGCCAGGTGAAACGGGATCGTGACGCGGTCGCCCGCCTTGAATCGCTTGACGTTTCTGCCTGTCTCGAGAACCGTCGCGCCGACTTCATGTCCCATCACGCAAGGGAGCGGCAAAACCAGACCGGCCCACGTCCAGTCCTCCTGCCACAGTGCCAATCGCTCCGGCAGATGCCGCACGCGTCGACGCGGACAAGCGCGTCGGAATCGCCTGGCCTCGGATCCGGCACTTCGCGGATCTCGAGCGGCTGACGGAACCCAGTCAGTACCGGCGGCTTTCATGTCGGCCTCCTATGTCGCGGTGAATGCGAACCGCCATTATTCGAGAACTGTCCACAGGAGTCCAGCTGCAAGGTAATCTCGATCAGGGTTCGAATAGCTGCCGGAGTCTGCAGCGGAAGTCAGGAACGGCGTCGTGGAGATCGAGCCATGCGTCGTCTCGTGCCAGCCGGCCCCTTCGGCTCGGGTGAAGGGATCGGCAAAAAAAGGGCCGGCGTAAGCCGGCCCCGAGCCACGAACCACGAGTCACGAACTACGGACTAGGCGCAGCCACTCGTCGTGCCGCAGTTCGAGCACTTGTAGCACGAACCCGAGCGGACCATGATCGAGCCGCAGGTCGAGCAGGGCGGCGCGTCTTCCTGGTTCTGCATCGCCGCGAACGACGACGTCGCCTTGGAGGCGATGACGGCGGTCGGTGATGCACCGGCGGCCGCAGCCACGTCCAGCGGCAGCTGTTCCGGCGTCGTCACCATCTCTTCCCGGTTGTTCACACCCACGCGGAACTGCACGTCGGCCGACAGGAACTTCGTCGCCATCCAGCGGAAGATGTAGTCGACGATCGACTTGGCGAAGCGCACGTCTGGGTTGCGCGTCATGCCCGACGGCTCGAAGCGGACGTGCGAGAACTTGTCGACCAGATCCTGCAGCGGCACGCCGTACTGCAGCGCGTACGAGATCGCCTGCGCGAAGGCATCGGCGAACCCGGAGATCGTCGACCCTTCCTTGGCCATGACCAGGAACAGCTCGCCCGGCTGGCCGTCCTCGTAGAGCCCGACGGTGATGTAGCCCTCGTGCCCGGCGATGTCGAACTTGTGGGTGATCGAGTTGCGCTCGTCGGGCAGCTTCCGCCGCATCGGCTTGTTGACGATGACGGCGTCGGCCACCTTTTCTTTGTCGCGCGAGGTGTTCAGCGGCTGCGTGCGCTTGGAGCCGTCGCGGTAGATCGAGACCGCCTTCGCGCCCATGCGCCAGGAGTCGATGTAGGCCTGCTGGATCTCCTCGATCGTCGCTTCCTTCGGCACGTTGACCGTCTTGGAGATGGCGCCTGACAGGAACGGCTGCGTCGCGCCCATCATCCGGACGTGGCCCATGTAGTGGATCGAGCGCACGCCGCGGGCCGGCTTGAACGCGCAGTCGAACACCGGCAGGTGCGAGTCCTTGATGTGCGGCGCCCCCTCGATGGTTTCGTTCTCGTCGATGTACTCGACGATCTCCTTGACCTGCTGCGCCGAGTACCCGAGCTTGTCGAGCGCCATCGGCACGGTCTGGTTGACGATTTTCATCAACCCGCCGCCGACCAGCTTCTTGTATTTCACGAGAGCGATGTCCGGCTCGACGCCCGTCGTGTCGCAGTCCATCATGAAACCGATGGTGCCGGTCGGTGCGAGCACCGTCGCCTGGGCGTTGCGGAATCCGTGCTGCTCGCCCATCTCGATGACCTCGTCCCACACGGTCTTTGCCGCCTGGAGGAGATCCTTCGGCACGTTCGTCTTGTCGATGTCCTTCAGCGCCGCGCGGTGCTTGCGCATGACGCGCATGAACGGGTCGCGATTCTTCTCGTAGCCGGCGAACGGGCCGCCGTGATCGCGCGCAACCTTCGACGACTGCGCGAACGCGGCGCCGTGCATCAGCGCGGTGATGGCGCCGGAATAGTCACGGCCGGCGTCGCTGTCGTAGGGCAGCCCGCGCGACATCAGCAGCGCGCCGAGGTTCGCATAGCCCAGACCGAGCGGACGATAGGCATGGCTGTTCTCGGCGATCGCCTTCGTCGGATAGCTCGAGTTGTCGACGAGGATCTCCTGGGCGGTAATCAACGTCCGGCAGGCCGCCTCGAACGCCGCGGCGTCGAACTCGCCGGCGTCGCTGCCCTCGGTCTTCACGAACTTCATCAGGTTGATCGACGCGAGATTGCACGCCGAGTCGTCCAGGAACATGTACTCGGAGCACGGATTGCTCGCGTTGATGCGCGCCGTGTTCGGGCAGGTGTGCCAGTCGTTGACCGTCGTGTCGAACTGCAGGCCTGGATCGCCGCAGATCCAGGTGGCTTCGGCGATCTGCCGCATCAGCTCGCGCGCCTTGTACGTCCCGGTCACATCATGCGGCGGCAGCACCGCTCTCGTCTGCCACTCCCCGTCGTCCAGCACCGCACGCATGAACTCGTCGGTGACGCGCACGCTGTTGTTGGAGTTCTGGAAGAACACGGACGCATAGGCCGGGCCCGTGAACGAGCCGTCGTAGCCGGCGTCGATCAGCGCCCAGGCTTTCTTCTCTTCCTCGACCTTGCAGTTGATGAACTCCTCGACGTCCGGATGATCCGCGTTGAGAATGACCATCTTTGCCGCGCGGCGCGTCTTGCCGCCCGACTTGATCACGCCGGCGAACGCGTCGAACCCCTTCATGAACGACACCGGGCCCGAGGCCGTGCCGCCGCCGGCGAGCAGTTCCTTCGACGAGCGGATGCTCGACAGGTTCGAGCCGGTGCCCGACCCGTACTTGAAGAGCATGCCCTCGGTCTTCGCCAGCCCGAGGATCGAATCCATCGTGTCCTGGACGGAATTGATGAAACAGGCGGAGCACTGCGGGTGCTTCTCGAAGCCGACGTTGAACCAGACGGGGGAATTGAAGGCCGCCTTCTGATAGACGAGCAGGTGCTTGAGGTCGTCGCTGAACGCCTGCAGGTCGTCCTCGCTGGCGAAGTAGTGCTGCCCGCGGGCCCACTCGGTAATCGTATCCACCACCCGGCCGATGAGCTGCTTGACGCTTCGCTCGCGTTCGGGGGTGCCGATCTGTCCGCGGAAATACTTGGAGACGACGATGTTGGTGGCCTGTTGCGACCAGAAGCGGGGGATTTCGACGTCACGCTGCTCGAAGACGACCGCGCCCTTCTCGTTGCCGATCACTGCCGAACGGGTGTCCCACTCGATTTCGTCGAACGGATCGATGCCTTCCCGGCTGAAAAAGCGCTCGAATTCCAGGCCCGTGGCCGACGCGGACGCGTTTGCGCGCGTCGCGGTCCGTGGGCTGTTGGTGTCCACCTCGCTCGAGCCGAAGCCCTGGCCTACAGCAGCGCCTCTCTGCATGTTGTCCCCTCCGAAAACGCCGAATTCACGGACCCTCCCCCAGGGGCCGCGAACCCCGATACGAACAGTTGTCACTGGAAGCGCCGGAGCAGGCGTGACTCACGTTGCGAGTCTTGCGGGGCTGGGAAGGCCCGCGGGTCTGCCCGACGCTACTGGCACCCCGCCGTCGCTTGCGCAAACGCTCCGCAGGCTTCGGAGTGTCCTTTACCACCGAAGCGCGCGACCGATTCAAATATGCGCGCGAAGGCGGGGACAAATATGGACCCTGTTTACGTGGTTGTCAAGGCCTGATCCACCACATATTGTGCTGTTTTTTTAGGGCAGGCGCAAGATATTGACCTATTACACAAAATGTCAGTAGGTTCGTCCGATCGCCCTATTTTATGGATGAGGCCCCGCCCTGTCGCACCTACGACAGGCGGCCGCCGAGTTCCTTGGCGACCTGCTCGGCTCGATCGGCGAGGTTCTTCGCAAAGACCAGTTTGTCCAGCGTAATCGCCTCTTCGGCCTGCTTGATGAAGTCACGCGCGGTGTCGTAGTTGACCTTCCGTTCCGTGCTGAGCGTCCGGATATCGATGGAATCGAGCATCTTCGTCGCCCGGTCCAGGGTCTCGCGGATGCGCCGGGCCATCTCCGGGCCTTCGGCGGAGCCCTGTGGCCGCAAGGGTGGAACGGGCTGGGTCGCCGGGGGCGTCACAGCCGGATCGGCCGGAACGTCCGGCGGTTTGGCTTCGACCTTGGGGTCCGTGCTGTTGGTTCGCGCCGGGTCGCGCTGAGGTGGCCTGGATCGGGGTGGAATGGCAGGCGCGGTTGGCATTTCCGCCACGGGCTCGAGCGGTTGTGGTTCGACCGCGGGCGGCGTCTCGATGATCCGCGGCGGAACCGGCGGCACCGCCATCGGCGGATGCTCGACGGGCTGCGTCTGCGCACGCGCCGAGGCGCAGGCGGCCGCCGGCACGAGGAGCGCAAGCAAGAGAAGCTTCTTCATTTCAATCCCGCCCGCACCTACGGTACACCCCTACGCTTGCGGGAACAACAGCTTGAATGTCGTCCCACGGCCAGGCGTCGACTGCACCTCGATGTCCCCGTCGTGAAGCTGGACAATCCGGAAGACCATCGACAGCCCGATGCCGTTGCCCTTTTCCTTGGTCGTGAAATACAGGTCGAAAATCCGTCCAAGGTTCTCGGGAGGAATGCCCACGCCGGTATCTTCTATTTCGACGACAACCCGTCGTCTGGGGGCGGTTCGGCCGGTAATCCGCAGGGTGCCACCGTCAGCCATCGCCTGGCAGGCGTTGATGGCGAGGTTGAGGAGCGCCTGCTGAAGCATCCCGGGGTCGGCGTTGATGTCCGGTAGCGTCGGCGGGCACTCGGTCTTGATGGAGACGTTGCGCCGCTCTGCCTCCGGCGCGGTCATCGAGACCACCTCGCTGATGAGAGACGAGAGCTGAACGGGCTGCAGCTTCAGTTCCTCGGGCCGCGCGAACTTCAGGAATCCGACGACGACCTGATCGAGGCGGCGGATCTCGTCGGCAATGATGTTCACGTGCTTCGTGAGGTCGACCGATCGCCCCACCGGCGTCGTGACGGAGCCGCCGGCTGACACCGTCACCGGCTCGCGCACAGCCGTCATCTTCTGTTTCAAGAGCTCGAGGTGAATGGTCATCGCGTTCAGCGGGTTCTTCACCTCGTGCGCAACGCCAGCCATCAGCCGTCCGAGCGCGGCCAGCTTGCGCGAGTAGTTCAACGTCGTGTGCACGTGGCTCAGGTAGCCGAGGTTGCGCGCAACGAGCATCGCACCCAGGAAGCGGCCGCTGGAATCCTCGATGGCGTGACAGAGCAGCAGGTGCTCCGGGGCTTCCTGTTCGGCCTCTGTTGCCGCGCCGACCGAGATGGACACCGGCCCCTGCGACTTCCGACCGGCCAGCGCGCGTTCCACGAGCTGACGAACGGGATGTTCGCCAGGCAGTCGCGAAACCGCCGCCGTGGGGCCGGCGGCTTCGGTCAAAGCCGGTAGCATGGCGCGCATCGCCGAGTTGCTGAAGATCAGCTCGCCTTGCGGGGAGAACAGCGCCACCGCATCCTCGAGGTTTTCCATCACCGACTCGAAGTCAGTCGGTGCGGAAGTCATGGTCTGCGATCGGATCGCCGACAACTGGGCGCTCACCGCGTCGAACGAGCTTCCGAGGTCCTTGAACTCCTGCTCGGGCAAGTCGAGCGTGACGTCGAGCTCGCCGCGGCCAAGCCGGCTGAGGCCGCTCTGGATGACGTGAATCGGCCGGAGCATCCATTGCGCCAGCACCATCGCGACGACCATGGAGATGACCAGCGCGGCAACCGCCGTCTGCGCCGCTCGATAGAGTCCCTCCCGGATCTCCTTGCGGACGAGCAGCGTGGACACGCCCACCCTAATCGCGCCGAACGGCTGGGCGCCGGACATGATCGGCTGCTTGAGCTCGAACCGGCGCTCGGAATAGATGGCTTTCGCCTGCTCGATCGCCCCTGCCCCGACCATGTTCTGGAAGTCCTCCAGCTCGGGCATCGTCGTGCCCTGAAGCGAAGGCGAGCTGTGCGCAATCGCCTCCCCGTTCGGGTCGACGATCGCGGTGTAGAGCAGGTTCTGGTCTTCGGTGTAGGCGATGCTCGCTTCGAGTATGGAGCGGGTGCCGCTGTCCTGACGAAGCGCCGCGTATGGATCGACCGGGCCCTCAGCGACGACGGCGTTGACGCGTTGGAAGAGGGAGTCGGCCAGGAGCTGTGCGCCCGCCTGCGTCTGCTCGAGCCGCAGCCGCATGAGTGTGGACATCTGCCACCCGCTCATGACAAGAACGACCACCACCACGAGCGAGGTGACGCCAGCGACCTGTTTAGCTTTTATTGACACTATTTGTGAACCAAACCGTGGTTCTTGGTTCGTCCGTCGTTCGTTTAGCTCCTGACTCCCGTTTCCTGCTTCATGCGATTCAGCTTGTTGTGCAGCGTCTTCAGGCTGATGCCGAGAATCTCGGCCGCGCGCGTCTTGTTGTTGCGCGTGTGCTCGAGCGTCAGCAGGATCAACCGGCGCTCCGCTTCGTCGACGGTCGTGCCCGGCGCCAGCGTGACGGTCGGCAACGACTCCTCGCTCCGCGTGACGACGCTCGGCGGCAGATGACGCTGTTCGATGAAGTCGCCGTCCGCCAGAATCGTGGCCCGCTCGATCACGTTTTGCAGCTCACGGATATTTCCCGGCCATGGATAGCGTTCCAGGAGGTACATGGCGTCCTGGCCCACCGCCCGCACCGACTTGCCATTCCGCTTGTTGAACTCGTTGAGGAATGCCTGGACGAGTAGCGGGATGTCCTCGCGCCGGTGCCGCAACGGCGGCAGTTCTACCATAAAGACGTTGAGTCGGTAATAGAGGTCTTCGCGGAGCTTGCCGGCGCGCACGGCTTCCGTCGGATCGACGTTGGTCGCCGCGATGACGCGGACGTCGACCGTCTGCTCCTGCCGGCCGCCGAGCCGCCTGAACGTGCGCTCCTGCAGCACGCGCAGGAGCTTCACCTGCGTCGCCGGCTGCATCTCGGCGATCTCGTCGAGGAACAGCGTCCCCCGATGCGCAAGCTCGAACACGCCGGTCCGGCGGTCGTGCGCACCGGTGAACGCACCCTTCTCGTGCCCGAAGATCTCGCTCTCGAGGAGCGTTTCCGGAATCGCGGCGCAATTGATCGCCACAAACGGGAACGACGCGCGTGGGCTCAGCTCGTGAATCGTCTGTGCGATCAGTTCCTTGCCGGTTCCGGACTCGCCCCAAATCAGCACCGACGCCGCCGTTGGCGCCGCCTGCTCGATCACCCGATAGAGTGAACGAATCCCCGGGCTGTTGCCGACGATGCGGCCGAAGCTGCCCTGCTCGCGCAGCTGACGGCGCAGCAGCCGCACTTCGCGCAACGTTTCCTGACGTTCGACAGCCTTTTCCAGCAGAATCTTGAGCCGCTGGGGATCGACCGGCTTGCTCAAATAGTCGTACGCGCCGTCCTTGATGGCTTCGACGGCGGATTCGATGGTGCCCTGCGCGGTCAGCAGGATGAAGGTAATGTCGGAGAGCTGGTCTTTCAGCGCGCGCAGCAGGTCGTGCCCGCCCATGCGCGGCATGACGAGGTCGCTCACGATGATCGCCGGCCGAAAGCTGGTGACCTTCTGGAGCGCTTCCTCGCCGTCCGGGGCTTCGTCGGTCTGGAACCCCCAGTTCTGGACGAGCTCAGCCAACCCGGTGCGAGTCGAATGATCGTCTTCGACGATCAACACCCGCTCACCCGGGGTGTCTGACGAGATCGTTTCTTCCATATCGTATCTGTCGAGTGTACCAGACGGGCGTAAGAAATACATGGCGACTCTTCGACAAAGTCGGCGGTCGTCAGTCAGCCATGTCGACGGGCGACGGGGCATGGGCATTGCAAGCTCGTCTGTGGCGGAGGTTATAGAAAATGAAGAGCTTAAGGCTCGGAATCGGTGTCGATGATCGTGGCGTTGCGCGGCCGGCTGCTCGAAACAGCCGGAGGGGCTGCAGATCCCGAACGGCAGCGAGGTCACGGTCGAGAAGCGTGACGGCGTGAAGGTTTCGGGACGCCTGGTCGAGGCGCAGGCACAGGAGGTCGTGCTCGAGCTGCGCGACGGCCAGCGGACGAGGGTGCCGCGCTCCGAAATCGTGGCGCTGCGAGGAGCGACGTTGCCCCCGGCCGTGGAAACGCCCGCGGCGAGCACGCCAAGCGCACCGGTCGAAGCGCCGCGGCAGCCGGCCGCCGGCGAACGGCTCCGCGCGCGCACGCCGACCGGCACCCGAACGGGCCGCGGCACCTGCGCCAGCCGAAAGGCCGGCACCGCCGCCACCGGCTTCAGGGAAGTCACGGTTCCCGCCGGGACGGTCCTGCCGATCGAGTTGCGGACGACAGTCGGGTCCGCGACCAGCCAGGTCGAGGATCGCGTGCGCGGCACGATTCGACGGGCGGTGATCGTCGACGGCGTCGAGGCGATTCCAGCCGGATCGACAGTCTCGGGCGACGGTCACGGAAGCGACGCGCTCGGGACGAGTCAAGGGCCTGGCGCGCGTGGCGTTTCGGTTCTCGTCGCTCGATCGTGCCTGGCGATGCCGAACGCCTGACGATTCGGACGAGTAGCATCGCGCGCGAGGCCGAGGCCACCAAGAAGAAGGATGCGACGAAAATCGGCGGAGGCGCGGCCGCAGGTGCGGTGATTGGCGGGCTTCTCGGCGGAGGCGACGGCGCCGCGAAGGGCGCGGCCATTGGCGGTGCGGCGGGCACCGGCGTGGTGCTGTCCACTCGCGGCAAGGAGATTACGGTCCCGGCAGGGACCAGCGTGTCGACCAAGCTGACCGAGCCGGTCACGTTGCGCGTACGCGATCGCGCCGCTAAACGATGTAGATTCGGGAGTGTGTTCGAGCCAGCGCCGGAGCCACACGACGTCCCACTCTCGCTGCCGCCGCGGATCGTGCCGATCCAGCGGCTGGCGGCGCTTTTCGAAGTCACGTTGTGCTCGGGCTTCCCATCTCAACTGTTCGTGATCGGTGTGCTCACCGCGCTCGGAATGCACTTCCGCACCCCGGCCGGCGACCTCTCGCCGGCGTTCGTGTTCACCCTCTCGCTCGTCGACACGGTGCTCGTGGTCGGGCTCGTGATCTTCTTTCTTCGCGCCCACCGCGAGAGCCCGCGGCAGGTCCTCATCGGCCCGCACCGGCCGTGGCGTGAGGCGGCGCTCGGCATCATCCTGATGCCGGCGACCTTCATGCTCGTCGTGCTGGTGATGTTCGCGATCCTGACCTTCGCGCCATCCCTGCACAACGTTCCACGCAACCCCCTCGAGGACATGCTCAAGAACCGTCAGGACGCGATCATCTTTGCGTTCGTGGTGATGATCGCCGGCGGGGTGCGCGAGGAACTGCAGCGCGGATTCATCCTGCATCGCTTCGATCAATACCTGGGCGGCGGGCTGGTCGGCGTCGTCTTCTTCAGCGCTGTGTTCGGCCTGGGTCACATCGATCAGGGCCACGATGCCTCGATCGCCACGGCTCTGCTCGGCGCCGTGTGGGGCGGGCTCTACCTCATTCGCCGCAGCGTCGTCGCGCCGATGGTCAGCCACGCGACGTTCAACCTCGCGCAACTCGTGAATTACCTGGCGCTGCGCTAACATTTCCCGATATTGCTCACAAACCTGGCGGCGCTCCTGGCGCTCTCGCGGCGCGAGTTGATAGCCCTCGTGCTGCTCTTTGGGGTGACGCTGCCCGCCGTGACGCCGAGGATCTATGCCTCGGACGAAATCCAGTACGTGTCGTATCTGCGATCGCTCTGGTTCGACCACGACGTCTCGTTCGAGAACGAATACCGGTATTTCTACGAGCGCAACGTCGGCCGGGGCGAACACTTTCACGAGACGTTTCTCGAGCTCCAGACCGAGGCTGGACGCCGCCCGAACTTCGGAACGCTGGGCGCGGCGATGTTGTGGGCGCCGTTCTATGCGGCGGGACACGCGACGACGCTGGCGATGCGCCGCATGGGAAACGATGTGCCCGCCGACGGCTTTTCGAAGCCGTACATCGCGGCGATTGCCTACGGATCCGCCTTCTACGGGTTCGTGGCGGTGCTGCTGTCGATCGCCGCCGCCCGTAGGATTGCCGGATCGCACGATCGACAGTCGATCGTCGCCGGGCTCGCCGTGTGGTTCGGCACGCCGCTCCTCTTCTATATGTACGTGGCACCGCCGTTTGCCCACGCCTGCTCGGCGTTCGCGGTCGCGTTATTCGTCACCATCTGGCTTCACGTGCGAAAGACCTGGTCGGTTCGTGGCGCCATTGCCCTGGGTGTGTCGGGAGCGCTGATGGCCATGGTCCGCGAGCAGGATGTGTTTTTCGCGCTGGGACCGGCGCTCGATCTGGTGCTGACAGCGCTGACGCAGCGACGTCTCCAGGCCCCGCTCATCGCTGCGGCCGGCTGCGCGGCGTTCATCGCCGGGCTGACGCCGCAACTTCTCGCCTATTCCGCGCTCAACGGGCGGCCCGGACCATCCTCGCTGGTGATGCGGAAAATGAGCTGGCATTCGCCACACGCCCTCGACGTGCTGACGTCGCCGGCTCACGGTTTTTTCGCGTGGACGCCGGTCGCCGCTCTGGGCATTGCCGGGCTTATCATTCTGGCGTGGCGCGGCTCGGAGGACAGCAGGCGGATCGGGCTCATCGCGCTGGTGATGACGGCGGCGCAGGTCTACGTCAGTGGCAGCGTCGACTCGTGGACGGTGGCAGGCGCATTCGGCCAGCGCCGTTTCGTGGCGCTGACGATCCTGCTCACGATTGGCCTTGCGTGCCTGCTCCGCGCGATCGCACGCGGTCCGGGGCGCATTGCTGAAGCGACGGCAGCCACCGCGCTGGTCGTGTTCGTCTGGTGGAATCTCGCGCTGACGGCGCTTTTCGGCGCCGGGTTGATGAACAGGCAGCGGCTGCACATTCAACGAAACGCCTACGATGTTTTCGTGACGATTCCGCGCATGGCGCCGGATATTGCACGACGGTACTTCACCACCCGCGACTCGTTCTACCAGCGCCGCGACGGGGGCGAGTAGATGCGGGTCCTGTACTTCGCCGACATCCGCTTTCCGCTCGAGCGCGCGAACGGGATTCAGACGATGGAGACGTGCCACGCGCTGGCACGGCGCGGCCACTTCGTGAGCCTCGTCGTGCGGCCCGACACCCAGTCGCCGTCACGCAACCCTTTCGAGTTCTACGGCCTGCCGCTCATCGCCAGATTCACCATCGAATACGCGCCGGTGAGCGGCCCGCCGTTCGCACGGCGAGCGGGGTATCTGGCCTTTGCCATCGGACGGATGCTTGGGGCGTCACGTACGGACGTGGTGATGACACGTGACCTGGGTGTCGGCTCGGCACTGCTGAGGGTTCCGAGAACGCTTCGGCCCCCGGTCGTCTACGAATCGCACGGCTACGCGCCGGATGTGGCCGCCGCACTGCCGGAGATGATCTCCACGGCGAATCCGCCGAGCGCGACCAAGATCAGACGGTTGGAGAGGCGAGAGGCGTTCGTCTGGCGGAGCGCGGACGGGTACATCACGATCACAGCCGGGCTCGCCGCCGAACTCGAGCAGCGGTTCGGCGGACGCCGAGCGGTTGCCGTTGTTCCAGATGGAACGCGGATCGCCGCGGATCAAGGACGCGCGACCGTCGAGGACCGGCGCCCGGTTATCGTCTACGCGGGTCACCTGTATGCATGGAAGGGCGTCGACGTCCTGCTCGAGGCGTTGAGAGAACTTGGGCGATGTTCGCGGACTGATCGTCGGAGGACACGAGAAGGAGCCGGACCTTGCCCGGCTGCGCGAACAAGCGGCGCGGCTCGGGATTGCGGATCGGGTGACGTTCACTGGGCTCGTGGCACCGCCGGCCGTGGCGGGCGCACCTCCGCGCGGGGAGCGTACTGGTGCTGCCGAATCCCGCGTCGGCGATCTCCACCCGGTTCACGTCACCGCTGAAGCTGTTCGAGTACATGGCGGCAGGGCGGCCAATCGTCGCGTCCGATCTTCCGTCGATTCGCGAGGTGTTGCGCCACGAACAGAATGCGCTCCTCGTCGAGCCCGGCGATGCGGCGGCGCTGGCGGCAGGTGTGAGACGATTGCTCGATGACCGTCCGCTCGCCGATCGACTGGCCCAGGCAGCGGTGACCGACGTCGCGTCCTACAGCTGGGACCGGCGCGCCGAGCGGCTCGAGACCCTTCTCCTCCAGGTGACTCACTCCACCCGATGATTTCCGAGCTGCTCCTGGATATCGTCCGGTGTCCGGAATGCCGGGGGACGTTGAGGCGAGAGGTCGGTGGTGTTCACGTGCAGCGGCTGCGGCCGTCAGTACTCGGCGTCCGAGCACCGACTATCTGGACATGCGGCCGGCCGAGCACTTCGCCGAGCAGACGAAATACCTCGACGAGGCGCTGCACGCCGATGCGCGCCACGAGCGCGTGTCGCCGCCGCTCCTGGGATCGAAGATCCGGAACGACATGCTGCGCCGCTTTCTCGAGCTTTCATCCGATGATCTCGTCGTGGATCTCGGATGCGGCAGCGGCCGGGCGTTGTTGTGGAACCGCGATCGGGGAGCGACCGCCGTCGGCATCGACATCAGCCCGTTCTTCTCGATCGGACGCGCGGCGCGGCGTCGATCTGCTGCTCGGCGACCTGCGCCGGCTGCCGTTCGCGGACGGAACGTTCACGAAGGCCTGGTCGCTCGACGTGCTCGAGCACCTGTCCCCCGACGCGCTGCGGGCGATGTTGAGGGAAGCGGGCCGCGTGCTGAAGCCGGGGGGCGGGATGTTCGTGTACACGCACGTGCGCAAGAATGCGCCGATCGCCGCCGGGCTTCGCTGGATCAACGCTCTCGCCCGTCAACTGGAGCGCGCCGGGCTGATCGACATGCGTCAGGAGCGGCTGAGAAAGTCGGATCACCTGAACCCGTTGCGAGACATCCCCGAGCTGGAGTCCGTGGTGCGCGAGGCAGGGTTCCGAATAGGCAAGATCAGGTATTACACGCCGATCGTCGGCGGGTTCGTCGAGAACATCCTGATGCGGATGGCCGAACGCGCGATGGCCAGGCGCGCCAGCCGGAAACTGAGCCCGGGTGCCGACCGCGATGCATTGGCGATCCGCGAAGCACGGACCGCTGCAAAAACGCGCATCGAGCAGAGCCGGATGACCTACGGCGCGCTGCGCGCGCTATCGTTCGCGATGAAGCTCGACTTGCTGCTGTTCGGCCGCGTGCGCTCGGGACCGTTCTTCGCGTTGCTGGTGAAGGAGTGATGGAAGGAACTCCCCACTCCCAACTCCCAACTTCCCAGGAGCTCGGAGTCGCCCGGCTGAGAGTGCTTTGGGAGTTGGGAGTTGGAGATTGGGAGTTATCAGGCCGCGTTCTCTAGCGGCCTCCTGAAGTGCCCCACTGATGCGAATCCTGGACTGCGCCATCGATCAGACCGTCCCCGGAAGCGTCGGGGGCTCGGTCCACGTGACGGCGGTCGCTGAAGGGCTCGCGGCGCTCGGGCATGACGTCCACGTTCTCGTGTCTCCAGGCGACGGACCGTTTCCATCCGGCCGAGTGCACTGGACCGCCATGACTCCACCACTCGGTGCGAAGGAACTGCGGTGGGCGCGACGAGGCGCGGTCCGCAAGATCGCCGAGGCGCTCGAGCCCGATGTGATCATGGAGCGCTACTACAACTTCGGAGGCGAAGGCCTTGCTGCGGCTGCCGTCACGCGGGCGCTCAGCGTGCTGGAAGTGAACGCGCCGGTCGTCGACTACCCCGGATCCCCGAAGGCGAAACTCGATCGGGCGCTGATCGTCGAGCCGATGCGCCGATGGCGCGACCGCTTGTGCGCACAGGCCGACCTGATCGTCACGCCGGCGGCATCGATCCTGCCGCCGGGAACGCCCGCGGACAAGATCGTCGAGCTCGAGTGGGGCGCGGACACCGACCGCTTTACGCCAGACGCCAAGGGCCCCCTGCCCTTCGAACGGCCGAAGGGAGTCGTTGCCGTCTTCGCCGGCGCATTTCGAAGCTGGCACGGCGCAGTCGATTTCGTTCGCGCGATGCGGCTGCTCGCCGATCGACAGGTCGCCGGCATCAGCGCCGTGTTGATCGGAGACGGACCCGAGAAGCCGCGCGCGGAGATGGAAGCGAAGGGCCTCGGCAACGTCCTCTTCACCGGCGCCGTTTCCCACGATCGGATGCCCGCGTGTCTTGCCTCGGCCGATATCGGCGTGGCGCCATTCGACGTCTCGGCCCACAAGCCGCTGACCCTCGGGTTCTACTGGTCGCCGCTCAAGATCTTCGAGTACATGGCCGCAGGCCTGCCCGTCGTCGCCCCCGCCGGAGGCCGCATGTCACGCCTCGTGGGCCACGATCGTGAAGGCTTGCTCTACGAGCCCGCGACACCGCCCGCGCTCGCAGACGCGCTGACGCGGCTCGTCGATCCTGACCACCGGCTCGCGCTCGGACGCGCCGCGCGGGATCGCGCAGTCCGCGAGTACAGTTGGCAGGCACACTGTCATGCGCTCGAAGCCGCATTCATGGCCAAGCGTGGTCCGTAGTTCGTATTCTGTAAGCACGTTTCAGCTAGCACGTGCGCACGTCCGCACGTCCGCACGTCCGCACGTGATTTGATGCGCATCCTAATCGCCACCGACTCTTTTCCTCCTGTCTGCGGGGGCAGCGGATGGAGCACGTACGAGCTCGCGCGGGGGCTCCGCACGGCCGGCCACGACGTTCTGATCGCCCAACCGAAGCCAGGAACGCCTCACGGAATCCGCAGGGCTGAGTACGACGGGTTTCGCGTGATGGAGTTTGGTGCCACCGCGCCGGACGTGCCGTTCGTGCGCAACTACTACAAGAACGAACGCCTCTACGACGCGCTGGCCCCGTTCCTGGCCGACCTCATCGACCGCGAGCGCATCGACGTGGTTCACGCGCAGCACGTCATGACGTGCCTGCCCGCCGTGAAGGCCGCGCACTCTCACCGCGGACCGCGGATTCCCGCTGTCTGCACGATTCGCGACTACTGGCCGGTGTGCTACTGGTCGGACCTTCTGCTGACCGCTGACGGAGCCGACCTGTGCCCCGCATGCTCATCGGGGATGATGACCCGATGCATCCGGCCACGTGCCGGATCGCTCTGGCCGCTTGCGCTGCCAATGATTCCCTACATGCGGGCGAACCTTGCGCGCAAGCGGACTGGGCTCAGCGAAGCTGATGCCGTGATCGCGGTCAGCTCGACGATCGCCGCAGATCTTCGGGAGCGCGCTCCTGAGCTGGCCCGAACGCGAATGGAAGTCATCCCCAATCCGGTTAACATCGCGGACCTCCGCCGACGCGCGTCACTGCCTCACTCCTCGGGCGAGGCTCCGCCGCCCGGCCCGTATGCCCTCTATCTCGGCAAACTGGCGCCCAACAAGGGAACGTCCCACCTCGTGCGGATCGTCGAAGAGGCGAACCTCGATTGGCCCCTCGTGGTCGCGGGTGACGGTCCCGACCGCAATCTGCTCGAGGCCGAGGCTGCGCGCTCGACCCGCGACATCCGCTTCCTGGGGTGGGTGGATCAGAATCAGACGGCGGCGCTGCTTGGCCACGCGTCCATGCTGATCTTCCCGTCGCGCGGGCCCGAATCCCTCAGCCGGGTGCTGATCGAAGCCAGCGCGCTCGGCGTGCCAATCGCGGCGATGGACACAGGGGGGACCGGAGACATCATCAGCCAGAACGAAACCGGACTGTTGTCGCGTTCGCCGGCGGAGCTCGCCCGCGATGTCGGCCGGCTGAAAGCGGATGACCAGCTGCGACGGCGGCTTGGCGACGCCGCCAGGCGGCGCGCCGAAGAACGGTTCGATTCCCGCGCGGTCGTCGCTCGGGTGGACGCCTTGTATCGCGATCTGCTGGAGCGCCGGTCGTGACGCGAGCTCTTCGCGTCGCGGTCGTCGCCCGCTCGGTCTTCCCGCTCCACGGACGCGGCGGGCTCGAGCGGCATGTCTACGATCTCGTGCGCCACGTCGCCGGCCGCGGCCACCAGGTGACGCTGATCACGAAGCGGCCGGCCGAGGTATGTCCGGCCAGTGCGATTCACCCGAATCTCGATCTGATCACCATTCCCTACCGGACGTTCCCTTTGGCTGGCCGGCGGGGGACGACGGTGATCGATCGCAGCACGGCGTATCCTTTGTTCGGCGAACGCGCCGGACGCGCCGCCTGGGAGCTCGTTCGCGCCGGCCGCGTCGATCTGGTGCACGGCCTCGGTGCCAGCGTGCTTGGCTACGCGCGGCGTCGCAAGTCGGCATCTGCGCCGCTGGTCCTGAACCCGCAAGGGCTCGAAGAGTTCGGCGGCACCGATCCGAAGCGGGCCAGGCTGAAGCGGGTCGGGTATTTGCCTCTCCGCCGCGCCGTCCTCGCCTGTGCAAGAGCTGCGGACCGGGTTATCGCCACCGATCGCTCCCTCGAGCCGGTTGTGCGCGAACACCTCCGCGTCCAGCCCCAGCGCATCAGCCTGATTCCGAACGCCATCGATCTCGACTGGCTCGACTCTCTGGCGACAGCCGATGACGGCAACCGGATCCGCCGCGCCGCTGGCCTGAGCCCGCAGGACACGGTGCTGCTCAGCGTCGGACGTCTGGAACAGAACAAGGGGTTTCACATCCTCGCCGAAGCGCTTGGCGCTCTCGCGAACCACGGTGGCCTGCCTGGCCGCTGGCGTTGGATTGTCGTCGGGGAGGGGCCGTATCGAACGGCACTCGAGCGCACGATCGATCGCGCCGGCATCCGCTCGCACGTCACGATGGTCGGCCGCGCCGAAGATTCGGATGTTCACGCGTGGTACGAAGCGGCCACCCTGTTCGTCCACCCGACTCTGTACGAAGGAAGTTCTCTCGTCACCCTCGAAGCCATGGCCCATCGCCGCGCGGTCGTCGCCTCGAATGCCGGCGGTTTGCCGGACAAGGTCAGGGCGGCGAACGGATGGCTCGTCGAGCCGGGCCGGCCGTCAGATCTCGCGGCGGCGCTGAGCGGCGCGCTCGACCAGCGGCAGCGGCTGGCCGCGATGGGAGCCGCCGGACGTGAGATCGTGGAGCGTGAGTTCGCCTGGCCAGCCGTCACCGACTCGCTGATCGAACTGTATCGACAGCTCCTGGAGATTGCCGACGCGTGAGTCGGGCGATTTCGTGATAGACGCGCGACCCTGCTCGCGCGTTCGGTGTACGATGGTGATGAGCTCTTCCATGGTTCCCGAGCGCGGCTCGATCGCCACTCCCCCATCCTCCCCGCAGGTTGGCTTTGTCACACGCTGCGTCCACCGCCTTGCAGCGCTCGGGGAAACGCCACACAAGACAGCGCTGGCCTTTGCCGTAGGTGTCTTCCTCAGTTTTTCCCCGTTCCTGGGCCTTCAAATTCTGATGGGGCTGGCGGCAGCCGTCACACTCAAACTGAGTCGCGCCGCGCTGCTCATCGGCCTGTGCTCGAACCTTCCGTGGATCATGATTCCCTGGTATGCGGCCACGACGGCGGCGGGCGCCGCGATCCTGCGCTTTCCGCTGACCGCCGACTTCAGCGCGAAGATGGCGCGACTGCTCGAGAGTCCGGTTTACCGTCGCTCGTTCTGGGACCAGGCCTCGGATGTGTTTGGCCCACTGCTGTGGTCGTTCCTGCTGGGCTCGACCGTCGGCGCCGCCATGCTCGCGGTGGTGGCGTACTTCGTCATGGTTCGCGTGCTGCTGCCGTCCGTCGCCGCTTCGCGGCCGTCGGCCTGATCGGACGGTTCACGATCGCCGCACCGGCTTCCTGGCGACCGCCAGCAGCGAACTGCCGATCGGCATGTCGACCACCCGCAGCGCTCGCGCCTCGAGGAGCAGGAGCTGTGTCAGCGCCGCATTGACGAGCGCGGGCGGCACGACCAGGTCAGTGCCGGCCTCCTCGGGTGTCGCAAGACCCATCAGCCGCTGAGCCGTGCGAACGGCCAGCATCAGCGGAAAGAGCGACGCATTGGTGTAGGTGAGCCGCGCGACCTCGAAACCAGCAGTCGAGAGCACGCGTCGTAGCCGGCGCCTCGTCGATCGCCGCACTTCCTGTCCGAAGACCGAGTGGTTTCCTCGCAGGATGGAGAGCGCCGCGACGTTGACGATCAGCGTGCCGCCAGGTTTCACCACGCGATAGATCTCCGACACCGCCGCGCTCTCCTGCTCCTCCGTCAGGCTGTAGAGGACGTCGAACGCGGTGGCGACGTCGAAGACCGCGTCGGGAAACGGGATGCTCGTGATCGACGCATTCGCGACGCGGGCGCGCTCGTAGTTTTGCAGCGTGTACTCGAAGCCCTTGAAGCGTGATGTCGAGGCCGAACGACCGCCCGAATTCGTCGAGCAGCACGAGGTTGGCGCCCGTTCCGCATCCGCAGTCGAGGATGCGGGGCCGCTCGAGTCCGGCAGTGGCCTTACGGACGAGAGGACGGACGAAGCTGCGCAGCCCGTGCCACCAGAAGTGGTCCTGCTCCACGCTATAGGTGGCATCGAGCAGACGCTCTCGTGGCCCGGTCGATCCCGGGTTGCGGCGTGCCGCGGCTTGCCGTACGCTACTGGGGTTCCGGCTCATCGGCCCCGGCCCTCCGTCAGGGCTCGGCGCAGCCCCCGACCGCATGCATTGTATCCAACGCACAACCGGCGTCGGGCCTGAAACTGGCCTCAGACTGACAATCTCTCCGATCACCGCCTGTGTCTGAACGCGAGTGGCGCGAGGCCAGTGACATGCGGCGGTCAGTCTTCACGATGACCGCGATTGTCGTCGTCGCGGCGGCTCTTCGGTTCTGGGCGCTCGGCGCGGGGATCCCGTACTCGATTGGCGTCGACGAGCCGGAGCTGATGAACCGCGCCGTCCAGATGATGCGGACGGGCGACTTCAACCCACGCTTCTTCGACTACCCCGGCCTGTACATCCACCTGCAGCTGGTCGTCGCATCCATCCGGTTTCTCTTCGGCGCCACCGTCGGCGAGTGGCAATCGCTCAATCAGGTCACGCCGACCGATTTCTATCTCTGGGGTCGCGCGGTCACGGCGCTGATGGGCACGGCCACGGTCCTGCTCGTCTATCTCATCGGGATGCGCTGGGGCACGCGCTATGCGGCGTTTGCCGCCGGGCTGCTGGCGGTCATGCCCATTCACGTGCGCGAGTCGCACTACATTCTGACCGATGTCCCGGTCACCTTCTTCGTCACGCTGACATTCCTGCTCTCGCTTCGCGCCCACGAACGGGAGCGTGCCTGGGGATTCGCCCTGGCCGGCGCGGCAGCTGGCCTCGCTACCGCAACGAAGTACCCGGGTGCGCTGGCGCTGCTGCTGCCGCTCGTCGCAGCGTGGATGACGCCTGGAACTCGCCCCTCACGTCTGCTCGCCACTGCCGCCACCCTTGGCGCTTTTCTCGCAGCGTTCCTGATCGCGGCGCCTTACACGGTGCTGGATCTTCCTGGATTCCTGAACGGCTACGCGCGACTGGCGGGCTACTACAACAGGCACAGCGCTGACCGAAGCCGCGGGCGTGACCTATCTGAAGCATCTGCGCAACGCGTTGCACTGGCCGGCGTTCCTCATGGTGATCGCCGGGCTGATCCTCGGTATCGTGCGTGCGGCGCGCGGGCCGGGCCGGGTGCGCTGGACCCTGGCCGTGATCTTCCCGCTGCTCTATTTCTGGCTGATCTCGCGGCAGACGCTCGTGTTCGGCCGCTATCTGATGCCGCTCATCCCGTTCGTCTGTGTGCTCGCAGCCAGCGCCGTCGTATCGGGGGTCAGCCTCCTGCGACGCTTCGACATTCCGCGCGCGCCGCGGACCGCGCTGATCGCCGGCCTCACCGTCGCGGCGCTGCTGCCGCCGGCCATCCAGGCGGTCGGCTTCAACATGATGATCACGCGGACGAGCACCGTCGAGCAGGCGCACGAGTGGATCCTGGAGAACATCCCTAACGGCTCGAAGATCGCCATCGAGACACGAGTGTTGTTGCTCGAACCGCAAGCCTACAAGACGACGAATGTGCCGCGGCTGGTCATGGACTCGCGGGGCCCTGGCGGCTACGACGAGTACGTCGCCCAGGGCTACCAATACGTCATTGCGTCGTCGCAGGCCTTTGGCCCTTCAATGGACGCACCGCATCAGAACCCGGAGCTGTTCAAGGCCTACATGCAGCTCTTCGAACAGAGCCGCGAGCTGGTCCGGTTCACGCCGAGCGATTCGCACCCGGGGCCGGAGCTTCGGATCTTCGCGTTGAAGAGAGACTAGAGACCGGACCGCTCATCGCTGACGGGCGGCGCTCCGTAGAGAACGCTCACTTCGGTCCGCCGCCGGAGCCCATCCGTCCAGGCGCGAATCATCGCGTCAGTTCTCTCGCTGAGCACCCGCTCGCGTACGTCTTCCCGGACATCGTTGAACGGCCGCAGCTGACCCTGAACGGTGAAGTCCGCCTCGTGCGCGCGGTAATACTTGACGAGCTCTTCATCCGTCGGCTGGAGCGCAACGGCGAACCGCTGATTGCGGTAGCTGTCGATGCGCAGGGTGTCGCGCACGCGGGCGGTCAACTGCTCGATCGTCAAGCCGCCTTCGGCGAGCGCCGCGTCGAACGCGGCCTGAGAGGGAAACCTGGCGCGGATCTCGGCCAGGCGCGCTTCCATCTGCGCCGGCGAGGGCTCGGGCGGCAGATAGCGATTGACCTCTGTGAGCTGCAGGCGGCGGTCGATGAGCAGATCGATCGCGGACCGCAAGGGATCCGCTGCGCCCGCCGGCACCTCGACGAGGCCGAAGCGCAGCGCCGCCAGCGCGTCCGACTGCAGGATCGGATCGCCACCGACGACGGCGAGAATGCGATCGATGATCTCGGCACGCGGATGCGCGGAAGAACAGGTAAGCGCGAGGAGCGAGAGCGACGCACAACCCCCTGAACTCAACTGCAAGGAGCGATCGACGACCTGGGTCGGGATCGGAGTCGACACGACATGAACCCGCCTAGAAAGCCTGTCCGAAGCTGAAATGCAATGCGGTGCGCGGCTCGAGGCGGCCGCCGATCTCGCGACGATCGAGCTTGAAGCCGAGATCCACGCGCACCGGACCGATCGGAGAGCGGTAACGGACGCCGAAACCGACACTCCCGCGCAGCTCGCCAATGTCGAACTGGGTCACGCGTCGGAACACGTTGCCGCCATCAACGAAGACCGCCGCGCCGAACCCGCGCCAGACGGGAACGCGCAGCTCGCCGTTCATGATCAGAACCGCGTTGCCACCGGTCGGGAACCCGCGCGGCGTGATCGTGTCGGGAGCGCCCACCGTGTCGAGCGCGAAGCCGCGAATCGTCGTGTCGCCGCCGGCGAAGAAGCGCTCGCTGGCCGGAAGATCCTCGATGATGATCGTCGGCCCATCGATCGGATCGCCGTTCTCGTCGGTCGGCTGCGCCTCGCGCGGAAACCCATCCGCCAGACCAAGCGCCGTCCGCGTGGCGAAGACGATAGGGCGCTGGCCCGGCAGCCGGCGGAACCAGAAACCCTGCAGATAGGTCTTCACGAACCCCACCTGCCCGCCGAGCGCGCGTGCGGCCATGCTCGCTTCCCCGCTCACGAAGGTGCCGCGCTCGGGATTCAGGATGTCGTCGCGCGTGTCGCGGACGACCGCACCCGAGAATCCCGAGAGTCGCACCTGCGGAAAGAGACGATCGATCAGCGCTTGATCCTCTTCACTGAGCCGCTCTTCGAAGGTGCGCGTCGTCCCGAACGAGTAGCGGCCGTTGACGCGGACCGTGTTCGTGAGCCGCCGAATCACGTCGACGTTGACACCCTTGCGGGCGAAGTTGAAGCTGGAGCGGACGCCCTGCTCAACCACGCCGCTGATGCTCAGGGTATTTGGGCCGAGCAGGCGTGGTTGCAGATACGTGCCGACCACCCGGTACTCGCTGACGCCAATCCCCGTGCCGTCGCGATCAGGATCGTCCGGTGCGTCGTTGGGTCGCAGGCTCGCGCGCGCGTAGAGGCTCACCGATCGATTCTTCCCGCCGAGATTCCGTCGTCCGACCTCGAAGAACCCGCGCGGCGCGAACTCGAGGTGCTCCTCGGCCTCGCCGCCGGGCCCCGTCGCGCGCAGCCGCTGCGTGGCCTCGACGCCGCCGCCGTAGCCGATGGTGGTGCGCGGCGCTTCCTCGACCGTGACCAGCACGTCGCGACGCGTGCCGTCTCCATGCGTGAGCTCGGTGATCCGAACCCTGCGAAACAGGCCGAGCGACGCCAGGCGCCGCTGACTCTCGAAGAGACTGTCGAGGCCGAGTGGCTCACCCGACTGAAACTGCAGCTCGCGGACGACGACCTTTGGATCGGTCGTGCGGTTACCCACGACCAGGATGTGGTCGACGATCGTCTGCGGCCCTTCCTGGACCTGGTAGATGAGATCGACCTGCGTGGAGTCCTCGGATCGGTTCTGAATCGCCTCGACCGTCGCCGACGCATAGCCGAGATTCAGGTACTCGAGCACGATTGCGTCGCGATCGATGACCGTCTGAGGGGCGTAGAACGGCTGGCCGGGTTTCGCTCCGACGCGGGCCAGCAACTCTTGATCCGAGAGCCCGGTGTTGCCGGTAATCTCCACAGACCGGACCATCGTTGCCGGTCCTTCGACGATGACGATGTCGGGCCGGATCGCCCCCTCGCCCGGTTGCGGCGGATCGGTTTCGTTCGCGGCTGGCTTGATCTGGGCGGACGCAAAACCACGCCGCAAGTACAGGTTTCGGATGGCGGCTGCCGCGGCGGTCAGCTGCGCGTCGACGAAGACGGTGCCCCGCCTGAACGGAACGAGCGGGCGAAGCTCGGTGCTCGGAATCGCGACGTTGCCTCGAATCTCGACCTCACTGGCAACGCGATACACGAGGCCGCGCTTGACGTGGAACACGACCGTCAGCGTTCCGTCGGCTTCCTCCCGCCGATACGTGACTTCCGCCTTCCAGTAACCCTGCTGGCGCAGGTAATCCTCGATCCGCGTTTCGGAATCCTCGAGCAGATCCTCCTCGACCGATCCTTCCTTCTTTATTGGAACGAGACTGTCGATACGATCCTGGGGAATCGGGTCACCTTCGAACCGGACCGTAACGACGGGGCCGGTATCGACGGTGATAACCAAATCGACGCTCTCGGCCTCTTCCGACTCGGTCGAGTGAAACGACGCCGTCGCCAGGTAGAACCCTCGCTTGCGAACATCCTGGACGTAGTCGTTGAGGCGCTGACGCAGTTGCTCGCTGAGGTATGGGTCCCCCGGAGAGGCGCGAATCTTGTCCAGGAACGCCGGCCGGCCCATGCGCGTGTCGCCGTCGATGTCGACGTTGCGGATTCTCGCCAGCGGACCCGCGTCGATCTGAAACGTCAGAAGCGTCCGATCCGGATCGTGACGCTCCTCCAGCAGGGGCACTACCTTCGCCCAGGGATAGCCGTTTTGAGCGTAGAGTTCCTCGAGCAGGCGCGCCGCATCCTCAGCCCGTCCAACCGGCGGGCTCTCGCCGAAGCGATCCGTGACCGTCCTGCGCAACATCCCTTCGCTGAGCTCGACGCGCCCCGTGAAGCCGATCCGCTGGATCGTGTGGAGCGGGATCAGGTTGTAGCGGAGGGCGACGCCACCCGACGATCCGTCGCTCGCATCGACCTGGACATCCTGAAACCGTCCAAGGCTGTAGAGATGGGCGATCGACTCCCGCACGTCGGCCATCTCGAGCGGTTGTTTGACGTGTGTCTCGAGCAGGTCGAGGAGCGCGGCATCCTGGGTCGGCGTGTTCTCGATGTAGAGCGCAATGGATTCGATCGGGCGGCCGACATACGGACCGGCTGGCGATTGCGCGAGGGCTGACGCCGGAACGAGGGTGATCAGTGCCGCAAACAGGGCTCGCTCGTGCCCGCATCAGAATCGGCGACGGACGCGGAAATCGATCGCGAACGTGCCGTCACCGTTCTGCGTGAAGACCCAGCCGAGCCGGTCGCTCTGGTCGAACTCGATAATCAGAATCTGATCGTGCTGCGAGTTGCCGAGCGCCCGGGCGAATGTCAGATACGCGCGATTGGAGAGCCGGCGGCCGATGACCAGTCGCGCCGACGGCGTCAGCGGATCGGTCTCGCTGCCCAGACTCGGCGTGATCTGAACGGTCGCGCCGAAGGTCTGCTCGAATGCGCGGTCGATTGGCGCCGAGATCGAACCGGTCAACACGCGGGCCAGGCCCTGCCTGATGAGCGCCTCCTCCTGCTGTTGCGCAGCCCCCGGCACGAGCGCTCGCAGTTCGGCATCCTGCTGCGGCGTCTGACCGAACACGAGACCGATGATGTCGACCATCGGCAGCGGTGGATCCGAGTTCAGGAGCGGTGGCGCCAGCCGGCTTGGCGTCCCGCTCAATCCGATGGTGACGCGATAGGTCTGCCCGGGAAGCCGGACGCGCGTCTCAGCTTCGACGTCGAAGAACGGCTCGATACGGCTGGGGTTGAAGAAATCGACGGTCCCCTGCGTGACCAGGTAGCGGTTGCCCTCGAACACGAAGTCGCCGCGATCGATCTCGGCGCGCCCGAACAGTTGCGGCCGATCGTAGGTGCCCCGAAGCTGAAGGGTCGCGCTCGCGACCATGCGAGCGAGGTTGTTTTCGATCCTCAGCGTGTCTGCCGCCTCGACGTTGATCTCGAACCGCAGCGGGATCGTCTGCGCAGGAGGCCCGGCCACGACCGGCGCCGGCGTGCTGCCACCACCACCGAAATTGAAGATCTCGGGGTTTGCCTCGAATCGCTGCGACCACAACGCATCGCGAACGACGACGTTGCCGGCCAGCAACGGTGCGCTCAGCGTCCCTTCCAACCGAAGATCGGCATCGATGACCGAGCGGAATCCTTCGGGGTAGCGGACGTTCATGCGCTCGCCGCGTGCGGTCAGGTTGAGCTCCCCTGGCATGAAGCCGTTCAACCCGATTCGCCCGCCGAAGGTCACCTGACCGCCGCCGAGCCGCCCGACGAGCGGGCTCGTTTCGTCGATCCGGATGCCGCCGGCATCGAACAGGATTCGGCCGTTCACCGCCTCGAGCGAGTGTGGCAGCGAGAAATGCCGCAGCCGGCCGTCGGCAATCGAGGCGGCGCCTGAAAACACCGGTTTGCTGAAAGGCCCGTCAATCTCGGCCGTCAGCGTGGCGGTGCCGCGGCTGCGAATGTCGCGAAAGAAGCCCTGCAGGATGCCGAGGTTCGCATCACCCTTCGCGTTGACGTCGATGAGCTGCTCGCGCAGCGACACATCGCCGTCCAGCTGCAGCTCGGTGCCCTCGCCGGTCAGCCGGAAATCGTCGATCTTCAGCACCTGCCGATCGAGCGTCAGCTTGATCGGTGCCTGGTTGCGCAGCGGATAGTCGAAGAGCTTCAGGTCGAGCTGCTCGACGTTCGTCTCCACGACCAGTTGATCCCAATTGGCGAGCTCGCCAACCACGCGGACCGTGCCACCGACGATGGCCGTCGTGAATGGCGAGAGCCTCGGCTCGAAGAAGCGGACGTAGGGATCGAGCGAGGTATCCGTAAAACGGAACGTCAGCTCGGCATCCTTCTCTGGTGTCAGGGCGATCCGGCCAGCGCCCGATACGGACAAACGCGGGGAGGCCGCTTCGAGCTCGGCGTTCAGCACTTCGTCGCGTACACCGATCCGGCCGGTGAGCTGACCGATACCTTCGTCGCCGGCGAACGAGATCGTCCACTCGGAGCTTGACTTCGTAGCGGGGCGATTCGAAAGTGCCGGCGCCGGTCGAGTTGAACTGGAGCAGGCCGGTCAGCGGCGCCTGCGGGAACGAGATCGTATCGAGCGACTCGAGCGGAATCCGCTCGCCATCGGCGTTGAATGAATACGTGCCGTCCCATCCAACGAACGCGGCGCCGACGACCTTGCCGACGCCTTTCTTGATATCGAGGCCGTCGAGGCGCACGCCGTTGCCTTCGAACCGCAGCGACGCTTCGGCGGTGTCGAAGCTTTCGCCGTAGGCGACGCCCTTCTCGACCAGCAGCCTTCCGAACCCATGTGGCGTCAGGTACTGACCGAAGATGTGGTACTCGCCCGACACGAGGCCGTCCATGTTGTAGTCGTCCAGCTCGAACGCGTGCTTCAGGTCGGCCATCGGCCTGCGGACCAGCTTCACCCTCGCGTCGATCTCGACGCCGTTGTCCTTCCGCGGAAAGCCGAGCGAAAACTGTCCCGCCGCGTGAATCTCCGACGTGGGCGTAGCGACGACCGCGCTGGTCACGTGCGCATAGCTGTTCTCGATCGTGACGTCGCCGCGGCCGCTGCCCCAGACGACGTCCCATGCTTTGAGTCGCTCACCCGAGAATCGTCCCTGAATGCGCGGCCGCGTGAACGACTCGAGCAGGACGCCATCGAACTCGCCCAGCCCGCCCACCGGCACGGCCCTGGTCTGCGCGCCGAATGCGGTCATGATGCCGGCGAGCACTCGATCGCTTTCCTGCCAGTCCAGGCTCGTGACGTGGAACGGAATCTGCGAGCGCTGTCCGTAAGCCGTCTGTCCCTCGAACTCGACGAACGTCTTCGGCGTCGCCGCCCAGCTCTTGTCGAGGTCGATCCATTCGGGATCCATCGAGTAGACAATCTTGCCGGCAACTGGCACGTATCCGATGTCTGCGCGCGGATTGAAGGGCCCCTCCTCGACAGGCAGAGAGGTGGCGGCCTTCAGTTGTTCGGAGCGCAAACTCCCGCGTCATCGGCTGCACGCCGGCGGGTGGATCCACCGCCACCTCGCCATGCACTTCTTTCAGTGCCCACTTTCCGATCGGCCACTCGATGTGGTGGCTTCCCGAGGCGCTGCCCGAGAGCCGGAGCCCCTCGGTCTCGAAGAAATCCGTCAGCATCGCGAGATTGACATTGCGATGTTCGATGTTCCACGTCGCCCTGGCTGGCACGTCTCGGCGATTGAGCGGCGCCATGCGGTAATCGAATCGCGCCGTGCCGCCGTACAGCTTGGTGTTCGCCCGCGTCACATCGAGGCGATCGGGCACCCAGAGCACCGATCCGTCGAGATCCCGGAACCGCCAGGCATTGACGCCGGCGAGTTTGCTGTGAAACGTCCCGCGCAGGTCGCGTCCGCCCTTGAACAACCGGAAGGTCCCGGTAAAGTCGGCGGTGCCTGACACGGTGAAATTCTGATTGTGGAAGAAGATGTTCTTCTGCGTCGGAAAGTCGATGACCGACGTGATCTGATAGAGCTGCTCCGGCCAGCGGCCGAGGTCGATATCGCCGGTGACGATCGAACGCGCGCCGTCGGTCAGCAGGTCGATACGATCGAAGCGGACCCTTCCGCCCTGCATGTTGAAGCGCGACCGCATGTTCGCGCCGAACGGCTCGTAGGTCAGGATGTTGATCGTTCCGTCCGAGAACGCTGCGCGGCCGCGATAGTCGTTGGTCAGATCGCTCCGGTACAGCTGCACGGTCAAGTTCGGGGCAACCGTGCTCCACGGCGCGCCGTGATCCTCGAAGGTCAGTTTGCCGCGGTCGGCGAGCACGGCCTTCAGCGTGGTCGTCAGGTTGACCCGTCGAGGCTGGGTCGGGTCGCGGCGCTCGGGCGTGAGCTTCGGAAGATTGTGCCGGCCGTTGGGGTACTCCGGAGAGGACGGGAAAGTTTCGAGGACCATCTCCCAATCGGTCATCGTGACCGACTCGATGATCAGCTTGCGCGTGAAGACGGTCCACCATGGGAAGTCCACGGTGATCTTCTTGGCTCGCAGGAAAGGACGGCTCTGCGGTTCGAGCCCTTCAATGACGAGATCCTCGACGACGAAGACACCCGGTGTCAGCTTGGCCGACAGCCGGCCGATGTGCATCGGCCGCTTCAGATAGTTCGACCCCTGCTTCTCCGCGATTCCTCGAATGTAGGGCCCGAGGTCAATCGCAAACCCCGTCACGATCAGCCCGACGATCACGGCGACCAGAAGGCCGAGCAGGCGCACGATGACCTTCCGGACGCGACGCCGTCGCGGCGGAGGCACGTCGTCGACCGGCGTCCCGGTCTCCGGAGATCCTGGCTGCTTGCTTTCTTCCAAGTCTTATTGCGGCACGCCCGAGCTGCGGGTCACGCGGACACGCCCAACCTAGCGGCACGCCCGACCTAAAGGTTGGGCCTACTCAAGAACGACGAGAACCCGGCCGGCTTCGACGGAGGCTCCGGGCGACACGGACACTTCGCGAACTCGGCCCGATCTCTGTCGCGCGCAGCTCGTTCTCCATCTTCATCGCCTCGACGACGACCACGCCTTGCCGCGCGGCGACTTCATCGCCGGGACCGACAAGCACTCGCACGATACGTCCGGGCATGGGCGCCACGACTTTCTGTTCGCCCGCCGCGGTTCCGGCTGCGTCCCCGCTTGCACGGCGCGCCCGGCGTCCGTTAATCGTCGCCCCTACTACTCGCCCGTCGAGGCTCACCAGCAACTCACCGGGAACGCCCGCGGGCGCCACATGGACTTCACGGCTGATGCTCGTCTCGCCGCCGAGTATCAGCGAGTATCCGAACCCTCCGATGCGCGCCGCGCTGACGACGTGAGCGCGGCCGTCGATCGTGAACCGGTATCGCTCCGGACCGGCTCGCTCAACCGAGACCGAGCGAGGCCGGCCTCTATCTCGATCTCAAAGGTCATGCGTTCGACCTCGAACGTCATCCGCGGAGCCCTTCCCGGCGGGCCGCTTGCTGCCACAGGCTTGCAGCCGGACGCACGCCTTCGGCGCCTGCAGCACCGGTCGCTCTCAGATAGGCATCGAGCGCCGCAGCCAGGGTGACGATTTCCTCGTCGCGATCGCTCAGCTCGCTGAACGTCGAGCCGCGACGTTCGGCAAGAAGCCGGTCGAGATACGTCGTGTCGTATTGCCCGGCTCGATACTCGGGCTGTCTCATCAGCCAGAGAAAGAACGGGATCGTCGTCCGGATGCCGAGAACCTTGTATTCGACCAGCGCGCGAGACATCCGGGCAATGGCTTCGTCCCTCGAAGCGCCCCAGGACACGAGCTTGGCGATCAGCGAGTCATAGAACACGGGGACATTGAAGCCCGCGGTCACGCCACTGTCGTCCCTGATGCCGGGGCCGGCAGCGGGCGTGATCTCCCTGATCAATCCCGGCGAGGGCATGAATCCCTGATCCGGATCCTCGGCGTAAATGCGGCACTCAATCGCGTGGCCCTGCGGCGTCAGCGCGCGGGCCGCATCGACATCGAGCCGCTCGCCGCGCGCGATCCGTATCTGCCACTTCACCAGATCGATCCGCGTCACCATCTCCGTGACCGGGTGCTCGACCTGCAGCCGCGTATTCATTTCGAGGAAGTAGAACGACCCGTCCTCGTCGACCAGGAACTCGATCGTCCCGGCGTTGGTGTAATGCACGGTTCGAGCCACCGCCGCAGCGGCGTCCGCCATCTTCCGACGAAGCTCCGGCGTAACCGCCAGCGACGGCGATTCTTCGACAACCTTCTGGTGACGCCGCTGGATCGAGCACTCGCGTTCGACGAACGGAATGACGGTTCCGAACTGGTCGCCCAGCAATTGGATTTCGATGTGTCGGGGACGCGCCAGCCGTCGCTCGAGGTAGATGCTCGTGTCGCCGAACGCGGCGCCAGCCTCCGACCGCGCCGTCCGCACCGCGGCTGAGAGCTCCGCGGGATCCGTGACGACGCGCATCCCCTTGCCGCCACCGCCGGCGACCGCCTTCACGACGATCGGATAACCAATCTTCAGGGCCGTCCGGACGATCTCTTCGTCTGGTGTGCGGGCGTCGAACGGCTCCTCGGTCCCGGGGACGACAGGCACGCCGGCACGGATGGCCACGCCGCGCGCTGCTGTCTTGCTGCCCATCAGCGCGATCGCTTCCGGCGAGGGACCGATGAAGGTCAGTCCCGCGTCGCGGCAGGCACGAGCGAAGCCTGCGTTCTCCGCCAGGAAGCCGTAGCCCGGGTGCACCGCGTCGGCGCCGGAACGCCGGGCGGCGTCGACGATCGTCTCGATGTTCAGGTAGCTGCGAACCGCCTCGCTCGGACCGATGTGGATGGCCTGATCGGCCTCGCGGACGTGCCGAGCCTCACGATCGGAGTCGGAGTAGACGGCCACCGTCGGTATGTCCATCTCGCGACACGCTCGAATGACGCGGACGGCAATCTCGCCGCGGTTCGCGATCAGAATTTTCACAAGCTCCTGATTGTACTTCGCTTGCCGTGGTTCGTGGTCCGTCGCTCGTCGCTCGCAAGACCCAGAACGGCGACGGGTTCCTCGAGCGACAAGCCACGAACGACGGCAGGTGTCTTCTAAAGCGGAATGTTGCCGTGCTTTTTCGGCGGGTTCTTGTCCCGCTTCGTCTCGAGACGGGCCAGGGCGGCAATCAGCTTTCGGCGAGTCTCCTTGGGACGAATCACCTCGTCCAGGAAGCCGCTCGACGCGGCCACGAACGGGTTGGCGAACTTCTCGCGGAACTCTGCCACCTTCTGGGCGCGCAAGGCGACCGGATCGGCGGCTGCCTCGAGCTCCCGCTTGTACAGGATGTTGACGGCGCCCTCGGGCCCCATCACCGCGATCTCCGCCGTCGGCCACGCGAAGTTGACGTCGGTGCGAATGTGCTTGCTCGACATCACGCAGTAGGCGCCGCCGTAGGCCTTCCGCGTGATGACCGTCACCTTCGGTACCGTGGCTTCCGCGAACGCGAACAGGAGCTTCGCGCCGTGCTTGATGATCCCGCCGTACTCCTGCCGCGTCCCCGGCAGGAAGCCCGGGACGTCCTCGAAGGTGACGAGCGGGATGTTGAACGCGTCGCAGAATCTGACGAACCGCGCCGCCTTCACCGACGCATCGATGTCGAGCGTTCCGGCCAGGTGCGCCGGCTGGTTGGCGACGATGCCGACCGAGCGTCCGCCGAGGCGGGCGAACCCGACGATGATGTTGCGCGCGTAGTGACGATGCACTTCGAGAAACGCCCCGTCGTCCGCCACGGCCTGCACGAGGTCGTGCATGTCGTAGGGCTGGTTCGGTGCCGCGGGCACGAGCTGCTCCAGCGCCTCGTCCTCACGATCGATCGGATCGCTCGTTTCGCGGCGAGGCGCCTCGTCGAGGTTGTTGCTGGGAAGGTAGCCGAGGAGCTCGCGAATCATCTGCAGACATTCGCGATCGTCGTGCACCGAGAAATGCGCCACGCCGCTGATCTCGTTGTGCGTCGCGGCGCCGCCGAGCTGCTCCTTGGTGACCTCTTCGTGGGTGACCGTCTTGATCACATCCGGGCCAGTCACGAACATGTAGCTCGTGCCTTCGACCATGATGTTGAAGTCGGTGATGGCCGGCGAATAGACCGCCCCGCCGGCGCACGGGCCCATGATCGCGGAAATCTGCGGGATGACGCCCGACGCCAGCGTGTTCCGCAGGAAGATCTCCGCGTAGCCGGCGAGCGACAGGACGCCTTCCTGGATGCGCGCGCCGCCGGAATCGTTCAGCCCGACGACCGGCGCACCCATCTTCATCGCCAGATCCATGATCTTCACGATCTTCGCGGCGTTCGTTTCGGAAAGCGATCCGCCGAAGACCGTGAAATCCTGCGCGAAGGCGTAGACCGGCCTTCCTTCGACGCGGCCGACGCCGGCGACCACGCCGTCGCCCGGCACGATCTGTTCCTCCATACCGAAATCGCGGCAGCGGTGCGTGACGAGCTTGTCGACCTCCTCGAACGTGCCGGGATCGAAGAGCAGATCGACGCGCTCGCGAGCGGTCAGCTTCCCCGCATCATGCTGACGGCGGTGGCGATGTTCGCCGCCGCCGAGCTCGGCGGCGCGTTCAAGCTTCTCGAGTTGCTTCGACCAATCCATGTCAGCTACCAGCTACCAGCTGCCAGCGCAGCCATCAGCTGCCTTCGATCGCTGCTGCGCGGTCTGCGCCTTCTCCCAGTCCTTGAGGAAACGTTCCAATCCGATGTCGGTCAGCGGATGCTTGAACATCGACTCGATGACGGCCGCCGGGCACGTGCAGATGTCCGCCCCGAGCCGCGCGGCTTCGACGACGTGGATCGGATGGCGCACCGACGCGACGAGGACCTCCGTGGTGAACTCGTAGTTGTCGTAGATCTCGACGATCTGTTCGACGAGCTCCATGCCCGAGGTCGCGATGTCGTCGAGACGGCCGATGAACGGGCTGACGTAACTGGCCCCGACTTTTGCCGCCATCAGCGCCTGCGTGGCCGAGAAGACCAGCGTGACGTTCACGCGCTTGCCTTCCGACGACAGCGCCTTGCAGGCCTTGACGCCTTCCTTGGTGAACGGCACCTTGACGACGATGTGCTCGTCGATGGTCGCCAGATCGCGGCCCTCGCGAATCATGCCTTCGGCGTCGGTCGACACCACCTCCGCACTCGTGGGACCCTTCACGATCTGGCAGATCCTCTTCAGGATGCTGCGATAGTCGCCGCCTTCCTTGGCCAGCAGCGACGGGTTCGTGGTGATTCCATCGATGATGCCGAGCGGTACGAGGCTCTCGATGTCTTTCAAATTGCCGGAATCGATGAATATCTTCATTTTCTGATTCCTTGCCGCTTGCCACGAGCGACGAGTTACGAACCACGAGACTATTTTTCATTCTCACAGCCAAGCCGACAGGGATTCGTCAACTCGCCGACGCCGCCGACCTTGATCGTCACGCTGTCGCCCGGTTGCAGCGGCGCGACCCCTGCGGGAGTGCCGGTTGAGATGACATCGCCGGGCAGCAGGGTCATCACAGCCGTGATAAACGCGATGAGCTTGTCGATTCCAAAGATCAGCTCGCGCGTGGTTGACGACTGCCGGCACGTCCCGTTCACCCATGCTTCAACGGATATGCCATCTGCCGTGTCGTACGGGATGCCTGACGCGATGCACGGCCCGAGCGGCGCGAAGGTGTCGAAGCCCTTGGCGCGGGTGAACTGCCCGTCCTTTGCCTGCAGGACGCGCGCGCTGACGTCGTTGACGCAGGTGAAGCCGAACACATACTGCGTGGGCATCCTGCTCGCTGACCTGCCAGGCCTGGCTGCCGATCACGACACCAAGCTCGGCCTCGTGATCAACGCGTCCGATCCCCTCCGGCAGCACGATGGGTTCATCTGGACCGATGACCGCCGTCGACGGCTTCAGGAAGATCAACGGCTCGGACGGCAGCGGTTTGTTCTGCTCGGCCGCGTGATCTTTGTAGTTGAGCCCGACCCCGACGATCTTCGAAGGCACGATCGGCGCGAGGAGTTTATGACCGTTCGAGGCGATCTGGTCGCCCGTCATGGTACGTGCCGAAGATGTCGCCTTCGACGAGACGCCAGACCTTGTTCTCTTCGACCACATGCCGGAGCGTCGCCGTTGTGCTCGGATTCTGTAGAAACGTTTCATCTCGCGGTGATTTCCTGACGTTCCGATGGTTGACTGGTGTTGGGCGGTGACGCTTTGTC
This sequence comes from uncultured Acidobacteriota bacterium, assembly GCA_963710415.1. Lineage (GTDB taxonomy): Bacteria > Acidobacteriota > Vicinamibacteria > Vicinamibacterales > 2-12-FULL-66-21 > CAVQAH01. The sequence goes on along the minus strand of CAVQAH010000009.1, from coordinate 110,707 downwards.
GAGCGCGACGATCGCGTAGACGTAACGCACACCCGACTGAACGGTGGTGTCACGGTAGTTCGTCTGCCGGATGGGCTCGCGCGCGAGCGGCTGAAGTGTGTCACCGGGCGCTTCTGCACGCAAGATCAGATAGCCCGCCACGTCAGCCTCGGCGTTCGCGTCCCAACTCAGGCTGATTCCATCGTCGGCCGCAACGGCCTGAAGGCCTTTCGGGGCGGCCGGCGCGTAGATATCGGTCCACGTCGAGCACGCCGGCGCAGACGGCTCGCTTTCGAGCGGCACGTTGCGAACGACCTGGACGCTGCTGACGACGAAGCACTGCTCTTCGCCCGGCCGGACCGGAGCGTGCTCGAACTTCGCCTCCGCGATCGGCGCCGCGTTGAGAAGTGTCTCTTCCGATCCGTGCAGGTAGACGTTGAACGCAATCGCCGGCTGACCTGCGTCCGCAACCGGCGGTACCCAATCGAGTGCGTAGACACGTTCGGTCGGCTTGACGGCAACGGCCGACGGAGGCGGCGGCACGGCTACCAGCGGGATCGTCACGCGCTCGGCCGGCGGCCCCGGCCGGCCGGCCTTCGAGAAGCCGCGAATCACATACACGCGCACCGGGTAGTCGGGTGGTGGCGCCGGGAACCGCGCTGCGCCGGCTGTCCGGGCACCGGCGGTTCGGCTACCGCTGGCAGGGCTGTCGTGGCGTCAGGCTTTGGCCGGACATCTTCAGGCTTGAGCCCCGGTTCCGCCGGCTTTGGTTGGGCCACTGGCGGCGGCGCTTGATCGGGATCAGCTTCTCGGGCGTCAGTTCGTCGACAAACACCGCACGATCGCCGGGGCCGGGCCTCTTGTCCGTTTCGTCCGGAGGCGACGCAGACGCATCGCTTCAGAACCCGCGGGCGGCGGTTTGACGGCGACGCTGCCGACGAGACGCTCCTTCGTCATCAGGTCACGGTTCGGCGGCACCGGCGCGCCAGCCCCGACGGTGGCGGCATAGATTTCGACGCGGTCGAGATCGATGGTGCCCGGTCCGTTCTGATTCTTGTCGGGAAGAACGAAACGGAGGGTGACGTTCGGCCCCGTGCGGCGACCGCTGACCTGGGCGACCGGCGCCGGCACGAGACGCAGCGGCGCCAGGGGAGGTCCCTTCTTGCCGCACGCAGCGAGAGACGCTGCAAGGGCGGCCGCGATCAGAACTGGAAAGACCGTGGAACGCGCGATGATCACAGGACGTAGCGTGAAAGATCTTCGTTGCGAACGATGTCGGCGAGCATCCGATCGACGTAACTCTCGTCGATGGTGATGCTCTTCTCGGCCAGGTCGGGCGCGTCGAACGAGATCTGATCGAGCAGCTTCTCCATCACCGTGTGCAGGCGGCGCGCGCCGATGTTCTCCGTCCGCTCGTTGACGAGCGTCGCAAAGTCCGCAATGCGTCCGATGGCACCCTCGGTGAAGCGAATCGACACCCCCTCGGTGGCCAGCAGCGCCGTGTACTGCTTGACGAGCGCATTCCGCGGCTCGGTGAGGATGCGCACGAAATCCTCACGCCCGAGGGCCTCCAGCTCGACGCGAATCGGAAAGCGTCCTTGCAGCTCCGGAATCAGGTCGGACGGCTTCGATACGTGAAACGCGCCGGCGGCGATGAACAGGATGTGATCGGTCTTGACCATCCCGTACTTCGTGTTGACGGTCGTGCCCTCGACAATCGGCAGGATGTCGCGCTGCACGCCTTCACGGCTCACGTCCGGCCCGTGCCCGCCCTCACGGCCGGCGACCTTGTCGATCTCGTCGACGAAGATGATCCCCGACTGCTGCACGCGGTCGACGGCCGCGCGGGCTACGGTTTCCATGTCGATCAGCTTCTGCTCTTCTTCCTGCGCGATCGCTTCGAGCGCTTCCGGCACGCGCAGCTTTCGCTTCTTGGTCCGGCCCTGAAAGAGTCCCGGCAGCATGTCCTTGACGTTGATGTCCACCTCTTCGATCGATGAGCCGGCGATGATCTCGAACGACGGGAACGATTTCTCGCGGACGTCGATCTCGACCTGCTTCTGATCCAGACGCCCCTGACGAAGCTGCTCGCGCAGTTTTTCACGGGTGCGCTGCGCCTGCTCGCGCACCGCGGCCGCCTGCTCGTCGTAGTCCGGGCCCGGCGGCAGCGGAGGCAGCAGGAGATCGAGAACGCGTTCTTCGGCCGACTGGCGGGCCTTCTCGTGCACCTCGGCCCGGCGTTCCTCGCGAATCATTTCGACGGCAAGTTCCACCAGGTCGCGGACCATGGACTCGACGTCTCGCCCGACGTAGCCGACCTCGGTGAACTTCGACGCTTCGACCTTGATGAACGGCGACTGCGCGAGGCGCGCGAGCCGCCGGGCGATCTCGGTCTTGCCGACGCCGGTCGGGCCGATCATCAGGATGTTCTTGGGCGCGACCTCTTCCGCCATTTCCGTCGGCAGCTTCTGCCGCCGCAGGCGACTGCGCAGCGCGATCGCGACTGCCCGCTTCGCCTGACCCTGACCGACGACGTACTTGTCCAGTTCGACGACGATCTGGCGCGGGGTCAGCGATTCGATCGTGGACGCAGTTGATTCGGGTAGGTAGATGGCATCCGGTCTTACAGTGCTTCGATCGTGATGTTCGCGTTGCTGTAAATGCAGATCGCCGCGGAAATCGCCATCGATTCTTCGGCGATTCGGCGAGCGCTCAGGTCGGTGTGGTGGGCCAGCGCCTTTGCGGCCGACATCGCGATACGCACCCCCAGACCCAATCGCTATGATGCCATCGTCGGGCTCGATCAGATCCCCGTTCCCGGAGAGAAGATAGGTGGACTTCTGATCCATGACGATGAGCATGGCCTCGAGGCGGCGAAGCATCCGATCGGTTCGCCAGTCCTTCGCCAGTTCGACCGCGGAACGATCGAGATTGCCGCGGTACTGCTCGAGTTTGGCCTCGAACCGCGAAAACAGCGCGAAGGAATCCGCGGCCGAGCCGGCAAAACCTGCGAGGATGCGATCGTTGTACAACCGCCGGATTTTCCGGGCGTTCTGCTTGACGACCGTCTCACCAAAGGTGACCTGGCCGTCGCTGGCCATGACCGCCTCGTCTCGGTGGCGAATCGCCAGCACTGTCGTGGCGCGAAACATGAGGCTTTTTGGAGTCTATCAAAGGACCGGGGCTCGGTAAACCCATGGCTCGAGGCTCGGGAACTGGTCCGGGGCTCGCGGGAAGAGCTCAGGCGCGCCAAATTGCGGGTTTCGAGCCACGCCCGACGGCTACGACCGCGGCCGTGTGCCACCTCGCATGACGAGTTGACATCAAGAGGGGACACGACAATTGGCGTAAGTGGGCGTAAAATGCGAGTGCACGCGCATTTGCGGCCCGGACCCTGGCAAATTGGTTGCTTTGCACTGAAGTTGGCGATTTGTGAGAGGGCTCGGACTGGGACGCGAGGAGCTCATCATGCGTGACAAGATTCTCCATCGGCATAGTGGCAGCGACTGCTACGGCGGTGGCCTTGAGCATCGCTCCAGCCCTGGCGCAAGAAGGGCGCCCAGCCGTTGGCGAAAGGACCGGTTCGGCCGTTTCCCGCGGTGGCTCGGAGTCGCGCGGCGGCTCGGAGGCACGTGGCGGATTGGAGTCGCGCGGCGGGTCAGAGTCGCGCGGCAGCTCCGCTCGCGGAGTAGCGGTTCGACCGGTGGCGGGATGAGCGACGGTGGCACGAGCGGATCCTCCTCCAGCCGCTCGGCGCCGTCCTCATCCACCATGCTCGACCGATCGTTCGGCGCTCCGCCCGAACGGTCGCAGCAGAGAACTCAGTCGCCGCGTAGCGGCGGGGGGCCAGAGCACCGGGCGCAGTGCGGTTCCCAAGAGTGAAGGTGGCAGCCGCGACGGTGGCAGCCGCGAGGGTGCACGCGTCGCCGGCGGATCGCGATCGGCGCCAGACTCCAACGGTTCGAACGGTAACGGAAATTCCGCCGAGCTCGACTCGAGCCAGCGGCGAGCCGTTCCCGTTTACAGCCGCCCGCGCCCAGATGGACGGCCGGCTTCGGGCGAAGCCGTCGGACGCTGCACGTATCCGGTGCCGCCGATCAACAACTACTACTACCGGCCTTACTACTATCCATACGGGTTCTGGGGTCCGGGGTACGGGTTCGGACTGGGCTACCTCTATTACGACCCGTTCTATTACGGCGGCTTCGGTTACGGCTATCCCGGCTACGGCTATGGCTACCCTGGGTACGGGCTACGGCGGCGGCTACTACGGTGGCGGCGGCGGAGGCTACAGCGGCGGCGGAGGCTACAGCCAGTCCTATCGGGACACCGGCTCGCTGCGTTTGAAGATCAAGCCGCGTGAGGGCCAGGTCTACGTCGATGGATACTTCGTCGGCGAAGTGGACAGCTTCGACGGCACGTTCCAGAAGCTGAACATCGATGGCGGCAACCACCGCATCGAGATCAAGGCTGATGGCTTCGAAGCGCTGCAGTTCGAAGTGCTCGTCACGCCAGGCGAAACGGTGACCTACAAGGGTGAGATGAAGCGGATCCAGTAAGCCGTGCTCTCCCTCGTCGCGGGCATATCGGGCCTCTACGACTTCGTCGTAGGGGCCTTTTTACTGTTGGCTCCTGACACGCTCTCGTCGCTCTTCGGCGTGCCGCCCGCGTCTCCGCGGATCTTCTCCGACCTCAACGCGTTGTTCCTGATGTCGATCGGGATTGGCTACGTCCTGCCCTGGCGTCAGCCCGATCGCTATCGCGGCTACATGTGGGTGATGGGACCGGTTCTGAAGGGCGCGGGCGCGATCACCTTCATGCTCGACTACTACTACCGGGGCTCGCCCGCCTCGTTCCTGCTGTTCGCCGTGAGCGACGGCACGCTCGCCCTGCTGACGCTGTATGCGTTGATTGAGAACTGACGCTCGCCGTGCGTTCAGTAGTTCGCGGCTCTTTAGAGCCGCGTCGCTGACGCTGACGCGCGGCGAGAGCCACGCGCTCCTACGCGATCTCGATTCGCAAAGAAGAAGTAGATCGGCACGCCGAGGCCGATGATGAGGAGGCCTGCGGCGGCGGGTCCCCACGGCGCACCGGTCTGCATGGGCACGAGCAAGTCATTCCACAGCGCGTTGCCAACGATCAGCGTGCTGGCGATCGTGAAGATGGCTGGCGCAAACGGATAGCCCCACGCTTTGAACGGCCGCGGCGCATCAGGCTCCCGTTGACGGAGCACGAACAACGACAACACGGCAATGCCGGCAAACAACACGACGGAAAAGCCGGTGTAGGTCGTCAGCGCCCGCGCGCCTCCTGAGAGCACCAGCAGCCCGCTCCAGATCGCCTGCGCGACGATCGAGGTCGCCGGCGTGTGATAGCGCGGGTGGATGCGCGCCGCGCCCTTGAAGAACAGCCCGTCGCGCGCCATCGCGAAATACACGCGTGGGCCCGCGAACACCATGGCGCTGATGCTCGCGGCGATGCTGACGATCGAAACGATGCCCATCACGTTGCCGGCCATCGTCCCGAGCAGACGGTCCGCGATCACGTCGAGCACGCTGCCCTGCACCTTGGCCAGCTCGCCGACCGGCAGCACGTACAGGAACAACAGGTTCAACAGGAAATAGATCGCAATCACCGCCAGCGTGCCGAGTCCCAGCGCGAGCGGCAGGTTGCGCTCGGGTTGACGCACTTCTTCGGCGATGTACGCGGCGGCATTCCATCCTGAGTAGGTGAACAGCACAGGGATGAGTGCGAGCAGCCATGCCGTCCCGGACACGGTGCCTGCAGACTGCGTCAGGTTGCCGGTCGAACCGGCGCCGATCGAGAAGCCGAGGGCAATGAAGATGAGCAGTGCCGAGACCTTCAACGCCGCCAGCAGGTTCGTGACGAACCGCCCGGGCCCGACCCCGCGCAAGTGGATCCAGGACATCAGGCAAATGGCGGCGAGCGCCACGAGCGCCTGACGCGAGATCGTCAGAGGAACGAAGGGCACCGGGATAACGAGCAGTGCCGAGTATCACGTGCAGCGGGCACGAAGCGTCCGACATAGTCAGACAGGACGACGGCGCTGACGGCGACCGCTCCCGAGAATCCCGCCACGAAGGAGGTCCAGCCCGTGAGGAACGCGGCGAGGCGTCCGAATGCCGCGCGCAGATAGACGTATTCACCGCCGGCACGTGGGCGCAGCGCAGCGAGCTCCGCATACGCCATGGCGCCCGCGAATGCGAGCAGCCCTCCGGCGACCCAGGTCGCCAAGGAAAAGCCCCGGATGCAGCACGCTGGCAGCTACTTGAGGCGGCGTGAAGAGGATGCCCCCGCCGATCACGTTCGAGACGATGATCGCCGCCGCGTCGAACGGGCCCAGCCGGCGCTCCAGCGCGGGCGTGGCTTCTGCTTGCGATGCACGATTCAGAATAGGGTTGCGCGCCACGAATATGTGATGGCGCTAGTGCGTGACGAGTTGACGCGGAATGTCGTGCCGCGTCAGCTCCACCCATTGGGACGAGCTCTGTTTGGCGAACACCACGACGCGCATGTCCACGAACTGGCTGTTCTTGAGCATCGCGGCGCGCGATTGCGGCGGTTCCCCGGTGTAGCCGACCTTTGGTTGTACCGTGATGGGATCGGTCTGGTTGCCCTGGCTGAAGGCGACGCGCTGCAGGAACACTTCATCGAACTCTTCCTCTCCGCCTTGCAGCGAGGGACCCACACGCTTGAAATGCACGTTCAAGGAGATGGGCCGGATTTCCTGCTGGATGTTCTTGCGGACGCGGAAGGAGACGGTCGGGACGAGCTTGTTCTTGCCGTCGACAATGCCGGCGTCGAGCCAGCCGCTGGTCAGGTCGGTTACCTGGAGCGACTGTTTGAGATCGACGGGAGTGCTGCAAGCGCAGACCAGCGACGTCACGATCAGGACGCATGCGGTCCTGTGAACGGCTCGGGTCGGCTGGCCCGTTCGATTCATGCCCGGCGATTGTAGATCAGAAAACGCGGACCTCGACCTTCTTGCGGATCTCGTCGAGTTTGGTGCGATCGGCGGCGTAAATCGCCAGGTCGCTGCCCTTGACCCTCAACACGATCGTCTGCGAATCGTCGATCTGCCCCGGCTGCATCGGCCCATGGCTGTCGTGCGCGGCGACGGTGAGCCATTCATCAGGCCCGAGGTTCAGACTATGACTGAAATTCAGCATGGCCTCGATCAGCTGGGTCTGTACAGCCCGTGTGTACTCGGCCAGCGGATTCCAGTCGGCGGGAATCTCCAGCTGCGGGACGGTCGGTACTGGAGGTGTGGTCACCGATACCGTGGTGGGATCGGCACTGCCGGCGGCTCGCACCTCGTTCGGACCGCGACCGCGGCGCTGTGGCACCGGCCCCACCTGCTGCTCAATCCTTAGGTACGCCTGCTCCGCGCGCGATCGCTCCGGACCCGCGGGAAGTGTCTGGAGCGCCTGGCGCAACGCTTCCAGCGCCATGCCCGTGTTACGCGTCACGCTGCAACACCATTTGGGACCAGACGACGCTTTGCAAGAGTGCCGGGACTTCGACGTCGAAGAAGACGCCGTAACCCTCGAGCACGAAACCCCGCGCCCTCGGCTGACCGGCAAGCGCGGTGACGCCAGGCTCGAGCGTCTGCAGTTTCTTGGCGACCTGCTCCGCACCCAGGCCGGCGGCGTTCTGCAGCACACCTTCGAGCAGCTTGATCTGGTCGCGGCGCGGCCGCGCTTCCTGCGGCCGCTCCTGCGCCAGCGTCGCCGCCGGCGCCGACAACATCAATACGACTGCGACGACAAACCCCTTCTTCACGTCCTCACCTCGGTTAGCAAGCACAATTCTGGTCTCAGCGTTGCTGTCCGACCAGACGATAGACCTGGTTCAGCATCTCGCGCTGACGGTACACCTCGGCATCCCTCAGCCCCTGGTTCTGATTGATCCCCTGCTGCAGGCGAACCAGCTCGGTTCGATATGCCGCTTCCAGGTCGCGCATGGCCTGGACGACCCGTGATGCGACTACGCCTTGCTGACGCTTCTCGCTCTCGGCCACGATGTCACGCACGCGCCTGAGAATCTCGGCATCCGTGAGTTTCGATCCGCCGCCCTGGCTCGAGCTCGACGTGTCAGCCACCGCTACCACCGACTCGCGGCTCTGCCGCTCGCGCGACAACCTCGACTCCAGATCGCTCAGGCGAACCACGATCGATTGAACCTCCGCCGAGAGGGCGTCCGCACTCCTTGATTCAGACGCCGGGGTGATGGCGCCGGCCGCGGACGACGCGTCTGCGGCGCGATTCCAGCCCGTCCTGACGACGACGCCGTCGCGCCCCGCCCGCACCTCGAGATTCGCGATCGCCGACGCGGCGGCGAGCACCAGCACGGCCGCTGCCGCAAGTCCCCAGGCCGGCGAAATAGACCAGCGCGAGGCAGTCGTCACCGCCGCTGCGGGCCGGCGAACGATTTCGAAGTCGAGATCCGGCTCCGGCGGCCTCCACAGCGCGAGTTGCGTGCGCGTGGCGCGAAGCTCTTCGACCTCGTCGCGGCACTCGCGGCACTGCTCGAGATGACGATCGAACTCGTGCTGCTCAGACTCTGTCAACTCGTCGTAGAGAAAACCGACGAGCAATTCCTTGTCGCACATCATTGATTGAACCTCGTGTTAACCTCGGATGATTGAACCTCGGTAACCTCGCTTAACCTCGGCGCCGCCTCCCCGAAAGTGCTTTCCACACCCGCCTGCTCCAGTTGTCGCCGGACCACAGTGAGTCCCTGATACAGCCGTGTCTTCACGGTGCTGAGCGGACAGTCGAGCAGGTCGGCAATCTCCTGGAAGGTCAGACCGTGGTACTCCTTCAGGATGATCGCTGTACGCTGCTCGTCCGGCAGATACGACATGGCCTTCGCCACTGCGCGTCCCAGCTCCTTCCGCGAGACGAGATCTTCGATCGACTCGCTCGGTGTGGCTTCGCCCGCCAGCTCGATCAGGTCGACCCCTTCGGGCGCCTGGGCGACCGGCGTCCGGCGCTCGCGCCGGATCCAGTCCCTGCAGAGGTTAAGCGTGATCCGGTAGAGCCATGACGAGAATTTTGCCTGGCCCTTGAAGCCCCCGAGCGCTCGAAATGCCCGGAGGAAGGTTTCCTGGGCGACGTCACGCGCGTCTTCCTCGCGACCGATGACACGGTACGCCAAGGCGTAAATCGGCCGCTCCCAGCGCAGGACGAGCTGGTTGAAGCTGTCGAGATCCCCCCCCATCGACCTGGCAACCAGATCTTCGTCGCTCATCATCTTGCGATCGATGGGACGGGGGAGCCTGCTGTCCAAGGGCTGGTCATCGCCTATGGCTGCCCACCGTTCACCCGTTTAGACGCCGCCCGGACGGCGGCAGTCTGAAATCATCTTGTTTTCGACCTTCAACAGAGAGCCGTTTGCCTTCAACATTTTAAGGGAGCCCAGGGGTAGAATGCCTCGGCAAATCCCCACGATGTCTCCGACAACCCCGTTTTCGACCCTCGCCCGGGCGCTGGCGTTCGGCGCGCGCCCGGCCGAGCTCCTGCCGGAGCTGCATCGCGAGCTGCTCGCCGCGACGGGCGGCGTCCGATCGGTCGTCCTCGAGGCATCAGCCGAGTTCGGAAACGTCGCGTCAGCCGAGTTCGGGAACGTCGCGTCAGCCGAGTTCGGGAACGGCGCGTCAGCCGAGTTCGGGAATGTCGCGTCAGCCGAGTTTGAAAATGTCGCGTCAGCCGAGTTTGGAAATGTCGCGTCAGCCGAGCTCGGAAATGTCGCGTCGCGAGCCGGTACTTCGGGAACGCCGGAGGCGCCGAGCCCCGGAGCTACGTCGCGTCCTCGGGGCGCGGGGCCGACGGGCCTACCGCCCTGGGGACCGTCTGGCTCGACGACGATGAGGCCGCCCGATTCGCGGAAAGGGCCGCTCGCGGACCTGGCCTGATCGACCTCGCCGCTTTCCCGGCGCTCGCGCGACAGCTCGGCGCCGGCAGCGCGTTGATCGCGCCGGTTTCCGTTCACTCGCCGCCCGACCATCCTCATCGTCTCGCGGCCCGACGTTCCGGAGGAGACCGCCATCGAGGCGGCAACTCGTGCATCCATCGAGTTCGGCATCGCGCTCGAGTGGTCGCGGCTCGCGCGCGAGGGCGCATTCCATCATCGCCTTCGCGAGCTGTCGCTCGTGTTCTCCCGCGGCATCACGTCGTCGGCTGGGCTGCTCCCCGCCCTCGAAACGGTGACGCACGAAGCGAACCTGCTGCTCGGGACGGACCGCACGTCGGTGTGGCTGCACGACCGCCGCGCGCGTGACTTGCATCTGGCGGCCTCATCCGATCCGGCCCACGCGGCAACGGCCGAGCGGGTGAACGTCGACGACACCAGCGCTCCGGCGCGCGGACTGCGTCTCGAGCGTCCGCAGCGGATTCAGGAGGACGATCGCCTCCTGGTCGCGCCGCTTCGCGGCTGGCGCCGCGCGCTCGGCACGCTCGTTGTGGAGGGCGAACCGGCGGGCATCGATCGCGAGCAGCTCGCCGACCTCACGCGGGAGCTCGCCAGGCAGATCTCGGCCGGCATCGAGAACGTTCAGCTCATCGAAGAGATCATCCGGCAGCGTCGTCTGCTCGAAGACTCGTTCAACTCTCTCGCAGACCTCGTTGTCGTCACCGATCGGGCGCTCCGTGTCGTTCAGATGAACGACACGCTCGTCGAGCGGATCGGCCGGCCGCGCGCGGAAATCTTCGAACGCGACTTGTCGACCGTCGTCGGTCCGTCGATCGCGGAGTGGGTCGCCGAAGCCGATGCCGACCACCCGCGGGCGGACGCGCCATCGGCAGCGGACGGGCCTGTCAAGACGCGAACGTTCGACGATGGACCGGTCGAGGGCGTGTTCGCGGTGACGGTGACGCCGCTGATGAACGAAGACGACGAGAGAACCGGCTTCGTCATCGTGGCCAGGGACATCACGGTACAGAGCCGGCTGGAAGCGGAGCGCGAGGCGCTGTGGGCACGGCTGGCGCAGTCGGAGAAGCTCGCCGCGCTCGGTCAGTTCGTCGCCGGCATCGCGCACGAGATGAACAATCCGCTCCAGGGGATCATGGGACACCTCGAGCTGTTGATCGATCACTCCGAGCCGGCGCGGCCGGTGCGGCGCGAGCTGCGACGGATCTACCAGGAGGCGGACCGCACCAGCCGCATCGTGCGCAACCTCCTCGTGTTCAGCGGATCCCGGCGCATGACGCGGCGCAAGCTGCGCGTCGACCGCGTGATCCGGCGCGCCATCGCCAGCCGCCGGGCGGCGCTGGCCAGAGCGGAGATCGAAGTCGTCCAGCACACGATCGACGCGCTGCCGATGATCAGCGGTGATCCGTTGCTGCTCCAGCAGGCATTCCTCAACATCCTGATCAACGCGGAGCACGCGATCGAATCGTCGGGATCGCGAGGACGCATCGACGTCACGACGGGCACCGGTGGCGAGGGCCAGGTGATGACGACAATCCGCGATACAGGCCCTGGCATCCCGAAGGAGATCCTGCCGCGCATCTTCGACCCGTTCTTCACGACGAAAGACGTCGGCAAAGGCACCGGTCTCGGCCTCGCGATCGCCTATGGAATCGTCACCGAGCATGGCGGCGGGATCCAGGTCGCCAATGCTCCGGGAGGCGGAGCCATCTTCACCGTCACGCTGCCGGAATAGGGCAGCGCACAATGCCCGTGACCTCTGCACTTTGCACTCTGCACTGAGCTATGAAGTCATGTAAAGTGCTCCCGGCATGAACGACGAAGGCTTTCTGACGACCGAGGAAGTACTCGACTATCTTCAGGTCAACCTGCGGACGATCTACCGGCTGATCAAAGCCGGGAAACTTCCTGCGGTGCGCGTCGGCCGTCAGTGGCGCTTCCGGAAACGCGACATCGATGCGTGGCTCGAGAGCCAGCGGCCGCGCGGAACGCGCGCGACGGGTGCAGCGCCGCGCCCGGCACCCGCGGCAGCCGGCCGTCCGCGCGTGCTCGTGGTGGACGACGAGGCGAGCATCCGCGATCTGCTGGCGAAGACGCTCGCGCTGGCGGAGTACGACGTCGACCTCGCGCCCGACGGACGGACGGCGCTCGAGCGACTGCGGATCACCGCCTACGATCTGTTGATCACCGACCTCCGCATGCCGGGAGTCGATGGTCTGACGGTGATCCGGGAAGCCCGGCGCCTGCGCACGGACATCCCCGTCATCATCGTCACCGGCTACTCGTCGGAAGCGAGCGCCATCGAGGCCGTCAACCTGGGAGTCTCCGGCTACCTGACCAAGCCTTTCCGCGTCCCTCGAGTCCTAGCCGCCGCAGCCAAAGCCCTCGGCGAATAGCAATCCCTCCCTCGGGCGCATTGCGGTTCCCGGCAGCCCCGAAATCTTTAGCCCAAGCTATCCACCTTATTTTGAGGCGTTTACCGCCTTCTGGCTGTCGCGATGTGCGAGAGAATTGCGACCCAATCCAGGACATCTGATTTCAGAAATCGGTCTTGACAGCCGGCTCAGCCGCGGTGACAATTAGTCACAAAATGTCATATAAAGTCATCTTATCGACTGCTTAGTGCGGCATCTTTAAGGCCTTAATATGACAGTAAGTGCTGATACGCGTCGGGAACTGATGACGACCCGCGAAGTTCTGCTCTACCTGAGGGTCACCCCTCGGACGGTGTACCGGCTGATTCGCGAAGGCGACTTGCCGGCGGTTCGGATGGGCGGGCAGTGGCGGTTCCGGCGCGCGGACATAGAGGCCTGGCTCGAACGCCAGCGTCAGGTGGCTTGGTAAGGAAGGCATCCCGCCGTCGGTAGGCACGCCGGCGGATCCCGGAGGGGGTCAAACAAACGCGTGCCGGCTTCCGCATGGTGCGGAAGAAATGGGAGTGGTAGCGACATGAAGAAGGCAGTGTGGAGTGCGGCGGCGGCGGCAGCAATCCTGATGTTTTCAACCTCGGCGTACGCGCAGACGACGGTGGCGACGGCGACCCTGACGGCCACCGCCACGGTGGGCAACCAGGCTCACCTCACGCTTACGGGCGTGGTGGACTTCCCTGATACCGATCCTGACACGCTGGCCCTCATCACGGCGGCGCCGGTCACGGTTCAGGCTCGTGCGCGCGTCGCACCGGCGACGCTCGTCAGCCTGACGGTGCAGGCCGGGGCGACGCATTTCGATCCCGCGACCTCGACGATTCCAGTTGGGAACCTGAGCTGGACGGTGTCGGGCGCGCCCTTCGTCAATGGAACCGCCAACAACGCCGTTGCGCAGGCGCTGGGATCCTGGACAGGTCCGGCGAACCACAGCGGGTCGCAGACCTACCGTTTGCAGAACCTCTGGTCGTATGCGCCCGGCTCGTATTCACTCGTCCTGAACTACACGCTCTCCACGCCATAGCCGATACAGAAGAATGCGCCAGTTCGGCTCAGCGCGACCATGCGCAGAGCCGACTGGTGGCGGTTTCCCATGCGTTATGACGGCATCCTGATCGCCTTGGCGCTCGCGCAGCCCCCGACATCGAGCCCGCAGTCCGCCACGGCGACTCTTTCGGTCAACCTCGGGACCCAGCGCGCCTGGTGTTCGTCTCCACCGCGGTGGCGTTCCCGAGATGCGGATCCGGATACGGTGCCGAAAGTGGCGGCGTGCCCGCGTCGATCGACATCACGGCGAAGGCACGCACGACGCGGAACTCTCAGGTCACGCTCACGCTGCAGTCGACCGATGACCTCCGTTCTGGCGTCAACGTGCTGCCGGCGGCACTCGTGACATGGACGGCGAGCGGAGCGGGATTCGTTCCTGGGACGTTGAGCCGTTCGTTGGCGCAGGTTGTGGGATCGTGGACAGGGTCGGGCGTTCGTTCGGGCAGTCAGAGTTTCTTCTTCGAGAATCGCTGGACGCACCCGCCGGGCACTTACACGATCACGCTCGTGTACACGATCAGCGCACCGTAGGAATGCGTGGTGGGGCCTGGACGCGGAATCCGTGAGTGTCTCCTCATCGCCGGATTGATCGTGCTGTCGCTGCCGGCGTCCGCGGCGGCGCAGCGGCTGGACCTGTCAGTCAGCCCGGCGGTGATCAGCTTCGCGTCGGCGGACCCCGACACGGTCCCGATCATCAGCTCGGCGCCGGTGACGATCGACTATCGCGTCCGGCAGAATAACAAGCAGACCTGGCTGCTGACCGTGATCGCATCGGGTGACCTGGTTTCGGGTCCTTCGACGGTGGATATTTCGGCGGTGAGCTGGGTCGCGACGCCCGCGCCACCCTTTCAAAACGGCACGCTGAGCAAGACGGTCGCGCGCACGGTGGCAACGGGCCCCGGTAACCAGGCATCACCCTCGACTGGGTCTCTCACTTTCAGGCTGGCGAATTCATGGACGTACGACGCGGGCATCTACACACAGTCGATCACCTTCACCCTCAGCACTCCTTGATCATCCGAGCGATCGTGGCGCGCTTCGCGGCGTGCCTCGTTGGCGCGCTGGCCTTCCCGGCCACCGCTGCGCACGCGCAGATGTCGATCGAGGCGAGCCCGCTTCGAGTGGAGATTCAGGCGCAGCCCGGCAGCAGCAACACGCAGGCGGTGACCGTAACCAACCCCGGACAGGAAACTGTGCGTGTGCGCGCGACGCTGTCCGACTGGTATCTCTCGCGCGACGGCGCTCCGCAGTTCGAGGCGCCTGCTCCGGATCGACCGTTCGCGGCGAGTGACTGGGTCCGCTTCGCGCCGCCCGAGTTCACGCTCGAGCCGGGCATGAAAGGCATCGTCCGATTCACGGTCACCGTGCCAGCCGACGTCGAACCCGGCGGATATCGGAACGGGCATTCTGTTCGAGCTCACTGCCGAGCTGCCGCCGAACCGATCAAGGGACGTCAGGTCGTGTTGAAGAGCCGGATCGCGACGCTGGTCTACGTGCACGTCGGGCAGCCGCCTGCGGCGATCGAGTTGACGAACCTCGAAGTTCGCGGCACGGGCGAGCAGACGCAGATAGTCGCGGGCCTCAAGAATCGCAGCCGGCGATCGGTGCGGACCAAGGGCAACCTGATCGTCTACGACGGCTCGGGAACCGCGATCGCGCAGATCCCGTTGCCTGACGTGCCGGTGCTGCCGGAAAGCGAACGCGATCTGGCCATCTCACCGAGTGATCCGGCGCGGCCTCTTCCATCGGGGCAGTACCGGGTCGAGCTCAAGCTCGACGTCGGCATGCCGGAACTGCTCGTCGGCGAGACGACGCTGAAGGTTTCGCGATAAGCCATGCGCCAGCTCCTGCGGGAACTGGCGGCATGCGGCCTGCTGCTGGCATTTCTCCCAGGACCGGCGACCGCGCAGCAAGGCTCCATCCAGGTCACCGGCGCCACCCACACCGTCAACGGGGATCGCTTGCGCACCGACGGTCAGCCCACGTTCGAGCCGGACCTCGGTGTCGCGTGGCTCAGGCCGGGCACGCGCTTCGGCATGTTCCAGATGGAGATTCGTGGCACGACGCGTGACGGCGAGCCACGGGTCGGCAAGGCGTTCGTCGCCATCCGCGACTGGAAACACCGCGGCATCAACTGGACCTTCGAAGCCGGCGACACCTGGTTCTCCCCGTCGATCGCTGACTATCGGCTGACGAACCTCTCGAGCCCGACGTCGACGTTCGCAGGCGCAGCGGTGCGCGCGAAGACCAGGCGCGCCAACGCCTCGCTGATGGTCGGCCGCGCGACGGCGTGGCGGAACATCTTCGGCACCGACGCGCAGGTGCTCGATCAGAATCTGATGATCGCGCGCGGCAGCTACACGGCAAGCGATCGACTGGACGTGAACGCGCGCGCGTCGCGCATCCGCACGCGAGACCTGCAAGAGTTCACGTTCACGATCGCCGACAGCGATCAGGGCGGCGGCGGCGCCCGCTTCGTGCTCACGCCAGCGATTCACCTCGTCGCCGACGGCAGCATCGTGTCGTACCGCAGACGCGGGTCTGACCTGCGCGAGGTGGATGCGTCGGCGTTGGCGGGCGTCAGCGTGCTGCTCGCCAAGGGCTGGATTCAGGTCAACGCCTCACGCTTCTCGCCGGGTGAACTTCCGGTGCTCACTCAGCCGCTGGCCGATCGTCGGACGTTCTTTGCGGCAGCCGAGTACGACGTGTTTCGGCGAATCCGATTGCACGGAGGATGGGAAGCCTTCACGTCGAACCTGGACCCGGAAGGCGCCGCGTCTGCAGGTCAGTCAATCCCGGCCAACGATGGCACACGCGGCTTTGCCGGGGCCCGCGTTCCACTCGGGGTCCAATCCAGCATCGGGTTCCGCTACGAAGATGGCGATCGCCGCACCCGCTACATCGGCGCGTCCGCCTTTCGGGTCAGCGATACCGGCGTGTTCAGCAGCGAGTATCAGAACACGATCGGGATCGTGAATGCCTTCGTCCGCTACGCGCGGCGTGAGAATGTCGAGGCCGAGAACCTGGCCGGCACGTACACGCAGCACGACAGTTCGGCGCTGGCATTCGTCAACGTGTCCCGCACGCTTCAGTTCTTCGGATCGGCGACGGCGATGCGCAACCCAGCGCGACGGGAGAGGGCTCCAGCTCCTTTCAAGTGGGCGGTGGCGGGCAGGCACAGTTGATGCGGCGGGGGCTCTGGCTGCGTGCGGAGGGCCTCACCAGCCGCAACGTCGATGTCCTGAGCGACCGAACGATCCCTCACGGTCAGTTCAGCTTCGGGCTGAACGGGGAGATCGCCAGGAACACGATTATCGGCGTCAACCTGTACGCCGACCGCTTCTCCGCCTCGCTACTGCCAGGCACCGACCCTTGGATGCTTCGCTCGACCCTCCGCGTGTCGCGAAACTTTCCCATCGGAGGGCGCACGAGCACCTCGGTGCTCGGCGACATGTCCCGGCACGGGGGAACGGGCTCGGTCGTGGGTGCGGTGTTCGCCGACTGGAATGCCAACGGAATGCAGGATCCCGGTGACGCACCGCTCGAGAACATCCCGATACGCCTGGCCAACCTTGGCAGCGCCAACACGACACGCAACGGCGAGTTCGCGTTCGTCAACGTGCCGATTGGCCTGCTGCAGGTGGGCATCGACCTGACTTCCCTGCCCGTCGACTTCGACCCTCCGACCGTTGCGCAAGTACAACTCGACCTCGCGCGGGGCGAGTCGAAGAAGATCACGTTCGGTCTGGTCCCCCTCGGTGCGGTCACCGGGCGGGTCATTCATGACGTCAATGGCAACGGCCAGGCCGATGCTGGCGAACCATCGATCGATGGAGCGGTGCTGACGCTGGACGGCGGCGCTCGCATCGGAAGTCGTCCGCCGGGGATCGTTCCGGTTCGACGCCATTCGCAGCGGCGATCACCGGGTCGAACTGCTCTCCGACTCGCTTCCCGAAGGGGCCGACGATTGTCGACCCGCCGACGACACGCGTCTCGATCGGACGAGAGTCGGTGACGACCACCACGCACTTCCTCGTCAGAATTCAGCCGCGGCCCGAGGTTCGCCGCGTGTTCACGCCGGGCACGAAGCCGTCGCCGCCAGCCGCGCCGGCCGCTCGGGGAGGATCGACAGCCGCCGCTCGCGAGCCGACCAGACGCGCCGGCACAACCGCCGAATCGTTCACTGCCGGCACCGGCCACACCGGCTCGAACTGAAGCCAGCGCGGCGTCGTCAGCAACGGACGAGGAATTCGCGATTCAGATCGCTGCCGTGAGCGACCCGATCCGCGCCCGCCGACTCGTCGAACAGCTGCGAGGGAAGGGGTATCAGGCGTATGTCGTCGAACCGCCACCTTCCGATCCGGACGCACCCTACAGAGTCAGGGTCGGTGGATTCACTTCACGCGCGGCAGCCGAGAAAGCCGCGAACTTGCTGGAACGGGAACGATCGCAGAAGGTCTGGGTGATTAGGGAGCGATAAGGTCACGTGCGACGTGCGGACGTGCGGACGTGCCACGTGCTGACGTGCCACGTGCGACGTGCTACGTGCTCACGTGCGACGTGCGACGTGCGACGTGCTTGTCGAACGGCGATCACGGAAGGCTGACTGCGAAGCGGACAGGCAACGTGTAGACGCCTGGAGTCGAAGCGCGCAGCGTGAAGACCAGGCGGCCGTTTCGAACACCGCCTCCGGTCCAGCGTGCGGTCGTGGTTGTTTCTGCGAGAGTCACGGGCCCAGTCAGCGTGCCCGAGCCGTCGCCGGAGAATGTCACCTCGGCGTCGACGTCGGCGGCGCCCCCGGGTCCCGTCAGCCCTCCATCAGCGGCGAGAGTCATCAGCACGTCGGCGCCGGGACGGCGCGTGCCGCGGCGGTGAACTCGACGACCGCAACCGCTTCGCTCGATCCCGGCTCGATGCGGAACTCGAGGGTGCGCGCCGACACCTTCACCGACGTCCTCGGGGCGATCGTGGCGGTCGCCACGATCGCGGCGGAACGGTCACCGGACTGCGCGGCGGAGCGCCGCCGGATGCGCCAAGAGCGCAACGGCAAGGCAGCCAAGAGCTGGGGAGCGCATGGGCCAGCTTCGATCGTAAGGGTCCCGCTCGATTTCACCTAGGCCAAGAGCGACGACGATTGAGAGGACATCGAGCGCCCTGAAGCGACTCGAGGGGGCATCGGTGAGCCTTCGGTGCATCTCTCGCGCGGACTCTGACACCTCGAATCGGATCCGGATCGATGTGCTAAAATCGGACGTTTCGACAGATCTCTCCCGCGCGGGCTATGCGGCTGACGACGCCCTCCCCGGTGGCCCCGGCCACGACTGCAGAAATGATTCAGCTTTCCGCCCTCAGTAAATCGTTCGCCGACCGTGTGCTGCTGGAAGATGTCAGCTGGCAGATAGACGACGGGGAGCGTGTCGGTCTGAGTGGCCCGAACGGCGCCGGCAAGACGACGCTGCTGAAAATGCTCGCCGGCCTCGAAGAGCCGGACAGCGGCGCCATCGTCAAGCCGAACGCCTTGACCATTGGCTACCTCCCCCAGGACGGACTCGCGCACAGCGGGCGAACGCTCGTCGACGAAGCAGGTCTCGCGTTCAAGCCGCTGCTCGACATGCGCGACGAGATCGCGTCGCTCGAGGAACGGCTGGGAGACGAAACGGTCAGCGAGCTCGATCACGGCGCCATGCTCACCAGATACAGCGAGCTGCAGGAGGATTTTCGCCGCCAGGAGGGCTACAGCATCGATCTGAAGATCACGACGGTGATGCGGGGCCTTGGCTTTTCAGCCGACGACATGCAGAAGCCGACGGAGACGTTCTCCGGCGGCTGGCAGATGCGCATCGCGCTCGCCAAGCTGCTGCTGGGCCGACCCGGTCTGCTGCTCCTCGACGAGCCAACCAATCACCTGGATCTCGAGGCGCGGAACTGGCTCGAAGAGTACCTCTCCAGCTATCCGCACGCCGTGATCCTCGTCTCGCACGATCGGTTCTTTCTCGATTCGGTCGTTACGCGGATCACCGAGATCGGCCTCAGGCGCCTCACCGACTACGTCGGCAACTACACGGGCTATCTCAAAGAGCGCGACGCGCGAATGGAGCGGCTTCGCCAGCAGAAGCACGACCAGGACGAAGAGATCGCGCGGATGCGTGCCTTTATCGATCGCTTCCGCTATCAAGCGACGAAAGCCGCGCAGGTGCAGAGCCGGATCAAGATGCTCGACAAGATCGTGCCGATCGAGATCCCGGCCGAGCGGAAACGCGTGCACTTTTCCTTCCCGGCTTGCCCGAAAAGCGGCCGGACGGTCCTCGACCTACGGGGTGTTGCGAAGGCATATGGCTCGCGGCGCGTCTTCAATTCGGTCAATCTGCACATCGAGCGCGGCGACCGGATCGCCTTGATCGGCCCGAACGGAGCAGGCAAATCGACGTTGATGCGACTGCTGTCCGGCGTCGAAGCACCTGATGCGGGGATGCGGACCGAGGGCCATCAGGTGGTGATGCAGTACTTCGCGCAGGACGAGGCCACGCGGCTCGATCCGACGCTCACCGTCTACCAGACGCTCGCCGGCGACGCCCCGCTGCACATGGTTCCGAGCATCCGCAACATCCTCGGCGGCTTCCTGTTTTCAGGAGACGACGTCGACAAGCCGGTGCGGGTGTTATCGGGTGGCGAACGGACTCGATTGGCAGTCGCCCGGATGCTGCTGCGGCCGTCGAACACCCTGCTGCTCGACGAACCGACCAATCACCTCGACCTCGACTCGAAGGACGTGCTTCTCGAGGCGCTCGAAGATTTCGGTGGCACGCTGATCTTCGTCTCGCACGATCGGTACTTCGTCGATCGTCTGGCGACGAAGATCATCGAGATCGGTCAGGGCAACGCCATCGTGTATCCGGGTAACTACGAAGAGTTCCTGTGGAGCCGGAAACAGCAGGAGGCGGCGGCGGAGCGGCTCGCGAATGCGTCCCCGCCCCAACCCCCACGAGTCGAACAGAAACGCGCCGCCGCTGACAAGCCGCCGCAAGTGTCGTACGACGAGCGCAAGCGCCAGGAAGCAGAATCGCGCAAGCAGAAGAAGGCGGATGACGCGCGCCAGCGACGGATTGACGAGCTCGAAGCGCGTATCGCCGACCGTGAACGGGCGATAAAGGACATCGAGGCTTCGATGTCTGCCCCCGGTTTCTACGAGAACCACGAGGCCGCGAAACCAATCATCGATCGACACCAGGCCCTGATGTGGGAGGTCGGCGACCTGATGAATCAATGGGAGTCCCTTCAGACAAAATTGTAATCAAACGTCACATTTGTAAGCACACCTCCGGGGCCCGCCGACCCGAACCGCTCAAAAACCCAACAAAAGCCTAGACAAATCTGTGTCCCGGTGGGGCACACCATTTGCCCCCCGGGGGGCAGGCCCAAAGGATAGGTGCGTCCGGGCGCTAGCCCGCGCTACCTGCATCGGGCTTTCGGCGGGGCGATTGCCAGCCGTAACTTCAACATGGAACGCAGCTTGGCTGAACAGGATCGGGCAATTACAATACTGCCAGCCGACGCCCCCGAGGGCGGACGGCCAGATCCCGCCCAAATTATGCCGAAGAAACGGGGATCCGCCCCCCGGTCGGCGGTCGCCACCGGACGACGGTCCGAGGGCCGGCCGCGCCGGACGTTTACGAGCGCACTGGCGCCCGAAACCTTCTACCGTGACCTGGTCTGGAACCTCCGGAACGGCGTGCTGGCCGTGACCCGCGATGGCCGGGTGGCGGTCATGAACGACGTCGCCTACCGCATCCTGGGCATCAAGGCCAACGCCGGAGGACATCGGTCAACCGTTCGTCCGCGTGCTCCGCGAGCAGCCGGAGGTCGTTCGCATCATCTCCGGGGCCTTCGAGCTCTCGCATCTGCCCAACCGCGCCGAACTGCGCCTGAAGAGCACCGGCAAGGTCATCGGCTACACGCTCTCGCAGGTCCGCGACGCCCGCGGACGCCTGACCGGCGCGACGCTTTTCTTCAAGGACCTCACGCGCGTCGAGCAGCTCGAGGAACGGGAGCGCCTTCGCGACCGACTGGCGGCCCTCGGCGAGATGGCCGCGGCCATTGCCCACGAAGTGAAGAACCCGCTGGCCGGCATCGAGGTGATGGCGGGGATCCTGAAGCGCCAGCTGACCGACTCCGAAGACGCGCAGGCGATCCTTGGCGACATCATCAAGGAAGCCAAGATGGCCAACGCCATCGTCCTCGAAGTGCTCGAGTTCGTGCGGCCGATCCGGCTGCAGGTCGAGCACACCTCGCTCGAGGATGTGGTGCGCGACGCGATCTCGCTTGCCGAGGGCCACGTTCCGCGCGGCGATGTTCGCGTCGATGTGGCGCTGCCGGGAGACATCGGGTCGATCCAGGGCGATCCGCACCAGCTTCGTCAGTTGTTCACCAACCTCCTCACCAATGCCTTCGAGGCGCTGACCGGCAAGGGATGCGTCTCGATCAGCGCGGTTCAGCTGGTGGAAGAGGAAGTGCCCTCGGCCGAGGGACAGACCGGGCCGTCCGTGCAGGTCGACGTCATCGACGATGGCCCCGGAATGCCGCCGGAGGTGCTGGAAAAGATCTTCAGCCCGTTCTTCACGACCAAGCCGCAGGGCTCGGGGCTGGGATTGGCCATCGTGCGGAAGATCGTGGACGCGCACGACGGCCGGATTGATGTGAGCGCGCGGCCAAGCGGCGGAACGCAGTTTCGCGTCACGCTGCCGGTTTCGGGCAGTCACGAGTTGTTCAGATCGTAGTTTCTTGCCGTAGTTCGGGTTCGTAGTTCGTAGCGCGTGGTTCGGGGTTCGGGTTCACGGTTAGTTCTTCTTGTTTCGGGCTGGTGGTTAGTCGACCCCTGGTCGATACAAGGGTCTGGAGATCAGAGTGATGGGCCGGATACTGGTGGCAGATGATCACGACTCGCTGCGGCGCGGCATTGTGCGGGCGCTGTCGGACGCGCATCACGAAGTCGATGAGGCGCCGAACGGTAACGTGGCGATCGAGAAGCTGCACGAGGGGCAATACGACGTCGTGCTGAGCGACCTGAAGATGGGTGGCAGCGACGGTCTGGACGTGCTCCGTACAGCGAAATCGATGCATCCCACGACGGCCGTCATCCTCATGACCGCTTTCGGCTCGGTGCACACCGCGGTCGAGGCGATGAAGATCGGCGCGTTCGACTACGTGCAGAAGCCGTTCGAGATCGAGGAGATGGAGCTCAAGGTCGAGAAGGCCATCGAGCATCGTCGACTCAAGCACGAGATCGAGTACCTGCGGCACACGCAGCAGGACATCTACGACTTCGACCGCATTGTCGGCGCGAGCGGCGCCCTGCAGTCGGTGCTCTCCATCGTCAAGAAGGTCGCCAAGAGCAACACGACCGTCCTCATCCGCGGCGAAACGGGCACCGGCAAGGAACTGATCGCCGGCGCGATCCACCACAACTCGCTGCGGTCGGGGCGGAACTTCGTCAAGGTCAACTGCGCGGCGCTGCAGGAGAACCTGCTCGAATCCGAGCTGTTCGGTCACGAGAAGGGCGCGTTCACGGGCGCCGACAAGCAGCGCGTCGGCCGCTTCGAGCAGGCGGACGGCGGCACGCTGTTCCTCGACGAAGTCGGCGACATGAGCGCCAACACCCAGGCCAAGATCCTGCGCGTGCTGCAGGAGCACGAGTTCGAGCGCCTCGGCGGCACGCGGACCTTGCGCGTCGACGTGCGGGTCATCGCCGCAACGAACCGCAACCTGCCGCAGATGGTGGCGAACGGTCAGTTCCGCGAGGACCTGTACTACCGGTTGAACGTCGTGTCGATCGACATGCCGCCGCTGCGCGAACGTAAGGACGACATTCCGCAGCTGGCCCTCTTCTTCCTCAAGCGGTTCGCGGGAGAGCTGAAGAAGCGCGTCGAAGGGCTGTCGCCAGACGCGCAGAAGCTGTTGATGCGCTACAACTGGCCAGGCAACATCCGCGAGCTCGAGAACTCCATCGAGCGGGCGGTGCTGCTGACCGAAGGACCGTCGCTGAGCAGCGTGGACCTCCGCCTGGGCGAGCTCTCGACGACGCAGTCGTCGGGGGATGCGAGCCCGGTGGTCAAGATCCCGCCGACGGGCATTGCGCTCGAAGAGATCGAGCGTCAGGCGCTCGTCGAAGCACTCAAAATGTCGAACTGGGTGCAGAAGGACGCCGCCGAGCTGCTGTCGATCAGCCCGCGCGTGATGAACTACAAGATCAAGACGCTCGGGATCGACTACGCGCGCGGCCGCCGGCCGCCGATCGCCGAGCCGATCGCGAGCTAGGACAGGTTCGCACGATTCACACGAGGTTCAGACGAGGGTTCACACGGGGGTTCACACGGGCGTTCTCCGCGAAGTGTCGACCACGGCGAGACGATTCTCTCGTCGTGGTCTTCTGTGTACGGTTCTGGCGCCACGTTGGCAGGACGCCGCGAATGCTTTTGAGAGCTTCGGGAACTACGTTGTCTGCCCGAACGTGACCGATTTCATGCGCGAGCCCGCCCCGAGCTACACGCCTTCGAGGATGCGCTTGGCCTGGCGGTTGTGCCGGATGACGTGCGCCGTCGCCCACTCGCCGATCTGGTAGACGTTGATCTCGCCGACGATCGGGTTGCTGATGCCGTAGCCCGCGCCGCGCTCCGGCGTCACCCTGTCGAGCGCGCGTCCGATCCGGATGCCCGACGCTTCGAGATCCGCGATGGCATCGTGACGCGTCACGCCCGGCGGCGGATGGAATGCCGGCGCCGCTTCGAGCCGATCGGACAGACGCTCAGCGATGGCCGCCCAGTCGCGTTCCTTGAAATCCGCCGGAAGCGGACGCGCCCCCTGACGCTCCCCGGAAATGAGCGCGGCGAAGGTGGTGCTCACCTTCGCCACGTGCCAGCCAATCTGCGCCACGGTCCACGCGCCGGCCTCGGGCGCCCGATGCGCGGCCTCGTCGGTCGCGCCGCGCAGCCGCGCCACCAGCCGCTCGTTCGCCTCCGCAAACGATTCGCGAATATGCCGGAGCCGCGCGTAGTGGGCGGAGAGTTTCTGATCCATGGCTGCTCGGAACGAATCTGCCGTGGTTCGGAGTTCGTCGCTCGTCGCTCGAAGAGCCCATACAGGTCGTGGCCTCGAGCACGAGCGACGGCTACGAACTACGAACACGGTACGCGTCAGCGCGTGCCCCCGAAGAACGACGGCAGCGCCATGTCCCGCATCGTGTGCAGGCCGGGCGTCGCCTCGAGGATCTTCGGCAGCGAATTCACGACGATCGACGCGGTGGCAATATCGCCGTGCACGCCGCCGGCGATCTTCATCTTCAGCGCCGGCGAGCCGGTGACGTCGACGGCATCGTACGACTCCGGCGCGCCGAGGTAGGCCTCCATGTGCAGCGTGACGATCGCCTTGCCATCACGATAGCCGACACCATCCTGGATGATGCCGCACACGTAACCGGGATCGACGGCCAGGAACTCGCTGGCGACGGTCTCGGTGGCGATGCGCGGGTGGATCTCGTCGGTGATGCGGTCGACCTTCCAGCCGAGCGCCTCCGCGATCATCGACACCGACTCGGCCAGCCCGACGTGCCGCACGCTCCCGTCGTCCACCTTGCGCTGAAACTGTTCGCGGGTGAGGCCGGCGCCGATCTTCTGCTGGAACGGGCAGGCGGCGGATCCGCGCGTCCTGGATGCGCTCGACGCGGATCGCGTCGACCCGCTCGCAGACGCCGGTCAGCATGATCGGCAGGGCGTCCATGACGAAGCCGGGATTCACGCCGGTGCCGAGCACCGCGACCTTCGCCTTCTTGGCCAACTGCGTGAATCGCGCGCGCGTAGCGCATGTTCGCCTTGGTCGGATACGCGAGCTCCTCGGTGGTCGAGACGATGGGGACCTTCAACTTGATGATGGTCTCCATCTGATCCATGACCTTCTTCATCGACGAGCTGGTGCACAGCACGACGACGTCCGGCTTGGCCGACTTGATGGCCTTGCGCGCGTTATCGGAGACCTTGACGCGAAGCGTGCGATCGAGACGGGCCACTTCGCCAAGGTCGCGGCCGACCTTTGCGGGATCGATGTCGACCGCCCCGACGATCTTGAAGCCTTTCCGTTCTGCCACCTGCTTGACGACGCCGACGCCGATGGGCCCGAGCCCGAAGTGAAGGACTTTGATGGGCCCTGATGCTGCTGCCATGAGACTGCTCCTCGCTAGGAATGGGGAAGTAAGGGATGTATGAAAACGATCCGTAAATTATACCCGCGCAGGCCTCCGGAGCGCGCCGTTCGCGTCCGGCGACTTGGTGTAGGATGGGCACCGTGCCTGCACGATCCCTGGTGATCGTGGTGCTCCTCGCGCTGCGCGCTGTGCGGGTGCACCCGCACAGGCTCCCAGTTCCCAGTCCACGGCCGCACCCGATCGGGCGCCTTCGCCCGCGCGCTCCGCCCGTATCGCGAACTACACGATCGCCGCCAATCTGAATCCGGCCACGCGGACCCTGAAGGGGGATGCGCTGCTCACGTGGCGGAACGCGACCAGCCAGCCGGCGACCAGCCTGCGGTTCCACCTCTATTACAACGCCTGGCGCAACACCCGCTCGACCTGGATGCGCGAGCAGGCGCTCGCTGGCGACACGCACGCTCGCCGAGCGGCCCGAGCAGGACTGGGGATGGATCGACATCACCAGTATCCGGGTGATTGGCGCCGGCGGGGCGCCCGCCGACCTGACCTCGCGGCTCCGGTTCATCGCCCCCGACGATGGGAACCTCGAGGATCGGACGCTCGTCGAGCTGCCGCTCGACGCGCCGGTCGGTCCGGGCGCGACGGCGAACGTGCAGATTACGTGGGCGTCGCGCGTGCCGCGCACGTTCGCGCGCACGGGGACGATCGGCAACTTCTATTTCCTGGCGCAGTGGTTTCCGAAAATCGGCGTGCTCGAGGAAGCAGGCTGGAACGCGCACCAGTTCCATGCGGCGACCGAGTTCTTCTCGGATTTCGGCGTGTACGACGTCCGCCTCACGGTGCCGCAGGGCTGGGTGGTCGGCGCCACCGGTCAGGAGCGCGGCCGCCGTGAGGAGGGCGACGGAACGGTCACGCATCATTACCAGGCGGAGGACGTCCACGACTTCGCCTGGACGACGAGTCCCGATTATCTGGAGCGGACCGCGACGTTCGAGCACCCGACGCTGCCGGCTGTCGCGATGCGGCTTCTCCTGCAGCCCGAGCACGCCGGGCAGGCCGAGCGCCACTTCAACGCGACCCGCGCGACGCTTCGCTACTACGGCGAGTGGTACGGTCCGTATCCGTATCCCAACATCACCGTGATCGATCCGGCGTGGCAGAGCGATGCCGGCGGGATGGAGTATCCGACGCTGTTCACGGCCGGCACACGCTGGCTGGCGCCGCGGCGTTTCGCGCAGCCCGAGAGCGTCACGGTCCACGAGGCCGGCCACCAGTTCTGGTACGGCCTCGTCGCGACCAACGAGTTCGAGCACGCCTGGATGGACGAAGGGTTCAACACGTTCTCGACCGCGCGCACGCTCGATCAATTCTTCCAGTCGCACTACACGAAGCGGTTCTTCGGCGGGTTCGTGCCGTGGGTGTTCGACGATCTGCCGCTGCCGCGGGCGACCGAAGGCAACCGGCTGCCGGCCTTCCGCCCCAACGCGCGCGCCGACGTGCAGAGCACGCCGACGTGGCGCTACTGGCCGGGCACGGCCTCGACGATCACCTACAACAAGACCGCGCTCTGGCTCCATACGCTCGAGCGCATGCTCGGATGGGAGACGCTCCAGCGCATCCTTGCGACCTACTTCACGCGATACGCGTTCAAACATCCGTCGCCGGACGACTTCTTCGCCGTGGCCAACCAGGTCAGCGGGCGGGATCTGACGTGGTTCTTCGACCAGGTCTATCGCAGCGCGAATGCCTTCGACTACGGGGTGCAGACGTTTCGATCCGAACGGGTATCCGACCGCGGGTTCTTCGGCGAGGGCGACGCGCGCGCCTTC
Organism: uncultured Acidobacteriota bacterium; assembly: GCA_963710415.1. Classification (GTDB taxonomy): domain Bacteria; phylum Acidobacteriota; class Vicinamibacteria; order Vicinamibacterales; family 2-12-FULL-66-21; genus CAVQAH01. Next base: position 83,282 of record CAVQAH010000009.1, on the reverse strand, counting down.
TCTGCCGCGGAGCGCGCGGCGGACGGATATCACACGACGGTGGTGGTGCGGCGGTACGCCGAAGGCGTGTTTCCGGTCGATGTGAAGGTGACGTTCGAGAACGGCGAGGAGTTGCGCTGGCGGTGGGACGGGCGCGAGACGTGGAAGCTGTTCGAGGTCCAGCGTCCCGTCCGCGCGCGATCGGTACAGGTGGATCCCGAGCGGGTGCTGCTGCTCGACCTCAACTACACCAACAATTCCGCGACGCTCGCGCCGCGCGCGGGGGCGGCCGCCACGAAATGGTCGCTCGCCTGGTTGATCTGGCTGCAGGACCAGCTGCTCACGTGCGGGTTCTTCGTTTAGCGTGGGCCATCAATCATGAGCGCGCTGGCAGCGTTTCGAGATGGCGTGCGGCGGGTCAACAGCGCGCCGCTGATACTCGCTGGCGCGATCGCCACGACGCTCCTGATCGCGCTGCCGCTCGCCATCGCGCTGCGCGGCATGATTGCCGCGCAGCTTGGAACCAGCCTGACCGCGGATACCGTCGCGGCGGGCGCCAACTACGACTGGTGGCAGGAGTTCACCGTCTCAGGCCACCGGTCTGGGCACGACGTTCATCCCGGCGATCATCGGGTTCGGCGCGGTGCTGGAGAACATCTCGAACCTTCTGGACAACCAGCCGATGGCAGCGACCATCGCGGGAGCGGCGGCCGCATGGATGGTCATCTGGACGTTCCTGAGCGGCGGGATTCTCGATCGCTACGCGCGGCAGCGTCCGACGAGGACGCACGGGTTCTTTTCCGCCTGCGGCACGCACTTCTGGCGCTTTCTCCGGCTGGGCGTGCTCGCGCTGGCGTTCTATGCCTGGCTCTTCGGTCCCGTGCACGGGTGGATCTTCGACGACTTCTTTCCGTGGGTGACGCGCGACCTCACCGTCGAGCGAACGGGATTCACCATCCGGCTGGCGTGTTATCTGGTCTTCGGGGCGATGCTGGTCGCCGGCAACCTGGTCTTCGACTACGCGCGCGTCCGGATCGTCGTCGAGGATCGCCGCAGCGCGTTCGGCGCGTTGCTGGCCGGCATGCGATTCGTTCGCCGCAATCGCGGAACGCTGTATCTTTACCTGGCGAACGCGACTATCTTCGTGCTCCTGGCCCTGCTGTATGCGCTGGCCTCCCCCGGCGCTCCCGGCGGGGGCCTGTCGATGTGGATGACGCTGGCCCTCGGCCAGGTCTATATCGCCGGACGTCACTACGTGAAGTTGTTGTTCTACGCGTCTGAAACAGCGTTCTTTCAGGGCGCCCTGGCGCATGCCGGCTACACGGCGGCGCCGCCCGTGGTCTGGCCGGAATCGCCGGCCGCCGAAGCCATAGTCAATGTCGATGTCCCGACAGCCAGGTGAACCGCATCCGGCAGGGTCATGATCTCGCGGACCTTCAGGAACGCGCGGATCCTCATCGTGGACGACGAAGTCGCGAACGTGGACGTGCTGCGCCGCCTCCTCGAGCGGAGCGGGTTCACGAGACTCGAGAGCACCAACGACCCGCGCGAGGCAGCCAATCTCTACGTGCGGCTTCGGCCCGATCTGATCCTGCTGGATCTGCACATGCCGCACATGGACGGTCTGGAAGTGCTCGACCGTCTCAACCAGCTTGCGGAAGCGAGTTACCTGCCCATCCTGATGCTCACGGGCGACATGGCGCCCGAGGCGCGCCGTGAGGCCTTGTCGCGGGGCGCGAAGGACTTCGTCAACAAGCCCTTCCATAGCGACGAGGTCCTGCTCAGGATCCGGACGCTGCTCGAAACGCGTTTCCTCTATCTGCAGATCCAGAGCCAGAACCAGATGCTCGAAGCGAAGGTCCGCGAGCGGACCCGCGAGCTCGAATCGGCGCAGGTCGAGATCATCGAACGCCTGGCGCGCGCCGCGGAGTTCCGCGACGACAACACGGGTCACCACACCGAACGCGTCGGCCGCATGGCCGCCTTGATCGCGCGAGAGATCGGGTTGTCCGACGCGACGGTGTCCCTGATCCGGCGGGCGGCGCCGCTGCACGACGTCGGCAAGATCGGCATCCCCGACGCGATCCTGCTGAAGCTCGGCAAGCTCACCGAGGCAGAGTTCGCGCTCGTCAAGACGCACACGACGATCGGCGCGCGAATCCTCTCGGGCAGCCGCTTCAGCCTGCTGCGGATGGCGGAAGAAATTGCGTTCAGCCATCATGAGCACTGGAACGGCGAAGGGTACGAGGGGTTGAAAGGCGACGCGATTCCGCTGGCCGGCCGGATCGTCGCCGTTGCGGACGTCTTCGATGCGCTGACGCAGAAGCGCCCGTACAAACCGGCCTGGCCGGTCGCAGACGCGATCGCGGAAGTCACGCGCCAGCGGAGTCGAATGTTCGATCCCAAGCTGGTCGATGGGTTCCTGGCGGTCATCCAGCGCGAGCCGCTGCGACTGGCGTAGATCGTTGCAGATTACAGAGGGAGACCATGAGCAAGAGTTCACAGGAGATAACGGAGTGGCTCCGGCAGCGCGCGACGGCGGCAGGTGCTCGCGGACTCGTCGTGGGTTTGAGCGGCGGGATCGACTCGGCGGTCGTGGTGCGGCTCTGTCAGATGGCCATCCCCGGACAGGTGCTCGGGGTGATCATGCCGTGCCATAGCGATCCCCAGGACGAAACGGACGCGCGCCTCGTCGCCGACCACTTCGGCGTCCCGGTCGCCGGGTCGATCTGGAGCAGCCCTACGAGCAGTTCATCGGCATCCTTCGCGGCGCGCTGAGCTCGCTGCCAGCGGACATGTCAGCCGGCGGCGCCCCGTCAGGCGACATCAAGGCACGCGTGCCGGTCGCCAACGTCAAGCCGCGCCTGCGGATGGCCACGCTCTACTTCATCGCCAACTCCCTCAACTATCTCGTCGTGGGTACCGGCAACCGGAGCGAGCTGACCATCGGCTACTTCACCAAGTATGGCGACGGTGGCGTCGACGTGCTCCCGATCGGCAGCCTGCTCAAGAGCGAGGTGAGGAAGCTCGCGCGCGAACTCGGTGTGCCGCAGCCAATCATCGACAAGGCGCCGAGCGCCGGACTGTGGATGGGGCAGACCGACGAAGAGGAAATGGGGTTCACCTACGCGGACCTCGAGCGGTATCTCACCGACGGCCCGGACTCGGTGCCTCCGGCGCTGGCGCTGCGCCTCGAACGGATGATTCGCTCCACCGAGCACAAGCGCACGACGGCGCCGGCGCCCGGATTCGACCGGCGGGCCAGCGATTCAGCCAGCCCCAACCCCCATGTCAAGATCGGGCGGAGCGGGCTCGTGCGATGACGCCGCAGCCACCTCCATCTTCCCGGCGAGCCGCCGCCGGGCGACGCGGATGCTTTCCTGCACGACCGGATCGCCGCTCGCCTCGAACCTGATCAGCTCGTCTTCGAGGCCGCGAATCTGCAGGGTGCCGACCGCGTTGATCGCACACGAGCGCAGCCACGAGTCTTCGCTCGCCAGCAGCGTCGCCGAGCGCCGCTTCGGTCGTCTCCACGGGCGCACCAACGACGCGATTCGCGATCTCGATGCGCTCGTCGATCGGTGACCTGCGCGTCGAGCAGCGGAACCAGGACCTGGCGTAGCTCCGGCTGCAGCACGTTGTCGAGGAACTCGAGCGCGTTCGCGCGCACGATCGGGTTCGCCGCACGAAGACCCACGTACGCGTCGTGAAGGCCGCCCTCCGGGTACAGGAGCGCCATCAGCCGGAAGACGCGCTCCAGCTCCTGCTCCATCGCATGCCGCAGCGCCTGCAGCACCGGGTCGCTCTCCTTCAGCTGCCCGCGCAGCGGCCCGAGGACCTGGTAGGAGCGGTAGTGACCCGCGATTTCGGCCGCGAGCAGAATCTCGATCGTTCCCGGGTCGATGCGCACGTCGGGATGGATGGCGCGCAGCTTGTTCAGGGATGCGATGACGCGGTGCCGGAGCGTCGTGTCGGCGTTCAAGCAGGCTGCTCGACGAGCACTTGCTCGGCCTCGGGCGTGCCGATTCGAACGAGCACGCGTCGGCAGCTCCCGGCGCACCTCGACGTCTGTGCTCTCGTCGCTGCAGCTGTGGCGGCGAGTTCGGGGATGATGCCAGGCCCCAGCCTGGCGAGCGCTTCGGCCGCTTCGTCGGCAAGGTACGGACGCGCCGAGCGCCACCATCAACGGCCCGACGAGCTCTTCGCGCGCGATGACCCGCGCCGAGCGAATCGCCAGACGCGCAACCTCTTCATCCTCGTCCACGACGAGCCTGGCCAGCAGATCGACGAACTGCGCGGGGACCAGCGCCATGAGCCTGCGCCGCCTCGGCGCGGTCCCGGCTGCCCTCCTCGCCGGACGATGCGACCATGGCTTCGAAGAGTGCGCGCGCCGCCTCCAGATTCTGTGACGGTCCCGGCGAGGCGAGGAACGCCGCCATGCCGGCGCGAATCGAGAAATCCTCGAACTCGCCAAGCTCCTGAATCCGCGAGAGCGGATCGATGCCCATCTCGCGGCTCAAGATAGAGGAGCGCTTCGGTCCGCACACCCAGATCCGGATCGCGGAGCAGCGCGACCGCCTCGTCGGCAATGTCGCGATCGCCGGCCGCGCTCAGCAGCGACAGCGCGCGGCGCCTGATGTCGGCGTCGGGGTGGGACAGCAGCATTCTGCAGCGACGGATGCCAGCTCTTGGTCTGCTGCACTTCGAGGAGCCCCAGCGCGTAGCGCACTTCTTCCGGATCGGTTGCCGCCAAGCTTGGCGACCAGGACGTCGGCGGCCGAACGCTCGAGCACCGACGCGCGACGTTCGTTCGGTGTCGAGTCGATGGCGATGAATGCTCGCCTGGATGGTGCGGACGTATTCGTGGCGAAGCCGCCAGGCCACGCCAATCCACATCGCGATCAGCACGCACGTTGACGACGGCGGTGCCGCGGAGGCCGAGCCCGACGCCGGGCAGCATGAAGAAGCCGCTCGTCGCCACGCCGAAGAGCACCGCGCCGAGCGCGTCGGCCACGCGGTTGCCGACGATGTCGATCGCGTTCTTGACGTGCTGGCGCTGGCCCGGCGGAATCGGCAGATAGAGCAGCTCGTAGGTCGGCTTGTCGACCGAGAAGCGCAGGCTCTGGTCGAAGGCATTGGCGACGAGCACGGGCCAGAACGCTGGAAGCATGCACGATCAGCGCGGTGCCGAACCCGAGCGCCAGCGGAAGCGTCAGGATCGTCACCGCCAGACCAAAGGTCCGCAGCGCGCGGCTGGTCACGAAGAGCTGAACGACGAAGCTCACCGACCCGAGCAGGAAGTTGAACGTGCCGAAGAATCGCGTCAGCGCATCCGCATCGCCGCCGATATCGCGCGTCGGCCACGAAGTTGAGCTGCAGGCCGATCCACTGCGTCGAGATCGCGCACAAGAAAGACCATGACGCGTCATCAACCGCAGGTAGGGATTGGCGAGGATCTCGCTGACCGTCTCGGTGAACGGCCGGGCGACCGGCCGGCCCAGGCGCATCAAGCCCTTTTCGCGGGATCCGGCGGTTCGCGGTGAGCACGACCAGCGCGGCCGTCAGGATCAGGCCGGCGAGGACCAGGATGCAGGTTGATCGAGCCGCCCAGAGGCTCGACGAGAAAGCGCGCAAGGATGCCGCCGGTGATCGCGCCGAGCGACGCGCCGGAGCCGATCAGTCCGAACAACCGCTTCGCCTGACGCGTGTCGAACAGCGAGTTCGCGAAGCTCCACGCCTGGACCGGCGCGATGATGCCGAAGCAGTTCACCCAGACGTAGAAGATCCCCGGCAGGAGCGGAAACCGCCGCCAGGTGAACGCGTACCAGAACAACAGGGCGTTGAGGAAGAAGAACACCAGCGTCCCGGCCGTCACCGCCGCGGGCGCCAAACCGAGCCGTCACGCGCGTGTACGACGGCACGAAGAGCGACAGCACGAGCGGAACGGCGGCGTAGACGTAGACGAGCGTTGTGCGGGCCGTATGCCTGCAGGAACAGGCCGTTTCGGATGGGTTTCGCCAGCAGGAAGGCGGCGACGACAACCGCGATATATAAGAAGGTGAGGAGGACGGGCAGGCCTTCCCCAGGCCTCACATCAAAGAAGCGCCGTAACCGGGGAAGCATGGGTAGGGCCGCAGTTTACTTCAGTTTACGCATCGCTTAGAGTGACACCCTTGTTCAGCTAACCATAGAGGTCTCCATGTCCCTGCTCCAACGGGTGCTGAATCCCGTGGTCGACGTGCGGAAGGACGAAACCGTCACCGCACTGCTGATGTTCGCCTACGCCTTCCTGGCCATGACGGCCTACAACATCATTCAGCCGCTCACCCGGTCCAAGCTCATCTCGGATCTCGGAGCGGTGAACGTCCCCTGGGTCATATTCGGGTCCGGACTTTTTATCGGCGTTCTGATGCTCGGTTATACCCGTCTCGTCAGCATCCTGCCGAAACGGTGGGCGCTGCCGATCACGCAGGCGGGCATGGCGGTCGCCATGCTCGGCTTCTGGGTGCTCTTCCAGACAGACAGCGACTGGGTCTCGGTCGGCGTTCTACGTCTGGGGTCTGCTCCTCGGGATTCTGCTGATCAGCCAGTTCTGGACGCTGGCCAACGGCATCTACGATCCGCGCCAGGCGAAGCGGCTCTTCGGCTTCATCGGTGGCGGCGTGATGCTCGGCGGCATGACCGGCGCAGGTCTGACCGCGGCCATCGTCCAGACCGTGGGCGCGAACACGCTCCTGCTGTGGAGCGCCTTCGCACTGCTGGTGTGCGCGCGTGGTCGTCTCGATCGTCCTCGGCCGGGAGCAGCAGGCGGCCACGGTGGCGGCGGCCGCGGGTGACGAGGAGAAAGGGGTCAGCCTGTCGCGCGCGTTCGCGCTGCTGCGCGGGTCGCGGCAGATCCAGCTCATCGCTGTGGTCATCAGCTTCGGGTCGATCGGCGCGATGCTGATCGACCAGCAGCTGAACATGGCGGCGGAGATCTTCAAAGGGCGCGGGCCAGGAAGATGCGATCGGCAGCTTCCTTGCGCAAGTCAGGTTCTGGCTCTCGGCGGCCGCGTTCGTGATCCAGGTGTGGATCACGCCGCGCATCCACCGGTACCTCGGCATCGGATTCGCGCTGCTGATCCTGCCGACGAACCTGGCCATCACCGCGGCGCTGATCCTGGTGTTCAAGGTGCTGTGGGCGCCGGCCGTCGCGAGCGTCATGGATCGGTCGTTCCGCTACACGGTGGACAAGACCACGCGCGAAGTCCTGTTTCTGCCGCTCCCCAGCGAGCTGCGTCAGGAAGTGAAGCCGTTTGTCGACGTCACCGTCGATCGGCTCTCGCGCGGCATTGGCGCGCTGGGCATGCTCGCGCTCATCCAGTCCTGGGGGCTGGCCCTCGCGTGGTATCAACTGAGCTGGGTCAGCGTCGCGCTCGCCGGCCTCTGGTACGTGATGGCGTTTCGCGCCAAGCACGAATACCTGCCTGTCGTTCCGCCGCAGCATCGAGCAGGGCGTGGTCAAGGCCGATGACGTGCGGTTGAGCGGATCGGAGCTGTCGACCGTGGAGACGCTGGTGCAGGAGCTGGCGCACCCGGAGCCGAGCCGAGTCATCTACGCGATCGACGTGCTCGAGTCGCTGGACAAACGCAACCTCGTGACTCCCCTGCTGCTGTATCACGAGGCGCCGAAGGTCCGGGCGCGCGCGCTCGCCGCGCTGGGCGCAGTCCGCAGCGACATCGCGCGTCAGTGGACGCCGCAGATTCGCCGGATGCTCGGAGATCCCGAGTCCAGCGTTCGCGCCGCAGCCATCGGCGCCCTCGTGGCGATCAGCGAGGAGGATGCGGCCTCGCTGTCGCGTCCGCTGCTGAAGGACCCTGATGCGCGAATCCGCGCCACGGCGGCGGTCGCGCTCGCCGGCAGCGGCCGGGCCGCCGATGTCGATGCCGCGGAAGCCGCCCTGGTCGAGCTCGCGGGCGATTCCCGTGAGGACGCTCGACGGTCGCGGCGCGACGTCGCCATCGCGGTTCGCCAGATCGCCGACCCGCGGTTCCGGCGGCTCCTGATTCCGCTGCTCTACGATCCTTCCCCCGACGTCGCCGACGAAGCGATGGAGAGCGTCGGTGCGGCCGGCACCGACGACTTCGTGTTCGTCCCGACCCTGATCGCGTTGCTCCGCGATCGACGCCTGAAGGCGCGCGCGCGGTCGGTGCTCGTCGGGTACGGCCCGCCGGTGATCGACGCGCTCGCCCACTTCATGCGCGACAAGGACGAGGACGTGTGGGTGCGCCGGCACATTCCGGCGACACTGGCGATGATCCCGGACCAGAAGTCCGTGGACGTGCTCGTCGGTGCGCTCGAAGAAGAGGACGGGTTCCTTCGCTACAAGGTCATCGCCGCGCTCGCCAAACTTCGCCGCGAGCACGATAGAGCTGGTGTTGCCGCGTGAAACGATCGAAGCGCTGATCTACAAGGAAGCCCTGAAGTACTTCGAGTATCTGTCGCTGCACGCCAACCTCTACGACAAGCAGAAGCTGACGGGCGACTCGCTGCTCAGGCGCGCGCTCGAGCAGAAGTTGTCGCGGATGATGAACCGCGTCTACCTCCTGCTCTCGCTGATCTACCCGTGGAAGGACATCGCGGCCGCGCGCTGGACGCTGGAACACGGCGACAGTCGCGCCAAGGCCAGCGCGTCCGAATATCTCGACAACATCCTCAGCGGACAACTGCGCAAGCGCATCATGCCCATGCTCGAGGAGATGCCCCGCGAAGAAAAGGTGCGCCGCGCGAACGTGATCCTGCGCTCGCGGCCGCGCGATGTCGAGGAAACGCTGCTGCAGCTGATCAACGACGAAGATCAGGTCGTCGCGGCCACGGCCATCGACACCGCGCGTCAACAGAAGATCTGGAGCCTCGCCGACGACATCGAGCACGTCCTGGCGCACCGGGACGTCCGCGACTGGTACGTGTTCGAAGCCGCGTCATGGGCGCTCGCCGAGCACCGGATGCCGGCCGAGCGGCGGCGCGAACTGTGGCTCGAGCCGCTGCCGGCGGCGGAGCTGGCCGGCCGCCTCAGACACCTGCCGCTCTTCGCGTCGGTGTCCGTCGACGAGTTGTTCCGCATCGCCGGCACCGCTCGTCAGGTCCGCCACGAACCGGGCACGGTCCTTCTTCAGGAGGGCTCGGTGCCGGCGACGATCCATCTCCTGCTGGATGGACGCGTCACCGCCACCAGCCGCACCACCACCCCGCGATCCATCGACCCGCCGTCAGCGCTCGGTTTTGCCGAGGCGCTGCAGGGACAACCCATGGCCGAGACGGTCAGGACCACGGACATCGCGGTGACGCTTGCGCTGACGGCCGAAGAGCTGCGTGCGCTGCTCTCCGACAACGCCGACCTGGTGACCGGCCTGTTCGCGACGCTCGCCGAATCGGTCTCGTCGCCGGACGTCCCGGTCCATCCGACCGGCGCGGCCACCGAGCTCCAGCAGATCGCCACCGGTGGGCTGTCGGCGATCGACAAGGTGCTGGCGCTGCAGCGCGTCCCGATCTTCAGCCGCGTGTCGGCTGACGAGATGCGCCATCTCGCGAACATCGCCGCTCGCCGTCGAGATGCTCCAGGGGTCGGTCCTCTTCCCCGAGTCCGCCACGCCGGCGCTGTGGCTCGTGCTGGCCGGCGAGGTGTCGCTCAACGGCGGGACACCGGTCACGGCGAGCGCCGGTGACATCATCGGCTCGGTCTTCACCATGGCCGGACGCTCGCTCGATCGCTCCGCGGCCGTGCGCAAGAGCGGCATGGCGCTGAAGATCGACCATGACGAGCTCTTCGACATGCTCGGCGAACGCCCCGAGCTCCTGCGCCAGATGTTTGCCGGGATGTTCAAGATCCGGGGCACATCGTTGCTGGATCAGTCGGGGGTTCAGGCGAAGGTTCAGACGGGGGTTCAGACGTAGGTTCACAACGGGGGTTCAGGACGGAGGTTCACACGGGGGTTCACGACGTAGGTTCACACGAGGGTTCAAACGGGGTTCAGGCACGAAGTTCAGGACGAGGGTTCACACACGTTGTGAGAGCGTCGGATGGTCGGAGACATCACGGTCTGGACTACGGCGTCACTCGGGAGTGATCGCGTCCGCGAGCGTTTCCGCCCATATAATCACGCTACCTTTGGCCCTCACACCCGGTACCCGTCTCGGCGTCTACGAGATCACCGCGCAGATTGGCGAAGGCGGAATGGGTCAGGTCTACAGGGCCCGCGACACGAAACTCAATCGCGATGTCGCGCTGAAGGTGCTGCCCGATTCCTTCGTGAACGACGCCGACCGCCTCGCGCGATTCACGCGCGAAGCGCAGACGCTCGCGTCGCTCAATCAACCGAACATCGCGCATATCCACGGTCTGGAGGAGTCGAGCGGCATCCGCGCGCTGGTGATGGAACTCGTCGATGGCGACGACCTTTCGCAGCGCATTGCGCGCGGCGCGATCTCGATCGACGAGGCACTGCCTATTGCGAAGCAGATCGCGGAAGCACTGGAAGCGGCGCATGAGCAGGGCATCATCCATCGCGATCTGAAACCCGCGAACATCAAGGTCCGCGCTGACGGCACGGTGAAAGTGTTGGACTTCGGGCTCGCAAAGGCGATGGAGCCCGCCTCTGGTTCGTCACCCAGCATGTCGAAGTCGCCGACGATCACGACGCCGGCGATGACGCAGGCCGGGATGATTCTCGGCACGGCCGCTTACATGTCACCGGAGCAAGCGAAGGGCCGCGTCGTGGACAAGCGCGCCGATATCTGGGCCTTCGGCGTCGTGCTGTTCGAGATGCTGACGGGCCAGCGCGCGTTCAAGGGCGACGATGTCTCGGAGACGATGGCGTCGGTGCTGAAGGACACGCCGCACTTCGCCGCGCTGCCGCCCTCGACGCCGTCCCGGGTCCGCGCGCTGATCGAGCGCTGCGTCGAACGCGACGTGAAGCTGCGCCTACGCGACATCGGCGAGGCGCGGATCGAGCTCGCGCGCATCGAGGCTGGCGCCCCCGACGGCGCGACCACGCCCGCAACCGCCGCAATTGTCGCCCCCGCGTGGCGGCGCGCGTTGCCGTGGGCGGTCGCGACCGCGCTGGGCGTGGCGCTCGCCGCCTCGCTGTCGATCGGGGTCGGCCGCACCCAGGCCGGCGCGCCGCTCAGACGCTTCACTCTCGCGCTTCCCTCGAAGTCGGCGCCGAACTGGAACGACTTCCGGGTCGCCATCTCTCCGGACGGCGCGCACCTCGCCTACAACTGCCGTGAAGGCAATACGGTCAGCCTCTGTCTGCGGGCGCTCGACAGCCTGACTGCGCATCGCGTCGCCGAGGGCCGCGATGCGTCCGACTGGTTCTTCTCGCCGGACGGCGAGTCAATCGGGATCGTCGATGACGTCGGCCTGTCGAAAGTGTCCGTCCGCGGCGGGCAGCCGCAGACCATCTACCGCTGGCCCGGTACAGCGCCGGTGCCTACGGGATTCAGCTGGGGATCGGACGACTACATTCTGTTTGGCACCGCCTCGGGCATACAGCGGGTCGCGGCGTCGGGCGGATCACCGGAGGCCGTGACGCGGATCGGCTCGGGTGCCGACGTGGCAGCCCACACGTTCCCTTCGCACATGCCTGACGGCCGGAGCGCACTCATCACGATCGTTCGAGCCGATGGCGGCGAGACCGCCGGTCTCATCGACTTGAGGGACGGCTCGATTCGCGACCTCGGCGTCCGAGGCCACGGCTTCGTCCATGTGGCGCCAGGCTGGCTCGCCTTCCAGCAGGGTACGACCGTGCTCGCCGTCGCGTTCGATCCCACCAATCCGGCGCGACCCTCAAACCCGGTTCCCGTCATCGAGAACGTCAACAAGGTGCCGGGCGTGGCACGCGACGGCACGCTCGTCTACATTCCGACGCGCGGTGAATCCAGCGCGCGGCTCGTATGGGTCGATCGCGAGGGACGTGCGACCGCCGTCGGCGGCGAACGCCTCGACTACACGCATCTGGATCTTGCTCCCGACGGCCACCGCGCGGTGCTCAACCTCGAAGGCGGATGGACTGACCTCATTGACCTGGAGGGCGGCACGCGGAAGCGGCTGGCGCAGGGGTCGTTTCCGATCTGGTCGTCGAATGGGCAGCGGGTGACGTTCAGGGGGCGCGGCGGTCTCCAATGGGCGCCGGCCGATGGCAGCGCTCCGGCTGAACTGCTCGTGGCGCATGAGGGCTTCGTGGTGCCGACCTCGTGGAACGCGCTCACGGGCGACCTCGCCTACTACGATCACCGCACCTTCGAGATCTGGATCCGCACCACCGACGGCAAGACCCGGCGCTTGCTTGGCGGCCCCGGCAGAAAGCGATCCGGACGGTTCTCACCCGACGGAAAGTGGATTGCCTTCGTCAGCGACGAGACCGGCGACTACCAGGTCTACGTCACCGCCTATCCGGGTCCAGGAGCAACCGTCGCGGTTTCGACCAAAGGCGGACTGTCCCCGATCTGGTCGGCTGACGGCCGCGAACTGTTCTTCCGCCTGGGCACGAAGATGCTGGCCGCCCGCATGTCGAGTGGCCCGACGCTGGGCTTCAGCGTGCCGACGGAGCTTTTCGACGGTCCCTACACGCTCGACCTCATGGGGCATCAACGCGAGGACGTCGCGTCCGATGGGCGGCGGTTCCTCATGGTGGAGAACAGCGACGACTTCCCGATCGTCATCGTCCAGAACTGGCCCGTGGAGCTCGGCCGCTTGGTGCGATGAGCGACGAGATGACGGGGGGAATATGTCACGTGCGACGTGCGGACGTGCGGCACGTGCTCACGTGCTCGCTTCGTCCACTCTCGCTTGCACGTGCGGACGTGCTCACGTGCGCACGTGCTCGCTTGTCACGTGCGGACGTGCGACGGGCCCACGTGCTCGCTTGTCACCGGGCGGACGTGTGCACGCAAGTAAGTCGCGCGCGACAAGCCCGTCCGCACTCAGCTAAGCACGTAAGCACGTGACAAGCAGCACGTGAGCACGTGAGCACTCCGCACGTCGCACGTGTACAGGCCCTATCGGCTCGCCGGCGTCGTTGAGATCGGCACCGGCACCGCGGCATGCGAGCGCCGCGGTTCAGCGCCGCCTTGCACGACGCCCGTTTTTGGATCGACGACGACAGCGGCGGCGTAGCCGTAGCGAACCTCGCCTTTGCGGCCGATCTTCTGGAAGCGGTGTCCACGCGCCATCAGGTCCTGAAGAACCGTTCGTGGAATCCGGTCTTCGATCTGGATGCGGCTGGTGGCCGGCTCCGCCGGGTCGCGGCCGATCAGGAACCGCGGCGCCTCGATCGCGCGCTGCGCGGTCATGCCCCCGTCGACCACATTCAGGATGATGTCGTAGACGGACGCGGGAATCCACGCGTTGCCCGCGGCGGCGACGGCCAGCCGGGGCGTACCAGGCGTCGTGCTGCTGGATGGTCCCCCTTCATTTTGGAAGAGCAACGTCGGCACGCTGGTGGACGACGACCGGGTGAGCGGAAGGAACCGGCCGGGAGCCGATCCGCCACCGCCGCGCAGGTGATTGTTGTAGAGGAAGCCGAGGCCGTCCGACACGTAGAACGTGCCGCCCCAGGTACTCAGCGTCTGCGTGATCGCGATCATGTTGCCGTCGGCATCCGCGACGGCGAACGCCGTCGTCCCACGGCCTATCCGCTCCGCGCGCCCGCCTTCTTCGGGGCCGCTGCGATCCTGCAGAGCGCCTTCTTCGGATCGATCCGCTTGAACAGATCGGCGGCATGGGCGGGATCCAGGTGCGGGCCGAGGCTGACTTCGAAGAGCGCGGGATCGGCGATGCGTGGACCCTGGTCGCGCACCTTCCAGGACTCGAGCGCGTAGTGCAGGTAGTCCGCATCCGACGAGTAGGTTTTCCCGGCCGGAGGCTGATAGTTCTGCAGGATCTGCAGCGTCTCGATGAGGCCGGCGCCTGACGCCACCGGCGGCGGCGCGGAATAGACCGTGTGATCGCGATAACGGCCGACGAGCGGACGGCGCTCGATCGCGCGGTACTGCGCGAGATCGTCGAGCGTGATCAATCCGCCGTGACGGTCCATGTCCTCCGCGATTCGCCGCGCGATGGCGCCTCTATAAAAGGTGTCGGCGCCGTCTTTGGCGATCGCGCGGAGCGTCGAGCGTAGTCCTTGTTGACGAAGCGCGTCGCCAGGCTGGGGTGTCTCGCCACCCGGCAGATAGATGCGCGCGGCGGCCGGATACTTCTCGAAGAACTTCCGGCCCTCCGCGATCGACGTCGGCAGCGATTCATCGAGCTCGTAGCCGTTCTCGGCGTAGTCGATCGCCGGCGCGATCAACTCGGCCCACGTCAGCTTGCTGCTGGCGAACCTCCGGTACAGCATGTCCAGCCCGGCCACCACGCCCGGGGTGTTCGCGGCTGACGGACCGTCGCCGGTGTTCGCCGTCAGCAACGGGTTGTCGCGCGTCGCGCGAATCGGAACCTGATCCTTGTATTCGACGACGACCGGCTCGGCCATCCCCTTCAAGAACAACACGGCCATTCCGTCTCCGCCGATGCCGGAGGCTTCGGGCTCGACGACACCCAGGGCGAACGACACGGCGATGGCCGCATCGACGATGTTGCCGCCGCGCTCGAGCGCCATGGCGCCGGCGCGCGACGCCAAGGGATGGCCGGATACGACGACGGCGCGGGGAGACTCCACGTGCGGCTTGATCAGCGGCTGCTCGGCCACCATCGAATCGATCACCGATTCGACTGCCGTCTCGTCCTTCGCCGCCTGCGCTTGCGGACGGTACTTCGTTCGCAGCTCCTGCCACGCGGTCGAGGACCGTCCGGTCTGGTAGTACAGGCGCCGCAGCGTTTCCCACACGCGATCGAACGCGGCAACGAGTTGCTCGGGCCGCGGCGCGATCGGCGTGAGCTCTCGTGCCCCCGAGTCCACCGGCAGTGGCGCGTCCACGCTCCACAGGCGGAAGGCATCCGGCCCGGCGAAGAGCGGCGGCGGATCGTCGCCGTTGCGCTCGGGGTTGCCGTTGTAGGTGGGCTCGGGCGGCGGAAGCTGCGCGATGGCGATCCGTCGTCCGTCCGGCGACCACGCCGGCATGCCGCCGTGACGTGATACGAGCACGGGCTGCGTGGCCGGCCTGGGCGAATCACTGTCGCCTGATCGGCGTCGCCGGCGAGATCGTCGACTGACACCACCCAGACGGAGGGCATCCCTTCGCGAACCGCAAAAAACGCGAGGCGCGTGCCGTCCGGCGCCCAGGAGGGAAATCCTTCGAGACCGCGCACGCGCGCGACGCGCGTGCGGTTGACGCGATCGCGTGGACCGAGTGCCAGATCGGCCACCCAGATATCGAGGTCGCCGTCCTCGCTCTGACGATCGGAAACGTACGCGATCCGCTTGCCGTCAGGCGACACTCGACCCTCGCGCTCGTCGTCGGTCGCGGTGTCGGAGAACAGCGGCGTCGTGGAGCCACCAGTCGCGGATACCGCCGACAGCCGCCAGCGTCCGTTCTGACGTTGCGAGAAGATGATGCGGCCGTCCGTCGTCCAGGACGGCCAGCGTTCGTCGCCATCGTTGGACGTGATGCGCCGAGGCTCGCCGCCGTTTGACGCGATCACGTAGATGTCGAACCCCCGACCCTTGTCGGCCGCGAACGCGAGCGACCGGCCGTCACGCGACCAGGCCGGATCGCGTTCGATCCCGGTGCGGCCGGTGTCGAGGGAGCGGCCATCGCGGCCATCCGGCGAGGATGTCCAGATCTCGTCGAGATACGAGAAGGCCAGACGGCGGCCGTCGGGGGACCAGGCTGGATCGCGCGCGCCACGCGGCGCGGGCGCCGGAGTCTGCGCGGAAAGGGAGAAGCAGACCGCCGCGGCGGCGAGGAGTGAGCAGGCTCGACGCGCGGAGGCTGGTCGCCGCATCACGTCAGTTCTGCGCGCGAGCCTGCCGGACCGTCTCCACGATGTGCCGGGCGGAGATGCCGTAGCGATCCATCAACTCGTCCGGCTGACCGCTGCGTGGAATCTCACGGACCGCAAGCCTGCGGACGGCCACCCCGGCCGGTGCGACCGCCTCGCTGACCGCGTCACCGATGCCGCCGGCCGCGTAATGATCCTCGACGGTGATCACGACGCCGTTGGTCGCGCGCGCGGCATCGCGCAGCGTCGCTGCGTCGACCGGCTGAACGGAATACACGTCGATGACGCGGATGGCAATGCCGTCCTTCTTCAGCTGATCGTAGGCCTTGAGCGCTTCGAAGATCGTGACGCCGGCCGTCGCGACCGTCGCGACGTCCGCATCGCTCTGCCGCAGCACCTTCGATCCGCCGATCGGGAACTTCTCGTGGTGTCGTAGATGACCGGGGTCTTCGGCCGCGAGGTGCGCATGTAGGCCAGGCCGGCCGCGGAGGCCATCTCCACGACCAGGCGCTCGGCGCTGACCGCATCGCACGGATAGACCACCGTGCAGTTCGGGACCGCGCGCATCATCGCGAGATCCTCGAGCGCCATCTGCGACGGCCCGTCTTCGCCGATCGACACGCCCGCGTGCGATCCCGTCAGCTTCACGTTGACGAACGAGATGCCGGCCATGCGGATGAAATCCGCCGCGCGCGACAGGAAGCAGGCGAACGTCGAGGCGAACGGGATGGCGCCGCGCGCCGCCAGCCCCATCGCCGCGCCGACCATCACCTGCTCGGCGATGAAACTCTCGTAGAAGCGCTCGGGATAGACCTTCTCGAATCGCTCGCTGAAGGTGGAGTTCTTGACGTCCGCATCCAGCGCGACGACGCGCGGGTCGACGCCGCCCAGCGAGGCGAGCGCCGTGCCCCAGGCCTCGCGGGTGGCAACGAGGTCACCCTTCTTGTAGGCGAGCGGCGGCAGCTTCGAGCAGATCCGCCTTGGATTCTTCGCGCTGGCTCGCCGGCGGCGCCGCGATCGTCGGCCTGGGCGGCGCATTCGTCGCGTTCGGATTACGAACTGGGCCTTCAGTTCCGCGATCGCCTTGTCCGTCTCCTCCCCCTTCTTGAGGGCTTTGCCGTGCCATCCGTCCTTGCCCTCGATCCACGACACGCCTTTGCCCTTCAGCGTCCTCGCGACGATCATCGTCGGACGTCCGCGCGTGTCGCGGGCCTTCTTGAAAGCCGCGAGCAATTCGGCGACGTTGTGCCCGTCGACGACGATGGCGTTCCAGCCGAATGCCTGCCATCGGCGGCAATGGCGTCCATCGCGTGGTCGAGTTGCGTCGCCTGACTCTGCCCGAGACCGTTGACGTCGATGATCCCGCACAGGTTGTCGAGCTTCTGGTATTGCGCCGACCGACGCCGATTCCCAGACCGATCCCTCGGCCATCTCGCCGTCGCCGAGGAGCACGTAGGTCCGATACTCCGAACCGATCCGGCGTGCGTTCAGCGCGATCCCGATCCCCGCGCAGATGCCCTGACCGAGCGACCCGGTCGCGACGTCCACGAACGAGAGACGCGGCGTCGGATGCCCCTCGAGGTCGGAGCTCATCTTGCGCAGATCGAGCAGGTGCTCGCGCGGGAACAGCCCGGCTTCGGCCCAGGCGGCGTAGAGAATCGGCGCCGCGTGCCCCTTCGACAGCACGAACCGGTCGTTGTCGGTGTGCTTCGGGTTCCGGGGGTCGTAGCGCATCTCGGCGAAGAACAACGTCGCCACGATCTCGGCGGCCGACATGCACGACGTCGGATGTCCGCTGCCGGCCTCGGTGGTCGACAGGATCGAGTCGATACGCAGTTGAGTGGCGATATTCTGCAGGGCGGCGATGGACGGCTCGGTCATGACGGTCATGAATCAGCTCGCAGCGTTAGGTTCTTCTGTTGTCAGCTGATACCTGACAGCCAACAGCGTCCGAAGCATCGAAAAGTCTATCACCGGATACGTGCGTCACGAACCGCGAGCAGGTAGTGTGCGGCTTGCGGCCCTCGGCTCGAGGCGAACGGATGCATGAGCGCGAGCGCCGCTCGAGCTTTGTCGCCGAAATCGTGATTCCCCGAGTGCGCGTCGAGCCTCAGCAGCACGCGCGCGGCGTCGCAATTCGTCACGAACGGCTTCAACCTCGTGCGCAGTAGCCCGACATCTTCCCCATCAACCGCCGCCGCTCGATCGAGGAAGCCACCACACTCCGGATCCCACAACGTGCCCATCATGTAATGACCGACTTCCTCGGCGACCATCTCGTAGGTGATGTTGCCGGTGGCTTCGTACGCGTCGATGGCGGCTTCGATGGCCACGACCTGATCGTCGAGCAGACCGCGCACGTGGGCGCGGTCGTCGAAGTAGTGCGCAATGCCCGCGCCCGGCGCGTAGCACCGCGAGAAAATCCGTTCGAACGATGCCATCGCCGACTCGCCGACACTGGCGTCGCCGAGGAGATGCGCGGCCTGAAGCTGCGCCGACACCATCGCGCTGTTCCAGCCCGTAAACAGCGTCTCGTCGACCGCAGGAGGCCGTGCGCGACGACGAGCGTCGGCGCTCGGCAGCGCGTAGTAACTCGCGATCCGCGCATTGCGATCCCCACCAGCCACCGTCCGGATCGGCGAGCCAGGTTCCGGCATACTGAACGATCGCGGCCGACAGTTCCCGATATCGATCCGACTGGAGGACGTCCGCCGCCCGCACGTAAAGGCTCAGCAGCGCGGCGTTGACCTCGAGCAGTTTCTCGTCGTGCGGCAGCTGCCAGTCCCTCGTCGTCGCATACCGGAAGAATCCTCCATCGACCGGGTCGTACAGGCCGCCGTCGGCCATGGCATCCAGCGTCGTCTCGGCGACGACGCGCATGCGCTCGTCATGCGATCGATGGTAAATGTCGAGCGCGAGAAGGATGGGGGCGGTGAGCGGAAACTTCGGTTCCGTTCCAAAACCGCCGAACTGCTCGTCATACGTCGCGAATACCTGCGCGAGGATGCGATCCAGCGACGCGTCCGCGTCCACGACTGGCGCGTCCGTTGCCGGACCGGCGCCGGCACGCGCGGCCAGCTCCTGCTGACGCCCGGCAAATGCGCTCGCAACCTGCTCGAGCACACCGCTCATGCGATCGGGTGGAACGTAGTTGCCGCCGGCAATGACGTCGCCGTCAGCAGTCAAAAACGAGGTCGTCGGCAGACCGCCGAGCTGGTAGCGCTCGCTGATGTCCGGCCGCCTGTCGGCGTCGACGCGGACCGGCACGAACGACGCCTCCACGAGTCCAATTACGCGCGGCTCGCAGTACGTCGTGCGATCCATTTCGTGGCACCAGTGACACCACGATGCGGAAATCGACAGGAGTATCGGCTTTCCTTCGGCGCGCGCACGCGCAAAGGCGTCCGAACTCCACGACAGCCACTCGATCGTCGACATCTGAGATGACTCGAGCGGGGCCCGGCGAGCGCCGCCGCAAGATCCGTCAACTATAATAATTGGATGCTTGCGCTCCGGTTCGCCGGTCTGCTGGGGCTGGCAGTCTGGGTCGGCGGGCTGGTGGCCCTTGGCGCGATCGCGGCACCGGCGATCTTCGACGTCGTCAGCCTTCGACAGGTGGCCGACGGCCGCGTGCTGTCTGGCGCCATCTTTGGTGAGATCCTGCGACGTTTTCACCTGGTTGCGTACGGGTGTGCCGCCGTCGTGATCGCGGGTCTCCTCGCCCGCGCGGTGCTCGGCCCGCGTCCGCGACGGTTCGCCGTGCGCCTCGCGATCGCTGCCGCCATGCTCGCAGCCACGTTGTACTCCGGGCTGATGGTGTCTCCACGGATCGAGCAGTTGCGCGCGGACATCGGCGGCGCGCCGTCGAACCTTGACGCAAGCGATCCGCGGCGCATCGCGTTCGGCCAGCTCCACGCACAGTCGACGGCACTGCAGTTCGTGCCGCTGATGGGTGGCCTGATTCTGTTCTTGTTCGAAGCACGAGACTAAGGAGAAGACCGTTGCAGCAGTACGGGACGACGTTGAAGAAGATTGAGGCGGCGATCGACCGAGAGCCGGATGCGACACGGGCGATGGAGGCCGTGGTGCACCAGCTCAAAGCGGACGTGCCGCATTACAACTGGGTGGGTATCTACCTGCTCTATGGCAACGAGCTGGTGCTCGGACCGTTCGAAGGCAAGCCATCACCGCATACGCGCATTCCTCTTGGCCGGGGCATTTGCGGCGCGGCGGCGGCGGAAAAGGCCACGATCATCGTGGACGACGTGAACAAGGATCCGCGATACCTGGCCTGCAGCCTGGAGACGCAATCCGAGATCGTCGTGCCCATCATGCACGACGGCGACGTGCTCGGAGAAATTGACATCGACAGCGATCGGCCGGCCGCGTTCGGCGAGCGACGATCGCGGCCTGCTCGAACAGGTGGCTGCCCGGCTCGCGACCAGGCTCCGGGAGTCGTCATGGCCCGCGTAGTCACATTGATCCCGGGCGACGGGATCGGACCGGAGGTGACGGCGGCGGTCGTTCGCATCCTGAAGGTGGCGGCGGTCGACATCGAGTGGGAACGTCACGACGCTGGCGTGACGGCGTTCAAGCGATTCAACAAGTCGCTGCCGGCGGAGCTGCTCGAATCGATCACGCGCAACAAGATCGCGCTTGAAGGGACCGGTCACGACACCGATCGCCGAGGGCTTCACGAGCGTCAACGTGGGGCTGCGCAAGGCGCTCAACCTGTTTGCCAACCTGCGGCCGGTCAAGAACCTCCCAGGCGTCAACAGCCGCTTCTCCGGCGTGGACCTGATCATCGTCCGGGAGAACACCGAAGATCTCTATTCGGGCCTCGAGCACGAGGTCGTTCCGGGCGTCGTCGAAAGCCTCAAGATCATCACCGAGAAGGCGTCGACACGCATCGCACGGTTCGCGTTCGAGCACGCGCGGACGAATAAACGACGGCAAGTGACGGCGATCCACAAAGCCAACATCATGAAGCTCGGCGACGGCTTGTTCCTCGAGAGCTGCCGCGCCGTCGCGCGCGACTATTCCGACATCCAGTACGACGAGCGCATC
Source organism: uncultured Acidobacteriota bacterium (assembly GCA_963710415.1). Taxonomy (GTDB): domain Bacteria; phylum Acidobacteriota; class Vicinamibacteria; order Vicinamibacterales; family 2-12-FULL-66-21; genus CAVQAH01. The sequence goes on along the minus strand of CAVQAH010000009.1, from coordinate 62,316 downwards.
GTCGATGCCGCGTGCATGCATCTGGTGATGCACCCGGAAAAGATGGACGTCCTGCTGCTGCCCAATCTGTACGGGGACATCGTGTCGGATCTCTGTGCCGGTCTCGTGGGCGGATTGGGTGTGGTGCCAGGGGCGAACCTCGGGCTGGAGTGTGCGGTGTTCGAAGCGGTGCACGGAAGTGCACCCGACATCGCCGACAAGAACCTCGCCAACCCCACCGCTCTGCTCATGTCCGCGCTGATGATGCTCGATCACATGGGCGAGCGTGAGAAGAGTGAGCGGATTCGTCACGCGCTGACGCGCGTACTGACGGAAAGCCGTGTGCGGACGCGGGACATGGGTGGAGACGCGAGCACGACAGAGTTCACCGAAGCAGTGTGCCGGGCGATAGAGGCCTGATCCGTGACCGTGTTATAGTCGCCCCGTCATGCTCGATGAGATCACCCAGGCAGTGCTCGCGCGTGAAGACGTTGCGAAGTATCTCCGGGCCGGGCATGGCCAGTCCGAACTGCAAGCCCGTGAGCGCATTCACGCATACCTGGACGAGCTGCGCACCACGCAGCGTTATCCAATCTATCGCGCGCTCAAGCATCCGCTCTATCCAATCCTGCGGAAAATCGAGCGTCGCGAGGAAGGCGTCGAGATCGCGCGGGCCGCCACGCTGCAGGGGCGGACGATATATATCTCGAATCACAAGAGCCACCTGGACTATCTCGTCGAACCGCTGGTGCTCGACGACAATGGCGTCAGGCCGCCAATCATCGCCGCCGGGATCAATCTCTTCGGTGGTCCGCTGGGCCTGATTCACCGGCACGTCACGGGTGCGATCCCGATCCGGCGCAACACCAAAGACCCTGCCTACCTTGTCACACTAAAAGCTTACGTTGCGGAGCTGCTGCAACGTCACGACCTGCTCTTCTACATCGAGGGCGGGCGGAGCTACTCTGGAGAGCTGAAAGCGCCGAAAACAGGGTTGTTGCACGCCGCGATGCAGGCCAACACCCAGGAACTGCACGTCGTCCCGCTCGCCGTGGCCTACGACTTCGTGCTCGAGGACCACATTCTCGCGCACCAGGGCTCGAAGCGCCGTCAGCGGCCTTTCGCGCGCGAGGTGGCGGAGATGGTGCGCTACGCGGTGGGGTACCAGTCCCGCGCGTTCGTCACCTTCGGGCAGCCAATCGCGCTGCGCGAGTACGACGCCGAGTCCCGCCGGGACGTCATGGGGTTGGCGCATCACATCCGCGACACGATCGGGCGGATGTACAAGGTGCTGCCGACAGCCGTCGTGGCGGCCGCGATGCGGCCGTCGATCACACGGCGCGATCTCGAAGGGCGGATCGACGCGCTCCTCGAGTCGCTCGCGAACGTCCACGCCAACCTCGCGGTGTTCTCCGGAGCGCAGGCGGTGGACGAAGCCGCCGACGGGCTCGTCGCGCGGAACATCATCTACGTCGAACGCGGCGGACGATTCCGGGTACGCGAGCGGACCGTGCTGCGCTATTACGCGCGCACGATCGAACATCTGCTCGCGGGTCCCCGGCGGGTGCCACGAACCCACTGATGATCGAGCGCGCCTCCAAGGCTGCTTTTCACACTTTCGCGCGCAGTTCCACTCTCAAACGCATGGCGTCCCGGTACGGCATGCGCAGCCCAGACAGCTTTGCCCGCCGGTTCATTGCCGGCGAGAGCATCGACGAAGCGGTCGCCGCCGCCAGAGCCATCGAGTCCACCGGCCTGACACAGACCCTCGACTATCTGGGCGAAAGCGTTGCCAGCATCAACGAGGCGGATCAGGCGACACGCGCCTACCTGACCGATCATTCAGCGCATCGCCGCCGACGGCATCGGCCGCAACATCTCGCTCAAGCTCACGCAGCTCGGACTCACGATCGATCGCGCGACCTGCGTCGACAACCTGCGGCGGATTCTCGACGGTGCGGCCCCCCACCAGTTCTTCGTCCGCATCGACATGGAGGACTCGCCGTTCACCCAGGTGACGCTCGACATCTTCGAGACCATCTGGCAGCAGGGGTACCGGAATGCCGGCGTGGTGCTGCAGTCGTACCTGCCTCGCAGCGCCGCCGACGCCAAACGCATGAACCAGCTTGGCGCCCGCGTGCGGCTCGTCAAAGGCGCCTACCAGGAGCCGAAGGGCGTTGCGTATCAAACGAAGGCCGACGTCGACCACGCATTCGTCGAGATCATGAAGGTTCTGCTCAGCGAAGGTACCTATCCCGCAATCGCGACGCACGATCCGGCGATGCTCGCCGCGACACGCGAATTCGCCGCGACACGCAACATCGATCTGGGCCGGTTCGAGTTCCAGATGCTGTTTGGAATCCGCCGCGACCTGCAGATGTCGCTGGCCCGTCAGGGCTTCGGCATGCGGGTCTACGTTCCTTTCGGCAGCGAATGGTTTCCCTACTTCATGCGCCGGCTCGGAGAAAGGCCCGCAAATATCGGATTTGTCATCAAAAGTCTGATGCGCGAAGGATAAGATTCTTCCTATCCCCACAATCTGATCGTGGGCACCCACCACCGACCGCGGAAGCCTCTCAAGTGGACAACGACTTAGCCAAACGGCTACACAATTACCATCCTGACTACTCCGCGCCTGCGCCTCATAAATAACTGATTCCAATGGCTTTGTGGCTTTTTGCAGAGCCGTGGCACATCTCTTGATATTCATGAGCCCGCCGGCGTGAGCGGAACGTCACGAGAGCACGCGGCGTCCTAGCTGTAGGGCAAACCGGAGGATCAGGGAGAGGGCCCAATGGTTACCAACTATCCCCAGCAACTCGCGTCGACATCAGAACTTCCAAGCACGACGACGTCCGATGCCACGGTGTTTGCACGCGCCATGGCACTTCTCGGCCAGACACTGTGTGGCTTTCGCGGCCACGATTCGGTCCTGCACTTCGAGGGCAAGCGCGTGATGATGCGGTGCACGTCGTGCGGGCACGACACACCAGGCTGGGAGCTGAGTGGAAAAGGTCCCCGCAAGCGCTTCGACGGCGATGCCCGCCGTCATCACATCACGCGTCAGCGCCTCGTGCTGCGCAAGTCAGCCTGACGATTGTCGGGACTCGGGGCTCGGGCTCGGGACTCGATGGATTTCGAGCACCCGAGCACCGACTATTAGCACCACGCCGCCGCTAGCGCGGCTAAGACGTCACGGCACGTCACCACATCGGCCACGTTCACGTACTCCACGCGGCTGTGCAGCCCTGCCCCACCGGGACCGAACAACACTGACGGAATACCCGACGATGCGAGGACGGCCGCGTCGGTCCAGAAACTCATGCCCACTTGCGAGGGGGACACGCCCGACGTTCCGGCGACGGACGCGAGCAACCTCTGGGAGCGGATGATCCGCGGCAATTTCGTATGGCGGCCGTGAGAAGTTCAGCCTGACGTCCCCCTCGAACTCGTTGTCCTCCGCTTGCAAGCTCGCGAGTATGGCGCGCACCTCCTCGAGCGGTTGTCCCTCCCGCTCGCCGACGATCGTTCGCCGCTCCATCTGCAGTTGGCAGAGATCGGGATAGCTGCTCAACTCCCGTCCGCCAGTGATGATCGACGCGTGCAGCGAGCCGGTGCCCATCACCGGGTGCGGCGGGAGCGCTTGCAGCGTTCGATCGAGGGTGTCGAGACGGTGAAGGAGGCGCCCCATGCGAAGAATGGCATCGCGGCCGTCTTTCGGCCGGCTCCCGTGTGCGGCGCGCCCGCGCGTTTCGACCTCGAGCCACGCGAATCCTTTGTGGCCGATTCCGACTTGCAGGTCGGTTGGTTCGGTGACGACGGCGCCGTCGGCCGACCACTGCGCGACGAGCGCGTCGGCGCCGAGGCTCGCGTACTCCTCGTCGACGACCGCTGCGATGATCAGACGCCCTTTCGCGAGACCGCGCTCGGCGTTGACACGCGCCGCATCAATCATGGCCGCGACGCCACCCTTCATGTCCTGCGATCCGCGACCGTAGAGTCTTCCGTCGCGCACCGCCGGCGCGAAGGGCGCGTCCATGCCGTCGACACCGACGGTGTCGATGTGGCCGCAGTACATGAGCGATCTGCCTGGCGCTTTTCCCTCCAGCACGCCGATCACATTCGGCCGCCCCGGCGCCGCCTCCTGCATCGTCACGTCGAGACCGATCTGCCGCATGTGATCGGCGATGGCTCTGGCGATCGCCCCTTCGCCTGGCGCGTTCGGAACGAGCGTCGGATTGACGGATGGAATAGACACGAGCTGGTGAAGGAGAGAGAGACAGGGATCCATGTCAGTCGCTAGTCGGTAGTCGGTAGTCGACAGTCGTCAGAGTCGTGAGTCGTCAGTCCCAGTCGCCGACTACGACTGACGACTGTCGACTGCCGACTCTCCGACTGACGATATCATCACCCCATGTCTTTGTCTGGTCGCGTCGCGGTGATCACTGGCGCGTCGTCGGGTATCGGGCTGGCTTGCGCGGAACAGCTGGCGGGGGATGGCGTCGCGGTCATGCTCGGGGCGCGGCGTGCGGATCGGCTGCAGGCGGCTGTGGACCGCATTCAGGCGAACGGCGGACGCGCCGCGTGGGTGGCTATGGATGTGACCTTCGAGCTCGAGGTCAACGAGCTCGTGAAGCGCGCGCGGGAGCTCTTTGGCGGGGTCGACATCATGATCTGTAGTGCCGGCTTCGGCTTCTATGGAACGCTGGACGAGACGCCGCCGGATGTAATGCGCCGGATGATGGAGGTGAACTTCACCGGTTCGTATCTCGCTGCGCGTGCGGTGATGCCGATCTTCCGGGAACAGCAGCGCGGACATCTGATTCTCGTCTCCTCGATCGTCGGCCGTCGCGGCATTCCCTTGATGAGCGGCTACACGGCGACGAAGGCCGCACAGGCGGGCTTCGCCGAGTCGCTGCGATCCGAGTTCGCTGGTAGCAACATTCATGTCAGCTGCGTGTTCCCGATCTCCACGGAAACGGAGTTTCGTGACGCCATGGCGCGCGACTACGGACACAGCGTGTCGGGCCTCGGACCAAAGCAATCGGCCGCGCAGGTCGCCGGCGCCATCGTCGATTGCCTGCGCCGGCCGCGGCCGGAAGTGTTTCCGCTGGCCAAGGCCCGGGCGCTGCCGATCCTGAGCGCGCTCGCGCCGGGCCTCGCCGACAAGCTCGTTCGCAGATACGGCCGCCGGCGCGACGTCGAGCGTCTGCCGCCGCGTGAGACTCCTGAACGCTGAGCGATGAGCGTCGTAGCGAAGAGCGAGAGCGATGAGCGTCATAGCGACTGATTGAGATCGCCAGCCAGATAGCACAAGCCGTGCGCGAGCGCGGCGGGCGAGCCTTGCTCGTCGGCGGATGGGTCCGTGACCGGCTGCTGGGAATCGCCTCCAAGGACATCGATCTCGAGGTGTTTGGCCTTCCGCCAGGGGAGCTGCGGGAGACGCTCGAGCGGTTTGGCGATGTCAATGCCGTCGGCGAGAGCTTCAAGGTGTACAAGGTCGCGGGCATCGACGTCGCGATCCCCCGGCGCGACTCCAAGATCGGATCGGGACATCGCGGGTTCGAAATCACCGGCGATCCGTTCATGCCGGTCGAGGAGGCCGCGCGGCGGCGCGACTTCACGGTCAACGCGATCGCCTTCGACCCGCTGACCAACGAATACCTCGACCCGTTCGAGGGACGGCTCGATCTGCTCGAACGCCGCACGCTGCGGCATGTGGACGCGAGAACGTTTGGCGACGACAGCCTGCGAGTGCTCCGCGGCGTACAGTTCGCGGCGCGTTTCGGCCTCACGATGGACGAGGGAACCAAGGCGCTTGCGCGCAGGATTCCGCTCGACGATCTGCCGGCCGAACGAATCTGGGGTGAAGTCGAGAAGCTCCTGCTGCTGGCCCCACGCCCGTCAGAGGGCTTCACCCTTGCTCTCGATCTCGGAGTCATCCAGCGCACGCTTCCGGAGCTCGAACCGCTCGTCGGTTGCCCACAAGAGCCCGACTGGCACCCCGAGGGTGATGTGTGGGTGCACACGCTCATGGTGATCGATCAGGCACGAACCCGCATCGACGACCTCGACAAGCCCGAACAGGTGACCGTCATGCTTGGCGCCGTCTGTCATGACCTTGGCAAGCCGGCGACAACGGCCGTCATCGACGGGCGGATCCGATCGCTCGAGCACGAACAGGCGGGCGTGGCGCCGACGCTCGCGCTCCTCGATCGGCTGAACGTTCAGACGATCGCCGGCTTCGACGTGCGGCAGCAGGTCGTGGGCATCGTCGCCAATCACCTTGCGCCCAACGCGTTCTTCAAGTCGAAGAGCCCGGTCGGTGATGGTGCGTTCAGGAGGCTCGCGCAGAAGGTGAACCTCGAGCTGCTCGCGCGGGTCGCGCTCTCCGATTGTCTCGGCAGAACCGGCCACTTCGATTGTTCGGGGATACACTGGTTTCTCGATCGCGCACGCGCCCTCGGCGTGCAACATGCGGCGCCGGATCCAATCGTCCACGGCCGCGACCTGCTGCCGCTGGGCGTGGCGCCGGGACCGGGCATGGGCGCGATGCTCAAGGAGATCTACGAGCGTCAGCTCGATGGACGTGTCACGACGCTCGAGGAAGGGATTGCCGCTGCGCGCGAGATCATCGCCGGCCGTCAGACCGGCCGCTGACCCGCCTTCGCGCGTCAATCAGAAGGCGCTACGGCGGGCAAGCGAAGAGAGGACACGACTTCCGGATGACCACACGAGCGTTGCTGCTGATAATCACCGCACTGTTGATCCCCATCGACACCTTTGCGCAGACGGCGGAACCGATTGGCCCGTTCGCCGCGGATGTGCGCGTGGTGATGCCACGCTTCAAGGAGGACACCGGCGTGGCGACGGCGCTCGGCGTCGCCTCGACCAATCTCCCCTCGCAGGGCCTGGGCATCGCCGGCGGCGCGCACTGGTATCCGGTCAGGATGGGGCGTCTGATCACGCTCGGCATCGGCGGCGAGATTCTGATCAGCCGCGGCAGCAACACGCTCGAGCCGGAAACGGAAGGCGGCGCCGAAGGTCCGACGGTCAATACACGGTTTTCGACCGTGTCACCGCAGGTCTCGCTGAACTTCGGCAAGCGTCAGGGCTGGAGCTATCTGACCGGGGGAATCGGGTGGGCCGGCTTTCGGACCGAGCTGGAGGCGTCGCCCGTCGCCGACAGCGACTCGCGGCCGCGGGTCTTCAACTACGGAGGCGGGGCGCGCTGGTTCGCCAAGGAACATCTGGCGGTGTCGCCTGGACCTGCGGTTCTACGCGGTCAGCGCCCAGGCGGCGACGGTGGGACGTCCGGCCTACCCGTCGATGACGCTGATGGTGATCAGCGGCGGGATTTCGCTCAAATAGCGGGCTTCAGGGCTTCACGGCCGCGGCGCCATTCCTCGAACAGCCGCGCGGCATTGCCGGAGACCGAGTGCAGCGCCGGGTTCCAGCCGATCGCGCGTGCGCGAGGGCTGCGGACGATCTGGTCGAGGGCCAGCGCGTCGGCGTAAGTGCCCATCTTCTTCCGCGCCTCCTCGATCGGGACACGGCGGACCGAGGGACGAATGGCGGCGTGGCCGGAAATCGCCGTCACCAGGTCGTTGACCTGTTCATCCCGCTCGTCGTTGGCGTGGAACAATCCCGATGCGTCGGGCTGATTCACGATGCGCAGGTAGAGATCCCCGAGATCGCGGTCGTACACGAGCGGCCAGTGGTTATCGCCGCTCCCTATCACGCGAACCAGACCGTTGGCGGCATCCTTGAATAGATCGCCGACGATCCCACGCGAGCCACCATAAACGATGCCGGGGCGGATGACGGCCGTTCGCAGACCGCTCGCGGAGGCATCGAGGACGCGCCGCTCGTGTGCCGGGCGCCATGCCACGTGCTCCGTCGGATTGAGCGGCACCGTTTCATCCATGGGCGTGGTGGATCCACCCAGTACCCAAACGCCAGACGTGTAGATGAAGAAACGCTTCGCCTTCTCCGGCAACCCGAGGAGCGTGTCGAGGACGATCGCGTCGACTTCGGCGGCGCCACCCGCGTAGTCAAACGCCGCGTGCACGAAACCGTCGGCGCCGGCCGCCGCTTCGGCATAGCTTGCCGGCTGCGTGAGATTTCCAAGAATCGGCTGCGCCCCACGCGCCTGCACTTCCGCCGCCTTCTCACGATTCCGAACGAGCGCATCCACCACATGGCCGCCGCGCACGAGCGCATCGAGGACAGCCGAGCCGATGTACCCAGTCCCGCCGGTCAGGAAGATGCGCATGGTTGCCCTATTCAACGTCGTCCGCCGTCCGCAGTCAATCAGGATCTTGCGGACTGACGACTGACGACTCCCCGACTGACGACTGTCAGATGTCCCAGATCCGTTCCTGATTGTCGTAGTAGGTGATCAGCCCGTCTTCACTGACCTTGAGGACGGCACCGAAGCGGCCGGCGGCCATCGCCGCGGTCGTTCGTGCGCCCTCGACCGCAAGGCTCGAATGTGGTTCGACGGGTTCGGAGTGAAGAAGGATGGCGCCGACCGCCAGCAAGCGGCCCGAGCTGTCCATGACCGTTGCGCCGTCGGTCTTCGCCAGTCCCGCGAGCACCGCCGGATCGAGCGCCACCGCCGTGCGGCCGCGGAGCATGTGCAGCAGTTGCGGCCGGCCGAAACTCTCCCGCGAGTTGGCATGCACGCTGTCGAGTTGATCGGCGGGGGCGACGAGGAGCGGCAGCGCCGTCTGCGGTTCCCGAAGCACGACGAAGAGCGCCCCCTGACGCGCGTCCGCCAGGTCGAACGCCGTCTGGAACAGGCGTTCCGCCAGCGCGGAATTGCCGAGCGACGTTTCCCACATGTCGTACTTGGCCTGAACGTCCAGCAGGTGCCAGCGCGCGTTGCGGAAGCTGAACATCTGCACGCCGTCGGCGAACACCTTGATCTCGTGCGCCGGGCTCAGGACGACGACGATGTTGCGGTTGCCGTGGGTGGCGCGGGCGTGCGGCCGATAGGCCAGCGGGCACGGCACCTCCAGCGTCACCGACTGCCTGTAGCGTTCGATCTCGACGATGTCGAGGACGATACCGTCGCTGTTGACGAGGAACAGCGTCTCGACGCCCGTCCGACATCCGGTAGAAGCTCTTGATGCCGCTGAGCGCCGGCGAATACCGGTAGCCGATCTCCTCAGGCGGTGGCTTGATACCGCGCTGCGGATCCTCGAGACCTTCGAGCAGCAGGGCGCCCGACGAAATCGCGCGATTCTCGTAGCTCGAAAGCGCCGCGACGCGCAGCACCTCGATGGCGGTCGAGATCAGGTCCGTCCGGCCCTTGGAGGGGTCGTTCGCTGCCTGGATCTCGAGAAAGGCGCTGACGTAGCGGTCTTCGATGGAGCCGCGGAACAGGTCGCCGCGCTCGAGCATCTGCTTGGGATCGAAGATCGCTCGATAGCGGATCGCGAGCACGGTGCCGATGGCCCGGGCGAGACGAACTTCGTGCGCCGTGAACGGCCGGCGCGCGGGCACGTGCAGAACATGCCGGGATCCGAACCAGCGAATGGAGAGCACCGACGGATCGTTGGTTGGTTCGATCGAGAGCCGGCCATCGGAGGACAGCGACGGGATCGGCTCGAGTTCGAACGTGGCACGTCCGAAGAACTGTCGGAGCGCTGCCTGCAGCAGGTTGTCGTAGAGCGCGCTGGCAGCAAAAACCGGCGGGAGCGACATGCGTTTCCATCATAATTCAGAGGAATGGCACGGCGCACGCTCGTCGACTACTTCAGCGATCTCTCAGCGACCCCCGGCGAGTTTCTCGTATATGACGACGGTTATAGAACGCGGGCGTTCAGCTACGCCGAGGCTGCGGCGGCTTCGCGCCAGTTCGCCGCCCGATTGCGTTCCGCCGGAATCGTCAAGGGGCAGGCTGTCGCGCTGTGGGGCGAGAACCGGCCCGAGTGGATCATCGCGCTCTGGGGTTGCGTCCTCGAGGGCGTGGTCGTCGTCCCGATCGACTATCGCGCGTCCGCGGCCTTTCTCCTGCGCGTCGCCGAGATCGTCGACGCGCGAGTCGTGCTGGTCGGCGACGTCGTGGACAGCGAGTCTCTGGGCGCGTCCCGGACGATCTGGCGGCTTGCGGATCTTCGTACCGAGTCGGCGGAATCCTCGCCGGTCGCAGGCGCCCCCGTCGAACTCACAGCTGACGACACGGCGGAAATCATCTTCACGTCCGGCGCCACGGCCGATCCGAAGGGCGTCGTCATCACCCATCGAAACGTCCTGGCGAACATCGTCCCTATCGAGCGCGAGGTCATCAAATACCGCCAGTGGGCGAAGCCATTCCTGCCCATTCGCTTTCTGAATCTTCTTCCCCTGAGCCACATGTTCGGGCAGGCGATGGCGACGTTCGTCCCGCCCATGCTCCCCGGGCTCGTCGTGTTCACGCGCAGCTTCGCACCGGAAGACATCCTTCGCCAGATCCACAAGGGACGCATCTCGGTGCTGGTGTGCGTGCCGAAGATCCTCGAGGTTCTGCGCGACTACATCATCCGCGTGGCGCCAGAAGCCGCGGAACCACCGCCGAAGAAGATGCACTGGGCCGTCAGGTGGTGGCATTACCGGCGGATCCATCGCCTGTTCGGGCTGAAATTCTGGGCGTTCGTCGTCGGCGCGGCGCCGCTCGATCCCGACCTCGAAGCGTTCTGGGGGCGTCTGGGATTCGTCGTCGTCCAGGGTTACGGACTGACCGAGACGGCGCCGATCGTGACGCTGAACCACCCGTTTCATGCGGTCCGCGGCGCCGTCGGCAAGCCGATCGGCGGCGTCGACGTCAGGATTGCTGACGACGGCGAGATCCTGGTCCGCGGCGAGAACGTGACACGCGGCTACTTCAACGCGCCCGAGGAGACACGCGCCGCCTTCCGTGATGGATGGTTCCACACCGGCGACATCGGAGAGATCGACGACAAGGGCCAGCTGCACATTCGCGGCCGGAAGAAGGAAATGATCGTCACGCCGGAAGGGCTCAACGTCTTTCCGGAGGACGTCGAACGCGCACTGGATACGCAGCCTGGCGTGAAGGAATCTGCCGTCGTCGGCGCCGCGGCGCGCGGGATCGACCGCCGAGCGGGTTCACGCGATCCTCGTCGTCGAACCCGGCGCCGACGTCGATGCGATCGTCCGGAACGCCAACCTTCAGCTTGGGGACCACCAGAAAATTCGGGCGTCCGCGTTGTGGCCGGGCACCGAGTTGCCTGCGTACTGAAGGCACGCGAAAGCTGAAGCGGCGTGAACTGAAGCAGTGGCTGACCGGCGAGCACGCACGTGCTGCCGGCGCAGCAGCTGGAGGCCGATCGGTCGCTGCGGTCCTGGAACGGTTCGCGCCCGGACGCACCATCACGCCGGCAACCACCATCGACGAGCTTGGGTTGAGCTCGCTCGAGCGCGTCGAGCTGATGATGGCGCTCGAAGAGGCGTTTCAAGTCACCATCGACGAAGCGAGATTCGCATCAGCGCGAACGGCCGGCGATCTCGAGGCGCTCACGCGTCCACTCGACCCGTCCGCCCCTGCGGCGGTCACGGTCACGGAACCGATCGACTTCCCTTCCTGGAACCGATCGGCCGCTCGTGCGTGCGGTGCGACGCGCCAGTCTGCCGACGTGGATTCTCCCGCTCGGCCGCGTCTTCGCGCGGATGACCGTCGAGGGCCTCGAGAACCTGCGCGACCTCCCCGGCCCCGTCATCTTCGCCGCCAACCATCAGAGCCACCTCGACACGCCGGTCATTCTCGATGCCCTTCCGCCTCGATGGCGTTACCGTGTGGCGCCGGCAATGGCGAAGGAATTCTTCAGAGCCCACTTTTACCCCGACCAGTTCACCCGGAAGGAATACCTCGCCAACAGCACGAACTACTATCTCGCGGCGTTTTTCTTCAACGCGTTTCCCTTGCCCCAGCGCGAGTCGGGAACCCGTCAGACGCTCAGATACATCGGCGAGCTCGTCAGCAGCGGGTATTCGGTGCTCATCTACCCGGAGGGCAAGCGTACGGAGACCGGCGAGATCAACCGGTTCCAGCCTGGCGCGGCGATGATCGCGGCCCGCCTCGATGTTCCCGTCATCCCGGTGAGGCTCGACGGCCTCGATCGCATCCTCCACCAGCGGTGGAAGTTTCCACAACGGGGCCGGGCACGGATTGCGTTTGGTAAGCCTATGTCGTTGAAAGGAAACGATTACGTGTCGCTCGCCCGGCAAATCGAGACGGCGGTGCGGGAGCTCTGAGCCGATCGCGCGTCCTCCGTCGTAATGATGGCGCGAGGATGTGCAAAAATGTGGCCTGTTGAGTTTGCGCCCAGCAGTACAAATGTGGCACAATCTTTGATTGAAAGGACCCTAATTGAGCAAGGATGATCTGATTGACGTGCAGGGCACGGTCGTGGCGGTTCACAGCGGCGGGTTGTATCGCGTGCAGTGCGACCAGGGCCACGAGGTTCTCGCCCAGTTGAGCGGCCGTATGCGCCGCTTCCGAATCAAAGTGGTTCCGGGCGATCGCGTGACGGTCGGCGTCTCACCCTACGATCCGGTTCGCGGCATCATCACCTTCCGCGCTCGGTAGAATCGATTTGAGCTCCCACACAACACAACATCGAACGACGGGGCCTCGGCGGCGTCGACGGCGCCCCGGCGGAAGCGCACCGCGTCAGCCACAGCATCGCGCGCCTCAGACGGCGGCACGGACCTCGCCCCCGCGTGAGCAGGCGGAGTACGACCCGCAGCCGGTCGCCTTCGAGACGCTCGGCCTCGAGGCGTCGCTCATCGAGGGCATCCGCGTGCGGGGATTCTCGTACACGACGCCAATTCAGAGCGCGGTCGTCCCGCTCGTCATGGACGGGAACGACGTCATTGGCTGCGCGAATACCGGCACCGGCAAGACCGCGGCGTTCCTGCTTCCCATCCTCAATCGCATGCTGAAAGCGCGCGCGGCCGCGCCGGAGGAGCGCGGGTTCACCCGCGTCCTCATCCTCGCGCCCACGCGAGAGTTGTGCGTGCAAATCGAGGATGACGTGCAGGGCTTCACGTATCACACCGATCTGACCAGCATCGCCGTCTACGGCGGCGTGCCAATGGATCAGCAGGAGCGCGCGCTGAAGTCCGGCGTCGACATCATCGTCGCCACGCCGGGCCGGTTGATGGATCACATGCGCAGCAACGCCGTGGCCTTCGACAAGCTCGACACGCTCGTGCTCGACGAAGCGGACCGCATGATGGACATGGGCTTCTGGCCCGACGTGCGGCGCATCGTCTCGGCGCTGCCCGATTCGGCGGCGCGGCAGACGCTGCTCTTCTCCGCCACGATGCCGGACGACGTCTTCAAGCTGGCCGACGAGGTCGTGCGCCAGGCGAAGTACGTGCAGATCGGCAGCGCCGGCGGTCCGGCGTTGAGCATCACGCACACCGTCGAGAACGTGCCGGCCGGCCAGAAGGCCGACTGGCTGGCGAAGTTCCTTCGCCGCATGGACGGCCCGGTGCTGGTCTTCGTCAGGACGAAATCCGGAGCGGAACGTCTCGCGAGGAAGCTGGCGGCGGCGGGCCTCAAGGCGGCCGCGCTGCACGCCGATCGGACGCAGTCGCAACGTACCCAGGCGATCGAAGGATTCAGAAGCGGACGCTACCGCGTGCTCGTGGCCACGGACGTGGCCGCACGCGGACTGGACATCGATGGGATCACGCACGTCGTGAACTACGAGGTCCCGTCCAATCGCGAAACCTACGTTCACCGCGTGGGGCGCACGGGCCGGGCGGATGCGACGGGCACGGCGCTCACGCTGGTGGCTCCCGAGGAAACACGGGCGCTTCAGGCGCTCCAGCGTTCCTTCGGGCTCGAAATGCAGGGATGATGGACGATACAAAACTCTCAGACGGACGAACGATTCAGGGCGCGGCGGCCTCGATGTCAGACAGCGGCGGAGAGCCCGTGACCCCGCCGGCGAGCCCTGAGGCACCTGCCGTGTCCGCGGCAGTCGAGCGGTTCCGTTCCTGCCGCTGGCGCTCGACGCCGGATGCAGGCGAATTCTGCACCCATCGCGACGTGCTGCCTTTTGCCGGGAAGGAAGGCTTCAACGCGGACTCGTGGTGCCCGGAGTGTGCGTATTACAAGCTGCGCCGGACGCCGAAGAAACGCGAGCGCGTCGACTACACCTACTAGACAGCGGCCAGCCTCCAGCGGCCAGCCTTCAGCGGCTTACGACTGGCAGCTGGCAGCTGGCAGCTTCTATTCACAGAATTCCTTCGCCAATTCCACCCACTCGCCATTCGGCGCGAGGTCCTGATAGGCCTTCCAGTGCGGCTTCGCCTCGGGTGAGTGCCCGGTCTTTTCGAGCGTGACCGCCAGGTAGAAATGCGCGTCGGCGTAGCCTGGGTTCAACGCTACGGCGCCGCGATAGCAACCCAGCGCCTCACGGAACCTTCCGAGGTCGTGATGGATGTTGCCCAGGTTGAAGTGCGCCTCGAAGCAATCGGGATCCAGGCCGATGGCCCGCTCATAGAGGGCCTGCGCCTCGATCAGCTCGTCGCGAGCGTAGTGGATGTTGGCGAGATTGACGATCGCGGGCACCAGGTCCGGATCGATCACCAGCGCCTTCCGGTAGGTCGCGGCGGCCTCCTCCATGTTGCGCTCATCGCCGTCGTCGAGCCGTGACCCCTCGATGAAGTACTTCGCCGCAAGCGCCGCCTGCGGATCCGAGAACGGAAAGTTCATCGAGGCGGTGGAGCCGACGGGCAGCGGCGTCGCGGAGCCGACGTCGGGCGCCCGTGGTCTCGGTGTGTGGAGCGTGACGACTTTGGCCCGCGGCGTGTCCGCCGTCGCATGAAAGTCGAGCACGAGCTGACCCTGACGTTCCGCCGCCAGCGATCGCAGGATCACGCGCAGCGGCGTGCCTCGCTCGATCTCGAAGGAGACGTGCTTGATGGTCTGCAGATCGGCGAACGAGTAGAAGCGCTGATCGCGGGGCTCAGCGTCGTGTCGGATGAGACCCCATTTCTCCAGGTACCGCAGGTGATTCTCGGTTACCGCCGGGTAGAGGCTTCGGATCTCGCGCAGCCCGTACGGTCCGCCCGCCGCTGACGAAGACGACGTCATTAGTTGCGAAGATTAGCCACAAGTGAGGGAAAGTCAAGCGTAATACGTGCGACGTGCGACGTGCCACGTGCGGACGTGCGGACGTGCCACGTGCGGACGTGCGGACGGCCCGTGCGGACGGCAGGCCGTGCCGCACGTCGCACGTCGCACGTAGGCACGTCGCAAGCAGCACGTGCGCACGTCGGCACGTCCGCACGTTAGAATTGCCCCATGCTGCTCGCCGGCGACGTCGGCGGAACCAAGACGCTGTTAGGGCTCTTTGCACGCGAGGCCGGCGGTCGAGCGATCGCGGTCGACGAGCGGCCGGCGCCGGTCGAGATCGGCGAGTTCATCACCCTCGAGTACGACAGCCTCGAGCAGATCATTCGCGAGTTCCTGCGCGCGCAGAACGTCGATGCGCGGGGGATCGAGTCGGCGTGTTTCGGCGTTGCCGGCGCCGTCACCGATCAGGTCGCGCGACTCACCAACGTCCCGTGGCTCGTCGACAACGAACGGGTCAGCGCCACGTTCAGCCTGAGACGCTCGGCGGTGATCAATGACCTCGAGGCGCTCGCGTACGCGGTCAACGTCCTGCACCCCGACGAGCTCGCCGTGCTTCAGCAGGGCATCGCGATCCCGACCGGCAATGCGGCGGTCATCGCCGCCGGCACCGGTCTCGGGCAGGCGCTGCTGCACAACGTCGATGGGCAGTTCGTGCCTGCGGCATCGGAGGGTGGCCATGCGGACTTCGCGGCCCGCACGCCGCGCGAGATGGCAATGGTCACCGAGCTGACACGGATCTTCGGCCGCGTCGGCGTCGAGCACGTCATCTCCGGCCCCGGGCTCGCCAACATCTACCAGTTCACGCATCACGCGTTCGGAACCGGTCCGACGATCACGCCCAACAGCATCGCTCCGTCGCATCTCTGCGACGGTGTCGGCGTCGTCAAGGACCCGGCGGACCTGCCCAAACGCATCAGCCAATGCGCGATGGAACACCGATGCCCGCAGTGTGTGGAGGCGCTCGAGATCTTCATCGCGGCATACGGCGCCGAAGCCGGCAACCTGGCACTGCGCTACGTCGCAACGGCTGGTGTGTACGTTGGCGGGGGCATCGCACCAAAGATTCTTCCCGCGCTCGAGGAGGGCGGGTTCCTCGCGGCGTTTCGCGACAAGGAGCCGATGGCGCATCTCGTCGCCACGATTCCGGTCGCCGTCATCCTCAACGACGACGCGGGACTGATCGGCGCCGCTGTTCACGCGGCCACGACTGGCACCCCGCGTGTCCACTGGTAAGCGCGGGAGGAGGACTCGGCGTGCGAAACCTGCACGAACCTCCGGCTGCCCTTCAACACTCTTGAACCAGGCCTGGTATGGTGATATATCAGGCGACATGCTGGCGGCGCGTAGCGCAATTCAGGCCGAAACGATCGCCGACAAAGTCTGCTCGCTGCTGCGCCAGGAGATCGCTTCCGGAAAGTTTCGTCCAGGCGAACGCATCGTCGAGAAAGAGCTTGCCGCCAGGCTGGGCATCAGCCGCACCCCTATCCGAGAAGCGCTGCTGAGACTTGAAACCGAGGGCGTCGTCGTGTGCAGCAGCCGCCGCAGCTACAACGTGCGCTTTCTGCCGCTCGAGAGCGTGCGCGAGATCTACGAAACGCTTGGCATTCTCGAAGGGGCTGTCGCGGCCGCCGTCGCCGGACGGCTGACGGAAGCCGACCTGCGGGAGTTGCGACAGTTCAACCGGCATATGGCGGCGGCGGCCGCCACGGCGGACCTGCCGGGATTCGGTCTGTGGAACCGGCGGTTTCACGAGGTGTTTCTGCTGAAACTCGACAACGAGACCCTCAGGAACACCTGCAACATGGTTCGCGCGCCTCTGTACACGTTCCCCGTCCAACGGCGGACGTTGTCGGCGTGGCTTCGCAAGTCCGTGTCGGAGCACCGCCACATCATCCGCCTGGCCGGGGCGAAAGATGGCGAAGCCCTGGGCGCGTATTTTCGCAACGTCCACTGGGGCTACGACCACAACAAGCGGTTCATCAGTGACGCGTTCGATCGCCAGGGGGAGGCGGCGGTTCATTTCTGAAGGAACGAATGCGGCATCGAACATCGGGTGGAATGATCTGATTGTTGCAAGGATGGTTGGATGGGAGGGGAAATGCGAAAGCTGCTGCTTGCTTGTGCGCTCTTGCTAGTCACCGCCAGCTCGGCGCTGGCGCAGGGAACGACCTCGCGCGTCGCCGGGACCGTCACCGACGACTCAGGGGCGATTATTCCGGGCGCAACGGTCACGCTCACCAACGAGCAGACCGGTGTCAGTTTCGAAACCGTCAGCAACGCCACTGGCGCCTACGCGTTCGAGGCCGTCCAGGTCGGCGTCTACACGATCTCGGTCCAGTTGCAGGGATTCAAGAAATTCGTCTCGTCAGGCAACCGCGTCAACATCGGCGAGACGGCGACGATCAACGGCAAGCTCTCCACCGGCACGCTCGAGGAGCTGGTCGAGGTGCGCGCCTCGAGCCAGGTCGTGCAGACCGACACCTCGGGGAACCTCGGCACCACGTTCGATCAGCGGACCATCGAGAGCCTGCCGATCGTCGGCGGCCGCGGGCGCAATCCGCTCGATCTCGTGCTGACTCAGCCGGGCGTCGTGTCCGGCGCGAACACCGGCGGCGGCGTGCACGTCAACGGCGCGCGCGATCGCTCCTGGAACTTCACGCTCGATGGCATCGATACCAATGAGTCGAGCGCCGGCGGATCGAACTTCTCGCCCCTGCGCACGAACCCCGATGCGCTGGCCGAGTTCAAGGTCCTCACCGGCAACCAGACGGCCGAATTCGGACGCAACAGCGGCGGCCAGGTCGCGATGATCACGCGATCCGGAACGAACAGCTTTTCCGGCACGGCGTACTACTTCGATCGCAAGCCGGAATACAACGCCAACGAATGGGAAAACAACATCGACAACCTGCCGAAGCGCAACTTCACGCAGAAGGTGCCTGGCTTCAGCGTCGGTGGCCCGATTCGCCGCAACCAGACGTTCTTCTTTGTCAACAGCCAGTGGCTCAACGCCGAGCAGACGCAGGCGGTCACGCGCACGGTGCTGACGCAGCAGGCGCGGCAGGGCCTCTTCCGCTACGTCGTCGGCGCGCGCAATCGACCGACCGGCGTCACCGGCGCCTCGGTCGACGCCAACGGCAACGTCCTCGGCGGCGTCAACGTCGCCTCCTACAACATCCCGGCGAACGATCCGAGCGGGCTCGGGCTCGATCCGACCGTCCTCGGGATCGTTGCGCAGATGCCTCTGCCGAACAATTTCGCGGTTGGCGACGGTCTCAACACCGCCGGATTCAACTTCGTCGCACCCGAAGAAGAAGAACAGATGGACTTCGTGACCAAGATCGATCACGTCTTCAACAACAATCACGGGGCCTTCGTTCGCTTCTCCAAGGGCTATCAGAACACGCTGTGCGACTCGGTCAACGGCGGCCAGCCCCGCTTCCCGGACGGCCCCTGCATCGTCAACACCAACCGGTCACCCTACAACTGGGCCGGCAACTGGCGCTGGAATCCAACCAGCAACCTGGTCAACGAGTTCGTCGTCGGCCAGAATCACTTCACCTTCGATTTCACGATTCCAACCGCGAACACTTCGGTGCCGACGTACCTCGCTCCCGGTTCCACGGCCATCGGCATCGGCGTCCTCACGATGCCCGAGACCTTCGATGTCGGCAACCTCCGGACGATCGACACATTCCAGATCGTCAACAACCTGAGCTGGCTGAAGGGGTCGCACAACATCAAGTTCGGAACGAACATCAGGCTTCAGAAGCATACGGACATCCGCGGATCGGTCAGCGGCGTGAACGTCGGGCCCTACGCCGACTTCAACCCGGACATCAACACCGTCAATCCGACGACGTTCGGGATTCCCGGCGAACATCAACACGCAGTTCGACCGGCCCAGTCTCGAATGGCTGACCAACTTCATGCTCGGCCGCGTCGGCACCTTGAGCCAGGGCTTCGTGCAGGAGGGTAATGCGTACGCCCCCGGCGGCACGACGTTCAACTTCGATGCGCGTTTCCCCGAGATCGACGTGTATGCCCAGGATAGTTGGCGGCCGCGGCCGAACATCACCGTCGATGCCGGACTTCGCTGGGAAGCGAAGCTGGCGCCGAGCAATCCCGACGATCTGATCCGACGGCCGAACCAGAGTCTCGCGGTCGGCGAACCAGCCAGCAACACGGTCCGGTGGGATGAAGGCAAGCTCTACGACGATGACTGGAACAACTTCGCGCCGTCGATCGGCATCGCGTGGGATCCGAGGCGTGATGGCAAGAGCGCAGTCCGCGGTAATTACCGCATGGCGTTCGATCGCATCAACACGTTCCTCCTGTCGTCGGCGATCTTTCAGAGCATTCCGGGAATCACCACCGCGACGTCGAATGTCGCGTTCGGCCAGGGTGGTGGTCGTATTCGCTTCGGTCTTCCAGGGCTGGCGCCGACGCTGTCACCCGAAGCGTTTCTTCAGCCCCCGGCCGTCTCCACCAACAATATCCGCGTGATGGATCCGGAGTTCCAGACGCCTACGACGCATGCCTGGACCATCTCGTATCAGCGCGAGGTGTTCGCCCGGCGCACTGCTCGAGGTCGCGTACGTGGGCCGAAAGGCCGACAACCTGTTCGGAGCCTATAACGTCAATCAGGTCGAGTACCGCAGCAACGGCTTCCTGGATGCTTTCAATACCGTCAAGGCTGGCGGTGAAAGCGCACTGATGAACCAGTTGGTGGCGGGCGATACCCGCCGGGCGACTGGCGAGTCCGGTTCAGCCATGGTGAGAAGGCTCTTTCCAACCCAGCTGTCCCTGAACTCGGTAGCAGAGGTCGCGGCCAGCCTAGGCAGCCGCGTTCAAAGCAACCGGACGCTTCCGGAGATCGCCGGGCTCGGCTCCTTCTTCTTGTTCCCGTACCCTCAGTTCCTCACTGGTGTGTTCGTGATCGACTCCGAGGATTACTCGAGATATCACGCCCTGGAAATCAAGCTCGATCGACGATTCTCCAACGGCTACAGCTACCTGGTCGGCTACACGCTGTCGCGCTCTCGCGATACCCGCTCGTTCGATCCAGCGTTCACGGTCGCCGCCACGGGATCGGGTCAATCGGCCTCGAGCACGCCGTTCAACGTCTTCGATCGCGACCTGAACTACGCGCTGTCGGACTTCGACCGCACTCACGTATTCCAGGCGCAAGGCGTTTTCGAGCTGCCGTTCGGCCAGGAGAAGAGATTCGGCGGCAACGTCAACCGGCTGACAGATGTGTTCATCGGAGGCTGGACGCTGTCGGGTCAGCTGGTCGCGCAGAGCGGACGGCCGATGACCGTATATCGCCGGCAGCAACACGTTCTCGAACGTCGTGCAGACACCGGCCAATTGCAACGAGTGTTCGCGCAACATCGGCAGCGTTCACGAGGAAGACGGCCTGATTTGGTACTTCACGCCAGAAGAACGGGCGAAGTTCAGCGCACCGGGCGCCGGGGAATTCAGCAATGTCGGCCGCAATTACTTCCGCGGCCCCGGCGGATGGATCGCGAGCATGTCGCTCGCCAAGCGCACGCGAACTTACGGCAGCCAGATCCTCGAGATTCCGCGTCGATGCGACCAACGTGTTCAATCACCCGACGTTTGGATTCCCGACGCTGGTGACGACCAGCGCCACTTTCGGACGTATCCGTAATACCGTGACGAGCACCGCACGCCAGGTGGTGATCGGCGCGAAATACTACTTCTAAGACGAGGGCTCACACGACCGGTCCAGCGTAGATTCAGGGCGAGGGTTCACGAACCCTCGCCTGAACTCACCACTCGCGCTGGGTCGACCCGGTGCGCCGCTTTTCGGCGAACCCGGCCTCGGCCATCAGCTTCTCGATGCCTTCGACTTCCATTGGCACGAAGGCCGACAGATTCTCGTAGCCGTTCGCGGTGATCAGGATCATGTCTTCGAGGCGCACGTAGACGCGATCCTCGGGAATCGTCAGCGCCGGCTCGATGGTGAAGACCATGCCGGGCTTGAGCCCATCGGGCATCGGCGCCGTCACGTCGTGGACCTCCATGCCGACCATGTGGCCGAGCGAGTTGCGCCCACCCGCCGTAGCGCTGCGCCGGTAGTTTTCGACGAACCGCTGCGCCGCTTCCTTGTACTTCGGGTTCTTGAACGTAAACGAAGCCATCACCGCGTCCATGCGGCTGACGGCGTCCTTCAGGATCGGCTGCACGGGCCCTGGGCGGATCGATGCCATCAGCGCCTGGTAGAGACGCAGATAGATGGTGTAGAGCTCCTTCTGATCCTCGGTGAAGCGCCCGTTGACCGGGAACATCCGCGTGACGTCGGCGGTGTAGTACTTGTAGTCCGGTGCGTAGTCGAACAGCACGAGCTGCCCGTCCTGCGTCTGCGTCTGCGCGGCGTGATAGTGCGGCCAGCTCGCGTTCTTCCCGGCGGCGACCAGCGCGAAGTAGGCAATTCCCTGCGCGTTGTGCTTCTTGAACACGTAATCGGCAATCGCCTCGAGCTCGTACTCGTACATCCCCGGCTGCGCCGAGCGGATGGCCTCCATGATGCCGAGGCCCGAAATGCGCGTGGCCTCGCGGAGCAGCGCAATCTCCCGCGGGGTCTTGATCTGGCGCATCCCGTCGAGGATCGGATCGAGATCCTTGATGGTGGCCGACGGCACCTTCTGCTTCACACGGTCGATGAACGCCGCCTCACGCGACAGCCGCCCATCCCACGGATCCTCCTGCGACTGGCGCGCGTGGTTCGTGGTGTAGGAAGGGGTCGCCGCGCCCAGCGCCTCGGGCCGGTGCGGAAGGTAGATCGTCCGTCCGCCGGCCCCCAGCTGCTCGAGCGCCGCCGCGAACTGATCCCGAGGAAGTATGCGAGTGATGCCGGTGAGCTTCTCGGCTTCGGGGCCAGGCGTCAGGACCGGACCTTCGGATCGTTCGGCTCGCTCGTCGCGGGGATTGAGAAAGAGCGTCGACGTCTTGGCCCGGCCGTCGATGACCAGGATCGCGCGCGGAACCTCGACGCCAGTCAGGTAGAAGAACTGGTTGTTCTGACGGAACTTCACATATGCCGGATACTCGGTCGTCCCCTGGATGACGACCGCGGCGTCGCCGATCTGTTCCATCACCCTGGCCCTGCGGGCCGCGAATTCCTCGGCCGGCAGCGAGTCGGTGTAGAGCGGCGGCTGCGCAGAAGCGCTTGGCGCGAAAGTCAGAACGGCGATGAACAGAAGCGTCAGCTGGCGTTTCATAGGATCGAATTATATGAGCAACTGCGGGAAGCGGGCACGATCGGGGCTAGAATGGCGGCGCCAGCCAACCACAGCCCTTGGAGATCTCGATGACCACGCGATCGATCTGCGCTGCCGTCGCCGTGTCGGCGCTCGTCGTCGGCGCCGTTCCGGTTCTGCCACAGGAACCGATCCGCGTCGCGACGCGTCTGGTCCAGGTCAACGTCGTCGTCCACAAGGACGGCCAGCCGGTCGCCGATTTGACCCGGGACGACTTCCGGGTCCTCGAAAACGGCAAAGAGCAGGCGATCGAGCTGTTCGAGCTGAACGTCACGCCGGCATCATCAGTCATCACCGAAGCGGCACCAGCCGTACCGACGTTCACCAACCGGATCGTCGATCGCACGACCACGGTATCCGTCATCCTGATCGACAACCTGAATACTGGCCTCGTCGATCAGCTGGGGGTTCGCAATCAGGCGATTGCCTTCCTTCGCGAACTGCGTCCCACCGATCGCGTGGCGGTTTACCTGGTCGATAACAGCGACGCGATACGAGTCCTCCACGACTTCTCGTCCGATACCAAGGCGCTGATCGCTGCCGTGTCGCGCGTCCAGACCCGCACGTCGAATCAGGTGGCCGCGGCCGAGGATGCCGCGGCGATGAGCGGTTCGGCGTCGATCGCCGACAGCGGCGCCAGTCCCGAGCTGGTCGCGTGGCTGGCGGGTGTGGACGCCGAGCGCGCAAACGAAGACATCCGTGACCGCGTCATCCACTTCAACATCGCGCTCGAAACCATCGCCCGCCACCTCGGCACGGTGCGCGGGCGGAAGAACCTGATCTGGATCTCGTCGGCGTTCCCCATCGTGATCGGCAACGCGTCGGGCATGCTGTCTTCATTGAAAGCCGAGTTGAACACCGGGCTCCGCAGCCTGAACGATGCCAACGTCGCCGTCTACCCGGTCGATGCGCGGCGGCTGATCGGCGCGTTTTCGTCACGAGCCGCGGACAAGCAACAGAGCTTCACCACTCTGTCCACCGTACGGAGCATGACTGACACCATGGAGGTGGTCGCTGACGAAACCGGCGGGCGCGCCTACTTCAACACCAACGATCTGCGCGGCGCCATGCGGCGGGCGATCGACGATTCGCGTGTCAGCTACGTGCTCGGCTATTACCCGACGAACACGAAATGGGACGGCGGCTTCCGTCAGATCAAAGTCGAGGTCAAACGGCGCGGCGTGGAGGTCCGCCATCGCAAGGGCTATCTCGCGGCGCCGACGATCCTGAATACCACGACCAACCGTCGTGATGCGCTGCACAAGGCAGCCCTCGATCCGCTCCAGGCTACAGAAATCATCCTGTCCGCGCAGGTGGCCAAGCCGCCGACCGGGGCGCCCTCGAGCGTCGAACTGACGCTGCGCCTCGACCCGGGCACCATCACTTTCACTCAGTCCGGCGAGCGATGGACGGGCGAGGTGGATGTCATCGTCGCGGAGGCAGTCGTCGGGAGGGCGCCGACCCTGAGCTTCTCGACCACCCTCACGCTCGATCTGAGCGCAGAGCAACGCGCGCGCATCCTGGCACAAGGCATCAGCCTGACGCGCACGATCCCCTTCGAGCCGAAGCTGCATCAGCTCCGCATCGTCGCCCTGGACATCCCGAGCGGTGCCGTGGGGTCAGTCCACATATCCGGCGAGGAGTTGAGGCGGGCGATTCAACATTGATGCGCGCCCAAAGAGACGTGTCAACCGCCAATTCCCAACTCCCAACTGCCAAGGGACTCTCGGCCGACTGGCTCTGAGCACTTTGGGAGTTGGAGGTTGGGAGTTATTCTCCGTTTGTCGATGCCCACCCGCCGCGCCTATCCCTTCAGCCGAATCGATGACGTCGCCGATACGTACCACGGTATCGTCGTCCGCGACCCGTATCGATGGCTCGAGGATGCCGAGAGTGCCGAGACCCGCGCCTGGGTCGAAGCCCAGAACGAGCTGACGGCCGAGGCCCTTGCGGGCCCTCTGCGAGAGTCTCTGGTCCGGCGTCTGACTGACCTTCACGACTATCCCAGGACGTCGGCGCCGCTGAAGCGCCAGAACCGCTATTTCCTGCTGCACAATGCGGGCCTGCAGAATCAGCCGGTGCTCTACGTTCACGACGCGGGCACGCAAGCGCCGAGAGCGTTGCTCGATCCAAATGCCCTCAGCCCCGATGGAACCGTCGCGCTGACCGCGCTCGCTCCAAACGATCAGGGCACGCTCGTCGCGTATGGGCTCTCCTCGAGCGGCAGCGATCGCCAGGACATCCGGATCCGCGACGTCGCGACCGGTCAGGACCTGCCCGATCGAATTCTCTGGACCAAGTTCGTCAGCATCGCGTGGGTACCTGACGGCTCTGGTTTCTATTACACGCGGTTCCCTGCCCCGGGATCGGTGCGCGGAGTCGGACGAGAACTACTTCTGCAGCGTGTGGTTCCATCGGCTGGGCGACCTTCAAGCGAATGATGCGCTGGTGTTTGAAACGCCGGACCAGCCTGAGACCGTATTCGAGGTCGAGGTCGCAGACGGCGGCCGCTGGGTCGTCCTCACTGCACAGAAAGGCGCCAGCGACCGGAGTGAGGTGTATCTGATCGACAGGAATGCCCCATCAGCTGCGCCCGTGAAAGTCTTTGCGGGCTTCGACGCGGCTTTCAGTCTGCTCGACGCCGCCGAGGGACTCCTGTTTTTTCAATCGGACCGCGGGGCGGCCCGCGGCAAGATCGTGGCGCTCGATCCCGATCGTCCGGGAGACGGTATCCGCGAAATCGTCCCGCAGCAGGACGACAAGCTGTCGCTCGCCCTGATCGCTGGCGGGCAAATCGTGACGTCGTATCTGCACAACGCCACCGATCGGCTGCGGATCTTTACCCTGAGCGGCGCGCCCGTGGCGGAGCTCGACATGCCGGCGCTGGGATCGCTCACGGGACTCGAAGGACATCCCGCCGATTCCGAGCTGCTCATCGGCTTCACCTCGTTCGCACTTCCTCCGACGAACTTCCGCTGCGACCTCGCTCACCCGGTGCTGGTTCGCTTCGATGTCGCCCTGCCGGCTGGCAGGAACATCGCCGCCGATCTGGAAACGTACGAGACGACGCAGGTCTGGTATCCGTCGAAGGACGGAACGAACGTGTCGATGTTCCTCGTGCGATCGAAAGACCTGCCGGCGGATGGCAACCGGCCGGTGCTGCTCACCGGATACGGCGGCTTCAATATTTCGCTGACGCCCGCGTTCGATCCGGCGACGTTCGCGCTGCTGGAGCGCGGCGGCATCTATGCCGTCGCGAACCTCCGGGGCGGCGGCGAGTACGGCGAGTCATGGCACGAAGCAGGAATGCTGGGCCGCAAGCAGAACGTCTTTGACGATTTCATCGCCGCAGCCGAATGGCTTGCACAGTCCGGCTGGTCCCGTCCGGGCAGGATCGCCATCGAGGGCGGCAGCAATGGCGGACTTCTGACCGCTGCGGTCATGCTGCAGCGCCCTGACCTGTTCGGCGCCGTCGTCTGCCGGGTTCCGGTCGCCGACATGCTGCGGTATCACCTGTTCACCGTCGGCCGATTCTGGATTCCCGAGTACGGATCGGCTGACGATCCCGGACAGTTCCAGTTTCTCTATCGCTACTCGCCGTACCACAATGTGCGTGACGACGTGGCGTATCCGCCGATGTTGATTACCACCGCCGATACCGATGACCGGGTATCGCCGGGCATGGCCAAGAAGCTTGCGGCACGGATGCAGGCCGCATCAGGGAACAGCGCGCCGGTACTCATTCGCGTTGAAACCAGGGCTGGCCACGGCGCCGGGAAGCCGATGTCGAAGGTCATCGAAGAGGACGCGGATATTCTTGCGTTCGTGCTGGCATCGCTCGAGGCGGATCAGCCGGTCAGAATTCAAGGATCAGCAGATGATCGTGAGGAGTCACGTGATTAGAGCGATTCTCGTAATCGGGACCGGCGCGCTAGTCGTCGGCGCGATCGATCTCGCGGCGCAGACACGCGCCGCCAACCCGTTGGCCAATCTGAAAACGATTCCCGAGCGCACCAACTACGAGCAGACCAGCCGTTACGCCGACGTCATCGCCTTCATGGCAGCGGTCGAACAGGCGGCGCCGAAGGTCGTGCATTTGACGACGTTCGGTTACACGAACGAAGGTCGCGCTCTGCCACTCGCGGTGGTCGGGGCGCCTGACGCGACGCCGGATGCCGTGAAGCGCACCGGCAAGCTGCGCGTGTACATCCAGGGGAACATCCACGGCGGCGAGGTCGAGGGCAAGGAGTCGGCACAGCTGCTGCTCCGCGATCTCGCGCAGGGAAAGCACGCCGAATGGCTGAAGACGATGGTCCTGTTGATCGGTCCCATCTACAACGCCGACGGGAACGAACGGGTCACGCTCACGAACCGCGGCCGGCAGAACGGTCCGGTCGGCGGCATGGGCCAGCGGCCGAATGCTCAGGACCTCGATCTGAATCGCGACCACATGAAGCTCGACTCGCCCGAAGGCCGCTCGGTGGTCAAGCTCATGAACGAGTACGACCCGCACGTGTCGGTGGATCTCCACACCACGAATGGCTCGTATCACGCCTACCACCTGACGTACGCGCCGCCCCTGAATCAGGCGACCGATCCCGCGATCATCGACCTCCTGCGAAAGCAGTGGCTTCCGGCATTCACGAAGACCATCAAGTCGAAGTACGGATGGGATTACTACTACTACGGCAACGTGACCGGCGGCGGCCGTGGCGGACGTGGTGAAGGCCGCGGCGGTCGTGGCCGTGGAGCGCGCACCGCGGCGGGCGCGGCGAGGCGGCCGCGCCACCGGCGCAGGCTCCGCCCGCGGGCGAGCGCATCTGGGCGACCTTCGACAACCGGCCGCGCTTCAACAACAACTACATCGGCCTGCGCAACCGCATCGCCATCCTCAGCGAAGCCTACTCTTACGCGACCTTCGAGGATCGCATCACGGCGACGAACCGTTTTCTGGAGGAGAACCTGACCTACGCCGCCGCGAACGCCGACGAGATCAAGCGCCTGACGGCGGAGGTCGACAAGAAGCCGATCGTCGGCACGACGCTCGGCGTGCGCGCGGAGCTCAATCGAGCGCCTGAGCCAGTCGAGATCCTGATGGGCGAGGTCACCGAAGAACGGAATCCATACTCGGGACAGATGATGTTCAGACGTGTGGACGTCAGGAAACCTGAACGCATGATCGAGGAAGGCACGTTCAAGGCCACGGTCACCGAACGCGTACCCACGGCGTATTTCATTCCCTCGAACCTGCGGAACGTGATCGACCGATTGCAGGCGCACGGCATCGCAACCACCACGCTCCAGGCTTCGCAAACGATCCCGGTCGAAGAGTTCCGGCTGGAAGGCATCGAGCCCGCCGCGCAACCGTTCCAGAACCGCACGGAGCGCACGCTGCGCGGCGCGTGGGCCAGCCGCCGATCGCGAGCTTCCGGCCGGCACCATTCGCGTCGACCTCACGCAGCCGCTTGGCAGGCTCGCGTTCTACCTCATCGAGCCACGGTCGGACGATGGGCTGGCCAACTGGAATCTGGTTGACGGTCTCGAGGCGGATGCGAAGGTGTATCCGATCGTCAGAACGAGGAACTGACGGACTCGGACTTCATCAGCGCGGCGCCGAACTCGGCAGACGACTCGAAGCGATCTTCGGGTGCGGGCCGCAGCGCCCGGGCGATCGCCTGATCGGCTGACTCCGGAAGCGTGGGCTGTCGTTCGCGCGCAGGCGGGTGCGTTCCGCGCAGCATGTTGCCCAGAAGGTCGGGCATCGACGACCCGTCGTAGGGCAGCGCGCCGGTGGCCAGCTCGTAGGCCAGCACACCCATCGTGAAGATATCCGACCGCACGTCGGCCGTGTGGCCGGTCAGCAGCTCCGGCGCCACATAGCGGATCTCGGCGTCGGCGAGGCCGATGCCTCGCACCGTCTGCTCCTGCAACGTCGCCAGCAGATCCTGCGCCTGCCAGATGCCGGCGCTCGAGATCATCAATCGCTCGCCGTCATCGTCTTGCGCCACGCGCATGATGTCGGGGTTCACGCCGCACAGCAATCCCTTGCGGCGGTGCAGCGCGCGCGCCGCATCGATCAGCTGCGTCAGGAGAGGCCTGAGCCGCGGCCACGGCAGCGGACCAACCTCGTTCATCAACGCCCGCAGACTCGAACCCTCGATGAAGTCCGTGACGAGGTAGACGAGATCCGGCTCTTCGCCGTAGTCGCGCACCTGGATGATCGACGGGTGCGCCAGCTGCAGCGTTCGTGCTTCGTGCAGGAATCGCGCGCGTGCTCCTTCCCAGTTCCGTTGCGTGTCCCGGCGCAGCAACCGGATCGCCACGGGATGGCCGAGCGCCCGATGCGTGCCGCGATACACGTCGCTGCCCAAACGTCCCGGACCGACGCGGTCGGCGATGTCGTAGGTCGTCAGCAGTGTGGAAGTCGTTCCGCGACTTCGAGCTTCCGTGGTGCTCGTCGCGCCGCCCGCGCTGGCGAGCGCGGCGCCGAAGTCCGCAATCCGCTGCCATCGGTCGTCGGGATGTTTGGCCATCGCGCGGCAGACAGCCAGATCCACCCAGGCGGGAATGTCCGGACAGATCGAGGATGGCCGCGGCACCGGCGAGTTCAGGTGCGCGTTCAGCACCGACATCGGATCCACCTCGCCGAACGGCGGACGCCCGGTGACCATCTCGAACACGACCGCGCCCAGGCTGTAGATGTCCGACCGGTGATCGACGACGGCGCCGGTGAGCTGTTCGGGGGACGCGTAGGCGACCGTGCCGATGAACTCGTGCGGCCCCGTCAGCCGCGTCTCGTCCGATTCCCGCATGTTCGCGAGACCGAAGTCGACGACCTTGTAGACGCGCTGGTCGGGCGCGAAGGCGTGCGCCACCACGTTGGCCGGCTTGAGGTCGCGGTGCACGATCCCCGAATCGTGCGCAAACTGCAGCGCCTCACAAACCTGACGCACGATGTCCTGGACGTCGGCGACCGGCAGCCGTCCGTTCGCCGAAATCTCGTCCTTCAGGCTCGGGCCGTTGAGCAGTTCCATCACCAGGAAGGGGTGCTCGGCCTGATCGGCGTTGAAATCGAGGATCGAGACGATGTGCGGGTGGCGGAGCCGGGCGCACGCCCGGCTCTCGCGAAGAAATCGCTCTCGGGGCGCGTCGCCAGTCTGGTCGGCGCGGACGATCTTGATGGCCACCTCGTCGCCGAGGAGTGTGCGGCGTGCGCGGTAGACCGCTCCCATCCCGCCCTCGGCGAGAGGCGCCAGTATTTCGTACCGGCCATCGAGGATCTGTCCGGCGGTGTACACCTGCGCCAATTATGGCCCAAGGCGGCCGGCGGCGCAGACACCTGCTCCTGACGGTCAGGCCTTGGTTTTCGCGCCGTAAATCAGCAGCACGACGCCGCCCGCCAGCGCCAGGCCCCCAAGTACGGGTGGCAACGGGACGGTATGGCGCCTCTCGGCAGTGGCCTCGATTGGGCCGATGTCTACCACTTTCTCGCGCCTGGTGTAACTGATGCCGCCATAGGCGAGCGCCACGATGCCGAGAACGATCAGGATGAGCCCCACAATCTTCAACACGGATCCTCCTGAGCTCTAGCTATGCCATACCCGTACCGCGTCGCGGATCGGAGTGGGCCGGCTCATCCGTGACCGCGGATTTGACTCACGGGACGCGGATCAACAACGCGGATCTCTTTTGACGGGACGCGGATCACAGGGATCTCGTTCACGGGACGTGGATCAACGCGGATCTGGTTGGCCAGAACACGGACACGGTGGTGCTGATTCCTTTGAGAGCGCCCTTCATCGTCGACGAGACACGAACGACGAACCACGGACCTACGGCAGGATCAAACTTGAGGAGAGATCTCGATCGTATCAGATTCCAAGAACCAGACTGTTTTTCGCGGCGGCCGTCGCGCATCATCGACGTCAGACGGGAGGCGTGATGGTCATCGACGTGAACGGGATCGAGATGCAGTGGACGGTAACCGGCGAGGGCGAGCCGCTGCTCTGGTTACATGG
Source organism: uncultured Acidobacteriota bacterium (assembly GCA_963710415.1). GTDB lineage: Bacteria > Acidobacteriota > Vicinamibacteria > Vicinamibacterales > 2-12-FULL-66-21 > CAVQAH01. The sequence continues at coordinate 31,876 of CAVQAH010000009.1, read as the reverse complement.
ACTGCTCGGGTCCGGCGCGGACTGGCGATACATCTTCGACGAACCGCCCGCCGGCTTCAGCGTCATCGCGCCTGATCTGCGGGGCATGGGGCGTCAACCAATCCATCGGGCGAGTTCACGTTCCGGCAGTGCGCGCACGACGTTCAGGCGCTGCTGCGCCACCTGAACCTGACCCGCGTCAAGGCCATCGGCTTGAGCGGCGGGGGCATCACGCTGCTGCACATGGCCACGGCGCTGCCGGCCTCGATCGAGGCGATGGTTGTCGTGAGCGCGCCGCCCTACTTTCCGGCACAGGTGCGCGCAGATCCAGCGGCAGTTCTCCGAGGCGATGCTCGGTGAAGAAGAGATGACCGCATGCGCGCGCGCCACAAGCACGGCGAGCCGCAGATCCAGCAACTCCTCGCGATCACTCGAAGGTTGGCCGACAGCTACGACGACGTGAGCTTCACGCCGCCGTATCTCTCGACGATCAGTGCGCAGACGCTGATCGTCTTTGGCGATCGCGACCCGCTCTACCCCGTTTCTCTCGCCTTCGAGCTGCGCAACGCCATCCCGCAAGCTCATCTGTGGGTCATGCCGAACGCCGGCCACGGCCCCGTATTCGGAGAGGCCGCCTCAGGATTCGCCACAACGGCCCTGAGCTTCCTGAGGGGAGAGTGGCGCAGCTGAGGCGTCAAAAGCCGATGATCGTGTCAACCGAGTCAGCCAGGGTCCTTTTTGCAGCGCCCTGTCAAGGAAGAGATCCGCGAGAATCCGCGTCCCGTGAAATGAAAGAGATCCGTGAGATCCGCGTCCCGTGAAGAGCAATCCGCGACCCTAGCGCACGATGCCCCGTACTTTGCGGGCCAGAATACTGAAGAAATCCTCCATCGCCCGCCGCACGCGCTGCTTCACGGTGCCCTGGTGCAGCGTGCACAGCCTCCCGGGCGTCTTGTCGTCCGGCTTGAAGTACTCCGTATAGATCGGGCAGCCCTCGACCGGACGAAGATAGGAGATTCGGCACAGCTGCATTTCCTGCAGCCCGTCCGGGATCTCGAACGACTGCGGACGCCGGATTCGTGTTGACCGGCGCATGAAGTCCGACCAGATCGGCAACGCGTACCGCGAACCATACGCGTCCCGGCCGATCGTCTTCGGCTGATCGAACCCCACCCACACGCCGACGACGACCGACGACGAGAAGCCGACGAACCAGGCGTCCTTGAAGTCATTCGTCGTCCCGGTCTTGCCGCCGGCGGGAAACGTCACGCCCCATCGCCGGGCGGCCGAGCCTGTGCCGCGATCGAGGACATCGCTCAGCATCTCGGTCATCTGGAACGCGGTCTGCGGGGAAATGACGCGCTCGGTTCGAACGGGATTCTCGAGCGCCACGCCACCATCGGCGTCCAGCACGCGTGCGATGGCCCGCGGGGTGACGGCCAGGCCGCCGTTGGGAAAGATCGCGAAGGCGGCCGTCAGGTCGAGCGGCGTCACCAGCCCGGTCCCGAGCGAGAGCGACGGCACGTCGGGCATGTCCTCGAGACCGACGTCCGACGCCAGCCTGAGCACGGGCCGCGTCCCGACCCGCTGCTGGAGCGCCGTTGCCGCGCGGTTGTTCGATTCGAGCAACGCCGCCCGCAGCGTCAGCGCATCGGCGACCTCGCCGCTCGCGTTGCGCGGCGCCCATTCGTCCGGGCCCTGCGGCTCGATGTGCTCGAGCCCGTCGATCATCGAGACCGGCGAGTAGCCATGTTCGAGCGCCGCGGCATACACCAGCGGCTTGAATGCGGAGCCTGGCTGACGGCGGCTGCGGGTCGCGCGATTGAACTGTGACTGACCGAAGTCGCGCCCTCCGACAACCGCCAGCACATCCCCGGTGCCCGGATCGATCGCCACCAGCGCCGCCTGAAGACCGTTATCACCGAAACGCTTCAACCCTTCGGCGACGGCGCGTTCCGCGGCATCCTGCAGTTCCGGCACCAGCGTGGTGCGGACTTTCCAGTCGGGAGGATGATCGCCGCCGAAGCGGTCGCGAAACAACTGACGCAGGTATTCCTTCGCATACCCTGCACGGGAGTCGGTCGTGCTTGGATACGGCCGAATGCGGATGTCTGCCCGCTTCGCCTCGCGTTCCTGCGCCTCGGTGATGAACCCTTCCTGCCGCATGCGGCCGAGGACGACGTGGCTGCGCGCGATCGCGCCGTCGAGATTCGACCACGGCGAGAGCGCCGAGGGCGCCCGCGCCAGGCCGGCGATCAGGGCGCTTTCCGCCAGCGTCAATCGTGCGGCCGGCTTGCCGAACAGGCTGCGCGACATCGCCTCGACACCGTAGACGCCGGCGCTCAGATAGATCCGGTTCAGGTACAGCTCGAGGACCTGATCCTTTGAGAGCTGGGAGTCGATGAGCAGGGCAAGAACGGCCTCGCGCACCTTGCGGCCGTATGTCTTCTTGTTCGACAGAAAGAGCGTGCGCGCCAGCTGCTGCGTCAGCGTGCTGCCGCCCTCGACCGTCCCGGGCTCGCGCACGTTGCGAATGACGGCGCGGCCGAGCGCGATCGGATCCACGCCGGGATGATGGTAGAAACGATGATCCTCGACCGCGATGAAGGCGTTCTGGAGGTGTCGCGGGATCTGGCTGAGTGCCACGTCCTGGCGGTGTTCATCGAGCCGGAACCAGGGCCGGCCGTCCGCCGCGAGAAACCAGGTATCGCCGACACCACGCGTCAGGCGATAGACGGCGTAGCTCTGGCGCACGAGCCACGTCACGCTGACCACCGTGATCAGGATCAACGCAGCAAAGATGAACCCGGCGATCCGATCGCGCCAGCGGTTGCTCCAGGCGATCACAGAAGCGCGCCTTCTCCCGGCGGCCCTTGCGGCCGGCGATCGCGGCGCTGCCACAACACGAGCGACAGGATGGTGTAGTAGATCGGAAAGAAGAGCGACGCCGTCAGGAGCAGGCGCGGCGCATCAGGCAGCAGGAAGATGACGGCGATCATCATCACCGCCCAGATGGCGCCAAGTGACGACGGTGAGTCCACGAAGCGTGGGTGTCCGCGACGGGTAGATGTAGCCGATCCGCACGAAGACGAGGACACTGAAAGCCGCCAGGACGATGCCGTTGACCGCCGGTGAGAGCCTGAACGCGAAGAGATAGAGCGCAACGATGTTCCAGTAAGACGGAAAGCCGGTGAAAAAGTGATCGGCGGTCTTGGCATCGAGTGACGCGAAGCCGTAGGCGCTGCTGAGGAGCACCGCACACGCGACCGCCAGTCCCCATCCAGCAGGCAACGCACCTGCCTGGTGCAAGAGCAAGACCGGGACGAAGACGAACGTGAGGTAATCAACGATGTCGTCGAGCCGGGCTCCATCGAAACCAGGCAGGGTCTCCTTGACCGACGCGAGCCGCGCCAGCACGCCGTCGGTCGCGTCGAGAAACGTCGAGGCCGCCAGCCAGATGAACGCATCGCGATAGCGACCGTCGATGACCGCCAGCGTGGCCAAAAATGCGGCGACCACCCCGGACGCCGTATACAGATGGACGAACCACGCAAAGATCCGGTTCGTATTCGTGTGCGTTCGTGTGAATTGCTGAGCTGATGCCGGTCGAACTGATTGCATAAATGCGCACTCGTCCGTTTACAGTGCCGCGTCGGTCGTGTAAAATCTGAGCACATTCCAATCCCCAGCGGAGTGACCTTTTTCAATCTAGAGATCTGCCGACCAGGCCTGTTTCAGGTCAGGTGAAATGTCATTCGGCGCGTGCTCCCCTGCCCGCCTGCATCTTCCCTTGCCTGTCCCCGGTCTGCCCGGCTGCGTCGACTCAAGACGCGAAACGGAAAGAGAACTGTGGATTTATCGCGATTTCGTCAGCCTCGCTACCTGCTCCTGATCGCCGCCATCATTGCGATTGCCGCGGCGCCCGCTGGAATCTATTTCGCGAACCGAACGCCGATCGAGCCGCCGATGGCCTTCTCCGACTTCCTCAAGGAGGTCGAGGCCGGAACGGTCACGCAGGTGACCTTCGACACCGGCGTGCTCTACGTGTCGTTCAGCAACGGGCGAGTGATTCAAACGTTCGCCCCTCCCAGTTTTCTTGCCGCGAACTCGACGTTCGTCACCGACCTCGCCAGGAAGAACATCCGCGTCGACGTATCCGCGCCTCAGGATCCCGCAGCATTGAGCTGGAGCGCGCTCGTGACCGCGGCCGGGTTCCTCGCGCTGCTCGGCTTCACTGTATATAGGACGACGGCCGGACGCATTCCGTCCATGTCCGGGCGTGCGCGGGTCGCGGAACGGGGCGCGAACGTCATCACCTTCCAGGACGTGGCGGGCGTCGACGAAGCGAAGGACGAGGTCAAGGAGATCGTCGATTTCCTCCGCGAGCCGCAGCGATTCTCGGCCATCGGCGGCCGGATTCCCAAGGGCGTCCTCCTCGTGGGCCCTCCGGGAACCGGCAAGACGCTGCTCGCCCGCTCGATCGCCGGCGAGGCGGGCGTGCCGTTTCTGTTTGCCAGCGGATCTGATTTCGTCGAAATGTACGCCGGCGTTGGCGCGTCCCGCGTGCAGCCGTCTGTTCCGCGACGCGCGCCGCCACGGCTCCTGCATCGTCTTCATCGACGAGCTCGACGCCGTCGGCCGCAGCCGCGGCGGCAATTCCCTCAGCCACGAGGAACGCGAGCAGACCCTGAACCAGCTGCTCGTCGAGATGGACGGGTTCGAATCGCACTACGGGATCGTCGTGATCGCGGCCACCAACCGCCAGGACATCCTGGACCCTGCCCTCCTCCGCCCGGGCCGGTTCGACCGCCAGGTGATGGTTACCAACCCGGATCTCAAAGGACGCGAGGCGATCCTCCGCGTGCACACGCGCAAGGTGCAGGTCGAGCCGGACGTGGACTTCAGGTCGATCGCCCGCGGAACGCCGGGCTTTTCGGGCGCCGACCTCGCGAATCTGGTCAACGAGTCCGCGCTGCTGGCGGCGCGCGCCGGCAGACATACCGTGTCCAACGTCGACCTCCACGAGGCCCGCGACAAGGTGCTGATGGGCGTCGAGCGCCGGTCGATCGTCCTCAGCGAAATGGACCGGGTCAACTGCGCCTATCACGAAGCCGGCCATGCGGTCGTTGCCGCGCTGCTGCCCAAGGCTGACCCCCTTCACAAGGTCACCATCGTGCCGCGTGGCCGCGCCATGGGCGTCACCATGCAGCTGCCCGAAGCGGACCGTCACACCTACACGAAAGAGTTCCTCGAGACCCAGGTCGCGGTCCTGATGGGCGGGCGCGTTGCCGAGGAACTGTTCATGCAGCACATGACGAGCGGCGCCTCCAACGACATCGAGCGCGCCACCGATATCGCCCAGCACATGGTCTGCGAATGGGGGATGTCCGACCTCGGACCACTCGCCTACCGCAAACCCGGCAATGCCTTCGAGGGTGACAAGCAACACGTCCTCAGCGAGGCAACGGCGCAGCGTGTGGACGACGAGATCCGCAAGGTGATCATGTCTGGCTACGACCGCGCGCGCCGGATCATCGATGAAAACACCGCGGCCGTCCGACTGCTGGCCGAGGAACTGCTCCAGCACGAATCGCTCGAAGCGGCCGAGATCAAGGACGTCCTGGAACGAGCCGGGGCCAGAATCTAGACGGTCCGCCAAACCAGGTCCCGACAATTTACAATGACCGGCGGATGGTCACCCCTCCGCCGGCAGGTCGCACCAGGCTCGAACAGCTGCCACGAACGGCGTGGGGAATCATCGCCGTTCTCGTCCTCTCCGTTTTCTACGCCATCCTCCAGACCGGATTCGTGCGGCCATATCTGTGGCCGGCCGGCACAGGCGCGCGGCTTGCCGACGATCCATCAGCCAAGCTCCCGCTCATGGCGCGGCCATCCGACGTGCGCGGGGAACTTGCACGGCCGCTCGAAGTTCTCGAGATTGCCGCCGGCAGTCCGGCGGCGAGCGCAGGCCTGAACTCCGGCGATCGCATTACCGCGGAGCGGCGACGTCGACCGTCCTGCTGAGGTCAAGTTCGGCGCGGCAGATCCCAGCGCCCGCATCGGTGTCTGGCGCGACCTGTATTGGCTCGGGGTGAGCGGACCCGTCGAGTGGACCGTCCAACGACCGGCTGGATCCACGACCGTCACGCTGGACCGCCCGGCTGCATGGGCGACGGAAAGCGACGGGTGGGCGGGACGTCATCTGGGGATGATCGTTCAGCTCATCGTTTTCACCGCGGCTGCGCTCATCCTGTTCGTGCTTCGCAGCTACGACCTGACCGCGGGACTGTGCGTGCTCGCGCTCGCGCTGAGCGCGGTCGCCGGCGGAGGGCCGCTGTTTGGCACGGAAGGGCAGATTCCGCTGGTCGGCTGGGTGCTGACGGTCTTTTCATGGCTCGCCAGCCCGTTCGCGTTTCCGGTGATCGCGCTCGCCATCTTCTACTTCCCCACGAGGTCACCCCTTCTCGGACGCTACCCGATGCTGCACGCCGTGCCGCTGCTCGCGGCCGCGCCCATGATCCTGCCGGCGTTCGCACCAGCCTCTTTCTGGTCGGCGTCGAGGCGATGAGGCCGATGGCCGTGTGGGACGCGACGCACCCGGGAATCTTCTACGCGTCGTTCGCCGCGGCGCTCGGCATCAACGTGCTGGCGGTGATTGAAGGCATCTACCGGTATCGGTTCAACCACGATGCCAACGAGCGCCGCCGGATCCGCATGGCCCTCTACACCGGCGTGCCGGGCATCCTCGCCTATGCCGTCAAGGAGGGACTGCCCATCGTCGCGACGCTTGATGGGCAGGGCGTCTCCACGTTTTCCGCCGGCGCTTTACATCGCGCTGCAGGCGATGGTGCTGCTGCCGGCGTTCGGGCTGGTCTACGCGGTCGGCGTGGCGCGCGTGCTCGGGCCCCGTGTGGTGCTGCGCCGCAGCCTTCAGTACGCCTTGGCCAACCGGACCCTGACGCTCCTGGCCGTTCTGCCGGCTATCGGGCTGCTCGTCTCGCTTGTGAGCGATCGTCAGAAAACGATTGGCGAGCTCGCCACCAGCAGCCCTGGCCTCTACGTCGTCCTGATCGCGGTCTCGGTGGCTGCGTTCGTCTATCGCGACCGCGCGCGGCAGTGGCTCGATCAGCGGTTCTTCCGTGAGGAGTACGACGCTCGCAAGATCCTGCTGTCGCTGGTGAGCCGTGTGCGGTTCGAGACCGACCCCACCGACCTGGCGAACATGGTCGTGGCTCAACTCGACGAGGCGCTTGCATCCGGAGATGATCGCGATTCTGGTCAGCGGCGTGGAAGCCGGTCAGCTGACGCCGGTGACCGCGCTGCAGCAAAAGCCCGAGCCGCTGCCGATCGAGGGCGGGCTCGTGTCCATGTTGCGGTGGTCTGATGAACCGCTGGAGATTTTTCTCGACGATCCGCGATCGCCGGCGCGCAGGCTGCCGCCGTCGGAGCGCGAGTGGCTCGAGCGCACGGGCGCGGTGCTGATGGTGCCGGTCATCGGTCAGGACCGATCGCTCGTCGCCATCATCGCGCTCGGAGAGCGACGCTCGGAGGAGGCCTACACGGCAGAAGACCGTGCAGCTTCTGGCCAGCGTCGCGACGCAGATCGGACTCGGCTTCGACGTCGCGCGATTGCGGCAGCAAAGCGGCACGAGCGCTGAACCCGACAGCGAACGGACACGGGTCCTCACGGCTCTCGTGACGCCGATGATGGAGTGCCCACGGTGTGGGCGGTGCGAGGAGTCCGAGGTCACCACCTGCCCATCCGACGGCTCGCCGATGAAGGCCGTGCCGTCGGTTCCGCGCACCGTCGAGAAGAAGTACCGGATCGAGCAATTGCTCGGCCGCGGCGGCATGGGTGCCGTCTACCGGGCCCGCGACATGCGTCTCGATCGACTGGTTGCGCTCAAGGTCGTGCGGGCCGAGCTCCTGGGCGATGTCGAGGCGCGCAAGCGCTTCCGGCGCGAGGCCCAGATCGTCGCCAGGCTGCAACACCCTTCAATCGTGTCCGTCTACGATTACGGAACGTTCCAGGACGGTGGAGCCTATCTCGTGATGGAGCTCGTGCGCGGTGAGGATCTCCGGCGCGTTCTTCAGCGCGAAGGCCGGCTGGACTCTCAGCGCGCGCTGAAGATTCTGACGGCCGTCTGCGCCGCAATCGAAGCGGCACACCGGGAAGGCGTGCTCCATCGCGACTTGAAGCCCGAAAACATCCTGCTCCCGGGCGGCACGGTCGATGCGAAGGTGCTGGACTTCGGAGTGGCCAAGGTCATCGAGAACGAACCGGCCGACACGACTGTCGAACCGAGCGAGGCGCCCACCTTCATCACCGCGGCTGGCATGCTGATCGGAACGCCCGCCTACATGGCGCCTGAGCAGTTTCAGGGTGCGCACCCTGACGCGAGGACAGACGTGTTCAGCCTCGGCGTCATCGCCTACGAGATGCTGACTGGAGAGCTGCCGTTCGGACGCGGCTCGCTGGGCGAGGTTGTGCTCGCGCAGGCGCGCGGGGTGCCGCCGATGAAAGGCGCGCAGGTACCCGCGGCCACAGAACGCGCGATCCGTACGGCACTGGATCCCGACCCGGATCGGCGCCCCTCGTCGCCCGAGGCCTTCGGCCATCTGGTGGGCGCGTCGATGGGATTGGGATAATCACTGCAGCGCGCAGCTTCTAGCTGCGCGATGACGCGGAGCTGAAGCGCCGCGCTAGTCCTAGTTTGCTGCGATGCGCTTGTCGATCTCGGCGATGGCCGCCTTGATCTGCTGCTTCCGCACCGGATGCGTCGTCACGTCCGACTGACGCTCGAGCTCGGCGCGGGCCAGCCGCAGCGACTCGATCTGACGGATTTTCTCGGGATCCATCGCCGGCTGCGCAGTGTTGCGACGACGGCGTTCGGACTCACGCTCTTCGATCTGCTCCTGGATGCGCGCTTCGGCGTCGACCAGGCCTTCTCCGGAATCACCCATCTTTCGATTGTGGCTGATTACTGCCTCGTGTTCAAGAATGTTTCTGATCCTTGCCGTAGTTCGTGGCTCGTAGCTCGTAAAGCGTACGTCGCTCGCGACGGGCTCTTCGAGCCACGAGCTACGAACTACGGACCACGGCACGAATCCCAAACACACACCCTGTACCTGCAACGTTGAACGTTGAGCGCGGAATGGACAGAATTGAGGAGTGGCGCGTAGTGATGTGCTCGCGCGGTTCCATCCCGCCGTCGTGGACTGGTTCCGCGCCTCGTTCGAAAACCCGACTCCGCCGCAACGACAGGGATGGCCGGCGATTGCCGAGGGGCAATCGACCTTAATCCTGGCGCCAACGGGAAGCGGCAAGACGCTCACTGCCTTCCTGTGGTGCATCGACCGGCTGATGTTCGAGCCGCTGCCGTCGCGCGGGGCGCGGTGCCGTGTCCTCTACGTCTCGCCGCTCAAAGCGCTTGCCGTCGATGTCGAGCGCAACCTGCGAGCGCCTCTCGCCGGCATCGCCAACCGGGCTGCCGCGCGCGGGGATGCCGCGCACACCCCCTCGATCGCGATTCGAACGGGAGACACGCCGGCCGTCGACCGTGCGCGATTCCAGCGCGATCCAGCGGACATTCTGATCACCACCCCGGAGTCGCTCTATCTCCTGCTGACCTCGAATGCGCGAGAGGTGCTGCGCTACGTCGATACGGTCATCATCGACGAGATTCATGCGCTTGTACCAACGAAGCGTGGTGCGCACCTGGCGGTGTCTCTCGAGCGGCTCGACGCCATCAGGTCGCCGGACGCGGCGCCGATGCAGCGGATCGGCCTGTCGGCGACGCAGCGTCCGCTCGACGAGGTTGCCAGGTTCCTCGGCGGCACCACCGCCGCGAAACGCGATCGGGCGGGAACCGGCAAGCCGAAGACCAAAGATCCCGACGAGATCATTCACGACGAGTTCGGGTCGGCGGCGGGCCGGTCGCCGACCTACCGGCCGGTCACGATCGTCGATACCTCCGCCAAGAAGGAACTCGAGCTGCGCATCGAGGTGCCGGTCGAAGACATGGCGGCGCTCGCGCAGCAGGAAAGGATCCCGAGCGGTCCGGCGTCACAGGGCATGGTGCGGCCATCGATCTGGAGCGCCATCCACCCGCAGCTGCTCGAGCTGATCAAGGCGCACACGTCCACCTTGATCTTCGTGAACAGCCGCCGTGTCGCCGAGCGACTGGCCTCCGCGTTGAACGAGCTCGCTGGCGAGACGCTGGTCCGGTCCCACCATGGGTCGCTGGCGCGCCCGCAGCGGATCGAGGTGGAGGATCGCTTGAAGGCCGGACAGCTTCGCGGCCTCGTGGCGACGTCATCGCTGGAGCTCGGGATCGATATGGGCGCCATCGATCTGGTCGTCCAGATCGAAGCACCACCGTCGGTGGCGAGCGGGATGCAGCGGATCGGACGCGCCGGGCACACCATTGGTGCGGCGAGCCGCGGCGTGATCGTGCCGAAGTTCCGCGGCGATCTGGTGGCCTGTGCGGCCGTGACGCGGGCCATGCACGAGGCGCGCATCGAGTCGAGCCGGTATCCGCGCAACCCGCTCGACGTGCTCGCCCAGCAGATCGTCGCAACGGTAGCGATGGACAGCTGGAACGCCGATCAGCTTGTTCAATCGTCTGCGGCAGGCGGCCCCCTTCGCGGATCTGAGCCGCGGCGTGTTCGACAGCGTGCTCGACATGCTGTCGGGACGCTACCCCTCCGACGACTTCGCGGATCTGCGCCCCCGCCTCACGTGGGACCGCCTGAACAACGTCCTGACAGCGCGGGAGGGGGCCAAGCGTATCGCGATCAGTAACGGCGGAACGATTCCGGATCGTGGCTTGTACGGGGTGTTCCTGTCGGGCGAGCGCGGACCCGCGGCTCGCGTCGGCGAGCTCGACGAAGAGATGGTGTTCGAGAGCCGAGTGGGCGAGACATTCCTCCTGGGTGCATCGACCTGGCGCATCGAGCAGATCACGCACGACCGCGTGATCGTCTCGCCAGCCCCGGGAGAGCCCGGGAAGATGCCCTTCTGGCGGGCCGATGCCGCCGGTCGTCCGCTCGAGCTGGGCCGGCACATCGGCGAGATGGTCAGGTCGCTGCAGCAGCTTTCCCCGCCCGCGGCGATACAGCGGCTGGTGCGCCATCATGATCTCGACGAGCAGGCGGCGGAGAACCTGCTGAAGTACCTCGCCGATCAGTCGGCGGCGGCCGGCTCCGTGCCGGACGATCGCACGATTCTGGTCGAACGTTGCCGCGACGATCTCGGGGACTGGCGGGTCTGCGTGCTTTCACCATTCGGCTCCCGGATCCATGCGCCCTGGGCGATGGCCGCGGTGGAACGAGCCCGGAACGAGCGCGGCCTGGACGTGGAAACGATGTGGACGGATGACGGCTTCGTCCTCCGCTTCCCGGAGACGGACCAGCCGCCAGACACCGCACTCCTCATCCCATCCTCGGACGAAGTCGAGGCGCTGGTGCTGAAGCAGTTGGGTGGAACGGCGCTGTTCGCCGCAAAGTTCCGCGAGGCGGCAGGCCGCGCGCTGCTGCTCCCGAAGCGCCGGCCTGGCGGCCGCACGCCGCTGTGGCAGCAACGGAAACGCGCCGCCGATTTGCTCGCCGTTGCCGCGCGGTTCGGATCGTTTCCGATGATCCTCGAGGCGTACCGGGAGATCCTTCGGGATGTCTTCGACATGCCGGCCCTTGTCGAAACGTTGCGACGCATCGAGCGACGCGAGATCAAGACAGTCACCGTCGACTCGACGATCCCCTCCCCGTTCGCCTCGTCGCTGCTGTTCGGGTACGTCGCCAACTATCTGTACGACGGCGACGCACCGCTCGCGGAGCGGCGGGCACAAGCGCTGGCCATCGATCAGGCGCAGCTGCGCGAACTGCTCGGCGAGGCTGAACTGCGCGAACTGCTCGATGCGGATGCGATCGCAGACGTCGAGAGCCAGCTGCAACAGCTTGCCGAGGATTACCGCGCCAGAACGACCGATGGCGTCCACGACCTGCTGCTCAGGCTCGGGGATCTGACGTCGGACGAGGTGGCCGCCAGGAGCGTCGTCGACGCATCCGTCGCGATCGACGAGCTGACGCGATCCCGCCGCGCCCTGTCGGTCAGCATCGCCGGCGCGCCTCGTCTGATTCCGATCGAATACGCCAGCCGCTACCGTGACGCGCTTGGAGTGCCGCTTCCGCCCGGTCTGCCGGAGGTCTTGCTCGAACCGGCGCCGCACGCCGCGCACGATCTCGCCCGCCGCTACGCACGAACGCATGCGCCGTTCACGACGACCGAGTTCGCCGAGCGATACGGGCTCGGGCGATCCACGGCCGAGACCATTCTCAAGGACCTGGCCGCCGCCGGCCGGCTGATCGAGGGCGAGTTTCGCCCCGGTGCCACCGGCCGGGAGTGGTGCGATCCAGACACCCTGTCGTCGATTCGCCGCCGATCGCTCGCCAAGATCAGAAAGCAGGTCGAACCCGTCGAGCCCGCTGTGCTCGGGAGACTCCTCACGACGTGGCAGGGGGTCGTCAGGCCGAGGGCGGGCCTCGACGCGCTGCTCGACACGATCGAAAACCTGCAGGGGACGCCGCTTCCGGCGTCAATTTTGGAATCCGAGATCCTCAGGACCCGCGTCGAGCGCTACAACCCCGCCGATCTCGATGCGCTGACGGCGGCAGGGGAAGTCGTCTGGTGCGGGATCGAGCCGCTGGGCGAACGCGATGGACGGCTCGCGCTGTTCTTGACCGATCACCTTGCTCGCCTTCGCCGTCCGGCCGCCCTCGATGAACTCCCCGACCGGGAGCGCGCGATCGTCGCGCATCTGGAGAAGAACGGCGCATCGTTCTTCAACGCCGTGCATGACGCCTCCGGAGGCGGGTATCCCAACGAGACGGTCGACGCGTTGTGGAACCTCGTGTGGAGAGGCGCGATTACCAACGACACGTTTCACGCGTTGCGCGCATTCACGCGGCCACCCGAACGCCGGTCGCGGCGGCCACAGCCAGGACGCTCCTTCAGAAGCCGCCGCGTCGCGCCGCCGTCGGCCGAAGGACGATGGTCGCTGGTGAGCGATCGGGTGAGGAACGTTCCATCACCCACCGAGTCGGCAACCGCCCTGGCGCAGCAACTGCTGTCACGCTACGGCGTCCTCACGCGCGAGGTCGCGGCGGCTGAAGGCGTCGCCGGAGGATTCAGCGCCGTTTACGACGTGCTCAAGGCCATGGAGGATTCCGGCCGGATCCGCAGAGGGTATTTCGTCGGAGGCGTCGGCGCGACCCAGTTCGCTCTGCCGGCGGCGCTCGACCTGTTGCGCTCGCTCAGAGACACGCCAGAGACGCCGGAAGTGGTCGTGCTGTCGGCCACCGACCCGGCCAATCCTTACGGAACGATCCTGCGCTGGCCGCAGAGCGGCGTGCCGGACGAAGCCGGCCGTGGTCCAACGCGGACGGTCGGCGCGCTGGTCATCGTGATCAACGGCGGACTCACCGCCTACATCAGCCGCGGCGCACGTCAGTTGCTGGCCTGGCTGCCGGAGGACGAACCGGCACGCTCCACAACGGCCAAGGCCCTCGCGTCGACGCTCGCGTCACTCGGAACCGACGAGGACGGCCGACTCCCGATGCTCATTGCCGAGATCAACGGCGTCCCGTCCCCTGAGCACCCGCTCGCAACCTATCTCGTCGACGCTGGATTCAGCCCGTCAGCGATGGGTTACCAGATGCGCCGGCATGCCTGAAGGCGACACGATATTTCGAGCCGCCCGCACGCTCCATCGTGCCCTCTCCGGCCACGTCGTCGAGCGCTTCGAATCCGTTTTCCCAGCGCTGACCCGTGTGCACGACGACGAGCCCATTACCGGACGGACCATCGAGCGGGTGACCGCCGCCGGCAAACACATGCTGATGTACTTTTCCGGTGGACACGTCCTGCGGACGCACATGCGCATGAACGGAAGCTGGCATATCTACAGGCCGGGGGAAACCTGGCAGCGGGCGCGGCGGGATATGCGCGTGCTGGTGGCGACGAAGGAATTCGAGGCAGTCGGCTTCAATATCCCCGTCGCGGAGTTCGTGAGAACGCGAGATCTCGCTCGGCACGACGAGTTGCGGCGCCTCGGCCCGGACCTGCTTGGCGACACGTTCGATCGCACCGAAACGGTCCGCCGGATGCGCGAGCGGGGCGACGCGGCAATCGGCGACGTGCTTCTGAATCAGCGCGTGATGGCCGGTGTGGGCAACGTCTACAAGTCAGAGGTGCTCTTCGCTTGTGGCGTCAACCCCTTTTCGCGGACGGGCGATCTCAGTGACGGACAGATCGAATGCCTCGTCGACACCGCGCGCCGCTTCCTTCAGGCGAATGTCACGGAAAAGCTGGCGCCGATGACGACCTACGCCGGCTACCGCCGGACGACCAGGCGCGACGACCCCGCGGAGCGCCTCTGGGTCTACGGTCGGGCGCGAAAGGGTTGCCGCAGGTGCGGCAGCGCGATCCAGGTCAAAGCAAGCGGCAGCGATGCACGGCTCACCTACTGGTGTCCGACGTGCCAGCCGTCGGCTGGCGATTGACGATCGGTGGACTCTTGACGCTTATCTGGCTCGCGCTGATCCTCGGACTTGCCGCCGCGACCGCCGCGCTGTATGGACATTATCGAGTGCTTCCCGGCTGGCTGACCGGCCCGGAAATCTGCCGACTCGAAGACGGTGGGTGTTCCGTACTGTTCCGCAGCCCGCGCTCACGGCTGCTCGGTGTTCCCAACGCCTCGCTCGGTATCGCGCTGTATGTGCTGCTGGCGGCTGGACTGATCCTCGGCTGGCCGCCTCTCCTGCTGGCCGTAATGACCGTCCCTGCTGTCGCGATGAGCGCGTTCCTCGGCCGGAGCCTGATCGTCAACGGCCATCAGTGCCGCATCTGCTGGCTGGGGCACTTTGCGAACGGGCTCTTATTTATCTTGCTGTTGATGCGCGTGGGGTGAGGGATCAACTCCCAATTCCCAACGCCCAACTCCCAAAGCACTCTAAGTCGATCGCCTCCGAGAACCTTGGGAGTTGGGAATTGGAAGTTGGAAGTTGATCCGTTTGGAGCGTCACTCGATGCGCGCCGGGTGCGAGTAGACGTTGAATCCGCCATCGCGCACGAATCCCAGCAATGTGATGCCTGCTTCCTGCGCCAGCTCGATCGCCAGGCTCGACGGCGCGGACACGGCGCAGACGAGCGCGATGCCTGCCACCCACGCCTTCTGCACGATCTCGAAGGACGTCCGGCCGCTGACCACGAGCGCGTGCGCAGTGAGCGGCACGCGGTTCTCCATCAGCATCGCGCCGACCACCTTGTCCACGGCGTTGTGACGGCCCACATCTTCGGCGATCAGCTCGCAGGTGCCGTCTGTCTGGAACAGACCGGCGGCGTGAAGACCACCGGTTTCCGCGAACGTCACCTGACGTTCGCGAAGGCGGTCGGGCAAGGCCGCCACGATCTCGCGCGTCATCGTCCACGTGCTGGTGATGGGGCGCGCTCGCTGCTGCAGCGACTCGATGGTGACCCGTCCGCACAGGCCACACGACGAGTTCGTGAGCACGTTGCGGCGCTCGCCGAGGAGGCGCGCGAGGCCCGATGCCGCTTCACCGTGGAGGAACACGTCGACGACGTTGTGCGTTTCCGGATGATCGGGATGGCGGCAATGCTCGACGGCACCGAGATCGTCGGGGCCGGCCACGATGCCCTCCGACAGCAGGAAACCTGCGGTCAACGCGCGGTCGTCGCCAGGCGTGCGCATGATCACGGCAAACGATTGGCCGTGCAGCCGAACTTCGAGCGGTTCCTCGACCGCTGCAAGATCCTCGGCCGCACCGGCGCGCTGCCGGCCGATTCGCTGTACTGGAACCGTCGTGAACTTTGCCACCGCTGACCGCGCGGGAACGTCAGACATGATTGCGCAGCATCAGCTCGCGTGGATGCGGCTCGAGGTAGGTCTGGCCGGCGAGATACTCGACAGCGTGCACGCGAACGTGGTGGCGAATCAGCGTCAGGGGAACGACGAGCGGCACCAGCCCTCGCCGGTACTCGTCGATTGATTGGCGCAACTCACGCTTCGAGCCGTCGTCCAGCAGACGCTTGAGGTGGCCTGCCATATGGGCCAGCACGTTGGTGTGTTTGCGTGTGGTCGCCATCAGCGTGAGCGTCTCCATGAAGAGCCGTTCGTAACGCTCGCGCAGTTCGCGCTTGCCGACCGCCTTCGCGCCCGCCACCAGCCGTCCCAGCTCGTTGTACGCCGTCGTCGAGTGCGCGAGAAGCGCCATCTTGTGCGACGTGTGGAAGCGGACGAGTGCGCCCGTGTTCCAGTTTCCAGCGAAGAGATCCGTGAGCCGGCGATAGGCAAACACCCGCTCGATGAAATTCTCGCGAAGGCGCGGGTCGGTGAGGCGGCCCTCTTCTTCGACCGGAAGCGAACCAAAGCGGTTCTTCAACGCCGTGGCAAACAGCCCACGCCCAGACCGATCGGGCATGCCGGTCGCCGGGTAGACTTTGACGCGTTCCATGCCGCAGCTCGGCGAATCCTTCTTCAGAACATAGCCGGACAGGTCCTCGGAGGCCAGCTCCTCTACGCGCCTGGCCGCCCAGCTATTCATGCGATCGGTGTAGTCGATGGCCGTCCGCGTCGTGACCATGCGGAGCTCGTTGCTCGACCGGTTCGGGCGAACGAGCCGGAGCGTCTCGCGCGGGGTCCCCATGCCGACTTCGACTTCAGGGCAGACCGGCACCCACTCGACGTGTGGACCGAGGACCTCCGTGAGGAACGTGTCGCGCTTGTGCCCGCCATCGAATCGAACCTCCTGTCCGAGGAGGCAGGCGGAGATGCCGATTCGAATGCGTGAGTCGGCCATGAGACTGGGTCCTGCTGACTGAACTCCGACTCGCACGATCGTCCGCGTCCTTGGCGAAGTTGGAGGTTGGGAGTTGACCGGACGCCCCGTTCAATTCCAACGCAGCCCGCGCAACTGTTCCAGGTCGACGTTGCCGCCGCTCAACACGCACGCCACCTTCGTGCCAGATGGCGCCTTGACGAGGCCATCGAGCAACGCGCCGACCGGTGCTGCTGCTGCACCCTCGACGACGAGCTTGGCGTGGGTCATGATCCAGATCATCGCATCGAAGATGCGCGCGTCGGGCAGCGTCACGATCTCGTCCACGTAGCGGCGCACGACCTCGAATGTCGTTTCGCCGACCCGCTTCACGCGCAGACCGTCGATGATGCAGTCGACCTTGTCGAGCGTCACGACGGATCCGGCGCGAACGCTGTCGTACATTCCCGGCGCGCCGGAGGACTCGACGCCGATGATCTTGACGTTCGGCTTGAGCGCGCGAGCAGCCATCGCCACGCCGGAGATCAATCCTCCGCCACCGATCGGCACCACGATGATGTCCACGTCGGGCCAGTCGCGGACGACTTCGAGCCCGAGCGTCCCCTGGCCCGCGATCAGGTCGAGATCGTCGAACGGGTGGACGTAGGTGAGGCCGCGATCGCGGACCAGTTCCTTGGCCTTCTCGTTCGCCTCGTCCCAGATCTGCCCGTGGCGCACCACTTCCGCGCCATAACCACGCGTCGCGGCGACTTTCGACGCCGTGGCGTTCTCGGCCATCACGACCACCGCGTTGATCCCGTAGATCCGGGCGGCGAGCGCGACACCCTGGGCATGGTTCCCCGCCGACGAGCACACCACACCCCGCGCGCGCTGTTCATCGGACAGATGCGAGAACTTGTTCAACGGTCCGCGAATCTTGTACGAGCCCGTGCGCTGAAACATCTCGGCCTTCAGCCGAACATCGAACCCGCTTCGGTCGCTGAGCATGCGCGACGTCAGCAGCGGCGTCCGATGGGTGTGCGGGGCGACCAGCTCGAATGCCGACTCGAACACGTCACGCCCCAGGGGCAGCTTCACTGTTTCACCGCCGTGAACATGATCTCGACGAGGCCGTCTGGCGCGACGAGGCCCGACTGCACCGTCGCGCGGGCCGGGAAGTCTTTCTGGAAGAACTCGCGGTATGGACCGTTCATCGCCGCAAAATTCTGGAGGTCCGTCAGGTACACGATGGCGTCGACCACGTCGGCCGGCGTGCATCCTGCTGCTCCCAGCGCGCCACGGATGCGGGCCAGCGTCTCGCGCGTCTGCGCCGCCGTGTCACCCTTGGTCTCTGGCGTGTTTCCGAGCATCCCCGACAGGTACACGCGGTTGCCGGCGCGGATCGCCGCGCTCAGGTTCGGGTTCGCCGGACGGCCATCCGAGATGACCTCGCGCTTTGCGGCCGACGCCACCATCGTGATCTCGACGGCATACTGACTGCCCGCGAGGCCCATCTTCACCGTCGCGCGCGCGGGCGGGGCTGACGGGAAATACGTCCGGTACGCTTCGTTCATCTGCTGGAAGACGGACGTGTCCGGCAGATAGACGCGCGCGCTGACGACGTTCGCGTGCGTCATGCCCGCGGCTTTCAGGATCTCGCCGGCGTTGTCCATGACCGTCTTCGTTTGTGCGGTAATGTCGCCCGGCACGACGCTGTTGTCGCGTCCGTTTCGCGAAACGAGCCCGGAGAGAAACACCGTGTCGCCACTCTTGATGGCATAGCTGTACGGATTCGGCGACTTCATCCAGCCTTCGGGATGGATGACCACGCGCTCGGCGCCCGTAGGAACCGCGATCATGCTCATCTCGACCAGCGCCTCAGGCAGCACGAGGTCGCTGATCACCGTCGTCCGCGTCGGCGGGTTCGCCGGCCAGAACGTCTTGTAGATGTCGTTCATGGCCGCGAAGTCCCCGGCGGACTTCAGATAGACGGTGACGGCAACCACCTGCTCCAGCGACGATCCGCTCGCCGCCAGTACCTCGCGCATGCGCTCGACGACCTGCCGCGTCTGCGCGGCAACGTCGCCCTTGCCAACCATGTCCCCGTTGGCATCCTGTGCGAGCGTGCCCGAGACATAGATGAACCCGCCGGCCTTCGTGGCCGGGCTGTATGGCCCAACAGGTGCAGGTTTCGTCATGATGATCTGTTTGGATGAGGTCTGCATGAAGAGAAGCAAGGCGGCACACGCAATGGTCGCGGCAGCGTGAGGCATCCGCACATTCTAGTGCAGGTTTACGGGTTCACACGGGGGTTCAGGACGAGGGTTCACGACGGGGGTTCAGGACGAGGGTTCACGACGAGGGTTCACGACGAGGGTTCACGACGGGGGTTGGTCCGAACCGGATAGAAAGGTAAAAAGCTAGACTGGATACATGGGTAACAGGTGTGATGGGCAGTGAGGAGGTCGAGCTGTCCGATGCCGTGGAAGGAGACCTGTCCCATGGATCAGCGTGTCGCGTTTATCGCTGACTGGCTACACGAGGAATGGACGATGACCGAGCTGGCGCACCGCTATGCGATCAGTCGGAAGACGGCCTATAAATGGGTGGCGCGCTACCAAGCCGATCCTGCGCACGGGTTAGCGGAGCAGTCGCGGGCGCCTCACGCGCATGGGCGCGCAATGTCCGCGGATGTCCGTGCGGCGGTGCTGGCGTTGCGGCGTGCGCATCCGCGTCGCGGTCCCGAAAAGTTGCGGGCGCTGTTGCGTCAGCGGGCGCCCGAGCGGGCCTGGCCGGCGGCGAGGACGATCGGGGACCTCTTGCGCCGCGAAGGTCTCAGTCAGCCGCGGCGCCGGACGCGGTATGTGCTGCCGTTGACCGACCCGCTGCGCGCGGCGACCGCCCCGAATGAGGTGTGGACGGCCGACTTTAAGGGCTGGTTCCGCACGGCGACGGCACGCGGTGCGACCCGCTGACCGTGGTCGACGCTTGCAGTCGCTTCGTGGTGTGTTGTCGGATCGTAGCCCCGACCACCCACGGCGTGCGGCCGTGGTTTGAGCGTGCGTTTCGGACCTATGGGCTGCCCCGCACCGTGCGCACGGATAACGGATCGCCCTTCGCCACGAAAGGGCCGGGGCGTCTCTCTCCCTGGCGGTGTGGTGGCTGAAACTCGGAATTGAGCTGAATCGCATTGACCCCGGTCACCCGGAGCAGAATGGGCGGCATGAGCGGTTTCATCTCACGCTGCAAGAAGAGGGCGTGACGCCACCGGCGGCGACCGTGCGCCAGCAGCGTCAGCGCTTCGATCGCGTGTGCCGCGACTTCAATTACGAGCGCCCGCACGAAGCGCTCGGCCAGCGGCCGCCCGCCCATGTCTATTGCGCGTCCGCGCGGCCGTATCCGGCGACGCTCGCGGAGCCATGGTACGACGCCACGCACCAAGTCCGCCGCGTTTGTGAGCAGCGACGATCAAATGGCAGGGGGATCGGATTTTTCTGGGCGGCGCGCTGCGCGGCGAGGCGGGTTCACGACGAGGGTTCGCTGTCCAGGAGCAGAGCGCGTCGATGTCCGCGGGGCGCAGGCGGGACTGGCGGTGCATCCAGGTGTAAGACGACAGCGGCATCTCCTGTTCGCGCGCCAGACGGCACATGGTCGCGAGCAGGCGGCGGCTTTCTTCCGCGTCGTAACGAGACCAGTCGGAGTAATTGAAATGACTGCGCCCATGGTTGACGTGATCGATCACGAACCATGACACCGGCGCCACGTTGCTGTACCAGGGCCATTCGCGTGTCGTTCGAATGGCAATCGCGGCAGGCGCGATCGAGTGTCGATGCGACGTGGGCGGGAATCGGACGAACGTGGAGAAGACTGCGCACGGGATCCGGTTGCAGGATTCGTGCGCGCGGGCGTACGAACTGGCTGACGATAAACACCATCAGCAGCAGCCAGCCCGCGCCCTTGGCCCGCCTTCGACACGTCCCGTGGCTTCGGCGCGTCAGCCCTATCCTTCGCATCGGCGGCCTCCACACGGGAGGACGCAAGCACAGTGTGCGATCGTTACGATTGCTGAAGGTCCGGCTGAAGCCGGACACTACTAACGCGGAACGCCCCGGCGAGAAGGTCGTGGGTCGTCCCCGTCCTCCTAATGTTCTTGTGACAGGACCGTGAAGGCGTTGCTGGTGGACAGCACCGAGTACCGATCGTTTGCGAGAAGTCGCAGCTCATATGTGCCTGCAGGGATGGTGGAAGGCACCACAAAGGCACACGATCCGGAGGCCGCCGGGCTGCCAGGCGTCTGCGAACAACTCACATAGATCCAATCGATGTAGGCGGTATTGGCTGCGCCTGGAGAATAGAGCGCGATCCAGTCAAATGCTGTCGGCGTGGAAATCCCGCTCCAGGAAGCGGTGACCGACCCGCCGCGCACAATCGTCGTCGGGCTCACCGTGAGCGGGGGACCGGCCGGCGCGGTAACGGTGAAGGAATTACTGGTCGCCAGCACCGACAACTGATCGTTCGCGAGAAGTCGGAACTGATACGTGCCTGTGGCTACGGTTGAGGGCACGACGAAGGCGCACGATCCGGAAGCCGCCGCGCTGCCAGGCGTCTGCGAGCAACTGACATAGATCCAGGCGATATAGTCAGTATTGGCTGCGCTGGGAGTATAGAGCGCGATCCAGTCAAGAGAGGTCGGGTTGGATATCCCACTCCAGGTAGTGGTCACCGATCCGCCTTGTACAATCGTCGGCGGGCTGACCGTCAACGCTGGCAAGGCGGGGGAGTCATCGTCGGAAATGGTCAGGACCGCTGAGGCCGGAGTGCCAAGCGTCGCTCCCCCCGTGGGAGCGCTCAGATTCAGATTCACTGTCTCGCTAGGCTCACTGACGGCATTGTTGGTGATCGGAATGGAGACGGTCTTGTTCGTGGTATCGCCCGCGGCAAAGCTCACCGTCTGGCTCACCGCCGTGTAGTCGGCGGGTGCCGTCGCCGTGCCATTGCTCGTGGCCACCGTGACGCCCACGGCCCCGGCGCTGCCGCCCGTGCGGGTGATGGTGATCGTTGCGGTGCCGCCGTTTTCCGCCACGCTGTAGGTCGCCGCGCTGAGCTGAAGCGTCCCGGGCGCCGCGACGTCGTTATCGGTGATGGTGAGCACCGCCGTGCTGGGCGTACCCAGCGTCGCCCCCCTGTGGGCGCGCTCATCGTCACATTCACCGTCTCGTTCCCTTCCACCGGCGTGTCGTTCACGATCGGAATGGTGACCGTCTTGTTCGCCGTATCGCCCGCGGCAAAGCTCACCGTCTGGCTCACCGCCGTGTAGTCCGCGGGCGCCGTCGCCGTGCCATTGCTCGTGGCCACCGTGACGCCCACCGCCCCGGCGCTGCCGCCCGTCCGGGTGATGGTGATCGTCGCCGAGCCGCCGTTCTCCGCCACGCTGTAGGTCGCCGCGCTGAGCTGTAGCGTCCCGGGCGCCGCGACGTCGTTATCGGTGATGGTCAGCACCGCCGTGCTCGGCGTGCCGAGCGTCGCCCCGCCGGTGGGCGCGCTCACCGTCACATTCACCGTCTGGTTCCCTTCCACCAGCGCGTCGTCCACGATCGGAATGGTGACCGTCTTGTTCGCGGTATCGCCCGCGGCAAAGCTCACCGTCTGGCTCACCGCCGTGTAGTCCGCCGGCGCCGTCGCCGTGCCATTGCTCGTGGCCACCGTGACGCCCACCGCCCCGGCACTGCCGCCGGTCCGCGTGACGGTGATCGTCGCGGTGCCGCCATTCTCGGCCACGCTGTAGGTCGCCGCGCTGAGCTGCAGTGTCCCGGGCGCCGCGACGTCGTTATCGGTGATGGTCAGCACCGCCGTGCTCGGCGTACCGAGCGTCGCGCCGCCCGTGGGCGCGCTCAGCGCCACATTCACCGTTTCGTTCGCCTCCACCGCCGCGTCGTTGACGATCGGAATGGTGACCGTCTTGTTCGCCGTGTCGCCGCGCCGCGAAGCTCACCGTCTGGCTCACCGCCGTGTAGTCGGCGGGCGCCGTCGCCGTGCCATTGCTCGTGGCCACCGTCACGCCCACCGCCCCGGCGCTGCCCCCGGTCCGCGTGACGGTGATCGTCGCGGTGCCGCCATTCTCGGCCACGTTGTAGGTCGCCGCGCTGAGCTGCAGTGTCCCGGGCGGCGCGACGTCGTTATCGGTGATGGTGAGCACCGCCGTGCTCGGCATACCAAGCGTTGCGCCGCCGGTGGGCGCGCTCAGCGCCACATTCACCGTTTCGTTCGCCTCCACCGCCGTGTCGTTGACGATCGGAATGGTGACGGTCTTGTTGGCCGTGTCGCCGGCCGCGAAGCTCACCGTCTGGCTCACCGCCGTGTAGTCGGCGGGCGCCGTCGCGGTGCCATTGCTCGTGGCCACCGTGACGCCCACCGCCCCGGCGCTGCCGCCGGTCCGCGTGACGGTGATCGTCGCCGAGCCGCCGTTCTCGGCCACGCTGTAGGTCGCCGCGCTGAGCTGCAGCGTGCCAGGCGGTGGTGCGTCGTTGTCGGCGATCGTGAGCACCGCCGTACTGGGACTCCAACCGTTGCGCCTCCGGTGGGCGCGCTCAGCGCCACATTCACGGTTTCGTTCGCCTCCACCGCCGTGTCGTTCACGATCGGAATGGTGACGGTCTTGTTGGCCGTGTCGCCGGCAGCGAAGCTGACCGTCTGGTCACCGCCGTGTAGTCCGCCGGCGCCGTCGCGGTGCCGTTGCTGGTGGCCAGTGTGACGCCCACCGCGCCCGCGCTGCCGCCGGTCCGCGTGACGGTGATCGTCGCCGAGCCGCCGTTTTCGGCCACGCTGTAGGTCGCCGCGCTGAGCTGCAGCGTCCCGGGCGGCGCCACGTCGTTATCGGTGATGGTCAGCACCGCCGTGGTTGGGCGCCGAGCGTCGCCCCGCCCGTGGGGCTGTTCAGCGCCACGATCATCGTCTCGTTCCCTTCCACCAGCGCGTCGTCCACGATCGGAATCGAGACCGTTTTGTTCGCGGTATCGCCCGCGGCAAAGCTCACCGTCTGGCTCACCGCCGTGTAGTCGGCCGGCGCGGTCGCCGTGCCGTTCCCGGTGGCCACCGTGACGCCCACCGCCCCGGGCCGCCTGTGCGGGTAATAGTGACCGTCGCCGAGCCTCCGTTTTCAGCCACGCTGTAGCTCGCCGCGCTCAGCTGCAGAATGCCGGGTGAAGCGCCCACTGAAAAGACGCTGCTCGTCGCCAGGTCGTCGTAGAGGTCATTGGCCAACAGTCGAAGCTGGTAGTTGCCCGGCGCGAGCGTACTCGGCACCGTAAAGGGGCATGAACCCGAAGCGCGTGGACTACCCGGTGTCTGCGAGCAGCTGACGTACATCCATGCGAGATACGAGTAATTGTCGCTGCCCGGAGGATATAGGGCGATCCAGTCCAAGGCTGAAGGTCCGGCGATCCCGCTCCAAGTGGCGGTAAGCGTGCCGCCGCTCGGGATACCGGTCTGATTCACACTGAGAGTGGCGCCAGGTGGTGGTTCAACGCTGAAGACATTGCTCGTCAAAAGCAGCGTGAACGTCTGGTTCCTCACGAGTCTCAGCTCATAACTGCCAACGGCCAATGAGCTCGGCACTGGAAAGGGGCAGGAGCCGCTCGCTCGGGGACTGCCGGCTGTCTGTGAGCAACTGACGTACATCCACGCAAGAAAGGCAGAATTCGCTGCGCCCGGGACGTAGAGGCCAATCCGGTCCGTCCCCGCCGGCGAAGCGAGCCCACTCCAAGTGGCGGTGACCGTGCCGCCCGCGGCGATCGTCGCCGGGCTCACCGTAAAGGCATTGACAGGAAAGGACAGGGCGTTGGAGGTCGCGCCGCCCGGATTCAAGACGGTGATTTGACGAAACCCGGCCGTCACGAAATCGCTGGCCGGAATCGCCGCCGTGAGCCTCGAGCCGCTCACGACGGTCGTCGGTCGCGCTGTGCCGTTCCATCTGACCACCGAGCCAGAGACAAAGCCATCGCCGTTGACCGTCAGCGTGAACGCAGGCCCATTGACCGCCGCGCTGTTCGGTGACAGCGACGTGAGCGTTGGGACACTAGCAGCCGCCGCGGTTGTTCGCACTATCGACGCCACCGAAGGCACGCCAGTGCTGTTCAGGATGAACAGCATGTAGGGGCCTGGGGGCGCCAGGTTCGCGGACGGTGCGACGACATTCAAGCCACCGGCCACGCGGGTAAAGCTTAGACGGTTGAACCGTTGATTCTGGTCGAAGGCGTGAGTGACCGAGGGCAGACTCACCAGGCTCACTTGAGTTACAGCGGCGGCGTTTGGCGTCCCCACGAAGAACGTCTGTTGGTGCACCACGCTGGCAGGCGTCGCGCTAATCGTCGGTCGCGCCCCGGCGAACAGTACGGCGGCTCGTAAACCTCGGGTTGCGTATAGCCGTTCCCCCCGGTACTCAGCAGCCTCCCATCGGGCAGCAGAACCAGGGTCGAGTGATACAGCCGCGGAATCTGCGCGCTCGCCATCGTCGTCCAGGTTTCAGCGTCCGGGTCCCACATTTCGGCGGCGAACACGGGAGTATCGGCATTGTTGAAACCGGGTCCACTGGTCCCACCTGTGACGAGCACTTTTCCATCCGGCAGTACCGACGCATTGTGTTGCCGCCGAGGGAACGCCATGGATGACACCTGGCGCCAGGCAGGAATAGGCACGTTGAGGTCGATCACTTCGGCCGTCGCGGTGGGCGGATCAGCCCCGCCGGCGACCAGGATCTTGCCCGCGCCGTACGTCACCGACGACCCATAGTCGCGCTCAACATTGACGACGTGATTCGCAATGACGGTCCACCCTCCGGTGCCGGATGTATTCAGGGACCGCGTGAGAACGCTCGGCGCCGAGTTGAACACTCTGCCGTCAGGCGCCAGGTGCATTCGGGGGTAGAGGCCCAGGAAGAGCTGCGCGCTGGTCAGGTCGCGCCAGGTATTACTTTGAACTTGATAGACCGAAGGAAGGGTATTCTCGCCGAGGTTGTTATTGATGGTTCCGGAGACGACCAGGGCATCGCCATTCCCCAATAGCGTGGCCGTTGGATACCAGCGTCCGGCACTCATCGGAGGGACGCTCGTCCAGAGATTGTTGACAGCGTCGTACACGTGCTCGCGTTCGGGAGACCAACATTGTTCTGAATGTGTCCACCCACGACGAACAGTCGGCCATCGGCAAGAAAGACGTGGCCGGTGCAGAACACATCGTAGCCAGGCGAGGACACCTGGACGGTGGCTCCGTTCGCGGGATCCCACGTGTGCATGTCGTTGCCGGAGACGCCACCAGCCTGGATATCGCCGGGCCAGATTGCCACCTTCCCGGTCGGGAGCAGGTGGGCGTGCACGGGGAAGAAAGGCAGGTTGGGATAAGGGGACCAGCGGCCTACGACGGACGGATTTCCTTGCGCGGCGGCGTTGCCCCACAGCAGGGGAAACGATACAGCCAGGCACAGACACGAGACGGGCAGAAGAGCAAGTCTGAGGCGCATAGGGAAAACGGACCGCCGAAACATCGCTTCGAAAACATCACCGCGTCAGGAGAAATACTCGAGTTGGCTCTTCCTCGCGACTGTGATCGTGTTCCTGTTTGCTCATTGCTTTCCCGGTTTGACCAATCGCGAGTATCTGTCCCTGATTGTTGATGCTGACGGCTTCCGTGAGAACGAAATTACTTCCGGCGGGAATCAGCTGATTGAGGTCCCACATCTCCCCGTGGCGTGTCCACAGGTACGGCCCGATTTCCGACAGGACTATCGGATACGCCCACGATGTCTCCGGGCTCATTGATGGCCAGCGCCCTGCTGTAGACGCCACCCGTGAGCGTTCCCAGGCCCTCCATCCCCGTATCTCTTCGACCAGAGAAATGCGTGATCTCCCAGCGCGCCGCTGGAGTAGCCGACGACCCGCCCAGAGAGGTTGATTCCTGTGGCGAAGCTTTGATCGTGGCCGTCTAGTGCACCGAGATCCTCCATCTGACTGTTGCGGGTCCACAGAAACGCCCGAAGTGAATTGGTCTGGCCCGAGGTTCCGACCACGTCACCGTTGTCGTTGATCGCATAGGCGCGGCTGTAGTCATCCGGGCGGAGCTGGCCTAACCCCTGAATGCTTCCGTTGCTTTCCCAGAGCACCGCTTGGATACCACTAGGCCCGCTCGAATAGCCGACGACCTCGTCTTGTTTGTTGATGGCCCAGGCTTCGCTGCCAGCGTCGCCGGGCAACGCACCGAGGTCGATGAAGCCGTCCTTGCGAGTCCACAGGTAGGCCCGGATCCCAGTGTCAGTGTTCGCAGCCCCAACTACATATCCTTTTTCGTTGATAGCGTTCGCGGCACTCGCATCGGCGCCGGCGAAACCGTCGAGCCTTTCATTCTTGGTCGGCGAAGTCGCGCTCTCGAAGGCACCCAGCCGAAAACCGCGCCTGCCGGCCTGCGTGCGGACCGTCCCGACAATCTCGCCGGCCTCATTGACTCCCCGAACCCTCCCACCCTGAACCTGATCCAGCGTGGCGAGATCGACCACAACGTACGTATCCTGCGTAAACGTGGGCTCCAGCACGCAGAGCAGGCACACTACGCCCAGGACGCAACAAAGCCTGACGCCGAGCGTGCGCACCATCCTGACTACCGGCAGATTTTTCACGGGATTGTGGCTTTCCTGGTTTTCGATCGAGCCGAAATCCAGGCTGACGATACTAGCCGAGAGGCTGACGCTGTGCAAGAGTGTGCATTTAGATGCAAGAGTGCGCATTCTTGATGCATCTTTATGCAGAAGTCAGAGATGAGCGCGACCCCTCCGTTATGAGGCCGGTGTGACGGAGGCGTGCTTTCAGATGCGGACTGAACTCACCAGTCCTTTTTCCACATCCGCCACCACGTCGTGCTATCGAGGCCGAGGCTGTTCCACCAGGCGTCGATGGCTGATCGATCGCGGCGCAGAATCGCTTCTCGCGTGACGCCGGACGGCGGCGGAGAGACCGATGTCATGCGCTCGTAGACGCGAGCTCGCTCGTCGGGCGAGCCGCGTCGAAGCAGGTGCCAGAGCGTGAGCGCGTCGCGTGGGCGGGCGCGCGAGAGCACGAGGTCGAGCGCCCCGCCGCGGCCGGAATCGGATGGATCGCCGAAGTCCAGCAGATCGAGGGCGGCGGCATAGACGTCGGGCGCATCCTCGTAACGAGGCGTGCCGGGCCCGACCCCCGGCCGTGTGGCGCACACCCCCTGCTCCGGAATGAAGGACTCTCTGTCGCCGTCTGAAACGCCACCCAGCCGTGCGTCACACGCACGAGGCCCGAACCATCGGGATCGACATGCAGCGTGTAGGCACAGCCGAGATCGACGGCCACGGCCGCGGGCGTGTTCACGTAGAAGAACTTCGGCGGCGCCCAGATGCGCGCGTGGATCGTGCCCTGCGCCAACGCCGATGCGATGCTCGCGGCCCCTCGCCTCGACGAGCTGCACGCGCGTGTTTGGCTCGACGACGATGCGGCCGATGGGGCCCGCGTTGATTCGTGCGCGCGAGGCCGTGTCGGTCTCGAGCCATCCGCCGACGGCAAGTCTCGAGTTCCGTCCGACGCTCTGACCGTCGACGACAGGATCGCCGGCGAGCGGTTCGACGGCCCATCCTATTCGAGGCTGAAGCACGGTCAGCCACGCCGCGCCGGCCATCAGAATCAGTCCGGCGGCGGCCGCGAGAGTCGAGACGGCGTACCAAACCCGCCGGCCCAAGCTTGCCGGCGCATCCGGCATCGAGCGGGCATCGACCGTGAACGGTGGCAGCCCGCCCAGCGGCCCGTCATGCCGCAACGTGCCGAGCACCTGTTCGAGACGCACGACCTCAGGATCCGGTTCTCCGGTTCCATCCCACAGATAGTCGTCGTGTCGATCGGATGTCATGCTTCCAGTTTCTCCCTCAGGAGACGCAGTCCCCGGTGCAGATTGACGCGCACCGAGGCAGGCGTCAGCCCGGTGCGCTCGGCGATTCCCGGCCCGGTCATCCCCTCCACGAGCCGCAGCACCAGCGTCTCGCGATACGCCTCGGGAAGCGTCCTGATGATTCCAAGAATCACGAGCGCCTCGGTTCGCGCGGCCGTGGCATCGCGCGCTTCGAGATGATCCGGCAGCTCCTCGTAGTCCGTGCCCCGCCGGTGATGATCGGTGGCACGGTTGCGTGCGATCGTGGCCAGCCAGCCGCCGAACGCCGCAGGATCTCTGAGCGCTTTGAGCCGGTGCCAGGCCGCGAAGAAGACGTCCTGGACGAGATCCTCGGCGTCCGTCCGACCCACGCGCGCCAGCAGAATGCCGTGAACCATCCGCGCGTATCGCTCGTACAGCCGCGCGAACGCCGACTCGTCCCCGGCGCTGGCCTGCTCGACGAGGCGTGCATCCTCTGTCGCATGGGCGGTTCCGAAGCGCTCAGCCGTCGAGGACGGCCGTGGCGGCGCGGAGCCCACGACGGCAATCTCCATCTTCACTGGAGGACGGGCGTTGCCGGCCATCTGTTAACGACTCGTCAGTTTCCTGCGGCGGTCCACGTATACCGGCCAATTTCGCGCTCGGGGCGCACGCGCGCTAGAATGTAGCGCACCCCTACGGACTCTCGCACCCCACGGAGGACTGTTGATGAAACGCCTGTTGACGACGTGTGCCCTGGCCCTCACCTTCGTTGCGGCTGGTGCGCTGACCGCCCGCGCCGAAGTCAAAACCAAGGACAAATCGCAAGTCAAGTTCGAAGGCACTCTTGGTCGGATGATCAACCTGTTCGCCGGCAAAGCCGCGAAGGAAGGGTTGGTCTCCAGCAACGCGGTCAAAGGCGATCGCAAGGCGACCTTCAACGATACGGTCGGACGTATCGTGGACTGGCGTCGAAGAAAAAATCTACGACCTCGACATGAAGAAGAAGACATACGAGGTCACGACCTTCGAGCAGGTGCGCCGCCAGCTGAAGGAAGCCCAGGAGAAAGCGCAGCGCGATGCTGAAAAGGCGCGCGCCGAACAGCCGCAACAGGAACAGCAGCCGCAACGGAAGCCCGACAAGGAGCTCGAGGTCGATTTCGACGTCAAGGAGACGGGTCAGAAGAAGTCGATCGCCGGCTATGAAGCACGCCAGGTGGTGATGACCGTCACGGTCCGCGAGAAGGGCAAGACACTCGAGGACTCCGGCGGACTCGTGCTGACGGCCGACAACTGGATCGGGCCGGAGATTCCCGCTCTGAAAGAGATGGCCGAGTTCGAAATGCGCTACTGGAAAGCCATCGCACCGGAAACGGCGGCAGTG
The DNA here is from genome assembly GCA_963710415.1 of uncultured Acidobacteriota bacterium. Classification (GTDB taxonomy): domain Bacteria; phylum Acidobacteriota; class Vicinamibacteria; order Vicinamibacterales; family 2-12-FULL-66-21; genus CAVQAH01. The sequence continues at coordinate 1,770 of CAVQAH010000009.1, read as the reverse complement.
TCCGCCGAGCAGATGGCCACCGTCATCGCGATGTACCCGATGGTCAAGCAGGCGATGGAGCGGATGAACAAGGAAAAGGTCAACATGAGCGGAACGCCGCTTGCCACGACGATGACCTTCGAGGGTGTCAAGAGCAAGGACAGGTCGCGCAGGAAGCTCAGAGCGGCAGCAATAGCGGCGGCGGCCTTAGCGGCATGCTCGCACGCAAGATGATGAAGAAGGACACGAGCCCGCGCGCGACGTTCATGACGATCAACACCGAGACGCTCGAGGTGGCGACGGCCGTCGCGCCGCGGACATCGACATTCCCGCAGGCTTCAAGCAGAGCTGACACCGGAGGCCCGATGAAGCACCCGAAAGGATCCGCAGGCGCGGGCGGCGCTGGTCGAGGCGCCGCCGCTTTTTGGAGACCGTGCCGCTCGGTGGCCGCCGGTCGGCCTCCCCGGCGCTTGCGGGCAGCCGGCTCACGATCGGCGGCTCCGTATTTCGAAGGAAACCTCGACTGCGGGAGAGAAACTCATTGGGATCGACTTCACCGACGCCGGAACAAGGAACAAGCGCTGCGCGGCGTCAATCGCAACCTCGAGGGGTCGATCAGCTTCGCAGATCGACGTGCCGCTCGACACCGGAACCCGCGGTGGTCGTCTCCGCCGTATCTGCCGGGCACAACCGAAACCAGGGGCGACGCCCAACGCGAAGCTCAAGATCGCGTTGCAGCCACCGGCGGCCCGCCACTCCTTGGCTCGACCGACTGGCATTCCTCCGGTCACCTCTCTCGCGGCGCTCGTTCAGCGCCGCGACGCTCTCCTCGACCGACCTCCAAGAAGATGTACCTCGAGCGTCTGAAGACGCTCGGCGCGCTCACGCTCAATTCCGTGGTCACCGGCTGCCACTGAGGAGCTGGCCTCGCGCAGGCGGCGCAAGCGGATCGGGAGATCCGCGCCGGACGCTAACAGGGACCGCTTCACGGAATTCCGTGGCGGCCGAAAGATCTGTTCGCGACGAAGGGCATCCCGACGAGTGGTAGTGTCGGACCCTTCCAGAACCAGGTCTTCGACTTCGACGCGACGATTGTCGAGCGGCTGGCGACGCCGGCGCGGTGCTGGTCGCCCTTTCCGATGGGAGCGCTCGCGCAAGGCGATGTCGGTTCCGAGGGCAGACCAAGACCCGTGGAATCCCGAAGATCCGCAGCGTGGCGGTTGAGCCGGATCGTCGGCGGGGCCGGGAACGGCAACGGCCGCCGGCCTCGTCGGTTTCTCCCTCGGCACCGAAACTCGCGGCTCGGATCATCTCGCCGTCAGCCGTAAACGGTGTCACTTGGTCTGAGGCCTCATACGGCCGCGTCAGCCGCTACGGTGAATGGCGCTGAGCTGGACGATGGACAGATCGGTCCGATGTGTCGATCCGTGGGAGGACTGCGCGCTCGTTTCTCGACGCCATTTACGGTCCCGACGGACGCGACGACACCGTGGTCGACCTGCGCCTGGTGTGGAACCCCGACGTGCCTCTGTCGAAGCTTCGTTTGGATATGTAAGGCCGAGTTCGAGGCGCGACCGGACCCACCGCCTGACGCCGGACGCGGTGGTGATGCCGGCCGCGGTGGCGCGGGCGCAGCCGCCGGTGGGATGCCGGGCGGGGACGCTGGCCGGCGCTCACCAGAAGAGCAGCGCCGCCGCCGCGAGGCACAGCTGCAGCTGCTGAACGAGGCGCTCGACGTTTACCGAAAAGCTGGCGCCACCCTTCAACCGATCGAAATGCCTGGAGTGGATA
>CAVQAH010000008.1:0-255074 GCA_963710415.1 uncultured Acidobacteriota bacterium | reverse complement strand
CGCGGAGGTGGTGGCGGGTTCGGCGGGCGGGGAGCGGCGGCGGGAACCGGCGCGGCGGGTTTTGGCGTCCGCGTGATTCACAGCGGCGTGTGGGGTTTTGCCAGCAGCCCGATCGTGACCGACGACGAGATCCGGCGCATCACCAGGATGGCGACGGAGGTCGCCAAGGCGAGCGCGATCGCCAAGCGCATGGACGTCAGGCTGGCGCCGGTGCCGGCGTTTCAGGAGTACTGGGCGACGCCGATCAAGAAGGATCCTGCGAAGATCTCCCAGGAGGAACGTCAGGCCCTCGTCCAGGCCGTCGTCGACGCCGCGATCAAGACCAAGGAGGTCACGAACGTCACCGCGTCGGTTCAGCTCGAGCACGAGTGGAAGTACTTCGCGAGCAGCGAAGGCTCCTACATCGAGCAGGAAGTGTGGACGACGACCCCCTCGTTCACGGTCACCGCGCGCAAGGATGGGGAGACGCGATCGCGCACCTTCACCGGTGTGCCGATGACCGGCGGCTGGGAGGTGGCGGAAGCGGCGGTCGATGCTCGAGAACGCCGAACGCATCGTCGCCGAAGCGGTCGAGTTCTGCACGGCGAAGCCGATCGAGATGGGCGTCAAGGACCTGATCCTGACGCCGTCGCACGCGATGCTGACGATTCACGAGATCGTCGCGCACGCCACCGAGCTGGACCGTATCCTCGGCTACGAGGCCAATTACGCCGGCACCAGCTTCGTGAAGCTCTCGGATCTGGGGAAACTCAAATACGGATCGAAGCTCTTCAACGTCACCGCGGATCGCACGATCGCGGGCGGTGTCGGCACGATCGGATTCGATGACGATGGCGTCAAGACCCAGGAGTGGCCGATCGTGCGCGAGGGCATCCTTGTGGGCCTGCAAACCAATCGCGAGATGGCTCACTTCATCGGCGAGAAAGAGAGCCGCGGCTGTACGTCCGCGAGCTCGTGGCGCGACTACCCCTTCCTGCGGATGCCGAACGTCCACGTCGACGCCGGCCCGCCCGGATCGCCGACGCCGGAAGAGATCATCGCGGACACGAAGGATGGCGTCCTGATCGACGGCCGCGGCAGCTATTCCATCGATCAGCAGCGCTACAACGGGCAGTTCGGCGGCAACGCGTTCTGGGAGATCAAGAACGGCAAGAAGACGCGGATGGCCACCAACGTGACGTACAACGCGATCACGACCGATTTCTGGGGGAACCTCGACGCGATTTCCGGCAAGGAGTCGTGGCGGATGTTCGGCACGGGCGGCGACGCCAAGGGTCAGCCGACGCAGACCAACAGCATCTCCCACGGCTCGCCGTGGCTTCGGATCCGGAAGATCCTCGTCGGCGCGGCCTACGCCTGACCGGGCGCAGGGACGGGCAATTGCCCGTCCCTCGCCCCACCGCTCGTCGCGCAATTCACCCCTAAATACGTCACGTATACAGGGCGACTCGTCCCTATCCCGCAGCGTGCAAACCCTATATCCCTAAATACTGCTGGACAGTAACGGTGTTGACGGCATACCGTATCGCCGAGTATCGTCCCAGCAGTCGGGATACGTGTCGGAACGGTAAAGGGAGGAACGTTCCATGAAGCAGTACGTCCGTTTGCTGCTTGCCGTGTTCGTTTTGAGCATGGCAACAGCCGTTAGCACCACGCCTGCGTTCGCCCAGGGAGGCGGCGCAACCACGTCACTGTCGGGAACAGTGACAGACACCTCAGGCGCCATCATTCCTGGCGCCAACGTCAGCGTCAAAAGCAACGCCACCTCCACGGAATTCACCGCCGTAACGAATGAGAGTGGCTTCTTCACGGTGCCGTCGATCGATCCCGGCGGCTATACCGTGACTGTGACGCTGATGGGTTTCAAGACCGCCGTCCTCAACGACGTGCGTGTCAACGCCGCGACGCCGGCGACGATCAAGGTCGCGCTCGAGGTCGGAGGCCTCGAGGAGACGGTCGTCGTTCAGGGCGGCAGCGAGATCATCCAGACGCAGTCGGCGGCCGTGACCGCCACGATCGATACGAACCAGATCCTCAAGCTGCCGACGGGAAGCCGCAGCGCGCTGGAGTTCGTGACGTCCCTGCCAGGCGTCAACACTCCCGCGGGGCAGCCGCGATTCCACGATCAATGGTCTGCCGCAGAGCTCGATCAACATCACCATCGACGGCGTCAGCGCCCAGGACAACTGGCTGAAGACGACGGACGGCTTCTTCGCGCGCGTCAGCCCGCGGCTGGACGCGATCGAGGAAGTCACGGTCAGCTCGGCCGCCCAGGACGCGGCGAACACCGGCCAGGGCGCGGCGCAGATCCGCTTCGTCACCCGCTCGGGCAGCAACAACTTCAGCGGCAGCGGCTACTTCTACCTGCGCCACTACAAGCTCGACGCCACCGACTGGTTCAACAACCGGGACGGCATCGCGCAGGACCGAGGAGAAGCTGTTCCAGCCCGGAGGCCGCGTCGGCGGTCCGATCGTCATCCCGGGGCTGTTCAACGGCCGTGACAAGGCGTTCTTCTTCGTCAACTACGAGGAGTCGCGCTCGCCCGGTCAGAACACCGAGAACCGGACGATCCTGCACCCGACCGCGCGAGCAGGGCCTCTTCCGCTGGACCTCCGGCGGCGTCACCCGCGCAGGTCAACCTGCTGCAGCCTCGCCGCGCAGAACGGCCACCTGTCCACGCTCGATCCGACGATCGCTCGTCTGCTCGCCGACATCAACGCACGCCGTCGAACAGCGCCGGGCAGACGGTGACCGACCTCACCGATCCGCTGCTGCAGCAGATGCACGTATCAGTACGACAGCGAGGGGATCACCAAGTACCCGACGTGGCGCGTCGACGTGCAACCTCGACCAGCAACCATCGCCTGTCGACGTCGATGAACTACACCGACCTGGTGTCGACGCCGGACACGACCAACAACCGCGAGCCGAACTTCCCCGGCTTCCCGAACACCGGCAGCCAGCATCTCGGACCGCTACACGGTGCAGGGCACGCTGCGTTCGACGCTCGGCGCCGAACCTGGTCAACGAGCTGCGCATCGGCCGCAGCGGCGGCGCGACGCTGTTCTCGCCGGAGATCGGCCCAGACCAGTTCCAGGGCACGTCGGTCGCCGATCAGGGCGGCTTCCTGCTCGACATCAACGGCGACTTTCTCGGCATCACCAACGCCGACGTCGACCGGCAGCTACAGCGCGCGCGAGGCCGGCGACGCGGATCGTCGAGAACACGCTGAACTGGCTGAAGGGTTCGCACAGCATCCAGACTGGGCGGCGCGTTCACGCAGGCCGACGTCTGGATCGAGAACCAGCAGCACGTGCCGACGATCACGTTCGGCGTCGACGCCAACGATCCGGCCGAACGCGATGTTCAACGACGACGAACTTCCCCAACGCGTCGACGGCACAGCTGAACGACGCGCGCGAGCTCTACGCGACGCTGGCCGGCCGCGTCGATCGGCGATCAACGGCGAGCTGCGGCTCGACGAGAACACCGACGAGTACCAGTACCTGGGCCTCGGCGTGCAGCGCGCGCGGCTGCGCGACTGGGGCTTCTTCGTCGCCGACACCTGGCGCTGGAAGCCGAACTTCACGCTCAACATCGGCCTGCGCTACGAGCTGCAGCAGCCGTTCACGGCGCAGAACAACAGCTACTCGATCGCGACGATCGCCGACGTCTGCGGACCGTCGGGCGTCGCGCCGAACGGCGGCTGCAACCTGTTCCAGCCGGGCGTGCAGCCCGGCATGCCACGGCGTGTTCTCGCAGTTCAACGAGGGGACGGCGGCGTACAACACCGACCGGAACAACTTCGCGCCGAGCGTCGGCTTCGCCTGGACGCTGCCGGCGAGCAGCGGGCATCCTCGGCTCGATGCTCGGCCGCGAGGAAGGCGACAGCGTCATCCGCGCCGGCTACACGCTCGGCCTACAACCGCCCGGGCATGTCCGACTTCGCCACGGCGATCGACGACAACCCGGGCATCTCGCAGACGGCGAACCGGAACCACACGCTCGGCAACCTCGGCACGCCGGGCACGGTCCTGCTGCGCAACCCGGCCGAGCTCGGGCCGCCGGCGTTCTCGACCGACGCGGATCTATCCGATGACCGACGTCGTCACCGGCGACATCATGACGTTCGATCCGAACCTCCAGGTGCCGTACTCGCAGACCTGGACGGCCGGCTGGCAGCGCAAGCTGACCAGCGACATCGCGGTCGAGGCGCGCTACGTCGGCACGCGCTCGCTCCAGAGCTGGCTGACCTACAACTACAACGAGATCAACATCGTCGAGAACGGCTTCCTCGACGAGTTCCGTCTCGCGCAGCAGAACCTGCAGGCGAACGTCGCGGCGGGCCGCGGCACGGGCGCAACCTTCGCGCTATCGCGGCCCGGAACCGGCACCTCGCCGCTGCCGACCTTCCTCGCCTACTTCAACGGCCGCACGGACGTCGTCGAACACGGCGGCGTACTCCGGCACGAACTGGACGAGCTCGACGTTCACGGCGATTCCTCGCGGCGCGCAACCCGAATCCGTACGGCATGGTCACCAACGCCGACAACACCGGGTTGATCGACAACGCCACGCGGCGTCAAACGCGCTGAACGCCGGGCTGCCGGCGAACTTCTTCGTCGCCAACCCGGACTACCTCGGCGGCGCCGAAGTCGTCGGCAACGGCGGCTACACGAAGTACAACTCGCTGCAGCTCGAGCTGCGCAAGCGGCTGTCGCACGGGTTCTCAGTTCAGACGCAACTACGTGTTCGGCAAGGCTGTACATCTCGGAGCGCTACTCGCTTGCGCACACCGCGGAAGACGGTCGACAGTCCGGCACCGTCGGCGGCGTGACCCACGCCTTCAAGGCGAACTGGACCTACGAGCTGCCCTTCGGCCAGGGCCGCCGATTCGGTGGCGACGCCAGCGGCTTCGTCGATCGGCTGATCGGCGGCTGGTCGTTCGACGGCATCGCGCGGATCCAGAGCGGGACGTCTGCTCGACCTCGGCAACGTGCGCCTGGTCGGGATGACGGCGGACGAGCTGCAGGACTCCTTCAAGCTGCGGTTCGACGACGCCGGGCAGGGCGGTCTACATGCTGCCGCAGGACATCATCGACAACACCGTCCAGGCGTTCAGCGTCAGCGCGACGTCGGCGAGCGGCTACAGCGGCGTCGGCGCCCGGAGGGCCGCTACATCGCGCCGGCGAACGGGCCGGATTGCATCGAGATCGCTCAGACCGCGGCCGACAACGGCTTCGGCGACTGCGGCATCCAGCAGCCTCGATCGTCACCGGACCGACGCTCGTCCGGTTCGACCTGAGCGCGGTGAAGCGCGTGCCGATCAAGGGCCGCGTGAACTTCGAGTTCCGCGCCGAGTTGCTGAACGCGTTCAACCATCCGTGGTTCACGCCGGTGCTCGGCATCGGCAACGATCCGGACGACTACCGCGTCGAATCCACGAGCGGCGCCCGCGAAGTCCAGCTCGTCTGGCGCATTAACTGGTAAATCCGACCATCGCGCGGGCTTCTTCGGGGGCCCGCGCGATCAACTCCCAACCTCCAACTCCCGCCTCCGCCAAGGCTACGGCGGGCAGGCCCAACTCCCAAAGCAGAGTCCTTCGACACAGCGGGTGGAAATCGTACCAACCTACCTGTTTGGTACGACTTCCACCCCGCTCTCTCGATCGACTTTCCTTTGGGAGGTTGGGAGTTGATGTCGCTACCCCCCGTGGCGGGCGCCGAGGCATAATGTCGTTTCCAGATCACGAGGAGAAAGTGCAATGCCTGAAGCAGCCCTGAGCAAGACCATCGATTCCCGTGGCTACGCCCATCCCGAGGCGCTCGTGTCGACGGACTGGGTCGAGCAGCATCTGAACGATCCTTCGGTCCGCATCATCGAGTCCAACGAAGATACGTTGCTCTATGCATCGGGGCACGTGCCGAACGCGGTGCACGTCGACTGGACGTCAGACCTGAACGATCAGCTGCGGCGCGACTACATCACGCGCGAAGGCTTCGAGAAGCTGATGTCACGGATCGGCGCGACCCGCGACACGACCGTCGTCTTCTACGGCGACAAGAACAACTGGTGGGCCTGCTATGCCTTCTGGGTGTTCCAGCTGTTCGGACACACCAACGCCCGGGTGATGGACGGTGGCCGCGTCAAGTGGGAGAAAGACAAGCGGCAGACGACGAAGGACGTCCCGCAGTTCGCGCCGACCACCTACAAATCGCAGGAGCGCGCTGATGCGAAGCACCGGGCGTTCCGCGACGAGGTGATGTCGCACATGCAGGCCAAAGGGCAACTGGTCGACGTGCGCAGCCCGGAGGAATACGCGGGCACGCGACTGCACATGCCGGACTACCCGAATGAAGGCGCGGTGCGCGGTGGCCACATTCCGGGCGCCAAGAGCGTCCCTTGGGCGCGCGCGATCAACCCGGAAGACGGCACGTTCAAGACGGCGGACGAGCTGAAGAAGATCTATTGCGAAGAAAAGCAGCTGGCGCCGGACAAGGCCACCATCGCCTACTGCCGCATCGGCGAACGCAGCAGCCACACGTGGTTCGCGTTGAAGTACCTGCTCGGCTTCCAGAACGTCCGTAATTACGACGGGTCGTGGACCGAATGGGGGAATATGGTCAACGTGCCAATCGAAAAGTAGACACCGTAGCCGTGGTTCGTAGTTCGTCGCTCGTAGCTCGCGCCCGAGCTGATTGTGGCGACGTCGACCGGCGAGACGACGGACCACGAACCACGGACTACGGTTTTGACGCGTTCTTCGCCAGCGTCTGCACGGCCTGCACCATCGACATCAGGCCCATCCCCTTGCCCATCGAGATGTTGCGGCGGAAGATCCGTTCGACGATGTCGCACGACACGTTCGCGATCTCGGCGGCTGGCAGGCCCGACAGCGTGCGATCGAGGATGGCGGCCAGCGCTCGCGCCGAAACGCCTGACGGATTCTCGACGGCGAAGTAGAGCTTCAACGTCCCGTCCGGCTGCTTCAGCGCCCAGACATAGGCGTCGGACTCGCACTGCGGCACCTGGTGGTCCTTCGGAAACGGCCTCGACGCCACCTCCTTCGGCACCTCGCGGAACTGATCCGAATAACTGAGCAGCATCCCGGTTCGATCGGCCGGGTCCGGAAACATGTCGAAGGTTTCGAGCAGGTCCTGCAGTTTCTTGGGCATTTCAGCAGCCATCTTCTAATCATAATCAAAGGCGCTGTCGCGCCTTCGAATCATTGACGCTGTCGGGCCTCGGCGATCCGCGCGAGCGCAATGCCGGCCGCAACGGTGACGTTGAGGGAATCGACCGTGCTGCTGATGGGAATGAACAGACGATGGTCCGCTGCGTCGAGCACGCGGGCGGAGAGGCCGGAGCCTTCGGTGCCGACGAGGACCAGCAGCCGCTCGAGGCCGGTCTGCTGCACGAACGTAGACAGCGGTTCAGCCGTGGCTGCCGGCGTCAACGCCACAATCCGATACCCGATGTTGCGAAGCCGGTCGAACTCAACCGGCCAGTCCTCAACGGTGGCGAATGGCATGTCGAGGACTGCACCCATCGACGTGCGGATCGACTTCCTGTAGAAGGGATCGGCGGTACGGGTGTCGACGAGGATCGCGCTCACGCCGAACGCCGACGCGGTGCGAAAAAGCCCGCCGACGTTGTCAGGGTTGCCGATGGCCTCGAGGCCGAGCAACGGGCCATTGTTCCCGACATCGCGCGAATCGCAGCGGCACACCTCTGGCTGCCAACGCAAGACATCCTCGGTGAAAGTTGAAGCCGGTGATCTCGTTGACGAGAGCGGGCATGGCAATCAGCACTGGCGCGTCGAGCGCTGTCAGGCGTCGCTCGAGCGCGGTGAAGGCAGGTGGGGTGATGAGGACGGATTCGATACGATGTCGGCCGCTCGACATGAGGCGGTCGACGATGAGACGGCCTTCGGCAACAAACAGGCCGTTCGCGCGGAGCCAATCGTGATCGCCGATGTGCCGATACGCGGCTACGTCCGGATCGTCGGCACCGCTGACCTGGCGGATCACTCGCCGGTGCGCACCACTGAGCGGCGGCTGCGATGTGCATCGAGCACGTGCTGCCCCAGCCGCTTGCGGAGAAATACTTTCGATTCGCCCGTATCTCCCGGATGCGGCACGAACCGGATCACGTCGAAGTGGAGCTGCGCGAGCGTACTGCGCATCTCATAGAACCGATTCTTGGTCTTCACCAGGATCTCGTCGAACCCGTTATCGAGTGCCCAGACCTCCTGCTCTTCGGTGAGGGCGCGAAAGTGTCCCTGGCCACGCCAGTCCGTGCGCGTGCCGCCAATCCACTGATAGAGGACGCGACGGCCGTCGAACTCGACACAATCTTCGAGCTGTGCGACGAGATCGGCCAGCTTCGGATCGGTCTCCCTCGCCCTCAACTCGTGAGCGACCTTGAACGAGACCGGGACGAACGAGGAGGGATCATCTGGTAGCGGCGCCTCGGCCATCAGGATCTGATGATCGCGGTTGCCCAGCCGCTGGATCACTTCGGTCGCGGACTTCTTTCGCGGGAAATCGAGGAAGAACTCCTCGATGTATTGAATCTCCAGCGCGCCCTGCTGGAGCGAATACTGTTTGATCAAATACTCCATGATGCTTGTCAGTCGTCAGTCGGCGAGTCGTCAGTCGCGAGTCAGTTACCGTCATCGACTATGACTGACGACTCCGCGACTGATGACTGCCGACTGAGACTATATCGTCATTTAGTGTGGCCGATACTCCCGAATCAGATTTCCCTTGATCTCTGCTTCCGTGAACCAGGCCCGGCGCAGGCGATGCTCGGCGAAGACGCCGATCTGATCCCGGCTGTGGGGCGACTCGAGGTTGCTGGTCTGCCCGTAAGCGAGCACCGACCAGCCCGTCACCGGGCCGGAGAAGTCCACGAGTATCACCCAGGCGTCGCCGAAACCGACGAGCGGCTGGCCATCCGCGACGTTGCCGGCAACCCTGGGCACCGAGCCAGTGACGCGATCGAACCTTACAACCCGGAAACAGCCGTAAGTCCCGGCTGCGCCGTCCCCCGGCAGGTCGATCGTGCCGAATCGAAAGCGGTTGGCGTCACCCCACGCGACGCGTTCCGATCCGAGCGCAGATCGGGTGGCGCGAACCGCCGCCTCCAGATGCTGGATGGCGGCTCCCGGATCCGAGATCCCCTCGGGCGTCGTGGCAGGCGACCCGGCGGTCCAGGGTGTGGCAAACGGCTGCCGCACGGCCGCCGAGTAGGTGTCCCAGAACTGCTGGAAGAGCACGCTGCCGCGGCTTCCGGCAGAGACCGTATTGTCCCAGCCCTCCAGCACGTCCGCACCGGCCCTGGCATCGTCGGACGCCGATGCCGAGGCCCGCACGGCCCGGATCAGATGCGGCTTCACGCGGTCTGCCAACAGCATACGCGGCGAGTACTTCAATCGGATGACGTCAGCGACCGAGAAGCGCGGCTGCCCGTCGAGCATCTCGAGGGCGAGTTGCGGTCTGAGGGCCAGCGGACCACGCTCGAAGTAGGACGGAAACCGGCTCATGTCGATCGGATCACGGAGCGACACGAACTGCGGCGGGTTGTTCGCGTTCTGGATGTACCCGCCAGGCGGATTCAGCAGACGCGGCAGGTCGTTGACGTCGTGGAGCCGGCTCCACATGTCCCGTCGCCCAGACGCGTCGACATCGAGACGATAGTCGCGTCCGTCGACGCGCTGCGGAACGCGCCCGTTCCACAAGTACAAGATGTTCCCGTCGGCATCGGCATAGGTAAAGTTGGACGTTGGCACCAGGTTCTGACGGGCGACGCGAAGCCAGTCGCGCAACGAGCGCGTTCGGCTCAGCATGTAGAACCCTTCGAAATAGCGGTTGGCCTCGAGCGCAGTGGACTTGACGATGAATGCGCGGGTCGCGTCGCGATGGATGACCGGACCCAAGTGCGACGTCAGGAACGTCCTCGTCTCGGTGCGCAGCGTTCCATCCTCGTTTCGCACCTTGATGCTGACTTCGCGCTTTTGGAGCGGCTGCGATCTGCCGTCGAACACGTAGTGATCGGGGTTCTGCGGATCGATGTGCAGGGCGAAGACGTCCACGAGGTCAGGAGCGTTGTTGGTCGTGACGAAACCGAGACGGTCGTTGAACCCAGCCCGAAGGACGGGAATCCCGACCAGCGTCGATCCGTAGAAATCGATCTTCCCGGGAACGCGCACGTGCGCCTCCCAGTAGAGCGACGACCAGGCGAGATGCGGATTTCCGAGAAGAATCGGCTTGCCGGTTGTCGTGCGCGACCCGGCCAGCGCAAACGCATTCGAGCCCGGCTGGTCGGTCCAGGAGTCTTCGTCGCCATCGATCGTCGCGCCGGACTGGCCTTCGTACTTCTGACGCAGTTGCCGCGGAAGCGCCGGGCCCGCCAGCGTGTTCACCGCTGATGCCCGGCTGTTGGCGAGAACATCGGCCGCGGTAATCTCGGGCATCCAGTCCGGAAGCTCGTCCACGATTGCTGGCCACATAGCGGTTGACGCCGGCCGCGTAGGCCGTGATGACGCGCCTGAACAGCGGTGACAGATCCGCAAGACCACGTCGCGCTTCCTCGACGTTGTCGAACTGGGCCATGTCGAGATCGTTCTCGACACCTGCTGCGCCGAAGACCTGCGCCGCCTGTCCCCTCGCGGCAATGTACCGTCGGCCGATCTCTGCGGCGTGATCCTCGGCCTGCGCATAGCCGAACGCGAACGCCGCTGCCTCCTCGGTCGGCGCAAGGATGTGCGGAATGCCAAACGTATCTCGGCGGATAAGGGCCTGGCTCGAGAGTCGATCGGGGTCGGGGAGCTCGGGAATGAGGGACGACAGGCGGCGGTCAGAAGAACGAGGCAGGCAGCCAGCCCCAGCCTTGCGTGATACGAGAATGGCATCTCCTTAGTTTAAACCGCGGATTGTCTGCCGCTGATAGTGTTGACGGTCGCACGGGAATGAGGACCGTCAGCGTACGCGTCCTCAACTCAAGCGAACACTGGCCTAATCCGGCAGCCTGGTCACGACGTCAGTCTCGTCGCCTCGTCCGGAGGACTCCCCGCCGCCATCTGCTGCGCGACGATCAGCTCGCGTGCTGGGCCTCGAAGCACGGGAAGCCGTGAACCGAAGGCGAGACCGCCGACGATGCACGCCATACCGCCGATTACGACCGTCGCCGGGGCGCCCAGTGGCTGAGCCAGCGCGCCGGCCATGAGTGCGCCGAGCGGCGCCATGCCCATGAACATCATCGAGTAGACGGCCATGACACGGCCGCGCAGGCGATCCGGAACCATCGACTGGATCAACGTATTCGACGCCGCCATCTCCACCATCATGCAGAACCCTGCGGGCACGAGCACCAGCGCCGACAGCCACAAGGATCGCGAAAACGAAAACGCGATCAGGGCGACGCCGAAACCGGTCGCCGAGAATGCCACCCAGCGGCCCAGACCTCTGACCGACCGCCGCGAGGTGAGGCTTGCGGCGCCCAACAGCGCTCCAACTCCGGAACACGACATCAATAGCCCGTACGCGTGAGGCCCGCCTCCCAGGATCCGATCGGCAAAGATCGGCATCAGCACCGTGTACGGCATCCCCATCAGGCTCACGAGGCCCAGGAGCAGCAACAACGCCCGGACTGGTCTCGTTTGCCAGGCGAATGAAAATCCCTCGACCACGCTGTCCCATGCCGAGACCATCGCCGGCGACGATGCGACAGCCACGATCCGCATTCGTAGAAGCGCGGAGATGACCGCCACGTAACTCAGACCGTTCAACAGGAAGCACCAGCCCTCGCCCACTTCCGCGACGACGATGCCGGCGACCGCAGGCCCGACCATCCTGGCGCCGTTGACCATGGATGAGTTCAAGGCGATCGCATTGACCAGATCCTCGCGCCCCACCATCTGGACGATGAACGCCTGCCGAGCGGGGATATCGAATGCGTTGGCGACGCCGAGCAGCGAGGCGAGGACGAAGATCTGCCAGACCCGCACGACGTCCATCAGCGTGAGAGTGGCGAGCGTCAGCGCCAGAATCATCATCGTCGTCTGCGTGATCACCAGGATGCGGTGGCGGTTGAGCCGATCGGCAATGACACCGCCGAGAGGGGCAAGAACGAAGACGGGAATCTGTCCGGCAAACCCAATCAGGCCGAGCATCGCCGGGGAACCGGTCATCCTGTACACGAGCCAGGACTGGGCGACGGTCTGCATCCACGTGCCGATGAGCGAAACGAGCTGGCCGCTGATGAACAGGCGATAGTTCCGCCCGCGCAGCGCGCGCAGTGCCGCCGGAAGAGGCATCCAAGCGATTGTAGATGATGCGCGGCCGACGCTACTCGGCGCGCAAGGCCACGATCGGATCCACTCTCGTCGCACGCCTCGCCGGAACGTAGCTGGCGACGAGCGCGACCAGCAAGAGAAGGCCGGTCACCGACGCGAACGTCACCGGATCGCGCGGCGTCGTCGAGTACAGCAGCGTCGAGAGCGTCCCTGACAGGAAGTACGCCGCACCAACGCCGAGCACCACGCCGGCGGAGGCGAGGAGCATCGCGTGACGCACCACCAATCCGACGACCGTGCGCTCGCGGGCTCCGAGCGCCATGCGAATCCCGATCTCGCGCGTTCGCTGCGCCACGGCGTACGACAGCACGCCGAAGATGCCGATGGCGGCGAGCAATAGCGCCACGCCGGCAAAGATGGCCAGCAACGTCATGTAGAACCGCGGCTGCGAGATCGAGCGGGAGACGATCTGCTCGAGCGTGCGGAGATTTGAAATCGGCATGCTGGCGTCGACGGCGTACACCTCGCGTCGCACGGCGTCGGTCACGGAAGCCGGAGGGATGCCGGTTTTCACGACGATGCTCATGCTTTGCACCGGCCACTGGCGGTACGGCATGTAGAGTTGTGGCGGGTCCGCCTCGTTCAATCCTGCGTCCTTCACATCACCGATGATTCCGACCACCTCGCCTCCCGCGCGAGGGGTTCCCGGCCCGCGGCCCCATCCTAGTGTGATCCGCTTGCCAATCGGATCCTCATTCGGAAAGTACTGGCGAACGGCGGCCTTCGTCAGCAGCACGACGGGCTGGGTCCCCTCCCGGTCGAGATCGTTGAACATCCGCCCTCGTTCGAGTGGAATGCCGATCGTTCGGAAGTACTCGGGCGTCGCTACCCGCACCTGTATTGCCGGCTGCTGCGCCGGCGGCACCGGCGGCCGTCCCGCAATTTCGAATGACAGGACGATGTTACCGCCGCTCAGCGGAAGCGAGAGGACCGCGCCAACGTCCCGAACGCCGGGAATCGAGCGCAACCGCGGCAGGAGCTGCTCGAAGAATGCGACCTGCTGGGCCTCTCGTTCGTATCGTGAATCGGGCAGCGAGAGCTCGAACGTCAGGGCCTGCTCGACGTGAAAGCCCGGATCTACTGATGCCAGCTTGACGAAGCTCCGGATCAGAAGGCCGGCGCCCGTCAACAGCATCACTGCCAGGGCCATCTCGGCGACGACCAGCGCACCGCGCATGCGTGTTCCTGCTCGCGTCGTCAGTGCGCCACGGCCGCCTTCCTTCAACGTGCTCGCGAGGCGACTTCGGGTCGATTGAAACGCGGGAACGAGACCAAAGATCAGTCCGGTGATGACAGCGAGCCCAATGGTGAAGGTGATGACCGTCGCGTCCACGCGAACGTCGTTGAGCCGCGGAACTCCCTGCGGCTGGAAGCCAATCAGCAGCTCCACGCTCCACACAGCTATGAGCAGGCCAAGGCCGGCCCCCACGAGACTGAGCAGTACGCTTTCAGTCAGAAGTTGCCGGATCAAACGGCTTCGTCCGGCGCCAAGGGCGGTGCGAACGGCCATCTCGGTCTCGCGAGCCGCTGCTCGCGCGAGAAGCAGGTTCGCAACGTTCGCGCAGGCGATCAGGAGCACGAATCCCACGGCGCCGAGCAACACCAGCACTGCGGTTCGAATGTCCCCGACGGTGGCCTCGTGAAGCGCGAGCGCCTGAAAGTCCACATTTTCGTTCGCGTCGGGATACTGTTTCGCGAGTTGCTTGCCCAGCGTCTGCACCTCGGCGGCCACACGCTCCATCGGAACGCCCACTTTGGCGCGACCGATCACCGTCAAGTACCAGGCTCCACGCTGCTCGGAGAGAAAACCCGGAGTATGTTCGATTGGTGTCCATAGCACGCGGTCGTCGGGTACGCGAAACCCTGTGGCATGACGCCGACGACCTGCCGCGACACGCCATCGAGCGTGATGTTCTTCCCAACGATCTGAGGGTCGGCGCCAAAGCGTTGACGCCAGAGACCGTCGGCGATGACGACGACCTTGGTGTTTCCCGGCTGATTTTCTTCAGCTCTGAAACCTCGTCCGATCTGCGGCGGAAGACCCAGCACGTCGAAGAAGCTTGCGGACACTTCTGCCGCGTTCAGACGTACCGGGTCTCCATGGCCGGTGAGGATGGTTCGATAGTCCGCGATTGCTGCTGCGTCAGCCAACGTCGCGCTGAGACGCCGCATGTCGGTGAAGTTCGGTCCCGACATGGTCGATCGCCGGCCCTCGCTGACGTGATAGATCGCGACGAGACGGTCGGGCTCGCTGAACGGCAAGGGCTTCAGCAGAACGCCGTTCACGACGCTGAAGATCGCGCTGTTTGCTCCAATGCCCAGCGCGAGCGTGACGACCGAGACGATGGTGAATCCGGGACTCTTCAGAATCCGCCGGATGGCGTAGCGCAGGTCCTGTAGAAACGAATCCATCAGTGGAGACCTTTCCAAAACGAAACTGTAGCCAGCTGCGAGACCCGTGCCGCGCACTCATTTGAGTTTAAGTAGAATGTTTTCAGCTGATTACGGGCGCCGGTGTCAGCACACAACTGTCCGGCGCTGATATCGGCAATCCCGAGATCGAACAGGCCAGCCCTTCCGCACGAGAGCGCTTATGCGGCACGATCGTCAGACGATGAAGATTCCGGACGACCTGCAGGATGTCCTCAATCAGATCGATGCGGCGGATCGCGCCGCGGATGTCCTGGTCGAGGGGCTCAGCGACGCGCAGTTTCACTGGCAGCCTAACGAAGGACGCTCGTGGAGCATCGCGCAGTGCCTGGAACATCTGGCGAACCTCAATGTCCTGTATGGGGGCGCGATTCGCGGTGGAATCGATCTGGCCCGCTCGAAAGGGTGGCGGCGTACCGGACCAATTGCGTCCACGCGAGCCGGGCAGTGGTTTATCGCGAGTCAGGAACCACCGGTCAAGCGGCGGCTCCGCGCGCCGTCGAGCGTTCAGCCCCAGTCATCGAAACCTCGCGCTGACGTGCTCGCGCATTATCACGACGCACACAGGCTGGTCCGGGAGCTGATCTCCGATAGTGCGGATCTCGACGTCAACCGTGCGACGTTCAAGAACCCTTTCCTCTCGCTTATCAAAGTTCGCGTCGGCACGGCGCTGCGGCTGATTGCGGCTCACGATCGCCGCCATCTCTGGCAGGCGGACCAGGTCAAGAAGGCGCCGGACTTCCCACGCGCTTAGAACGCGCCGCGTTTCGACGAACTCCTACAGCTTCCAGCCGGGATTGATCCGCGCGTAGAGCATCTGATCCCGGCGCAGCCCGTACTTGACGCTGCTGCTGCGAAGAACGCCCTCTCGAACGTAGCCAGCCTTCTCGAGCACACGGATCGACGCCGCGTTGTCAGCGAACGGCAGCGCAAAGAACCGCAGCACGTTGAACTTCGAGAAGGCGTGTTCGGTAACGAGCATGAGCGCCTCGGTCGCGATCCCGTGCCCCCAGTGCTGCTCGCTGAGCCAGTAACCAATCTCGGCTGAGAAGCGCTCGACGTCGGTGCCGCACACGAACCCGATTCCGCCGACCGCTTCGCCGTTGACGTCGATGCAGAAGTTCGTGGGACGCTCAGCGGTTGTCGCGGTCTTCAGGAACGCCGCGGCATGGGCGCGCGTGTATGGATGGGGAAATCTGTCGCGCAGCTGACGTGCGACATTCTGATTGTTGGCGTGCAGCACGACCGACTCGGCGTCGCTCGACCGCCAGGACCGGACGACGCAGCGCTGACCTGAGAGGAGCATGACACACGCTCAGAATAATGAACGGCCCTCGGTTCGCAGCCATCGCTCGGCCTCACGAAAGGCAGGGCACACGGCCTCGACGAGACGCCAGAAACGCCGCGAATGATTCTGCTGCCGCAGATGCATCAGCTCGTGAACGAGCACGTAGTCGCGAACCTGCTCGGGCATCTGCACCAGGCGAAAGTTCAACGCGATCTGGCCGGTGCGCGCGCACGATCCCCACCGCGAACGCTGATTTCGGATGCTGACCCGGCTGACCTCGAGTCCGTTCTGAGCCGCCAGGTCGTACAGTCGTGGCACAAGCTCGGCGCGCGCCACGCTGCGAAGATCATCCTCCACGAGCGTTCGCAGGCTCATGCTGCCGTCGAGCGGGATGCGGCGATCGGCATAGCGCACGACGCCGGCTGGTTCGTCGACGGTCAAGGTCACGAACCGGCCACGAAACATGAACGCAGTCCCGTCTTCCCACTCGCGTGGTGCGTGCTGAACCCGGACGCGACTCCGCTCGCGCTCTATCCACCGGCGATTCTCGCGAATGAACGCTTCCGCCTGGCGACGCGACCCCCCACGCGGCACTGTGACGCGCAGAGAGCCATCTGGCTGAACGCGAAGAATGTAGCGCCGGGCGCGACGCACGCGGACGAAGTGGACTTCAGGAAGAACGAACGGCTGAGGTGCCGGTTGTCGCTGACGCTCTGGAGTCGGCCCTGGATCTGGAACGCTTGCGAATGGGAGATCTAGCTGCACCGCGAATTAAGTGACATGATACCGCGGCCGCGCCGCGGATCAGCGCGGATTGCCCACCTACCTTCAGCCGCGTCACGTCGGTTTTCCGGATCCGCAGTGATCCGCGTCCCGTCATTCTGATCCGCGGTGATCCGCGTCCCGTCAGTGATCCGCGGTGATCCGCGTCCCGTTGTTGTTCGATCCGCGAGTGATCCGCGTCCCGTCCCACACACATCAGCGGTGTTACTCGTTGCGTAACGCGATGATCGGGTCCACAGCCATCGCGCGACGAGCAGGGACGTAGCTCGCGATCAAGGCGGTCACCGAAAGGAAGAGCGCCACGGCGACGAAACTGAGCGGATCGTATGGCTTGACGTTGTAGAGTACCGTCCTTATCGTCCAGGTCGTGCCGAACGCGCCAAGGATGCCAATGGCGATCCCGACGAGCGCCAGTTTGACGCCCTGGCCGACGACGAGCCGCAGCACGTCGCGACGCTCCGCGCCGAGCGCGACACGAACGCCAATCTCCTGCACCCTCTGCGAGACCGAATAGGACAGCACGCCGTAAACGCCGACCGCGGCCAGGAGGAGCGCGACGACGCCGAAGACCGAGAACATCCAGCCGAACAGCTCGTCCTGCCAGAAGCTCAGTTGCCGAAGGTCTTCCATCGTCCGGACGTTGAAGACCGGAAGCGTTGGATCTGACGATCGGATTTCTTCGCGAACAGCGGACGTGATTCGCGACGGCGCACCGGCGGCGACGCGGATCGTCAGCCCGGTGTTCAGCGTGGGATCGATCGAGTACGGCACATACGCCGACGGAAAGACCGGTCGGTCCCTGTTGCCCTGGAAATGCCTGAAGTCGGAGATGATGCCGATCACGGTGAACCACTCCTCCGTTCGTTGATCGGCCAATCTGAAGCGTCGTCCCATCGGATCCTGGTCCGGCCACAACTGCGTGGCCATGGTCTGGTTGATCAGGGCGACGGGTGTCCTGGTCACTTCCTCGGAATCGGTAATGTCGCGGCCGCGGGTCAGCGCAATGCCCAGCGTCTTGCGAAGATGTGGCGACGCTGCGATCAGGGTGATGCTTGGTTCGCGTCCACGCTCCACCGGTTTGCCTTCGAGAATCACGTCGCCGCCGCTGCCGCCGGCGCCGAACGGAATGAAGTTCGATGCAAAGGCGCTCTCGACACCCGGCAGCGACTCGACGCGCCGAAGGATGTCGTCCACGCGGCGGGCCTTCGCTTCAGGACTCTCGTAAGCGGCGCCCGGAAGATAGAAGCGCAACGTCATCAATGGCGAGGTGTCGAAACCTGTCTGTGACTGCTGCAGATTGAGAAAGCTGCGGACGAACAGCGACGCGCCCACGAGCAGCACCAGCGACATCGCGACCTCGGCCACGACCAGCGCGTTGCGCAGCCTGGCGCGTCGGCCGCCAGTGGCGCCCCGCGATCCCTCCTTCAAGCTGTCCTGAAGATTGCTCTTCGCCGCCTGGAGTGCCGGCGCGAGACCGAACACGACGCCGGTCAATACGGCGACAGCCATCGTGTAGGCAAGCGAACGGCCGTTGAGGCTCCAGTGGATGAAGTACGGAATCATGTCCGGCGGGATCGCGGAATCGAGCAAGCGCAGGCCGCCCCACGCGATGGCAAAGCCCAGCGGCGCAGCCAGCAGGCCGATCATGATGGCCTCTGTCAGCAGCTGACGGACGATGCGCAGCCGGCCGGCGCCGAGCGCGGCGCGAATCGAGATCTCACGATGTCTGACCGACGCGCGCGCGAGCAGCAGGTTTGCGACGTTGGCGCAGGCGATCATGAGCACGAGCGTCACGGCGCCCATCATCGCGAGCATCATCAGCTGGACTTGGTCCGGAAGCATCCACATCCGCAGTGAACGCATCCCTGCGCCCCAGTTCTCGTTCTGATCGGGGTAGGTCGTGGCCAGCCGCGCAGCGATCTGCTGAAGGTCTGCGGTCGCCTGTTCAGCCGTGACACCCGGCTTGAGCCTGGCAAAGACCTGGAGCGACCGGTCCTTGCGGGACCACTCATTGATGTAGCCGGAGATGGGCACCCAGAGTCGCTGGTTCTCAGGAAAGAGGAAGCGCGGCGGCATGACGCCGATGACGGTATGAGCACGACCGTTGATGAGGATCGCGCGGCCCACAATTTCCCGATCCGCGCTGTAGCGA
Source organism: uncultured Acidobacteriota bacterium (assembly GCA_963710415.1). Taxonomy (GTDB): domain Bacteria; phylum Acidobacteriota; class Vicinamibacteria; order Vicinamibacterales; family 2-12-FULL-66-21; genus CAVQAH01. The sequence continues at coordinate 236,062 of CAVQAH010000008.1, read as the reverse complement.
CGCCGCCAGACCTCGTCGCTCAAGATGACGACTGGTTCGGCGCCTGGCCGATCGTCGTCCGGTCCGAAGTCGCGGCCGAGCGCTGGCGGCGTGCCGAGAAGCCCGAACAGGGTCCAGGAGATCAGCGCACCCGAATAGCGCTCGGGGTCCGAACGGCCATCGGCGATCGTCAGGCTCCGCTGTGACTGAAACACGGCAGACGACGACAGCGTCGTGTTGTGATCCCGCCAGTCCTCGTAGTCGGCGTACGACACGCCCGCGCGATTGATGCCAGCCTTCTGGTTGGTCGAGTGTGGAATGACGATGCGGTCGGCATCCGGGTAGGGGTAGGGTTGAAGCATGACCCCGTCGACGGTGCTGAAGATCGTCGTGTTGACCCCGATCCCGAGCGCCAGACAGGCCACCGCGATGACCGTGAAGCCGGGGGTTCCGAATCAGACCTCGTACGGCGTATTTGATGTCTTGAAAGAGCACGCAGAGCTTAGACGGGCGGGGAGGGGGACTTGTTTCGGGGAGGCTGGGAGTGCCCGTCCCTCCGTCTTCCTCCTCCTCCCAAGTTCATCCCAGCCAACGCAACGCCCCAAACTTCGTCCAAGGGCAACGAGGAGCAGGACATGAACAGAACGCGGTTTGGATGCCTGATGGTTTTTGGGCTGGTTTTGGCCGGTTCCGCCGGGGGCGCGCTGCCGGCTGCCCAGCAGCGCGAGGCCGTAGGCAACGAGGATTGGTGTCGCGGTGAAAACTGGGGCCGGGATAGGGAGGGGGTCTGCGAAGTCAGAGAGTACTCCCTGCTGGCCGGGGCCGCCTCGCTGGATGTGAACGCTGAGCCGAACGGCGGAATCCAGGTCCAGGGCGTGCAACGCGGCGACATTTTCGTTCGCGCCAAGGTCGTCGCCGTCGCCTCGAGTGAACAGCGCGCGAGAGAGATCGCATCAGCCGTGCGCATCGACGCGGCGCCGGACAAGGTGTCAGCGGATGGGCCCACCGGCCTGGAACGTAACGAGAACTGGTCGGTCAGCTACCGGCTCGAAGTGCCAACGAATTCATCACTCTCGCTCCGCTCGACGAACGGCGGGATCTCGATCAATGACGTCGAGGGCAAGATCGAATTTCGAACCGTCAACGGAGGCGTGACGCTCTCCCGTCTCGGTGGTGACGTGCGCGGCCGGACGAGCAACGGTGGCGTCACGGTCGACCTCGACGGAGCGACTTGGAACGGCGCCGGCCTCGACGTGGAGACGAGCAACGGTGGCGTCAAGCTCAGCATCCCGGCGCAATACTCCGCCCGCCTCGACGCAGGGACGGTGAACGGCGGCTTCAACATCGACTTCCCCGTCAACGTGCAGGGCCGGATCGACCGTCAGATCACAGCGGACATCGGATCGGGAGGTCCGCTGATTCGCGTGCGGACGAACAACGGCGGCGTGCGCGTTACCCGCAAGTAGAACCCGATCCTTCCTCCTGTAGGCCCGACCTTGAGGTCGGGCGTGCTGCTAATCAGCAACACGCTGACTCGAGCACGCCCGACCTGAAGGTCGGGCCTACACGTGTCTCCAATCCCATCGTCCAAGCCCCCAACAACCCGCCTCGTCCATGCGCGTCCGGCCCCTCCGCGGCTCTGTGGCCAGCTGTTGCATACAATTGAGGGTTGAGCGACGCCCACCGTTCGCGGCCGTCGGCCGCGAGCTCAATTCTCTGAATGGATGATGTTGTGCGAATCACTGTACTTCGTCGCGTTCCTCTCTTCTGGTCTTGCTGTTCTGACGGGTTCCGCCTCAGTGGCGGCTCAACAGGGGCCAGCGCGCACGCTTACGCTCGAGGAAGCGCTTCAGCTCGCCGAAGCACGCAGCGAACAGATGGCGATCGCTCGCGCCGGCGTCGACCGCGCCAGCGGAGAACAGATGCGCGCCAGAAGCGACCTCTTTCCGCAGTTGTCGGGAGCGGTGTCCTACGATCGGGCGCTGGCGTCCGAGTTTTCGGGGATCTTCGACACGGGAACGCCGGAGCCATGCGCGCCGTTCATCGCAGATCCGCAGGCGACAGTGGAACAGCGGCTGGCCGAGTTGGAGCGCGCGGTCGATTGCGGCGCCACCGGGCCGACGCCGGAGGGCGAGCTCGCGAATCTCGAGGATCTCCCGTTCGGCCGCAAGAACACGTGGCGCTTCAACCTGTCCTTCTCGCAGAACGTGTACTCGGGCGGGCGGATCGGTGCGCAGACGGCCATTGCGAACGCGTCGCGGGAGAATGCCCAGATCACGCTGATCTCTACCCGCGCGCAACTGATGCTCGACGTCGTTCGCGCCTACTATGACGCCGCCTTGACCGAACGGTTGGTCGAGATTGCCGAGGCGACCTACCGACAGGCAGACGCCACATTCGAGCAGACGCGTCTTTCGTTTCAGGCTGGCAGCCAGCCCGAGTTCGAGTTGCTGCGCGCACAGGTGGCGCGAGACAACCAGCGACCCGGTGTCATCCGACGGCGAGCCGAACGCGATATCGCGATGCTGCGGCTCAAACAGCTTCTCGAGATTCCGCCAGCCGAGCGGATTTCGCTCGCCGTACCGCTCGAGGGAGACACGCTCGCTGCCCCCGCCGGACTCGCAGTCGGCGTGCTGCTCTCGGCGGATACAGCAATCCCGGAGGTGCAACGAGCAACGGTCCGTCAGGCTGAAACCCTGGTTCGTCAAAGCGAAGCCAACGTCGACATCGCTCGTTCGCAGCGCCTGCCGAACGTCAACCTGACGTCATCGTACGGGGAGATTGCGTATCCGTCCGGCGCCTTTCCCGGGGCCGAGAGCTTTCGCAGGAACTGGACCGTTGGCGCGATCATGCAGGTGCCCATTCTGACCGGCGGCCGTCTCAAGGCTGACGAAGCGATCGCCCGCGCGGATGCCCGAGAGTCCCAGGCGCGACTCCAGCAGGCGCGCGAACTCGCGGTGCTCGACACGCAATCCGCATACGAGGAGCTGCGCGCGTCCCAGGCAGCCTGGGAAGCGAGCGCGGGCACGGTGCAACAGGCCCAGCGAGCGTACGAGATTGCGGAGCTGAGATACCGCGAAGGTGTGTCGACGCAGCTCGAGTTGAGCGATGCCCGGCTGCTGCTCGCGCAATCGCAGGCATCCCGGGCACAAGCCGCGCGCGACCTGCAGGTGGCACGGGCACGCGTTGGACTCCTTCCGGACCTGCCAATCAGCACGACTGGATTTGGTGCGACGCCGCTCACGCTGCCTGTTACCCCGCGAAACGCAAACACTGCCGGGCCAGTCGCCGCTCACGCGACCGGCGATCGTACCTTCCGGGACGCAGGTCACGCGACCCGGGGGCGGGTTGGATTGAGAGATCCGTCTCCGAACAACCTGGATCATGATGCGGGGCTCGGGACTCGGGTCCGTAGCTCGTAGTGTCCGGCTTTAGCCGGACCTCGCAAGCGCATATCGCCACGCGTGACGACCATCATTTGACGATCGCGACGGCCGCGACGACACGACGGCATCTGGCGGGTAAACCCGATCAATCGCCTGCGCCGACGGCGATCAAGCCAGCGAGCTGTATACCGGGTCGTGCCCGGCGTCTCGGCGTTGCCCGGTGGCCGGTTGGAAGCGCCCTAAAGGGAGGTGAGCCCTTCCGCGCCGACCGTGAACAACGCCGAGCCGCCCGGCATGATCCCCGTGGAGGAAGACCTACCAGTCATAGACGGTTGGCAGTACCTGTATAGATAGGTGGAAACAGAAATTTGGTGTGACGAGGGCGGGGTCGAATCCGTCGGCAGAAAACCAACTAATCCATAGACGGTTGACGGTGGCTAGACGGATAGCTGTGGGACGAAATCAGCTGTGATGAGGGAAGGGAGGATGGCTCGACGAAGCTGATGCCGCCTACGGTCCACACCACTGCTGACGCGATACTCCCTCCCGCTGCCATTCAGTGAAACCATTCCCAAGAAATCCCTTATCCATAACCGAATAGCTGCCCCAAATGCCGTCGTCAGCGACAGTTGGTGGCTTGGGCAGGGCCAGCCATGGATCCCCCCGAAAGCGCACGCTTTAGAGGAAAGTTGAAACCAACTCTGAACAACGCCATATAGGTACGGGATAATCCAACAATCCGCACAATACCGGCGTATACTCCCACGGTCATCTGCCCGAGGACCTGTCGACATGCATCGGAGCGACCGGCCTGAGGGGCTGGTCCCATACCAGGTAGCCCCGTCGGGCTACAGGCTGGTTGATCTGCTGGGCCGCGGCGGCATGGGCGAGGTGTATCTTGCCGACGACCTCAAGCTCAGCCGCAAGGTCGCCATCAAGTTCCTCCTGCCGGACAAGATCAAGGATGACGATGCACGCCGCCGGCTGCTGCGGGAAGCCCAGGCTGCCGCGTCGCTCGACCACCCAGGCATCTGCACGGTCTTCGAAATGGGCGAGACGCCCGACGGCCGCATCCACATCGTGATGCAGTACGTCGAGGGCGAGACGCTCGCCAAAGTCATCGAGCGCGGCCCCATGCCAGTCCGTGATGCGCTGACGCTCTGCGCGCATCTTGCCGAGGCGCTGGTGGCCGCGCACCACCACGGCGTCATTCATCGCGATCTGAAACCAGCGAACGTCATGGTAACGCCGGCCGGCCGGCCGAAGCTGCTGGACCTCGGCATTGCGAAAATCGTCGGGCGCGAAGGACCGCGAGACGACGACGTCGACCTTGTCGAGCGCGACTGGCGGAGGCAGCCTCGTCGGCACGCCTGGCTACATGTCGCCCGAGCAGGTGCAGCAGCGTCCGGTGGATGGCCGTTCCGATCTGTTTTCGCTCGGTGTGGTGCTGTTCGAGTGCCTGACCGGACGCCGGGCGTTCGATGGAACGACGACGTTCGAGACGATCGCGAACGTGCTGCACGTGCATCCGCCTGCGCCGACCAGCCTGCGGCCGGAACTCGACGACCGTCACGACGAGCTGTGCGCGCGGTTGATGGCCAAGGACCGCGAGGATCGATTCCAGTCAGCAGACGAGGTCGTTGGCGCGATTCGGCTGCTTCTCCCAGGGGCCTCGCGCACAACGTTCACGGGGGTTACGTGCGCACGCCGTCCGGCCGTGGTGGTCGCGTCACGCCAAGGCGCTGGTGATTGCAACCGTGGTCGCGGCGGCAGCATCGGCTGGCTGGGTGTGGAAGCGCCCGCGGGCGTTGCCGGCAGTGCCGCCGGATTCGCAGCAATGGTACGAGCGCGGGAACGGACGCACTCCGAGATGGCGCGTACTTCACGGGCGTTCAGATGCTCGAGGAGGCGGTGAAGGCATTTCCCGAGCATGCGCTCGCATACGCCAGGCTCGCTGAGGCGCATGCGGAGCTCGACAACGAGACGGCGGCGAAAGACGCGCTCGTGCGCCTGTCCAGCGTCGTGCCTGCCGAGTCACGGTTGCCCGAGATCGAGAGGCTCCGTCTGCAGGCGGCCCGGGCACTCGTGCTCAGGGATGTGGACTCCGCGGTGGCTCTGTATCGGAGGCTCGTGGATCTCGTGCCGGACAAGTCGCGCGCGTGGCTGGATGTCGGCCGGGCCCAGGAGGCGGCGGGGCTCAACGCCGACGCGCGTGAGTCGTATGCCACCGCGGCCGCTCAGGACAAAGCATACGCGGCAGCGTATCTCCGTCTTGGCACCTTGCACGGGCTCGAGGCGAAACGCCGCGAGGCGCTCGAGGCCTTCAGCGAGGCGGAGCGACTGTACCGCGCCACAGGTAACGCGGAAGGCGTCACTGAAGTGATTATTCGCCGAGGAACGTTTTACGACGGGGGGAACGAGCCGATTCTCGCGCGGGTGGAACTGGAGCGAGCCCAGAGCCGTGCAGAGGACGCGAAGAACATCTACCAGCGCCTGCGGATTCAGATCGCGCTGAGCAGCGTGACGGCCTCGGACGGGCGGTTGGAGGATGCCCAGAAGATGGCGATGGCCGCGGTGAAGGAAGGCACCGAACATCGCCTCGAAACGATAGTTGCCGACGGGCTGGTGCGGCTCGCGGGCCTCATTCAGTCGAAACGCTCGGACGAGGCGGCTACGCTGCTGAATCAGGCGATTCGAGCTCGCAGAGCGGCACGGCTCCCGCCGGACAGCGGCGCGCGCCCGCGTCCAGCTCGCGCAGGTACGGCTGATACAGGACCGCGTGGACGAGGGAATCGCGCTGATTGACGCGGAACTTCCGTTCCTGCAGGCAAGCAGGTCCCGGCGAACGGAATCCGAGGCGCTCTCCATCAAGGCGCGGGCGTTGCAGAGCCGCGACAGGCTGGACGAGGCGCGTGCGATCGTCGCGAGCCTGCTGTCTGTCGCGGAAACGACGAAGAACGAATCGCAGATCGCGCAGTCAGCCGGAGATCTGGCGAGCATGACGACGGCCCTTGGTGGCTACCCCGAGGCGCTGAAGCTTCGCGAACGCGTGACAGCGATACGAACCCAGCAGGGTGACAAAGAGTCGCTGCCGTACCATCTCGCCAACCGACTGGACCTCCTGATCCGGCTTGGCAGAACAGCGGACGCAGAGCGGCTGGTCTCCGAGATAGAGGCGAAGGTCTCGGCGCGCACACCTGAGTACGCGGGTTTCGACGGCCGGGCCGCGGCGCTGCGCGCATTCCTGTCCGTAACGATGCTTCGGTGCGATGGCGTTCCGGCACTGGTGTCTCGTGTCAGGGAAGATGACAGCTCACCCACATCGGCGCGGACGCTCGCCCCCGTTGTGGGCGCCTTCTGCGACGCTCGCCGGAAAAGACCCGCCGCTCTAATGGAGGCGGCCCCTCCCTCGGCCGACCCCAGTCTTTTGCGCGAGCGGCATTACTGGCTCGCGATTACAGCCCTCGAGCGGGGCGACGCCCACGGTTCGATGACCGACGTGAAACAGGGGCTTACGCTCCTCGGGAGCATGTCGAACGACGAACTGCGCTGGCGGCTCGCAGCCGTTGGTGCCGTGGCAGCGCGGATGGCCGGCGATGAACAAGCCATCGCGGATATGACCGCGGCGGCGAAATCGGCGCTCGATCGGGTGCGGTCCGCATGGAATGCAGACTTCAAGACGTACGAACAACGGGCGGATCTGATCTATCTCCGGAAGCGATCGGGACTCTCATGACTTCGTTCATCAATGAGGAGCTGCGATGACTCCGAATTACTCACGCTCAATCGTCGGTGCCTGGACGGAGAACCCCGTCGCCGCGGCTGTGGCGGCGGCAATCGGGATTCTCATTGGGGTTGGGGCATATCTGGCTCCTCTCGTTCATGTCCACTGGGGACGAACCGCCGATTCGGGTCAGGAACGGATCGATTCAACTCGAGGTGCTGCACAGCACGCGACACTGGCAACAGACAGGAAATGTGTGGAAGATTTCGCAGGGGACGAGGATCGTCGATTCGTATTGGCTCTATTTCGCACCCACGAACCCCGCGGAGTGCAAGACTGCAAAAGCGAACGGAAACAAGATTAAGTTCATCCTGGACGACGGTACCGAGGTCGTCGTCGAATCGAAGAACAAGAAAACCGAGGTGTCGTCGACGAAAACGCTGACGCTGTCTCCTGATGAGAAGACCCTAAGTTATGGGACCGACGCCACATTCATCAAGGAAATCCGGTTTGATGGAGCCGGCGACTATCTATGCCAGTTCGCCGTGAAGGACGTGAACCTGCACTCGCTGTTGACCCAGTGGTGACGATGAGGAGCTGACATGACTGAGACCGATTCGGCGGGATTGAAACGCACGTCGGGCAACAGGTGGGGGCTCACGGCCGCTGTTCTGGGCATCGCTGTCATTCTCGGGTTGTTCGGCGCGTGTGTAAGCAATCAGGATGTCGGGATCCGTACCGGTGACGAGCCGCCGATTCGTGTCCGAAACGGGTCGCTCGAGATCCAGCTGGTGCACAGGACGTTGAAGTTCGAAGAGGACGGAAACAGCCAGAAGAAGAAGTGGAAGATCAGGACGGAGCCGTTACGACTCCGCAACAACTACCTGGTGATCGTCCTGCCTGGCAATCCTAGTAGCTGCCCCAGTGGCTTTGTGACGTCTGGCGACAAGGTCGATGTGGTCTACAGCGCCGATAGTCAGGAAATCGAATTCAAGTCCACGGGGAGGAAGACCAAGATTACGGCCAAGGAGGCACTGGTCAATCAGACGGGTTCCGAGGAATTCCTCAGATACGGCGTGTCGGGCTACATCACGGCCATCAGAGTCGGGGGGGATGATTTCTGCACGTTTAGCGGCCCCGACGGGGCTCTGCAGGTTTTCCTGATCGACTAGCCCAGCGCGTCACTTCCGCGGAATCACGGGCAGGATGACCCGCGATGGGAGCCCCGGTCCGTGATTCCAGTGACTGCGACCGACGCTACGACCGACCCACGCTGTTCGGCGGCGTCGCCGCACCGCGTCAGGTGCTTGCCTATCCAGGCGAACACCGTCTCGTGCCAGTAGCGGCTGTTGAGCGCCTTCAGCACCCAATGCCCCTCGTCCGGAAACACGATCATCTCTGACGGTACGCCGTTGCGTCGCAGCACGGTGAAGAGCTGCATGCCCTGATCGACGGGCACGCGGAAATCCAGCTCGTTGGTGATGATGAGCGTTGGCGTCTTGATCTTCTGCGCGTGGAGGTGGGGCGACCATTTCGCGTACTGTGCGCGGGCCTTGGCGTCCCACGACCGTCCGCCAAACTCCCATTCGGGAAACCACAGCTCCTCGGTGCTCATGCCCATCGAATCAAGGTTGAAGACACCGTCGTGCGAAACCGCCACCTTGAAGCGATCGGTCTGTCCCAGGAGCCAGTTGACGGCATAACCGCCGTAGCTGGCGCCGGCAATGCCCATGCGGCTGGCATCCGCGAACGGCATTTTCGAAACCGTGTCGAACACGGCGTTCAGGTCGACCATCACCTTGCCACCCCAGTCGCCGGAGATCTCGTCGACGAATTTCTGACCGAAGCTGGTCGAGCCGCGCGGATTCGGCGCGGCGACGACCCAGCCCTGCGCCGCCCACAACGACGGGTTCCAGCGAGTCGACCAGGCGTCCTCCCAGGCGCCCTGAGGGCCGCCGTGAATCAGAAACACCACAGGGTACTTCTTCGCCGGATCGAAATCGGGCGGCTTGATCAGCCAATACTGAACCGAGGCTCCAGCGGCACCGGTCACGGTCAGGCTCTCCGGAGCGCTGAACGACACGTCCTTCAGCCACGACGCGTTCAGGTTCGTCAACTGACGCACGCCGCTGCCATCAGCCGCGATCCGGAACAACTCCGTCGGCGCCGTCAGCGTCGACTTTGCAAACACCACGAAGCCATCGCCTGGCTTGTGCCGCGGCAATGGCGCCCCCCTCGGCGACGCGCTTTGGCACACCGCCTGTTGCCGGGACGACAAAGAGGTTCTCCCGCGCATTCTGTCCGCCTGTAAACCAGATGGCGCTCCCGTCTTTCGTCAGGGAAAAATCGCCGACGGACAGATCAGGCGTCTCGAAGATCGTGCGTCGAGCACCCGACGCGCGGTCGTAGACATCGAGGTACCAACGGTCTGCCTCGAAGCCCGCGCGACGCTGGGCTCGCACAAAGATGGACCGGCCGTCCGGCGAGAACACCGGCTGCACGTCGGCCGCGGGACTCTGTGTCAGCTTGCGCGGTTCGCCGCCCTCGACGGGCACGATGAACACATCATTGTTCGTCGTCCACGCCTCGCGATCGGCGCCTTCCCGATTCGAGACAAAGGCGATTTCCTTGCCGTCGGGCGAGAACGCAATCCCGGCATCCTCTTGCTGGGTGGGCGGTGAATCGAAATCGCCGGGCGTTACGTCGATCGTACGGCCGGTCTCGACGTCGGTGACGAACACGTGGTGGCGAACGTTCTCGCGCCATGAGTCCCAATGGCGATACAACAACCGGGTGATGCGCCTGGCCTTGACAGGATTCTTCTCGCTGTCTTCCTTCTGCTTCGCATTGCACGCCTCATCGCGGCACGCCGGGTACACGTCGGACACGAACGCGACTCGCGATCCATCGGCAGAGACGACGAGCGGCGGTTCGACACCCATCGCGAGACTCGTCAGTTTTCGCACGCCGCTGCCATCCGCGCTCGCGACATAGACCTGCGCATCGCCGTCTCGCGTGGAGATGAACGCGAGGATGCGCCCGCTCTGCGAGAACCTCGGGGTGTTTTCGCTCTTGTCGCCGGCGATGAGCGGTTTGGGCTCGCTGGATCCGTCCGCTGCGACGGACCAGATGTCAGCGTTGCGGGCACCAGTCTTCCCGTCCGTCATGGTCCGTACGAAAGCGACCGTTCGCCCGTCAGGGGACAGCTGAGGATCGGCAACCCGGACGGCCGTGATCAGATCGTCGATCGTCATGGCTCGTCCAGCAGCGGCCCGGCCGGGTGTCTGAAGTGTGAGAGCAGCAAGAGCTGCAAGGAGGATAGTCGTGAGTCGCATGTCTTGCTCCTAAGTCGCCAGTCGCGAGTCCGAGCACCGAGTCCCGAGTCCTGAGTCCCGAGCCTTCCCTACCATCTGAACATCGGGCGGCCGTTCGGGCTGCCCGGCCACGGAATCGAGAGCACGATCGCGAGAAGCGCCAGCCCGTAAAAAATCGCGGCGAGGCGATGCCGGCGGCCGTCGGTGGGCGCCTTGGCAATCTTCGTCCTGCCGATGTGCGCGAGCGCGATCGCCACCACCATCCCGAACACGTGTTCCACGGCCCAGAATCGCAGACCCGAGTTACCCATCGCGGCGCCGAAGTCACTGAATGCGGCGGTCGTGAACGGGCTGAGGACGAAATACAGCAGCGCTCCGAGCAGAAACTGTAGATCGAGCGCCATCGTGAACCAGCGGCTGACGCTCTGATCCGTCGGCGTCCAGGGACGCTGCGAGCGTGTCACTCCCCTGACGAAGGCGGTCAGACCGAGGAGCAGCACCGCCCAGCGCAGCCATGAATGAATCAGCAGGATTCCCGAATACATCGGCGCGGTCCGTTCGCGAAAGCGTGCGGTTACTTGTTGGCGTTGAGGGTCAGAAGCTCGACGACTTCCCGGATCGCGCTCCTGCCCTGATCTTCCCGGTACCACTTGTATTTCTGGTCGAGCAGCTCGGTTCTGCCAAGGACATCTTGCTGTTCGATGTACCACTTCTGCAACGCGGATGGGCGTTCGACCCACGCCGCGATGAGGGCACCCGACTCGTCCAGCACAACAACCGTGGGCGTCGCTGCCCGGCCATCCGGCGTCTTGTGCTCCTCCATGACCGGCCGGCCGATGCTCGAGTCGACGATCCGCAGGTCCAGAACGTCGGGCGCTGACTCGGCGAGCCTGGCTAGATACGGGAGGGTGTTCGCGGAATCGCCGCACCAGTCTTCGGCGACGACGAGCAGACGTCGGCGTGCGCCGAGCTGCTTGACCCGGGCCACGGCGTCGGCTGCGACCGTCGCGTCCTTCGAGCGCTCGAGCCACTCATCACGGCGAGAGCGGGCGGCGTCCAGAAAGTCATGATAGGACACGCCTTTTGCGAAGAGCGCCGCATAGTCGACCGTTGTCGCGGCCGTCAGAGAGCTCAAGGCCGCGCAAAGAAACCCCGCCACGAAACTCATCCGAGCCACTCTACCACCCTCCTGGGGTCAGGTCTTGAATCCCAGCGTTTTTCAAGACCTGACCCCTAGCGCCATCTGACCGTTTCCGGTGTCTATTCCCTCAATGCTCGAGGCGCAAGGGTTGACGAAGTTCTATTCGGCGATCCCGGCGGTCCGGGACGTCTCGTTTCAGCTCGAGCCAGGGGGCATCCTCGGCCTCCTCGGTCCCAACGGCTCAGGCAAGTCGACGACGGTCTCGATGCTCGCCGCCCTCCTGGAGCCGTCGGGCGGCAAAGTCCTGTTGGATGGCGAGGATATCCGCCGGGACATCCTCGGTTACAAAGCCTCGCTCGGTTACGTGCCTGAAGAGGCGGTCCTCTATACCTACCTCACCGGACCCGAATACCTCTCCTTGATCGGCGGCCTTCGAGGCATACCTCCCGCGACGGTCCAGGATCGCATCGACGGGTTCCTGACGCTCTTCAATCTGAAAGACGACGTGCATGCGCCGATGTCCGCCTATTCGAAAGGGATGCGACAGAAGATCCTCATCTCGGCGGCGCTGCTGCACAACCCGCGCATCATCATCCTGGACGAGCCCAACTCCGGACTGGACGTGACGACCACGCTGCTCCTGAGGAGCCTCGTGCAGACGCTGGCGCGCGAGGGCCGCATGATCGTGTACAGCTCCCATCTGCTCGAAGCGATCGAACAGGTAGCGACGGACGTGCTGATCCTGCACGAGGGTCAGGTGGTCGCGCACGATTCGGTCGCGCGGCTGCGCTCGTTGATGGCGTTGCCGTCGCTCGAACAGGTCTTCCGGACGCTGGTGATCGAAACCGACATCGACGGCCTGGCCAATGACCTGGTCGCCAACATGAAACGGTGAAGACGCTCCTGCTCGCTCGAACGTTCTTCGCCCGATTCTTCGAGAGCGACCTGTTACCGCCTGGCGTGCCACAGGCGCAGTTCACGATCTGGGCGATGGCCGGGCTCGCCGCGCCAGGACTGCTACTACCGACAGTATTTGCCCAGCGTTATCTGGAGCTGGAGCGTCACCCGGCTTTGCTGACACAGGCGCTCGTCTTCCATCGCCTGCTCTTCATCACGCTGACGATGATCGCCTTGGGGTTCGTGGCACTCATCGTCTGGGAAAGCGTGTTTCCGGATCGGCGCGACGCGCGAGTGATCGGCGTGCTTCCGCTCAGCGGCTCCGTTCTCGTGGTCTCGAGGCTGATGGCGCTGGCGGCACTCGCGTGCATATTCCTCCTCGGAACGAACGCCGTTCCGACATTGATGTACGGGAGCCTGATCGCGGCGTACGGCGCAGCGAGCAACGTCCTGACCGGCGCGTTCGCACATCTCGTCGCAACGTCCGCTGCGGGCGCGTTCGTGTTCTTCCTGCTCATCGCCTTGCAGGGAATCCTGCTGAACCTCGGCAGCCGGCGATTCGCCGAGCGTCTGGGTGTGGTGATGCAGGTCATCTTCGTCGTCGCTCTCCTGCAACTGATTTTCTTCTTTCCACACGTTCGGCGGCTGATCGATGGCGACGCCGGAGTCGTGGTCAACCATCCCTTGCTTCGCTACGTTCCGTCGATCTGGTTTCTCGCCTTGTATGACGTCCTCGGCGGATCGCCGGCACAAGGCACCTGGCCGGCCGCGCGGCTCGCCCTCATCGCCACAGGCGGAACCGTAGCGACAGCAACGGGACTGATGGTTATCACCCACGCGCGGCTGCTGCGACTGGCACTCGAGTCTCAAACCCTCGGACGTGCAGGACGATGGTCGTTGCCCAGGTGGCGCTATTCCGTGACATGGCTTGCTCGCAGGCCACAGTCACGGGCGGTCCGGCAGTTCACCATACGGACGCTCGCGCGAAGTCGTACCCATCGGATGCTGTTGGCTCTGTATGGTGGCGTCGCGCTCGCGCTGGTTGTCTCAGGATTGCTGCCGTTGCTGTTTCTTCGAGGCGCCGCCGGCTTCACAGAACCCTCCCTACCCGTACTATCAGCGCCCTTCGTCCTGATGTTTCTACTCCTCGTCGGGATGCGCGCGTGCTTCGCCATTCCCGTCGAGCCCAAAGCCAATTGGGTAATCAGAATTGGCGAGTCAGCCCAACGGTGGGCGGCGCTCAATGGCGTCAGGGATGCCATGGTCATCGCCGTCGTTGTGCCAGTCGCCGCTGGCGCGGCACTCACTGCGGCCGCTGCTCTGGGGTCTCTGGCCCTCAGTCGTTCACGCCGTCGTCTGTCTGACGATGGGTTTGGTCCTGACTGAAGTGCTCCTGATTGGGCGTCGAAAGCTACCATTCACCTGTACGTACTTTCCTGGACTTGCCCGTCTGCGGATGCTGTGGTGGGCATACCTGACCGCGTTCACGACGTTCAGCTACACGACGCCACTCCTGGAAACGATCCTTCATGAAGCAGCCATCTGATCTCGGCGTGTTCGTCATCGTGGCCGGCGGCGCGCTCGTGGGCCTCGACCTGTTCAGACGGCGAGCAGCAGCCACCCTGGACGGATTCAAATACAACGAGGAAGATCCAACCGCCATGTTTGCCGGTTTCGACCTGAGCGAAGGCCTCGCCGCCAACCGGCCGGCCCCCAGACTTGAACTAGCTCCGCTGCACCCTGGCACGTTCGCACCGTGCCCGTCAATTAGTATCATCTTGACACTACTATCACTTTGATACTAATTTCGTGGAACGATGTCTCCCCGAATTCCGTCTGCAGAAGTCGAACGCCATCTGCCGCTCAAGCCGCTCGTGTTCCAGGTGCTGCTCGCCCTCACGGACGAAAAACGTCACGGCTGGAGCCTGGTGCGTGAAGTGCAACAACGCGGTGGTTTCGCCCGCATCATGCCGGGAAACTTCTACAGAACGCTGCGGACGATGCTCGCGGATGGGCTGATCGCCGAGTCCGACACTCGCAGCGATCAACGAGACGACGATGAGCGTCGCAGGTATTTCGAGTTGACGCGGCTCGGCGAAGCGGTCGCCACGGCCGAAGCGCTCCGTCTTGAAGCTGCCGTGGTAGAGGCGCGTGCGAAGCGTCTGCTCGCGCGGTCACGTGGATGAGCCTGTATCGCCTGCTTCTGCTCGCGTTTCCGCGCCGCGTGCGCCGTGAGTACGGCGACGAGATGGTCCGGATGTTCGAGGCGCAGCTGCGGACCGCGCGAGCCACAGGGAACAGTCGCGTCCGGCTGTGGATATCTGCCGCCGCAGATGCCATTTTCTACGGCCTCGCCGAGCGTTTCGGCGAACCGAGCCACCGCCCGCACTTCGATGTTCGCCGGCGGGGACGCTGGAGGTCCTGGATGGATAGCATGCGTCTCGATCTTCGATATGCCATTCGGTTGTTCCTTGCGCAACCGGGCACCACGTTCATCGCCGTGCTGACCCTCGCCCTGGGGATTGGCGCGAATACCGCAATCTTCTCCGCCGTCGATTCGATCCTTTTGCGACCGCTTCCCTATGACGAGCCGGACCGGCTCGTGATGGTGTGGGAAAAGCGGCAGGCGGAAGGCGTGCTCGAGAACGTGGTGTCGCCTGCAGACTATCTCGACTGGGAAAAGATGAACACGACGTTCGAGTCGATCGCGGGGGTGCTAACCCTCACGGCCGACCTCACCGGCTCCGGCGAGCCCGAACGCCTCTTCGCCGCCGGTGTGTCGCCTGCTCTGTTCGATGTTCTGCGAATCAAGCCGGTGGAAGGACGCCTCTTCAGGTCAGGACGAGGTCATCCCCGGAAAGCACCGCGTGATCGTCTTGAACTACGGCCTCTGGAAACGACGATTCGGTGGCGATCGTTCGGTTGTTGGACGAAAGCTCCTCCTGAATGGTGTGCCACACGAGGTTGTCGGCATACTTCCACCGACGTTCGAATTCCCCGATCCCTCGATCGAAGTCTGGGCGCCTCTCGCACTCGCGGGCGGGGCGAACCTGCCCAGCCGAACCCTTCATCAGCTGACGGTCTACGCGCGGCTCAAACCGGGTGTCACACTCGACCAGGCGCGGGTCGAGATGGACCGCGTCGGCGGAATCCTGTCGGCCGAATATCCCGACTCGAATCGTACCCACGGCGCCTGGGTCACGTCGCTGGACGAGCATCTTCGGCAACCGATTCGTGCCGGGCTGCTGCTCCTGTTTGCGTCGGTGGCGTTCGTCCTCCTCATCGCGTGCGTCAACGTCGCAAACCTGCTTCTCGCCCGTGCGGCTTCGCGCCGGCGTGAGGTCGCCGTCAGGGCCGCTCTGGGGGCGGGAAAGGCGCGCCTCGCGGGTCAGAGCCTGACCGAGAGCGTGGTCCTCGGGCTCCTCGGCGGCATCGCCGGATTGCTGGTCGCCTACTGGGGAGTCCAATTGTTGCGAGAGGTGGCGCCAAGCGACGTCGCGATTGTCGGCCTCGATCGAATGGGGCTCGACCTGCGCATCCTGGCGTTCTGTGCCGTGCTGTCGATTGGCACCGGGCTGCTGTTTGGAATCCTCCCTGCGTGGCAGCTTGCGCATCAGGACGTCAACGAGGCGCTGAAATTCGGGTCGCGTACTGCTGGTGGCGTGCGCCGGCGCCTCCGCATCGCGCTCGTCGTCTCCGAGATCGCGCTCGCCTCACTGCTGTTGGCGGGAACCGGGCTCACGTGGCGAAGTCTTCACACTCTCCTCGGCGCAGAACCTGGCTTCACGACACGCGGGATTCTGACGTCTCGGATCACGCTCCCCGGGGCCAGATACCGTGACCCTGAGAAGCAGTTGGCAACCTTCGCTGACATCGAACAGCGGCTGAAGTCACTCCCAGGCGTCATCGCCGTCGGCGCGACCAGTGCGCTTCCACTCTCGGGAATGGACGGACGCCGCGGCGTCGGGATAGAAGGACGCGAACCGACTCCTGATACGCCGACGCGTGCGCACCCTCGATCGGTCACGCCTGACTATTTCCGGACGATGGACATCCAGCTTATCGAGGGACGTGCGTTCACACCCGCCGATCGAACCGGAAGCCCCCTTGTGGTCATCGTCAACGACACGATGGCGCGCCGCTACTGGCCCGGCCAGTCGGCGGTCGGCCGCCGGGTCGCACTCGCCGACGGTGAGTGGCGTGAGGTCGTGGGTATCGTGCGCGACATCCGTCACTGGGGTCTCGATCGACCGGTGAACCCGGAGCTCTATCTCCCGCAGGCGCAGATGCCATCGAGAGAGCTCGTGTTCACGATTCGGACGAGCGTTCCACCCGCGTCGATCGCCGGCGCCGTGCGTGAGAAGTTGCGGGCCGTCGACGCCGACCTGCCGCTATCGAATGTCAGAACGATGGAGGACGTCGCAGCGGAATCGGTCGAGGCGCGATCGGCCTCGATGCGAGTGCTCGGTGTGTTTGGCGCACTCGCGCTGGTGCTCGCAGCGGCGGGGATCTATGGGGTGATGGCTCACCTCGTCGCCATCCGCAGCAACGAGATCGGTGTACGCATGACGCTCGGCGCCAGGCCCGCCGACGTGATGCGTCTCATTCTCCGCGAGGGCGTGATTCAGGCCGTGATCGGGCTGGCGATTGGCCTGACGGGAGCGGTCCTCGTGATGCGCAGCTTCCGCAGCATGCTCTACGAGGTCAGCCCAGCCGATCCCGTCACGCTCGCCGTCGTGGGCAGTCGTGCTGCTGACGACAGCGCTTCTGGCGTGCGCGCTGCCCGCGCGGCGTGCGATGAAGGTCGACCCGGTGGCTGCGCTGAGACAGTGATAGTGCACGTGGCGACGGGCGACGGTGCAACGCGCCTCGTGCGCACCTGTCACTTCACCGCATGCGCAGTCGCCGTCCCCGGTTTCGTGCGCTTCTGCTTGTCGACCATCGCGGCGACGTCGGCGAGCAGCTGTTTCGCGTCGTAGACGATGCCGTCCTTGATTGTGTACTTGACGCCGCCGACCTTCTCCGGCTGGCCCGTCTTGTCGTTCAACTTCAGCGCACCGGTGCCGTACAGGACCTTGAAATTCTGAAGCGGATTCTGATCGACGATCACCATGTCGGCGAGCATGCCGGCACGAACGATGCCGAATTCCGGCGCGCGGCCCTTCGGTTCGGCCAGCGTGATTGCGCCGTTCATCGTCGCCGCCTGAATGACCTCCAGCGGGTGGAAGCCGGCTTCCTGCAGCATCTCGAGCTCGTTGACGTATCCGAAGCCGTAGGTCTGATAGATGAACCCTGAGTCGGAGCCTGTGGTGATGCGTCCGCCCATCTTCTTGTAGTCGTTCAGCAACTTGAACCAGACCTGGTAGAAGTTGCGCCACTCGACCTCGTCCTCGGTCGTCCAGTAGTACCAATACGCGCCGTGATTCACGCGGCTGGGCGCGTAGAAGGCCATCAACGACGGCAGCGTGTACTTGTCGTGCCACTCGGCGTTGCGGAACCGCGCGAGATCACGGCCGGCCGAGTAGATCGTCAACGTGGGATCGAACACGGTACCCAGTTTCAGGTGTTCCTCGAGATACGCCTTCCACTGTGGGCTGCCCGGCTCGTGAATCTTGTTCCACAGCCGCGCGACCTGACCGAACCGCCACTGCTCGTCGTTGGCGTTCATGTCCACCGGCCACGGCTGCACGACGTAATCCTTGAGCAGCGATTCGAAGTGCCCGTAGAAATGCGTGACCGTACCCAGGCCGAGCCGCGCCGCCTTGATCGCGTTCATCTGCGCAACACCGCTCTGCTGCAGGTGGGCCGTCGATCCGAGCCCTTGCTTCTTGGCCTCGTCGAGCAGCGCCGCCATGATCGAGGGTTCCTGGGCGCCGAGCTTGAGGCCGTCGACGCCATTCGCTGCGGCCCAGCGAACGAACTCACGTGCCTGCTCCGGGGTGTCAACGCCACCGCGGTCCCAGCCCGATCCCGGCCGCTGGTAGTTGTAGATGCGTGGCGCGACGATCTCGTTCCGCTCGCTTCGCGCCTTGTCCTTGACGCTGTAGGCCTGACCGCCGATGGGCACGCCGCGTACGGTCGTCACGCCGTGCGCCATCCATAGCTTGTAGGCGTACTCAGACTCCTGGTTCTTCGGCGCTCCGCCGGCGTGCACATGCATGTCCACGAAGCCCGGCATCAGGTACATCCCGGTCGCATCGATCTCGTGATCGGCGTTCTGCGGAGGCCGATTGGCCCTCGCTGCCAATCCCGGCGTTCCTGCGCTGCGAACGGCCGCGATCCGGTTGCCTTGAACGACGATGTCCATCGGGCCCTGCGGGGGCGCGCCGGTGCCGTCAATCAAGGTCACGCCGCGGATGACCAGCGTCTTGAATGGCCCCTTGCCTTCGTCGGCCCGTCGATCGGGCCCCGGCGTCAGCGATTCGCGCTCCGCCGGCGCCTGGCCCGTCGGCGCTGCGGCGGGCGTCTGCTGGGCCACGAGTACCGGCGACGTGCCCGCGAGCGTGATCGCGACCGCCACGGCAAGCCCGGTCATCACGCTTGTCCGCCGCAGCTTCAGCGCATGCACAAGCGCTTCGCGCGAAGGCGGAACTCCGGCCACGCCGCTGTGATTCATCGTCATGTTGACGCCTCCCGGGGTCAGGTCTTGAATCACAGTGTTTTTCATGACCTGACCCCACAGAACAGGCGGGTATCTTACACTCCCCGGGTCAGATCTCGATGCTGGTCGGAGGGACTCCGATCTGCCCGCGTTTCAGAAGACCTGACCACCGACCGCGAGCCAGACGATCAGGGCGACGGCCCAGCCGGCAAGGGCGTCGGCGGCGTAGTGATAGCGGCCCAGCACCGCGGCGGCGGAGACGGCCACGGCGTTGACGAACATCAGCAGGACGATCGGAAGAGGCGCGCCCAGCACCAGCAGCGCCGCGGCCAGGGCCTCCGCGGCGTGACCGCTTGGAAACGTATTCACCTGAATGCTCGCCGCGCCGACGAGTCGCAGGTTGAACGGGCGGACGCTCGAATGCCACGGCTCAATTCCCTCCAGACACGCGCGGCGGACGCGTCTGCACCCACGCGAGCATGATGAAACAGATGTAGTCGGTGATGAGGAGCACTGACCAGAACCGTTCCGCATCCGGACCGGGCGTCAACATCAGGTGCGTCAGGAGCGCGATCGGAATCAGTGGATAGATTCCGACGTACGCCAGCTCGAGCAGCTCAACCAGCACCCGAGGCAGCTGGCGCGCAATCGTCAGGACGTTCAATCGGTCGTCGAGCCGCAAGAGCGCCTGTTCCTGACGGACCCGCGGCGCGACGAACAGCCAGCCGCTGATCCAATACCCCGTGAGCAGCAACACCGGCGGGCCGAACCAATCGTGAACGACGGGCGAATACGGCGTCATCGCGATGGCTGTCGTCACCAGCAATCCGGCAAGGCCACCAGCCAGCACTTTGAGCAGGCGCCGGGGCCCAGCTCGTGTGACGACGGGCGACACGAGCAGAATGGCGGTGAAGAAGACGAGGCTGGCGGCTTCCCAGAGCCGCATGGACGAGAGTTGCGACAGGGCGGGGTCCAGAGTCACTACCGCGTCAGCTCCGATACGAACGTGTCGATCGCGCTCCAGTACAACTCGGGTCGCGCCACGTGCAGATCGTTGTGACTCGCGCCCGCGATTGCCACGAATGTCTTCTTGACGCTCGGGGCGCGGTCGAAGACGCGCCGTCCGGCGGTGAACGGCACGATCTCGTCAGCATCGCCATGCAGTATCAACAATGGTCCGTGATATTTCGCCAGCAAGCGCGTCGTCGGAAACGAGTAAGTCGAGAGAAAGCTCAGGAGCCACAGCACCGGGTTCGTTCGGAGCACGGACCGGGCGTCAGGCATCGGTGTCTCGAGAACGAGGCCGGCAGGCGCGCTGTGAACCGCGGCGCGCGCGGCGACGGGGGCGCCGATGGAACGGCCCCAATAGATCACCGGCACCTCCGGCCGCCTGAACTGTTGCTGGAACACCTGGATCGTGGCCTCAGCATCGCGATACAGCCCCTGCTCGCTCGCCGATCCCGTGCTCGCGCCGTAGCCGCGATAGTCAACGGCCATCACGCTGAAGCCCCGACGCCACAGCTGGACGAAGATGTCGAGCCACATGGAGAGGTTGCCACCGTTGCCGTGAAAGAAGACCACCTGCGCGCGCGGTGAGGGGTGTTCCATCCACCACGCGTGCAGGTGCTGACCATCCGCCGTGTCGATACGAACGTCGCGGAAGGGCACGTTCGCAACTGGCTGGCGTCTCCTGCACGCCCGAGGTCGGAAAGAACGCCATGCGCGGCTCGAGCCACCAGACGAGGATGCGCAGCGCGAGGACGACTATCGCAATGCGCAGCGCTATCGACCACATGTCCATCACTCCAGCCCCATCGTATGATCTCGAGACTGCCAGCGCAGGAGCGTTTGATTTTGATCCACCTTGTCGTTTTCGATCTCGACGGAACCCTTGTCGATTCCCGCCGCGACCTCGCCAACGCGACCAACGCCTTGATCGTCGAGCTCGGCGGACAGGCGCTCGGCGAAGAACGTGTCACGAGCATGATAGGAGACGGCGCGGCCGTCCTCGTCCAGCGGGCCCTGACCGCCGCCGGTCTCGACCCAGACACGCCGGGCGTGCTGGACCGTTTCTTGAGCCATTACGACGCCTGTCTGCTCGACTACACAAGACCGTACCCCGGGATGACCGCTGCCCTCGCCGCGTTGTCCCGCCGTGCGCGGCTGGCGGTCTTGACGAACAAACCGTCCGCCGCAACGGAGCGCCTGCTCGATGGGCTTGGGCTTCGAGCGTGGTTCGCGGATGTCGTCGGAGGCGACACTTCAGAAGGGCGTAAACCGAACCCGAATGGGCTCATGGGTATCATTCGGCGGGCATCGGCGACGCCAGCAGGTACCCTGCTGGTGGGCGACTCGGCCATAGACCTGGCCACCGCGCGACAGGCTGGGACCCGAATCTGCCTCGCGCGCTACGGATTCGGCTTCCACGGTGCGATGTCGCTCGACAGCGGAGACTTCGTTATCGACTCGCCTGACGGCCTCGAGCCCCTGCTGGAATCCCTCAACGGCGCTGAATCACACCAAGCCTGAATTGGCACTCCGTCCTCGCTCGTCCCCAGCGACCTGCGCGGTCGATGTCCGGGAACAGGCGGGCGTGACAGGACGTGGGAAATCAGTGACTGCAGTTTTCCTGCAGCCGCCATGTCACATTCCGTCCGGCGTGCGTCGGTTGGCGCGCGACAGTTGGCGCCATGCGCCACTATTCCAACGTCGCGAAGACCCTTCTCGGACTCGTCACGCTCGTATCAGCGGCATCCGCTTGGATCGACGGCGTTGGAAGCAGAGGCGCTCGTCCACGTCCGCCCCGCATCGCCTGCCGCCAGGCTCCTGATCGACGAAGCCGCTCGAGACTCGCCAACAGTCAGGGACCTCATCGATCACGTCGATCGAAGCGATGTCATCGTCTACGTGCAGATGACCGGATCGCCGCACGTGACCTCGGCGTCCACGACGCTCGTCGCTGCGACAGAGGGTCGGCGATACTTGCGCGTCCTCATCCACGCCGGCATACCGGCATGGAATCGAGCGCAGCTGCTGGCGCACGAACTGCAACACGTCCTCGAGATCGCGTCGGAGCCGAACGTCATCACCGACGATGACATCCGAAGTTTGTATCAGCGGATCGGACACTCGAGCGGCGGCAAGGATCGATTCGAAACGAATGCCGCCAAGCAAATCGAGGAAAAGGTCCGCGGCGAGATCGTTCACGCGCGCAGGTGACACAGGACGCGCAAAAGACTAGCGCTCGTACGACTCGCGGCGTGCGGACGCGGACTGCCGAATGAGAAAACGCTGAGGATCCTTCCAGAATAGCGTCCGCAACTCGCCCAGGCTCGACGCTCCGCCGTAGCTGATGGACGAGCAGAGATGCTTCAGCATGTCGCGAATGATCGTGCGTGCCGAGCCGCGTGCGGGCACGCTGATCTCCATCCCTTCGGCGCCGATCGCTTCGAGCTCCACCTTGTCGGCATCCTCGACGTCGAGACGATCGCTGATCGCGGCAATCGACGCCATGCCGCGGAGCACCTTGAACGGGACCTTGACCGTCTTCTGCGATTCCGGAAGCAGGACAGACTTGTGCACGATCTCGCCGGGTGCCTCCGCCGTGCCGGCGAACGCGCTCCCGAGCATGGCGGTGTCGCCTCCACAAAGGAGCGCTTCGGCCAGAGCCCCGTGCCGCTTGATGCCGCCATCGGCGATGAGCGGCACGCCGGAGTCGGCAATCGCCAGGCGGCATTCGACGAGCGCCTGCAGTTGCGGCACGCCAAAACTGGTAGTCATTCTCGTGGTGCAGCCACCACCCGGGCCGATGCCCACCTTCACGCCGTCAGCGCCTCGCTCCACCAGAAAGCGAGTGCCCTCGGCCGTGGCGACATTGCCGGCAATCATCTCGACGTCGCCGAAGCGCTTGCGAAACGTCGCCAGGGCGCGTTCCATGACGACCGAGTGGCCGTGGGCGATGTCGATGACCAGAATGTCGACTCCGGCCTTGATCAATTCCGCTGCCCGCTCGAGATAGTCCCCGGTGGCGCCAATCGCGGCGCCGACGCGAAGCCGGCCTTGACTGTCTCGCGTCGCGAACGGCACCCGCCGTTGGTGCATCAGATCTCGCGCGGTGATGAGACCGATCAATCGCCCGTCCTCGCCGACGAGCGGAAGCTTCTTCACCTTGCGCTCGATCATCAGACGCTCCGCTTCGTCCGCGGCAAGTGGACCGCGATGGACGACGAGACGATCGAGCGGCGTCATGCGTTCGGAGACCGCAGCGGTCCGGTCGCGAACGAAGCGCATGTCGCGCTCGGTCAACAAGCCGCGAAGCCGCTGATTCTCGTCCACGACAACCAGCGTGCCGACGCCCGAACGAGCCATGAGCGCGGCCGCCTCTGCCAGCGATTCGCCTGGTCCGATGTGATGCGGGTCGGTGATCACTCCGTGCTGCGTGCGCTTGACGATCTCGACTTCGCGAACCTGTGGATCGATCTCGCCGGGACGAAAGCCGCGATCGATGATGCCGATGCCTCCCTCTTCGGCCTGAACGATCGCCATCGGCGCGCGGGTGACCGTGTCCATGTTGGCGGACACGATCGGCCGCTTCAACGTGATTCGCTTCGAGAGCTTGCAGGAGAGGTCGATCGCCGCAGGATCGCGGCGATCGAGCACGCTCAGTTGCGGGGCGAGAATGAAATCGTCGAACGTGCAGCCGCGGACCATGTCGAGCACGGTCCGCCCGGCTTGAGCGTCGATACGAGGAAACCGCGCGTCTGGCCCGGCCATGGGCCCATAGTAGTCCGCGGGCGCCGGCCTACGCTAGGACGTTGCCCATCGCCCATTGCCCATCCCCATTCCCCATTGCCGATTTCCCATTTCCGATTTCCCATTTCCCATTACTTGCGCCCGATGGCCAGCAGTTCCTTCTCGGTGCGCCAATACCACTTGCCGTCGACCAGAGCCGGCGAGGCGAGGGTCCGCGCATTCAGATGGTTGACGTGGAGCAGTTTGAACTCGCGCCCGGCGGCAAGGACGAACGTCTCGCCCATGTCGTTCGTGAAAAACACCTTGTCGTCGACAACGACCGGCGACGCCGAGAAGCTCTCGCGCGCCGCTTCGCCCAGTCGCCCTTGCCACAGCACCTCGCCGGTCTTTGCGTCGTACGCGGTCGCGATGGCGGCCATGTCGTTGACCATGTAGAGCAGGCCTTTGTGCAGCAGCGTTGAGGGAACAAACGGGGACCCCTTCGCAGCCTTCCACGCGATATGGGTCGCCGTGACGTCGCCCGAACCGCCCGGACGAATGGCCAGCGTCGGACCCGCGCGGCCAGACGACGCGAACACCAGGCCCTCGCCGACGACCGGCGTGGGAATGACTTCGAACAGATTGCCCGCCGCGTTCCAGAGCTTCGCGCCCGTGTTCGGATCGTAAGCCGTGACCTCGCGCATGCTGCTGACGATAAGCTCGTCACGTTCGCCGGCGCGAATGGCGATTGGCGTGCCCCATCCGACCTGCGCTCCGCGCGCTGTCCGCCACACTTCCTTCCCGGTCGCGGTGTCAAAGGCTGCGACGAAACCCCGTCCCTTTCTGATCCTGGTAGAGGATGATGCGGTCCTTGTACAGCAGCGGCGACCCGGCAGTGCCGTGCGACGCATTCATGGCACCGAGCGGGCGGTGCCACACCTGCTTGCCCTTGAGATCGACCGCCAGAAGTCCGTGGCTTCCCAGGTAGGCATACACGCGCTGCCCGTCGGTCGTCGGCGTGGCCGATGCATGGCCGTTCTTCGGATGCTGGAACTCGGCGGAAGCGTCCGGCGCGAACGTTTCCCACAGCTTGGTGCCGTCGGTGCGGCGGAACGCGACCAGAGACTTGCGCGCGCCATCGCCGTGGGCGGTGGCCATGACGATCAGATCGCCCCAGACAATGGGCGAGGAATTGCTCGTGCCGGGAACCGGAACCTTCCAGAGCACGTTCTGCGTATCTGACCATGTGTCCACGTAGCCAGAACCGTTGACGTACCCCTGGCCAGAAGGTCCACGCCAACGGGGCCAGTATTTCTGGGCCTCCCCTTGCGGAACGATCATTTCGACCGTGGGTTCCGAGAGCGCGGGAAGCGCCAGAGCCGAAGCGAGAAGGAGCCAGAATGCGCGCATGGTCGGGCCATTCTATTCGTCAAGCGTACGAAGCCCAAACCGGGGAGTGACGAAACGCTGATTCGGGCTCGTGAGTTGGGGACGCTGCACCGCGGGAACCACCATACGCTCTTCGAGCCACGGACGACGAGCGACGGACCACGGCGAGATCTCGTCCCCAGTGAGAGTAGAGTATCGATATGCTGCAGGATCTTCGCTACGCGCTGCGCAACCTGATCGCCAGCCCGGCCTTCACGCTGGTGGCGGTCGGATCCCTCGCCATCGGCATCGGGATCAACACCACGATTTTCACCGCGGTGAATGCGATCCTGCTGCGGCCCTTGCCGGTGGCGCATCCCGAACAGCTCGTCGACATCTACACCACCAGCTCGACCGAACATTCGACCTCCTCGTGGCTCGACTACCGCGATCTGCGCGAGAGCACCACGGTCTTCAATGGGATGCTGGGTCATACCCTGATGTTCGCGAACGTCAGCCGCGACGGCCGTTCTCGCTTGTTGATGGGCGAGGTCGTGACAGCGAACTACTTCGACGTGCTCGGTGTCAGCGCGTCGATTGGGCGCGTGTTTGCGCCGGATGAAGACCAAATTGAAGGCGGCAACCGGCTGGTCGTGCTGAGCGATGGGCTGTGGCGGCGTGAGTTCGGCGGAGACACCGGGGTTATTGGCCGGTCGGTACGGATTCGCGGACTCGACTACACGATCGTCGGCGTCGCCCCGGCGCGCTTCACGGGCATGATGCCGGGGATTTCCGCCGATCTCTGGATCCCGGCGTCGATGGTCGACGAGGTCGAACCGGTCGGCATGAACGACGCCGTTCCGTCGCCGACGGGACGGACGCGGCTGCAGCGTCGCGGACAACGGTGGATGTTCGTGAAGGGCCGCCTGAAGCCGGACCACACGCTGGCGCAGGCGCAGACCGAAGTCGCCGCGGTGATGACGCGTCTCGAGCGTGAGCACCCGCAAACCAACCGCAACCGGCGCGGGGTGCTCATCGCCGCGAGCGACGTGAGGATTCATCCGCTGATCGACGGCTCCCTGGTGCCGGGCGCCACCTTGCTCATGGTTGCCGTCTCGCTCGTGTTGATCGTCGCCTGCGCCAACATCGCGAACATGCTGCTGGCCAGGGCCACCACGCGGACACGCGAGATCGCGGTGCGGGTCGCGATCGGCGCGTCGCGCGCGCGGATCGTCCGTCAACTGCTGACCGAGAGCCTCGTGCTTGCGGTACTCGGCGGCTGGGGCGGCCTGCTCCTCGCCCGCTGGACATCGGGCTTGATCCAGGCATTTCAACCACCGCTGCCGGTCGCCATCTCGCTGGACCTGTCACCCGACTGGCGGGTCTTCGCGTTCGCGGTAATGCTGGCGCTGGTAACGGGCGCGGTGTTCGGCCTTGCGCCTGCGCTTCAGGCCACTCGGCCGGACCTCGTCGCCGTCGCTCAAGAATGAAGTCGCGCCAGGCTTCAAGACGCGCCGCTTCGGCCTTCGCAACGTCCTGGTCGTGGCGCAGGTTGCCGTCTGCTTCGTGCTGCTCGTGGGCGCAGGGCTCCTGTTGCGCAGCCTCTCTGCCTCGCGCAACGCCGACGTCGGTTTCGATCCCCGCGGCCTCGTCGTCGCCACCGTGGACATGGGGATGCACCGGTACTCGCCGGAACGCGGGCAGGCGTTCTACGATTCGGCCCTCGAGCGCATCCGCACGCTGCCCGGAGTCAGCAACGCGGCAATCGTGGAACGGCTTCCCTTCTCGCCCAACATCCATTCGCAGAGCATCTTCATCGAGGGACGGCAATACGCCGCGGACGATCTGGGCGCCTCGACGGATGTGACGCGCGTGACGGCCGGATACTTCCGCACGCTCGGCATCTCGCTGCAACAGGGACGTGAGTTCGACGAACGCGATACGCTCACCTCTCCCGGCGTGGTCGTCGTGAACGAGGCGTTTGCGCGCCGCTATTGGCCCGGTGAGAGCGCGGTCGGCAAGCGGGTGCGAACTCGAGCGACCACCGGGCCGCTGTTCGAAGTCGTCGGCGTCGTGTCGGATCACAGAGTGCGGACGGTCGGCGAGCCGCCACGGCCGTTCGTTCATTTCTCGCGCAGTCAGGCCTACAACCCCAGCGCCTCGTTCATCGCGCGCACGAGCGGCGACACGTCGCAGCTGGTTCAGGCCATGCGCCGCGAGCTGACCTCGATCGAGCCGGATCTGGTCTTCCTCGAGATGCAGCCCATGGAGTCGGTCATCGCGGTCACCTTGTTTCCGGCGCGAATGGGTGCGCTGGTGCTCAGCACGGCCAGCATCATCGCCCTGCTGCTTTCAGCCATGGGCCTGTATGGCCTGATTGCCTTCACCGTCAGCAGACGCACGCGCGAGATCGGTGTCCGAATCGCGCTGGGATCGAATCCACGGGACGTGCTCACGCTCATTGTTCGGCAAGGCATGTCGCTGGTGCTGGCCGGCGTGGCCATCGGGTTCGTCTGCGCTGTCCTGATGACGCAGGCCATGGCCGGCGCGCTGTACGGCGTGTCCGGCCTGGACGTCATCACCTATGTCACTGCCACCGGCGTCCTATCTGGTGTCGCCCTCGCGGCCAATCTCCTGCCGGCGCTACGCGCAGCCAGGATCGATCCGATGGTCGCGCTGCGAACGAATTGAGGTCCGCCTCATGGAGGTCCGGCTAAAGCCGGACGACTGACGACTGACGACTGACGACTGCCGGACTAACGACTGACACATGCCCCTGAAATCCATTGAACGGGCCCTCCGCGAGCGTCTGGCGGGCACCTTGCCAGGAATCGAAGCGCAGTTGCGTTTTGCGCCATCGCCGACCCGGCCCGGCTGGCAGGCCGGACAATTCCCGGCCGACAGCCGCATGGCGGCAGCGCTGCTGCTGCTCTACCCGCGCGACGGCGGCGTGGCAGTCCCGTTGACCGTGCGCGGACATGGCCTGGCGCGTCATGCGGGGCAGATCAGCTTGCCCGGTGGAGCGACCGATCCGGGCGAGACCATCGTGGACGCGGCGTTGCGTGAGGCGTCCGAGGAGATTGGGATCGACCCTTCGTCGGTCCAGGTGCTCGGAGAGCTGACGCCAGTGCACGTGCTGGTCAGCGGGTTCACCCTTCATCCGATCGTGGGCGTCACCGATCAGCAGCCGGCCTTCATCGCCGCGCCTGGCGAAGTGGAAGAGATCCTGGAGATTTCGCTCGATGATTTGCGCGACGCCTCACGCATCCATCGTGGCGTTCGCCTGCGCGAGGGACTGGCGATCGAATATCCCTACTTCGATCTTCTGGGTCACCAGGTGTGGGGCGCGACGGCGATGATCCTGGGCGAGTTCATCTGTCTCCTGCAGGAAGAGATTTGAGCCTCGCCCAGTGCGGACTACTTTCTGATTGCGAAGAGATGCTTTTCACCGCGCAGGTAGATCGTCCCGCCAGCCAGCGCAGCTGACGCATACACGGGTTCGCCAATCGAATTGGTGCGGATGATCTCGTGGACCGGGCCGGCTTTGATGACGAACGTGTCTCCGTCCTCGCTCGTCATCAGCAGACGGTCGCCGTATGCGACGAGCGACGCCGTGAACGTGGCGGGCACGGGGACTCGCCCGCCCTCGTAGATGACCTTGCCGGTCTTGGCTTCAAGGCAAGTGATCAGGCCCTTGTCGGTCATCAGGTAGAGATAGTCGCCGTGCAGAATCGGAGAGGGAACGTAGGCTGTGCCCTTGTCGTACTCCCACGCGATTGCCGGAGTGTTGGTGAGATCGCCGCTCCCGCCTGGCCGAATCGCCACCGCGCGCTTGGCCTGGCTCCCCGCGCTCAGGATGACGAGGTCGTGTCCAGCCACAATGCTGGGAATCGGGTGGCTGCGAACGCCAGCCGAGCGCCACAGCTCATCGCCCGTGCGCGGATCGTACGCGGTGATCTGCTCTCCGCCCGACGTGACCAACTCGACTCGGTTCGGTGTCTTGACGAGCAGTGGTGTTGCCCAGCTTCGGCGCGTCGTGCGGTTCTTGCGCCAGACTTCCTTACCAGTCTTCTTGTCCAGCGCGACGATGTAGGAAACGTTCGGGCAGCTGCTGCCAGCCTTCTTTCCCGGTGTCCTGATCGACAACTTTGGCGAAGGATCCCTTCCCCATCTCCTGATCGCAGAGAAGAATGATGAGGTTTTCGAACAGGATCGGTGAGGTGCCCGGCCCGAGGCCCGCCTTCGCGATGCCGCCGAGCGATACCTTCCACGCCAGCTTGCCGTTGAAGTCGTACGCAAACAAACCGGCGGACTCGAAGAATGCGTAGACGAGCGTCCCATCCGTCACCATCGTCGGCGATGCATACGTGTTCTTGCGGTGCCTGTCGTCGAACATCACGCCGTCGTACGGCGTGTCCTCCCACAACTGCTTTCCCGTCTTCGCATCGAAGGCCAGCACCTTGAGCGCGTTCGTGAAGTTGGACCCGACGCTGTCAGGGTGGAGGTACCCTGGCTGGTGGCTGAAGTCGGGATGAATCGGAGGCTTGTGTCCCTCCGGCGCCGGCTTCCCCTCGACCGAGGTGGTCAGGAAGATGCGATCGCCCCAGACGATCGGTGACGACAGGCCGCGCCCGGGCACCGCTGTCTTCCACGCGATGTTCTTGTCTGGCGCCCACTCGTCCACGTATGTGGTGCCAGCGGAAACGCCCAGCCCATCAGGGCCGCGCCATTGCGGCCAGTTGTCATCGGGACCCGCGCCTGGTAGTTGGATTGCCGAGGCGACGACCAGCAGCGATCCGAGTCCGAACCCAATCAACGCACGCTTCATGGCCCGGTAGCATAGCATCATCACAATTGGTGCACGGACGAGGCTGTACTGGCGTCCGTCGTTCGTGATCCGTAGTCCGTCGTCTCGCCGGCTCATCATGGGACGCGGCGCACGACGAAGCACGGACCACGAACTACGGACTACGGACTACGGCTATTCCTTGGCATGCCTACTGATTTCTGAGCGCGACCAGCGGATCGACTCCCATCGCCCTTCGGGCGGGGATGTAGATCGCCGCCAGCGCGACGAGCGTCAGCACGGATGAGACGGCGACGAACGTCAGCGGATCGAATGGGCTGATGTTGTAGAGCAGGCCCGACATGACCTGTGTCAGCGCAGCGGCGCCGGCGAGACCAGCACCGAGCCCGATGGCGACCGGCAACATACCCTGCGCGAGTACCAGTCTCATCACCGATTGACGGTCGGCGCCGAGCGCCATCCTGAGTCCGATCTCGCCGACGCGCTGGCTCACGGAGAACGCCATCACCCCGTACAGGCCGACCGCGGCGAGCAGCAGCGCGATCGTGGCGAACAAACCGAGCAGGAGCATCCTGAAGCGCGGCTGAGCGACTGACGCGGCGACGAGATCATCGCCGGTGCGAACGCGCGTCAACGCAAGATCCGAATCGAGCGTCTTCAGCTGCCCCTTGACGATCGGCAGCAGCGACAGCGGCGTGCCAGCCGCACGAACGAAGACGGTCATGTTCTCCGCGACGTACTGCGCATGCGGCACGTAGACGACGGCAGGAACGGGGCCTTCGAGACTCCGAAGCTTGATATCGCCGACGACCCCCACGACTTCCCGCTCGACCTCACGCCCCATGATGCTCACGTGAAGGCGCAGGCGCTTGCCGATCGGGTCCTCGCCAGGCCAGAACTCGCGGGCCGCCGTGTCGGTGACGATCGCCACCGGCGCTGAGCCCCGGCGGTCGGACGACGTGAACTGCCGACCTCTGCGCAACGGAATGCGAAGCGTTTCGAGATATCCGGGAGTCACGGTCCGGACCTGGGCGCGCTGTTCGTCTGCAGAATCCCGCCCGGCGATAGACAACGTGCCGCCGAAACCGCCGCGGGCCAGCGGCGGAATCATCACCGCGCCGGCGGCCTGGACGCCGGGCTGCCCGGAGATCGCCTCGACATACTGCGTGTAGAACCTCCCGATCGCGTCAGCGTCGGGATAGCGGGACTCCGGCAGCGTCAGAGCGACGACGAGCAATCGCGATGAGTCGAAGCCCGGATCGATGCCGCTCAGCCGATCGAAACTGCGGATGGCCAGGCCGGCGCCGGCCAGCAACACGAGTGCGAGCGCGACTTCGGCCGCGACGAGGGCGCTCCGGAAGCGGCGCCGGGCACCGCTCTCTGAGCCATCCCGGCGCGCGGCCTTGAGGACGGCGGACAGGTCTGGTGTCGACGCATAGACTGCGGGGAACACGCCGAAGAGAACGCCGGTCAGTACGGATACGGCGAAGCTGAAAAACAGCACCGTGGTGTTCACGGCAATGCCGTCGGACCGCGGAAGATCCTGCGGCAGGACGGCATCGAGAGCGCGAACGCCCCACGAAGCGAGCAGGACACCGAGCAGGCCACCGGCAAGCGCGAGGATCACGCTCTCCACCAGCAACTGCCGCACCATCCGCCATCGTCCCGCTCCCAGTGCGGAACGAACCGCAATCTCCGTCCGTGCGCGTCGTGCTTCGAGCGAGGAGAAGGTTGGAGACGTTGGTACACGCGATCAGCAGGACGAACGCCACGGCCCCGAGCAGCATCAGCAACGGGCGCCGTACGTCTCCAACCATCGAGTCCAGCAGCGGCTGAGCCCAGATCCCGTAGCCCTGGACTGACTCGAACTGTTCGGCGATACGCCGCTCGATTGCGCTCAGGTCGTCAATCGCCTGACCGAGCGTCACGTCCCGCTTCAGTTTCGCAATCGCGTTCAGGTAATGGGCTCCGCGCTGATTGGGACGCACGTCGCCCTCGGTCAACACCAGAGGAAGCCAGAGCTGCATCTGCTGCGGGAACGTGAAATCACGCGGCATGACGCCGACGACCGGCACCTGATTTCCATCGAGCGTGAGCAGACGGCCAATGATGTTACGGTCGCCGCCGAATCGCTGTTGCCAGAGCGCGTAACCGAGCACCACAGCCCGTGGCCCGCCGGGACGTTCCTCTTCTGCCGTGAATGTGCGGCCGAGAAGCGGCGCGACGCCGAGCACCTTGAAGACGTCGGCGCCGACCATCGCGGCGTCCAGCTCTTCAGGTTCGAATCCGCCGGTCAGTGTTGTCCTGCCGTCGTTGTAGGCGCCGATCGCGTCGAAGCTCCGGTTCTGCGCCTTCCAGTCGATGAGATTTGGTGGAGAGATCGTGAGCAGCCGGCCTTCTGCCGTTTCGTTCAACTCGACGATGCGGCTCTGGTCGGCGATACGGGAGCGGGCGCAATAGCACTCCGTGCACGACGCTGAAGATGGCGGTGCTGGCGCCGATGCCGAGCGCAAGGGCCAGTGATGCGACGACCGTAAAAGCCGGATTCTTGCGCAGCATCCGCAACGCGAAACGGACGTCCTGTATCAACATCGGGTCTGCTCCCGCGCGATTCGGATAAGCGGCGGTGTTCCAATGCGCGCGCATCACGGGCCTCGATCCTTGCGATCGAGAGGCATTCGATCGCGGCTATCAACACGCGCACGTTCAGTACAGGCGAACCGCCAGGCGCGGGACAACACGGAGGGCGGTCGAATTGC
This sequence comes from uncultured Acidobacteriota bacterium, assembly GCA_963710415.1. Lineage (GTDB taxonomy): Bacteria > Acidobacteriota > Vicinamibacteria > Vicinamibacterales > 2-12-FULL-66-21 > CAVQAH01. The sequence goes on along the minus strand of CAVQAH010000008.1, from coordinate 203,355 downwards.
CAACGCTTCCGCGCGGAGATCGCAGCACGCAGGAACGAAGCATCGCTCCGACACCGAGCGCGGCAGTCGTGGCGCGATCCACGCGGCCAGGCCGCCGATCTCGTCACGCACCGGCGAGCCCTTCCGACTCGTCGAAGGCCGCAATCTTCGACACGTAAAAATCCCGCGTCGAGCGCCAGGCGGTTTCGCCGGCGCCGGTCAGGCTGTAGCGCCGCTCCTTGATGATCTGGCCGCGCACGACCTTCTGGTCGTATTCGCCATCAATCAGGCCCGCGTCCTCGAGTCGCGCCATCATCTGATAGAAGGCAGGGCCGGAGCGCCTGGCGCCGTGCCGGGCCAGGTCTCGACGGATCTCGCGGCCGAGCCGCGAGTCGGACCTGAGCATGCCGAGGACGAGGAACTGGAGGTGCGTGATCTCTGGAATGCGGCCTGGTGACATAACGCCACATTATATTACTGCATGTCGGGGCTCGGCGCTCGGGGCTCGGGCTCAGGCTCGGGACCGCTCGAACGAACGGCACCACGGGACTCGGCGAAGCCGACGTAGCCACCAGCGAACCGAAGCGGACACTACCGACGCCATCACGCTCGAAGCGCTAGCGTGCCGTCGATACGGGTGGCGCGAATGGCAGGGATCAGGGCTGAAACGAGGGCGCAGAGCATGAGCAGCGCGCCGACGGCGGCGAAAGTCCAGGGATCGCCGGGACTGACGCCGAACAGGAAGCCGCTCAGCAGTCGGGTGAGCGACAGTGCCAGCAGCGATCCCACGACGACGCCGGCGCCGGCGAGCAGGAGCGCCTTCGACAACACGAGCCTGAGCACGTCGGCGCGTCGGGCGCCCAGCGCGCTGCGGATGGCTATCTCGCGGGTGCGCTGGGTTACGGTGTAACCAAGCACGCCGTAGATTCCCACCAGCGCCAGGACCAGGGCCAGGCCGCCGAAGACTGCCGTGAGCGCCGACAGAAAGCGCGGACGCGCCAGCGATCGCGACAGGTGTTCCTCCATCGTGCGAATGCCGGACATCGGGAGCCCGGGATCGAGGCGTGCGATCTCGTGACGGATTGCTCCGACCGTCGAGTACGGATCGCCTTGCGGTGCGCACGACGAACGCCATGAACGAGAACGGCGATTGCGTGTGCACCTCGTACAACTCCGGTCGCGGCGCCGTGGCGGGCCCGAGATGGCGGATGTCAGTTACTACCCCAATCACCGTGTGCCACGGCGCCGACGGGTTTCTGCCGATCCGCAACCGGCGTCCGACGGGATCCTCGCCCGGCCACGCGCGCCGGGCGAGCGTCTGGTTCACCATCACGACGTCTGGTGCCTCGGCGGTGTCGCCCTCGGTAAAGTCGCGGCCCGCAACGATCGTCATCCCCATGGTGCCGAAGTACCCGGCGTTACGATCTGATAGCCTGCGACTGGTTCCTCTGATGGTTTCGGCGCGGGTTGCCCTTCAACCGCATACGTAGCCCCGAAGTCATCGCCGCCGATCGGGAGCGTGACCGCTGCGCCGGCCGCTTTGACCCCCGGGATGGACCGGATGCCGCGCAACAGATCGTCGTAGAACGCCATCTGCATCGCGCCAGAGCGTGCGCGTGGGCCGCTCAGGATGATGTCGAACGCCAGCAGATTGCGCATGTCGATCCCGGTGTCCACGCGTGAGAGCGACGCGAAGCTGCGCAGGAGCAGACCTGCACCGACGAGCAGCACGAGCGCCGCGCCGATCTGCAACGCGACGAGTCCGTCACGGGTCCGGCTGGCGCGCGGTCCCGCGGATCCGCGGCCGCCGCCTTCGGCCAGATCCTGATTGACACCGCCGGCGGATGCCTGCCAGGCGGGGACGATGCCGAACATGATGCCGGTCAGGATGGCCACTGCCGACGTGAAGCCCAGAACCGGGAGATCGAGTTGCGCGGACTCCAGACGCAGAATGCCCTCCGGTGCCATCGCGATCACCGACGACTGCGCCCACCACGCAAACAGGAGGCCGAGCGCGGCGCCGCCAAAGGCGAGGACCGTCGATTCGGCCAGCAACTGGCGGATCACCCGGCCGCGGCTCGCACCCAGTGCAAGACGGACGGCGATCTCCCGGCGCCGCGCCGATGCGCGGCCGAGCAGAAGGCTGGCGGCATTGGCACACGCGATGGCCAGCACGAAGATCACCGACGCGACGAGCACGAAGAGCGGTTCCTGCACGAATCCGAAGAACTGCTCGCGCAACGGTTGCACGACGGCGCCGAGGCCGTTGTCCGTCTGCGCCGTACTGCTGGGCGAGACGCCGTGCGACGGCCTCAGCTTCCCCCTGCGCCTGCGACAGCGTGACGCCGTCGCGCAAACGTGCCACGGCACGCAGGTAGCCCGCCGAGCGATCGGCACGCAAATCCTGATTGGCATCTTCTCGCGGCATTCGGGGAATTTCATGACGCGCTGGCGGCAGCCACAGCTCGGGCGACCCGAAATTGCTCGAACCGCGGGCGGTGATCGACGGCCAGTCGAACTCCGCCGGCATGACGGCGACGACGCGCCGGCTCAGGCCGTTGATCGTGATCTCACGACCAACAATGCCACGGTCGGCGGCAAAGCGCCGGTTCCAGAGCGCGTAGCTGAGTACCACGTCGCGATCGTCCGAGCGGCCTCCGTGAAACGGATCGCCGAGGAGCGGCGCGACACCCAGGACATCGAAGAAGTTCGACGACACACTCGATGCGTTCAGCCGCTCGGGGTCGCCGGTGCCCGGTGAGGTTGACGGACAGATGACTGATGCCAGCGACGGCCGACACGGACGTCAACTGTTCGCGATAGTCCACGAGACGTCCTGGCGTCAGCGTCGAGCGAGGGAACGCGTCGGTGCTCGACCAGATGAACACGAGCCGATTGGGCTGATGGAGCGGCAACGGGCGCAGCAGGACGGCGTAGATGACGCTGAAGATGGCCGTGTTCGCGCCGATGCCGAGGGCCAGCGTCACGAGTGCAACGAGGCTGAACGCCGGCGACTTGGCCAGCGATCGCACGGCGTATTTCAAGTCCTGACGGAGATCACCCCACATAGCGGTACATTCAGGAGTTGGACGGAAGAACGGCGGAAAAGTTGGCGGCATGCTACGTCGCTTGATTCGCTATCCGAACAGAGCACGACGTGCCGTCAGCACGACGTCAGATTCACGTCGATCGTCTGCGAGACAACCTCCTCGCCATTTTCATCCGATTGGGTCGTGAAGACGCCCCAAGAACTCTCAGCCGATCGACTCTGAGCGCTTGGGAGTTGATACGCTTCAGCTGTTCGTCATGCACGGCAGAGTCAGACTCGATCGCGCGCTGTCCAAGCTCGGCATCTCGTCGCGCTCGGACGCGCGCCGGCATATTGAGGCCGGCGAGGTCCGGGTTCGTGGCCGCATCGTGCGGGACCCGTCGGTGCTCGTCATCCCGGAAACCGCGGCAATCGAGATCGCCGGCAAAGAAGGGCGGACTGTTCAGTGGAGAACGATCGCCTTCAACAAGCCCCGAGGCGTGATCACCACCCGTCGCGATCCCGAGGGCCGGCGGACGGTGTTCGATGTCCTCGGAGATGAGGCCGCGTCACTGGTCGCGGTAGGCCGGCTCGACCAGGCGAGCACGGGACTTCTGCTCCTGACGACGGACACGCAACTCGCGAACTGGTTGACCTCACCAGAGTCGGGCGTCGTGCGCCGCTACGTCGTGACCGCCCGCGGCTTCGTCGCCGACGAGTCTGCACGGCGCATGGAAGCGGGGATCGGCGGCCTTCGCGCGCGATCGGTGGTCGTGCGCAAGCGATCGAAGCGCGAGACGCACCTCGTCATCGAGTTGACCGAGGGACGCAATCGAGAGATCCGGCGGCTCCTGCAGGCCGAAGATCACGAGGTGACCCGACTGCTGCGCGTGGCATTTGGAGGAATCGAGCTCGGCACGCTCCAACCCGGGAAGTGGCGGGAGGTCACGCGCGCCGAGATCGATGCGGCGTTTCCAGGGCATGCGTGATCATTCCGTCCTGAGCGCCAGCAGCGGGTCGATCCGTGTGGCGCGCCGCGCCGGAACGAACCCGGCCAGCAAGGCGACGGTCAGAAGCAGCACGACCGCGGACACCAGCGTCGCCGGATCCGTTGGCGTCAGGCCAAAAAGCTGGGACTCGACCCGTCGCGCCGCAAAGAACGCGGTCAGCAGGCCAACAGATACGCCGATTGACGACAACAGCGCCACTTCCTTCAACACGAGCCACAGGACGCCCATCGGCTCGGCCCCGAGCGCCATCCGGATCCCGATTTCTCGCGTCCGGCGCGCGACCGCGTAGGACATCACACCGTACAAACCGATCGCTGCGAGCAACGTGGCGAGCGCACCGAATGCGACCGAGAGCCAGGCAACCATGCGCTCGACGAACAACGACTCGGCGACCTGGACCTCCATCGATTTCATGTCGAACACGGGAAGGTTGGCGTCGAGCCGGCGGACGGTCTGACGAATGGCGGCCGCCAGATCGGCTTCGCCCGCCAGCGGCGCGCACGTAGAACGTGAGCTGGGTCAGCGAGTCGTCCTGCCTGTAGGGGAGGTACGCGAATCGCGGCGGCGTTTCCCGCAACGTCAACGATCGCACGTCCTTGACGACGCCGACGATCTCGATGCTCGTCTCCGGGTCGCGACCAAAGCGGAAACGGCGCCCGATCGGATCGGTCTCGCCAAAGAAGTACTTGGCCATCGCCTCGTTGATGATGGCGACACGCGGAGCGTCCCTTCGCGTCCCGCTCGTTGAACTCGCGCCCTCGGATGAGTGGAATGCCCATCGTGGCGAAATACCCCGAACCCACGCCATCGAAGTTGGGGTTCATGTCCTCGCCCTCTTTCGCCTTGTAGCCGTCCACACGAATCGTCATTCCCCACCCGTTGCCGGTCAGCGCGCCGATTTCCGACATCGACACGCTCCGCACGCCGGGGACGGCGGCGAGCTCCTCCTGCAAACGCTCGAACAGCATCAGCGATCGGTTCTGGTCGTAGCCGCTGAGGAACGGGTCGACCGAAAACGACATCAGGCTCTCGGTTCTGAAGCCGGGATCGACCGATCGCAGATTGTGCAGACTGCGGGCGAAGAGCCCGGCGCCGGCGAGGAGCAGCATCGACATGGCGACCTGGCCGACGACGAGCACGCGGCGGACCCGCGCCTGCCGGCCGCCACCGGCCACACTTCCGGCTTCCTCCTTCAGCGAGGAGGTCACGCCAGGACGTGTGGCTTGAAATGCCGGCACGATCCCGAACACGAGCGCCGTCAGAAGTGCCAGGAGCAGTGTGAAGCCAACGACGCGCAGATCGGGACTGGCCGACAGCGTCTGGGCAGGTCCGGCGCCCGGCAGGGCGGCGATCAGGACGGTGCCGGTCCACCGCGCGAGGACGAGACCGACAATCGCGCCGCTGACGGCGAGGAGCAGGCTCTCGACGAGTTGCTGACGAACGATGCGCACACGGCCGGCGCCGAGGGCGAGCCGGACGGCGAACTCCTTCTGACGCGAGGTCGCTCGAGCGAGCAGGAGGTTGGCGATGTTGGCGCACGCGATGAGCAGCACGACGCCGACCATGCTCATCAGCACGATCAGCGCGAGGGAAAACTGCCGTCGCAGATCCGATAACCCGCGGCCCCCGGGAGTACTTCGAGGTGCTTCTCGACGAACCGTTTGCGAAACGAATCGGACGGGCTCTCGAGTGCAAGAATCTCCTGCTCGTTGGCCTGACGATAGACGACGTTCAGCTGGACTTCCGCCTGTTCTGCCGTGACGGCTGGCTTCAGACGCGCCATCACGTTCACCCAGCGGCTGCGCCGGTTGTCCAGGTCATCCCACGTCGGGGTCATGGCCGCTTTCATCATCAGCGGCACCATGACGTCGCTCCTGGTTCCCACCTGAATGCCGTTGAACCCCGGCCCCGATACACCGACGATCGTGAAGGGGTGGCCGTTCACGGAGATCGGCTGATTCAACACCGCGGGATCGGCGCCGAATCGACGATGCCAGTAGCCGTAGCTGATGACGGCCACGGGGTGGGCGCCCGGCGTCGTGTCGTCTGACGCCGTAAAGACGCGTCCGAGCGCTGGCTTCACACCGAGGACCTCGAAATAGTTGCCCGACACGAGGTCGCCGTCGGCGCGCTCCGCCACGCCCTTCCACCCGACGGTCATCGAAATCTGAAAGCGGGCGAGCACACCGGCGAACACTTCGTTGCGGTCGCGAAAGTCGGTGTACATCGGGTACGAGAACGTCATGTTGTTGACCGTCCGCCCGCGGAACGGGCCTGGACCGTCGAGCAGCACGAGCTGGCCGGGATCCTGGACCGGCAGCGCCCGGAACAGAACCTGATCCATCAGCGAGAAGATCGCCGCGTTCGCCCCGATGCCCAGCGCCAGGGTCAGCACAACAACCAGCGTGAATGCGGGGTTCTTGCGCAACCCTCTCATCGCGTGCCGTAGATCGCGTCCCAGTCCGTTCATGAATCGCCCTCCCAGTTGTACGAAGCTGTTCGTACGTTCGTATCCTTGGACGCTCGAGTGCCGGAAGAAGTTGGCAATCGCGCTTATAGTGTCCGGAATGGCCGGGTCCGGTCCTGCCCGTCGGCTATCTCACCCCATCGCTCAAACGGTCGCTTGCGCTGACGGTCCTGGCTGCCTCGGTGGCGTCGTGCGTGATCCTGCGCCGCGACGGGCGGCACATCACCCTACCCTCCGACTCGTCCGTGGTGACCGTCGCCGGGCAGTTCAGCATCGCTCCGCTCGGCCGGTTCCCGCCGGGCATCGGCCTTCGATTCGGCGGCGTCTCGAGCCTGTCGGCCATCGGCGACGGCCAGGAAATGATTGGCGTCAGCGACGATCGCGATGGCAGCCGCGCATATCGCTTCCGGCTCAGCGGTTCGGGAGCATCATTCCAGGTGGCGCCTGTCGACATGATTACGTTCGAGCGACCAGCAACGAGGAGGCGCTCCTCGTCGATCCCGAAGGCCTGGTCGTAGCGCCTGACGGACATCTGATTGTTTCCTGCGAGGGCTTCGGGCAAGCCGAACCCCGGATTCCTCCCTCGATCATCGAATTCGGAGCGCGCGGCGAATACCTGCGTCGAATCGCGGTGCGCGATCGGTTCATCCCGAACCCTACAGGGGCTCTGACGAAAGGCGTCAGACCGAACTTCGGGTTCGAAGCACTGACCTTGACGCCGGACGGCTCACGACTCTTCACGGCGGCAGAGACCGCGCTCGTTCAGGACGGCGAGGCCACGACCGTCGAGCATGGGACCATGACACGGCTCCTCGAGTACCGGCGGCACGGAGGCACGTACGTCCCAGACAAAGAATTCGTGTATCCCATCGAGCCGGTATTCACGCCACCGTTCGAGATGAGCCTGGCGGTGAAGGGCCTCGTCGAATTGATCGCGCTCGGCGGCGGGCGGTTGCTGGCGATGGAGAGAACTTACGTCGAGGAAGCCGGGGATACGGGCCGGGGCTTGAACAAGATCAGACTCTTCCGGATCGATCTCGCAGGCGCGACCGATGTCTCGTCGGTCGAGTCGCTGAAGGACGCCACGGGACTGGTGCCGGTTACGAAAACACCGTTCCTGGATTTGTCGGACCTCGCCGGGGCTGAGCCCCGATCTCGGACCGGCGCTCGACAACTTCGAAGGCATGGCGTTCGGCCCGCGTCTGCCGGACGGCCGCCTGTCGCTCGTGCTCGTCAGCGACGACAACTTCAATGCACGGCAGCGAACGTGGTTTCTGATGCTCGGAATCGGAAGATAATAGGAGTCGACAGTCGGCAGTCGAGCTAGTCGACAGTCGGCAGTCGGCAGTCGGCAGTCGACGGTCGCTGCAACCGGCTCGCGACGAGCTGGACTTAGAGGATTAGTGATGCACGCATCAGTCGTGGAAGCCATCAATAAGCAAATCAACTCCGAATTGAGCGCGTCGTATTCCTACCTGGCGATGTCGGCCTGGTGCGAACGTCAGAAGTTCACGGGCGCCGCGCGCTGGCTGCGCGTTCAGAGCCAGGAAGAATACATGCACGCGATGAAGCTGTTCGACTTCGTTCTGGCGCGCGACCAGCCGGTCGAGCTCAAGCCGCTCGACAAGCCCCGGCAGAAGTTCTCGTCGCTGGCCGACATCTTCGAGAAGGCGCTTCAGCAGGAACAGGAAGTCAGCCGTCAGATCGATTTGCTGTACGAGACGGCGTTCAAGGAGAAGGCGTTCGCCGCGGTCGCCGAACTGCAATGGTTCCTCACCGAGCAGGTCGAAGAAGAGAAGATCGGACGCGAGATCGTCGCCAAGTTCAAGCTGATTGGCAGCGACCCGGCGTCGATTCTCGACATGGACCGGGAACTTGGAACGCGATCGGCCATCGAGGAGCCGGCAACAAAGGCGGCGCTGTGAGGAAAGTCGAATGCAGATCATGAGGTTGAGTTCACTCGCACTGGTCGGCGTGCTGTGTGGCGCCGGTGCCGTCGGCCTGCAGCCGCGAAGCGGAAGCGCCGACGACAACGCCTCGGGCACAACAGAGCTCGACGGCGAAGCTGGCCGTCGCGGCGATGCCCAGGATCGAATCGCAGCCAATCCTCGAACACATCAAAGTGCTCTCGGCGGACGAATTCGAAGGGCGCCTTCCGGGCACAGCGGGGGAAGAGAAGACCGTCCAGTACCTCGAAAAGAAGTTCGGGGAGCTCGGTCTGAAACCGGGCAACACCGACGGCACCTACGTGCAGAAAGTACCGCTCGTCGGTCTCACGCCGAGCGAAGCGCAGCCGCTGGTCGTGTCGAAGGGCTCGCAAAAACGACCCTTCAAGTGGTCGGACGACTACGTCGCCTTCACCAAGCACGTCGCGGAGACATCCGGACTCGACAACACCGACATGGTCTTCGTCGGCTACGGTGTCGTCGCGCCGGAATACAACTGGGACGATTTCAAGGGGCTCGACGTCAAGGGCAAGACGATCGTCGTGCTGGTGAACGACCCGCAGGTTCCTGACCCGGCGGATCCCTCGAAGCTGGATCAGAAGACCTTCAACGGCAACGCGATGACGTACTACGGGCGCTGGACCTACAAGTACCGAGGAGGCGGCGCGCAGGGGTGCGGCGGGCGTGTTCATCGTCCACGAGACGGGTCCGGCCGGGTATCCGTACTCTGTGGTTCAGGGCTTCCTCGGCGAGCGCTTCGACCTCGTGACGCCCGACAAGAACATGGGGCGCGCGAACATCGAAGGCTGGGTCTCGTTGGACACGGCCCGCAGCCTGTTCAAGATGGCCGGCCAGGACTTCGATGCCCTGAAGAAGCAGGCCCAGACGCGTGAGTTCAAGCCCGTCCCGCTCGGTCTGACCGCGTCGCTCGGAATCAAGAACGCGATGCGGACCGTGGAGTCACGGAACGTCCTGGCCAAGCTCGAAGGCAGCGATCCGCAGTTGAAGAACGAGTACGTCGTGTACTCGGCGCACTGGGATCACCTCGGTGTCGGCAAGGCCGTCGACGGCGATACGATCTACAATGGAGCGATCGACAACGCATCTGGCGTGGCCACGCTGCTCGAGATTGCGAAAGCCTTCACGCAGATCCAGCCGGCGCCCCGGCGCTCCATCCTGTTCCTGATGGTGACCGCCGAAGAACAGGGCCTGCTCGGATCGCAGTACCTACTCCGTCACGCCGGTGTATCCGCTCGACAAGACTGCGGCCAACATCAACCTTGACGGCATCAACCAGTGGGGACGCACGAAGGACATCACCGTGATCGGGATGGGCGCCTCGGATCTGGACGACTATCTACGCGAGGCGGCGAGCGAACAGGGACGGACGCTCAGGCCCGATCCCGAGCCGGAAAAGGGCTTCTACTACCGCTCCGACCATTTCAATTTTGCCAAGCAGGGCGTACCCGCGCTTTACACGGACACCGGCACCGAGTTCATCGGCAAGGACCCCGAGTACGGCCAGAAGAAGCGCGACGAGTACACCGCAAAGGATTACCACGCGCCGTCAGACGAGATTAAGCCAGAGTGGGATCTCTCCGGCGCGCTCGAGGATGCCCAGTTGATGCTCGCCGTCGGGTATCGCGTGGCCAACGCCGACAAGTTGCCCGAGTGGAAGCCGGGCAACGAATTCAGGGCGAAGCGAGAAGCGATGCTGAAGCGAGTGGGAACGTAAGTTTACGGAGGGACAATGCCCTACCCCGAAATGCTGATTGCCCCGATGCGCGGCGAGCTGGTCGAGATCGGCGCGCGAGAGCTGCGGACGTCCGCAGCGGTTGACGAACAGCTCGCTGGTTCTGGGACGGTGTTACTCGTCGTCAATTCGGTGTGTGGCTGCGCCGCAGGCAAAGCACGGCCCGGCATTGCCATGGCCATGAACCACCGGACGCGGCCCGACGTGCTCGCCACGGTGTTCGCCGGTGCTGACATCGAGGCCACGGCAAAGGCCCGCGAGCACCTCGCCCCGTATCCGCCGTCGTCGCCATCGATGGGACTCTTTCGCGACGGGAAGCTTGTCTGGATGATGGAGCGGCGTCAGATCGAGGGGCAGGACGCCCCCGCGATCGCCCGGGCCCTGACCCAGGCTTTCGATGAACACTGTGAGGTCCGGTCGTAGGTCCGATTATCCTTCCTTCGGATCCTCCAGATACGTGTAGCCCTGCAGCCCTTCCTCGTAGAACTCCAGCAGGCGGCCTGACTCCTCGTAGCTGATCTTCCCCTGACGCACGGCGAGCTCGACGTCGTTGCGCAGCTTTCTGACGAGGGTCGCTGAATCGAACTCTACATAATCGAGGACTTCAGTGACCGTGTCTCCCTTGACCACCGCATCGAGGACGACGCTGCCGCGCTCGTCGAGGCTGACGTGCACGGCGTGCGTATCGCCGAACAGGTTGTGGAGGTCGCCGAGGATCTCCTGATACGCGCCAACCAGGAAGACGCCCAGGTAGTACGGATCGCCGTTGACCGTGTGCAGCGGCAGAGTCCGCTTCACGTCGCGGCGATCGATGAACTGGTCGATCTTGCCGTCCGAGTCGCAGGTAATGTCCCCCAACACCGCGTGCTGCGTGGGTGGCAGATTGAGGCGGTGAATGGGCATGACCGGAAACAGCTGCTTGATGGCCCAGCTGTCCGGGCAGGACTGGAACAGCGAGAAGTTGCAGAAGTAGGTGTCCGCCATCGCGTCGTCCAAACCCTGCAGGTCTTCCGGGACGTCCTCCATCTGCGCCACGAGCTTCTTCAGCTTGACCAGAATCGCGAAGTAGAGGTTCTCGGCCTGGCAACGCTGTTCGAGCGGCAGATACCCTCCGCTGAAGAGATTCAGCGCCATGTCGAGGGCCTGCTGCGCGTCGTGGTAGCTTTCGAGCGCGTTCCGCGCCGTCATGTTCTGGTAGGTCTCGAGGAGATCGATGACCGGCTGCTCGGCCTCGTCCGGGGAAATGGTGTCAGGAATTTTCTCCTCACCGAACGCGGACACGCCCAGGACGTTGAAGATCAGAACGCTGTGATACGCCACGATCGCGCGGCCGCTCTCCGACACGATCGTCGGATGCTTGACGCCGGCGTCGTCGCACACCGTCTGGATGTGGTAGACGACGTCGTTGGCGTATTCCTCGAGGGTGTAGTTGACGCTGGACTCGAAGTTCGTCTGCGAGCCGTCGTAGTCGATGCCGAGGCCCCCACCCACATCGAGATACTCCAGGCCCGCGCCGGCCTTGACGAGCTCCGTGTAAATCCGTGCAGCCTCGTTCAGCGCGCCCTTGACGATACGGATGTTTGGAATCTGGCTCCCAAGGTGGAAGTGCAGCAGCTTGAAGCAGTCCTGCATCCCCAGGACCCTCAGCTCCTCGAGCCCGCGGAGCACTTCGGCGACCGTCAGGCCGAACTTCGATCGGTAGCCGCCAGACCCCTGCCAACGCCCGCCGCCCCGTGCTGCCAGCTTGACGCGCATACCGATCTGCGGCCGGACGCCGACTTTCTCGGCGTAGCGCAGTATTAGACCCAGCTCGGTGTATTTCTCGACGACCGGGATCACCTGCCGCCCGATCTTCTGGGCGAGCATGGCCATCTCGATGAACTCGGCGTCCTTGAAGCCGTTACAGATGATGGGGGTGTCGTTGTAGGCCTGGGCCGCGACGGCCAGCAGCTCCGGCTTGGACCCCGCCTCGAGCCCGAAGCCATATTCACGGCCAAAATCGAGCACTTCCTCTACGACCTGCCGCTGCTGGTTGACCTTGATCGGGTAGACACAGAGGTAACGCCCCTCGGTACTGGTGCTGGTTGATCGCGGCCTGGAAGGCGTTGTGGATGTCGCCGACGCGGTGGCGGAGGATGTCGCGGAACCTGACAAGGACGGGCAATTGGATCCCACGAAGCAACAAGTGGTCGGTCAGCTGCTTCAGGTCGATGGACCGCGACGGGTCCTTCGTCGGATGGACGAGGACGTGCACCCGCCTCGGAGATCGAGAAATAGCCCTTCCCCCACCGCCCGACCTCGTACAGCTCGGTCGCGTCGGTGACCGTAAAGACCTCACCGGTCTGCCAGTTGCGGTGACCGCGAATCGTTTGTGTGCTCACGCGATCATGATACGGCACCTTGTCGCGTTTTTTGCACGAAGGTTAGCGGACGGGGGTTCACGACGAGGGTTCACGACGAGGGTTCACGACGAGCGTTCACACGAGGGTTCACACGAGGGTTCACGCGTTCGACGACGTTGACGCTCGCCTCGTCGTGAACCTCCGTTGGTGAACCCTCGTCGTGAACCTCCGTGGTGAACCCTCGTCGTGAACCCTCCGTCGTGAACCCCCGTCGTGAACCCCCGTCGTGAACCCTCGTCGTGAACCCCCGTCGTGAACCCTCGTCGTGAACCCCCGTCGTGAACCCTCGTCGTGAACCCCCGTCTGAACGTCCGTTTCCGCAAAAGCCCTGAGCGATTGCGGACATCGTCCGTCTCCTTCCCAGGTCATCAGTTCTGCTAGCTGATCTGGGACGAATTGCCATCAGGCCGTGATGGATTACCGGCTGACCGAGATGGAACGTCGATCTCGATGAGTGAGCAGGCTGCCGATGAGCCCTAAGTCTCGGAGAGGCGCGCAGGATGCAGTTGATAAACCTGCTGATTTTCTGCAGACGAAACCCATGGTTGATACGTCTAACGATAAGCACGGGCTCGGCAATCGGTTGTCGATCCATGCGCGGGTGATTCACATCAAATGAAGCCACCTCCAGACCGGCGACTCGACCCCTACGGTACCGGCACCGACGTGCCCGTGACGGCTCCTCTTCGTTACGGCCTGCGCTGGTGGGTCGTCTTACTCGCAGCCACGTTCCTCGGGCTTGGATCGACGATTCTGGCGTGGCAATTCTCGCTCGCGATCGGACGGGTCAACACCGACTGGCGGACGCTGCTCGTCCTGAACAGCGCGTACTGGTATCTGTGGGCCGCGTTCACGCCCGCGATCGTCTGGCTCTCGCAGCACTACCGCTTCGAGCGGCAGGGTCTCTTCCGCGCCATCCTGGTCCACATTCCGTCCGTCGCGATCTTCTCTTTCGGCCACATCGCGGTCATGGGTGGCGTCCAGTGGTGGATCGCCGCGGCGCGCGGCCAGGCATTCCCATGGTGGGAAGAAGTCCAGAACACCGCCCTGCAGTACTTCGACTGGGAGATGATGACGTACTGGGCCATCGTCGGCCTCAGCCACGCCGTCCTCTATTACCGCGAGTCGCGTGACCGCGCGGTCCGCTCTTCTCAGCTCGAGACGAAACTCGTCGAAGCACAGCTGAAGGCGCTCCAGCAGCAGCTGCACCCGCATTTTCTCTTCAATACGCTGCACGCGATCTCCGCGCTGATGCACCGCGACGTCGATGCCGCCGATCGAACGTTGATGCGCCTGTCCGACCTGCTCCGGCTCACGCTCGAGAACATCGGGCAGCAGGAGGTCACGCTGCAGTCGGAGCTGGAGTTCCTGTCGAAGTACCTGCAGATCGAACAGACGCGATTTGCCGATCGCCTGATCGTCCGTTTCGACGTGGAGCCAGCAACGCTCGATACGCAGGTCCCGCATCTGATCCTGCAGCCGCTGGTGGAAAACGCCATCAAGCACGGCGTGGCGAAGAAAACAGGGCCCGGCCACATCGACATCTCGGCGCGGCGGGACGGCGACAAGCTGCTGCTCGAAGTGCGCGACGACGGCGTCGGGCTGTCGGAGGATGCGCTAACCGCCCTGCAGAAGGGGATCGGCGTGTCGACGACGCGCGCGCGGCTTCAGCACCTCTTCGGCGCCGACTACCGTTTCGAGTTCCATCGGCAACACGCCGGGCTCGCGGTGGTCATCGCGCTTCCCTGGCGCTCGAGCTGAAGTGGTGGACGAAGTGCCTGCCGGACGCATCGGGCCGGAGGCCTCGGTGCAGCCTGCGGCGGGAATGCGGACGATGGGGAAGCTTGGAACCGTGGCGCGACAGCATCTCTAGGAACCAGTCGCGCTCAGAGAGATCTCGGGCACCAGTCGATCAACAGTTCATCAACACGCGTCACGGCAGCGCAGCCTTCCCGGAGCGGGGCCGCCGCGAACGGACGGGATGACCATGAAGAAAATCAGGACGCTCATAGTTGACGACGAACCGCTCGCACGCGAGCGGCTGGCAACGCTGCTTGCGGGAGAACAGGACCTCGAGGTGATCGGCCAGTGCCGTGACGGCGAAGAGGCCATCACCGCGATTCAGGACCACACGCCCGATCTGGTCTTCCTCGACGTGCAGATGCCGCAGATGAACGGCTTCGAAGTGATCGAGGCCGTTGGCAGCGAGCGGATGCCACTCGTGATTTTCGTGACCGCCTACGATCAGCACGCGCTCAAGGCCTTCCAGGTCCGCGCGCTGGACTACATCCTCAAGCCCTTCGATCGCGAGCGCTTCAGCGAGGCGCTGCAGCGCGCACGCAAGCAGATCGAGCGCGAGGAAACAGGCGATCTCGGACGCCGGCTGCTGGCGCTGGTGAAAGACCTCCGCAAGGATCAGCCAAAGACCGATCGACTCGTCGTCAAGTCGGGCGGCCGCTTGTTCTTCCTGCGGATGGACGAGATCGACTGGATCGAGGCAGCGGGCAACTACGTCCGGCTGCACGTCGGGACCACGTCGCACCTCCTGCGCGAGACCATGAACGCCATCGAGGGGCGGCTCGATCCTGAGAAGTTCTTCCGCATCCACCGGTCGCGCATCGTCAATATGGAGCGCATCCAGGAAATGCAGCCGTGGCTGAACGGCGAGTATGCGGTTGTGCTCCGAACCGGCACGACGGCTGACGCTCAGCCGCGGGTTACCGCGAAAAGCTCCAGGAACGCCTCGGCCGGGGGCTGTAACTCATCAGCTCATAGATGAGCTCGGTGCTCGTTCTGTAAAAAACCGGCCAAAACCGTAACGGCGCGATCGCGGTTGGCACCGCGATCGCGCGACTTCCCGCCATTTCCTTCCCGGTACTGCCCTTGCCTCATCACGCGACCTCCGGTCTGCTGTGCTGAGAAACCAAACCCAGAATTCAACGACGACCACGCAGGTCGTTCGCCGACGGACCCTGACGATCGCGCTCGTGACCGACGACCGTGACCTCAGGCAGGCCTGTGCGCGTGTCCTGCGGCATCAGGAGCACGTGGTCTTCGAAGGCAGTCACGCTGGCCACGCGATGCTCGCCTGTCTGAAAGGCCAGCCAATCGATCTCCTGATCAGCGAGCTATCGATGGCTGATGTCTCCGGCCCGGCGCTGGCGCGACGCATGTTGCGGCACAGTCCGGGCTGCGGGCGATTTACCTGGCGAGGGCGGGGACGACTTACGAGTCGGAGAACGTCCTGGTTCGACCTTTCACACGCGAAGACCTGCTGCGACGGCTGGCATGCCGTCTGCCTGAGCAATCGTCGGCCTGGTCACGATCCTACTTCGGCATCCGGAACAGCTCTTCCTCGATCGGGACGTTGAACTCGACTTTCTGCAGCTTTACCTGCACGACCAGGTTGCCGTTCATCGATTGCTTCATGCTGAACGCGACCTGCATGCCGTCGACGCTCTGGTAGTCGCTGAGATCGGTGGTGATCTCTGCCTTCATTCCGCCCTGCTCGAGGGTGGACACGCTGCGTATCTCGAGCCCGGTGGACGCGTTCAGATAATGGTGTTCGACGGTGCCGTTCTTCTTCGTGACCTTGAGATGGTGGGCCTGGGTGCCTTCGACCGTCTCGGTTCCAACCAGCTCGATCGCATGGCCGCGCTCCTTGTAGTTGAGGAAGAGCGGATCGAACGAGGCCTCGTCCTTCGTCAGGTCGGCCTGCGGCCCAGTGATCGGCTGCGGCGTCGTCGAGCCCATCATCGGATTGATGCCCCACACCGTCGTCCCATCGAAGGCAACCACGATGTTCTGTTCCTGGAACTTCGTTTCGCGGCGGATGCGGTTCGGGCGCATCGCCCAGCTGGTCATCGGAAGCTCCATCCCCTGCGCGGTGACAATGCCGGTGATCTTCACGGAGTTCAGGCTCCGGAGCTTCTCGGCGCCGCCGCGGGCGGCGAGGTTCTTGGCGATGACGTCGTCGACTGTAGCGGCTTGCCCTGCGTCGGCCCCTGATGGTGTTGCCACCGACACCGACGTCAACAGCAGGATTGCGGCGCAGGCCGTCACGCGCAGGCTAGCGGGCATGGTCGTTTCCCCTCCTCTGACGATTGTACGCCGTTGGCAGGCTCAGGCGTGGAACAGCTGAGGCGGGCAGACGGGCAGCGACTTCGCGCCGCCCGCCTTATCTCTGGGTTTGGCAGGAAGGATCAGCTGCGGATCAGACCTGACGCCTAACCATCATTCGGTAAAGCCCGAGCAGAATCACCGCGCCGAGGATGGACATGAGCCAGCCAGCGCTGTCGTTCGGGCCATACAGATTGAGTGCCCTGCCAAGGAAGCCCGCAACGAGTGCGCCGGCTATCCCCAGCAGAATCGTGATGATGAAGCCGCCCGGATCACGGCCCGGCATCAGCAGCTTTGCGATGACGCCCACAACGAGACCGAACAGAATCCACGTAAGAATCCCCATCGCGGCTCTCCCTCCTGTCGATTGGGCGGAAATGCAAGCGAATGACCAGTCCTATTTATAGCCGGGCTCGGTTCCTGTCAAATGTCCGCCACAGGGGCCATCCCAATCGTCTTGAACACGAATGGGCCTTATGGTCTGCTTCAGGCGGTTTTGACAATGTCGATGGACCGCCCACTCGCGCATCCCACCAACCAGGGCTGGCGAAAATACCGCAGCGTCGCGATGCAGGCGGCTGCAGTGATTGGCGTCGTTTTCGGCGTCGCCTCGATCGTGCCGCTTGGGATGTACCTGCTGGCGCCGCCTGACTCCAGAGCCGGCCCGCAGGCAACTGAACCAGCAGTCGTTGCGCCCGCTCCTCCTGAGTCGCCTTCCGTCATCGTGATCCGCGACGTCAATGTCGTGGATGTCGACCGTGGCCGAATCAGTGAGGGTCAGACATTAGTCATCCGGAACGGCATTATCGAGACAATCGGCGAGGGGCTTTCGGCACCCGCCGGAGCGCTGACGATTGACGGCCGTGGCAAGTACGTGATGCCGGGCCTGATCGACACCCACGTGCACCTGACGTCGAACGACGAGCTGCTGTTATATGCCGCCGCGGGCGTCACGACGGTCCAGAGTCTCGGCGATCGCGTCCGCGACAACCAGGCGCGCTCAACGGGCGTCGACGCTGGTGCGCTGGCTGGACCAGGCGTGGTGAGCTGCGACTACATCGCGGCAGGCGTTTCGCCCGAGGGCGTGGAGACACTGGTGGCCGATGCGGTGGCTGCGGGGGCTGAATGCATCAAGATGTATAGCCCGCCGGACTGGACGCGCGAGCAGCACCGCGATCTCGTCAAAGCCGCGCGTGCGCGTGGACTTCGCATCGGTGGCCACCTTCCCCGCAACCTGCCGCTCGACGAGGCGCTGGCGGATGGCCAGCAGTTCGTGGCGCACGCCGAGGAGTTCCTCTACGCGTACTTCTTCAAGTTTCCGGACCGCTTCAATGAAGCGCGAATTCCAGAAAACGCCAAGGCCGTACGAGCCAGTGGGCTCTTGCGTCACACCAACGCTCGTCGCCTATCACGCCATCGTCCGACAGGTTGGACCGGAGATCGACGCGTTGCTCGCCCTGCCGGAACTTCGATACGTGCCCAGGAACGTTCTGGAACGGTGGAAGCCGCCCCAGAATCGCTACCGAAAGCGTTTCACGGCCGCTGACGGCGAGCGATTGGGTGTTGCCTTCGTCTTTCAGCAGAAACTCGTTCGCGCGTGGGCCGATGCCGGCGTGCCGCTCGCGCTTGGCACGGATGCGTCCCCATTGATGCCGTTCGTGGTACCGGGATTCTCGGCCCTCGATGAGCTCGATGAGCTTCGGCAGGCCGGCCTGTCACCCGCGCAGGTCCTGCGCGCCGCGACAATCGATGCCGCGACGCTGGTCGGGCGCAACGATCGCGGGATGATCGCGTCAGGCCGTCGCGCCGATCTGCTCGTGCTCGACGGCAACCCGCTCGACGATGTGAGAAACGTCAGGCGCCGGCGTGGTGTGATGGTCAAGGGCCGGTGGATGAGCGAGGAGTGGTTGCAGAAAGAACTGACGCGCCGGTCGGAACAGACTACTGCGCGCGCGCCTGGACATCGCGATGGGCGCGAGGTCGCTCGGTCAACCGACTTGGCTGCAACCGTCGTTCGCTCGCCGCACGGCCAGCGGTACGGCGGCCCCGCGGGTTCGTGGGGAGGACGCGGAATCGGTACCGTCCCGAATTCGTCGCTGAGCAGCGCCACCATCGGGCTGGTCCCCGTCAACATGACACCGATTGCGTAGTAGGCCGCGATGAGCAGGACCGGCCATAGCAACCTCGAGCCTGCCGCAGCGCAGCCGAACGCGAGAATCGCCGCGACTGTGAGATCCGCAGCCGTGCCACGCGTTCGCGCGCGCTGAGACGGCGTGCCGATTTGAACATCCGGGTGAGCAGCCGCAATCTCGCCAAAGGCCCACTGCGTGGTGACGGGGGCCGAGGCCTGCGGGACCTGCAAAGCCCCAGGAACCACCGGCATGACTTCAGCCGGCGGCTGGTACTGGGTTTCGAAACGACGGAACACGTCGTCTGGATCGAGACCGACAGATTGCGCGTAGGCACGCACGAAGGCCCGCCGGAAGATCCCTCCAGGCCACCGGGAGATGTCGTCAGTCTCCAAGCCCTCCAGGAGGGCGACCGACACCTTGGTGCTTTCCGAAATAGTCTTCAGCGTGAGGCCGCGACTCTCGCGCTCGAGTCGAAGGTAGGAACCTAGCGTGGTCGATTCGTTCATCAGGCCGGATACATAGAGTTAGCCGCAGGGTGTGAGGGGAGTATGCGCCTACAACTGGCCTGACGCAAGCGACTTCGAATGGGCTCCCATGCCCGGCTCGTCGCTAGCGGAGCTCTGACGACCCTCGCTCTCGAAGGCGCACCGCGTGCCTTCTCCTGCTACGTCGCTCCAGGCGCAGAACCACATGGACCGCGTAGGTCGGGCTACCGCGGCTAGCGCCCCGCAAAGTGATCGTAGAGGAGGCGCGAGACACGGGCGGCGGTCGTGACGGCATCGTTCTCGATGCCCCAGCGTGTGTCTTCGACCTGCCTCGCGTAGATCGCGACGACGTATCGGAGGTTCTGGCCCGTCACAATCCCGGCGTCGGCGCGAACGTGACGATGGACGCCGTCCGGGCCGGCATGCTTCTCCTCGTCGGTACCGGTCTTGTTGCCGATCATCAGCCCGGGCGCAGACGGAAGCAGCCGCGGAATCATCGCGCGGTCCTGCTGACGCCGCAACGTCGCCAGCATCGCTTCCGATGCTGCGGCACTGACCGCCTTGCCTTCCGCAATCAGCGCCATGAGCTTCGCCATATCGCGCGGCGTCGTCATCCCCAGCCCGAACTCGCGTTCGAGATCCGGCAAGACATCCGGGCGTCCATCACGGAAGGTCGGGCGGAAGAGACGCGTGTCCCGCAGTCCGTAGCTGTCGAGCCGCTCGTTAACCCTGGTGGTTCCAACCCGCTCGATGAGCATGTTCGTGGCAGTGTTGTCGCTGAGCACGATCATCAGGTGAATGAGGTCGGCCACCGTCAGGCTCAGACCGTCATGCATTCCATTGAGAACGCCAGAGCCGCCGACCTTGTCGGTTTCCTTGAGTGCGATGGCGGTCGTCAGCGGAAGCTTGCCGTCGGCGGCCTGCTGGTAGGCCTCAATCATCACGGCGGTCTTGATTGTGCTGGCGGTCGGAAACCTGGTGTCGGCGTTGACCGCGACCGTCTCCCCGGACCGCAGGTCGATCGCGGCCACACCCATGACGCCGCGAAAAGACCCGACGATTTCACCGACTTTCTGCTCCATGCCGTTCGTCCCGCCCCTCGCCTGACCAGATGCGACCAGGACCGCCGGGCCCAGAACCATGACCGCCAGAACGCCCTTTGTCACAGGCGTGACTATATATCGGTCGGCTCGGGGCTCGGGACGCGGGGCTCGGGGCTGGGGGCTCGGGGCTCGGGGCTCGGGGCTCGGGGCTCGGAAATCGTTCTACACAGTCCACCTCCGTAAAACCTATCCAGATCCGCGAAGATCTACGTCCCGTGGCGGCTATCCACATCCGCGAAGATCTACGTCCCGTGATGCCTGTCCAGATCCGCGACGATCTGCGTCCCGTGATGCCTATCCAGATCCGCGACGATCTGCGTCCCGTGATGCCTGTCCAGATCCGCGACGATCTGCGTCCCGTGATGCCTATCCAGATCCGCGACGATCTGCGTCCCGTGATGCCTATCCAGATCCGCGACGATCTGCGTCCCGTGATGCCTATCCAGATCCGCGAAGATCTGCGTCCCGTGATGCCTCGTCCAGATCCCTAGATCCGCGAAGATCTACGTCCCGTGATGCCTGTCCAGATCCGCGACGATCTGCGTCCCGTGATGCCTATCCAGATCCGCGATGATCTGCGTCCCGTGATGCCTGTCCAGATCCGCGAAGATCTGCGTCCCGTGATACCTCATCCAGATCCCAGATCCGCGAAGATCCGCGTCCCGTGAAACCCGCGTCTCGTGACAGAGTTTCCCGAAGAACCAGGCGTTTGTCCTTGCCCCTGATTAGCGGTATTCGCTACGCTTCGCCCATCGGGAGGAGACCTTCATGATCGCAGACCGCTGGCTGACCCTCGCCGTCGTGATTGGCCTGTGCCTGTTGCCAGGACCGGCCCGCTTCTCCGCTCAGGAAAAGCAGGAGGAAGGCGGCGACAAGAAAGAGAAGAAGGATCTGCCGCTCGACCCGGATCGCACGATCGATTTCGAGACGACGGAAGGATCGTGGATCTCGCTGGACGTGGCGCCGGACGGTCGCGCGATCGTGTTCGAGCTGATCGGAGACCTCTACACCCTGCCCATGACAGGCGGGACCGCAACGCGAATCGTGTCGGGCATGAATTTCGACTCCCAACCACGCTACTCGCCTGACGGATCGAAGATCGTGTTCCTCTCGGATCGCAGCGGAGACGAGAACATCTGGATCGCGAACCAGGATGGCACCGATCCAAGGCCGCTGACCAAGGGCAAGAACACGCGTTACTGGTCTCCTGAATGGACGCCGGACGGCAAGTACATCGTCGTGTCGCGTTCAGGGACGGCGACGACGGGAACGCAGCTCTGGCTCTATCACGTCGACGGCGGCAACGGCGTCAACCTCACCGGAAGCGAGGAGCGCCGGCAGCTCAACCCGTTGGGCGCGGCGTTCGGCAAGGACGATCGGTTCGTCTACTACACCGAGCGCACGGCGGCCGGCAGTGTTTACAACCAGATGAACTTCCGCTGGCAGCTGGGCGTGTACGACCGCCAGACGGGCGAGAACTTCCGCATGAGCGACGAGCTCGGAAGCGCGATGCGGCCGGTGCTCTCCCCTGACGGGCGCTGGCTCGTCTACGCCACGCGCTGGGACGCGCAGACGGGCCTGCGTGTGCGCGATCTCAAGAGCGGCGACGACTCGTGGCTGATCTATCCGGTTACCCGGGACGATCAGGAATCCGCGTCCACGCGTGACCTGATGCCCGGATCATCGTTCACGCCTGACTCGAAAGCCCTGATCACGTCGTTCGACGGCGGAATCTGGCGCGTCGAGGTGCCCTCAGGCGAGGCGACGAGAATTCCGTTCACTGCCCGCGTCGAACAACGGCTTGGACCGAAGGTGCAGTTCGAGTATCCGGTCGACCAGGGACCAGTTCGCGCGCAGCAGATCCGATTTCCGCGCTTGTCGCCAGATGGCAAGCGGCTGGCCTTCACGGCGCTCGATCGTCTGTGGATCATGGACTACCCCAGTGGCAAGCCACGACGAGTCAGCACGACCGACGCCGGTGAACATCAACCGGCATGGTCGCCGGATGGCAAGTTCCTGACTTACGTCACCTGGTCGGACCTCGAGGGCGGCCACGTTTTCCGCGTCGCGGCCGACGGCGGAATCCCGCAGAAGCTGACGCAGATCTCGTCGTATTACTCCGATCCGGTCTACTCGCCCGACGGCCAGCGAATCGTCGTGGTGCGAGGGCCTCGCGGCGAACGGCAGGAAGACTTCTCGCCGAGGGGCAGCGGCGGACAGGCGATGGAGATCGTGTGGCTTCCTGCAACGGGCGGTGAAACGACCACGATCTCACCGTTCCGAGGCAACGGCGCCCCGCACTTCGCCAAGGACCCGAACCGCATCTACGCGTTCGAGGGCGATCGCGGCCTCGTCTCGTTCCGATGGGACGGCACCGATCGCAAGACGCACGTCAAGGTGACGGGCTATAAGAATCCGAACGCCGAGCAGGCGGGACCGGCAAGCGACGTAATGATGGGGCCTGACGGCGAGCACGGCGATCGCCGAGGCACAGCATCACGTGTATCTGATCACCGTGCCCGTCAAAGGCGGCGAAGCGCCGACCGTTGCCCTCGCCAGCCCGGACAGCGCATCGGTGCCGGTCAGGAAGCTGACGACCGTGGGTGGCGAGTTCCTCTCCTGGGCTGAAGGCGGCAAGATCGTGACGTTCGCGCTCGGGCCGCACGCTCTTCCGCTACGACCTCGACGCATCGAAGGCAGCCTACGACGCGGAGAAACGGAAGGCCGAGCAGGAAAAAGCCAAGACCCCGGCGAAGGTGCGGCGGCCGACAAGCCGGCCGGCGAACAGAAGCCTCCGGAAAGAAAGAAACCGGCGTACGAGGCGACTGGGGTGGAAGTGATCGTCGAGGCGACGCGCTCGAAGCCGACCGGCACCGTGCTCCTGCGCGGCGCCCGGATCCTGACCATGAACGGGACGGAACCGATCGAGAACGGCGACATCCTGATCAAGGACAACCGGATCGAGGAGGTCGGCCGCCGCGGTCAGCTGAAGGCACCGGCAGGCGTGCGAACGATCGACGTCACCGGCAAGACGATCATGCCGGGGCTGATCGACGTGCACGCGCACATCTGGCCGGCCTGGGGCATCCACAAGACGCAGGTCTGGGAATATCTCGCGAACCTCGCCTACGGCGTCACGACCACGCGCGATCCGCAGACCGCCACGACCGATGTGCTCTCGTATCGCGACATGGTCGAAACGGGCCAGATGATCGGTCCGCGCGTGTACGGCACGGGTCCTGGCGTGTTCTCGCAGGACAACGTGCAGAGCCTCGACGAGGCGCGCGACGTGCTGAAGCGCTACAGCCAGTACCTGGGACACGCAGACCATCAAGCAGTACATGGCCGGCAACCGGCAGCAGCGGCAGTGGATCATCATGGCGGCCAAAGAGCAGAAGCTGATGCCGACGCTCGAAGGCGGCCTCGACCTCAAGCTCAATCTCACGCAGATCCTCGACGGCTACGCCGGCCTCGAGCACACGCTGCCGATCATGCCGCTCTACAAGGACGTCGTGCAGCTCGTCGCGCAGTCCGGCATCGTCTATACGCCCACGCTGCTCGTGCAGTACGGCGGACCGTGGGCCGAGAACTACTTCTACGAATCGACCGACGTGCACGGAGACACGAAGATGCGCCGTTTCACGCCGCACAAGGATCTCGACGGCAGCGTGCTGAGACGCCCGTGGTTCCACGAACAGGAGTACGCATTCCCGCTCGCCGCCAAGGTCCTCGCCGACATCGTCGCCGCCGGCGGCAAGATCGGTCTCGGCGGCCACGGCCAGCGGCAGGGCATCCAGTGCCACTGGGAGCTGTGGGCGATCGCGTCCGGCGGCATGTCGAATCAGGACGTGCTGAAGGTCGGAACGATCTTCGGCGCCGAGGCGATCGGCATGGGCAAGGACCTCGGCACGATCGAGAAAGGCAAGCTCGCGGATCTGCTCGTGCTCGACCGCAATCCGCTCGAGAACATCCGCAACACGAACTCGGTCCGCTTCGTGATGAAGAACGGCGAGCTCTACGACGCCGAGACGCTGGATCAGATCTGGCCGCAGCAGAAGAAGCTGCCGCGTCAGTACTGGTGGGACCTCGAGCCAACGCTGCGCAAGACGGCGCCGAGCCGCCCGAGCATTACGACGAACGGGGGGTCTGCCAAGTCGAGTTCGAGTCCGTGCGCATGAAACCAGGTCGCGGCGGTTCGATCAGAACAGGCTCGCGACCCACGATCCCTTCGTGCTGCAGCAGCCAGCGCTTGCGGTCGAGGCCGCCGCCGTACCCAGTCAGCGATCCGTTCGCGCCGATCACGCGGTGGCAGGGGACGATGACCGCGACTGGGTTGGCGCCGTTGGCTGCGCCGACGGCGCGGACGGCTGCCGGTGCGCCGATCGTCGCGGCGAGCCCTGAATACGACGCCGTCGTTCCGGCGCGAACAGACCTCAACGCGTCCCACACCCGCCGCTGAAACGGCGTTCCGTGCATCTCGACCTCGATTTCGTCGAGGCTGCCGAGGTCACCTTTGAAGTACCGGCGCAGCACCGAGATCGCGCCGCCCGGATCCTTCGCGGCTTTCACGTCAACGCCCGGGTACCATTTGGCGATCTCCCGCCGCGCGCCGCGCTCATCCGTATCGAAATGCAGCATACAGACCCGATCGCCATTGGCCGCAACCATGCAGTGGACCGATCGGTGATGCGTACGTTGCGAACTTGATCATGCGTTCATTCTAGCTGCGGCTTCGATCGTGACTAGCCAGAAACGGACACCTCTGACGCTGTAGCCGTCGTCGTGAACCCGGACCGTAGCTCGAACGCCCGTCGTGAACCTTCGTCGTGAACCTTCGTCCTGAACCCCCGTTGACGTGAACCCTCGTCGTGAACCCCCGTCGTGAACCCCCGTGAACCCTTGACTCTCTAGGTATTGAAACCTAGACTCTCTAAGTAACGTATCACTCGAGGAGACACATGCCCCCGACATCCAGCAAGCCCGATCCCTCTGGAATGCTGCACGGCACGCTCGACGCGCTCGTGCTCAAGACCCTGAGCTGGGGTTCGCGCCACGGTTACGGCATCGCCCGGTGGATCGAAGAAGCCACGGAAGAGGCGGTGATCGTCGAGGAGGGCTCGCTATACCCGGCGCTCTACCGCATGGAACGCCGCGGCTGGATAGAAGCGGAATGGGGCACGTCCGAGCTCGGCCGGAAGGCGAAGTTCTATCGGATCACCGCGAAAGGGCGCCGTCAGCTCGCTTCCGAAACGCAGGAGTGGGCGAAGTTCGCGTCGGCCGTTTCCAAGGTGCTCCTGCCTGCCTGACATGCGATTCGGTGAACGGCTTCGATCGGCGCTCTGGAGACAGCGTGTTGAAGACGAGGTCGACTCGGAACTGGCCTTCCACGTCGAAATGCGGACGCGCGAATACGTCACGCGAGGCATGAGCGCGGCCGACGCGCGCGAGCTGGCCATTCGACGTTTTGGCGACATCAATCGCGTCAACCACACGTGCCGTGACATCGGCAGATTGCGAGATCGAGACGTGCGGCGAACTGAATACCTGTCAGAAATCCTCCAGGACGTGACCTTCGCGGTCCGTCAGATGATCAAGAACCCCGCCTTCACCGCAGTCGCGGTGCTGACGCTCGCGCTGGGCATCGGCGCAACGACCGCCATCTTCAGCGCCGTGAAAGCCGTCGTGCTGCAGCCGCTGCCGTTCCCCAATCCGGATCGTCTCCTCGCCGTCTACGAGGACACGCGCGGGGGCCGCGGCAACGTCTCGGCCGGCAATTACGTGGACGGTATCGAACCCGTGGAGAAGTTCGAATCCATCACGGCCGTTCAGTACTCGAGCTTCAACCTCTCCGACACCGGTCAGGCGGAACGGGTCGTCGGTGCACGCACGACGTGGGGGTTCTTTCAGGTGTTCTCGATGGCTCCCGCGCTGGGCCGCGCGTTCACCCGCGACGAGGACCAACCGGGACGCGACCAGGTCGTCGTTCTCAGCCACCGTCTGTGGACGAGGCGCTTCGGGTCGGATCGGGCAATCGTCGGAAAGGAAATCCAGCTGAACGGCCGGCCGCACGAAGTGATCGGCGTGATGCCTGCCGCATTCGACTTCGACCGCTCAGACCGAGGAGCTCTGGGTTCCAATCGCGTTCACGCCGGAACGCAAGGCGCAGCATGATGAGCACTATCTGCAGGTCTACGGCCGCTTGAAGCCCACCGCCAGGAGCGCCGAAGCGCTCGCGGAGTTACGAACGAATGCCGAACGGTTGCGCAAGGCATTTCCGCACGACAACCCCGACCTCGGATTTGCCGTCGCCACCACGCTGGAGGAGCTGGTCGGCGACTATCCGCGCCGGCTCTACACGCTGCTCGGCGCCGTCGGCTTCGTGTTGCTCATCGCCTGCGGCAACATCGCGAACCTGCTGCTCGCCCGGGGTGCCGCGCGCTCGACGGAGCTGGCGATTCGCACGTCGCTCGGCGCGGGTCGCGGACGAATCGTTCGTCAGCTCCTGACCGAAAGCGTCGTGCTCGCGCTCGTGTCGGCGGCAGCGGGTCTGGCTCTTGCGCACTGGGGAATTCAGGCACTGATCGCCGCCGCGCCAGAAGGCGTGCCGCGCCTCGAGCAGACCACGATCGACGCGGGCGTGCTGACCTTCGCTGTCGTGCTCGCCCTCGGCTGCGCCGTGGTCTTCGGACTCGCGCCAGCCGTCCGCGCCGCCCGAGCAGACGTGCAGACGATGTTGAAAGAGGGCGGACGGGGTGGAAGCCTGGGCGGCGTGCGAGATCGACTCCGCACGGCACTCATCGCGGCTGAACTGGCCCTTGCGCTGTTACTGCTCGTCGGAGCGGGACTTCTCATCCGAAGCTCGCTGGAGCTGCAACGCGTCAACTCCGGATTCGACCCCGCTGGCGTCATGTCGGCGCGGATGGCGCTGCCGGCAACGGACTACGCGGACCACGACCGCATCGCGCTGGCGTTCAACCAGCTCGCCGAACGCGTCGGGGCGATACCGGGTACGGAACGAGCGGCGTTGACGACCCAGATTCCGATGGGGCCTGGCGGCAACGGCAACGGCCTGATTCCAGAGGGTGTGCCGTTCGATCTGCGAAACGCGATCCAGAGCCGGCTGCGTATGGTGTCGCCAGGCTACTTCGACACGATGCGCATCCCGATCCTCAAGGGTCGGGACCTCACCGATGCGGACCGGCAAGGCGCCTTGAAGGTGATGGTCGTCAGCCAGTCTCTCGCCGAGGCGGCATTCCCTGGCCAGGATCCGATCGGCAAACGCATCGCCTGCTGCGAGCCCGCGGCCGACGGAAAGAGTCCCGACTACAAGACGATCGTCGGACTCGTCGGCGACGTGCGCTCTCGAGGTCCAGGGGTCGCGCCGACACCCGAGTTCTACCTGCCACTGGCGCAGGCGCCGAGGGGCTCCTGGGAATGGGTCCAGCGAACCATGTATGTCGTCGTTCGCACACCGCTGACGCCGGAGGCCATGTCGAACCCGATGCGCATGGCGGCTGCTGAAGTCGCTCCGGGTGTCCCGCTCTTCGGCCTGATGACGATGGAACAGCGGGTCGTGAACTCGCTGGCCACGGCGAAGTTCAACACGTTGCTGCTGACGCTGCTCAGCGCGATCGGTCTCGTGCTCGCCGCGGTAGGCATCTACGGCGTGATCGCCTACTTCGTGACCAGGAGGACCCAGGAGATCGGTGTGCGCATGGCGCTCGGCGCGACACGCGGCGATGTCGTCCGTCTCGTCATCGGACAGGCGGCGCGACCGGTGGTGCTGGGGATCGTCGCCGGCATGGTCGCGTCAGCATTTCTCACACGGGTGCTCGCCAGTCAGCTCTTCGGCGTGACCCCTGGCGATCCAGTGACCTTTGCGATCGTGGCCATCGCACTGGCGATCGTGGCGCTTCTGGCCAGCCTCTTGCCGGCCGCGCGCGCCGCCACCGTGGATCCAACCCGCGCGTTGCACACGAACTAGAATGAACTGACGCGTGGTTCAACACGTGGTTCACACGGGGGTTCAGTCGAGGGTTCACGACGGTGGTTCGTGAGCTAGGTCCGGCTTCAGCCGGACAGTCTCTGATTCCGCCCGAAGGCAGCTAGTCCCGGACTCCAGCCGTTTGTCGATCTCGGCTCGGCTCATCCACCGGCCATTGAGCATCACGCCGGCGATCGCCGACGAATTCTCGATCTTCTCGAGCGGGTTTGCATTGAGCAGCACGAGTCGGCACGCTTTCCGTTCGCGATCGTGCCCGTGGTCGGCATCGTTGAAATAGATACCGACGTTCACGGTGCCCGTGCGAAGCGCCTGATAGGGTGTAAGGCCGGCGGCTACCAGCGAGCTGAGCTCGCGGTGAGCCGAAAAGCCCGGCACGTTCCAGATCTGCGGTGCATCAGACCCGAGCCCGAAGGGCACACCAGCGTCATAGAGCGTCTTGATCAGCTTGCGGCGGAGAGCGAGAAACTTCTGACGGTCGCCGGCCGGCACCTGCAGGAACTTCTTCTTCTCTTCAACCCAGGCATCGAGCTGCTTGGGATTCTGCACGTACTTCATCTCGGCCCGGCCTCTCAAACTCTCGGGCGACTCCTCCGTCATCAGGTTGTCGAACAGGATCTGCGTGGGCACTTGCCAGGTGCCGGCAGCTTTGGTTTTCTGAACGAGGTCGGCAAGCCTGCGTCTCGTCAACCTCGCCCACGAGGTTGAGGCCGAAGAACTGCGACGGGACAGTGCTCTTCGACATCGCCTCGATGTAGCCGTCGAGATGATCGATGCGAGCGATACCGCGTTTCGAGTGCGTGGAGAACTCCAACTTCAGCGGGAACGTGACCGGCGAAATCGATCTTCAGTTCGTGCGCTTTCGCCGCGAGTGCATCGTAGGCGGCGCGCGGGATCCCCGGATGGATCTTCAGCAGGTCGTATCCAGCCGCTTTCTGGGCGGTCACGGCCTCGATCGCCGCCTCCTTGGTTGGAACGGTATTGCCGTTCAGCGATGGTCCGGACGTGTAGATGCGCGGGCTCACGATCTCGCCGGCGGCCGCTCGCGCCCGGTACTTGAGATGTCTGGGATCGCCGAGCATTCCCCTGATCGTGCCGATGCCGTTGGCGGCATACAGGAAGAGGACCCGTTCGATGGCCGCGTCTGGCGCCTGCCCGCCAGGTATGTGCGCATGCATCTCGGCGAGCGCCGGCATCAGGAACTTGCCTGCGCCGTCGACCCGGACCGCTTCAGCCGGCACCGCCGTCTTCCCATTGGGGCCGATGCTCACGATCCGGCCGTCGCGGACAACGACCGTCTGATCGCGCAGGACGGTCTCGCGGTCCATCGGAATCACACGCCCACGAAGGGGGGCTCAGCTTCCGCGCGGGTCCGTGGTTCGTGGTCCGCGGCTGGGACTCGGTTCTCCGATGAGCTTCGTCTGTACGGTCAGCGGTCCCCGCACGCGTGCTGATCCCGGCGCTCCGCACAGCGCTCGCGAGGGTGGACCCCACCGTACCGATGGACGCTGTTCAGACGATGGAGGATATCGTGGCGGCGTCGACGCGCGAGGCGCAGTTCCGGACGATGCTCGTCACCATCTATGCGGCCGGCTGCGTCCTCCTCGCGTTCGTAGGACTGTATGCAGTAATGGCGCACTCCGTTTCTCGACGATTGCGCGAATTGGGTCTGCGGATCGCCATCGGCGCCACGCGTGTCGACATCGTTCGGATGGTCCTGGCGGAGGGCGGCCGCGTCGTTCTGATCGGCTCGGCCTTAGGGTTCGCCGGCCTCGTCGTGGTTGCAAAGCTCGTCGGCTCGCTGTTGTTCGGCGTGTCGCTATTCGAGCCGTTCGTGATTTTAGGAACTGCTGTCGTGTGCCTTGCAAGCACCGTCATGGCTTGCGCCATCCCGGCGTACCGCGCTGCGCGAGTGGACCCTGCTATATCCCTTCGGGCGCAATGAAGCGCGTCAGCGCACTGTGATTGTCGTTTCGGCAGTCCTGCCCGCGCTGTCGCTGACCGCGATGCGATGCAGGCCTACTCTGAGCGGCCAGTGAAACGCCGACTCGGAAGAAGACGGCGCCGATTGATTGCCCGTCAACGCGCCACTCGACCTGTCCCGGACGGGCAGCAACCACGCGCAAGGCAAGCGTCTGGAACTCCGGCCGCAGCGTCGGGTCGATGAGATAGGTGGCGCCGGTTGGCGGGTTGGCGATCTGCAAAGCTGCCGCCGCGGGGCTTTCAGTGCGATCGACATTGTCCGTTGGATTGGCGCGGGACCGGCCGGCGATGCCGTCGATCGACGAGAAGTCCATTCTGCCGCGCCCATTGGCGGTACTCGGCCGGCCACACCACCAGGCAGACCATCATCGCTCTGATGATGCCAGCTGCACGGCAACTCTTCACGTGATGGCACCCACTCGTGCTGGCGAGACGGGCACCAGGCGTTGGCGGCCATTCCGGACAGCGCGCAGAATTCGCGGTCGATCATGCCTTCCGGTCGGGGTACCACGTCGCGATTGCCGAAACCTGCATCTTTTCCGTCTCGAACCCGGCCCTGCGCGCGACGGACAGCGGCGAGCATCACGCTGTGGAAGATCGGGCCAGCGCCAGTGACGCCCGACGAGTTCCTGAGCGGCGTGCGATCGAAGTTGCCCACCCAGACGCCCACCGTGACGTCGCGCGTGTAACCGACCGTCCAGTTGTCGTGATACGCCTGCGACGTGCCGGTCTTCACCGCAACCTGGAACGGAAACTCGAGGTACCCGCCGCGGCCGAAGATGTACTCGCGCGCGTCGTGATCGGAAAGAATGTCGGTGATCCAATACGCGGTCATCGGCGAGACCAGCCGTCTCCGGCCTCGCGCGTCGTCCGATCGGCGCCAGGTGCGGTTCGAGCCATTCACCTCCGCGCGCAAACGCCGCGTACGCGGCGGCAAGCTCGTCGAGGCGGACCTCGGCGTTGCCGAGCGTGACGCCAAGGCCGTAGTACCGAGGGATTGCGGTCGAAGCTGCTGAAACCCGCGCGTGAAGGAAGCGGAGCAGTTTCGGAACGCCGAGGTTCGAGGCGAGTGCGACTGCTGGAACGTTCTCGGAGCCGGCGAGCGCTCGCCGGGCAAGCAGCGGACCCCTGTAGCGACCATCGTAGTTCCGCGGACTGTAGAGCACTCCCTGTTCCGCCGTCGGAAAATGGGACGGAACGTCGGGCAGGACGGACGCGGGGGTCAGACCGTCCTCGAAGGCCAGCGCATACGTAAACGGCTTGAGCGTCGAGCCTGGCTGCCGAAGCGTGACGGGACCATTGATCGCGCCTCCGCGCTCGCGGTCGAAGTAGTCCCCGGAGCCCTCCCACGCAATCCATTCGCCTCTGACGTTGTCGAGCACGACCACCGCCACGTTGGCTGCGCCATGCCTCTCGAGCAACGCCCGCTGACTGCGGATGATGCCGGCGATGTCTTCCTGCAGCGCGGCATCGATCGTTGTGTCGACCCGAGCCGGACGATCGGGTGTCGAGGCCAGCACCATCTCGACGAAGTGTGGCGCCAGGAACGGCGAAGCACGCCGGGTCAGGTTCAGCTGCTCGCCGCGCGCTTCCTGCGCGTTTGCCGAGGAGAGCAGACCGTACGCCTCCATCCGACGAATCACGGCCCGCTGCCGCGTGGTTGCCGACTGCTGATTGCGGTACGGATTGAAGCTCGATGGCCGCTGCGGCAGGCCTGCCAGAAATGCCGACTGCGCGACCGTCAGCATCGAGGCCTCGCAACCGAAATACGCGCGACTCGCCCGCTCCGCCCCGACCAGCTGGTTGCCGTAGGACGCCAGGTTCAGATACATCGCGAGGATCTCGCGCTTGTCGAACCGATGCTCCAGCCGGAACGCCACAACCGCCTCGCGGACTTTCCCGCCCCACCCGCGCGTCCGGCCGGGCGTCCGCCGGTTCAAGAGGAGTTTCGCGACCTGTTGCGTGATCGTCGATCCGCCCTCGACGATCCTGCCCTCCACGATGTTTTGTCTGAGGGCGCGCACGATCGCAACCGGGTCGAGGCCTACGTGCGACCAGAACCGCCGATCCTCCGCCGCGACTGTGGCGTTGACGAGCGGAAGGGGCAGGTTGTCCGCGCGAAGGCGGATGTGGCGGGTTCCGTCCCCAGACAACGCTTCGTACAGCGGGATGCCACGGCGATCGACGACGACCGTTGACGAGCTGTCGGTCAGATCGAGCAGCTCGGGCGCGATCGACCCCAGGCGAAGCCAGAGAACGCCGGCGAGCGCAACGACTGGCACGACCGCCCGCGAGCGCCCATCGGCGGTGACGCTTGACGAAATGCCCGATGCGCTGTATTAAAGCCACGATCTTCAAATCACCCCGATTACGAACCACGAGCGACGGACCACGAACCACGGCAGGTTCAGCGTTTTATTTCAATGATCGCAGTCGCCGTTCTTCCAAACACTTCGGGCTCGTACATTTCCTCCGCGCGCGCCGGCGCCGTTCGGAACGTACCTGCCGTCGTGGCGCGGGCGATGTAGCTGAACTCGTGCGTCCCTTCGCTCAGGCGAGTGGCATACAACTGCACCCGGTCGTCGTGGCGCTCGACGTGGTCGAATCCGCCACGCTGCCACCACGAGAACCAGGACTGCTCGACGTCGCCCTGATCGTCCTGCCGTGCCGACAGCGACGCCGCCGTCGTGGCGAACCAGGACTCCACCGGTTCGAACCCGGCGGGGAGCGGATCGGTGACGGCGACGTATCGGCGTTCTTTGGTCAGGTGAAACGTCAGCGTCACGCGGACCAGATCGCCGGCCTTGTAGCTCGTCGCGTGCGGACGAGTGCCCTGCTCGACGTACGGAGCATAGGAGCGTTCGACGCGGAAGCCACTGTCGAGACCGTCTTGAAAGAGCTCGTCCGCCGCATAGCGGAGCCGCGCGGTGTAGAACAGCGTCCCGGCGCCTTCCCTCGCGAACGTCAGCTTCTGTGTCGCACCGGCAGGTCCGGCGGCGAGCACTTGATCCATCGCCACGGCGCTCGACGCAGACTCGGTCGAGCGGCCGCGGAACTCCTCACGCGCAAGCTCCTTGTCGCCGAGAGTGACAACCGCGCGGAAGTCTGGGACGACGGTCTCGAACTTCCGGTAGTAGGCGACGAGCGCTTCCATCGCGTAGGCGTTCTCCTGTGTGTTGCCCCAGCGCCCATCCTTCCGAGCCGCCATCATCCATCTGACCATCGGACGGATTGGCGCGTCCCCTTCACCACTGCGAACGAGGGTGTTGAGAACGATGGCCGTCGACCGGACGTTCGAGTTCCAGAACCACAGCAGGTAAGGATCGCTGAGCTCCTCGATGTGAGCGCTGCCGCCTTCAGGCAGAATCGCGTTCGACATTCGCCGTCTCAGCTCGGTCAGTCGCGCGGGCGTCTCAGGTTGTGCGGGACCACGCCTGGCCTGTATGGCATCGTGAAGATAGGCGAGCGCAAACACCGGCATCCGATCGCGGTACCCGTAGAGCCGGTTGACGTGCGAGTCCTGATTTCGGCCGCCTTCGACGAGCACCTTGACCGCGAACGCCTGCCACGCGGTGTAAGCGGGCCACCACCCTTCGTTCGCGGGCGGGGTTGTCGCGAGCTCACGCTGCAGATACTCGTAGGCCCGCTCGCGCATGCCCTGGTTGACGTCGTACTTGAGATCCGCGGCGGTCTTGAACACGTGCAGCAGATAGCTCGTGAGGTACGGAGAGACGGTCAGACAGTTGCCCGGCCAGTATGCGAAGCCACCGTTGGGACACTGGAAGCGCTCGAGCTCTTTCAAGGACGCTTGAACCGCCGGACGCATTTTCCCGGTGTCAACTCCAGGCAGCGTGAACGCGTCGCCGAGATCGGCGGCGAGGAGCATGGCCAGCGTGCGCGATCCGCGTTGCTCGGCGCAGCCGTACGGATACTCGACGAGGTAGCGCGCGCCTTCACCGAGCCCGACCATCGCCGTCGACGACAGCTCGACGTGAACGCCCCCGAACCCTGGCACGACACCGGTGGGCAACGTCAGCGATTCGGTTGCGGTCGTGTTCGTTCCGGCTGCTTCTCCGTAAGCGGCCACTGTCTCCGCCGACGCAAGAATCTCGACCGGAACCACATCCTCGAAGGCGTCGGTCTCGTTCCCGAGCTTCGCGGTCATCTGAATGCGTGCCCGGCCGATGCGCTTGCCTGCCGCGTCGAAGCGCGTCTCCACCGAACCACCAGCCGCGAGCTGCGCCGTCTGTTGCGCCGGGCCGGTGAATTCGAGAATGTCCGGGTCAAGGCTCTTGATGGTGATGGTGGCTGCACCAGCCTGAGGGAGCTGACTGGTGATCACCGCCCCGAAGTACGCCTTGTCCCCCACTGCAAGAAAACGCGGGAAGGTCGGCTTCATCGTCAGCGGCTTGTTGACGCGGACCTCGGCGTCGCCAGCCCCGAACCGCGAGCTGCGATCGCCTGCCACGGCCATGATCCGATAGGTCGTCAGTGATTCCGGCAGCTTGACGTCAACGCTCGCAAGCCCGTTCGCATCGGTGATCACCGATCCCACCCAGAACGCAAGGACGCGGAAATCCTTCCGCAGCGTTCCGGCTCCCGGGTCAGAACCGCCGCCGCCACCTTCGGTCTCCCCTTTCGGCGTCAGCACACGACGGCTGATGATCCGCTGACGGCTGTCGGCGGTGAGGACCTGGAGCGCCTTCTCCACGTAGACCGAACCCAGGACATCCGGCGTTCGGTATCCGGTGAGCGACAGCACGCCATAGTCCACGGCCCAGAGCGTCACCTCGCTCCGCGCGCCAGCCCCTGTGTGATCTTTCACGGCGAGACTGACCTTCGCCATGTTCGCGGGTCTGTACTCCTCTTTGTTGGCGGTGACCGTGAGCGTCAGACGTTTCGACGAGTCCTCCACCTTCAGCTCCACGTATCCAAGTCGAAACGCCGGCTTCCCGGGGTCGCTGGTGTCTTCGATGGCACGAGGACCGCCCGTTGCTGCTTCGCTGGATTTCGCCTCAGGTGTCTTCGATCGGCCCTTGATCAGCAGCACCGATACGAAGACATTGGGAATGTCCCGATCGGACACCGGGATCGATATCGATTGCTGTGTCGAGGTCAGCGCGAACTGACGGTGCGAGCGAATCCCTTCACGCTCGGTCGTGACGAGCGCGGTCGCCTGTTCCCAGGGCGACTGAATCATGATGCGTGCGGTGTCGCCTGGCTTGTAGGTTTTCTTTTCGGGAACCAGCTCGATTCGGTTGTGGTCGAAGCGCGCCCACGCCGTGTATCCCGCGCCGAGGGCATAGAACGAGGTTCTGGTGATCGAAGACCGTCCGTTCTGGTCCTTCCCAACGGCTTCGAGCATGTAGTAGCCGCCATTGGGAATTGGAATCTCCAGCGGAACTGCATCAGCGGCGGTCGTCACCGTCCACGATCCGGCAGGTACTTCCTTTCGTTCGGTGTCCCAGGTGTAGAAACCGTTGCCCTCTGCGCGACGCACGCTCAACCATTGCACCTGCGTCAGCGTAACGGTGACGGGAACGCCGGCGACGGTCAGACCCTCCGGCGACACGGTCACCACTTCGGTCTTCAGCCCGGCCTTTTGCTCGACGAAGTACGACGGCTGCCTGATCCCGACATACCAGGGCGCGGGATGGACGATGATGCTCGCGCGGTTGGCGATGTGTTGACGGGACACGTCCTCGACATCGCCCTCGAGCGAGTATGAGTACGGAATGCCCGCGTCGAGCTTCGTTTCGAGCTTGAGCTCCTGCGTTCCCGCGGGCGTCAACGTGCTGTCGTCCCGGCTGATCTCGCCCGTCTCGCTGACGGCGCGTTCCGACCATCCAACAAACAGCCAGCGATCCTCCGGAAACTTCTCACGCACCGCGGCGGGGGCCTGACCGAGCGGCGTCTTCGTGAACGACCATTTCAGCGGACGTGCCCCCATGGCCGCACCGAACAAGTACCTGGCGGTTACGACGCCCTTCAACTGCGCGCCCGCTACGGGAGCGTCGGACGTCAGCGTGACGTCCACGCGAAAGTCCGGTCTGCGGTAGGCCGCGACCAGAAACGACCCGTTCACCATCTTCGTGTAGGGAACGTATCGATCGGCATCCGGGCCTGGCGTCTCGCCCGGTCGCAGCGCCTCGGCCGGCCGCGGTTTCGGCCGGTCGCGCTCCAGAACGGCCTGCATCATGTAAGTGCCGAGGGCGCCGTCCGGCGGAAGCGTCACTTTCCACTCTGCGCTGCTCCAGGCATTGACCTTCACCGTCCGTTCATCGACGACACGATCCTGGCTGTCGCGAAGCGAGACGAAGACAGGTGTGCCTTCGGGCAGGAGCCGAATGCCGTCCGCGGCGTTGTGCCTCAGAACGGCCTTGACCGTCACCTCTTCGCCGAGACGATACACGCCGCGATCGCTGAACACCGTGCCCCGCAACATCGGCGACGCTTCGCTGAGGTTGAACGAGTGGCCGAAGTCCCACGGCATGACGCCTTCGTTCCAGTCGCTGCCGATGTACGCGATGTCGCCATCCTTCTCGGCCGTGACGATGAACGAGAATTCGTACCATTCGTCCTGCTTGCGTAGCGCGGTCTGCGGGCGCGATGGCCACACCGTCCGTGCTCGTCGTGCCGGTCCAGAAGATCTGGTTGTCCAGCTTGACGATCGACACTTTGGCACCAGCGACTGGTTCACCCGTGTCGAGGCGAGTGACGAAGACGAGCGTGTTCTGTGGACTGTCCTTGACCGTGACGCCAAGGTTGGTCACCTGTATCACCGAGGCGCGGACGCGCGCCTCGCCGTACGGCCGCGCACGCTCGATCGGATCGCCTTCTTCGACGGCAGCCCAGACGAGTCCGGTGTTGGATCCGTTGAGGGCCGCGGTGAGATCCAGCCCATGCGACTGGATTCGATCGGGAGTTCCGCCGAGTCGCCGATCCGTCCCGTCGCCTTCAGGCGTCGTGTCGAATCGCGGCTGAAGACGGACCAGCGTCGGCATCAGATCGCGAACGCCGAGCGCAGCCGACCATTGCCGGACATTGCGGAAGTTCCGCGCGTAGAACGGCAGCACGTTTCCACCGCCGGTCTCCCACACGCCGTGGCCGTCTCCGAAACTCGTGAAGGATCGCTGATGCCACGTCTCGACCTGTCCCAGCCACGTGTAGCCGAGGACCTGCCCGTCGGCGGCGCGCAGGTTCGCATCGACGGTGACGTCGTACCGGCGGACTGGTGGCTGGGTCGGATACCCCGCGTCTTCGATCGTCAGGAATCGGCTCTCGTCGAGCGCGAAGTCGCGGCGGGGTGCTGGTTTCTCGGACTTGGCGAGCGGCTTTCCTGCGCCCGAGCCGGTCACGTCGGTGATCCTGACCGCATCTGCAAACGCCGTGACCTTCACCTCACGCCGAAGGTGCAGCGGGTTGCGACGATCCGGATCGCACTCCGCGGTGCAGTCGAATCCGTTGATGAAGAACGCCGGCTCGACCTGGACGACGTAACTCTGCTCGGTTCCGGGAACCGCGACGCCTGCAGGTGACGGAAGACGCCCGTCGAGCACCACCTTCACCCAGCTTTCGGACGGAATGGCCGTCGTGCTCTCGAACGCGACGAGATTGGCTTCGGGCGGGAACGCCTTCTTGTCCCAGTCGTCCGTGAGTCGGAACGTCACCGGCGAACGTGCGGACGCCGCGGCGCGCGTCTGCCGGGCCTTCGCCTGAAAACGGCCCATCGCCGTCGGGTCGACCGCCGTCAGACGTTGCTGGATTGCCTGCGGCATGACCGGTTCAGTCCAGTTATGGGGCTCGAAGCCGGCGCTGAGATGCGCGGCGACATCGGCAGGTCTGACAGGCTGGTTGAACCGCAGAACGAGGACGACGGGCGCATCCGCGCGGCCGTCACGCCGGTACCAGTTCGACTGCAGCAGCTTGGTCGTCGGCGTAGTGAAGGTGAACGAGTAGGGTTCCGCGAGCTTGCGGCCGCTGACGGCGGTAGCGGTGGCGTCGATCGTGACGGTGAACCGCGTGGCGAGCGGCAGCGGCTGCTTGGGATCCGGTGTGAAGATCAGAATCGTCGTGCCGGACCATCGGAACGTTCCGCGGGCGGCCGGCGTGATTCTGAAGAACGGCGGCCGGACGGGATCGGGAATTCGTCCCAGCGTCACCATCGGTTCCGAGAAGACCACGCGCACCTCGTTGGCTTCGGCCAGGTTCGCGACTTCTTCCGTCGGTCCCGCGCTGACGACGGTCAGCTGTCCGGTGCGTTTGGGCCCGTGCTCGAAGCCGGGCTTCCGCCTGTCACGAGACACACGACGATACACGCCAGTGCGAAACGACAGTGCGTTGTCATTGAAGGCCTTCTGGAAGGTGAGAGCTGAAGCAGCACGCTCGTGCCGGGGCGCAGGAACCCGGCATTTCAATTAGACACCGGCTTACGATCGATTGGATATCAGGCCGTTGCGCGTCGCCGATCCGGAAGGGCAAACAGTGCCGGCATCCGCTGTTGCAGTGCCTCGACGACCCGCTGGCCCGGCGTTCGCGCCATCGTCACGATAGCGATGGCGTAATACAAAGGGCAAATCAAGCCGGTGACACTCCAGAACGGTACGCTCAGCAACGCGGCGATTGCCGCTGAGAACCCCAGTGTTGCGCAGGCGTCGATGGTCGCGGATACGCTGCGCGGCGTGAACTTGGCGCGGCGCGGATCCGGTGGCTCCTCGACCGGTGTTCGACGGTCCCCATCGGTCGGTACGGCTCCCGCCTCGGCATACGCCAGCGAGTGACCGATCAGGTCGGCCTGTGCGCGGATCAATCGCGAAGCGCGCCGGTCCCCGATTGGAAACAGACGGCAGAACTCGTTGACGACCTCATCGGCGTCCACACCGATCGCCCGGGCGTAGTCGCGGACGAAAGCGCGCGCAAAAATGCCGGACGGCCAGCGGGAAAAGTCGTTCCGCTCCAGGCCATCCCACAGGTCGGCGCTGACTTTGGTCACCGAGGCAATCGTATCGAGTGAGATGCCCCGACGCTCGCGCTCGGCACGCAGGCGGGGGCCGAAGGTATCCCTTTCTGACATGACGGGTTCAGCCACCCTCGTTAAAGCAATTGGTACGCCGCGACGTTTCCGCACACTAGCTTGGACATGCGTGCAGACGACCTTTCGCCGCCCGTTGGCGAAGGCGCGCGTCGAGTTCTGTAATCGAGAGTTCAGGATTGCAACTATCATCGAATCTCAATGGCGGTCTGGTGCCTCGCATTTCACGCGGCCTGGCTCTGTCGGCACTCGGGAGCATGCTGCCGGGCGGGCTGGTCCATTCCGGTGGAAGGCCCGGCCTTCGAGAGACTCAGGCTGCATTTCGGCTCGCGCGAAGACGCGGGTCAGCTATTCGTGCATGAAGGTCACATGCCCGAGGGCGCTGCCGCCATCGTCGGAACTCGCCACAACGGCGCCTGCGTCTTCTTCGACGAGGTGGCGAACGAGCGACGCTGCGAGATTCACCGCACGTTGGGAGCCAGCAACCTGCCGCTGGCGTGCCGGCAGTTTCCGCGCGTCGCGATGCAGGATCGCCGCGGCACGTTCGTCACGCTTTCACACTTTTGCCCCACCGCGGCCGGGCTCCTGCTCGAAGCCACCAGCTTCGATGTCGTCCAGGCACCGCCGGGACTCGCGCTCGACGGCGCCCTGGAGGGCCTCGACGCAACGGCCGTGCTGCCACCACTCCTCAGGCCGAACCTTCTGACGGACCTCGAGGGCTACGGTGCCTGGGAGCGGCGAGCGCTTGGAAGCCTGGCCGATGACCGCCTGTCGGCTGAGCAGGCGACCGCGGCCATCGAGCGCGCAACGAAGCGGCTCGATGACTGGGTGCCCGGCAACGGCAGCCTGGCCAACGCGGTGGAACGCGCGTTCAGCGAGGCTGCTCCTTCCAGCGTCGAGCCCGGACATCGCCCGAGAGAAGGAGCTCTTCGCCATCGTCTCGAGCTCAGTTCCTTCAGGCCTCGAGCAGCCGTCCGTTCCCACCATCCATCCAACAACCTGGACGGAGTCGCTGGCGCTTCTTCAAATCCACGATCGACCGGTTCGAGCCTGGCTCGCGGCCCGGCTGTTCGGAAACTGGATGGCCTACTCGGCCCCCGGACTTCGGGTCGTCGCGACAGCGGTTCGTGCCTATCTCTCGGTCCTGCGAATCGAAGCCGTGCGCCTCGGACAGGATCGGCACGACCTCACGCAAGCGCAGCGCTTCACGGAGGCAGTCCGCAAGGCTGACCTGCTGATCGTTCATCTGTCCGACGTCCGCGCGCTGACGCCGCGTCTCGCGCGGGTGGCGTGAGGTGACGGCCACGACATCTAGTCTCGAGTCTAGACTCTCAGGCGTGCGCACATCCGCTCTCGAACGGTTCCTTCGCTATGTGGTGGTCGATACTCGCTCGGACGAACGCTCGAGCACCTTTCCCAGCACACCGGGTCAGCTGACGCTGCTGCGACAACTCGTCGACGAGTTGAAGGCCCTCGGCATCGACGATGCGTCGATGGACGAGCATGGCTACGTCATGGCAACCATTCCAGCCACGTCGTCCGGCTCGATCCCGGTGATTGGCTTCGTGGCGCACGTGGATACGTCGCCTGAAATGCCGGGCGCCGGCGTTCGGCCGATCGTGCATCGCCAATACGATGGCCGTGACCTCGTGCTGCCAGACGATCCGACAGCCATCCTCCGCGCAAGCGAGCAGCCGGAGCTCGCGGCACAAATCGGCAACGATGTCGTCACTGCGTCGGGCACCACGCTGCTGGGCGCCGACGACAAGGCTGGTGTGGCCGCAATCATGGCGGCCGCCGAACACCTGATGCGTCATCCAGACGTTGCACACGGACCGGTGCGAATCGCGTTCACGCCGGACGAAGAGATCGGACGCGGCGCCAACCACTTCGACGTGGCACGCTTCGGCGCAGTCTGCGCTTACACGCTGGACGGGGGCAGCCTCGGTGAGCTCGAATACGAGAGCTTTTCTGCCGACGCGATGACTGTGACTTTCCGGGGGTTCAACACCCATCCCGGATACGCGAAAGGCCGCATGGTCAATGCGATCCGGCTCGCCGCCGATTTCATCGCGCTCCTGCCGAAGGATCGGCTCTCGCCGGAAACCACCGAGGGGTACGAGGGATACGTCCATCCATACGTTGTCGATGCGTCCGTCGAGCGAACGTCCGTCAAGGTGCTGATACGCGACTTCGTGACCGCAGGATTGAAGGAAAAGGAAGCGATGGTGGAGACGCTTGCGCGACAGGTCGTGGATGGTGAGCCACGCGCGTCGGTCGAGATCGCGATCGAGGAATCGTACCGGAACATGCGCGAGGTGCTCGACCAGCATCGGCAGGTGGTCGAACACGCCAGGACGGCCATCCGGCGAGCAGGGTTGGTGCCTGTCGAGCGTCCGATCCGCGGCGGCACCGACGGCTCGCGGCTGTCGTTCATGGGTCTGCCGACGCCGAACCTCTTCGCGGGCGAGCACAACTTTCACTCGCGGCTGGAGTGGGTCTCGGCTCAGGACATGGATAAGGCTGCAGAAGTGATCGTCGAA
This sequence comes from uncultured Acidobacteriota bacterium, assembly GCA_963710415.1. Taxonomy (GTDB): domain Bacteria; phylum Acidobacteriota; class Vicinamibacteria; order Vicinamibacterales; family 2-12-FULL-66-21; genus CAVQAH01. The sequence continues at coordinate 161,372 of CAVQAH010000008.1, read as the reverse complement.
CTCTGCAAGGTGTGGGCGGAGGGACTCAGAGTAACTTCCAATCCCCAACGCCCAACTCCCAAAGGACTCTCAGACGATCGACTCGGAGTTCCTTGGAAGTTGGGAGTTGGAGGTTGGTAGTTGTCTCATGTTCCTACTCGAGCGTGAAGTTCACCGTCACGGTCATGATGACAGGCACCGGACCCCGTTCAGAAGCGTCGGCACGAACTTCCACTGTTCGACGGCCGTGACCGCCGCCGCGTCAAGTATTGGAATGGACCGGAGCACTCTCGCCGACCGCACATCGCCAGCGCCGTCGATCACGACTTCGAGGATGACGACCCCCTGGACCTTCGCGCCCTGGGCCTCCGGCGGATAGATCGGCCTGACGTCCGTCACCTTTGTGGGCGGCCTGATGTTCCCACCGACCCTGACCGGCGCTGACGCCGTCCACTTCGACGGGATCCCCTGGTGGCGGCGGGGGTGGCGGTGGCGGCGGCATGTCTGCACGAACACTACCGGCGACTCCGCCCTGGACGCCGCCGGGTACTCCGCCAGCGACGCCGCCGGGGACACCGCCGGCAACGCCGCCTTGGCGTGCCTTCGTCAATTCCAATGCGCGGTTTCTCAGCGCATCCGCCTCCGCAATCAGCTGGGCCTGTCTGGTCTTGTCGGTCTCCATGTTCGCCTGCAGCCGGAGGAAGATGTTCTTGTAGGTCAGCGCCTCCGTGTAGTCGGGATCGTAGGACAGCGCGCGATCGGTCGCGGCGATACCGGCCTGGATGTACTCGGTCTTCTGCCTCGTCGATAGCGTGTGATCCTTGAACGCCTTCTCCCAGTAGAAGGTCGCCACGGTCTGGTGCACCTTGGGATTCGTCGGATCGGCGGCCGCCAGTTCCTCGACGATGCGATGGCCTTGTCGAACTGGTCCGTCCGCTGATAGAAGCCCGCCAGAGGAGGCAGTGCCTTCGTCTCGGGGTTCGCGACGCGCCTGGCGCTCAGCAGCGTGGCCTCGGCTTCCGCGAGGGCGCCACGCTGTTCCTGCATCCTGGCAAGCACGACGTATTCTTCGACGGTCTTGACCGTACCGGCGTCCACGGCCTTCTGCAGCTCGATTTCGCGGTTGGTGGGCGGCGCGGCCTGGCCGGGTTTCAGGTCACGCGGCGGCGCCTGCCGTGCGCCTTGTGTAAGCGCCGCTGCCGGGACTGACGTGCCGCTCGTTTCAGATCGGGCAGCGGCTAGTGGAAACGCGGCCACGCCGTACCAGCCCGTCAACAGGACGGCGATCGCCATGGCAGCAGTAGACGCGACGATTCTTCTCGACGACATCACAGCCTCCCTCGAGATCAAGAGCATGCGCTGAAACAAGTGCCTGCGCCGGGCGAACGGCGCGGCAGCAAAGAGCGGCGGTTCGTCCGCGAACGCGAGCAACGCCTCGATATAGGTGCGGCGCGCGTTGGTGAGCAGGACCGTCAGCTCGTCGACGACTTCTTCACGCGACGACTGCACGCGGGATACGAGATACCAGATGGCGGGGTGGAACCAGAGCACGGCACGAATGGTTTCCTCCGCAAGGATCCACAGCCAGTCGCGCCGCCGCACGTGCCACAACTCGTGCGCGAGCACCGCCCGCTGAATCTGATCGGGGAGAGCCTGCAACGACTCGGGAAGCAGAACCACTGGGTGGCGAACACCAAACGTCACCGGCTGACCGATCACTGGCACGTAGCGGATCTCGGCACCAGCCTGCGTCAGCGCCGTTAGCTCCCGATGGCCTTCAGTGATGTCGGCGGGGCTGCCCGCCGCGCGCAATCGTCGCAGCCGGATCAGCCCGGCCGAAAGCCAGCTCAGACGCACCAGGGCGCCTGCGACGAGGACGACGCCGACCGCTGCGGGCAAGGTCCGTTCCCAGCCCTGCGAGAGGAGTGACGCAGATCTGGAGGCGTTCAAACGCCCCGTCCCGGATCCCGTCAGCGTCGGCGTCATGTCGAGCGGTGGCGCATCGATCGGAAACGTGCTGAGCACCTGCCATGGCTGAACGAACGGCAGCACGAGGCACGACAGCAGGACGGCGCGCCACCAGCCGTGGCGGATTGCCGGAGCGTCCACGTGAAGCAATCGAGGCAGCAGGGCGGCCACCGCGGTGATCGCGGCAACCTGCAGGCTCCACGAGAGAACGTTCGAGAGCGTGGCTGCGTCCATCATTTCTCGATCTCCTGAATCTCCTCAATCCTCAATCTCTTCGACGATCCGCCGGATGTGCTGACGCTCGTCTTTCGAGAGTCGGCCGTCCTTCGCAAGATGAAGCAGCAGCCCGCTGGCGGCACCGTCGAACACGCGGTCCACGAAGTCGCGGACCATGGCGCTGACGACCTGCTGGCGTGGTCTGGACGGTTTGTAGAGATAGGCTTTCTCCGCCTTCGACTTCTTCAGATATCCCTTCTCCTCGAGGATCTTCATCATCGTCATCACGGTCGTATACGCGATAGGACGTTTCTCTCGAAGAGCTTCGTACACGTCGCGGACGGTGGCCTTGTCGAGCTTCCAGACCACCTTCATGATGGCCAGCTCCTGAGGCGTGAGGGTCGGGTGCGGGGTGCGCATTTGCTACTAAGTATTTAGTAAATAGTTTGTGGATGTCAAGATCCAGGTGTGCAAGTGCGCACGTGCACGGGGGCAGAGCTTGCCCGCCGTAGCTCTAGCGAAGGCGGGCGTCGAACTCCACAATGACCGGCGCGTGGTCGCTGGTGCCGACTTCGCGTTGAATGTCGCACCTCGAGGTTCGCTCGTAAAGACGGGTGCTCGCCAGGACGTAGTCGAGGCGCCAGCCGATGTTGCGCTGGCGGAGGTTTCGCCAGGGCGCCCACCAAGTGAACATCTGATCGTTGAGCGGATCGCGTGCCCGACCGACGTCGACGAGACCATGGCCGATGATCCGCTCGAGCTGTTCGCGTTCTTCGGGCAGCTGGCCGATCGCCAGCGGCTTTCTTTCTTTCGGATGAACGTCCATGTCCGTACGCGCGATGTTGAGGTCGCCGCAGATCACCGTCGCGTCAGGAGCCGTCTGTCGCTCGGCGACGAACTGCTCGAGCGCTGCGAGGAACTGCATCTTGGCCGGAAAGTCCTTGCCGCCGTTCGGCACGTAAACGGACGCGAGCGTGAACCCCGGTAACTCGACCGTGACGATCCGGTTCTCGTAGTCGAAGGACGGATGGTTGAACTGCGGCCGCTCGGGCATGAGGTCGCGGGACACGTGAAGGGCGACACCCGAGTAGCCCTTGGACCCGTGCCAGTAGCACCAGTAGCCCTCCATTTCACAGAGCACCGTCGGGATCTGATCGGGCGTCGCTTTGATCTCCTGCAGGCAGATCGCATCAGGACGATCGCGCTCCATCAGTTCCTGCACCTGCGTCAACCGCGCCCGAATGCCGTTGACGTTCCACGTGACGATCTTCATGAAGCCTCGCCGCTCGCGCGACAACCTCAACAGCAGCCGGTTGTCGAGGATCGCAGACGAACATGATGGCCCAAAACGAAGTGCCCGCGCGTCTGCGGAATTTCGTCGTGATCGATCGAGTGGTGTCGTCCGTTGTGCCGTGGTGTCGGTTGTCAGGAATTCGAGACGGGTTCACTCTCTTGATGGAGAGGAATGGTGGGAGTGGATCAGGGCGATCAGTTGAACCCGTTCGACCGGCGGACTCGATCGGGGTCAGTCGCCGGCGGCGCGTTCGAGGCGATATCCGCCGGCGGCTGAACGGGTACAACATTCCCACACACGTGGGCCGTATCCGCACACGATGGACTGCGTGCGTCGAGTATTCCCACGATCTCGGCGTCGTAAGTCTCGTAGATACCAGCCAGGCATCCACAGGGGAGGAACCTGCTGGAGAGCCCTCGCAGAATGCGCATGCGTACCCCTTTTAGACTTGATAACGACAGCCGCGGTTTAATCGAACGGCTTTTCCCGTCGCGCGCGACATTTTTTTCTGCACCGCTGTGAACTATGTCAATGCAATGCACGCAGCGTGAGCTTCTGCACCGCGCGATCGAACGTTGCGGTCACGTTTATGACGTCGGTCACGTCAACCCGGCTGCTCGCTGAACCAGGTCGCGCGCGTTCGGCGAACAGCCTGTATTGACGCCCGGCTGGAGCCGAGAGCACGAATTGTCCAGACTCGTCGGTAATCGCCGGCTCGCCGACGATGTGGTCTCCCTCCTGCGGCCCTGCAAGAAACACGCGCGCGCCGGCAGCCGGCACGCCGGTGCTGTCTCGAACCACACCGGGGATCGCCACGAACGATATGTTCGCGGGAATAACGAAGTCGTGCAGCTCGATTTCGTCCCCCGCGCGCACGGTGACGAGCTTGGCGCCACGCAATGAGTCCACACCGGGATATACCAGTCGAGGTGTAGATTCGCGGGTTGTATTGAGGCCGACGATGAAGCGTCCATCGGGTACGCCCGTCAGTTCGAACGTTCCATCGCCGCGTGTGAGCGTCCGTAGCCGCTCCGCACCAGGGTTGCGATCGATGCCCTCGGGGACGGTCAGGTCGACGGTGAGTCCCGGTATCGCCTGGCCCGACGCATCGACAATCCGGCCACGGACGACGGCAGTGGATTTTGCGACGGCGCTGAGCTCAACGCATGCGCGCGCGTCTTTCAGCTCGAACTCGCCTGGCAGGATTGCAGCCGTCCCGCCAGCCGGAGATTCGAGGGCCGCGCTGTACTGCCCCGCCGCCAGGCCGCCTATCGAGAACGTTCCCATGGCATCGCTTGTGACACGTAAAACGGTTCCGCTGGCGATTACGGACACGACAGCGCCTGGCAAAGGGCGATCACGGTCGCGCCACCGGGCAAGGTCGCGGCTGCGCATCACGACGCGGCCGAAGATTCGTCCGGCAGGCGACAGATCTGTCGACAGGTTTCTGGCGTAGGCGAGGTCGGCCGCCGCTCGCTCGACAGGCTGTGTCCGCGAACACCGGCCCGTGATCAGGTCGGAGTGCCCGTCAACGACTGTCGCATAAACCAGGTACTGACGGCCGGATCGAAAGGGATAGCCACAGCCTGCGGCAGCCGACGGCGTGCGCACGGTCACGCTTCCGGTTCCAGCACCACGAAACCATTCTTGTACGCTGAAGGTAACGCGAACGGAATCGGTGGACTCAGGCGTCAGCGATTCCACCCGGCCGACGAAAACGGCAGCCGCGTTCCACAACTCCTGACAGGCTGGGCCCGGCGTGAGGCACGTGCAGGCGGCGGCGGGATCGGCGGTTGCCGTGGCTATTGCGAACAGAACCGCGCTCCGCAGCGTGAACCGCCCAAAACCAAAAAAGGAAGAGGCCGTCATCCGGATCAACCAGTGTCTACATCTCCTTTGACACCGGCGAGGCGCTCGGCGATCGCTTCTATGGTCAGCGGCGCAGATCCCTCAGCTTTGTTGTTGACGAGCAGGTAGGTGCGGCGTTTCTCCCGGCGCGCGCGCGACAGGATGGCCACGACCTCCTGCCGCATCTGCTCGTCCGGCTGCACGATGCGGTTGAACGGCCGCATCTCCTGCCGCTGTTGCTCGTATCGTGTTCCCGGCCGCATCAGGAGCCGAACCATCACGAACGGCGCAGCGCGTTGTGGAACCAGATCGGCCTGCTCCCCGGGCATCGGCATAGCGCTCCAGTAGTTCGCGACGTGGACCGCCGCATGCCGTTCGAGCACGCGGCGGTAAGCACCCGAAATGAGGGAACGCTCGCGCAACTCGACGGCGAACTCACACATCTGTGGCATGCCGCCGAGGAAGCTGTCGAGCATCTCGGCGAATGCTCCAGGCTCGAGTGTGGTGTTCTTGCCGAGCGGCGGAAACTGCAGAAGGAACGGCCCGGTGTGAGGAGCAAAGGCACGAGCAAAGGGTTCGACGATCTCTTCCGTGAACCGCGCGACTGACAGAAAGTCAGGGTTTGGCTCGTCACTGGTCGATCCCGGTTCCGTGAAACTCGTGACCGCGGCCGGCGCCTTGGCGCAGCACACGAAGTCATCCGGCAGCTGATCGGCGTAGCGCCTGAGATCCTCTTCGGGAATCGGCGCGTAGTAGCTGCGATCGATGCCGACGGTGCGAAGAAGCGGGTGCTTCGCGTAGCTCCTCAGCCCCTCGCGAGCCAATTGCGTCGGAGTCGCCTCATGGGGATACACGATGCCGCGCCATCCAGGGAAACTCCAGGAGCTTGTTCCCATTCGCAGCTCTGACGGCAGTGCGGCCGCAACACTCGCGAGCCGCTGCCGGCGCTGCTCGAGCGCCGTGGCATCGTCGGACGACCCCGCGAAGAGTGACGGCTGATCGGTCATCGCGAGCGCCGCGTCGTCCGATGCGTCGGTTCGGCCGTCCACGGATCCTCCGGCCACGGGTGCTTCGGATAGCGGCCGCGAAGCTCCTTTCTGACATCGTGGTACGTGCGTTCCCAGAAGCTGCGCAGGTCACGCGTCGTCTGTACCGGCCGTCCGTTGGGCGCGAGGAGCACGATCAGCACCGGCTCAGCCCGTGGACCAATCCGTGGCGTGTCGGCCAGGCCGAACAGTTCCTGAAGCTTGATCGATGCGCTCACCGATCCATCGTCTTCATACACCAGCGCGGCGGATCGACCGCTCGGGATTGCGATCGACTCCGGTGCCAGGCGATCGAGTTGCTGTTTCGTCTGCCACGTCAGCGCGTCGGCGAGGACGATTTCGCCAAGCGCGCGGCGTCCCTCGCTTGCGCGAGCAACCAGCGACGGCACGTCACAGGGGAGGCCGGCGAAGCGCATCCGTCGCAGCAGCTGGGCGTCCGCGGCTCCTGGTTCGCGCGCGAGAAAGGCCGCTGTCAGCAAGCGCGCCGATTGATCCGGATCTGGTACGACTGGTTGTTCCGAAAGGACGATGGCATCGTAGTAGTCACGTGATGTCGCGCGGACGACCCCGCGGTCGTCAAGCGCGTGATCGACGCGAACCTCGGTCGGCTCAAGCCAGTCCGCCTCGACGGCGCTCGCCATGCGGATCCGCGCTTCTGAACCGTCGCCACGCTTGCCGGCCACGACATCGAGGGCGACGATGAACTCGGCGTCGCGAACGGCGCTTTCGCTGCCGAGGACACCGCCGTGGCCGGAAGCCAGCAGGAACCGCGCGGAGCCGTTCGCACGACGTCGAGCGACTCGATCCGGGTAGCCTCTCAGCAGCGCTCGCCGAAGACCGTCGTCGCCGGCCGGCAACGACGGCCCGTCAGGCACCAGACGCTGCAACATGGTGGCAAGGCGGGCAGTGGACGCTGGCACTCCGCGATCGATGAGCGAGAGCAAATCACTGGAGGTGGTCGGAGGTGCGGCTGTGGGTCTCGTGCTTGATTGACGTTCGGACAACAGCGCGCAGGCCAGAGCGGCATCACGGGCTCCGGCAGCTTCCAGCAGAATGCGAGACAGACGTGGATGGATCGGCAGCCGCTGCATTCGTCTGCCGAGCGCGGTCAGGCGAACGCCTGATGTCGCCCCAAGGCGCTCGAGAAGCGCAACCGCAGCGTCGAGGGCCTCTGGTGGCGGCGCCTCGAACCACTCGAGCGCTCGAGGATCGCCTCCCCAGGCCAGCACGTCGAGCACAGTGCCGGAAAGATCCACGCGATGGATCTCCGCCTCGCGATGTGGCCGCAAGCGATCGGCGCGATCCCAGAGCCTGAGCACCAGACCAGGGCCGAGGCGCGCCGCGCGCCCGGCTCGCTGATCCGCTGAGTCGAGCGGAATCCGCTCGAGCTCCAGACTGTCGATCGCCCGGTTCGGGTCGTATCGCGCCACCTTGTGCTGGCCCGGTATCGACGACCGCGTGCACGCCTGGGACCGTCAGCGACGTCTCAGCGATGTTGGTCGCAAGGATCACGCGCCGGCGATCGACGTCGGCCACTGCTGCATCCTGCGCGTCCGGCGTCAGCGAGCCATGCAATTGAACGATCTCGAACGAGCTGGCATCAGCACCCGCGCCGAGTTGAGCTGCTGCGCGTTCGATCTCTGGCGCACCAGGCAAGAAACAGAGGACCTGCCCGCGCGACTCGCTCACAGCGGTCCTCACCGCCTCGACCAGGGTCGTCGAGGGCACATAGCGGATGTCGAGCGGATACAAGGTGCCAGGCACGTCGACGACCGGACAATCATCCAGAAATGCCGACACCCGACCGGCGTCGAGCGTTGCCGACATCACGACGATCCGAAGATCCGGTCGTGCGGCCGACGCCTGCCTGGTCAACGCGAGGCCGAGATCTGCGTGAATGCTCCGCTCGTGGAACTCATCGAGAACGACGGTGCGAAACTCCGACAGGAACGGATCGGATTGCAGCCGCGCGGTCAAAATACCTTCGGTGGCCAGCAGCACGCGCGTGTCCGATCCGAACTGTCGCTCGAAGCGCACCTGCCATCCGACTTCCCTGCCGACGGTCCAGCCCTGCTCGCTCGCGATTCGTCGCGCGATGTTGCGCGCGGCAACCCTGCGCGGTTGCAGCACGATGACCGGTCCATCAACGGCCAGCGCCGGCGGAACTCTCGTCGTCTTGCCAGCTCCCGGCGCGGCCGTCACCACCACGGCGCGGGACTCGCGGACTCGCGCCAGGATCTCGGGTAAGAACGGGTCGATGGGAAGCGGCTGGCCGGGGGGCACGGACCGATTTTACTGTCCGCCAATGGTACGGTGAGCGAATGCAGCGACTCACGCCGTCAGAGGACGACCTGGAGACGAGTCACCGGCCCCCCGGGAAACGCCGGCTGGGCTCGATGCTGAACCTGAGGGGCACATTGTTATACGATTTTCAGCTGGACGCTTCTCCTGCGTTCGTCACAGAGCGGCCGAAAGTCGTGCTCGGCGGCGTCCAACTCGAACCGATTCGCTTGTATCGCCGTAAGACATGTGCAAACGTCGCACACGCTCAAAGGACAAGAATGGTCATGATCGACATCGTCAAGATTGTACGAAGCGCGGTCGTTAGACGTTGGATCGCGGCCGGTTTTGCCGCGGTAGCAGCCCTGCTCGGCCCGGTGCCTTCAAACGCACAAACGTCGCCGGCCCCTGCACAAGCGACGCCGGCGCCGACGCCCGACGCCCAGCAGACGACGCAGCCCGCTGCGCCACCGGACGATCAAGTTCGCTTCCGAATGCCAACGGTGATTGTGACCGCGCAGAAAGAGCCCGAAGACAAGCAGAAGATTCCCGTCAGCGTTACGGCAGTACTCAAGGACACGATCGAGAACGCTGACATTCACATCGTGAGCGAGGCGGCGATTTTTGCTCCCAATGTGTTCTTCAACGAGGCCTCGGCGCGAAAACTGAGCAATCCGCGTTTTCGTGCGATCGGTTCGAGCCCGGCGAACCCCGGTATTACGACGTATATGGATGGCGTGCCGCAGCTGAATGCAAACTCGTCGAGCATCGAACTGCTCGACGTCGAACAGATCGAATTCGTTCGCGGCCCACAGAGTGCGCTTTTCGGCCGCAACACGCTCGGCGGTCTCGTCAATGTGGCGACCGCCCGCCCCTCGTTGGGGAACTGGACAGGCACCTTCTCGGTGCCATTCGGCAACCACGGCGCCTGGGCGCTGCGCGGTGGCGCGTCCGGGCCTCTGATCAAGGACAAGCTGAGTTTCGGCGCGTCGTTCTCACAGGTCGATCGCGACGGCTTCACCGTCAACGACGTCACCGGCAACGACATCGACTCGCGATCCGCTTTCACGGCGAAGGCACAGCTGCTGTGGGTCCCGAACAGCGACTGGGAGACGCGATTGATTTTCACGGGTGAACGGGCTCGTGACGGCGACTATTCCCTGAACGATGTGGGTGCACTCCGCGCCAACCCCTTTCATGCGGCGCGCGACTTCGAGGGCTTCGTCAATCGCGACGTGGTCGGCACGACAATTCTGGCTCGGCGGACCAGCGGCAATATCGAGTTCTCGAGCACAACAGGGTTCGTGAACTGGAAGACGCGTGACGTGACCGACCTCGACTACACACCGCTCCCGATCCTGACCCGCGACAACACTGAAGAAGACTTCCAGTTCACACAGGAAGTGCGATTCGCGTCGGCGGACGCGGCGGCGCTCCGCCTCAGTGACGGCGCCTCCTTGCGCTGGCAGGCCGGCGCGTTCCTGTTCAGCCAGGCGTACGAACAGGACGGCATCAACACCTTCGCCCCGTTCGTCATCACGCCATTCCCGGTCGATCAACATTCGCCACGCGCTGCGCTGGATGACTTCGGCATCGGCCTCTTCGGGCAGGGAACCGTCACGTTCAAAGATCGGCTCGATGTGAGTGGCGGCGCGCGCTTCGACTACGAACAGAAGGACGCGACGCTCGAAACATTCACCGAACCACCCCTCGGGCCAGCCTTCCTCCTCGACGAGGAGGAGAGCTTCTCGAACGTCTCGCCACAGGTAGGCACTCGCGTATCGACTGCAGCCCGACACGACGGTGTACGGAACGGTCAGGCGCGGTTACAAGGCCGGCGGTTTCAACCCGGCGTCGCCGGCCGGCAACGAGGTTTACGACGAGGAGGACACCTGGCTTGTCGAGGGCGGCGTGAAGACGTTGTGGGCCAACGGACGTGTATCGACGAATGCCGCCGTCTTCTACATCGACTGGAACAACCTGCAGCTGAACGTCCCCGACCTCACCGTGCCGGCGCAGTTCTACATCGCCAACATCGGGAGCGCGACGAGCAAGGGAATTGAGCTCGAACTCAGCGCCAGGCCGGCGCGCGGCTTGGACGTCTTTACAACGTTCGGCTACACCAGCGGACGGTTCTCGTCAGGAAGCACATCGAACGGAATCGACGTGAGCGACAACAGGATTCCCAACATGCCCGACTATACGGTGAGCGCCGGTATTCAGTACTCCGCCGTCGTCGGACCAGCCACTCTGACGGGACGCGCCGATGCCGTGTTCTACGGGTCGCTTCTCTACACCGACACCAGCTCCTTCGGGCAGGATGCGTACTCGCTCGTGAATTTCCGGCTGGGCGCGACTGGCAGGTTCCTGATTGGCGAGCTCGTGATTCGCAATGCGTTCGACACGAAATACATCCCGTTCGCGTTCCCGTATCCAAATTTCGCTCAGTCAGGCTTCGTCGGCGAAATGGGTGCCCCGAGGACCGTCAGCGTCAGAGGCGGCGTTCGATTCTGAGCCGAGGGAGGTCCTTGCTCAAGGAGTGAAGTGTGGCGATCGTGCGACGCGTCCTGACTCTCTCGCTCGCAGCGATGCTGGCCATCCTGATCTTCTGTGGTGGCTGGCTCATCGGACGAACTGGCATCGGGTCGGTCGTCGACCCATCGTCGATGACGGAGGCCGAACGCCAGTTTGCGGACCGCATGCAGAACGTCAGTCTTGTCGGGAAGTTCACGATCGACGGCCGGGAGTCGAAATCGCCAGATCCGGATCGCTACGACATTGCCAGCGTCAAAAAGGTCGGCGACGACCTGTGGCAGTTCAACGCCAAGATGGACTGCTGCGGTGTCGGCGGCTCAGGCGTAATCCCTATCGCGGTGCCGATGCGGTTCATCGGCGACACGCCCACGATTCTGATGACCGATACGAGCCTGCCCGGCCTGGGAACGTTCACCGTTCGACTGCTGTTCTATGGCGACCGCTACGCCGGCACGTGGCAACACGGGCAGTACGGTGGTCACATGTGGGGCCGCATCGAGAAGCAAGCGACGCCGATTCAGTGACGCACGTCGACTACGTCAACTCCCAACGTATCTGATTAGCGTTCGGATCTCGGTCCTACACGTCTTGCGAACACGAGTCCAGGAGAGCACTCTCGGTCTGATCGATCTGTGAACTCTGTCGGCTGGGCAGGTTGGCGTGCCTTCGGGAACGAAGGCGGCGCCTGTTCTCGACGGCTACCAGCTCCAATCCACTCCGAATCCAAAGGTATCGCTTTGGGAATTGGGCGTTATCGGAGCTTTGGTTTAGTCGCTGAGGGCGACCACCGGATTCAATCGCACGGCGCGAACAGCTGGAATCAGGGTCGCGACAAGCGCCACCGCGATCAGGACGAGGGCGACGCCGCCAAACGTCATCGGATCGAGCGTGCTGACGCCCCAAACGAAGTTCTGTAGTGCACGCGTCATCAGCACCGCAGCGCCGATGCCGGCGACGACTCCGATTATCGAGAGGAGCAAGCCGCTCCAGATCACGGAGCAAAGAATGTTTTCGCTGGGTCGCCCCGAGCGCCATGCGAATGCCGAACTCGCGGGTCAGCCGGCGATCCGTGACAACAGTGTGCGCACGTCAGCCCTGCCTCAGCGCCGTGGCTGGATCGACACGCAACGCGCGGCGCGCGGGAATCCAGTGCGCGAGCGCGGTCACGGCAGCAAGCGCGCCAACCGCGACGGCCGACGCGACGGGATCGGTCGGCGTGGTGCCGACCAGCATCGTCTCCATGAAGCGGGTGAGCAGTTGCGACAGCACGACGCCGATGATGAGGCCGGCGGCGATCGCTCGCGCACCTGACGCGAACACCAGTCGCAGGACGTCCTGTTTCGTCGCCCCGAGCGCGACGCGCAGTCCGACTTCACGCGTCCGTTCACTAACCGTGCACGCGATTACACCGTAAAGACCAATAGCCGCCAGCAGCAACGCGAGCAGCGCGAAAGCGCCGAGCACGCGCATGACGAACCGGCGGTCCGCGTACGAAGCCTGGACGAGCGTGTCCAGCATCGCGAACCGATAGATCGGGATGGCCGGGTCGAGGCTGCGCAGAATCTGACGAACCGCCGCCGAGAGCGACTCGGCGCCACGCGCTGGCCCTCGCGACCAGCACGAGGGACGCGTCAGTCACCTGTGACTGGGGCAGATACATCTGCGGGATGGGCACCGCTGTGAGGTCGCGATGGTGGACGTCGCGGACAATGCCGACGACGGTTCGCCAGGCACCTTCGTTACCGCCGATGCGCACTCGGCCGCCAATCGGATCGTCGCCGCCCCAGAGTTTGGCGGCGGTCTCCGAAATCACCATCACCGGCAGCGAGCTCGCGAGATCCTGATCGGTGATCAGCCGGCCGCGCAGGAGCGGAATCTGCATGAGCCGGAAATAGTCAGGCGTGATTGAGTAGCGCTCGGCCGAGGGATCTTCGGATGGATTCGGGTTCATCCGCCCCTCGATGTGAAATCCCCAGCGGTCGAAGTTGCCACCCATGGGCACCTGGCCGGCGACCGCGGCAGATTCGACCCCCGGTAGCGCACGCACTCGCTCGAGCAACACGTTCTGGAACTGGACGACCGCGGCGTCCTCGCTGTACGCCTCACCGCCTACCGCAAACTGCGCCGTGAAGACATGGCTGGCGTTGAAGCCGGCGTTCGCTCTCGTCAGGGTCCCGACTGTGCGGATCATCAGGGCCGCGCCCGTCAGCAGCACCAGCGCGACGGCGACGTCGGCGGCCACCAGCGTCCGTTGCGCACGGCCGGCCGACAGTCCCGCCGTCGTTCTCGGGTCGGAGCCCATGGCGCTGGCGAGCTGGAACGCGGAAATACGCAGTGCGGGCACAAGGCCGAACAGCAGCCCCGTGACGATAGACACGACGGCCGTGAAGGCGAGCACCCACCCATCGATGCCGATACGATCCATGCGCGGCAGCGTGACGGGCGCGAGCGTCGAGAGGCTGCGCAACAACAACGCCGCAAGGCCGACGCCGAGCATGCCGCCGGCGAGGCTCAAGAGGGTGCTTTCGGTCAGCACCTGCCGAATCAGGCGGCCGCGACCGGCGCCAAGGGCGGACCGCACCGCCATCTCGCGGCTCCGAGCGACCGCCCGCGCGAGCAGCAGGTTGGCCACGTTGGCGCAGGCGATCAACAACACGAATCCCACGGCGCCAAGCAGCACGAGGAGAACGGGACGAACCGGTCCGGCTATCGCATCTGCGAGCGGCTCGGCGGCCATTTCGCCGGCTGGATAGTCGTCCGGATGCGCCTCGGCGAGCTGCCGCCGTATGGCATTCAGATCGGCCAGGGCTTGCACGTGGCTGATCCCGGGGCGCAGCTTGCCGACAGCCTTGAGGTGCTGACAGCTCCGGCACGCGTACCGACTGGCTGACGTCGTACCCGAGTGGCGCCCACATTTCGGCTCGCTGATAGAACCGCTCGGAGATCAGTGGTTCGAAGTCCGGAGGCATGACACCAACGACCTCGAACGACTGGCTTCCCATCTTCACCGTCCGGCCGATGACCGTCGGATCCGCGCCGAAGCGGCGCCGCCAGAGGCCGTCGCTCAGTATCAGGACCCGATACCTGTCCGGGACATCGTCGGACTCCAGGAAATCCCGTCCGAGCGCCGGCCGGGCGCCGAGCATGGAGAAGAACTTCCAGCCGACGCGAAGGGCGGGCACGGCCTCGGCCGTTCCGTCTACCAAGAGCGTCGGCGCCCATGAACGGATGGGCACGATCGACTCGAACGCGCGGGTACGCTCCGCGTAGTCCTTCAGGGTTGCGAAACCGATGTTGCTGGCAGTCCCATCGGGGTTGCGATCTGCCACCATGAACAGGCGGCCGGCGTCAGCGTAGGGCAGCGGCCGGAGGAGAACCCGATTCACGAGGCTGAAGATGGCGGCATTGGCGCCGATGCCCAGCGCCAGGGTCAACAGCGCCACAGCGGCGAAACCCGGACTCTTCAGCCACATCCGCACGCCGTAGCGCGCGTCCTGAATCAGTGTCTCGAGCCAGGGAATCGTCTGTTGATCGCGGTACGCCTCGGACACTTGCGTTGCTCCTCCGAAGCGCGCGCGCGCCTCGCGGTGGGCCGCGTCCGGATTCATCCCCTGACGGACCAGCTGCTGCTCCATCATCTCGATGTGGAACTGCATTTCCTGATCGAGGTCGGCGCCGGGGCTTCGGCGCATCAGCAGCCCCAGCAGCCGCGACCCGTTTTCTCGCAATGGCTTCATGGTGCCCCCTCACCTGAGAGCAACCGGCCCATGACCTCGACGATGCGCGCCCAGTCGTCGGCCTCGCGGGCCAGCTGCTTCCGTCCGAGCCGGGTCAGCGAGTAGTACTTCGCCTTGCGGTTGTTCTCGGAGGTGCCCCATTTCGCGACGATCCAGCCGCGCTGCTCGAGCCGCAGCAGCGCCGGATAGAGCGTGCCTTGATTGAGCTGCAGCATCTGACTGGATACCTGCTGAATCCGCTGCGCGATGCCGTAGCCGTGCATGGCGCCGAGCGTATCGAGCGTCTTGAGCACCATCAGGTCGAGCGTGCCCTGCAGAACGTCTGATTTTGGTGTCGTCACGATTGGTCCCTGATGTCTGTAAACGGTAGACGAGCTACGAACTACGGACTACGAACCACGGCAGTTCGTCATCCGTCTCCTGTTGATTCCCAACAGGAACCTATCTGCTCTCCTGTTGGATGTCAACAGAGGGGGGATGGTTGGAAAGACAGCGGAAATCGAAATCGGGAATCGATGGATCCGGAGTCCGTGGATTCGTGGTTCGTGGGCTCGTGCGCTCGGAAGGCCCAATCGCAGGTATCGTGGTTCTCCGAGCCAACCGAGCCCGAGCGCAAGCGACCCGAACGCTGCGACGGCCGCAGAACCGTATTGCATTCTCATGGAACGGCTCCTCCAGGACTTGCGATTCGGCGTGCGACTGCTTTGGCGGGATCGGGTGTTCGCGCTGACGGCGCTGCTGACGCTTGCCGTCTGCATCGGCGCCAATGCCGCGATATTTGCGGCGGTCAACTCGGTGCTGCTCAGACCTTTACAGCTGCCAGACCCGTCGAAGCTGGTCCTTATCTATAACTCCTACCCGCGCGCCGGGGTCGAACGCGCGTCAAATGGGGTCCCCGACTACTACGACCGGCTCCGCGAAGTAGACGTGCTCGAGGAGCAGGCGCTCTACAACACGCAGGGTGTCACGATCGCCGTCAAAGGTGAGCCCCAGCGCATCACCGCGATGCTGGCACGGCCGTCGCTCCTGCGGATCTTGAAGGCCGAGCCCATGCGGGGACGGATCTTCACTGAAGAGGAAGGCGATCCTGGCCGCGAGCGGAAGGCGATGCTCACCTACGGAACCTGGCAGGAGCTCTTCGGCGGCAGAGAGGACGTCGTGGGCGCCGACCTTCGGATCAACGGGCGCCCGCACACGATTGTGGGGGTGCTGCCCAGGGGTTTCTCGTTCCTCAATCCCGAGGTGAAAGTCTGGCTACCGCTGGCGTTCAGCGCCGAAGATCGATCGGATGACCGCCGGCACAGCAACAACTGGTCGATGGTCGGACGACTCAAGCCAGGCGCGTCCATCGCGCAGACCCAACAGCAGCTCGACGCGCTCAACGCGCGCAACATGGAGCGCTTCCCCCACTTCAAGGAAATCCTGACGAACGCCGGATTTCATACCGTCGCGACATCGCTCGAAGAGGACGTCGTGCGCGGGGCGAGAGGCACGCTGTATCTGCTCTGGGGCGCCGTGCTGTTCGTTCTGCTCATCGGCGCCGTCAACATCACGAACCTCGTGCTGGTGCGATCGAGCGGGCGAATGAAGGAACTCGCGACCCGTCATGCGCTGGGCGCCGCGCTCCCGCGTCTGACGCGCCAGCTGATGACCGAAATCGTGCTCCTGACACTCGCGGCATCCGCTGCCGGCCTGCTCATCGGCTACCTGGGGCTGAAGATGTTGGCCACCGTAGGCCTGGATCAGCTGCCGCGGGCGGACGAGATCCGCATGGATGGCGTGGTCGTGCTGTTTACGGTCGCGCTGGCGCTTGTCGTCGGCGTGCTGATCGCGCTGGTCCCGGTGTTCAACCTGCGTCAGACCAACCTCAGTCAGGCGTTCAGGGAAGAGAGCCGCAGCGGCACGGCCGGACGCGGCGCGCGGCTCGTTCGGCGAGCCCTCGTCGCCAGCCAGGTGGCGTTTGCGTTCATGTTGCTCGTCGGCGCCGGCCTGTTGCTGGCGAGCTTCCAGCGCGTGCTCGCCATCTCACCCGGGTTCACCCCTGAGAACGTGGTGACCGCACGCATCTCGCTTCCAGGGTTGCGGTACGCGGACGACAGCGCAGCATACGCGTTCTCGTCGCGGCTTCTCGAACGCGTGAGGTCGTTGCCGGGTGTCCGGCAGGCGGGGCTCACATCCAACCTGCCGTTCAGCGGTGACTACAGCGACAGCGTGATCCTGGCCGAGGGCTACAAGATGTCCCCAGGTGAATCGTTGATCTCGCCGTTCCAGACCGTCGTGACCCCTGGTTATTTCGAGTCGATGGGTATCGCGGTGCGCTCCGGCCGGGGCTTTACCGACGCCGACACGGCGGATAGCCCTCGCGTGGTAATCGTCGACGAACGGTTGGCCCGCCGTTTCTGGCCAGGTGTCGATCCGGTCGGCCGGCGGATGTTTCAGCCCGACGACGTGAAGGACTTCACCAACCCGGGCCCCAACGCGCGCTTCTACAACGTCGTGGGCGTCGTATCGGAGATCAGAATGTCCGGCCTGATCGAAACCGAGGATCGCGTGGGTGCCTATTACTTTCCGATGGCCCAGGACCCGCGCTACAACATGACGCTGACGGTGAGCAGCGCGGGGAGTCCACTGGCCCTGACATCCTCCATCCGGCGCGAACTGGCAGCCATCGATCCCGAGCTCCCGCTCTTCAGCGTCCGAACGATGGCAGAACGGGTCGATGCGTCGCTCGTCGACAGACGGACGCCAATGGTGCTGACCATCGTGTTCGCGTCCGTCGCCCTGTTTCTGGCCGCGATCGGCATCTACGGCGTGCTGGCCTATCAAGTCTCGCAACGCCGGCGTGAGATCGGCATCCGGATGGCGCTCGGGAGCAACTCCGGTGGCATCTTCCGCCTGGTTATCGGCGAAGGCTTGCAGCTCCTCGGCATCGGCTTTCTGATCGGCGTCGCCGGCGCCTTTGCAATCAGACGCGCCCTTCAAAGTCAGTTGTACGGCATCGGTCCAATGGATCCAGTGGTCCTCATCAGCGTCGCCTGCGTCCTCGGCCTCGTGTCGCTGCTGGCCTCGACCATCCCCGCGCGACGGGCGGCGAAGACCGATCCGCTCGTTGCACTGAACGAAGGCACATAGCTGCTTGCCGTAGTTCGTGATCCGTAGCTCGTCGCTCGAAAACCATCTCGAATCGCTCTACGAGCTCGACCGAACCACGAGCCACGAACCACGGCGATTGTGAACCATCGTCTAGAATCAATTCATGCCACTTCGGACCGTCTTCCTCGATGCAGGAGGCGTACTCATCCATCCAAACTGGATACGGGTCAGCGCCGCGCTCGAAAAACAGGGCGTGCATGTCGATGCGTCAACGCTCGCGGCCGCCGAGCCTCGGGCCAAACGTCAACTCGATGCGGCTCGCGTCGTTGGCGGAACGACCGACGTCAGCCGTGGCTGGCTCTATTTCGATCTGGTCCTCGAGGGGGCCGGCATCCAGACGTCAGCCGCGACGGCCGCGGCGCTCGCGGAGCTACACGAGTATCACTCGCGTCAGAACCTCTGGGAGTACGTGCCGCCGTACGTTCCTGGTGTGCTTGACCGGATGCGCGAGCGGGGTCTGCAACTCGTCGTCGTCTCGAACGCCAACGGACGGCTCAGGGACGTGCTTCGCAGGCTGCAGCTCGATCGACACTTCCACTACATCCTGGATTCGTTCGAGGAGGGCGTGGAGAAACCGGATCCACGGTTGTTTCAGATCGCGCTGCAGAAGGCCAACGCCGATGCGGCGACGACCATTCACGTGGGAGACCTCTACGAGATCGATGTCGTGGGCGCCCGCGGGGCGGGAATTCGAGGGGTGCTGCTGGACGAGGGCGGGCTGTATGAAGACGCTGACTGCCCGCGCGTCCGTTCGCTCGAGGACCTCGGGCAGCAGATTGCGAATGGGGTCTTCGATTAGAGGCGCGTCATCTTGTCCTCGCTACGAACCCCCGCCCCTGGCCTCGATGCGAGCCCAGGTGTCTTTCAGCGTGACCGTCCGGTTGAACACCAATGACGCCGCGGTGCTGTCGGGGTCGACCGTAAAGTAACCCAGTCGCTCGAACTGATACCGAGTGCCCGGGGCTGCGCCGGCCACGCTCGGCTCGACCTTTCCCCTTCGGACCTCCAGCGATCCGGGATTGAGCGCCGTCCGGTAGTCCTCGACCGCGGCAGGATTCTCGGCGTTGAAGAGGCGATCGTAGAGCCGTACTTCGACGTCGAGTGCGTGGCTCGCCGACACCCAGTGGAGCGTCGCCTTGACCTTGCGATGGGGTGAATCCCCGCCGCGCGTTGCCGGGTCGTACGTTCCGCGCAGCTCGGCGATCGCGCCAGTCGCCGGATCCTTGACCACGCTGGTGCACGTGACGAAGTACGCCCCGCGCAGCCTGACCTCGCGACCGGGAGACAGGCGGAAGAACTTCTTCGGCGGATCTTCGCGAAAGTCGTCACGCTCGATGAACAACTCGCGCGAAAACGGGACGCGGCGGGTGCCGGCTGACGGATCCTCGGGATTGACGGCGACTTCGAACTCCTCGACCTGGCCCTCCGGGTAGTTCTCGATCACGAGCTTGACGGGATCGAGGACGCCCATCACGCGCGGCGCGCGCCTGTTCAGATCCTCGCGCACGGCATGTTCGAGCAGCGCCACGTCCACGACGTTCTCGCGCTTGGCCACGCCGATACGATCGCAGAATGCGCGAATGGCTTCCGGCGTATAGCCGCGGCGGCGCATGCCGACGAGGGTCGGCATCCGCGGGTCGTCCCAGCCGCTGACGTGACGCTCCTCGACGAGCGCGAGCAGCTTGCGCTTGCTCATCATCGTGTACGTCAGGTTGAGGCGGGCAAACTCGATCTGGCGCGGGCGTCCAGGAACCGGGAGGTTCTCGACCAGCCAGTCGTAGAGCGGGCGATGCTCTTCGAACTCCAGGGTACACAGCGAGTGCGTGATCCTCTCGAGCGCGTCCGACGGGGAATGCGCGAAGTCGTACATCGGATAGATGCACCACGCGTCGCCGGTCCGGTGATGATGCGCCCGGCGAATGCGGTAGAGCACCGGATCGCGCATCGTGATGTTCGGCGACGCCATGTCGATCTTCGCGCGCAGGACGTGCGCGCCGTCCGGGAACTCCCCCGCGCGCATTCGCGTAAACAGATCGAGATTTTCGTCGATGGTCCGTGAGCGGTACGGACTGTCCTTCCCGGGCTCGGTCAGCGTTCCCCGATACGCGCGGATCTCGTCCCCGGTCAGGCTGTCCACATACGCCTTCCCTGCTTTGATCAGGATCACGGCGTACTCGTACAACTGCTCGAAGTAATCGGACGCGAAGTACAGGCGGTCGTCCCAGTCGAACCCGAGCCAGTGGACATCGGCCTTGATTGAATCGACGTACTCGACGTCTTCCTTCGTCGGGTTGGTGTCGTCGAAGCGCAGGTTGCAGGTGCCGCCGAACTCCTGCGCGGTCCCGAAATTCAGGCAGATCGACTTGGCGTGACCGATGTGCAGGTAGCCGTTCGGCTCAGGGGGAAACCTGGTGGCCACACGGCCGCCCTGTTTGCCGGCCTTGATGTCGTCGGCAATGATCGTGCGGATGAAGTCGAGCGGCGCAGACTCGTCGCGGGCTGGCGCTGTCGTTGGTTTTTCCATGGCCCGAAAACTCTGATTATAACTCGCCCGGTACGGGACGCGGATCGCCACGGACTTCCTGTCATGAATGAGCCGGAAGTCTTTCGTCGACGCGCCGACGATCGGCAGACACGAACCACGGATTACGAACGACGGCATTCGTCCCATCCGCTGAAGTCAAGACGACTCTGATAGCATCACCTGACCAATTCCCGGAGGCTCGACACACATGCGTCCTTCGCTCAAAGCCTGCGTTTCGACACTGACCATCGGCCTCATGTCCGCTGCCCTGTGGCTGACACCTCAGGCGGCCGTCGCGCCGAAGCCCGGCATCGACTGGCCCCAGTTCAGGGGGATCAAAGCGGAAGGCACGGCTGAAGGACCGGCGATGCCATCCACCTGGAGCGTCGCCAAGGGTGAAGGCGTGGCGTGGAAGACGCCGCTGCCAGGGCTCGGCCTCTCGAGCCCTGTGGTCTGGGGAAACCTCGTCTGCCTGAGCACGTCGATCAGCGGCATGAAAGACGCCGGCTTGAAGGTCGGACTGTACGGCGACATCAAGCCGGTGCAGGACGACACCGAACACGAGTGGCGGGTGTTCTGCCTCGACAAGAAGACAGGCGCGATCAAGTGGCAGCAGACGGTGCTCAAGGCGGTCCCGAAGATCAAGCGGCACACGAAGGCCTCCCACGCGAACTCGACCATGGCCACGGACGGCGAACGCTTGATCGCGTTCCTCGGCTCCGAAGGACTCTACGCGTTCGATCTGTCGGGCAAGCTTCTGTGGAAGAAGGACCTCGGCGTGCTCGATGCCGGTTTCTTCATGGTGCCGGAGGCGCAATGGGAAACCGGCAGCTCGCCGGTCCTCC
Organism: uncultured Acidobacteriota bacterium; assembly: GCA_963710415.1. Lineage (GTDB taxonomy): Bacteria > Acidobacteriota > Vicinamibacteria > Vicinamibacterales > 2-12-FULL-66-21 > CAVQAH01. Next base: position 139,947 of record CAVQAH010000008.1, on the reverse strand, counting down.
ACGACAACGTCGTCGTGGTCCAGGCCGACGTCCAGAAGGATTCGTTCCTCGCCGCGTTCGACGCGCGGGACGGCAAGGAGCTGTGGCGCACTTCACGCGCGGATGTCCCGACCTGGGGGACGCCGACGATTCACTCCGTCAAAGGACAGACGCAGATCATCGTCAACGGCTGGAAACACATCGGCGCCTACGACTTCAAGACCGGCAAGGAGATCTGGAAGCTGAAAGGCGGCGGCGACATCCCGGTGCCCACACCCGTCGTGCACGACGGGCTGATCTACATCACGAATGCGCACGGACCGGTCGGAGCCCCCGTGTATGCCATCAAGGAAACCGCCACCGGCGATATTTCGCTCGCCGAAGGCGCGACGTCGAACGACGGCATCGCGTGGAGCTATCCTCGTGACGGCGGCTACATGTGCACGCCACTCGTCTATCGCGGCCTCGTCTACATCGTGAAATACAACGGCGTCCTGAATGTCTACGACGCGAAGACCGGCGAGAAGAAGTTCATGGAGCGGCTCGCCGACGGCAAGTCTGCTTTTACGTCATCTCCGGTCGGATCCGACGGTAAGGTCTACCTCGCCAGCGAGGAGGGACACGTCTACGTGCTCAAAGCGTCGCCGACCTTCGAGCTCCTGGCCGACAACGACATGACGGAAAGCGTCCTGGCGACGCCGGCCATCTCGGAAGGCCTGTTGCTCTTTCGGACGGCAGGCCACCTGATGGCGATCAAGGGAGAATCGACCAAGCCCTGAGCGCCCTGAAGGCCGGCATCGCTACGGCCGATACCACGGGCGACAACAGTGTTCTACTTCTTTCAACGCGGCACAGAGTTCCTTCAGTGTGAGATCCGCGGAGACGACGCGTCGGGATACGAGATCGTCGTGACGGAGCCGAAGAGCACCGAGCGTCGCGAACAGTTCGCCACGTCGACGGCCGCCTACGAGCGCTGGCTGCAGTTACAGGAAAGCCTGGTCGCTGAAGGCTGGTGGGGACCGCACGGGCGCGACTGACCCGAGTGGTCCAGACCTGCACAGGCGTATTACAACCGGGTTGTAAGCCTCCCAAATACAAGTACTTCGAGCCCGCGGCCGACTGTGCCGTTCCAGAACATCGCGACATTGGGTCCGGTTTTCCTCGGAAATCCGTGTCTGACACCCTCATTGATTGCCGTTCTCGTCTCGGAACGGAACACTCCACTACAAGCAGGTCAGCGCACAGGTCGCGCCTCGATTCCAGCCTAACTCACCGCCAGCGCATAGCCTTAACATCCTTCTCCCGGCCTGGACCGAGTACGGTGGGGATCTTGCCTTCACTGCGCGGGTTGTCCACTTCCTTGTGATTCGTCGGGGGAGGGATCAGAAAGGAACGACAACCCACCTTCGCATCCCGGGTTTGAAACGCGACTTGTCAGGGAGCCGGAACCACCATGAGGCCAAGGCTGGGACGTCTCGAGGAAGTCAACAAGGAGCTGTGGCTGCTGCTGTCGCTGTTCGCGATCTGCCTGGTGCTGAACCTGGTGATCGACGGACAGCGGATGGTACTCAGCTTCTATACGCTCCCCACGCTGGGTTCGGCCTACGTTTACGGCCGACGGCACGCCACCCTCACGGCATTCGGGAGCGTGCTCCTCGTGTGCCTCATGACCTGGTACAACCCGGTGCTGTTCGCGTCCACGGTCGCGACAGAGGTCGTCATCCCGGCGTCGACATGGCTCGACATCACGGTCTGGGGCGGCGTGCTGATGATCACGGGCTACTCGATGGGCACGCTGTACGACCATCGCGCGACGCAGATCAGCGAGCTGCGCGAAACCTATCACGGCGTGCTGCTCATCCTGCGTCACTTCATCGCCAAGGACACCTACACCGAGAACCACTCCTATCGAGTGTCGGTGTATGCGGCGAAGATCGCGAGCGCGCTGGATCTGCTGCCCGACCGTGTCGAGGACGTTCGCGCAGCCGCGTTGCTGCACGACATCGGCAAGCTCGACGTCAGCCGCGAGCTTCTTTACAAGGCCGCTCGCCTGACGAAGGAAGAGTACGAGCAGATGCAGCAGCACGTGTCGAAAGGCGTCGCGATGCTGGAGCCGGTTGGCGGCTCGCTCCGACGCGTCATTCCGATCGTGCTCGCACACCACGACAAGTTCGACGGATCGGGATATCACCCGAACCGCGGCGATGAAATCCCCATCGAAGCGCGGATCATTTCGGTCGCTGACGTGTACGACTCGCTCACGAGCGACCGACCATATCGCAAGGCCATGTCCCCATTCGAGGCAAAGGAGATCGTCGTCAAAGGCGCGGGCACCGACTTCGATCCACAGGTCGTCGATGCGTTTGTCGACGCGTTCCGTCGCGGCGAGCTCGAGGTGCCAGCGGTCGTCGTGTAGCCGACTCCGAGCCCGCCATGTCAGTCACCGTTCCAACCATCGATGCCGTTCTCGAGTACGTGCCGTACTCGGTGCGGCTCGCCGCCAAGCGCGCGGAGCAGCTGGAAGCGGCCGCGGCCGAGCAAGGGCATCGATCGCCGCGTGCACCAGCGGATTCGCGCCGCCGATCTCAAGTGGCTCCGCGGCAGTCGCGTCAAGAATGGTCCCGAGGTCACGCTGGTCGATTTCTCGGTGGGAGGGGTCCTGCTGGACTCCGACGTCCAGCTGAAACCAGGCGCCGTGATCACGCTGGAGATCGTTGGCGCAGGGACCGTCGAAGTTCGGTCGGAAGTCCTACGCTGCCAGATCGCCGCGTTGCGCGACGCGGCAGCGGTCTACCGGGGCGCCCTCGCATTCAAGAGCCCGTTCGATCTGCGGAAGATGGAGCAAGCCCCGGCGGGGCTGATCCGGCAGGCACAAGCAGCGGTTTCGGGTCAGACGTGGCAGAAGATCGTCGTCCGCTACCGCGACGGTGCACTCCTCAAGGGATATACACTCGATTTCCACCCCAGCCGCGGTCACTTCTCGCTTTGGCCGAGCATCAACGCCACGGCGAACGAACGTGTGCTCGTGCCGCACAGCCGGCTGAAAGCGGTGTTCTTCGTCAAGGATTTCGACGGGAACCCCGATCACGTCACGCCGTCGGGCACCGATGACGCGCCCGCGGGCCGGAAAATCGAGGTTACCTTCCTGGATCGTGAAGTGATCAAGGGGACGACGCTGAGCTATCGTCCCGATGGGAGCGGGTTTTTCCTGATACCGACGGACTCGCGCGGCAACAACCTGCGCATCTTCGTCGTCGGCGGCGCGGTCCGGCACGTACGATTTCCGTGATCTCGCGCGACCGCCACGCTTCTTTAAAGCCCTCCTGGAGCCCCTCCGATAAACGTGGTAACGCATTCTGACGATACGGTTCCGCTCGTCATGTTCTACAATCCGTTCGAAACCGATCGCGAACCAGCCTGACCAAGTCCACGCATGGCTTCGATTCTGATCGTTGACGACGACCGGGCCACGAGGGTCGGCGTCGCAGAGCTCCTCGAAGACGCCGGTTATGGCGTCGTCGCTGTCGGCAGCTTCGAAGAGGCCGCGCGAATCCTTCGTACGAATCCGCCGGATCTTCTGATCGCAGACGTACGCCTCGGTCCATTCAACGGCCTGCAGCTGGTCATCAGCAGCCCCACGCCGGTACCGGCGATCATCATCACCGGGTTTGCCGATCCGGTGCTCGAATCAGACGCCAGGCGTCGCGGTGCGCGCGTACCTGCTGAAGCCGGTCCAACCTTCGCTGCTCCTGGATCTCGTTGCCGCCAAGCTCGCGACGAAATCAGGATTCGGCGTACCAAGACGATGGGAGCGCAAGCAGGTTGTGGGAGGCCTGCCCGCGGAAGTCAGCGGCGAGCCGGCGCGCATCCTCGACGTGAGCTACGGCGGATTGCGATTCGAGATTCCCGGTCAGGCCGAGCGCACGCCTCCGTCGTCGTTTCGGATTACGTTCCCCACCGCCCAACTGAGCGTGCAGGCCGAACTGGTGTGGAAGAGTCTCGTCGCCGGCCGAACGTGGCTCGTCGGCGCCGCCCTGTCGGAAGAGAACAAGTCGATGCGCGAGTGGAACGGGCTCGTCGACGCGCTCTCTTAGAGCAGCCTGGGAGCTAGAGTTCAGACCGAGGAGCGAGCACGCATGCTCCAGGATCTCCGCAACGGCATTCGGACCCTCCGCTCGGACCCGTCCTTCACCCTCGTCACCGTCGTCGTTCTCGGCCTCGGCATCGGGTTTAGCATTGCCATCTTCAGCATCGTCGATGCCGTGTTCTTCCGGCGTCGGGCGGTTGTGTGCCTGTCGTTCGCCCTCCGCTCCCATGAAGTTAAGAACCAAGCCGTCACGCTGATGTTCCTCATCATCGTCGTCCTGATCGCCTCGTACATCCCCGCTCGCCGCGCCGCCGCTCTCGATCCGCTCGACGCGCTGCGGAGACTCTAGAAGCTGTCAACTCCGACGGCCGCGACGTTCGCTGTCGTCGCGATCGTTCCGAGGACTCGTCAGCCGTCCTTCCTGGTCCCACAGCGAACAAGCCCAGGTATCGATTTTCTGAGAAGTGGGCGTTGAGAATTGGTCGTTGAGAATTGGTAGTTGGGAGTTGACCCAGCCGTCGCCAACGTCACTCCGCACGCATCGCGATCAGCGGGTCAACGCGCATGGCGCGCAGCGCAGGGACGATGCTGCCGATTAGCGTCATCACCAGCGCGAGGATGATGGCGCTCGCGAACGTCGTGGAGTCCGCCGGGCTGACGCCGGCCAGCATGCTCTCCATCTTCCGCCCGCCGGCGTAGGCTATCGCGGCGCCGAGGCCGGCGCCGATGGCGGCGAGCGTCATCGCCCGCAGGACGACCATTCTGAAGATATCGGGCGACCTGGCACCAAGCGCGATGCGGACGCCGATCTCGCGGAGGCGCGTCGATACGCTGAACGCCAGCAGGCCGTGGATGCCGAGCGCCGCCAGCACGAAGGCGATCAGCGCGAACAAACCCAACGCCCTGATCTGGACGCGCCGCGGACCGATGTCTGCGGCGACGATGTCGGTCAGCAGGCGAACGTCCGCAACAGGTTGCTCGCCGTCAGCCCTGGCGACGATGTCGCGCACGGCGTGCGGCAGCGTCTCCGGAGACGATGCTTTGATGACCATGTCCTTCGGCGCGAAAAAGCCGAGAGCGCCGTCAGGCACTTGCTGGTAAGGCAAATAGATCTGCGGTTCGCTGACACGCTCGAGGCCGCGGACTTTGATGTCGCCGACGACGCCCGCAACGATGCGCTCGCGAAAGGCCACCTGGAAGCGTTTGCCGAGCGGATCCTCCTCCGGCCAATGCTTACGTGCAAACGACTCGCTGACCACGGCGACGAACTGGGAGGTCTCCGTATCTGACTCCGAGACATCACGTCCGCGCCGCAAGGGAATCTCCGAGCGAATCGAAGAACCCAGGCGTCACGAAGCGGATGCTGACCGTTGGAGACTCGTCCGGATGTGTGCTTCGCCCGGCGATCGTGACCGGCCAGATACCGCCGCGAAATACCATCGGCAGGAAGCTGATGTAGGCGGCATTCTCGACGCCGGGCAGCGCCTTCACATCCGACAGCACCTGACGGTAGAACTGCACGCGCCGTGCGGTCTCGATGTACTTCAGGGCTCGTCAGCGTCGTGCGCAGCGTGAGGACGTTATCGGGACGGAATCCAGGATCCGTATTGGCAACACGCCACAGTGCGCGAATCAGCAGTCCGGCGGCTATGAGGAGCGCGACTGACGCCGTGATTTCCGCCACGACGAGGGCCGAACGCATCAACTCCGTCCTTCGACTGCTGCCGGCTCGCGCGCCCTCGCGGAGTCCGTCACTGTCGGTCCGCCGCCCGAATCGCAGCGCAGGAATCACGCCGAACGCCACACCTGTCACGACCGTCAGCGCTGCAGCCATGAGCAGGAGGCGCAGATCGAGCGCCGGTACGTCTGCAATCGGCAATGCGTTCGGCACCAGACGGGCGGCCAGCGGCAGCGTCACGAACGCGATGGCCACGCCGAGGACGCCTCCACACGCCGACAGCAACAGGCTCTCGGTGATCATCTGCCGGACGAGACGCTCAGGCGCGGCGCCGATCGCGACCCGAACCGCCAACTCCTGCCGGCGGGCCAGCGCGCGGGCGAGCAGGAGATTGGCCACGTTGGCTACCGCAATGATCAGCACGCAGATTGACGCCACGACGAGCGCCAGCAGCAACTGCCGCGACTGCCAGCTCACTTCATCTCGCAGCCAGACAGCAGTGGCGCTGGTCCGGTCGTTCGCCTCGGGGAAGGCCCGAGCGAGGCGGGCGGCGATCAACGCCAGCTCGCTTCGAGCGGCCTGAATCGTGACGCCATCCCGCAGCCGCGCGACCACTTTGAGGTGCACGTCGGTCCGGTCTGCGAGGTTCGCGGGCTGAAAGCGAAGCGGTACCCAGAACTCCGTGTCGCGAGTAGGAAAATAGAACTCCGCAGGCATCACGCCGATCACGACGTAGTTCTCCCCATCCATCGTGATCGGGCGGCCGAGAACCGATGTCTCTCCACCGAACAGCCTGCGCCAGGTCGGATTGCTCAGGATGATCGCGCGCTCGGTCGTGTCCTGGCCGTCGTTAGTCGTCGAACACCCGGCCGAGCGCAGCGTGGGCTCCGAGCACGGCAAAGAGATCCGGCGTGACCAGCGCACCGTCGAGCCGCTCGGGAAGACCAACGCCCACGAGGTTCGCCGGCCGTTCCACGTAGGAAGCCATGCCTTCGAAGGAAGTACTCGATTGCTTCCAGTCCACGAAGTTACCGGGCGACACTTCCATCCGCGGGTACCCGCGGAATGTCTGGTCCTGCCAGAGCTTCACCAGGCGATCGGGCTCGCGGAACGGCAGCGGGCGAATCAGCACGTGATCCGCAATCGTGAACGCCGCCGTCGTCGCGCCGATGCCGATGCGCTGACACCAGCACGACCGTCGCCGTGAAGCCCGCCGAGCGCCCGAGCGACCCGCATCGTGTAGCGCACGTCCTGGACGAGGATGTCGCCGTGCGCGGAGAAGGCGTGGCGGACGACGTCGGCGACTGCCGACAGCCAGAACGCCACGAGTGCCAGAGGACCGCTGACGTCGCGACGCTTCTCGGCAAAGATCGCGCACATCTCGCGGCCGTATTCGGCACGAAAAGACGAGGGATAGAGATGAAGAAGTGCGCGATAGACGCTCATTGCGCTCTCCGCGGCACGAATCCGCTGACGCGGGCAAGCTTGACGAGATCCATCAGCCGCTGTGCTTCCGCGCGCGCGACTGCCGTTCCGAACGCGGTGATGCGGTAGTAGCGGCGGCGCTCGTCGTCCAGTTCCGGCGCCGGCCGTTGGCGGACCTCCTCGAGCAGCCCCTGCTCGAGCATCCGTTGAATCGACCGGTAGAGCGTGCCCGCGCTCAGTTTGACGTCACCGTTCGTCCGCGCCGCCACCTCCTGGATGATGGCGTAGCCGTGCCGTTCGGTTTCCGCGAGCGCCATGAGGATGTGAAACGCGGCCGGCTGCAGCGGCAGCATCGAGTCGGGCGTCGGATCTGAAGCCATCGCGTCACATTGTATGCACGGTGGATATATTGTCAATGAGTATACCCGTCTCGCAGCGAGATGCCTTGGCCGTTGACCGCAACGTGCTGTTCCAGCGACGATTCCTGCGAGGATTCGTGTCGTCACCGCCCTGTCCTGCCAGGCGTCGTTGCTGACTGCGGCGGTGACTCTTCCTGCTGTTCGCTGGCCCTCCTGTACCGGCGGCCGGCGTCGCCGAGCCGTCACCCACGTCAGGGCTCATTCCGCAGAACGTCGACCCGCGCGTGCGGCCACAGGACGATCTGTTCACCCATGTGAACGGTGCGTGGCTCGCCACGAGCGTCATCCCGGCGGAACAGGTCACGTACGGTGCCTTCACGGAGATCGCCGAAAGAGTGGACGTCGACCTGCGTACGCTCATCGAGAGCGGCGCTCGACGACGTCCCTGAGGCACGCAAGATCCGTGACCTCTACGCCAGCATCATGGACGAATCGCGTCTCGCGGCGCTCGGCTACGACCCGATCCGGCCGCAGCTGCAACGCATCGACGCCCTGACGACAACGTCGGAGTTTGCGCGCGAATCCGGATACCTGTCGGCGACGGACATTGGTGGACCATTCAACGGCACTCTCGCGCTCGATTCGGCAGACTCGACGGCGATTGTCGTGAACCTGAGCCAGAGCGGCATCCTGTTACCGGGGCGTGAGTACTACCTGTCGCAGGAACCGCGCTACGTCGACGTCCGCGAGAAGTACGTCGGCTACCTGAATCAGATCTTCTCGCTGACGGCCGCGACGAACCCTGAAGGCGACGCACGCTGGCGTGATCGCGCTGGAGACCGAACTGGCCAGGGCGCAGTGGTCACAGGCCGACAGCCGGGATCCGACGCAAGATCGCGAATCGCTTCACGCTCGACCAGTTGCAGCGCGAGTTACGGGATTCGACTGGCGGCGTGGGCGAAACCACAAGGAATCGAACGCGCCCGCTACGTCATGCTGGCGCAACCCTCGTTCTTCCGCCGCTTCGCCGAGCTCGTGGCGACACACGCCGCTCGACACCTGGAAAGCGTGGATCGCCGCCCGCTACATCACCGCGGCGGCGCCGTATCTCAGCATGCTTTCGAATCCGCGCGGTTCGACTTCTTCGGCCTCGAACTCAGCGGCCAGGAAAAGCCGCGGCTGCGCTGGCGTCGCGGCGTCTCCCTGGTCAGCGGCTACCTCGGCGACGCGGTCGGCAGACTTTATGTGAAGAAGCATTTTCCGGCCACAGCCCGCGCTCGCGTCCAGAGGATCACGGACAACGTCGTCGCCGCGTTTCAGTGACGCCATCAGGACTCGGCCTGGATGACCGCGCCGACAAAGCGACGAAGCGCTCGACAAGCTCGCGCGCCTCAAGACGAAGATCGGATACCCGAACGATTGGCGAGACTACCGCGACCTCGAGATCAAAGCGGACGACCTCTACGGCAATATCCAGCGTGCACGGAAGCTATCAGAACGACGAGAACCGTGCGGAACGTTCGCGGCGTAGGCAGACGCTTCTGGCTGATCACGCCGCAAACGGTCAACGCGTACTACAACCACGCCAATAACGAACTCGTCGTCACCGCGGCGATCCTGCAGCCGCCGGTCTTCAATCTCGAGGCTGACGACGCCGTGAACTATGGAGCAATTGGATCGATGATCGGCCATGAGCTTGGGCACGCGTTCGACCTGCGCGGCCGCCTGACCGACAGCCGCGGGCGCCATCCGCGACTGGTGGGCGCCCGAGGATGCCACGCAGTTCGGCTGCGGACGGACATGCTGGACGCCCAGGCCGCGCGATTCGAGCCTGTTCCCGGGCTGCACGTCAACAGTGAATTGACGTGGTCGAGAATGTCGGCGACCTGATCGGGCTGTCCGTCGCCTTCACCGCGTACAAGCGATCGCTCGACGGGCAGCCATCGCCGGTCATCGACGGCTTCAGCGGCGAGCAGCGATTCTTCCTCGGTTGGGCGCAGATCTGGCGGGCCAAGACCCGTGACGAGTACACACGTCAGTCACTGATGACGAGCGCGCACGCGCCGACGCAGTTCAGAACCAATGGCCCGGTCAGCAATCTGGATGCGTTCTACGACGCCTTCGACGTGAAGTCGACGGACAAGCTGTTCCGTCCGCCGACCGAACGAGTACGGATCTGGTGACATGGGATCGACCCGCAGCGTGACGGCACCGTCGGCGACGCGACGGCGTCATGAGCATCTCAACGCGATCCGGGCACACATCGATCGGAATTTCGCATCGCCGCTCACCGTCGAACGGCTGGCCGCGATGGCCGGCCTCTCCCCGTTTCCACTTCATCCGGGCGTTCCGAACGATGACCGGGCATGACACCTCATCAATACCTGAGGGCCAGGCGAATCGAGCGGGCGCAGGAACTGCTCGTGACGACACCGATCCCGGTAACCGAGGTCTGCGACGCTGTCGGATTCCAGAGCCTCGGATCGTTCAGCGCGATGTTCCGTCGGCTCACCGGCGAATCGCCCGGCGCGTACCGCGCAGCGCGCAGAAAGAGTCCCTACATACCGGCCTGCTTCGTCCGGATGTACCGCGCGGACAAATAGCGTCGACCGCAATTTCGGAGAAGCGACGGCGGCTCGCGCCGCATACGCTTCGTTCCATACGGAGGTTTTCGATCATGATTCAGAGGCTGTCGCACGTCACGCTGTTCGTGAACAATCAAGACGAGGCTAAGGACTTCTACGTCAACAAGCTGGGATTCGAGGTTCGTACGGATCACACGATGGACAACGGGTTTCGCTGGCTGACGGTCGGACCAAAATCGCAACCCGAGCTGGAAATTGTGCTGATGGAGCCCAAGTCGGGGCCGATGTTCGACGAAGAAGCCGCGCAGGCCGTCAGACTCCTGCTCAAGAAAGGCGTGCTGGGATCAGGCGTGTTCCAGGTCGACGACTGCCGCAAGACCTATGAGGAGCTGCGCGGAAAAGGCGTCCAGTTTGCGGGCGCTCCCGAGGAACGTTTCTACGGCATCGAAGCGATCATGAAGGATGGCGTTGGCAACTGGTTCAGCATGACGCAGCCGAAAGCGGGGAGCGCCTAGCCTGACTCCAGCAACTTGCGGATCCGCTGCAGCTCGCTCCGGCCGTTCTCGAGGCTCTTGACGTCGGTGCCTTCAATCGCGCCTTCCTGCAGCAGTTTCTCGAGCAGGGCCACACCCTGCTCGTAGTCACGCACGGCGGTCCGCAGGTCACCGGCTCGATCCTGGGTGGGTCCCTTCTCGGCGAAGTGAATATAGGCGTCGCCGCGACCCATCAGGGCCAGGGCGACGGCGACCCGCAGCTCGACGTTGCCCGGGTTCCGGCCGCGCAACTCCTCGCTCATCGTCACCGCGCGGCTGTGATTTGCAAGGGCGGCTGCGCGGTCGCCGATCTTGGTCTGCGCGGTAGCCAGCCGGTTGGAGTCCGAAGCGATCTCGAGCTTCATGGAATCGCTGGCTGGATCCGCCGCGGCCAGGCTCAGGTGTATGGCGAGCGCCTTCTCATATTCCCCGATGGCCTCGGCCGTCTTGCCGCTGGCATCGAGCATCTCGGCGATTTTCGACAGGCTGATGGCGACGTCGTTTCTTGCCGCGGCATTGGTCGGATCGGCCGTGGCGAGCGCCGAAAACTCCGCAAATGACTCGCGCTGCCTGACCAGCGCATCGTCGCGCCGGCCGAGCGCCAGCAGGATATCTGCGGTGTTGCTGCCGGCGATGGCAAGGTTTCGCCGAAACATGGCGTTGGATGGATGCGTCGCAAGGGCCCGCCGGAACACGTCCGCGCTGCGCTCCAGCTCCTTCAGTGCTCCTTGCGCATCTCCGATGTTTGGATAGTTGGGATTGCCGAGCTGGTTACCGAGTTTCTGATGCGCGACGCCGAGCTGACGCAGGTTGTCGACATCGTCCGGCGCAGTCGCCGCAAGCGTCTCCATGATGGCAAGGGCGCGGCGACGTTGTTCGAGAGCGCCGGCGGTATCGCCGGTGGCCGACAGCAGATCGCCCACACGGCTGTAGCTCGCCGCCAGCTCGCGCCGGATGGCCGGCGAGATGGCCGTGTCAGCGCCGGACGTATCCGACGCCACCCGCTGCTGTACGTCAAGCAGCCTTGCGGGCGTACGACAACGCGTCGTTGGTCGCGCCCGTCGCCGAGAGCACCTCGCTCAAACGCAAGTAGGCAGTGGCCATCTCGCGCTGGAACGCCGCATCCTTTGTATTCGCGCCACTGAGACCCTCGTAAATCCCAGTCGCCTTCTTGTAACTGGCTAGCGCTCCGGCAGTGTCACCCAGATTCGGGTTGAACGGACGGCCCTGAACGTCTCCCACCTTTACATAGGCACCGGCGAGCTCGCGCTGCAGATCGGGGCGATCGCCGGCATCGCGGGCAAGCTTGTCGAGGTATTGCAGGCCGTTGGTGACGAGGAGCTGACGCGCCGGTGTGGAGCCCGGCAAATCACGAATCGCATCGTGAAGCTCGAACAACGAGGTGTTCGCCAGCCGCCTCACGTCGTCGAAGCGCTGCTCGGCCCGCACGCGCTCGCGGCGTGCCACCTGTGCCTGCCAGGTCGTACCGATGATCCCGGCTATCAACGCGACGAGGATCAGTGCTCCGGCGGCCACCGCGGCGCGATTGCGCTGCAGGAACTTCCCCGCGCGATAGCTGAGCGTGTCCTTGCGGGCGCTGACGGGAAGGCCGGCCAGATGACGCCGGAGATCTTCGGCAAACTGATCGACGGAGGCGTACCGGCGAGGCGCCTCCTTGCTGAGCGCCTTCAGCACGATGTTGTCGAGATCGCCCGACAGCCGCTTGCGCAGCCGCTCGATCTCGCTCGTCCGCGCTCGACCGCGCGTGGCGATGTTGTCGGACATCGGCGCGAGACCCGTGCCGGCGCTTCCGCCGACTCCCTCCTCAGCCGGCCCTTGCGTCACGACCGTGCTGGGCCGCACTGGAACGGAGTTGCACACGACCCGGGCGATCTCGGAGGGAACGCGGCTGGTCAACTGATACGGACGCCTGCCAGTCAGGAGCTCGTATAGAAGCACGCCGAGCGAATAGATGTCCGTCGCGGTAGTGACCGGCTCGCCACGAACCTGCTCGGGGCTCGCGTACTCGGGCGTCATCAGCTGCGGGCCGGCAAGCGTCTGGGCGAAGGCGTCACCACCAAGCTCGGGATTCAGCAGCTTGGCGATGCCGAAGTCGAGCAGCTTGGGTGTGCCGTCAGACGACACCAGAACATTGGCCGGCTTGATGTCGCGGTGGATGATCAGATTCTGGTGCGCGTACTGAACGGCCCCACAGACCTTGCGGAACAACTCGATGCGTGCGGTGGTGTCGAGTTGCCCGAGCTCGCAATAGTCGAGGATGTTCTGACCCTCGACGTACTCCATGGCGAAATACGGCAGGCCGTCAGCCGTCGTGCCGCCGTCCAGCAGGCTGGCGATGTTGGGATGCTCGAGGCTGGCGAGAATCTGACGCTCGTTGCGGAACCGCTGCACGATGGCATCCGTGTCGGTTCCACGCTTGAGAATCTTGATCGCGACGCGCTTCTGAAACACGTCGTCGCTGCGCATTGCGAGGTAGACGGTACCCATCCCTCCACGACCGATCTCGCGGATCAACCGATACGGTCCTACCTGCTGATTGGTGCGGATGTCAGGGACAATGTGCCCGGACTTGGTGATGTCCTGGTCAGAAGCGCTCACGCTCTTCTGAGTATAAGGGAGCTCTCAGCGGTCAGCTTCCGCACACACGGTCAGTGAATTTCGTATCGAGACGAGGGTTTGATCGGAAGCGGCGTCGACGAGAACGTTGGACGTTGAAGGTCAGGTCCCGGAAGCTCGGCGAAATCGTCGAGCAGACGCTCGAAGGTGCCGCGGTCGTACCGCGAATAGGTCGACCACGCCAGCACCTGATGAAAAGCGCGGCGTCCTTCGATGGTGGTGTGCAGATACGTAAGGAAGGTCGAATCGGTACGCGGCGTCGAGCTCGTATTGAACGGCCTTGAAGCCGCCAACCTCGCGTTCCTGAGGCCCGCGCACGGCGAGAAGTCGAACTGACTGCCCGAGGATGTCCCGGGTCCTGACCGAATGCTCGTGAACGTCGATTGATCCCTCGAAATCCGCGCGGGACTCGCTGAGCACGAGCACGTAGCGGCCCTGGATCGGGTCGACGGCCTGCAGCGGCGAGGCGTCGTTGAGGCCGGTCGCCCGACGCCACCCGCGCGGGAGGGTGAGCTCAGCGTAGCCGAGGTCGACGTCCCTGAGGACGCCGCCGACAGGCTTCGCGATGCCGGTCGAGCGGCGGACCCTCGGCCACATCATCGCAATGAGACACGCAACCGCGAAAATCGTAATCAGCGGAAAGAAGATGTTCATGCCGGCTGCTCGCAGACGAGCTGGCGTCATCGCTGATGCGAATCGCATGCCCTACTGCGGGCGCCGGCAATTGTGTGCAGTTCTCCACTGCGGCCGCTCATCCCTTCCCTGCTGGTGCTCCCCAGAAGCCGGTGACGGCGTTGATTCGGCCGTTCGCATCGAAGCTGAAGACGTTCGTGCCGCTCCCGCGTTCCTGTCCATCGGCGGAGACAGCCACCCAGTCCGCGAGGGCAGTGCCCTGGCACCGTCGAATCTCGCCGCGGCGCTGCAGTCGAATCCCTGGCATGAATCGCTGGGCGGCGGCGATGTGCGGCATCAGATCGGCCAGGCCGTCGGTGTGTGAGAACCGGTCTCGGAACGTCACCGCCGTGTCCGCCACTGACGTGAGGCTCTTCAGGCGTGCCTCGTCGTTCGACTCGGCCCAGGCGGCGAACCAGGCGTCGACGCTCGTGCCGGCGTCCATGGTGACTTCGTCGGAGACGAGGTTGCTGAACAGCGCGAGCTGATACCGCCACCCCTGCACGTGCTCATCACGGACGACGATGTCCGCGAACTCGTGGGTCAGGTTGAGGCGTGTTCCGGCGTCGTGCCTTTCGAGGTTGATCGTCACTCGCGACGAGCCGACCGCGATCGGCGCGCCGCTCACGAATCCGTAGGTAAAGATCAGCCGCTTTGGCGCGTCGAGATCGAGAATGGTGCCGGCCACTTCCGTGCCATCGGGATAGCGAATGCGCACGTCGCCCCCCTTCCGCGGGTCGATGGTCGATCCCTGGCCCCACCACGCCGCCCACCTCGTGTTGTCGGTGAAGAAGCGAAAGACCGTCTGCGGCGTGGCCTGAATGACGATGGTTCGATCGAGGCGATGTGAGAGATCTGTCATGGCTTGTTCGCTTTCTGAAGTTGGCGGCGTTTGCGCGGGCGCGGGCCGCGACGGGCCTGGTCGAGCTCTGCCTGCAGCTTGAGCCGCCACAACGCGTCGCCCCACATGCGTTCGAGGATCTCGGCGGCGCTGCCGAGTGCGTCCCGCCGGGCGCGGTAGAAGCGATGCCGGCTCTCCGTTCTCGCGTCGAGCAGGCCGGCCTCGACGAGCGATCGGAGCTGCAGTGACACGGCGCCGAACGTCACGTCCGGCATCGATCGGTGGATCGCACCGGCCGACAGCTCGCCGTCCCAGACGAGGCGCAGGATCTCCCGCCGGCGGGGTGAGGCGATTGCGGCCAGAACCGGGCTGTCGAGCGTCACGATAATTATTTTAGTTATAACTAAAATAATGTCAAGGGTCGGTTCGGCGGCCGATAGTCCGCGCTTTTCGCGCGATTGCTCGCCACCGCGGCGGCACTATAATCACGGCACGGCGGTCCCATGCCATCCTGAAGCGCATTCGCTCGATCTGAGCCGCCCGGCAGACCGGCGCCTGACGGCCGAGTACATCGCTGCGCGCGCGCTCGTCGACGCCGCCACGTTCGATGAGGCGGCGCCAAGGATTCTCGCGGCCATCTGCGAAACGCTCGAGTGGGAATACGGCGCCTTCTGGTCGATTGATCGCAAGGCTGACGCGCTTCGCTGCGAGCACATCTGGACCGCTCCAGCCGCACGATTTCACAGAATTCGACGCGATGTGCCGGTCGATGACCTTCGCGCGCGGCGTGGGTCTGCCCGGACGCGTCTGGGCGACGCGGCGAACCGGCCTGGATACCGGACGTCGCGGCCGACTCGAACTTTCCGCGCGCGCCAGCGGCAGCGCGCAGCGGCCTCCACGGCGCGTTCGGATTCCCGCTCCTTCGCCGCGGCGAAGTGCTCGGCGTCATGGAGTTCTTCAGCCGCGAGATTCGCGCGCCAGAAGCCGAGTTGCTGGCGATGCTGGCGGCCGTCGGCAACCAGATCGGCATGTTCATGGATCGTCAGCGGGCGCAGGAAGAACTGTCGCGCTTCTTCATGCTCTCGCTGGACATGCTCTGCGTGGCGGGATACGACGGATATTTCAAACGCGTCAACCCAGCGTGGAAGAAGATTCTCGGCTACGACGGAAGAAGAGCTGCTGTCGCGGCCCTATCTCGAGCTTCATCCATCCGGACGATCTGACACGCCAGCGCCGCCGAGGCGCAGAAGATCGCGGACGGCAAGGAAACGATCTATTTCGAGAACCGCTATCGCCACAAGGACGGGACCATTCGCTGGCTGACGTGGGCGGCCGCGCCCTTCCCGGATCAGCAAACCATTTACGCCGCGGCGCCGCGACATCACCGAGCGCAAGGCGGCCGAGGAGACGCTGGCGGAGTACGCGAGCGATCTGCAGATCACGCATCGCGACCTCGAAGATCAGGCGTCGCGCCTCGCGCAGATGGTCAAGGAACTGGAGGTCGCCAAGGAGCGGGCCGAAGCAAGGCGCCGAGACCAAGAGCGCGTTTCTCGCGAACATGAGCCACGAGATTCGCACGCCGCTCAACGCCATCCTCGGCATGACGGCACTCGCGCTGCAGACGCCACTGACCGCCGAACAGCAGGACTATCTCGAGACGGTCAAGTTCTCGGCAGGATCGCTCCTCGCCCTCATCAACGACATCCTCGACTTTTCCAAGATCGAGGCGCATCGGCTGGACCTCGAGCATTCTGCCTTCGAGCTGCGCGAGACCGTCGGCGAATGCCGCGAAGGTGCTCGCGCTGCGCGCGAGCGAAAAGGGCCTCGAGCTCGCGGTCGACATCGCCGCCGACGTCCCTGACGCGTTGCTCGGCGATGCCGGCCGGCTGCGTCAGGTCCTCCTCAACCTCCTCGGCAACGCCATCAAGTTCACGTCGCAGGGCGAAGTGGTCATGCGGGTGACGGTCACGAGCGTCGAGCGCGGCAGGGCCGGTCTGCATTTCAGCGTCAGCGATACTGGCATCGGCATCCCGCCGGAACACCTCGAGAACATCTTCAACGCGTTCACGCAGGCCGACAGCTCGACCACCCGCCGATACGGAGGAACGGGACTCGGGCTGGCCATCGCCCGCAGGCTCGTCGATTCTGATGGGCGGCCGCCTCTGGGTCGAGAGCGAAGTCGGCCGTGGCAGCACGTTTCGGTTCACCGCGTTCTTCGCGCTCGCCGACGCGCGCGCTGACGAGCAGACCGGGCTCAGCTCACTCGAGGGCCTGCGCGTTCTGGTCATCGACGACAACGCGACCAACCGCCGCATCCTCGAAGCCATGCTCTCGAGCTGGAACATGAAGCCGACGGCCGTTGACGACGCGGGCGCCGCCTTGACGAAGCTGCGCCAGGCGAAGGAGCCACATACACGCTTCAACGTCGTCATCTCCGACTGTCAGATGCCCGAAATGGATGGCTTCGACCTCGCGACGGAAATCAAGAGCGATAAGAACCTGGCCGGCACGCCGATCGTCATGCTCACATCGCTCGGACAGGCCGAACATTCGGAGCGCTGCCGGCAAATCGGCGTCGAGGCGTGCCTGACGAAACCGGTCAAACACTCGGATCTGCTCGACGCGCTGACGAACATCTTCGCCGCGACCGTTCGCAGACAGCCCGAACTGCCTGCACACCGGCCACGCCGCTCTCCTGAGCAGAGCCTGAAGATCCTGGTTGCCGAAGACAACCCGGTCAACCGCAAGCTGGTGGTCACGCTGCTGCAGAAGCGCGGGCACAAGGTGCGCGCCGTTGAAGATGGGCGGGCGGCGGTCAGGGCTGTCGAGACGGCGGCGAACGACGGCTTCGACGTCGTCGTCATGGACGTTCAGATGCCGGTCATGAGCGGCCTCGAGGCCACTCGCGCCATCCGCGACGGCGAAGACCCCCATGCTCCGAGGCTCCCGATCATCGCGCTGACTGCGCACGCGATGCAGGGCGATCGCGAACGCTGCCTCGACGCCGGCATGGACGGCTATCTTCCCAAGCCGATCGACGTCGACGACCTCCTCGCCACGGTGGAACGCTTTGGAGCCGGCCGGATCACGGCTGCCAGCACTCGCGCCGCCCAGGAACAGGAACAGACGGAAGAGATCTTCGACGAGCAGAATGCGCTCGCCTACACCGGAGGCGATCGCGCGCTCCTGAAAGAGATCATCGCCGTATTCCGGAAGGACTATCCATCGTCGATGCGGCGTCTCGACCGGGCGCTGAAGCGGCAGGATGCCGAGGCCGTTCGAATGACGGCTCACGCCCTCAAGGGATCCATCGCGACGGTTGGTTCGCCTGCCGGACGGCAGACCGCATTCGAGCTGGAACAGATGGGCCGTTCGGATCAGCTCGCGGGGGCCGAACGTGCCGTTGCCAGGCTTCGCGAGCAACTCACACAGCTGGAGGAGGCCTTCGTCGCGGCGGGACTCGTGGCGCGAGCGCCGGCTCGGCGCAAGGCCAGCAGGCGCGCTCCCTCCCGAAGGAAGAGGCGATCATGAGCCGGATACTCGTCGTCGACGACGACGCGATTACGCGTCAGTTGCTGCGCAAGGTCCTCACCGGGGCGGGCTTCACCACCACCGTCGCCAAGGACGGCGTGGATGCGTTGAAAGCGCTGCGGACGCAGCGCTTCGATCTGCTCCTCCTCGATGTGTGGATGCCGCGCATGAACGGCCTGGACCTGCTCGAGAAGTTGCGCACCCGTAAGACGAAGCCGCGCATCGTCGTCATGACTTCCGATGACGCGCCCGAGACGCTGCTCAAGGCCGTGCGCCGCCAGGCGTTTCAGTACGTGCACAAGCCCATCGAGTCAGTGGCCCTGCTGGAGACCGTGCGCCAGGTGCTGAAAGCACCGGAACCGCTGCCGATCGAAGTGATCTCCGCACGTCCGGACTGGGTGGAACTCGACGTGCCGTGTTCGCGAGACGCCGCTGAACGAATCCAGGCGGTCATGGCGCATCTGGATGCCGACCTCGCCCCGGACATGCGGGAGTCGACCGCGTACGCGTTTCGCGAGCTGCTGCTGAATGCGGTCGAATGGGGTGGCAACCTCGATCCCACGCGCAAGGTGCGCATCGCCTGCCTTCGCGCGAAGCGCATGTTGATGTACCGGATCGCCGACCCCGGCAAGGGTTTCAAACTGGATGAACTCGCACATGCCGCCATCAGTCATCCGGAGGACGACCCCATCGCGCACATGCAGGTGCGGGAGGAAAAGGGTATTCGACCGGGGGGATTCGGCCTGTTGATGGTGCGCGCCAGCGTCGACGAATTGCTCTACAACGAGCAACGCAATGAGGTCGTGTTCGTCAAGTATCTGGACGCCAGCACCGATGGCGACAGTGGCGCGCGATAGAATGAATCCATGGCTGGCCTCATCGAAGCAATCAGCATCAAACGCAAGATGTACTTCGAATTCGAAGGAGCACCGTACCACTGCCTCGACGTTGAAGTCTCCACGCCGACCGCCCGCGGCGGGCAAACACTCGTGCGCCTCAAGATGCGTAACCTGCTGACCCGCGCGGTCTTCGACAAGACGTTCAAGGCTGGCGACAAGTTGAAGGAACCGGATCTCGACATGGTGCCGGCCACCTATCTATACGGGGACGCGGCGGGCTATCACTTCATGGACCAGGAAACGTACGAGACGCTGACGCTCGGGGGCGACCGGATCGGAGACGATCGGCAGCTCCTCGTCGACAACGTGCTCGTCCAGATTCAGAAGTTCAACGGTAATCCCATCGGTTTACAGTTCCCTCCGCACGTCGAGCTGACCGTGACCTCGACTGAGCCGGGCGTTCGTGGCGACACCGCCTCCGGCAGCGTCCTCAAGCTCGCGACACTCGAAACCGGGCTCGAGATCAAAGTGCCGCTCTTCATCAAGGAAGGCGAGAAGATCAAGGTGCACACCGAGACTCGCGAATTCGCGGGACGAGCCTGACGGAGGAGACGGAGGGCACGGACCCCCTCCGGATCCACCTCTGCCGTCTCGATTCCGGCACTTTCCACACCTGGGACGAACGGATTCCTCCCGTCAGAAAGTCTGCAACTCACCACTGAAAAGTGTGTCTGGCACCGGTTCGCTGGACACAAACGGCCGCAGGTAGTACTTCAGGCCCCGGGATATGCGTGTCTCCTCCCTCTGCGTATCCCTCCGGTATACCCGCTGGTTCCATTGGTTGAGTGCGTCGGACGTATCAAGTAAGGAGCAGCCATGAGAAGGATGACGTTGGTTGCCGCCGCGGTTCTCGCCTTGTTCGCGTCGAACGCCTTTGCGCAAGGTGGATCCACGTCGTCGATTTCGGGCGTCGTGGTCGATTCGGGCGGAGGAGTGGTCCCAGGGGCGGATGTCGTCGTGAAGAACGACGGCACGGGTGAATCGTTTACAACGGTCACCACCGAGCAGGGAGTGTTCTCGGTCCCATCGCTGAACACGGGCACCTACACGGTCACGATCACGCTGCAGGGGTTCAAGACCGTCGTCCTGAACAACGTCGTGCTGAATGCCGGCGTTCCGGCCAGCTTGCGGGCAAAGCTCGAGGTCGGGGGCCTGGAAGAACAGGTCGTCGTCCGCTCGAACGCCGAGCTGGTCAATACGCAAGTCCGCGACGGTCACGACCACGCTCGACACGCGGCAGATCACCAACCTTCCGCTGTCGAGCCGCAACGCGGCCGACTTCATCACCTTCCTGACCGGTGTGCAGACGGCGGGCGGGAGCGCGCGATTCGATCGTCAACGGCCTGCCGCAGAGCACCATCAACATGACGCTCGACGGCGTGAACATCCAGGACAACACCAACAAGACGACCGACGGATTCTTCGCGATCGTCGGGCCCGCGGCTGGACGCCATCGAGGAGGTCACGTTCAGCAGTGCCGCCCAGAGCTCGGAAGGCACCGGCATGGGCGCGACGCAAATCAAGTTCGTCACCAAGTCGGGGACGAACGACTTCCACGGCGGCTACTTCCATACCTTCCGGCACGACTCGCTGAACACGAACAACTGGTTCAACGACGCGCGACGACCTGCCGAAGCCCGACCTGCTCCAGAACCAGCCCGGATTCAATATTGGCGGACCGATCCTGCTGCCCGGGTTCAACGGCCGGAATCGTGCGTTCTTCTTCGTGAACTACGAGGAGTCCCGTCAGAACAACACGATCCGCCGCGACCGCACGATTCTGTTCCCCACGGCGCAGAACGGGGTCTTCCGCTACAACGCCGGCGGCGGCGTCCGCGAAGTGAACATCTTCGACATCGCTGCGGCGAACGGACAGACGTCAACCCCGGATCCGACCATTGCGCGCCTGCTGACGGACATCCGTGGCGCGACGACCGGGGAAGGCAACGTCCGCGATCAGACCGATCCGCTGTTCCAGGAGTACTCGTTCCAGGTGCCGGTGACCTCGCACAACAACTACCCGACGGTACGGCTGGACTATCAGATGTCCCAGAACCACCGGCTGAGCTATTCGCTGAACTACCAGTACTTCGGCGGCGGACCGGACACGACGAACAACCGCGAGCAGATGTTCCCAGGGTTCCCGGTCGTCTCGAACCAGGACTCGGTTCGCCGGCAGATGAGCGGCTGGCTTCGTTCGGTGCTCAGCGCCAATCTCGTGAACGAGTTCCGTATCGGGTACGGCGGCGCGCCGGTCATGTTTTCACCGGAACTCACACCGTCGATGTGGACGGGCTCGCTGGCGAACCAGGGCGGGTTCCATCTCAACATGAACAACGCCATCGGCATTGACGAACGCCGGATCGAACTCCACCAACTCCGCCCGCGATGCCGATCACTACTCCTTCGAGAACACGCTCAACTGGCAGAAGGGCGCGCACACGCTGAACTTCGGCGGCAACTACACGAACTTCGAGGCCTGGCTTGATAACCAGCAGCTGCTGCCTGAACTGCGTTTCGGCGTGGTCCAGGGTGATCCGGCGGACGGCATGTTCACCACGACCAACTTCCCTGGCGCCAGCAATACGGTGCTCACGGCCGCCAGGAACTACTACTCGATCATGACCGGCCGGGTGAGCGAGGTCCGCGGCATCGCTCGACTCAACGAATCGACGGGGCAGTACCGAGTATCTCGGGCTCGGCACGCAGCGTGCGCAGCAGCGCGAAGTCGGGCTGCTGGGCCAGGATTCGTGGCGAGTGAACCCGAACCTGTCGCTGAACTTCGGCGTGCGCTACGAGCTGCAGTTCCCGTTCGTGGCCAAGAACAACAGCTACTCCATCGGCGACATCGACGATGTCTACGGAGTGTCCGGCGTGGGCAACCTGTTCCAGCCCGGCGTGCTCACTGGACATGCTCCGCAGTTCCATCAGCTTGGCGAAGGCGACCAGCCGTATCCGATGGACTGGAACAACGTCGCACCGAGCGTCGGCGTGGCCTGGACTCCGAGCGCCAGCGACGGCATGCTGCGCCGCATCACCGGCGATACGGGCGACTTCGTGGTCCGCGCTGGATACACGCGGTCGTACACGCGGATGGGGCTCGGATCGTTCACCGGCCAGATCGGCACCAACCCGGGCGTGTCGCTGAACGTCTTCCGTCAGCAGGCGCTGGGGAACCTCGGCACGCTGCCGTTGCTGCTGCGCGATCCCAGCCGCCTTGGACCCGCTGACTTCCCGATGACGCCGGTATTCCCGTTCACGGAAGTCGTGACCGGCGACATCACGATCTTCAGCCCCGATCTGCGTGTTCCCAGCGCCGACACCTGGCAGGCGGGTTTCCAGCGCGCGCTCGGACGAACGATGTCGTTCGAGGCTCGCTATGTTGGCGCGCGTTCGCGCGGACAACTGGCGAACCAACGACTACAACGAGCTGAACATCATCGAGAACCGCTTCCTCGATGAGTTCCGCGTGGCCCAGCAGAACCTGCAGTCGCACGTGGCGGCCGGCTGCGGTCAGCGGTTCGAACCCGGCCTGCAGCTTTGCGTATCGCGGCCCCGGTACCGGAACGTCGCCGTTGCCAATCTTCTTCGGCTACTTCCAGGGCGCCGGGGACAACGCCAACGCCGCGTCCTATACGTCCGCCAACTTCAGGAGCAACACGTTCCTCACGCCGCTCGCGCGCTTCTATCCCAATCCGTACGCGGCGGTTGATGCGCTCGACGCAGACGCCAACTCGCGAACGCGTGCGATCGCGGCCGGACTTACGTCGAACCTGATCCTGGCGAACCCCGACCTGCTCGGCGGCGCCAACATCGTGGAGAACGAAACCAACACGATGTTCAACTCGATGGTGCTCGAGCTGCGGCGACGAGTGTCGTCCGGCCTGGCGTTCCAGACGAGCTACGTATTCGGCCATGCCACGCAGTCGCAGTTCCTCTCGCTGCGAATCGACAGCCCCATGATCCGGAACGGCGGCGCGGAAGGCGACGTGACGCACGCGTTCAAGGCGAACGTCGTGTATGAGCTGCCGTTCGGCCAGGGCCGGCGCTTCGGCAGCAACGCGGGTGGCGTCTTGAACGGCATCATTGGCGGCTGGCAGCTCGCAGGAAATGCCCGCGTGCAGAGCGGCCAGTTGGTCGACTTCGGCAACGTCCGGCTCGTCGGCATGACCAAGAAGGAGTTCGAGGGCCTGTTCAAGCTGCGCAAGGACGCGCAAAACAGCGTCTGGATGCTGCCGCAGGAAATCATCGACGAGAGCGTCAAGGCTTTCAGCGCCAGCGCGACCTCGCCGACCGGCTACGGCACGCTCGGTCCGCCGAGCGGCCGCTACATCGCTCCGCCCGACAGCGTCGACTGTATCGAGACGATCCGCGGCGAGGGCGCGTGCGGGCTGCAGTCGCTCGTCGCAACGGGACCGATGTTCAAGCAGTTCGATGTCAGCATCGTCAAGCGCTTCGACCTGTTCGCACGGCACGAACGCGGAGTTCCGCGTAGACGTGCTGAACGCGTTCAACAACGTGAACTTCGTTCCGGTGGCTGGCACGATGTCGGTCAACGGCACGGCGATCACCAACAACCGACCGGTCGGCAGCGATCCCGACGAGTACGAGGTGACCGACCTTACCGGCACGAACACCGCCCGGGTCATCCAGCTCGTCGCACGGTTCCGGTTCTAGTTCGCTCCTTATCGGGGCTCGGTGATTCGGGCCTCGGCGCTCGAAAGCACCAATTCTCGAGTCCCGAGTCCCGAGCCCCGACCCGAGGCCCGAGCCAGCCCGACCGGTTTGACACCCACCCGTCGCTCGATCTACATTCAACCTAACGGTTGAATATTGTGCAGACCCCTTCCAGCCTCGACCGCACGCTGCTCGCGCTCTCGGACCCCACGCGACGCGCCATCCTGAAACGCCTGGCGCGCGGGAGCGCCCGCGTCACGGATCTCGCCAGGCCGATGACCATGTCGCTGAATGCGGTGTCGAAGCACATCCGCATGCTCGAGCGCGCGCACCTTGTGCAGACGGCGGCGCTCGGGACGCGAGCATCTGCTCTCGTTCAATCCTGATCCGCTCGACCGCGCAGCAGCGTGGATTGCTACTCAGCGGGCCGAGTGGACCTCACGGCTTGATGCGCTCGACGATCTGCTACAGACACAGGATCGAGAGAAGCACTCACCGACGATCGCAGGTCGGAAAGGATGACCTCATGACGACCCAGCAGCACGTCACCGTTCGCGTGACGCACCGGTTTACCGCATCAGCCGAACGCGTGTTCGACGCCTGGCTGGACCCCACGATGATTGGCCGGTGGATGTTCGGCCCGAACGTTCGTGACGAGGAAATCGTTCGCCTCACGCTGGACGCGCGCGTCGGCGGAACGTTCTCGTTCGTGGTCCGCCGTCAAGGTGACGAGATCGACCACGTCGGCGAGTATCTCGAAATCGATCGGCCCACCCGTCTGGCGTTCACCTGGGGTGTCAAGGGTGACTCGACGGATTTCTCGCGCGTCGTCATCGAGATTCGACGACGGGAACAGGGGGCAGATCTCACCTTGACACACGAGCTGCATCCGGACTGGGCAGATTACGCGGCCAGAACCGAGGCGGGCTGGACGACCATGCTCAACGCGTTGGCCAGAACGCTCGGCTAGATCCGGAGCCCCCGGCTGTCCTGGCACCCGGCTCACGCCAGCAGTAAACTCGAGATGAGATGGCTGACGCCACGTTTCTCCGGCGGGGGTCCCTGTCCGTCGTGGATTACCGCTGCACAGCCGGACCGTCCGACGCGCCGTTCGTCGAGCGGCACGGGAGCTTTGCGGTTTCCTACGTCCGCAAAGGCAGCTTCGGCTACCGGCTCCGCGGCCAATCATTCGAGCTCGTCGCCGGCTCGGTCCTCGTGGGATATCCAGGCGACGAGTACATTTGCACGCACGATCACGCGCACGGCGACGAGTGCCTCTCGTTCCATTTCACAGCGGACGGCGTCGAGGCCTTTGGTGACAGCCAGACGATCTGGCGGATCGGCTGCGTGCCGCCAGTGTCCGAACTGATGGTACTCGGAGAGCTGGCGCAGGCGACTGCCGAGAGGAAGACCGACATCGGGCTGGACGAGGCGGGGCTGCTGTTCGCTGCGCGCTTCGTGGAGATCGTGTCAGGGAAGAAGTACGCCCCCCGTGTGGACCGCGCGCGCGATCGCCGCCGGGCGGTGGAAGCCGCGCTGTGGATCGACGCCCATGCCGATCGGCCAATCGATCTGGATCGCGTGGCCGGCGAAGCCGGAATCAGCCCCTTTCATTTCCTGCGGCTGTTTGGCGGCGTGCTCGGCGTCACGCCGCATCAGTACCTGGTCCGCTCGCGGCTGCGGCGCGCGGCGCGACTCCTGGTCGACGACTCGAGGTCGATTACCGATGTCGCGATCGATGTCGGGTTTGGCGATCTCTCCAACTTCGTCCGCACCTTCCACCGGGCAGCGGGCGTCTCGCCACGGGCGTTCCGCATGAGCGCCAGGCGGGATCGCAAGATTCTCCAAGATCGGCTCGACACCCGCCCGGTACGATGACCCCTGATCAACAGGAGGTCATCATGAGCACGACAGCGACGGCGGGGCCGGCAAAGAAAACGATCGAGACGCGTGTACTCGACGAAGGATACGGTCCCGGTGCCTGGCATGGCGCGGACCTGAAAGCGGCGCTCGCCGACGTTTCAGCGGAGGTCGCATTCTGGCGCCCGGCAGCCGGACGTCACAATATTGCGGAGATCGCGCTGCATCACGCGTTCTGCGCCAACGCGGTTCGCGGAAAGCTGACCGGCGCCGAACCGGAACCGTTCGTGCTGGAAGGCGACGACTGGTTCGCCGCCGACAACGCCGGCACCATGAAGTGGACGGATATTCTCGAGACCGTTGATTCGCAGCAACGCAAGCTGGCGACGCTCGTCAAGAACATCGCCTCAGGCCGCGCATCGTCTCCGCTGAACGAATCCGAACGCTTCGATCTCGTGCTGGGCATCACGTGCCACGCCGTCTATCACGCGGGGCAGGTGCAACTGATCAAGCGACTGCGGGCTGGGTGAGCATCAACTCCCGACGACCGGGACTCGCGGACTCCGGAAGAATTCTCAGCCGGTCGACTCGTGTGAACTTTGGGAGTTGGGAGCTCGAACATCGGGAGTTGTCGCAATCTTTAGTGCACCGTACCGATGCTGTACAGCCGCGTCATCGTCCGGATCAGCAACCCTCGGCTCGTTGCAGCCGGAGAGGCGTGGATCCGTTCCTCGAGGGAGTTCGTCCCGAGCACCTGATACGCCGGCCCAGCCGTGATGACGTGCGTATCGCCGTCTTCGCTCGTGAGGAGCAGCTTCCCGCCAAACGCGATTGGCGAGGCCGAGAACCGGCCAGGCTTTGGCGGGCGCGCGCCCTCGGTACTTCACATCACCGGTCCTGATGTCGATGCAGGTGAGCAGGCCGGCGTCGGTGAGAAGGTAAGCATAGTCACCGTAGGCGATTGAGGACGGTGTGTAGCCGGTGCCGCGGTCGCGTTCCCAGGCCACTTGCGGTGTGCCCGTGACGTCGCCGCTGCCGCCGAGCCGCACGGCCACGGCCCGCTTCAGCGGATGCGCGGCTGACGCGACGACAATCTCGTGCGCCACGATCGGCGTCGGCACGGTCCAGCCGCCGGTGCCTTTGACACGCCACAGTTCCTTCCCCGTCCGCGCGTCGTAAGCAATCATGTACTCATTGCCCGAGGTGACCAGTTCCGCGCGTCCCGCCGTTCGCGCGATCACGGGTGTCGACCAGCCCGCCTGTACCGATCGCTTCGTCCGCCACACTTCGCGTCCGTTCCGCCGATCCAGCGCGACGATGAACGAACGCTCGCCGTTGTCTTCGTCGCACTGCAGGATGATCAGGTCCTCGAACAGGACGGGTGACGAGCCAGTGCCCATGCCGAACGCAGGAATGCTCCCCAGGGCCTTCTTCCACGCCAGTTTTCCGGAGAAGTCGTACGCATACAGCCCCTCGGACCCGAACCATGCGTACACGCGCTCGCCGTCGGTGGCCGGCGTCGTATTCGCGAAGCTCCCGACACGATGCCGGGCATCGAACACCCGGCCTTCGTACGAGGTGCGCTCCCAGAGGATCTTTCCGTTGTTGGTGTCGAGCGCCAGCACCTTCAACGTGTGACGTCGATCGCCGGCGACGGCGTCAGGATGCACGAACGGCTCGCCCTCGAGGATGTGCGGCGCCGCCGACGCACCAGGAATCACCTCGCCCTCGATCGACGTCGTGAGAAACACTTTGTCGCCCCAGACGATTGGTGACGAAAAGCCGCGGCCGGGAATCTCCGTCGACCACGTGACGTTCTTCGTCCGGCTCCATTCAGTCGGAAGGTTGTCCTCGCTGGCCAATCCCTGACCGCTCGGTCCGCGCCATTGTGGCCAGTAGTCTTTGGGAATTGGCGGCGGTGTCACCGCCAGGGCCGTCATGGTGATGGACAGCGCAATTCCGCAGACACCGATCAGCCTCGACAAGGGTCTCTCCTTTTGCCGCATTCTTCCTACCCTGGGGCTCTGTCCCATACTGCGGCTCGGGTACTCAGACAGCTCCCAGCGGCAGGGGCCACCAGTAGGGTGAGTATTGTGTCCAGAAGCATGCGAGGGATCAGGCCGGTTGTGACGAACGGCTGCCGACGCGGCATGGACCGCGTCGGCTAAGGCACGAAAGGGGGACGAGTGCGCAGTGCGTTAGGCGTCCCATGACTGACACGGGCTCGCCTGGCCGGCCGGTTTCGACAGGCTTGATATTCGCGTTGAGTTGAAAGAAGTTTGCCGGATCGTACTTCGCCTTGATGGACGCCAGGCGGGCGTAGTTCACACCGTAGGCCTCGTGGACCCGGGTGTTCATGTCGTCTTCCCCAAGCTCGTTGACGTAGACGACCCCTTCAACGAACGGGCGCATGTGATCCAGCGTCTCGCGCACCCAGCCGATGTGGGTCGAGTTCTCCGCGGGGTTGGTCCAGAGCGAATACACCCCGGCGTGTAGACCCTTGCGATGGGGGAACGCCGTCGCGTCTGGCGCCACGCGACTCGCAGCGCCGTGGATCGGAAACAACAGAGCCGACGACTGTGGTGACGGCACTCGTGAGAAGCCGTCGACCATCGCGTCGATCAAGCCGGCGCTCACGTCCTTGACGAAGTCCGCCTTGTGATAGTTGAGGAACCCTGGCGGCATCGCCTGCTCGAGCAGGCTTTGCTGCCCGACGTAGGGGATCGGGCCCATGATGTCCATCACGGGAGTGCCGAACTGCTTGATCGGGAGAACGGCCTTCTGGCCATCTTCGAGCGGACCGATGTACGCCGCCACGAGCCCGCACGCTTTGTTCCCGTCGGGTGCGGTGAGCAACGCCGCCGCAACGGTCAACTCATCTGGCATTTTCTTGATCAGATCACCGTAGAAGCGAAACACATCGCGGGCCGCCGAGAACGGGTGAACGACCATGCCGCCGACGATCATCGGCCCGATGGGATGCAGCTGGTATTCGAACGAGGTGACGACGCCGAAGTTCCCGCCGCCACCGCGGATTGCCCAGAAGAGATCCGTGTTCTCGCTGGCGCTGGCGCGGACCAGATCACCGCTCGCCAGCACCACGTCCGCAGCCAGCACGTTGTCGACGGTCATTCCGAGCTTGCCGCCAAGCCAACCGAACCCTCCGCCGAGTGTCAGGCCTGCGATCCCCGTATCGCCGACGGTGCCTCCCGTCGTCGCCAGGCCGAATGCCTGCGTCTCTCGATCGAACTCGAACCATTTCAATCCGGGTTCGGCGCGCACTGTTCGCGCGACCGGATCGACGCGGATGCCTTTCATCGACGAGAAGTCGATCACCAGACCGTCGTCACAGGTCGCCTTGCCCGAGACATTGTGGGCGCCGCCGCGCACGGCGAGCGGGAGCTGGTGCTCGCGGGCAAACTTGACGGCGGTGATGACGTCGGCCGCGCCTCGCGGCCGCACGATGACGGCTGGACGCTTGTCGATCATCGCGTTCCAGACGCGCCGGGCCTCGTCGTAACCAGCGTCGCCGGATGCGATGACTTGACCACGAAGGTCGGAGCGGAGTTCCTGGATCGCACGAGCACTGGGCGCCATGATCGCTCTCCTTTGCCGCAAACTGGATGGCAACACTCGAAGAGTATCAGGACTCGCTGCCGATGTGGAACGGCGGTGATTACGCCCGGGTGGCCGGTTCGAGCTCGGGCGACGGGACGCGGAGCCAGATGCGGCCGTTACGTTCGGTCACTTCGTACGTATCGATGGCGTCGACGGCCGGGCCGTGTTTCACGGCACCCGTAACCGCATCGAACTGGGAGCCGTGCCAGGGGCACTGTACGGTCCCGCAGGCCATCACGCCGTCGGATAGCGGTCCGCCTTTGTGCGTGCAGCGGTCGTCGAAGGCGACGTAGCCGCGTTCGATCCGGGCGAGGACCACGCGGTGCGATCCGATGCGGAGCAGCTTCATCTGGTCGACCTCGAGGTCATCCACCGATCCAACATCAATCTGCCCGGAGTGCAGTGCTTCAGGTGCAAGCGCTTCGACCCGCCACTTTCCTGCCTCGGCGTATCGGTGATCGACGGCAATCTGATTGCGAAACACGAGCGTGCCGCCCAGCCACCCGCCGGCAGCCAGAAGACCTGCTCCAGCCAACTCGGCAGCGATCGCCCAGAGTGGCGGCGGTTGACCATCCCTGTGCGCTGCCCCTGCGGCAGCGAACAGCCCGACGGCTGAAAGGTTGGCCAGCATGTGACGCGTCGCGCGTTCTCGCGCGGAGCTTCTCGGCGGAACCGCAAAGGTGTAGTCGACGAGGCCAGGCACAGCCGCCATCATCGCTGACCCCAGGCCGAGCCGGTTCATGTGTTGCGCGGTCCGATACCAGCGTCGTTTGCCGGTTGCCCGCGCCCAGACGTCGATCATCGCGCTGCCAAACAGATAGGCAAACGGAAACGGAATCAACATCGGGTGGAGCGGATGTCCTTTGATATGGGCGCTGCTTCGCATGGGGCGTGCGAGTGCAACCCTGGATCCAGTTCCGCGCCAGGTCCGCCGTGGGCAGTGGCAGAGTTCGGAAACTGAGCAGCGAGTGGCCTCTAGA
Organism: uncultured Acidobacteriota bacterium; assembly: GCA_963710415.1. Classification (GTDB taxonomy): domain Bacteria; phylum Acidobacteriota; class Vicinamibacteria; order Vicinamibacterales; family 2-12-FULL-66-21; genus CAVQAH01. The sequence continues at coordinate 109,586 of CAVQAH010000008.1, read as the reverse complement.
GCCCGAATGACGCCATCGCGACGTTGCTCTCGAGCTGCTTCCGGTGGCCTTCGACGAGCTTTCGATTCGATTCGGGGCCGCTCGGACCGATCGATCCACGCAGCTGCCCAGAGTCATTCGTCGTCTGACCGCTGCGGATGTCCTCGGCGATCATGCCGATGTCGAAATCGACGTACGGAATGCCTAACGCCTTGTAGGACTGTTCTCTGATCCAGCGGTACTCTTCGAGCGACAGATTCACCTGGTTGAGCGCCTCCACCTGACCGCGCTTCGCGTCGAGCCACATGAGCGCCAGATCGCGGTATCCGGCGATGAGCGTCGGCACGTCGGTCAGTGTGGCCTTGTCCTTCTCTGAAAACACCTTGTACTGCTTCTCGAACTCAGCGAAGCGCGTACCGAGCCGCTCGCGGATTGCCGCCTGAACTCTGAGCAACTGCTCGAGCTGGCTCGAGGTCAGCTCCTCCGAGGCTGGAGGCACAAACGGATCCTTGACCCGGACTTGACGCTCGATTTCCGGCACTTGAGCCAGCTCCGAGAACTGCGCGACCGTTTGCTGAACACGACGGTAGGCCCAGAAGGCCAGTCCGCCCACGATCACGCACCCGAGAAGCAGCACCACGCCGCAGCCGATTGCGACTTTCTTCATTAATCGAGGGCCGCAGTATACCCCGGCAGAGCCAGGCAGCTCATCGGCATCTGCTCATCTTCTGCTGGTCGCGACCGGCCACTGCATGTCGCGGCAAATCAAACACGGATCAGGAAAAAGGGCGAGGATTCTCGGCGCCACTGCGTTGGTACCACTCTTGGGGTGTGCACTTCTGACGCACTCATGCGTCCTCATGATCCGGAGGCAGCCTCATGTCTGCGTCGATACTCGACTCTTTGCGTCAGGTGGTCACTCCTTCGATGGTTTCGCAGTTGAGTGGGCTCTATGGTGTGCCTTCTCAATCGCTCGAGAAGGGTCTGACGGCTGCGATTCCCACAGTGCTGGCGCCGCTCGCGGCGCGTGCGGACGACCAGGACTTCATGAGCCAGATTTTCGCGCTCGCGAAAGATCCGGCCAACGATCCCTCGCTGCTGGACAGCCCCGACCGTCTTCTCGAGCGCGCGAAAGCCACGCCCAGCAGTTCGGGCATCATCGGGCAGTTTCAGTCGCTGCTCTTCGGTAACGGGCTCAGCGGCTTGACCGACGGGCTCGCCCGCTACGCGGGGCTCAAGCCGTCCACTGCTTCTTCGCTGATGTCGCTGGCGATGCCACTCGTTCTCGGTGCATCAACCGCATCATCCGCGACGACAGCCTCGATGCGAGCGGTCTCGCGCGTCGCCTCACTGCGGAGAAAGTCTCGATCGCGAACGCGTTGCCGGCGGGTCTCTCGCACATCCTGCCCTCCGTCTCGACCGTTTCAGACGTTAGCACGCCGCGGCCCTACGACCGCCGCGAAGTCGAGGAGCGGTGCGTGCCGCGGTGCCACCGCCACCGCAGCGATCCTCCATGGCCTGGTTGATTCCAGCGCTTCTGGCACTGCTCGCAATAGGTGGGTTGTACGCCATGTTGCGTAGGGATCGGGTACCTGAAACGACGCAGGTGTCGACCTCAGGACCTGCTCCGGTCGGCACGAGCGGCTACGTGACGAGATCGCTGCCGGGCGGATCCGATCTGCGTGTGCCCTCGACGGGCACTGAAGCAAGGCTGCTGAACTTCATTGAAAGCGCCACGCCAGCCAGCTCGCGAAACATGGTTCGAATTCGATCGGCTGAACTTCGAGACCGACTCAGCACGGATTCGCGCCGACTCGCAGGAACAGCTGAGAAACACCGCCGCGATCCTGAAAGCGTACCCGCAGGTGCGCGTCAAGATTGGCGGATACACCGACAACTCCGGTGACCCTGCCGCGAATCGCCGACTGTCCGAGGAAAGGGCGATGGCGGTCATGAACGCGCTGAAGGACGACGGGGTAGCTGTTGATCGCCTGGAAGCTGAGGGCTATGGCGATCAGCACCCGATCGCGGACAACTCGACGCCGGAAGGCCGTGCACGAAACAGACGCGTGGCCATTCGAATCACCGCCAGGTAGTCTGCTCAACGCTCGACCCGACATCGAACTGACGGAACGTCAGGTTGATCCGTCCGTCGAGACCAAGCGCAGCCGGCGCCGTTCGCGGGACGATTCGCGAGACGCCGTGGTAACGCAAGCGGGCGGCGCCGCCGAACACGAAGGCGTCGCCCGATTCGAGCATCAACGTCGCTATCGGGTCGCGCCGCCTGGTCCCTCCGAAGAGGAAACGGGCAGTATCCCCGATCGAGAGCGACACGACGGGCAGTCCCGCCGCGAGCGATCGCTCCCCTTCGTCCTTGTCCTGGTGCAACCCCATTCGGCCTTCGGCGTCGTAGAGGTTGACGATGCAGATGTCCGGCTCGAACGTCATGCCGGCCGAGCCTGCGACTTCGCGTGCGATCGTTCGGAACTCCTCCGGCAAGGCTGGAACCGGCAGACCGTCGAAGTCAGACCGCTCCGACTCGTACTGATACGTCTTTCCGTTCCAATGTCTGCCGAGACAGAGCATTCGCACGTGCATCTTTCCACCGCCGCGGACGGTGGGCACGTACGCGGGAACGGATCCATCGATCAGCGCGCGACAGGTGCGGAGGATGTCGCGCTGTCGATCGATCGGCAGGTAGTGAGGCAGGTGAACCGCGCCGGGGCCGATTTCCATCAGGGTACGTTACCACCGGCTCCGGCGCGCTCTCCACGCGACGGCGCGCGTTACTCCACCTTCAGCGTGCCCTTCATCGGCGGATGCAGCATGCAGACGTAAGTGAAATCGCCTTTCGTCTTGAACGTGTTCTTCCACGACTTGCCTTCTTCGATCTCCTTCGAGTCGAATCCGCCGTTCTTCGATGTCGCGGTATGGGGAAACGGATCCTTGTTGACCCAGACAACCGTGTCCCCAACGGCAATCTTCAGATCGGCAGGCTGAAAGCGTGTGCCCTCCATCACGACCGTGTGCGTCGACGGGGCCTGCGTTCCCTGGCCAGTCGCCAGGGCGCCGCCCCACAGAGGGACATGACGGTGACGAGCGATGCCAGAACAGTCACGTCAGTTGGTCTTCCCGAGCGTGGACTGAATGTGCTTGGCGTGCTCGAGGTGCGCGACGAACGCGGGCCGCACCTTGGTCAGCAGCGCCTTCAGCTCGGCGTTGGTGGCGCCCGGAATCAACGTCTTGTCCATCGCGTCGAGCACCGCCTGGTGATAGTTCACCTCGTTGTCGATGTAGGCCTTGTCGAACGCTGCACCCTTCAGCGTCTTCAAGTTCGCGATGTTCTTCTCGCCTCCCGCTTTCAAGCTCTTGCTGGTGGCGTTGTCTTCCGGCGTCACTTTCAGCTTCGCCGCGAGAGCAGTCGCCTGCTTGTTGACCCCGGTGTGATCCGTGACCATCTGCTGCCCGAATTTCTTCACGTCGGCGTGCGATCCCATGGATGCCGCCAGCTTGCCCGCATCGATGTCCACCTGGTTGGCGGTCACGACGATGTGCGCGATCTGCGCGTCGGTGACGGCCTGCGCGAACGCGTTGGCAACCGGCACGCAGACGAGAGCGGCGACGAGAATAACTAACCGTTTCATTGAGCAACTCCTTGTTGAGTCAGCAACTGATGAGCGAGTCTGACTAATGACGAGTCCGAACCGGGACCGCCTCCCGGGACATACGACATTCGATGTCCGGACCCCGTCGGGCGTTCCCGTGCGATCTACGCCTCTGACTCTGATGCTCGACGCAAGACTCCGGCCACGATCCGATCGCATCGCTGACCGGCAAAGGAAAGACGTCGATGGTTGCGGTGTCCAAGTCGCGGGCAAGAGCTTCGCGCAGCAGCAAGCGCGCACGGAAGAGCCGACTGCGGACGGTCGCCGGCGGAATGGAAAGACACTCAGCGGTTTCCTGGACGGTCATGTCCTCGACTTCACGCATGACGAAGACGGTGCGGAAGGCGACCGGAAGCTCGTCAATTCGCCGCTCGAGCATGCGGCGGACTTCTGCTCGCAACGCGGCGTTGGTCGGCGACTCCCCTTTCTCGTCAGGCAGCTCCACTGGCTGATCGCTTCCTCTTGCTGGAGCGCCGCCGCGCGAACGGCACGACCACTCGCTCGCGCTTCTGCTTCCTCAGCCGGCCCAGCGCCTGGTTGATCACAATCCGCGTCAGCCACGTGGCCAGCTGAGACCCGCCGCGGAAACCATCCATGTGGCGGTACGCGTCGAGGTAGGCATCCTGCAACGCATCTTCAGCGTCGGCATCGTCCTTCAGAATGGCCCTCGCGATGCGGAAGAGCCTGCCGTTGTGCTTGCGCATCAGCGCCTCGAAGGCTTCGAAGGCGGCCTGGTCCTTATGCGCAATCCGGCCGGCGAGATCGGCGTCGTCCAGGACGGCTTTTGTAGGCATTCGAGGATTAGATGTACCGAGAGCCGCGCGCGTTCCCGGTCGGCCGCGACGTTCGGCGATCAACCCGCTCGTAACGCGTCCATCGGGTCGATGCGCGACGCGCGACGCGCCGGGATGTAGCCGGCGAGCCAGCGCGACCAGCGCGAGGACTACGACCATCTGCACATAAGTCGCGGGATCGGTCGCGGACAGATCGTAGAGCAGGGTCCGGATAACCCGGCCGGCGGCCAGCGCCCCGAGCAGGCCAAGCGTTACTCCGGCCGCTGCCAGGAGAAGCGTCTCGCGCAACACGCCTCGTTGCACCTCGCCCCTGGACGCGCCGAGCGCCATGCGGATTCCGATCTCGCGGGTTCGCTCGGTCACCGAATACGCGACGACGCCGTAGATGCCGAGGCATGCGAGGATCAGCGCCTGTCCGGCAAATGCCGTCAGCAGCCACATGATGAAACGCCGCGGCGACACGGCATGATCGACGAGCTGCTGCATCTGACGCACGTCCGTCGTTGGCAGCGTCGGATCGACCGGCCGCAAGGCCGCACGAATGGTCGACGACATGGCCGATGGATCGAGGGTCGTTCGCATGACCAGATCGGCCGACGGCGACCCGGTGCTCGTGATCGCGAGGTACATCTCGTTTCCCGAACCTTCCTCGAGCGAGGTATGACGTACGTCTCCAACCACGCCGATCACGCGATAGTCCGCGCCGTTGGTGCTCGCAATCCGGCCGATCGGGTTCTGATTCGGCCAGAGCCGCCGGGCGGCCGTCTCGTTGAGGATCATCACCGGATCCTTCCCGCGCACTTCGCGTCCGGTGAAGTCTTCGCCCGCCCGCATCGGAATCCCCATCGTCTTGAAGTACCCGCGGCTGACGACGCGAACGAAAACGCTGGGGGTCTGGCCCGGACCGTAGGTCTCGCCCTTTGGCGGCGATGCCCCAGGTCCGATTGCGATCGAGCGGAAGCGCATCGCTGAGCGCGGCAGATTCGATGCCCGGCACCGCCTCGATGCGCCGGACGACTTCTTCATGGAACGTGTTGCGCTGTTCGGGTGTCGTGATATCTGCACCTGGTTCGACGCGCAGCATGGCCAGGCGCTCGGGACGGAAACCCAGATTGACGTCGAGGACGCGTGCGAAGCTTCGAATCAGTAAGCCGGCCGTGACGAGGAGAATACAAGCCAGCGCCACTTCGCCGACGACGAGCGCCCGGCGGATCCAGGCGGTGCGCGCGCCGTCGGTCGATCCCCGCGCGTTCTGGTTCAACGCTTCCTGCGGTCTGATCACGGACATCTGCAGGGCAGGAACGAGACCGAACAGCAGCCCAGTCAGCAAAGCGACCGCCGATGGTGAACGCGAGCGCAAGTCCGTCGACCTGCACCGTCTGGAGCAAGGGAAGATCGAAGCTGCTCAACTGCGTGACGCCGCGGGTCGCGGCGACCGCGAACAGAAGCCCCAGCAGTGCCCCACACAACGAGAGTGCGACGCTTTCCGTCAGCAGCTGCCGGATCAGGCGCCAGCGGCTCGCACCCAGAGCGGTTCGTACGGCAATCTCCTGTTGCCTGGACGCCGCGCGCGCGAGAAAGAGGTTCGACAGATTGGCACAGACGATGAGGAGCACCGCACCGACGGCGGCGAACAACAGCAGCAACGCAGGACGCAGCCGGCCGCTGACATGTTCCTGCAGCGGCCTGATTCCTGCGCCGTAGAATCGTCCACGTTCGGGCCGCGCGCGCTGCAGGTCCCCGGTCACCGTTTCGAGCTCGGCTTGCGCAGACTGAATGGCTGACGCCTGGTTTGAGCCTGCCGACGATCGCCAGTGTATTTCCCCACGTGTCATGGAACTCGTCGATCGGAAATGGCGACCAGATGTCCGCGCGTGTGCCGGGCACGAACACCGATCCGAAATCGAACGACGCCGGCATCACTCCGACGATCGTCGCCGGTCGATCGTTCAACGTGATGGCCCGGCCCACGATACCGGCGTCGGCGTTGAAGCGGCGCTCCCAGAGCGGATGGCTGATGAGCACCGCCCGCGGGCCGTTCTGCTGACATTCCTCGGCGAGGAACAGACGGCCGAGCGCCGGCTGCACACCCAGCGTGCTGTAGAACGTGCACGTCACGCCGACGTCGACGAGACGTTCCGATTCGTCGCCCGTCGTGAGCTTCGCGCTGCCGTAGTTGAAGAAAGCAAAGTAGCCGCCGACATCCTCGAACGTCGTGTTGCGCGTCCGCCACGCGTCGAACGTGAGCGCGCGCGACGTGCGGCCTGAAAGACTCGATGGGCCACCGGCGCCGGCGGTCTGCGGCCGATTTCCGCCGTTGTTCTCGATCCACACGAGCCGATCGGAATCGGGAAAAGGCAACGGCCGCAGCAGGAGCGCGTTGACGAGGCTGAAAATGGCTGTGTTGGCACCGATGCCGATGCCGAGAATCAGGACGGCAATGACGAAAAACGCCAGATCTCTGCGGATCGCTCGGATGCGTGTAACGAAGGTCTTTCAGGACCGTTTCCATACTCAGGAATTCTAGACCGCTTCACAGGATTTCTTGCGCAACGATGAGGACGCGTCGCCCGTCTAAAATTTCGTGCTCTGGCCCTGTCGTTTGCCCCCGGTTTTGCTGACCTCGTCCATCATCCTCGTTCCGATGGTGATGGAGGCGTCCAGCCGCGAAATTGCGCGCGCTGAACAGTCGCCAGCCGGCACCAGCCCGTCCGGCCCTGCACCCGCCGCGCGCCAACCAACCGCCGATCATCGATGGGGTGCTCGATGACGATGTGTGGCGCAATCAGCCGCTTGAGACGGGCGACTTTCTCACTTACAACCCGCTTCACGGTGAGCGGATCAAGCAACAGACCCGGGTGTGGATGACCTACGACGAGTCCTTCATCTACTTCGCTTTTCAGTGTGACGATCCGGAGCCGTCGGGAATCAAGACCTCCATTACTCGACGTGACAACATCTGGTCCGATGATTGGGTCGGCTTCAGTCTGGATGCGCTCGGGACCGGCCAACTCTCCTATCACTTCATGGCGAACCCGAGCGGCGTGCAGCTCGACATGCTCAACAGCGTCGCCGGTGGCGAGGATAAGTCGCCTGACTATGTCTGGGACAGCGCCGGCCGGCTGAACCAGACCGGCTACGCCGTCGAGATGCGCGTGCCACTGCAGAGCATCCGCTTTCAAGGGCGGCACAAACGTTCGCATGGGGGTGCTCTTCTGGAGGCGGGTGAGCCGTATCGGGATGTCTGTTTCGTGGCCCGCGCTCGAACCCGGCAAATGGGTGTTCGAGAAACACGCATCGCTGATGTTCGATGAGTTGAAGTCGCGGCTCGCACGCGAGCTCATCCCATCAGCCACGTATTCGCGCAACGAATCGCGGACGTCACCGGGTCTCTGGGGCGTTGCCGACGACGAGGGCGACCTCGGCTTGAGTGGCAAGTACGGACTGACGTCGACCATCACACTCGACGCGACGCTGAACCCGGACTTCAGTCAGGTCGAGAGTGACGCCTTTCAGGTAGAGGTCAATCAGCGCTTCCCGATCTTCTTCTCGGAGAAACGGCCGTTCTTCATGGAAGGCGCGGGCATCTTCAGGCTGGCTGGGGAAGGCAACGACAATAGCCTGCAGCGCGCCGTGCACACGCGGCGAATCGTGGATCCGATCTTCGGTGCGAAGCTGACCGGCAGCGTCGGTCGTTTCGCCTTCGGCACACTCACGGCGCTCGATCAGGCGGCCGGGCGCAACCTGCCAGTCTGATGATCCCGACTTCGGCAAAGATCGCCTCTTCAACGTGCTCCGCGGCCAGTTCAGTCTCGGACCGAGCAATTACGTGGGCAGCCTGCTCGTCGACACCGAGTTCGCAGGCGGGTATAACCGGGTTATTGGCGCCGACACATCATGGCGGGTGACCGCGACGCAGCGCTTCAGTGGTTTTCTTCTTGCGTCGGCCACGCGCGCACCCGCATCAAACCGGACTCGACCTCAGGCATCGGCGCACAGGCTGGCTACGAATACAGCACGCGCCGGGTGAACCTGGTGGGCTTTGCCGAGCACTACGATCGCGGCTTCGAGATGGAAACGGCGTTCATCAACCGCGTCGGCATCACCAGCGGCTGGGGCTACGCCGAGCTCAACTTCTATCCCGCCAAGGACAAGTATCCATGGGTGCATCGGATCGCGCCCTTCTCGTTCACTCAGGGAGGTCGCGATCGGAACGCCGGAGGTAACGAGCTCCTTCAGGTCACCGGGGTGCGGATGAACTTCACACGTCAGGGTTTCATCCGGCTCGACAACTTCGAAGGATTCGAGATCTGGGCCGGGCAGCAGTTCGACCGCGGCAACTGGCGCGCTCAGGGCAACGTGCAGTTGTATCGCTGGCTGTTCCTGGAGGGTCAGTACATGTTCGGCCTGGGCGTTTTCTACGACCCCGATGTGCCGTTTCAGGGCCGCGCTGAAGGATTCGAGCGCTGGGCCTCACGCTGCAGCCGAGTGGACGGCTCTCACAGGCTCTGTCTTACCGACACATCACGTTCGATCGTGAGGCCACAGGCGAACGCGTTTACGACCTGGACATCATCTACAGCCGGACGACGTATCAGTTCTCGCGTCAGTTCTTCATCCGGGCCATCGCGCAGTACGACAGCTCGCGCTACCAGGTCCTGACGGATCTCCTCGCGTCCTACGAACTCAGGCCGGGAACGGTCGTCTACCTGGGATATGGCTCTCTCGTCGAGCAGCGTGATTTCGACAATGGCGAGTGGGTACTCGGGCACGGTGAGTATCAGACGAGCCAGCGAGGGCTCTTCTTCAAAGCGTCTTACTTGTACCGGTTCTAAGAGGTTAGGAGGTGGCCCTTATCAAGGCTTACACGACAGCAGGTCTTTCGCGTTAAGATGTTCTCGATCGCCGACATGCCGAGACCACCCCGGTCCCTCGTTCGACTGCTGATCGTGGCCGTCCTGCTGGCAGGCCTGCTGCCCGGGGCGTCGGCGCTGCACGCGGCGATCGTCGATCCGCAGTGGGTCCTGCTGCCGGATCTCGCGCCTATCGGCATCGCACCTGTCGCCGGTTCGGGCTGACGAGCAGACGGGTTCGCTCGTTGCTCTCCTTCCGTCCCGCGCCCCGCCCGCACTCTCGCTCGCGTAACCAGTCAACCGCTTCAACGGACGGCGCAAGCGCCGTCGATGACGTGTGGTCTCGCGAAGGAGAGAGTCATGCACACATCTGTCCGCCCGGCTGGCGGCGTAAGGAACCCGATCGGTTTTCGCCAACGGATCAGGCGGCTGCAAGGATCGGCCGTGCAGCTGGATCTGCGCACCTTCGACGAGGATCTCGCCGCGATCGTCGAGCTCGAGGGCTCGATCCGGGCGCTGTCGGACGCCGACCTTCGAGACCGCTGGCACGGCATCCGGCGAGAAGTCGCGCGGCGGCCGCGTTTCCCGCGCGGTTCGAACGCAGGCGTTCGCCCTGGTTCGTGAAGCATCGGCGCGTGCCCTCGGCCAGCGGCCGTTCACCGTGCAGATTGTGGCCGGCCTCGCCCTCGAGCGTGGCGCCGTCGTCGAGATGCAAACGGGTGAGGGCAAGACGCTCACCGCCGTCATGCCTTCGGCGCTGCACGCGCTCACCGGCCGCGGCGTGCACGTCCTCACCTTCAACGACTACCTGGCCAGACGCGATGCCGAGTGGATGGGGCCCATCTATCGCATGCTCGGCCTCTCGGTCGGGTATGTTCAGCACGGCATGACGCTCGCCCAGCGACGCGCCAGCTATCTCGCGGACGTCACCTACGTCACAGCCAAGGAAGCAGGTTTCGATCACCTGCGCGATCTCCTCGTTTACGACCAGGCAGACCTCGTCCACAGGCCGTTTCACAGCGCCATCGTGGACGAAGCCGACTCGTTGATGATCGACGAGGCGCGCGTGCCGCTCGTGATCGCGGGCAGCGCCGGAGGCGGTGAATCGCGTGCCGCCGAACTGGCCCGCGTCGTCGCGGCGCTCCTGCCGGACGTTCACTTCACGACGGACGAGTACGGTCGCGACATCAACCTGACGGAGGCGGGCATCGAGCACGTCGAGCGGACCCTTGCGTGCGGCAGCCTGCACGGCGATGACAACTACCGGCTGCTGACCGAGCTCAACTGCGCGCTGCACGCGCGTGCACTGCTGCTCCGCGACGTCGACTACATCGTCCGGAACAGCCGCATTGCGATTGTCGACGAGTTCACCGGTCGCGTCGTCGACGATCGTCACTGGCCGGATGGCCTGCAGGCGGCGCTCGAAGCCAAGGAGGGACTCGAGCCCAAGACCCAGGGGCGCATTCTCGGCTCGATCACGCTGCAGCACTTTCTCCGCCTCTATCCGCGTCTCGGCGGCATGACCGGAACGGCGCAGGCTGCCGCCGACGAGCTGCGGCAGTTCTACGGCGTCGAGGTCGTCGTCGTCCCCACGCACCGGCCGATGATTCGCATCGATCATCCGGACCTCGTGTTCACCCACCGCGACGCCAAGGAGCGTGCGCTCGTGGAGGAGGTTCGGGCGGCCAATCTGAGAGGGCGGCCAGGTACTCGTCGGCACGTCGACGGTCGAGGAATCCGAACGCATCGCGCTGCGTCTGCGGAACGCCGGAGTCGAGTGTCAGGTACTGAATGCCAAGAACGACGAGGCCGAGGCGCACGTCATTGCCGGTGCGGGCGCCCTTGGCGCCGTGACGATCTCCACCAACATGGCAGGGCGCGGCACGGACATCCGGTTAGGAGGGAAGAACGCGGCGGATCGCGATCGGGTCGTGGCGCTTGGCGGACTGTACGTGATTGCGACGAATCGACACGAGAGCCGACGGGTGGACCAGCAGCTCAAGGGCCGTGCCGGCCGACAGGGCGACCCAGGTGAATCGCGGTCCTTCATCAGCCTCGAAGACGAGCTGCTGGTCCGATACGGGCTCAAGAACCTGATTCCCGCGCGCCTCCTGCCTGAGACGAGCGACTCGCCGATCGATAACCCCCTCGTGCGCCGCGAGATCGCAAGGGCACAGCGGATTATAGAAGGCCAGAACTTCGAGATCCGACGGACGATCTCGAAATACACCGCGATCGCCGACGAACAGCATCGGCGAATGATGGAGCGTCGACAGGACGTCCTGCACGATCGAGACGCTCCTGACATCTGGGCGCGCCACCCAACTCGTCGTCTGACGCTTGTCGAGGCCGTGGGCGAAGAGGCGGTGGACCGAGCAGAAAAGATCGTGATGCTGTTCGAGATCGACCGGGCCTGGCGCGATCACCTGGCGCTCTGCGCCGACCTTCGTGAAGGTATTCACCTCGTCCGCCTTGGCGGACAGGATCCGCTGACCGACATTCTCCGCGCAGGCGATCAAGGCGTTCTCGCAGATCGACGACAGGATCGATGAGGCTGTGGAGACTGCGCTCGAGATGGTACGCGTCCGAGGCAACGCGGTCGATCTGGAGTCGCTAGGCGTGAAGGCCCCAGCCTCGACATGGACCTACCTGGTCAACGACGATCCGTTTCGCGATCGGATTGGCGCACTGCTGACGGGCCCGGGTGGCGCGACGGTTGCCATCTATGCGGCGGTCATGATGATGCCGCTGCTGGTGCTATGGGGGCTCATCGACCGGTACTTCGGAAAGGGCAGTCGGCGCGGCGGATGAAAAGGCGAAGGTCACATGTCTGTCAACTTCCAACTCCAACTCCCAACACCCAAAGCAAGTTGGTCGCGGCTTCCCTTTTGGGAGTTGGAAGGTGGGAATGACAGCGTGTGCAGCCTTCTAGAGCTCCCCCGACGGTATCCGATTTGCCGCCATCTCGAGACGCTGTTCGTAGAAGAACGGCTGATCGAAGAGCTCGAGGCTCTTCTGCCGGCTGCGAAACAGGTTCACGATGAAGCGCATGCGATCGTCGAGTGAGCCCCAGTCTGCGGCGCGCGAACGCCGCTTCGGGGTCGGGAGCTGGTACCTGGCGACGAGCCGCACGAGCTCAGGGTTCTCGAGGGTCTGCAGCATGTCGGCAAACAATCTGGCGTTGGGCAACTCGGGAACGTCGGCACCGAGGCGCAGATCTCCATACGGCAGGCGGATGGTCATCAGGCTGCGCGTCACGAGACGACGCCACAGCTTCGTGAACCATTCGACAAGACCGCGCTCCCGCGCGGCGAACCAGCGTTCCAGCGCCGTCACGGCGAACCCCGGCAAGAGTCGCCGCAACCATGAGAATGAGGCGCCGTGGAGGCCCACGGCGAGCGGCGCGTTCAACGCTTCGACGATGTTCGGCTGAAGGCGCATCTGTTCGTGGAGCCCGACCTTGATGTTGCCGAGGAGGATCAGCTCGGTCTTCTTCTTCGGACTGTGTTCGAAGACCGCCTCGTAATAGTGCGTGAGCGCCTCGGCGAGCGTGTCTTGTCCACCAGTTTCGGTAGGGCCCGCCTTCAACGTGGACAGGAAGCGCGCCAGCTTGTCGCCGTCGTACTCCACATCGGAGTGGAACGTATGGATCAGTCGTGAGAAGACTGGCCCGAGTTCGGCAAACACCTTCAGGTTGCCCGCCGAGATGGCGTCCGTGACGGCCTGGAGAATCCGATCGCACCGCGCAGCGATCGATGTTTTCAGCGCCCTCCGCCGAATTGCAGAGAGCGGACGCTGAAAGGGGCCTGACCGGCGCATCAGCGCGAACAGCTCGGCCATCGGGATCTCTTCGCGGCGAATGGAATACCCGGCCGTCTTCGACGCATTGCACGCGAAAGTGCACCAGTTGGCGTCGGCATGCCCGAGCAGCATCGTCAACTCGACCGACAGCCGGTGATACATCTGCGTGATCTTCAGGTTGCGCAGCACCAGGTGCTGGGTGCGGACGACGTCTTCGCAGTCGTCGAGCGTCACCAGCGGCATCGTCCGCAGCTGCGTGACGGTCGAGCGCGATCGGATCCGGTTGGCCAGCCTGGCGACGATGATTCTGGTGAAGACAGCCATCGTCTGCGGGTGCTCATTGATCAGCCTGTCGAAGCCGGCCTTCGAGAGTCGAAGCAGCTCGGCATCGGACAACGCCTCGACCGACGCTGAGCGCGGCTCGTTCGAGAGGAGCGCCATCTCACCCAGCGTTTCACCGGGACCTACTGTCGCAATGTTGATCCTTTCGCCGTCGTCACGGACGCCGAATACGCGCAATCGCCCCGACACCACGAAGTAAAGGCAATCGCCACGCTCGTCCTGACGCATCAGGATCGCGCCGCGCGGCAGCGTCTCCCATCCGACCTCGTCGGCGAGGAACGTCAGCGCCGTGACGTCGACGACGCCAAGCGCATCGGAGAGCGTGCGGATGAGCGCATCGCGATCCGGGCGCAACCGGCGGGTCCGGGCCCACCGCAGACGATACTCGAGCGATTCGCGCAGCGATGCGCGGACTGAGGCGTGGCGTTCGAGGAAAGTATTCAGCGACTCGCGGGAAATCTCGAGCACCGTGGAATCCGACGCGGCAGTGACGGTCGCCATTCGCGGCGCGCCATCGAGCAGCGCGCCCTCGCCGACGTGTTCGCCGGTCCGCACTTCACCCAGATACGAGTCCGTGCCGTCGGTGCCGCGATGTGTCACACGGAGACGGCCGGCAACGACGACATACATGCGGTCCCCAACCTCGCCCTCGCGCACCAGCACATCGCCTGACTTCAGCGTCACCGTGCGGCACGAGGATGCCAGGTCGTTCAGGGCATCTTCCCCGAAGTCGCCAAAGAGATGTGTGGAAACGAGGTACGAAGCGTCAGGCCGCCGGCCGATGCCGGACGCAGTGCTGGCGTCAGGTCTCGCAGGAATGTGCACGGGAGAGGAAGACGATTATCCTCTCACTCTTCGGCCTTCGTCTACCGCCTCCGGCGTCAGGGGGACATTGAAACGGCCGCCGTCCGAAAGGCGCGGCTTCGACTGATTGGACCGATCCGTCGCTCCTTGCCAGAGCAGCATGACCGCGTAGGCGCGCCACGGTCGCCACGCCTCCGCGCGTGCGTCCAGGTCGCGCGGTGAGACGACGCCAGCCATCCGCCGCAGCACGAGATCGCCGCTCGGGAACGCGTCCGGCTCGCCGAGCGCGCGCATGGCAATGTAGGAGACCGTCCAGTCGCCGATGCCGGGCAGCGACCGCAGTGCTGTCACCATCTCGTGCTGGTTGACAAAGGGGCCGAACGAGATCGCTTTCTCCGCGACGCGTCGAGCGAGCCCGCGAATCGCTCCGGCGCGAGCCGCGATGACCCCGGCCCGCTCGATCGGCGCGTTCGCCATCTGGATGGCTGTGGGAAACAGCCGGCTCAGTTCACCGCCCTCGCTGACCGCCGAACCACACATGGTCGCAACGCGCCCGGCAATGGTCGTCGCCGCGGACACCGATATCTGCTGTCCGAGGATCGCGCGAACCGCGAGCTCGAAGCCATCCCACGCACCCGGCATGCGAATGCCGGGGTGTGCCTTCAGGAGATCGCGAAGAAGCGGATCGCCTGACAGACACGTCGCGATGGCGTTCGGGTCCGCACCGAGGTCGAACATCCGTCGAACGCGTTCCACAATGAAGAGCAGCGCGCGAGAGTCAGGAAATCGGACCTCGAGGTTGAGCGCGGATCCGTCCGGCGCGCGAGATACCTCGATGACGCCGTTTTTGCCGTCAACCGCGATCGTCCGGCGATACCGGGAACGATCGACGGCCTCGACCCCGGGTGTCGCCCGCGCTTTGAGAAATGCCAGCAGTGCGTCCCAGTCGTATGGCGGACGAAAGGCCAGCCGGAATCGGTATGTTTCAGATCGAGTGGGTGGCTGGGATCGCGCTCGCTGCCTGATTTCAGTTGGTGTGCGCGCGTACGTCCGCCGAATCTGGTCGTTGAAGCGGCGCAGGCTTCCGAAGCCGGAGGCAAACGCGACCTCTCTGAGCGGAAGCGACGTCTCGTCGATCAATCGCTTCGCGAAGTGGGTTCGGCGCGTCAGCGCCACGTCGAGCGGCGTCGCGCCGAGGTGCTGAAGGAAGAGACGGCGGAGGTGGCGGGAGGTGACGCCGAGCTTGTCAGCCAGATCGTCCACGCCATGTCCATCCAGCACGCCGTCGCTGATCAGCCTCAGCGCGCGCGACACCAGGCCCGATGTTCCCAGCCAGGCCGGGGTGCCTGGCGACGCCTCGGGCCGGCAGCGCAGACACGGGCGGAAGCCGGCCGCCTCAGCCGCGGCGGCTGTCTGAAAGTAGAGAATGTGTTCCTGCTTCGGCTCGCGCGCGGGACAGATGGGACGGCAATACACGCCGGTGCTCGTGACGCCGATGAAGAAGCGGCCGTCGAAGCGTGCGTCCCGCGATCGCCGGGCCCGATCGCACACCTGCCTGTCCAGTTCCATTCACCGAGTGTAGCCCGTACGCGGATCGACGGCTGGTCAGAAACGGACCTTATCGTTTGACGCTTGCCGTGGTCCTCGTCCGTGCTCGTCGCTCGTCGCTCGTAGAGCGGAGCCGCGCGCTCGATACGCCTGTCGAGCGACGAGCCACGGACCACGAACCACGGCACGCGTCAGTTCCCTGACAATCAGCCGTCAGCGCGGAGCGTCAACGCAGGGCTCACGCGGATGGCCCTGCGGGCGGGATGATACGCGGCCAGGGCTGCGGCAAGGACGATCACGATCAGCCCCGCCGCGAAGGCGACGATGTCGAGCAGGGACACCTGGCGAAGCTGGACCGCAGCGCTGAGCGTGCGCATGACTATGAACGCGGCGGTCAGCCCAATCCCCGCTCCCAGGCCCGCGAGACGACCGGACTGCGTCATCACAAGGCGGACGACGGCGCGCGATGTCGCGCCGAGCGCGATGCGAATACCGATCTCTCTGGTGCGTTGATTGAGCGTATAGGTCAGCACACCATACAGCCCGGACACACTCAGCACCAGGGCGACGGCGGCCAGAAAACAGCCGACCCACGACGCGGCCTGAAGCGGATAGACCTGCAAGGCGCGCATCTCGTCGAGCGGCAAGGCTTCGAAGGCCTCGGGATCAGGCGCGGCCTGTCGGAACAACTGCTGAAGCACCTCGGGGCCCGGCTCGCGATCGGTCCTGCCCCTGACGAGCAAGGCGCCGACGTGACTGTCGCCGTGGCTGGCAGGCAGATAGATGTGGTTGGTGTCATGTCCATCCACCAGCAAGCCGCTGACCACGTCGCGTACGGTCCCGATGACGGTGAGACGCGAGTAGCCCGGGAGGTCGTCGACGGGGCGACCCTCCGCGCGCTCGATGGTCAGCGTCTTTCCGATCGGATCCTCTCCAGGCCAGAACGCGTGCGCCGTCGCGGCGCTGACAATGGCCACGGGCGCCGCCGACTTCGCTTCGTCTTCCCGAAATCCACGACCCTGGACGACGGGGATGCGGAGCACCGAAAGGTACGTGGGCGATACGAAGGTGTAGCGGCTGGCCTTGGCGCCGGACGCTTGCCCGGACGCGGCGGCAATCGCGCGCGTGCGCACGAACAAGGGGTTGCTGGTGGCCGTGGCCACTTCCGCCACCCGAGGTTCTGACTCCAGGATCAGGGCCAGTTTGGGCACGAGATCGGTCCTGTCCTCCCGAACGTTCACCGACAGGACGCCACGCGTGTCGTAGCCGGGATCAATTGAGCCGATTGCGGCGCCATTTCGCGCGAGCGTCAGCGCCGTAATGACCAGGACAATCGAGACCGCCACCTGCGCAACGACGAGCGCGTTCTGCAGAGTCGTGCTCTTCGTCGTGCCTGTCCCGTGACCGCGGAGACCATCGGTCAGGGTCAGCCGCGATGCCTGCACGGCCGGGAACAGGGCAAACAGCAGGGTCGTCGCCGCGGAGGCGGCGAGCGCGAACAGAAACACGCGAGAGTCGAAATCGATTGGCGCGACGCGAAGGATCGCGACAACCGACGGCGGCAGCGTGTCGAGCATCACCGCCATCGCCCCGCGGAGCGCAACGGCCGCCAGCACCAGGCCGGCAAAGCCGGACAGCGCCGCAATGAGCAGCCCCTCCGTGAGCAGCTGGCGGATCACGCGTCCGCGGCTGGCGCCGATCGACAGCCGCACGGCAATCTCGCGATGTCTCGCGATCGCACGAGCCAGCATCACATTCGACACGTTGGCGCACGCGGTGACCAGCACGAGGACGAAGGCCGCAAACACCGGCGACAGGATTGCCAGCATCTCCAGCGACAACGGGTTCGGCGAGGCCTGAACGGTGACGGTTGCCCGCACGTCACCCACCTGCTCCACCATCTCTGGCATTGACGGTGTCAGCGCGCCACCCGCCTGGGCTGCGGTCACGCCGCGGCGGAGGCGCGCCGTGATCTCGATGGCGCGTGGCGGATCCACGCCGAGAAGCTCCGGACAGGGCTGCTGCAAATGCCGGATAGGACGCCCAGAGATCGCGCGGCATGTCGCCGAGGCCGACGAACTCCGGCCCGACGACACCAACGATCGTCAGCTGGCGGCCGGAGACGTCGATCGTGCGGCCGATCGCGGACGGGTCGCGGGCGAACAGCCGCGACCACGCCTGATGGCTCAACACGACGGCGTCGGCATCACTCGATCCGATGGCGCGGCCCAGTGTCATGGCCGGAGCGAGGACGTCGAAATAGTTTTCAGACACCAGGGCTGTTGCGAGCGGCCGGCCCTGCGACGAGACGAACCGAGTGTGTTCGGCGATGACCGCCTCGAACAGATCCGCGCGCTCTCGCACCGCCACGTAGTCGCGCCAGCGAAATTGCTGACCACCACCATCGGGAGCGGTCCAGGCAATGCGATGGAGGCTGTACGGATCGCGAACCGCATAGGGCCTCAGGACGTAGGCGTTGAACACCGAGAACGCCACGGTGACGAGCCCCAGCCCGACGGCCAGCGTCAGAACCGTCGTTGCGAGAAACGCAGGACTGTGACGAAGCCCTCGCCACGCGTAGCGCAAGTCCTGAACGAGATGTTCGAGCCACATCCAGCGGCTCGTCTCGTAGAATCGTTCCTTGACGATCGCGACGTTGCCGAAGGATCGATGGGCGGCGTCGCTGGCATCGGTGCGGGTGTAACCGTCCGCGACCAGGCGATCCGTTTCCAGATCGAGGTGCGCCTGGATTTCTTCCGAGAAGTCGCCGTGCGTTCGCCGACGCCAGAAGGCTGCCATCAGCCGACTACTCGGGCAACGCGCGCGCTTGGGTTGACATCTCACCTGAGTATGTGCGGGCTTTGGGTCAGACGTCAACCCATAGGGCCGCGGCGGACGCCAGCGCGATATGATGAAGGCTTGGCTCAGCCGCTGCACATCTCGTTCCTTGGCTGCGGGTTCATCACAGGGGTGCACAACAGGAATCTCCGGTCGCTCAGGGGCGAGATCGTGTGCAGTTTCGCCAGCCGCGACAAAGCCCGAGCGGCTGAGTTCTGCGCCCGCTACGGCGGGATCGAGAGCCACGCCGACTACCGTGCCGCGATCGCCAATCCGGCCGTCGACGCCGTCGTCGTCGCCGTGCCGCCGCGCTTTCATCTCGACCTCACGCTCCAGGCGCTCGCCGCAGGCAAACACGTGCTCGTCGAGAAGCCGGCGTTCCTGCGGATGGCGGACTACGAGGCGGTCCGCGCCGCGAGAGACCGCGCCGAGCCGTGTCGTGCTCGTCGGCGAGAACGATCACTACAAGCCGCTGGCGGTCGTCCTGCGACGCCTGCTGGCGGATGGGCAGATCGGCGACATGGTGTTTGCGCACTTCACGACGATCGTCAAGAGGCTGAAGACCGCGGATGATTGGCGGAACGACGAAAGCATGGCGGGCGGCGACGCATTTTTCGAGGAAGGCATCCACTGGCTGCACATGGCCGGAAGCCTGGGGCCGCGGATCACGACGATTCACGGCTATCGGCCGGCGCCGTCGCCGGCCGGCCCGGACAGGCGCGCCAAGAGCATGATGGTGGCGTTTCAGTACGACAACGAGGCGGTCGGCGCGCTCTTCTATTCGCGCGAGATTCCGTCGCTCCTGAAGGGGCTTCGCCTCTCGAAGTTGTTCGGCCGCGACGGTATCATCACGTTCGAGTCGAACGGGCTGTTCGTCCTGGCCCGCGGGAAGGGTTTCCGAGGCTGATCCTGCCTGGATTCCGCGACATCCGCGGGTACCAGGCGATGTACCGCGACTTCGCGCGGTCGATTCGCACCGGCGCGCCGCCGGAGATGAGCCTGGAGCGGGCCATCGAGGATCAGCGGCTCATGGATCAGATTTACGCGAGTATTCCGAGCGAACGGCTCCCAGCGGACAGCTGAGGGCTGATTTTCATCAGTGATCGATCATTACGACCTCATCATCATCGGCAGCGGCGCCGGCGGCGGCACGATGGCGCACGCACTGTCGGCCAGCGGCCGACGCATTCTCGTGCTCGAGCGCGGCGACGTCGTGCCGCGTGAGGATGAGAACTGGAACCCGGAAGCGGTCTGGAAGCATCTGCGCTACCGGGCGACCGAGCGCTGGCTCGACGCGAGCGGTGACGCATTCCTGCCGTACACGCACTACGGCGTTGGCGGCAACACGAAGTTCTGGGGGAGCGTGCTCTACCGCCTGCGGCGTGAAGACTTCCAGGCGACCGAGCACATCGACGGCGTGTCGCCGGCCTGGCCGATCACCTACGAAACACTCGAGCCCTACTACGACCGTGCCGAGCGTCTGTATCACGTGCACGGCCAGAGCGGAGTCGACCCGACCGAGCCGCCACGCGGACCGTATCCGTATGCGCCGGTGCCACATGCGCCGGGCATGGCGGCGATTGTGGACTCCCTCCGTCACCAGGGACTGCATCCTTCACCGCTTCCCCTGGGCCTCATCCGGCCTGGCGAAGAGAACGGCTGCCGGCTGTGCAACACCTGCAACTCGTTCCCGTGCCGCATCGAGATGAAGAGTGACGCAGAGGTGTGTGGCGTTCAGCCGGCCATCCGCCATCCGAACGTCGACATGTGGACCAACGCGTTTGCGCGCCGGCTGATCACCGATCCGGACGGCTCGCGAGTGATCGCCGTCGACGTTCAGCGTAACGGCGAGACGCGCCGGGTCGGGGCGTCGCAGTTCGTGGTGTCGTGCGGAGCCGTCAACTCGGCGGCACTGCTCCTGCGATCTGCCAACGACGCCCACCGCGACGGCCTTGCCAATTCCTCAGGCCTCGTCGGCCGGCGCTACATGGCGCACCTGGCGACGATGATGCAGGGGTTTCATCCGCTGCGGAAGAACGACATCGTCTTTCAGAAGACCGTCGCCATCAACGACTTCTACCTGCGCGGGCCAGACTCGAAGTATCCGCTCGGACAGATTCAGTCGCAGGGCCGGACGCACGGCGTCATGGCGCAGACGGTCGTGCCCTGGGTCCCGCTCGGGGCGTACGAATGGTGGGTTTCGCGCGGCATCGACTGGCTGGTCATGTCCGAGGATCTGCCGCGTTCCGAGAACCGTGTCACCGTCGACGCCAACGGCCAGATTCGCCTGCACTATCAACCCAACAATCTCATCGCGCACAAGCAGCTGGTGAAACAGACGACGAGGATCCTCCATCGTCTCGGCTACTGGAAAGTGATGAAGCATTCGCATCACAGCAAGAACACGACGCATCAGTGCGGCACGCTGGTGTTCGGTCACGACCCGCGCACGTCCGTGCTCGATCAGTGGTGCCGCACCCACGACGTCGAGAATCTCTTCGTCGTCGACGCGTCGTTCTTTCCCTCGTCGGCAGCGGTCAACCCCGGCCTGACGATCGTGGCGCAGGCATTGAGGGTGGCGGACCACATTCTGGAGACCACATGAGGGCGCGATCGTTCAGCCACGTCGGTATCACGGTGTCCGATTTCAACAGGGCGGTTCAGTTCTACTGGGACGTCTTCGGCTGCCCGCTCGTAGGCGTGGCGGACACTCCTCCCGAGCGCGTGCGGACGTTCTTCGGCGTGGATGCGCCGCAGCCTCGCTGCAAGATTGGCTGGATCCGCGTTCCTGGGGGCGGCGTGCTCGAGATCTTCGAGTTCCAGCCGCAACAGCCGCCGATGCCTGTTTCCTGGAATCGCGTGGGACTCACGCACTTCTCGTTCAACGTCAGGAATCTTCCGAGGTGGTACGACTATCTGGTCGGCAAAGGAGTCGAGTGCCTGAGCAGGCCGGAGCGCTCCCCGAGAGGTCACTCATTCTTCTTCGCGAAGGATTTCGACGGAAACCTGATCGAGATGATGGACCTCGGCTACATGTATCACGTCCTCGGATGGGGCGGTCCGCTGGGTGGCTGGCTCTTTCGGCGCGGAATGTACAAGAAGTACTACGAGCCGGTCAGTAGACCTTGATCGTCAGAGGCTCCGGCGCGGACGACGGCATCTTCAATCGTCAGCCGGATGCGACGCAGCACGGCCGGGGCAAACCGCTCCAGACGCGCGTAGCCGATCGTCGTGCCCCTCGAAAGCTCGCGCCATCCTTCGCCGCTCGATCCAGCAAGCGAGTAGCGCGCCACCATCTGCCCTTTCGTGATGTCCTCCTCCAGCCTGCACGATCGACGACCTGCACGTCGCGGCCGAGGTCGAGTTCGGCTGTCGCCGTTCGCTCGCCGGTCCGCTGCCACGCGACTCGCGTTCCAGCGGCCAGGTCCACGCCAAACATCTGGCGCAGGCGATCGTGACAGTCCGGCCAGTCGCTCGACGTCGGTCTCATGCAGCAAGCCGTCGGGCGTCGGCGGAACGTTCAACAGACAGCTTCGAGTTGCGGCCCGACGGACTGGAAGTAGAGATCCACCAACTGGTCGACCGTTCGCACGCGGGCATCTTCAGCCGGGTGGTAGAACCAGCCGGACCGAATCGAGGTGTCCGCTTCAGCCGGCCGCCAGACCGACCCTCGCGGATCGCCATGCTGAAGCGCGGCGCGTGACAGCAGGTCCGGTCGCGCCTGGGAACGTCACGATCGACGGATCGACGGTCGACCAGTTCGGTTCGCCGGCGATCCCCTTCTCGTTCCCGCACCACCGCACGTCAGGACCGGCGTCGGAGAACATCACCGCGTCCGGCTGAAGTTTTCGCACGAGTGCCCACACGCGCGGCCAGTCGTACACCTGCCGCTTGCCGTTCGGACCTTCACCGTTCGCGCCGTCGAACCACACCTCTGACAACGGGCCGTACTGCGTCAGGAGCTCGGTCAGCTGATCGCAATAGAGATCGTTGTAGCGTGGCGAGTCGCCGTAGGCGGGATTGTTCCGATCCCAGGGCGAGAGATAGAGGCCGGCGCGCAGATCGTGCTCGCGGCAGGCATCGACGAACTCGCGCACGACGTCGCCGTGAGCCATCGCGCCATGGGCTCCTGGCCACCGTGTGCGTCGTCGTCTTGCTGGGCCACAGACAGAAGCCGTCATGATGCTTCGCTGTGAGAATCATCGCGCGATAGCCGGCCGCCCGCGCAGTCCGCGCCCACTGCCGCGCATCGAGCCGGCTCGGGGCGAAGATCGACGGATCCTCCTTCCCGTCCCCCCACTCGCGATTCGTGAACGTGTTCACCCCGAAGTGAAGGAACATCGCGAGCTCATCGCGCTGCCACGCAAGCTGTGCGGCGGAGGGCACCGGCCTCGCTGGCTGACGGACTCCGCCTTGCCACGCGTGCGCGACCGGACAGCCAGTGCGGACGCCGTCGCCCGCAGAAACGATCGCCGGGTGATCACTTGACGATCAGCTCCCCCCGCAGCCGGATGTCCTTCGATGAGGCGCCGATCATCACCCGGAAGACTGCCGGGTTCGACGACCCACTTCATGTCTCGATCGAGCATGCGGAGCTGATCCTGATCGAGCGTGAAACTGACATCGCGCGACTGCCCTGGCTCGAGCCGAATGCGCTGAAAACCTTTCAGTTCCATGACCGGCCTGTGCGACCGACGCCAGCACATCGCGGATGTACAACTGAACGACTTCATCGCCTGCCACGCGGCCGCTGTTCGTGACGGTACAGCGCACGACCGCCGATTCGGACGAACCGATCTGTGCGGGCTCGATGCGCAACGCTGAATAATCGAAGGTCGTGTAGCTCAGTCCGAAGCCGAATGGAAAGAGCGGCTGGCCCGTCAGATCGACGTAGTCGTCGCCCCTCCCTGTCGGCTTGTGGTTGTAGTGAAGCGGCAACTGCCCTTCGGCCACCGGGAAGGTGATGGGCAGCCGGCCCGCAGGATTGTAGTCACCAAAGAGCACGTCGGCGATCGCGTGACCGCCTTGCTCGCCCGGATACCAGGCATCGATCACCGCATCCACGCGATCGATCCAGCGTCGACATCGTGACCGCGCTGCCGCCGATCAGCACGACGATCACCGGCTTGCCGGTCGACGCCACTCGCTGGATCAGCTCTTCCTGACGGCCGGGAAGCCCAGGCAGCGCGCGATCGCGAAACTCGCCTTCTTCGACGCCGGCGACGACGACTGTCGCGTCGCTCTCTGCCGCAAGTTTCACAGCCTCGGCGATCTTGTTCGTCATCGTCGTCTTTCACGCCCGCGTCCCACATCAACTTCAGCCGTGCATTACCCGTGCTTTCGAAGTATTCGAGGCGAATGTCAGATGTCGAACCAGGCTCGAGTGCAACCGTCGCGACACGTGTCCCGAACGACTGCTTTCTCCAGTTGTCGATGACGAGCTTGCCGTCCAGGTACAGCCGGTATCCATCGTTGCCCTCGATCGCGATGCGCTGCACACCGCCTGGTGGAGCGGTCGATCCTTCCCCTCCAGCGCACCGAATACCAGTCGAACGGAATCCCGCGGGCCGGGGAGTTCAGCGTCCAGCGGAAATCCATCCGCGCGTCCGTGCGCGTGATGCGAGGAACACCCTCCAGGCGGTTGTTGTCGAAATACTCGCCAGCCAGACCCGCGACGGTCTGCCCGCTTGAAGTCGACGACAGAAACTCCGCCGGGATCACGACGAACTCGCGGGTCACGCGGCCAGGTCCGGGTGCGTAGTGCACCCGCGACTCGTTGCTGGATAGCGTCGAGTATCGAGACCTTCCCGAACCCCGGCCCGCTGTAGCCGCCCAGACGTCCTTCCATGGCGTCCTGGACCAATCACGGCGATCGACGACACAGTTTTGGTGAGGGGGAGCGTTTGGTGTTCGTTCTTCAGCAGCACGATTGACGCTCGAGCCGCCTCGCGTGCCAGTGTCCGGTGATCCGCCTGACCGCCGACTCGTTCCGCTTCTGCCGGATCGACGTACGGGTGTTCGAACAGGCCCAGCTCGAACTTGACGCGAAGCACACGGGCGACCGCCGCATCGATGACCCCCTGTGCGATCAGGCCTTTTTGCACCGCCTCGAGGTACGGGCCGTGCTGCGGATACGACGACTGAAAGACCACGTCCAGACCGGCCTCCCATGCGTGCTGTGCGGCTACGGGCGTGCTCGGTTCCGTCATGTGCAGCACGGTCGCGCCGCCCGTCGCCGCAGCATCGGAGATCACGAATCCTCCGAACTTCCACTCGCCTCTCAGCACGTCGGTGAGGAGCCGGCGATTCTGGGTCGCCGGCAGGCCATCGACGGAGTTGTACGCCGTCATCACCGAACGAGCGCCGGCGCGTCTGACAGCGCTCTCGAACGGAGGAAAGAAGCGCTCGACGAGCATCCGCTCGCTCCGATCGATCGGATAACTGTCGCGGCCGCCCTCGCCCACGTTGGCAACGAAATGTTTCGGCGTCGTCACGATGCCCAGCTTTTCGAATGCCTTCACGAACGCATCGCCCATCGATGAGGCCAGGAAGGGGTCCTCACCGTAGGTCTCCTCCACCCGTCCCCACCGCACATCGTCTGCGATGTTGACGACCGGCGAGAGGACCTGCCGAACACCACGTGTTCTGGTCTCCTTCGCGATGGCGGTGGAGACGCGGCCGACGAGCGATGCATCCCAGGTTGCCGCAAGAGCAATCGCCTGCGGGAACATCGTCGCGCCTTCCCGCGCCAGCCCGTGCACAGCCTCGTCGAACACGATGATCGGAATGCCTAATCGCGTCTTCTCGACGAAGTACCGCTGGATAGCGTTGATGCGTTCGGCATGTGCGCGCGCGGCGAACCGAGCTGGCACGTCTTCGCCTTCGCGTCCGGTGCGGCGCGCGGCCGTGGAGACCTGCAGGCCGAACACACCTCGGCTGTAGTCGTGGGCAGGATCGTCCAGATCGCCAGGGATCATGAACAGTTGCCAGAACTTTTCCTCCAGGGTCATCCTGCCAAGGAGATCCCGGACGCGTTGGTCAACCGGAAGGCTGGCGTCGCGATAAGGAGCGGGCCCTGCCGCCTGCGAGGCGATCAGCGACAGTGCCAGAATGATGGTCAACGCACGCATCTGTTCTTACGGCCGGGACCGGAGTCCCGGCTGGCCTCCGCAAAGCTGGAGTTTACCGATCCCACTGACGATCTGGTATCCTTCGCGCGCTTCGGCTCTTGTAAGGAGTGCCTCCGTGAACATTACGCGCCGCCAATTCGTGTCCACCTCGTCTCTCTCTCTGGCAGCCGTCGGTCTGACTCGGCTCTCGCTCGTCGGCCAGACGCCAGCCGCCCAGACCCCGGCGCCGCAGGCGCCGCCAGTCACAAAGTTCGAGGAGATCCGGCGCGGCGTCGGCATCTTCACGGGCATGGGCGGAACGATTGGCTACTTGCTCAACGCCGATGGCGGAATCGCCATTGACAGCCAATACATGCAGACCGGCGAGATTTGCGTGGCTGGCCTGAAGCAGAAGGCGCCAAAGGGCCTGGAACTGTCTGATCAACACCCATCATCATGCCGACCACACCGGCGGCAACCCGGCGTTCAAGGGCTTCGCGAAACGCATCCTCGCCCATGAGAACTGCGTCGTCTGGCAGCGCAAGGTGGCCGAACAGGCGGGCAACGCCGACCAACAGGTCTACGCGGACGCGACGTTCACCGACACCTGGCAGGTGGATTTCGGCGGCGAGTCAATCCTGGCGCGATACCACGGGCCTGGCCATACGAGCGGCGATGCGGTCGTCTTCTTCAGCAAGGCCAACGTCGTGCACGGCGGGGATCTTCTCTTCCGCCGTGTTCACCCGCGCGTGGATGGTCCCGCGGGCGCGTCGGTCGTCAACTGGGTCAGCACGCTCGACAAGATGGCCTCTGGCCATGAGAACGACACCGTCTTCATCTTCGGTCACGGCAAGGACGGCGTCGTGCTCGGCAAGAAGCCTGACGTCACCTACTTCCGCGACTACCTCACCGCCGCGCTCGATCAGGTCCGCAGCGGCATGAAGGCCGGGCAACCGAAGGAAGAGATTGCGAAAACTCCGGCCTTGAAGGGCTTCGAGGATGTCGTCCAGGTCAACCCGCGCCTCTCACTGGCCGGCGTGCTCGAGGCCGCCTACGACGAGTTGAGCAAGAAATAACAGCCGGCCTGTCCGACCTACAATGTCATCCCTATGCCGACCCATGCCCGGGTGGCCGATGCTCCGCTTGCCGAATTCACGGTCAAGGCTGTGGTCGCCGGCGTGGTCCTCGGGATCATCTTTGGCGCGGCCAACGCCTATCTCGGCCTGAGGGTCGGCCTCACCGTTTCGGCGTCGATTCCCGCCGCGGTGATGACGGTCGCGATCTTCCGTCTCTTCCGCGTGCGCGGGACGATTCTCGAGGCCAACCTCTCACAG
Organism: uncultured Acidobacteriota bacterium; assembly: GCA_963710415.1. GTDB lineage: Bacteria > Acidobacteriota > Vicinamibacteria > Vicinamibacterales > 2-12-FULL-66-21 > CAVQAH01. The sequence goes on along the minus strand of CAVQAH010000008.1, from coordinate 82,519 downwards.
ACGATCGGCTCTGCGTCGACCTCGCTTGCGAGCGGAACGATCTTCACCATCCCCGCGCTGTTCATGTGGAACATGGCCCCGCCGTATCTGCAGGTGGTGGTGCTCGCGTATCTCGGCGCGATCCTCGGCCTCGCCGCGATGATTCCCCTGCGCCGCCTGCTGATCGTTCAGAGTCACGACGAGCTGCCCTTTCCCGGAAGGAACGGCATGCGCCGAAGTGCTGCGCGCGACGGTGGGCGGATCATCTGCGAGCGCGTGGATCTTCAGAGGCATGGCGCTGGGCGCTGCCGTCAAGCTTGTCGTCTCGCTGGCGTTCCTGACACCCGGCAGCGTGCACGCGCTGCTGCCTGTCGTGCCCAAGGCGGAGCTGGCGCTCGAGCTCGCGCCCGCACTGCTCGGGGTCGGTTTCATCCTCGGCTACAAACAATCGGGCGTCCTCGTCGCCGGTTCTCTGCTGTCGGCGATCGTGTTGACGCCGATCATCGCCCTCACCGGAGCGGCGCTCGTCGCGCCCCTCGCACCGGAGCCGACAAAGCTCGTGGCCGACATGAGCGCCAATGAAATCTGGGCCCGCTACGTGCGCTATGTTGGTGCTGGCGCCGTGGCGGTCGGCGGGATCATCACCGTGTTGCGCGCGCTCCCGACGATGGCCGGCGCCTTTCTGGCGGTTGCGCGCGGGATGAAGCGCAGCGGCTCGCAAGGCGGGGCCACAGAAAGCGCCGGAGACGGACCGCGATCTGCCGGCGAGCTTCGTCATCGGCGCCATCGCGCTGGTGGTCATCATCCCTGCGCTCGTGCCTGGCGTGTTCGCCGGCGAGATGAGCCCGTTGCAACGCGCCGTGTGCGCCGCGGGTGTCGGTGTCTTTGGCGTGCTCTTCGTGGCGGTCGCCGCCCGCATCGTCGGCATCGTTGGCGTGTCGTCACAACCAACGTCGGGAATCGCGCTGATTACGCTGCTCGGTGTGGCCTCGATCTTCGCCGCCGCCGGATGGACGGATCCTGCGGCTCGGGCCGCGGTACTGACGGTCGGAACGATCGTCGCCGTCGCCGCCTCGAAGGCCGGGGACATTTCGCAGGATCTGAAGACCGGTTATCTCGTCGGCGCAACGCCAGCGCGCCAGCAGTTCGGTCAGCTCATCGGCGCGTCCTTCGCGTGCTGGGCTGTCGCCGGGACCGTGATCCTGCTGGGCTCCGTCTATACGTTCGGCTCGCGTGACATTCCGGCCCCTCAGGCGACGCTGATGAAGACAATCATCGAGGGCGTGCTCGCCGGGGCGTTGCCGTGGGGTCTCGTGCTGTCGGGCGCGGGACTCTCGATTGCCGCGCTGCTCTGCAGTGTGTCGCCGCTGGCCTTTGCGATCGGCGTGTACCTCCCGCTCGCAACCATGGCTGCCATCTTTCTCGGCGGATGCGTGCGCGCCGTCAGCGAGCGCGGCGAGAAACGTGACGAGAAGCCGTCCGGCGTCGACCCCGGAATCCTTGCGGCGTCAGGCCTCGTGGCGGGCGAGGGACTCGCGGGCGTCCTGGTCGCGGGGCTGGTCGCGGCGCAGGTCGTGCCTCGAAGCCTGACGCCGAGGCTGTCGGGTGCTCCTGGCGATATCGCGGTCATCGCGATGCTGGTCGTTGTTTGCCTGTTTCTTTATCGCGCGGCCCGAAGTCAAGCGCAGCCGGCCGAGTAGCCAGCGCGCGATCTGCGAACATCCGGGTGGCGGCGTTCGTCTAACGCAACCACCATGACAACAACGACTCGCGTGGCAGTTTCGGCTGGTCTGGCGCTGGCCTTATGGCTCACGGCCGCTGCAATTCAGGCGCAGACCCCGAGCGCCGCGGCTGAGACAAAGGCGCTGTACCAGACGATCGCTGGGCTGGACGCCGTTCTCTTCGATGGTTTCAATACCTGCGACCTCGACAAGTTCGGGAACCTGCTTGCCGAAGACGTCGAGTTCTTTCATGACAAGACCGGACTGATGCTCACGCGTAAGGCCGTGGTCGCGTCGGTAAAGGACAATATCTGCGGAAAGGTCAGAAGAGAGCTGGTCTCAGGAACGCTCGAGGTTTACCCAATTCCAGGCTATGGCGCCATCGAGGCTGGCAGCCATCGTTTCTACGAGATCGCTGGTGGAAAAAACAAGGCTGTTGGCATCGGACGATTCCTCCACATCTGGAATCAATCCAACGGCCAATGGAAGATCACACGCATCGTCAGTTATGACCACAAGGGGGTTGACGAACGATAACCGTCCGCTCATCGGCATGGGCTGCATGCGCCTCTCGACCGATGTGGATCGGGACGAGGCCAGCGCAGTGGCCGTCCTGCACGCCGCCTTTGAAGCGGGCGTCACCTTCCTCGATACGTCCGATACCTATTGTCTCGACGAGAACGAAATCGGCCACAACGAGCGGCTGATTGCTGGCGCGCTCGCATCCTGGACCGGCGACCGTTCTCGAGTCGTTGTGGCAACCAAAGGCGGCCTCACTCGTCCGCAGGGAAACTGGATTCCAGACGGACGAGCAAAACACCTGATCGAAGCCTGCGAGGCCAGCCTGCGCGCCCTTGGCGTCGAACGCATCGACCTGTATCAACTCCACGCCCCCGATCCTCGAACGCCCTTCGCGACCACCATCCGGGCGCTGGACGCCCTGAAGCGCGACGGCCGCGTCGAACGGGTCGGCCTCTGTAACGTCACCGTTGGACAAATCGAGGAAGCGCGGCGCATCACCGAGATCGCGGCGGTCCAGGTAGAACTGAGCATTTGGGACGATGGAGCCATTCTGTCGGGAGTGGCCGCGTACTGCGTGAAGCACGGCATTCCGCTGATCGCACACAGGCCTCTTGGCGGAATCAAGAAGCGCCGGCGGACGCTCGCCGATCCGACGCTCAGAGAGATCGCGACGCGTCATCACTCGTCGCCCTTCGAGATCGCCCTGGCGTGGCTCCGAGATCTATCCCCCCTTGTTCCTCCCGATTCCGGGTCCGACGCGCGTCGAGACCGCTCGATCGGCCGCTCACGCTCAAACGATCGTCTTGTCCAATGACGATCGTGAGCGGCTGGATGAGCGCTTCCAGGCAGGGCGGACGTTTCGTCAGCGCGAGTCTCAGGTTCCTCGCCCGCCGCTTCGTACTGACGGCGAGGTCGTCTTGATCATGGGGCTACCCGGCGCCGGCAAGAGCACGTACGCCCGGACTCTGGTTGAAAACGGGTACGAGCGGCTGAACCGCGACGACGCAGGAGGATCGCTTGCGGGCCTGCTGCCGGCGCTCGATCGCTCGATCGCCGCCGGCGCGTCGCGCATCGTCGTGGACAACACCTACGTGTCGCGGAAATCGCGCGCGAGCGTCATCGATGCTGCGCGCAGGCGCGGCTTGCCGATTCGTTGCGTCTGGCTGTCCACCAGCATCGAGGACGCGCAGGTGAACGCGGTCGGACGCATGCTGTCGCGGTACGGGAAGTTGCTGACACCGGAAGAGATGCGGATCACGACCAGGCAGGATGTGTCGGCGTTTGGCCCGAGCGTGCAGTTTCGCTATCAGCGTGATCTCGAGCCGCCGAGCCCCGACGAAGGATTCTCACGTATCGATGTCGAGTCCTTCAGTCGCGTCCGCGATCCCGCGTTCTCGAACAAGGCGCTGATCGTGTGGTGTGATGGCGTGCTGCTCCGCAGCCGATCGGGCCGCCGCTCGCCAATGGCCCCAGATGATCTGGAAGTGATCGAAGAGAAGACGGAGAAGCTCCGCCGATATCAGGACGCTGGGTGGAAGGTGCTTGGCCTGTCATGGCAGCCGGAGATTTCGGCTGAGACAATCTCCAGGCTCCAGGCAGAGGCCGTGTTCGCACGGTTCCGCGAGATGGCCCGGTTGTCGATCGAGATCGAGTACTGTCCGCATGGCGCCGGACCACCAACGTGCTGGTGTCGCAAGCCACTGCCAGGACTCGGCGTCGTCTTCATTCATCGTCACCGCCTCGATCCATCGCAGTGCATATATATCGGCAACGGTGTACAAGACCCCGGTTTCGCGCGCCGTCTGGGCTTTCAGTACTCCGACGCGACCACGTTTTTGTAATCGCGTCGCGATCGATCAAAAAAAGTCGACCGTTAGATAGGCTTAATGATGAGATGGCAAGCGCGTGCAATGGTGTATAGATGAAGGGCTAGCAACCGCATCGGATCCGCCATGCAACCGGGTTTTCGCACACAGCTCCGCGCCAAACCTCAGAACGCGTTGGAAACGCTGTTTGCGGACGAAGATGCGCGCGCAGCCACGGCGGAGGTTGCGCCCGAAACGAAGCCTCCCGCAGCCGACCCGGATCCCAATCTCGATCTCAATCCCAATCTCAAGCTCGATCTAGATCTCGATCTTCAGCCGTTCGCGGATGAATTGCGCTGCCGCCAAGCCTTCGCGACGTTTCGCCTGGCCCGCGCTCTTCGGTTCATCGCCATTCGTGGTCGCCCTGCTCGTCGCGCTCTTCAGCATCACGCCGCCACTGCTGCTGTCGCGGCATTCGCGAGCCTGAGCGTTCGAGTCCGTTGGCGGTGATCGCACAGGACGCGGTCGAGCTGAAAGCATCGGCGCCGGAGCCACCGGTTGCCACGACCTCCGAGCTGATCATCGCGCCGTATACGCCGCCGGCGCCGCCCGCAACGGATCGCCGAGCCGCCCGCACCAGCCAAGCGCGCCGCGCCGAAGGTCACGCAGCCGCCCGTGCGCGAAACCAGTCGCGCACCCGTCAACAACACGCCGACGACGAAATCTGCGTACGTCTCTCCGCCGCCGCCACCAAGGCCTGCAGTGATTCCCATGCTGCAGCCTGCACCGAGGACGATCGACACCCTAGGGACATTGCCTGTGTCCCTTGTTACGCCGCCAGCTCCGGCTCCGGCTCCGACACTGCCCGCCGTTGACGTTCGAGCGAAAGGACCCATCGCCGATCCAGTTGACGAACGAGCCAGCGTGCTTGCCACGCTTCGCCGATATGAGGCGGCTTACAGCGCGCTCGACGCCCGCGCCGTGCGGACAGTCTGGCCGTCGGTCAACCAGGGGGCTTTGAGCCGCGCGTTCGAGAGTCTTGCCAGCCAGAACATCCGGTTGGGCAACTGCGCGGTCACCGTCCGTGCGCCAACGGCTCGCGCCGTGTGCGCCGGCACGGCGACGTGGGTTCCGCGAATTGGTGGCGGGAAACAGCGTGAAGATCGCCGCACGTGGACATTCTCGCTGGCGCAGCGCGATCAGTCGTGGTCGATTGTCAGCGCCGAAATGCGCTGAGCTGACTGCCGACTCTCGACTCTCGACTCTCGACTCTACTCATATCTCAACGCCAGGATCGGATCGATTCGGCTTGCCCGATGCGCGGGAATCAACCCCGCCGCGGCCGATACCACCGTCAGCACCAGCATCGTCGCCCCAGCGATCCAGGGATCGTGCGGCTGAATGCCGTACAGCTGGGTGGACACGAACTGCCCGAGCGCGAGAGCGGACGGAATGCCCACGGCCAGTCCAATCGCGAGCAGCAGGAGCACTTCCCGCATCACCAGCCAGATCACGAGTCCGGGCTGTGCACCGAGCGCCAGCCTGATTCCCAGCTCTTTCTTGCGGCGCGCCACGACGAAGGCCATGACGCCATAGAGGCCAATCGAGGCCAGCACCGTCGCGAGCAGCCCGAAGCCTGCCGACAAGAGCGCGATGAGTCGATCGGTCAGCAGCGTTTCATCGAGCTGCGACTCCAGGGTCTTCATCTGGTAGACGGGGATCGCCGAGTCGAGCTGTCGCACCTCGTTCCTGATCATGTTGTACGACGCCGAGGATGACGTGAGCGTGCGAACGTAGAACGCCACGCCACCGCGCCCCCAGTGGGGAACGAAGACCTGACGACGGACGCCCTCGCGCGGACCCTCGTAGAACGAATCGGCGACCACGCCGATGATTTCGATGGTCAGTTTGGCGTTTGGCCCGCCACCCCAACCCAATCGCTTGCCGACCGCGCTCTTACCCTTGAAGAAATGTTCTGCGAAGCGGCGGTTCACGATGGCGACGGTCCGACCGTTCTTTTGCGTCCATCTCCTTGAAGTCGCGACCTTCGAGGAACGGGATTTTCATCGTCTCGAAATATCCGGGCGACAGGGAGTTCATGAACGCCTGCATGTCCTCGCCGTCGGCGGCGCGGTGATCTTCGACGGCCATGGAGCTGTCCCACTCGTTGCCTGACAGAATCGGGACGGCGGCGGTCGCCGCGGACTTCACACCCGGCGACGAACGAAGGCGGTCGAGCAGCGATCGATAGAATTGGACAGCTCGCTCGTCGGTGTAGCCGCTCAAGTCGGGCGACAACTGGAAGGTGACGAGGTTGTCGAGCGCAACACCGGTGTCTGTCGTCTTCAGGTTCTGCAGGCTGCGTACGAACAGGCCTGCCCCGAAGAGGAGAAGAAAACTGAGCGCCACCTGCAGCGTCACGAGCCCCTTGCGCAGGAAGAGCGATCCGGTTCCGCCGGCTATCGAACCCACGGTGTCCTTCAGCGTGGTCCAGGGATCGGGCCGGCTCGCGCGCAGCGCCGGCACCAGTCCGAAAATGATGCCGGTGGCGAAGGTGAGGACCAGCGTGAAAGACAGGATGCGCAGGTCAGGCCGGGCGCTGATCAGGAGTGGTGACCCTTCGACTGGGATCAACGCGAGCAGCCCGCGTGTGAGAACCATCGAAACCGCCAGACCGACCACGCCGCCGATGACCGAGAGCACCAGACTCTCGACCAGCAACTGCCGCACGAGCTGACGGCGCGAGGCGCCGAGCGAGAGGCGTACCGCGATCTCTCTCTGACGCATGAACCCGCGCGCGATGAGCAGGTTCGCGACGTTTGCGCAGGCGATCAGCAACACCAGGCCGACCATGCACATCAACACCATGAGAGCCGTCGAGAAATCGTTGCGGATGCCCGAGTAACCCATCGCCGCGCTGCTGACGAGCAAACGGCCCTTCATGAATTGCTCGCGCGAGTACGCGGACCATTCCTTCGCAGCGGGCAGCGTCATCTCGTACGCGCGGATCTGCGTGAAGAGACCCTGCATCGGCGCTTGCGCGGACTCGACCGTGTACCCGGGCTTCAATCGCGCGAATACCTGGACCCAGCGTGCACGGCGATCGTCCATGTACAACCAGTTCCAGTCAGGAACCATCACCGGCTTCATCTGCACGGGCACGCGAAGCTGGGGAGACCGCGCCGGATCGATTCCGGCGAAGCCGGCAGCCGAGACGCCAACAATCGTCATCGGATAGTTGTTGATGAGGATCTTCTTGCCGAGCACGCCCGGGTCTTTCGCAAACCGGCTCGTCCAGTAGTCGTACCCAAGCACCACGACAGGATGCCCCTGATACGTCTGGTCGTCCTCCTGGGAGTTGAAGACGCGGCCGAGAGCCGGCTTCACGCCGAGCATCGTGAAGAAGTTGCCGGACACCATTTCCGCCTGCACGCGCTCCGTCTGGTTGTCCACGCTCACCGATGCCTCGACGAGGCGGCGGCAGAGGACCTCGGCCAGCGGCTCCGCACGCGTCTGGTAGTCCTGATAGATGGGGTACGAGTGCATCCGGCTGCCCATGTTGCTGCCGTTGTGCGGCCCCTGCTGATAGAGCATCACCAGCTGCTCAGGAGCGGCCACCGGCAGCTTGCGCAGGAGGAGCTGGTCGATCAGCGTGAAGATTGCCGTGTTCGCGCCGATGCCCAGCGCCAGCGACAGGATCGCGACGCTGGCAAAGAGGGGGCTGCGGCGAAGGCCTCGGAGGGCGAGACGGAGGTCGGATGTCGATTTCATGCTCATGGTTGGACGGGAGGACGTGCGCCCGTGGTTGCTTAGGAATCTGCGCAACAGCGGCTGAGGTGGTGGGAGAACGCAAGGGACGCGCGCAAGAACGCGACGGCCCTGAACGTGCGGCTGGGGAAGGAAGCGGGCGGGACCGAACAGCATGACAGGGCCAACGTCGTTGGCCCTGTCATGAACTTACATCACTGCTGGCAGACTTGCGGCGCAAGCCGAGGCAGGCGACACCAATGCCGAGCAGCGCGAGCGTTGCTGGCTCGGGAACTGAGTGATCTGTCCGCGGATCTCGCCACCAGCCAAACTGAGTGGTGTGGAAATTGATGTAGGACAAGCCGTTCAGAATAGACGGCAACTGAGCGGCCAGGTTCGTATTGTTCCCTTCGGGAGCATCCCACTTTCCACTGACCGTCCCGCCGACTCCGCTCGCGAATGGTGTGACGACAACGTCGTTGGGATTGTTGTCGTTGAACGGCGCGCCGATGAAGCCCCAGACCACGCCAGCGTTGGTGCCTGGCGCGCCAGGGAGCATGGATGTGTGCGTTTGTGCAGATTGTCCGCGGTGCCGGGTGTCTGCGACCCCGTGAAGTCGAGACCGAAGACTGTCGCCTGAAACGTCATCGCCGTTTGCGCATCGTTCAACTCGAACGTGGCAAACCCAGTTGCCGTCGACGTGTTCGCCGGGTTGTTTTCCTGCGCGCTGTTCAAAATGGCGGTAAACAGAATCGGCGCAGCAATCGCAGCACGACTGAACGCCACGATCACGAGGGGAACGAATAAGAAGCGTCCGAAGGCGGAACATAAGCCCCTCCCAATCACAAAACGCCACGCGTTCGTGCGAAGGCATCGTGAAATCCACTGTGATTCATAGCAAACGCGTGAAGAATTGGCAATACACTAAACGTGTCATCATCGAAAATATATTTGGCACATTCCGTTGGACTTCGTGGATCCTGGATAGTCGCTCAATGAGAAGACTTCCGCGATCCGATGAGGTCATGACGAACGCGACTTCTGCTAAGCTGAGGTTGCTCCCGGAGGATCAAACACCGTGCGCACGACTCGCTCCGCTCTTGACGTTTTCGCTGCCTCGTAATTTCGATTTTCGTTAGTCTGCCGCTCTCCGCTCAGTCCAACTCGGCCGACCATTGCGGTGCTCAACTTCGAGTTTGGTTCGGTTCAGCAGTGGTGGAGCGGCAACCAGGACATCGGCACGGGCATCTCCGACATGCTCGTCGACGAGTTCGTCAACGACCGGCAGCTTCCGCGTGATCGAGCGGAAGCAGCTCGATGCCATCATGGCCGAACAGGATCTCGCGCAGAGCGAGCGCGCGGATCCCAGCGCGAAAACGGTCGCGCAGATCGGCAAGCTGCTCGGCGCGCGGTACGTCGTCACTGGATCGGTCACGAAGTTCGGCACCGAGAACAGCAACAAGAGCTTCAGCGGCGGCGGGTGGGGCAGCAAGTATGGCGTCGGCAGCGTTGGCACGGCAAAGGGCAAAGCCAACGTCGCGATCACCACGCGAATCATCGACACCACGACCGGCGAGATCATGGCGAGCGCGAAAGGTGAAGGCACGTCGAAGCGGAGCGGGCTGCTCCTCGCAGGCAGCGGAGGCGGCGCCGCGGGCGCCGATGGGCAGCATCGAGTTCGGCTCATCGGGCTTCCGCGACACGATTCTCGGCGAAGCCACCGAGATCGCCGTCAAGGAAACGGCGAGCAAGCTGGTCGCCGCCAAATCCCGCTTGCAGTAGCCGCGGTTCGGCTCGCAGCCCGCGGTTCCGTCATGTCGCATGACGATGACCGACGCGAACGCGGCCATCCATCGCCAACGGGTCGATTCCCGGAGCGCGCATTCATGCACCGATGAGTGCGCGCTCCCCTCACGAACCACACCGCATCGCCACCCCGCTCGAGCTCTTGTTCGATCTCGTCTTCGTCGTCGCCATCGCGCAAGCCGCCAACGGGCTGCATCATGCGATTGCCGGCGCGCATGCGTTCGAGGGACGTCATGGGCTACCTGATGGTGTTCTTCGCCATCTGGTGGGCGTGGATGAACTTCACGTGGTTTGCCTCCGCCTACGATTGCGACGACGTGCCGTATCGGCTCGCGGTGTTCGTCCAGATTGCCGGCGCGCTGATTCTTGCCGCTGGCGTACCGACCATGTTGGAGAGCCGCGAACCGAATCTCGCGACCGTCGGCGGCTACGTCGTCATGCGTCTGGCCGTCGTCGGTCAATGGCTGCGCGCCGCGGCGTCCGATCCCGAGCGTCGCACCACTGCGCGACGATACGCGTTGGGAATTGCTCTTCTGCAAGTCGCGTGGGTCGGCATGCTGTTCGTGCCGCACCTCTGGGTTCCGGGTTTCCTCACCTTCGCCGCATTGGAGCTCGCTCGTCCCTGTGTGGGCGGAGCGCGACGGCCCCACGACGTGGCATCCGCATCACATCGCTGAACGTTACGGCCTTCTGACGTTGATCGTGCTCGGCGAGTCAATCCTCGCAGCGACCGTCGCCGTCCAATCAGCCTTCGCGTCAGGCGATCCGACCTCGGGGGTGACTCCGCTGATTGTTGGCGGCCTCCTGATCGTGTATTCGCTGTGGTGGATGTATTTCGATCGTCCGGTTCACGATTTGCTCACCAGTTTGCGTAAAGCGATCGTCTGGGGCTACGGCCACTACCTGGTTTTCGCGTCAGCCGCGGCCGTCGGTGCCGGACTGGCCGTCTCGGTCGACTATGCGACGCATCACGCGAAGATCGACTCGACCACCGCCGGAGCCGCCGTCGCGATACCGGTCGCTGTCTATCTGGTCTGCCTCTGGTTTCTGCACGACCGTCCGGAATACGGCTGGACCCGGGCGCTCGGACCGATCGCGGCCGTGCTCATCCTGCTCACACCGTTCACGGGACAGGCCGTGCTGCTCACCGGGGTGATCCTGGCGTCGCTCGTCGGGCTCAAATTAGTCGTCCGCCGCCGTGAGCTCATGTCTTGACCGCGCGACGTGCTCCGGTGCCCGATCGTCAACGCGCTTCAGGACGTCAGGGCGTCGAGCAGAGGGTTCACAAGGTTGCGCGACTGCCCACCGAAGACATTCCACGACTGCACGACGGCGACGATCTCGCGCGATGGGATGACGAACAGAAACTGTCCGCCGAATCCCCGGCCCGCCCACACGTCGGCACCATTTCGCGTCGTCAGCCACCACTGATAGCCGTAGTCCCACCCGGGTGCCACGCCCTTCGCATGGCGCGTCGTCGCGTCGCGCACCCAGGTCGCGGGGAGAACCCGCGTGCCGTCCCACGTCCCATCGTGCAGATAGAGGTAGCCGATCCTGGCGAGGTCCTCGGCTGACAGATAGAGCCCGCCTTCAGTGTCGGGATGGCCGGTCGGCGTTTTCTTCCAGTGAAAGTCCTTGATGCCTATCGGCTTGAACAGACGCGCATTGGCGTATTCGTCGATGAACTGACCGGTCGCTTTCCTGATGATCCCCGAGAGCAGCTGGCTTCCGCCGCTGTTGTAGGCCCACTTCGTTCCCGGATCCGCGTCCATTGGCTGGCTGAGCGTGAACTGGATCCAGTCCTTGCTGATCTCGAGCTGATACGTGGTGTTGGTGGCATCGAGCGGCCGGTCCGACTCATGCCACTCGATACCCGAACGCATGGTGAGGACGTCGTCGAGCGTCGCCTTGCGTAGGCGCGGGTCGATTCGCGAGAGATCGCGATCCTGGAAGAAGGTCAGAAAGGGGACGTCGAGCCGCGCGATCTCGCCACGGCCGAGCGCGATGCCGATGACCGTCGCCGCGATGGACTTGGTGACCGACTGCAGCGTGTGCACGTCGCGGCCCTGGTAGTACGGGTGCCAGTTCGGATGGTAGTAGTTGAACTCGTGCATCGCGGCCTTGTCGGTACAGCCCTCGCCGCATCCGAGCGGGCCGTTGTGCCCACGGCTGATCTCGCGATAGTTGCGTGCGTAGCGCTTGTTGACGACCGCATGCCCGTTGCGGATCACGAGCATCCGGTCGATGTTTCCGTACACGCCGCTCGCGATGTCGCGATCGAGCGCGTCGAAGGGTGCGCTGGTGAGTCCCTGGGATTCCGGCGTCGCAGCGGGCCACGAGGCGGCGGGCCAGGTGGAGCGCGACTGGGCCGCCGCAGCCAGCCATACCGACGCGACGAGGCTTGCCGTTACGAACGATGTGGGTGTTCCGCGCACCGGGTCATCATACGCGAGCGAGATCGCCCCCGGGCCCGGCGCATTCTATAACGAACGATTTCCGTGCGGGCTACTTCGCCCGGGCAAATCGCTCGGCTGCGCGCGCTTTGGCCCGGGCCGCCCACTCCTCACGGTCGCGAGGCGGTGCCGAGGTCACGAGCGAATCGATCAGCTGGCGGGCGACGGCAGAAACGTCTTCAACGGCCTGCTTGAAGATGGCTTCGTTGGCCTGCGACGGCTTCGTGAAGCCGGAAAGTTTTCGGACGAACTGGACCGCCGCAGCCTGGACCTCCTCGTCAGTTGCCGGAGGGTCGAAGTTGAAAAGGGTACGGATATTTCGGCACATACCCTCATTTTACCCACCCAGCCAGGAGTGCAGGGCGTGGTATCGTCGGCCCGTCAACCCTGCCTCAAGCTCCTCGGACAATACACGAATGGCAGCCCCGCTCGACGAGCTCTCTCGAAATGCTGACGCCTTTGCGCGGCTTGCTCCCTCGGAAAAGGCCACGCTGATCGGCGCGTGCAAGGACGCTCTCGCCGCAGCAGCGCCAGCGTGGGTCGCTGACGCGGCGCGCGCCAAGGGACTCGACAGCGACACCGCAGGCGAAGAGTGGTTGGCCGGGGTTCTGCCGGCGGTGCGAATGGCGTACCTCCTGGAGCGCAGTCTCCAGGCCATTCATCGCGAAGGTAAGCCGCCGCTGGGAACCGGCGCGTACAACGGTCCGGGCAGCCGACTGGCGATCGAGCTGTTTCCAACATCGGCCTTCGATCGTGCCTCGTTCGCCGGTTTCTCCGGCTATGCGTTGATGCAGGCGGGCGTCGACGCCGCTGAAGCCCGGCGCCGACAGGCGTCATTCTTTGATCGGCGTCACCCCACTGGTCAGGTGTCGCTGGTGCTCGGCGCGGGCAACGTCTCGAGCATCCCTCCGATGGATGTCTTCTCGAAGATGTTCGTCGAAGGCAAGGTCTGCCTGCTGAAGATGAACCCAGTCAACGCCTGGCTGGGACCGCACCTCGAGCGAGGACTCGACCCGTTGATCGCACGCGGATTCCTGCGCATCGTGTACGGTGGCGCTGACGTCGGCGGCAGCCTCGTCTATGACGAACGCGTCCACGACGTGCACATCACGGGCTCCGGCAAGACACACGACGTCATCGTCTGGGGAACCGCAGGTCCCGAACGCGATCGCCGCATGGCGCAGAATGCGCCGCTTCTCGGCAAACCGATCACGTCGGAGCTTGGCAACGTGGGGCCAGTCGCGATCGTTCCGCACGAGTATTCGGATGCTGAGCTGACGTTCCAGGCCCGGAACGTCGTGACGATGGTCACCAACAATGCCGGGTTCAACTGCAACGCGGCACATGTGATCATCACGTCGTCATCCTGGCCGCAACGCGAGCGATTCTTCGAGCTGGTCGCCCGGACCTTCGCGACGATTCGACCGCGCAAGGCTTACTACCCAGGCGCGGGGGACCGACAAACGCTGCTGACAGCGAGCAGAAAGCGCGTCGAGTACTTCGGCGAACCGCGCGAAGGCGAGCTCGCGTGGGCGCTCGTTCGAGACGTCGACGCGCAAGACGCAGGCGATCCTGCATTTCACACGGAGCCGTTCTGCGGGCTCGTGTCGGAGACGGTCCTGCCAGGTCAGACCCCGGTTGAGTTCCTCAACAGGGCCACGCGCTTCATGAATGACACGCTCTGGGGCACGCTGAACGCCTGCCTCATCATCCCGCCGTCATTGGAGCGGGACGCCGCGTTCAAGGCTGCGCTGGATCGCGCGCTCGTCGAACTCCGATACGGCACGGTCGGCATCAACCATTGGCCTGGGATTGGCTTACGGCGCGACCAGCCTCCCCTGGGGCGCGTATCCGGGCTCGACATTGACGGACATCCAGAGTGGCTGCGGCTGGGTCCACAACACCTACATGTTGGAAGGCATCGACAAATCGGTCATTCGCGGACCGCTCCGCGCGCGGCCCGCTCCGGTCTGGTTCTCCGGCAACCACTCATCGGCGACGCTTGGACCGCGTCTCGTGGATATCCAGGCGAGACCGGCGTGGTGGAAAATGCCGGGACTGCTGTTCAGTGCGCTGGGAGGGTGAGCCGTCAGCTCGTCCGCAGCACTCGCAGCGGATCCAGTCGAGAAGCGCGGACCGCCGGAACCAGACTGGCGAGCAGCGACACGAGTAGCAAAGCGCCCGCGACCGCCGCCAGCGTGAGCGGATCCGTCGCGCTGACGCCGAAGAGCAGCTTCTCGATCAGCTTTCCCGACCCGAAGGCCGCGACAGCCCCGACGACAATTCCGATCGCAGGCTGGCGTCATGCCTTCGAGAACGACCAGACGCAGCACGTCCGACGTGCGAGCTCCGAGCGCGGTCCTGATCCCGATCTCGCGGCTGCGTCCGCGAACGATGTACGACAGCACGCTGTAGATGCCGACGGACGCGAGCGTCAGCGCGACGCCGGCAAAGAGACCGAGCAAGACGGCGCTGAAGCGCTGGAAGGTCAACGTCGTCTCGAGCACGTCATTCATCGTGCGCACGTTCTGAACGGGCTGGTCTGGATCGAGGGCACGTACTACGGCCGCCGCGGATTGCGCGACAGACATCGGCGGGATGCTCGTCCGCACGACAACCGAGAGTGCGGCCCACTCCCGCTCCCGCGAGTATTCGTAAACGGTCGGGGCTGCTGTGGCGGTCAGCTCGCCTTGTTTGACGTCGCCGACGATTCCGACGACGGTCATCGTCACCGTCTTCGACTGCAGGGGCAGCGTGACACGCCGCCCGATGGGGTCGTCGTCCCGCCAGAGCAGCTTGGCCGCTGAGCGGCTCACGAGAAGCACTTCGACGTCGCTGGCCGCGATGTCACGACCGGCAAGAATGGGAATGTCCATGGCGCGAAAGTACCCCGGCGTGGCCTTGCGAACCTCGACCGTCGGCTGATCGCGAGGCAGCAGCTCGGCGTGGCCCTCCAGGACGATCGGCTGAACCGAACCCCCTTGCGATGGCAGATCGTCGATCGCGCCGGCCGCCTGGACGCCAGGGAGCGCGCGGACGCGCTCGAGCAGCGTGTCGAAGAATGCCGTTCGCTTCGCCGCCGTCTCGTAGTGCGTTTCCGGGAGTACGACGTTCATTGTCAGCACGTTGCTGGGATTGATTCCGGTGTCGACGCTCCGAAGCGCGGCGAGGCTTCGCAGCATGACGCCTGCGCCCATGAGCAGCACGAGCGACAACGCCACCTCGCAGATGATGAGGGCGCGCCGTGTGCGCACGCCAACCCCCGCGTCGTTCCGGCCGCCCTCTTTGAGCGCGCCGTTGAGATCCAGTCGTCCAGCGCGAAGCGCCGGCAACGCCCCAGCTAGGATGCCCGTCACGATTGACACGACAGCAACGAACACCAGCACACGCTCATCGATCGTGATCTCGTCAGCACGCGGGAGCTGATCGGACAGCAACCGGGTTCCCGCTGAGAGGCCCGCGCGCGCAAGAACGAGACCTGCCACACCGCCTGCCGCCGACAGCAGCAACGACTCAA
Source organism: uncultured Acidobacteriota bacterium (assembly GCA_963710415.1). Lineage (GTDB taxonomy): Bacteria > Acidobacteriota > Vicinamibacteria > Vicinamibacterales > 2-12-FULL-66-21 > CAVQAH01. The sequence continues at coordinate 66,969 of CAVQAH010000008.1, read as the reverse complement.
CCAGCAGTTGCTGAAACACCCGCGCGCGGCCTGCGCCGAGCGCAGACCTGATGGCGATCTCCTTGGTGCGGCCGAGCGCCCGCGCGAAAAGCAGGTTGCCGACGTTCGCGCACGCGATCAAGAGGACGAGGGCGACGGCGGCGAGCAGCATGACCAGCGGCATGCGGATGTCACCCACGATGAACTCCTGCAACGGAATCACCGTCGCGCCCCAACCGGCGTTCGCCTGCGGATATTCCTGTTCCAACCGCGTCGAGATCACATCCATCTCGGCCCGGGCTGCACTGAGCTGGACGTTCGGCTTCAAGCGCGCGACTACCTGGGCGTTGTGGTTCTCGCGCACGGCGCGATCGGCGTCGGTATACGCGAGCGGTACCCAGATGTCGCGGCCGCTCGCGCCCCACGAGGCGATGGAGAAGCGGGCCGGCATCACGCCGACGATCGTGTACGCCTCGCCGTCGAGCGTCAGCGCCTGACCGATGACGTCGCCGCCGCCGAGGCGCCGTTTCCAGAATCCGTCGCTCAGGAGGACCACATGGCCTCGCGCGGGAGAGTCCTCCTCGGGAAGAAACACGCGTCCATGTGCCGCGCCGACGCGAACGATCTCGAAGAAGTCCGCCCCGACTGCACCAGCGACGATCGCTTCGGCGTTGCCGCGGCCGGTCAGCGTGAACTGACGAAAACGGTAAATGGCCATCTTCTCGAAGAGCTTCGCGTCGCGCTTCCAGTCATAGAAATTGGCCGCTGAGACCGGAAACGTCGGTATGCCCGGAAACGCGTTTGGCGGCGGCACGTGAAACAACCGGACAAGTCGATCGGATTCCTCGAAGGGCAACGGCCGAAGCAGCACGGCGTTCACGATGCTGAAGATCGCCGCATTTGCGCCGATACCGAGGGCGAGGACGGCGACGACCGCCACCGCGAAGGACGGAGCTCGGAACAACACGCGGAAACCATAGCGGAGGTCGGCAGCAAGCGTACGCATGAATGGGTCTCCGGAAGCACGTGGAATTTGCGAATGCGAGACGCGCCCGTGTGTTCGCGGGGGCCACGCGACGCAGTACAAGGTTTGACGCCAGAGCCAGCGTCGGGCGCTCAGCGGCGAGACGGACGCGCGAGCGCGAAATTCCTCGACGAGATCGCCGACGATGAAGTCCCGCCATTCCCCGGAAAGGCGGTGCGAGAGCAGCCACAACGCCAGGCGAGGCGGCTCCGGCGTCACCGCGCCCCCAGGTGCGACTCGAAGCCGTCGGCCATCGCGATAAGGGCGCGATACGCCTGCCGGAGAGCGGTGAGGCCCGCGGGCCGCAGCGCGTAGAACTTTCGCCGTCTGCCGCCACGCTGCGGCGTCGGTTCGCCAACCCACGATCGCAACAGCCCTTTGCTTTCCAGGCGATCGAGCGTCGTGTAGACCGCGTTGATGGAGACATCCCGGCCCGAGCGCAATTCGATTTCCTGGCGAATCGCGGCGCCGTAGGCATCGTCGCCGCGTCGAAGCACCCCGAGCAGAACGAGCTGCTCGAAATCGCCAAGGACTGGTTGTTTGGTCTTAAACCACATTGTGGGTGATATAAACGTCGGCTGATTGGACGGACCACCGCGCCAAAAGGTTGCCCCCGACGGCTGGCCTCTCCTTCCTGCTGAGATGTATCATCCGCCCTGACCACCTCAGCCGAGGAGCCAGCAGATGATGAAGGCACCGGAGACCTGGCGCGCGCGACGTCGGACCCTTGTCCTTCGAACGACTACGGAGCCGCGCAGAAGGACCGACGGCGGGAAGACGAAGACGAGAAGACCGACGCGGGAGACAAATAGATGCACGTCACCCGCCGGCGTTTTGGCGCGGTCACCGGGGGCTCGGTCCTGTCGCTGGCGTTCGGCGGGGCTTGCCACGGCAGCGACGCGCAGCCGGGTGGTGATGGCCGGCTATCTGCTCGTCCGTCGAAAGCGCCGGTCAAGGGCGGGTCGGCACCCGGCGCCCGGCCGCTCGGTCTCGCCAGCGGCCGCGACGCGCTCGTTCAGACGCCGGCGAATGCAGCGGCTTCGAAGCTCCCACTACTCGTGCTGCTGCACGGTGCCGGCGGCAGCGGCGCCGGAATACTCAAGCGGCTCGGATCAGCCGCCGACCAGGCCGGCGTGGCTGTTCTCTCCCCAGACTCGCGCGACAGCACGTGGGACGCAATCCGTGGCTATTTCGGACCCGACGTCACGTTTCTGAACCGCGCGCTCGAACGTGTGTTCGAGACGCTCCCGGTCGATCCTGCGCGAGTCACTGTTGGCGGATTCTCCGACGGCGCGACGTATGCGCTCTCGCTTGGCCTCATCAACGGCGACCTCTTCCGCCGGGTCCTGGCCTTCTCGCCGGGGTTTATCGTCGAAGGATCGCTCCACGGCAAGCCGCGCATCTTCGTCTCGCACGGCACGGCCGATCCGATCCTGCCCATCGATCGCTGCAGTCGAGTCATCGTTCCGGGGCTCAAGAAGAGCGGGTACGACGTGACCTTTCGAGAGTTCGAAGGCGGCCACACCGTCCCGCCCGAAATCGCCGCCGAAGGCATGCGCTGGGCCGCTGAATAACCCGGCGGTCATTCACTCTTCAGGGCGATCGCCGGATCGGTGGCGGCGGCACGCCGGGCCGGCCACCAGACGGCGAGGAGCCCGGCGAGCGCGAAGGCGCTGACGGCCACGATCAGCGCGACGGGATCCCGCGGCGTGACCATGGACAGCTGGCTCTCGATCAAACGCCCGGTCGCGAGCGTCGTCAGCACGCCGAGCATCAGACCCGCGGCGATGATCCAGCCTCCCTGCCGCACGAACAGTCGCGTTACCGCTGATGGTGATGCACCCACCGCAAGCCTGATGGCAATCTCGCGCTCGCGCTGGCGCACGGCATATGCTACGACGCCGTAGACGCCGACGAGAGCCAGCGCGGCGGCCACGAGCGCGAAAGCGCTCAGCAGCGATCCCAGGAATCGTGGGCGCGCGGTGATCCCATCGACGATCGCCTGCAACGGGCGCGCGCGGTCGAGCGCCAGCTCCGGATCGATCTCGCGCAACACGGCGCGCACTGCGTCGAGCGAGGCAGCGGGAGCGCCGGCGGTGCGCACGAGCATAAGGCCAAACCGCGTCGGCATCTGGGTGACAGGAACATAGAGATCGGCGAGCTCAGCGTCCGCCGGATCCTGCAGCACGTCGCGCACGATGCCGACGACGAGCCGCTGGACCATCACCGGCTGCTGATTGTCGCTTTGCGGCTGATCCCGCATCTCCGGAATCGACAGGCGGTTCCCAACCGCATCTCCTGCCGGCCACAGGCGCCTCGCCAGTGATTCGCTGACGATCGCGACCGGTTCAGCACCAAGCCGATCGGTCACTGTGAAGCCACGGCCCCGGCGAATCGGTATCCCGAGTGTCTCGAAATATCGATCGCTGACGGTGTGAATGGGGGAATTGGCGGCCACGCGCGCAGTCTTCGACGAGCTCAGGCCAGGGCCCCCACCAGCGGTTTCGACCGGAAACGCGCGTGGCTGCTGAACCGGCCACACGGTGGTCAGGCCGGCGGCCTCAACGCCCGGCAGAGCCATGAGGCTGGTCAGCATGCGGTCGAAGGCGGCAATCCGTGACGGCCCATCCGGATAGCGGTTCTGCCGCAACGTCAGCGATGCCTGGAGCACATGGTCAGCCGTGAAACCAAGATCGGCACGCAACATCGTCATCACCGATCGGATCATCAGCGCGGATCCTGACAGCAGGGTCAGGGACGCCGCGACCTCCACCGCGATCAAGGCGGCGCGAATCCGTTGGCTTCGCTTGCCTTCCGTGACCGACCGATTCCCGCTCTGCAGGGCACCGAGCAATCGCATCCGCATCGAGGCGATGAAGGGAATCAGCGCGCAACCGACTGCGGTCGAGATCCCCACGGCGATCGCACCAGCCAGAACGCGCGCGTCGAGCGAGAATGCCGGGGCGCCGCCCGGCGCCGATCGGCCCAGCTGCTGCTGGACGACCGGCTCCAGCCACTGCACGGCGGCCCACGCTCCAATCAGCGCGAGCACGGTCGCCGCGACGCCGATGACCATCGCCTCGGCGATCAACATCCGCGCGATCGCCGCGCGTCCGGCGCCAAGCGCGGTGCGAATCGCAAGCTCCCGTTCGCGCCGCGCCGCTCGCACGAGCAGCAGCCCGGCGACATTCGCACATCCCACGAGCAGCACGAGCCCGGCTGCGGCCGCCGTGGTCCACAACACCGGTCTCACTTGAAGGACGTAGGCTTCGTGCGCGGACACGACCGCCACTCTGAAGCCTGGTGGAACGGTGCGCGGTGGCGCGGCCACCAGGGCCTTGACGCGCTCGGCAGCTGTAGCCGGCGAAACCCCCGGCCGCAGCCGGGCCATATATGGAAAGGTTGGGGCGCGAAGCGGCACCAGCACGTCGGTGTAGGGATTGATGTGCCAGAAGCCCTGAGGAAGCACGCCGATGATCGTGAACTGCTCAGCCTCGTTGGGCCGATCGCTGACGTACGCGGTGAATGCCCGGCCGACGATTGCCGGGTCGCGTGCGTAGCGCTCGGTCCAGAGGCGATGGCTGATCAGGGCCACATTCGGTCCACCCGGTGCGAAGGCCCCGGGGTCGAAGCCGCGTCCGATCGCAGGCCGTATTCCGAGCGCTTCGGCGAAACCCGCAGTGACCCATGCGCCCGGGAACGACTCCGCGTGATCGCCGCCCAGCATGTAGAAGACATCGAGATCCCACGCGATGGGATGTTCGATGATGTCGTTCAGCGAATTCCAGTCGAGCGCCTCGAACCCACGGAGGGCGTTCATGTCGGACGACTCGAAACGGATCCAGTACAGGCGGTCGGCAGCGGGATACGGCAGCCCGCTGAGCAAGTACGCTTTGACCACGACCATTGCGGTCGTGCAGAGCGTCATGCCGAGCGCGAGCGTCAGCACGGCAGCAGCGGTGAAGCCCTTGCTCTTGAGGAGCACGCGGCAGGCGAGCCGCAATTCCGTCACCAGAGCAATCATGGGCGGAGGACGATCCTGCCTCCCTCGGCGTTAACGAGCCGGCCCCAGCATGTCGACCTGGGCGCGGCCGGTCACTCCCGCGCGCATTGTGACGCGATCGCCGGTCGAGAAACCATCGATCGGGCAGACCACGATTGGGCAGCGCACCGAATACAAGGATTCCGCGACCAGCGCGCCAACGGTGAGAATCGGGTCCGGCGTGCCAATCACTATTCCGGCGGGTCCAGTGCCCTTCCGAATAGATTCGGCGAGCACAGAGGAGGAGGACGACGACCCGCGGCCAGCCGGCATGACGAGAATGACCCCGGTGATGCACTTCCCAACATCGGGATGCGAACGATCGATGATGCGTCCGGTCGTGACGTCAATGCCACCCCAGAAGCTCAACGGCTGCGACAGCACCAGGGCAACGCCCTCCGCCTCGCCGGCGGCATAGGCTCGCGCATCCTTCATCGTCTCCTCACCTCCCATCACGATCCGCGAACGACGAAGCCCTTCGCCGCGGACGCGACGCAGTCTTCGAGCTCGCCGAAGGCGACATCGACGCCGAGATTGCCCGGCGCATAGTGCGCCCACTTGCCCGAGTTGGTCATGACGGCGCCATCAAGCCGTTCGAGGATCGGCGTCAGGTAGGTGCAGGTATCGGTTACCGGAATCACGTTGAATCTTGCGCGCGCTCTTCAGCCGGCCCGTCAGTTTCCAGCGCGTGAAGCGTGGCCCGGCCGGTGTTGACGTAGATTGGAATCCCTCGCGCCGGTGCGACCTGTTCGATGAGCGGCAGCAGTCGCATCCATTCTTCGTGAGAGAAGTGAGGCGTGCCCAGGCACACTGCCGAGATTGGCGACCCGTCGGGCACAGTTGATAGTTGCTGGAGCGCGTTGACGATGTCATGCGAACGAATCTCGACCGTCTCTTCCGGCGTCACGGCCATCGAAGGCGTCACCGAGCGTTGGCGCCTCGGGCGTGATCCCGACGGCGTGAAACAAGCCGACCGATCCGGACGAAGCCGCCGCCGCGCCAAGTGCTTTCAGCTGATCCTCTGAACGCGGCGCGGGGAGGCCCTCGACAACCGGAATACGATCCCCGCTCGACGCGCCGATGATGAGACCGACGCTCACGAAGAGCGCGTCAGTCGGTGGAATCGATGCGGGAAACCCCGTCAGGCGGAAGAGGACCTGCCCGCGGCGGTGCTCGTCGAGATGAAGACCCCAGGCTGGCGCCCGGCCCGTGAGCGCGCAGCACAAATCGATGAAGTCCCCGTAGCGATTGGTCCTCGCGCCGATCACCGAGTTGGCGAACACGATCGCGTTCGACTCGCCCCAGGCGATCTGCTCACCGCGAATCGGGCGGAACTGCGTCTGATACGGGGCGCACGTGAACGAGGGGTGGCAGCCCAGCTCCTCGTGCGCCTTCATCAGCCGCCGTGCGGGCGTCTGCTCGGGCGGCGACAGCCGAATCAGCTCAGGGTGAATGAGATCGAGCGCGCCGACGTTCAGCGTGGTGGGGACGCGGACACGGCCTCCGCCGGCCACCATCCGCTCGACGAAGTCCAGGCTCACCTGGCCGTGATACAGGCACCCATCGATATGAGCCTTGGTGATGTCGAGCAGGGACTCGGCGTTCAACGCCCGGGCAAACGAGACCAGGGTTCGCATGGCGAACCCGGCTGCCTGACCCGCTTCGCCGTTCAGGAGCGCTGAATCCGTTGAGGTCAGTCGGAGGGTCATCCAGTGGTATTCTGGATCCAGCGCTGCTGCGGCTGGCGCGCAGCGTCACTAAAAAAAGGCCAGAGCGACCACGTGTCCGGAAACGGGCCCCCACTAAACGGTCGCAGCCGGGAGGTGAATGCATGGCAAACACCAACGGAGGCAGTCGCTAGACTGTCACCATCTAGTTCGTCGAGGACGGCCGGCGGTTCATCGCCGGCCGTTTTCATTTTGTGCAGGCCTCTGCATCGAGCACTCCGGCCGTCAGATTACAATAGAAGCCCGTCCATTAATCTGGTTCTTCTGTCCCAGCGAAAGGCTGCGATTTTCCATGCTTCGTCGAATCGGCCTCGTTTTGTCTCTCGTTGCGCCGTTCGTGATCTACGGTCAGCCGTTGCCACTTGCCGCCCAGGCGGGTGGCCTCGTGGCCGACACTACGCCGCGTGCGATTCGGCGCGACGTGCCGCTCACCAATTCCATCCGGCGAGCCTACGAGGCCGGCACGCGTGACGGATCCGGGCGGCCAGGACCGAATTACTGGCAGCTGCAAACGGACTACACGATCAACGCACGGCTCGATCCAGGCACGCAGACGATTACGGGAACAGAAACGATCGCGCTGCGCAACAACAGCCCCGCCGAGTTGACCGAGATTTTTCTTCGCCTCGATCACAACATTTTCCGCGGGCTCGTGCCGCGGGGATTCTCTGTGCCGGCGGAGAACACGGAAGGGATGATCGTCACGCGTCTGGCCGTCAACGGCGAGGTCGTCGACCTGTCCGCTCCTCCGTCGGGCGGCGGCGGCCGGGGCCGCGGGAATAGCGCGCCTCCAAAGCTCAACGTCTCCGGCCTGACGCAGACGCTCGCCCGTATCGGCCTGGCCACACCGGTGCCGGCCAAGTCGACAGCCAAGCTGGAGATCGCGTGGCGGACGAAGCTTCCAGGTGGACCGGACGGACGGGGTCACCGTATGACGCAACGCTGGGACGACACGCTCTTCCAGCCGACGCAATGGTTCCCGCGCGTCGCGAAGTACGACGACCTCCGCGGCTGGGACATGAGCGTGTACCTCGGCCCGGCCGAGTTCTACAACAATTTCGGGCGATTCGACGTGCGCATCGACGTTCCAGGTGGCTGGATCGTCAGCGGAACGGGCGTTCTGCAGAATCCACAGGAAGTGCTGACAGCGAAGGCACGCGAACGCCTGACAAAGGTGCTGGATTCCGACGACGTGATCGCGATCGTGGATGTCGGCGAAGAAGGACCTGGCCAATCGACCGCCGCCGGCGATCGCCTCGTCTGGCATTTCGTCGCGGATATGGTCAACGACTTTGCGTGGGCGACGGCGAAGAACTACGTCTGGCGTGCGACGCGCGCGACGATCCCCGGAAAAGGACCGATTCCAATCCACATGGTGCACCTGCCGGATCGTGCAAAGTTCTTCGCCAACGCGGGACCGATCACGCGTCACGCGCTCGAGTTCTATTCCAGGCTCTGGGCCCCGTACCCGTTTCCGCAGTTGACGCTGCAGGACGGCCCGAGCTCAGGGATGGAATATCCCATGGTGATCAACTCGAACCAGGGGGCGGCCGATCATGAGGCCGGTCATCAGTGGTGGCCGATGATGGTCGGGACCAACGAGACGTGGTACGGCTGGATGGACGAAGGATTCAATCAGTACATGAACATCCTGTCGCGCGCGGACTCGCAGGGCGCCAGGCCGAACCTCAACGGACTTGGGACAGCGCTACGGACAGACGAGCGGCGACGAAGACGAACCGCCGATGATGTGGGCGGCCAACAACGCCGGCAGCATGTACGGGTTTCAGACCTATTCGAAGGCGCCGCTGATGCTCTCGATGCTCGGCGGCATCGTCGGCGACGCTGAGGTGCAACGGGCGATGAGCGAGTACACGAAGGCGTGGAGCTTCAAGCACCCGTCGCCGTGGGACTACATCAACTTCATGAACCGCGCGTTGAAGCAGGACCTCAACTGGTTCTGGTACTACTGGCTGTGGACCACCGAAGCCGTCAACGGATCGATCGCCAGCGTGACGGCGACGCCGGCGCGGACGACGGTTACCGTCCGTCAGGATGGCCAGATGCCGTCGCCGGTCGTGCTGAAAGTGCAGTTCGCACCCACCGGCGCCGCGATCAAGCCGATGAGCAACGCGAAGATGCTCAACGACACGACTGCGCTGGTCACCTGGCCGGTCGACGTGTGGTTCAACGGGAGCCGCACGTTTCAGGCGGTCCTGGAATTCGGCGGCCGCCCGATCACCACGATCACCCTCGATCCCGATTGCCGCTTTCCCGATCGGGAGCCAGGTGACAACGTCTGGCCGAAGCCCGCGGCCGGGACGGCGAACGGCTCTGGCGCCAGCTCGTGCGGCGGCTCGTAGCAGCGGGCTACTCAGCCGCGAGCCGGCTCCCCTCGGTAAGCAAGGGAAACCGATCCGGCCGTTCTAGGCGTTCACGATATTGAGGATGTTGCCGTCCGGATCCTTGAACCAGGCGGTCCGCAACTGCCCGGCGACGTGAATGTCACCCTGCCGTGTCATGCCCGGTAGATCGTAATGCTCGAACCTGACGCCCTTCGCCTTCAGGTCGCGCACGACGTCATCCACCCGGTTGCCGACGTTCCATGAAACGGCGGTCGCCTGGTTCGTGCCGGCGTCTGCGATCGGTAGACGTTGAGCTTCGAGCTGCCGCTCTTGAACACGACCACCTCATCGCCTTCCGCCGCAACCGGCGTCAGCCCGACCGTGTCTTTATAGAACTTTTTTGCTGTGTCCAGATTCTTGACAGCAACGTTTGCAACCGCGTCCGTATTACCCAGCATGTGTTCTCCTTTCTCGCGTCCGCTGTGAGTGGTCGCAAGATATGCGCCGTACCGCGGATTGGATAGGACTCATCTGATCTGTATTCACGGGACGCGGATCTCATGCACGGGACGCGGATTCCGCTCACGGGACGCGGATTCCCGCGGATCTCTTGCCGCGCCGTAGCTCGTCGCCCGAAGCGTCCCGGCCAGCCGAGGCGGGCCGAGCCCCGAGCCCCGACGAAAATAATATAGACAGTCTATATAGACAGGCTGTATAAATGGCGCCATGGCGCAGACGACGCTGTTGCAGGGGACGCTCGATCTCCTGATCCTCCGAACGCTGGCACTCGGGCCGTTGCACGGCGTCGGCATCGCCGACCGCATCGCGCAGGTCACGCACGGCACGTTCGACATCAAGGCGGGCTCTCTTTTCCCGGCGCTGCATCGGCTCGAAGGTGAAGGGTGGATCAGCGGCGCATGGGGTGAAACACGGATCGGGACGCCGCGCCAGGTTGTACAAGCTGACGACTGCGGGCCGCCGGCAGCTCGCCGAAGAGAAAAAGACATGGGCGCGCGTAGCGCTCGCCATTCAACAGGTTCTGGAGATGTAGCCATGCCATTCGTGTCTCGCTGGAAGGCAAGGTGGCGCGCACTCCTCTATCGCGACGCCTTGGATCGCGATTTCGATCGGGAACTGTCCTCGTGGGTGGATGAATTGGCGGCGAGAGAAGAGGCCAGAGGCGCTTCACCACGAGAAGCGCGGCGGCGGGCAATGCAGGCCACCGGCGGCCTCGATCGCGTCAGAGACCGCGTGCGCGACGTGCGGCCCCGGTGGTTCCTCGAAGGCATTGTCAGCGACGTCGGCTACGCGACGCGGAGTCTGTGTCGCTCGCCTGGTCTCTTCCTGGCGATCGTGGTCACGCTCGCGCTGGGCATTGGCGCGAACACGGCGGTCTACTCGATCGTGCATACGCTCCTGCTTCAGCCACCGCCGTATCAGGCACCTGAACGCCTGGCCATCATCCTCGCGCGCATGGGCGTCGCCGGCTCGCCTCGCGCCATGCTCGCAGGGCCGGAGGTCGTGGACTTTCAGCAGAGCCTGACCACGCTGGAAAGCCTCGCAGCGATCCGTCCGGCTTCTGCCGCGCTGACCGGCGATGGTGATCCAGAACAACTCCGCGTGGCCCAGGTCAGCTGGAACTTCTTCGACGTCCTGGGCGTCCGCGCTGCGCGCGGGCGAACCTTCACAACAGAAGACGGCGTGCCATCGCCCGATCCTCCGGTCGTCGTCAGCTGGCCCTTCTTCCAACGCCGGTTCGGAGGGGACGCATCAGTCGTCGGCCGCAGGATCGTTCTCAACGACACACCCGTCACGGTGCTCGGGGTTCTTCCGCAGGGATTCAGGCTGCAGTTCCGCGCGGACGCGAGCATCCCCGACGAGCCGCAGGTCTTTCAGACTTTTTCCGAGGATCTGGCCAAGACCCATCGGTTGATCCGTTACTACCAGGTCGTGGGGCGCCTGGCTCCTGGCGCCACGACTGATGACGCGGCTCGTGAGGTTGCATCGATCGCCGCAGAGCTCGCGCGGCGATACCCGTTCTACACCGTTGGCAACCACAGCTTCTACCTCGTGCCGCTCCTCGCCGACACCACGCGACAGGTGCGGCCGATGCTGATGGCGCTACTGGGAGGGGCCGTCGTCGTTCTTGTCGCAGCCTGCGTGAACGTCGCAGGACTGCTTCTGGCGCGGGCGGTCGCCAGGCGGCGCGAAGTCGCGACGCTCGTAGCCCTGGGGGCCGATCGGCGGAGGCTCTCGTGTCAGTTCGTGGCCGAAGGGCTGATCATCGCGGCGGCCGGTGCAGCCGCTGGTCTGATCACCGGGTTCGCGGCGCTGCGCGCCATCGTCGCGCTGCGTCCGCCCGGACTCGATCGTCTGGCGCAGGCCAGCATCAACACACCGGTTCTCGCCGCGGTCGGCGGCATCGCGTGTCTGTGGGGAGCACTCTTTGCGCTGGCGCCGCTCGCAGAATCCAGGCGCATGACGGTCGCCACGGGGCTGCAGAACCTCTCGCCCGCTCACGGACGTCTCCGCTATCGCGCGCGGTCGATACTCGTGATCGCGCAGATCGCGCTCGGCACGGCCCTTATCGTCACGGCCAGCCTCCTGGTGCGAACGATGGATGCGTTGCATCGAGTGGATACCGGTTTCGAGACCGATGCACGGGCGCTGACATTTCGCCTGTCGTTCCCGCCGGGCAGGTATGCCAGCAGCGCTGAAGTCAACGCATTCAGCCGCGAGCTCGAGACACGGCTTGCCGCACTGCCCGGCGTGACGAGCGTCAGCGCAATCAGCCATCTGCCGTTCGACACGCTCGGAAACTGGTCGTCGAAGTACTTTCCGGAAGGCCCCGGACAGAATCTGTCGGTGGCCAGGCTTGCCGATACCCGTGCCGTCACGCCGGGTACTTTGCAGACCCTCGGCATTCATCTCTTGGAGGGCCGCTGGTTCACTGAAGATGACGACCGGGATTCACGGCATGTCGTAGTCGTTGACGAACGGCTTGCCGCGCGCACGTGGCCTGGCCAGAGCGCCGTCGGTCAACGCATCCACGTGCCGTTTCTGATCGATCGCCAGGTCACGACGACGTGGGCCATCGTGATCGGCGTAGTACGTCACATGCGGTATCGAACGCCGGACGCCGAGGTTCAGGAACAGCTCTATTTTCCGTTCCGGCAGAATCTGCGAAGTCCGATGGCGTACGTCCTGAGAACGTCGATGGACCCTGCCGCGATCAGCGCGGACGCGCGGCGGGTTGTGGCCAGTCTCGATCCGCTCCTCCCGCCATACGAGATGGCGCCGTTCGACTCTTATGTCGCACGGGCCATGAGCGGTCGACGGTTCACGGCCGTGCTCATCACCTCTTTCGCGTTCCTGGCCCTTGCGCTTGCCGGAGTCGGACTCGCCGGGCTTGTCGCGTACTCGGTGGCGTCCCGCCACCGGGAGTTTGGAATTCGGCTGGCTCTCGGGGCGACGCCGGCGCGACTTCGCGGCACGGTGCTCACCGAAGGATTGCTGGTGGCAGTTTTGGGCATCGCCTTGGGGCTGCTGGGGGCGGTGGCTTCTGCACACGGGATACGCGCGCTGCTTTTCGGCGTCGGCCCGTCAGACCCCACCAGCTATCTCGGTGCCATTCTGATACTTGCGATGACCGGGCTCGCGGCCAGTTGGTGGCCGGCACGTCGCGCGATGAACGTGAATCCGGTCCAGGCCCTGCGCTCGGAGTGACGCCGGCGATCGAAAGTCGATCCCGGAAAGCCAGAAAACACACGGAACGCAGCCGGTTTTGCGCGTATGCTCAGCAGTAACGACCGCAAGTCGGGTCGCGGGCCCTAACGGGCGCAGGAGGTGCGCGATGCTGGCCGACGTCAAAGAGTCCGAACGACTGCGATTTGGCCCTGGTGGAGGTCTCTATAAAATCGTGGCGACCGCTGCGGAGACAGCGAATACGCTCTTCGCCTTCGAAGCCTACGAGCCGCCCGGTGGCGGCCCCCCTTTACACACTCACGCCAACGAAGAAGAGTTCTTCCTCGTGCTCGAAGGTGAGATTTCCTTCTACATAGGCGGTCTCGTGAAACAAGCCGCCGCGGGCCAATCCGCCTTCGTTCCGCGGGGTGTGCCGCACTGCTTCAAGAACTGCTCACAACGCGACGCACGGCTGCTAATCCTGTTCACACCGGGCAACATCGAAGGCTTCTTCGATTTCGGCAAGACACCCGACGGCATACGTCCAGCCGAAAACGTGCTCCTCGAGCGCCTCAGCGACTACGGTTCACGGTTCGGCCTCGAGGTGCTTGGGCCATCGCCTCTGTAACTCCGCAGCAGGCTCTCACTCGTCGCGCAGGGCCTCGCTCGGGTCTATACGTGCGGCGCGGAAGGCAGGAATCACACTTGCCACCGCCGCCGCACCAACCAGCGCCACTGCAACCCCCGCGAACACCGTGAAATCCTGCGGCGTCACCTGATACAACAGGTTCGCGAGCATCGGCGCCAGCATCCACGCAAGCGCAAGACCGAGCACGACGCCACCCGCAGCAAGCCGCACACCGTCACCCACCACCAGCCTGAGGATCATGGAAGACGATGCGCCGAGCGCCGCGCGCACGCCGATCTCGCGACGGCGGCCCTCGACGTCGAAGGCGACGACGCTATACAGTCCGACGGCGGCGACAGTGAGCGCGAGCAATCCGAATGCGCTGAACAAGCCAGCGCCGAGCCGCCAGGCGCGCAACTGCGGCGAGATCACGTCATCCAGGGGACGGGCCGTTACGTAACGGAGACCCGGCTCGAGCGCCAGCGCTTCACGCCTGATCGTCTCTCCGATGCGCGCGAGCAGCCGCGAGTCATCGGTAGCGGCCCGAACGATGAGGCGTCCACCGCGCCGCAGATCCTGTGGCGCTTGATCGATGGGCACGTAGTACAGGAGCGAATCGCCCTCGACGATCTCCTGACGCCTCGTGTTCTCGGAGATCCCGACGATGGTCGAGCAAGGCGCGTGGTCCGGGCCAATCTGCAGGCATTTGCCGATGGCCGATCCGCCCGGCCAATACAGCCGCGCCATCGAGCGGTTGACGATGGCCACCCGTGGCGCGCCGTCGCGGTCGGCAGCGGTAAACGGCCGTCCCTCGACGATCGCGGTGCCAACGGTTTCGAAATAGCCTGGTTCCACCGCATGCACATACGGCCCACCATCGTCGACGACCGGCCGTTCTGGCAGATCCGGAACCTGGAGGCGAAGCGCCCAGCTCGAGACGAACGGCAACGTGCCGGCCGCAAGCGTCGTCCTTTCGACGCCAGGCATCTTGTCGACGGCTGCACGCAGTGCGGCGCGGAAGTCAGGTCGAGGCGGTGCCTCGCCGCGCAGCGCGGAAACGACCAGCAGCCGGCCGGTGTCCAGGCCAAGTCCGACTGACTGCGCTTTGAACAGACTGCGGACGAAGAGTCCTGCGCCGACGAGCAACAACACCGACAGCGCACCCTGGATGAGCAGCATCGCACCCTGCGTGCGCGTGCGTGACGCACGGTGCCCTCCGGTCCTGAGCCAGCGCACGAGATCCGCGCGACCGGCCTGCCACATCGGAAGGGCTGCCGCGAGCCCTCCGCCCGCGACCGCGCATGCAGCGATGAAGAACAACGCGCGGAGGTTGACCGGCGTCTCCAGCCAGTCCACATCGGGAAACAACAGGATCTGCGCAGGCCTGGCGCCGAACACCGCAACCACCAGAGCGACGATCGCCCCGCACAGCGCCAGCAGCGCGCCTTCTGCGGCCTGTTCGAAGACGAGACGGCCGCGGCCGCCGCCAAGCGCCAGCCGGATCGCGAGGTGATCGTGGTGCCGAAGCGCGCGTGCGAGAAACAGATTCGCGACGTTGGCGAATGCAATCAGCAGAACGAGCAACGCGACGCCGCCAACGAGCGCCGCGACCCCAAGGTCTCCGGCTGCGGTTGCCCCGCGGACGGCATTGAGCGGCGTGAGCTCGATCCGTGCGTCGGAGTCCGCGTTGGGCTCAGTGGCATATCCTTGGCGGTAGAGTGCAGTGATCTCGTCGGCCGCTGCCGCGGTGCTGGCGCCACGCCCGAGCCGGACGATGGCCCCCATCCATCGGAAGTTGCGGCTGGTGCGCCACGGGCCTTCGACCTGTTCGTCAGACGCCGCTTCGAGCGGGAGAAAGACGTCCACCCGCGTGACCGCGCTACCCGTGAACAGTCGCGGCGCGACACCAACGACTGTGTAGCGGTGCGATTCGATCGGCAGCACCCGTCCGATAACTGCCGGGTCGCCGCCAAACCGTCGCTGCCAGAAAGCGTGACTCAGCACCGCGACGCGGGCGCCCTGGTTCTCGCTCTCGTCTGCGGTGAAAAACCGGCCGATCGCCGGCCTGACGCCCAGCAGCGGGAAGTAGTTTGCCGTTACAAGCCGGCCCTGAATTCTCTCGGCATTCTCGCCGGCACCAAAAAGGAGCGGCGATGCGCTCTCGCCTGCGGCGCCAGCCAGTTGCTTCGCATTCAGGAGATCGCGGTAGTCCAGATACCCGAGCTCCGTCGTCTCGAGCGCCGCACCAGCGCGGCTCTTGCGGTGCACGACAACTCGACGAAGCTCGCCAGGCTGGTCGATCAGCGCCGGCCCGCTGAGCACGAGGCGATCGACGAGTCCGAAAGTGATGGCATTCACGCCGAGGCCGAGCGTCAGGATAGCCATGACGCCGAGGGTGAAGCCTGGTGAACGCCTCATCCCTCGCACGACCGAGCGAACACTTGTCCTGAGAACTTGCATCGCCGCTCGCCGCCCTTCGCCTGCCTGTCTGCGCATCTCGATACCGACCAGCCGCTGACGGTGATCGGAGACGTGTCCGAATCTCCGGGCGGCCTCCGCCTCGGCCGCTGCCACACTCATCCCCTGACGAACGAGCTCGGCGATTGTGCGCTCTCGATGAAATGTGAGCTCGGCATCGATCTCGCGCTCGGCCCGAACCCGCCGGCCTTTGCTGGCTCGATCGTCAGGCTGACGCCACCGGGTCATGACGACGCCTTTCGCGGAGATCGATCGAGCACCTTGGACAGTGCTGCGGCACTCCGGCGCCACGCGGCGGTTTGCTGGTTGAGCACGCGGGTGCCCTTCGCGGTGAGCCTGTAGTACTTCGCGCGACGGTTGGACTCGGACGGCTTCCAATCCGCGCGCAGCAGGCCGCGGTGTTCGAGTCGGTGCAGCGCCGTGTAAAGCGCGCCGTCCTCGATCACCAGCTCGTCGTCGGTCGCGTCACGCACGAAGCGCGCCACGCCGTAGCCGTGATTCGGCGCGTCGGCGAGCGCCTTGAGGACGAGCACGTCGAGCGTGCCAGGAAGCAAACCAAGAAGCATCGGGTGGACCCCTGAATAGTTGAGGGGTCGATCGTAAGCAGCGGCGACGGTCGTGTCAATCACGTTCGCGGCGCACCGCTGGCGAAGGCTCCGGACTCGCGGTATTCTGCGGCCCCATGTCCGGCCGCCGGAGGTCCGGCTGGGGCGTGACTTCGTTCAGGAGGACGGCATGCAACCCGCGCCCGCATTCGGCTATCAAATCATCGAGGCTCCAGTGGTCGGGCCGTTATCGGCGAATCTCGCACCGGTCAAATGGCACCTCATCACTCGGATTGCGTTCCGGTTCGCCGCCGTGTATTTCACCCTGTACATAGTCTCGACGCAGATGATCAGCGGCCTGCTCGTGGTGCCTGGGGTCGGTATTCCGCCTCTCTCCAGCGTGCCGCCCCTGCTCAACCTGACGTCGTGGGTGGCCACGGAAGTGTTCGGCTTCAGCAAGCCGCTGGTGCTGGTCAGCGGCAGTGGCGACACACCTTTCGATTGGACATTGGTCGCGTGTCTTCTCGCCATCTCGGGAGTGCTGACCGCGGTATGGTCCCTGCTCGATCGCCGCCGCCCGAGCTACGTCGGCCTGCACAAGTGGTTTCGGCTTTTTCTGCGTTTCGGGCTCGGCTCGACGATGCTGACCTACGGGATGATCAAGGCGATTCCGCTGCAGATGTCGTATCCATCGCTGATCAGACTGCTGGAGCCGTATGGACACTTCTCGTTGATGGGCGTCCTCTGGTCGCACATGGGCTCGTCGCCTGCGTATCAGATGTTCACCGGATTCGTCGAGTTGACGGGAGCCGTCCTGCTGTTCATTCCAGGACTGACCGTGCTCGGCGCGCTCGTCAGCCTGGCGGCAAGTACGCAGGTGTTCGTGCTGAACATGGCGTACGACACGCCGGTCAAGCTGTTCTCGTTTCATCTCATGCTCATGTCGCTGGTCCTTCTGGCGCCCGACATCAAGCGTCTCTTCAACGTCCTGGTGCTCGGCCGCGGATCCGAGCCGTCCTCGCACCCACCTCTTTTCAAGAACCGTGCACTTCGTTTCATTGCGATCGCGACACAACTGTGTCTCGGGGCCTGGCTGGTCTACTCGAGCGTTCAACGCGGACATGGAAATGTACGCGCCGTCGCGGACCGAACGCACCGAAGCCACCGCTCTACGGCATCTGGACCATCGACAGCATGACCATCGACGGTCAGATCCGTTCGCCGCTCGTGACCGACTACGACCGCTGGCGGCGCATGGTCGTTCAGGGAGCGACCGGCGTGACGTTTCAGCGCATGGACGACACGTTCACGGGATACGGCGCGAAGGTCGATATGTCCGCTCGGACGATCACGCTCACGCGCGGCGCGGCCACTCCTGTTCCCGGTACGGCTTCTGATCAGGCCCCTGAGGTCGGACGATTCACCTTCGAGCAACCGTCACCGGAACGGTTGGTCCTCGATGGCACGCTGGATGGCAAGACGATGCGCATGGAGCTGCAGTACTACGATCGCAGCAATTTCCGGCTGGTGCAGAGCCGCTTCCGCTGGATTCAGGACTATCCCTTCAACCGATGATGTCGTCGCGCCGTGCCAGCGCGCTTGACGCGATCGTCATCGGGTCGGGTCCGAACGGCCTTGCTGCCGCAATTGCGCTGGCACGCGCCGGGCGTTCTGTTCGCGTGTACGAGGCGGCAGACACGATCGGCGGCGCCACACGCTCTGCTGCCCTGACGGTTCCAGGCTACATCCACGACATCTGCTCGACGGTTCATGCCCTGGTGCCGGCGTCACCATTCCTGCGGACCCTCCCGTTGGCAGAGCATGGTCTCGAGCTGGTGCAGCCGGAAGCGCCCTTCGCTCATCCCCTCGACGACGGCAGTGCGGTTGTCGTCGAGAGATCGCTCGAGACAACCGCCGAATCTCTGGGAGCACGTGATGGTCCGCGCTACCGGTCACTGCTCGCGCCGTTTGTCGCCCGTGCTGATGATCTGATGGATGCGATCCTCGGCCCGGTTGGGCTGAGGCATCCGATATTGATGGCGCGCTTTGGCATGCGCGCGATCCGCCCGACGACAGCGCTCGCGTCAGCGTCTTTCACTGAGGAGCGCACGCGGGCGATGCTCGCTGGTGTGGCCGCGCACAGCATGGTCCCGCTCGATTGCTATGCCACGAGCGGCTTCTTGCTCGGTCTGTCGATCGCCGCGCACACCTTCGGCTGGCCCGTCGCGCGCGGAGGCTCGCAGCGGGTCGCGGACGCGCTCGGGGTCGCTACCTTCGCTCGCTCGGCGGAGAGATCGTCACCGGCGAACGTATCGAATCACTCGTCGCAGCTTCCAGCCTCGCGGGCGGTGTTGTGCGATGTCACGCCGCGCCAGTTCCTGTCGATCGCCGGCGATCGTTTGCCCGCGCGTTATCGGCGCCGGCTCGGACGCTATCGATATGGACCTGGCGTGTTCAAGATGGATTGGGCGCTCCATGGCCCGGTACCGTGGCGCGCAACTGATTGTCATCGTGCCGGGACCATCCATATCGGTGGCTCGCTGAAGAGATCGCGGACTCCGAGCGGCCGCGTGGGAGGGCCGCGTCCACGACCGCCCATATGTCCTGCTGGTGCAACCGAGCCGCTGGGATCAGTCCCGTGCACCGGCCGGGAAGGCAACGCTGTGGGCGTACTGTCATGTGCCGAACGGATCGACCGTTGATATGACCTCGCGGATCGAAACGCAGATCGAGCGATTCGCGCCTGGATTTCGGGACTGCATCGCCGCCCGCCACGCCATGGGTCCGGCGGAAATGGAGCGACGAAACGCGAACCTCGTCGGAGGAGACATCGCCGGCGGCGCGTCAGACATCCGTCAGTTGTTCACCCGCCCCGTCGCGCAGCTCAATCCGTATGCGACACCGATCGAGGGCGTGTACCTGTGCTCGTCCTCGACGCCGCCAGGCATCGGGGTTCACGGGATGTGTGGGTATTACGCCGCTATGGCGGCGTTGCGGTTCTTCGACGCATAGCGGATCAAGTGGCACCTTCCTTCAGTCCTTCAGCACCTGAGTCGGCTCAACCCGCGAAGCCCTGAGGGCGGGACCAGTGACGGCGATGATGGAGACGAGGGCCAGCGTCAGCGCGGCCAGGCCGAGCGCGGGCGCATCTAGAGGGCTGACACCGAAGAGCACGCCTCGCAGGATACGATCAGCCGCAGCGGTCAGCAGGACACCAAGCACCAGGCCTGCCGAGAGCAGCCGGGCCGCCTCCGCCATGACCAGCCGAATCATCTCGCGCGGCTCGGCGCCGACGGCGAGGCGGACGGCGATCTCACGCCCCCGCTCCGACACGACGAGCATGAACAGGCTGTAGAGACCGATCGCCGCCAGCGTCACCGCCGCCGCGGCAAACAGGCCCAGCATTGCTGCGTCGAGTCTTGGCCGGTCGAGCGCGGCGTCGAGAACGTCCTGAAGCGGGCGAAGGCCGAACACGGCACGGCCGGGATCGAGCTCTCGCACGATACGCCGGAGATCGGCAGCGAAAGCGGCGCGGTCTGACGTGCGCGCGACATATTCCGGATCGGGCCATCCCCCGGCAGGACTGCAGGTGTACACGTAGGGCGCAGGGCTCGACGCGTGACCGTCCTCCGCAAGATTGCCGACGACGCCGATGATGGTGTACGAGGCGGTGAACTGGGTGATTCGCACCGTTCTGCCAACCAGGTTCTCGCCGGCGGCGTGAGCATCGACGAAACGCTTGTTCACAATCGCGCGCCGGCGGCGCATTCGATCGCGCGGACAGCTCCGGGCACGACGACCCTGCCACGAGCGGCGCGCGGATGGCGCGAAGGTATTCCGCGCCGATCATTCGGCTGCCGACCGTGATCGAGCCGTCAGCGTTCGATCCGGCCAGACCCTCAACGAGCACCTGATAGCGGAGCGTGGCGCCGGTGGCCGGCAGGAAGTTCGCCAGGCCGACGGCCTGTACGTGCGGCAACTCCTGCAATTTCGCGATGAGCTGTTCCTGAAGTTGTGCGATGCGCGTGCGATCCTCGTCCCATCGCGCCCCGACGTGAAAGGTGAGGACGCTCGACGAGTCGAACCCCGTTTCGACGTGTGTGAGGTTGTAGTAGCTGCGAAGCAGCAGTGTTGCCGATCCCACGAGCAGCACGCTCAGCGCGACCTGACCCACGACCAGCGCCTTCTGCAGCAGGTGATGGCCTCCGGTGACGCTTCGATTGCCGGCGCCAATCATCCGGTTGACCTGCTGACGCGTGCCCACGACCGCCGGCAGGAAGCTGAACGCGCAGGCAGCCAGCAGGTTCGTCGAGGTCGCGAAGGCGAGCGCCCGCCAGTCGATGGCCAGCTCGTTGGTTCGCGGCGTTGTGGCAAGCAGCGTCGGCATCAGCGACACGAGCCAGGTCGCCAGTCCTGCGCCCAGCAGCCCGCCAACCAGCGCGATCAAGAGCCCCTCGCGAATCATGGTGGCAATCACGCGCGCGCGCGAGGCGCCCAGCGCGGCCCGGATGGCCATCTCGCGCGAGCGGCGCTGGACCTGAACGAGGGTGAGGCCGGCAATGTTCGCGACCGCAATCACCCACAACGACGCCACCGCGCCAAAGACCAGCACGAGTCCGCGGCGCGAGGTGCCGATCCGCGCCTCCTTCATCGATGCGATTTCGGCAGACCATCCGCCATCGGACTTGGGAAACTCCCGGGCGAGCGCGCTCTGCACCGCTGCCAGATCCTGCGCGGCCGCCTCGAGTGAGACGCCGGGTCGGATCCGGCCGACGCCACCCAGGAATCGCGCCTCCCGGATCTGCATCAACTCCGGCGAGATCTGCGCCGGCAACCAGACATCGGTGGTGGCACTGGTGAACGATGCCGGCATGACGCCGACAATCGAGTACGGGCGACCGCCGATGATCAGGGCGCTGTCAATCACGGCACGATCGCGCCGGAAACGGCGCGTCCAGAATCGTTCGCTGAGGATGGCCGCGCCGGGACCGTTCGCGCGTTCCTCCTCGTTTGTGAAGAAACGGCCGACGAGCGGCGGCAACGCGAACACGTCGAAGAATCGCGGCAATACGCGCCGTCCTTCGAGACGTTCCGGCTCGTGTCCGCTCGTATCCGTCACGTTCTCGGTGTAGCTGGCCGACAGAGCCACGAAGCTCCTGGTCAGCCGCTGCCAGTCCTCGATGCGAGCCGGCGCAACGAGGCTGGTTTTCTCGCGCGCAGAGGGGCTTGACTCGTAAACCGTGACGAGGCGATCGCCGTCCGGAAACGGCAGCGGCTTGATCAGCACGGTGTCGACGAGCGAGAAGACCGCCGTCGTGATGCCGGCGCCGGCCCCCAGCGTCAGCACGGCCGCCATGAGAAACGCCGGGCGTCGTCTGAGCGAACGCCAGGCCTGGCGCCAGGCCGACGGCTGGATCCACGGGGACGCAGCGTGGAACGGACGGTCGCGCTCGTCGTCGGGTACTGTCACGAGCGCAGGGCGGTTGGCCCGGCGTGACGTCGCGAGGTCGCGCGCTTCGTCGAACAACAGGCGACAGAGAGCGCCAAGCCCGTGGGCGCCGGCCTCTGCAGACGCCGCTTCGAATGTCGTCAGCATGTCCGCCCGGTAGCGAAGGCGGACGTCCCGGGCCACAAGGATCAGGAGCGCACGATGAATGACGCGCGCCATTCGGACGGCGACCGGAACGGGCTTCATGATCGCCTCGGCAGGGCTGATGGGACCGCCGGCCGGATGCCACGCGCGTGCGCGTGACGAACGAGCGCTTCGAGCCGCGCCGTCTCCGCCTTCAGCACCGCGCGTCCCATCGTCGTCAAGCGGTAGTACCGCCGGCGTTCGTCGTTGCGACCGGTGTCGGCGAGCAGGCCCAGCTCGACAAGTCGGGCGATCGCCGTGTACAGGGTTCCGGTCCCCAACCGCAGGTCGCCCCCCGTCCGGCGGTGGATGTCCTGAATCAAGGCGTAGCCGTGACGCTCAGCGTCGGTCAACGCCAGCAGGATGTGGAACTGATGGGGCGAGAGCGGGAGGAAGCTCGCAGGCTTGTCCATACGTCGAACCTCGATACATCGAGCTTAGACGTTGGATGGAGTGAAGAGGTTGGCTGGATTCAGGTTCGTGCCGATGTGGGTGGGCGGCGCTGTGCCTTCGGGAGCGTCAGAATGACGTGCAAGGTCCGCGATCGGGCACCTCGGCGGGAGCAGGGCGCACAGACATGAACTGCACCGCTGGCGGCATCGTCGGCGCCAGCGTGATCGACACTTGTAGCCTGCCACGTTCGCAGTTCATGGTCCATTGGCCGCGAAGCGCGTTCTCGACGAAATCGAAGCGATCGGGCGCCGTGCAGCTTCCGACGTTCGCCAGCAGATTCTCGATCTCCTTTTTCCTGCGATCCATCGATCGATCGAGGAACAGGTTTTCGGCAGCGATCCGTGTGGCGAGACCGTCATCCCATCGCAGGACGAGTCGAGAAACCGCGTCTCTCGCCGCGACGAGCTCAGGTGATGGGCGTTGTTCGCGCGCCTGGAAGGCACCTGTCGCAATGAGGCGATCGGTTGCTTCACCCACCACGCGAGCCCAACCCGTGTAGGTCAGATTTCCAAAGGCGATGATCCCGACGCCCTGTTCGGGGAACCAGCGCATGAGCGATCCGTACCCGGGTAAACCACCGCTGTGCGCGACGATGGTGCGAAATTGACACGTCTGCGTGATCCCCAATCCGAACCCGTAGCTGCTGGCGGTCAGGTGCACGGCGTTGGTCGATGTGTCGCGCACGACGCGCATGCCGGAAGGCCGCCAGGGTTGCTGCATCTCCCGCAGTGAGGCCCGGTTGATCGGACCGCGTTCCGGACCGTCACGCGGCGGCCACGCATCGAGCAGCGCAGCAACGTAACGGCTCAGATCGCGAATGGAGGTCAGCATGCCGCCCATGGCGCCGAAGGCGCCGTGCGGCAGCGCCGGTTCTTCCTTCCATCGCTCGTCTTCCCAGCGATACCCGACCGCGAGCCGATTCGCCGGCACCTTCGATGGATGCAGTGTCGTCGACGTCATGCCGAGCGGCGCGAGGATGTTTTCCGTCATGTACTCGTCGTAGGGCTTGCCAGACACCTGCGAGACGATGCGCCCCAGGATGGCAAATCCGTAGTTCGAGTATTCGTAGGCGGTCCCTGGCGCGGTCGAGAAAGGGATGCCGCCGCGCATCATCTGTGAGAACTGCTCGTCGGTCTCGGACAGCTGCTGATCGCCCCACGGGTTGTCTTCAGGAAAACCTTCGGAGTGTGTCAGCAGATGTCGGATCGTGATCCGAGGAGAGTCTGTTGACGGGTAGCGGAGCCCTTTGAGCTCCGGGACGTAGCGCTCGGCAGGATCGTCGAGCGACAGCTTGCCCGCATCGCGAAGCTTGAGGATGGCCATCGCGGTGAAGCTCTTCGTCATCGAGGCAATGCGAAACACCGTGTCGGCGTCGACCGGCGCCTTCGTCACGACCTCGCGGACGCCTGCCGCCCCTGAGTGAGCGAGCTCGCCGTCGATCACGATCCCCCAGGCCGCGCCGGGCACATGACCTGTCTGAGCAAACTCCGCGAAGAGACGATCGATCTCGTTGAAGGCTGTCGCGAGCTTGGCCCTGCGGCTGGAATCTGCGAACTGAGGTGAGGGCGCCGGCGCCGTCTGGGCGACGGCCACGGCGGCCAGGAGCGCCGTAATCCATTTGAGCATGACGGCTATCCTACTCCGGCGGAACGGCCAGTGAGCGTCAGGGCCGGCAGCCGTTCGGTCAAGCCGGTTGGGAGGGAGCGCGCTGCTCGGCCTGCCACTTCTCGATTGCCGGCACGGCGCAGCGGTAGCCCGATTCCGCGATCTTGTCGATCAGTTTCCAGTCGAGCAACTTGAACCCGGCGTGGGGCGGCTCGAACACCAGGTCCGCATCCGCGAAGCCCTTGGCGCCCGAGTTGATGAGCTGCAGCGACGCCGTCCTCGTGAGGACGCTCATGATCGAGGGAACCTGCATCGGAGTGCCCCACGGATTGATCCAGCTGAAAAGCACCCGCCATGGCGACAGCGGCTGCGCGTACTGCTTTTCCAGTCGCATTTCGACGCGCGGCGAGACGCTCGACGCGAAGATGGGACCGCGATCGAACCCGCGCATGATATCGACGGGGAGATTGTTGACCACGCCGCCATCGACGAGCACGTCCTGGCCTTCGAAGATGGGTGGGCCGAGGCCGGGCACTGACATGCTAGATGCGACCGCCCGCCAGACGAACCCGGAACGGTGGGCCGTGCAGCAACTCCGCGTCAGGTTTGTCGCGATCGCGTAATACGAGAGCGGGAGATCTTCGATGCGACGCTCGCCAAAGAAGTCGCTGAACATCGTGGCGAATCGCCGGCCATATAGTAAGGCCAGGATCGGAATCGTGAAGTCGTTCAGCGATCCGCCGTCGACGAGAACGCGCCGAGTCTCCTCACGAATCCGCGCGCTGTCCCAGCCGAGCGCGCACTGTGCACCGATGAACGAGCCGATGCTGGTGCCGCCGACGAGGTCGATCGGGATGCGGGCCTCTTCCAGCGCCTTGATGATGCCGATGTGTGCCAGACCCCGCGCGCCGCCTCCGCCGAGTACCAGGCCAAGTGCGCGGCCCGTGAGCATGCGCGCCAGCCGCTCGTAATCGCGCGGTTGCTTCGGATCGAGGTGATGATGGGCCGTCACCGGAATACGGGCCAGCCATTCAGGGGTCCCGTGCGGCTGCTCACGCGCACCGTCGTACGTGAGCACGAGCTCGCGGCGTGCGCCGGTCGTCGGATCCCGCTTGCCGAGGAGCTCGAGCAACCCGGGGGTCACGTTTGCGGCACCGCCGCAGGCGCCGACGAGCAGCACGACATCGGCCTGTCGTACGCAGATTCGCGTCCACGCCGAGGGCTGGGGATCGGCCACGTAGAGCAGAAAGCCCGGCTGCACCTCCAGCTCGTGCAGCCAGCCCGCGAGATCCGAACCCTCCTGACCCGTCGATGGGTTGTTCACATCGATCCCGCGCTCGCGCTTGACGAGCTCGGAATCGACGGTCAGCACCCGGTTGGCACTCGGAAGGGCGCGTGCAAGGGCTGCGGTGATCTCGGCAATCGGAATCCCAGGATTGCACGGGACAATGGCCAGCGTCTCGGGTTGCGCCCGTTCGGCAGGGCCGATCACACGCTGATAGCGGCTGATGATCAAGCGCGTGATGGCGAGCATGACCTGCGGTTGACGTTCGACCATCCGCTCGAACGATTCCTTGCTCAATTTGACCAGTTCGGTGTCGCGAATCGCGACGACCGTCGCCGACCGCGGCGCACCGGTCAGCAGGGCCATTTCACCAACCGATTCACCACGACCGATCTCGCCGAGTACCTGGCCACCCTCGGCGCCGTCACGCAGCACTGCCCGCAGCCTCCCGAACGCCACGACGTAGAGTGCATCGCCATCGTCGCCGGCGTTGAACAGGGTTTCGCCGGCCTTGAGACGCACCGCCGTCAACTCTGATTCGAGGTTCGCGAGCGCCAGATTGCCCAGCGATCCAAAGAGCGGTGAGGTGGCAAGACTCGTCACGGCCATGGTGTTTTTGCAGATTCGACTGGCGTTATGGCGGATAAGCATCGTTCAACGGTCAAGTTCTTCGCAAGTGAAATCCCAGAAATATGCGATCATTTGGGCGAAACTCGGGACGCGGAGGTCGGCGACGCAGGATCAGGAACGAAGGCTGGGCGGCGGCGGGTGCCCGGTGCCCCACAGCGGCGCGGCTCCCGACACTTCAAGTCCGTTGTCGGTTGCCGCGCATGCCGTCGCCGTAAACAGCCTCGGAAGCGATCAGCTCACGAGTGCCGTCGCCGCCCTCGAACAGGCCTTCCAGCTCAATCCGTCTGACGTCACGGGAGAGCTCAGCGCGCTACTGGGTCGTATCTACTTCCATCAACAACGGTATGGTGACGCGGTCCGGCATCTCGAGGCTGCCGCCACGAAACGGCCCGTCGACGAGAGTACCAGGCACGTGCTGGAGCGTGCCGCTCGCAATTGCGAGACGGCAATCGAGCGGCCGACGGCGCCGCTGGAGCTCACCGACGCCGTCAGGATCGTCACGCCACCGGCCGTGTATCTTCGCGCGCCGGACATCACCGCGCCGCTACCCTTCGATCCCGACAACCCCTGGACTCCCAACTCCTGGATAGGCATGTTCCAGGGCTACGGCGGCACCCTCGCTGGCATCGCCGTGGGCGTCCTGCTACGGGGGATCCGCATGGTCGGCATCAACGACGAGGTCCGCTCCGCGTGGGAGCGGCGAAAGGGGCTGTTCGGCCTCCTGACGCTGGGCGCGTACCGTGAATGGCTGCACGAGAACGTGATGCAGGATCCGTATCAGCGCGGCGAGCTCACCGCGCACCAGCAGTCAGGGCAGAAGCGTCCGGAGTGGACAAAGACGATGCCTACTGCCAACGGATCATGGCGTACGGACGATCCGATGGAAGGCGCGGCGCTCGCGAGATTCGCGCAGCAAGGTGCGCAGCCGTTCGAGAAATTCGAGCGTCGCCTGGAAGATCCGCGCATGCCGACAGCGCGCGAGGTGGCGCGGACGTTTCTACACCGCAAGTCTGGCGCGCCGCAGGTGCTGGCGCCGTTCCTGAATAAGCTCTACATCGCGTGGATCCAGTTTCAGAGCCACGATTGGTTCAGCCACGGTGAGAACGTCACGACGGGCGGCACCTACAAGATTCCGCTTGCGCCGGATGATCCGATCCGTCTCAGGCACGGCCTCGAGTTGCGACCATTCGCCGCTCCCGTGAGGAGGTGAAGCGCAGCCAGCCGGATCCGTATCCAACGCCAGGGCCGCCTGACTTACCCCTAACGAGGTCACCCACTGGTGGGGATGGCTCGCAGATTTACGGCAGCAATCAGCACACCGAGGATCGGCTGCGCACGGGCGCCGACGGCAAGCTGCTCGCTGACGGCAAGCTGTACCTGACCGACAATCGTCTACCGATCAATCCCACGACCGGCATCGAGGACAGCGGCTTCACCCGCGACTGGTGGGTTGGCCTGTCGATGTTTCACACACTGTTCGCTCGACATCACAACACCATCTGTGACGGGCTGAAGAGAGCATACCCACGCACCCGTGGACGAGCGATCAGCTGTTCAAGACGGCGAGGCTGATCAACGCTGCGGTGATGGCCAAGATCCACACTGTTGAGTGGACGCCGGCCGTGCTGCCGAACGTGACCGTCACGCCGGCACTGTGCACGAACTGGTGGGGCCTCATCGAGACCAAGCGAAAGCCCTTCGGCCGGCGGAAGATGCGCAGCAAGCTGGAAGTCAAGCATCCGATCATTGGCGGCCTCGTGGGTGGCGGGCGGAACAACCACGGCACGCGCCATCAGTTCTCGCGACCTCATCGACGGTCACGACGACTTCACGAGAGTGGTTGACGCTTACAAGAAGAGCGAGGCCAGGGATGATCCTCGCGGTTAGCTTGTCTCGCGCTCAGCGCGGACATTCGTCGAAGACGTTGGTTCCCGACCCACTCCGTGTACTCCACCTGAAGTGTTCGACGATCCGAGTCCGTCCGTCATTCAGGCGCTCCACCTGACAGACCGAGCGGCCGCTATGAATCTCGTCCCCACTCTCTCGCTGCACATACCGACATACGAGCTCTGAGCCTAGCAGTCGGCCGGCCAGCCATCCTCGCTCAACGCGGCCGCCGGAATAGCGCGCGACGACGCGGTTCCCCCGCTGGGTGAAACGTAGACGCGTCTCGGAGCCGACGACGCCGTTGGTCGCTGTACTGCTGACGTACATCTCCAACCCGTCAAGGTCAATCATCGGAGACTCCTTCTGCCGGTCTCAGCGTCACTGCTGTCTAGCCGCGAGCCGCGCGGCCGAGAACCGGAATACTCCCGCGCCGTCAGCCCTGACGCAGGAGCGCCTGCGGATCGATGCGCGCCGCGCGGCGCGCTGGCACGTACGCAGCTATCGCGACGGCGACCAGCACGACCACGAGCACGGCTCCGTACGTGACACCGTCGTCCGGCGCAATGCCGAAAAGCAGGCCGCGCATGGCTCGGCTGGCGATGACCGCGACGCCCAGACCCATGGCGAGGCCGCATAGCACACGCCATCCGGCGCGTGCCAGTACGCCGCGCAGGATGGCGCCGCGCGTCGCACCCAGGGCGAGTCTGATCGCAAACTCGCGGCTGCGGTGCGCGACGTCGAGCGCGACCAGGCTGAAGAGCCCGAGCGCTGCCAGGCCAAACGCCAGCCCGGCAAACAACACGAACATCCACATCGTCAAACGCCACGGCGCCTCAGCACGTTCGACGACCGCATCCATCGTCGTCACGTTGTCGACGATGGCCGTCGGATCGAGCTCGCGCGCGATGGCCCTGATCGGTCCCGCGAGCGCCAGGGGATTGCTCGCCGAACGTACGACGATGTTGCCGGCCACGAGACCGACCTGGAGCGCCGGATCGTAGACGTCGAACTGGACTTCGTCGATGCCGCGGTACCGCACGTCGCTGACAACCCCGACGACCGTGCGCCACGACTTCCCGGGCTTTCCAGGAGTGAAGTTGGACATCGAGAACCGCCTGCCGATCGGGTCCTGGCCGGGCCAAAGGCGGCGCGCGGTGGATTGCGACGACGATGGCGACACGCGGGGCATCGGACGTGTCCCTGTCGTTGAACACGCGGCCGGTCTGAAGCGGTATCTTCAACGTCTCGAAGTACCCAGGCGTGGCGATCTGATAGTTCAGAACCGGATTGGCTTCCGTCGCCTCGCGCGTTTCAGGCTGACCTTCGAGCAGAACGGTCACCCCCTGTCCGATCGGTCCGAGCATCAGCGGACGCAGGTACACCGCACCTGCGGCGTCGACCCCCGGCAGCGCCCGAACGCGCGTCAACAAGTCCTGCATCCACACGTTCGGCGGACGGTTCGGATTCCCCGGCTGAACGGCGACCGTGAGGATGCGTTCCGGCGTGAACCCAAGGTCAACCTGGCGGAGCGTGAGAAAGCTCCTGAGCACGAGGCCGGCCGCAACGAGCAGAACAACCGACAGCCCGATCTGCACGACGAGAAGAGTCGACCGCGCGTGCAGGGTTCGGCGGCTCGTCGTCGTGCGTTCGCCCTCGAGCGACGCGACGAGGTTGTCGGCGCCGGCATGGCGCAGCGGCATGGCGCCAGTCACCAGTGCCACCAGCATCACCGCGGCAAACGTGAAAAGCGCGACGGGCGTATCGATCGACACCGTCCGCCACCCGCGGCAGATCGTCGGGCGCGAGTGCGACGATCGCACGCGCGATCCAATGAGCCACCGCGAGGCCGAGTACACCACCCACCCCAGCGACGATCAGCGTCTCGATGATCCAGAGACGGCCAATCGCTGCGCGGCTGGCGCCCAATGCCAGCCTGATGCTGTGCTCGTGCCTGCGGCGGGAGACACGGGTCAGCATCAGACCTGACACGTTGGCGCACGCTATCAACAACAGCACACCGACGGCCGCCCACAACACGCGCAACGCCGGACGAACAGGCCCGAACACGTGATCGAGGAACGGGGTCGACACTGCTCTCGAACCCCATTTCAAACGGCCCGGATTGATCCGGTCGAGATGCGCCTCGGTCGCATCGATCTCCGTCCTCGCCTTGTCAGCATCGAGCCCCGGCCGAAGCCTGCCCAGCACGTAGAACACACCGACGGCATCGAGGGTCTTCGTGTTCGGCGGTGTGCCCGACCCGAGCATCGGAACGATCGGCACCCAGAATTCTGCGCCACGGGGAAAATCGACGCCCTCCGGCATAACGCCCACGATTTCTGTCGGGCTACCGTCCAGAGTCATCGTCTTGCCGACAATGCCGGGATCTGCGCCGAAGCGCCGGACCCACGCACCGTGATTCAGAACCGCGACAAGAGGAACGTTGGGCACGTCATCCTGCGGGCCGAGTCCGCGCCCGAGAATCGGCTTGACGCCGAGCGTCTCGAAGAACGCGCCAGAGACACCGTTGAACCAGATCTTGGATGGCTCGCCGCGATCCTGAATGACGGCACTCCAGTTGTGCGATCCCATCACCGCGGCCTTGACGAACGTCGTCGAGGACGAGGTCCACTCGCGAAGGTGACGGTGGGTCAGCTCGACGACCGCTTTGCCGCCCTCGTCGGTCTGCCACACGACGGCCAGATTCTGCGGCGCCTCCACTGGCAGCGGACGCAGCAGCACGGCGTTCACGGCGCTGAAAATGGCGCTGTTCGCGCCAATGGCGAGAGCAAACGTGAGAACGGCGGTCGACGTGTAGCCGGGCGACTGCCGCAGGTGACGAAAGGCGTGACGGACGTCTGAGGTGGCGATCATGACAACTGTCGAGCGTTATACCGTCACGCGGTGCCGGAGGTCCAGCGCTCCGGCACCAGGTGCGGGCTTCAGCGCTTGAAAACGCTCCGCTGGCCGACCGCCCTGTCCGCCGCCGCTATATCCAGCGCGAACGCCATCAGCGACGCGTTGTTGCCCTGGCCGGCAGCGATGACGACGAACTGCCGGCCCGACTTCGTCCGGTAAGTCATTGGCGTCGACGATGCACGACGTGTGAGATCGAAGCTCGCGAGCTCCTTGCCGGTCGTCTTGTCGAAGGCGTAGAGGACGCTGTCGCCACCGGCGCCGATCACGAGCCCGCCCTTCGTGACGATCACGCCACCAACACCCGACGCTCCCAATCGATCGGGCAGTCTGACCCCCACCAGCGATGGATGCGTGCGAACGGATGGCGTGTCGCCGAAGGGCACGCGCCATTTGAAGTCGCCGGTATTCAGATCGACAGCGACCAGTTCGCCGTAAGGCGGCTTGACGAGTGGCAGTCCCCGTCCACCGGCACCTTGCGGCGTGAAGTTCGTGCTGCCGCTCACGTCGCCGATGAAATCGGCATCCACCTCCGACGCCCGAGGATTTGCCGGCGACCGGTCGAACGCCTGAATACGGACGACGGCGGGCGCGTTCGAAGTCTTGACGAACAGCGTCTGCGTCTCGGGATCGAACGCGGCGCCACCCCAGTTGGCGCCGCCGATGACGCCCGGACGCTGTAACGTGCCCTGCATCGATGGCGGCGTATAGAGCGGTCCGAGCTTGAACTTCTTCATCTGCTCCTGCGCTTGGGCCTTCAGCTCCGGCGTCAGGTCGAACGCGTCGTCCAGCGTGACACCCTGCGGCGTCATCGCCGCGGGCCTGGCTGGAAACGGCTGTGTCGGCGCGGCCTTCTCGCCAGGCACGTCGCTCGGCGTCACGGGGCGCTCCTCCATCGGCCAGACAGGCTCGCCGGTGACGCGATCGAAGACGAATGCAAAGCCTTGCTTGGTAACCTGCACCACGGCCTCGATCTGACGGCCGTTGACCCTTATCGAGCCGAGCACGGGCGCGGCGGGCGGATCGTAGTCCCAGAGTCCGTGATGCGAGACCTGAAAGTGCCATTTGCGCACGCCGGTCGCTGCGTCGAGGCACACGATCGAGTCCGCGAAGAGGTTGTCGCCGAGACGGTGGACGCCGTAGTAATCGTTGCTCGGCGTCGAGATCGGCAGATAGACGAGGCCGCGCTGGAGGTCTACCGTGAACGGCGCCCAGACGTTCGCATGACCGGTAACCTTCCACGAATCGTTCGCCCAGGTCGCGGCGACAGGATCGTCGGACGCGATCGGGATTGTGTGAAAGGTCCACACTGGCTTTCCCGACCTGGCGTCGAACGCACGGACATCGCCTGGAGGATCGTTCTGGTACATCAGGCGATCGCCGACACCGTTGCCGAGGATCACCAGGTCCTTGTAAATCACCGGCGGTGACGTGTTGGTGTAGCGTTTTGGATCGACCGTCCATCGCAGACCCTTCGAAAGATCGACGACACCCCGCTCGCCAAAGCTTTCGACGAGCCGCCCGGTCTTTGCATCGAGACAGAACAGCCGGGCCCGGCTGTTCATGAAGATCCTCAAGTTGGCCCCGTCACGCCACGCCGCGACGCCACGGTGAACGAACCCCGTGCCGTTCGGCGGTTGACCGTCCACATACGCTTTGGGATCGAACGCCCAGAGCTCCGCGCCGGTCTCGGCATTGAGCGCCACGACGCGGTTGTACGGCGTGCTCAGATAGAGGATGTCGTCGATCATCAGCGGCGTGTTCTCGAACATACCCGGCCGCGTGCCGTACTCCGCGAGGGGCTCCTCGCTTGTCTTCCATTCCCAGGCCTGCCGGAGGCTCGTCACCTTCTGTCGATCGATATCCTCGAGCGCCGAGTAGTGCGTACTTGCCGCGTCGGCGGCGTACGCTGGCCACTCGTGCATCTTCGAAGCTGGCGCCTGGGCGGCGACGGCCGCCAGGACGGCGATCGCGAGAAGGCAATTGCGCTGCATGCCGCCCACTGTCCCCGAGAACGAGACGCCTGTCAAACGCCCGCCTTCGCCAGCTTCGGCGGGGCAGGCCGTAGTCCGACCCGAGTATCATTCGCCATGCGCAAGCGAACCACCCTTCGCGTCGTCGTGGCCGGCGCCGGCGCGTTCGGCGGCTGGACGGCGTTGACGCTGGCGGAGCGCGGCGCCCAGGTCACGCTGATCGATGCGTGGGGGCCAGGCAACGTGCGCGCGAGCTCCGGCGGCGAGACGCGCGTGATCAGAACGACGTATGGCACTCGCGCCGTCTATACGGAGATGGCGATGCGCGCGATGGCGCGATGGGAGGCCTGCGACGCACGGTGGAAACGCGGCTTTCTGCGCAAGACCGGTGTGCTGTGGATGTTCGGCAGAGACGACGGTTTCGGTCGGGCCTCGGTCAAGACGCTGAACACGGCCGGCATCCCCATCCACGAACTGACGCCCGCTGCCGCGCGCCGGCGCTTTCCGCAGATCAATTTCACAGGGACGTCGCTGGCGTTCTTCGAGCCAGAGGCCGGCTATCTGTTCGCGCGCCGCGCCTGCGAACACGTCGTCGAACGGTTCGTCGCGAAAGGCGGCACCTACCTGCAAGCCTCAGCCGAATCGCCCGTGCGTCTCGAGGGCAACCGGCTGAAACACCTCCGTCTCCGCGACGGCTCCATCCTGCAGGGTGATGTCTTCGTGTTCGCGTGCGGCCCGTGGCTCGGGACGCTCTTTCCGGACGTAATCGGACGGCGAGTCACGCCGACACGTCAGGAGGTCTATTACTTTGGTACGCCGGCTGGCGACGCACGCTTCGGTGATACGCAGCTGCCAGTGTGGATCGATGTGGGCACGCGCGTGCGTTATGGCATTCCGGCAAATGCGAGCGGGGGCTTCAAGATCGCCGACGACACGTCGGGACCGCGATTCGATCCGTCGGCAGGTCAGCGACAGGTCACTCCGTCCGGGGTACGCGCCGCCCGCGCGTTTCTCGGACGGCGTTTCCCATCGTTGCGAAACGCTCCACTCGTCGATTCGGAAGTCTGCCAGTACGAAGCGTCACCGGATGCGCATTTCATCATCGACAGACACCCAGGTGCGTCAAACGTCTGGATTGCCGGAGGCGGTTCGGGTCACGGCTACAAGATGGGGCCAGCGATCGGCGAGATGTCACAGCGCTGGTACTCGGCGAGTCTGAACCCAACCCGCAGTTTGCCCTGGCTCGCTTCCAGACGGGTTGGAAGCGAGAGAGATGGCAGAAGAAGTGGTCATGATCGCGGCCTGGCCTCTGCGACCGAGATGCCCAATCCATCGGGATCGAGGTACTGCGCGATCCGCGCGCCGAAAACGTCCTTAGGCTCCTGGAGGCAGGGCACTCGCCGTTCCAGCATCTTCCGGTGAAACTCGTCGAGGTCCGGAACCTGGAGCCCCGGCCGGCAGCGCCCTGGAGGGAGATCCTCGGGATCACCCGCGCCGGAGCTGGACGCATTGCTCGCATGGAGTGCCAGCGTCGCTCCCTCGGTTGCGAATTCGGTCCACCCCGGAGACTCGAATCTCAGCGGCAGCCCGAGGACATCTTTATAAAACGATACCGAGCGCTTCATGTCGCTCACGAAGACGATCGCGTAGCTCAGTCGCATGTTGCCTCGTTTCGGCGAGGTTTATACCACTGATGCGGCCATGGGCGGTTGCACTGGATGCGACTGCCGACTTGCGACTCGCGACTGTTTCATTCCGCCCGCAACGCGCTGATGACGTCCACGCGTGACGCGCGTGCGGCGGGCATCAACGAGGCGAGGACGGCCGCCGCCACGAGAATCCCGGCAGCCGCCGCAATCGGTAAGCGCGCCGGGGATTCGCACGCCCTCGATGTAACTTCCGGCGAAGCGCGCCAACACGACGCCGCTGATCGCGCCGGCCACGATACCGGCCACGGCGATGACAGCTCCTTCACCGAGGATACGCGTCAGCAGATGCCGCGGCTCGGATCCGATAGCGAGACGAATCCCGAACTCACGCGTACGCGCACTCACCGAGAAGGCGAGCACTCCCGCAACCCCCACGACGGCAATCGTGAGCGCCACGGCAGCGAAGCCGCCGAAGACCATCGCGTTCAACCGGTCCGGCGCCAGCACTTCCGCACGCACATCTTCGAGCGTCGCCGCACGCTCAACCGGCTGCTCGGCAGACAACTCGCGGATGATTCGCCGGATAGGGGTGACGAGCGTATACGGGTCGCCTTTCGTGTGGACGAACAACCGGCCGCCGCCTATCTCCTGTTCGAAGGGGTGATAGACACTCAAGGCCGGTCCGGGCACGACGTTCTCGTCGTCGACATCGGCAGCAACGCCGACGATGCGCCGGGGTCCAGTGCTGACGTCGATGAACTTCATCACGGGATCGGTCCATTTCAGGTGGCGGTTCACAGCCTCCTGTGTCGGGAACATGCGCTGCGCGAGACTCTTGCTCACGATGACGACAGGCTCACCGCCGCGGCGATCCGCGTCGCTGAAATCACGGCCGGCGATGAGCGGAACGCCGAGTGCAGCGAAGAACCCTGGCGACACCGTCCGAAACCGCGCCCGCGGATCTTCCTCACCCTCCGCCCGAACGTATCCTTCGGTCGAGAACTGAAAGCCTGGACCGAACGCACCCGCATCCCGCCATGGCACCACGGTACCGACGGCAACGCGTTCGACGCCGGGCAGTTCCGATATGCGCCGCATGACTTCCTTGTAAAAGCCGAGCGTCTGCTCCGGCGTGCGCCCGAACGACATCACCGGAACGTGCAACGCGAGCACGTTGCGCATGTTGAAGCCGGTGTTTGCCCTCTGCAACGCAAACAGCGTCGTCAACAGCATGCCGGCGCCTGCGAGGAGCACGAAGGAGGCCGCAATCTGCGTGACCGCGAACAGCCGCAAGCGACGATTCGTTCCCGACGTGATTCGGACGCCTCCACTCGAGAGACCGAGGCCGCTCGTCGCGTCTGATGAGGGCAGCCGGGGGACGAACGCCAGAAGGACGGCGGCGGCGATGGCAAGCGTCACGCCGACCCACAGCAGCGTGGCGTCGACGGTCAGATCCAGAGCGCGTACTGAGAAGCGCGAGGCATAACTGGCCAGAATCGCCACCATCGGACGAGCGATGAGGACACCAAGGACCGCGCCGAGCCCGCACAACAGGAGACTCTCGGCGAGCAGCGTGCGTCGCAGGGCGCCGGTGCTCGCGCCAAGGGCCGCCCGAATCGCCAGCTCACCTTCGCGACGCACGGAGCGCGCGAGTATCAGATTTGCAACGTTCGAGCAGGCGATGATGAAGATCAATCCCGACGCTGCCAGCAGCACCAGCAGGACGGTTTTAGCAGGCGAGGTGATCTGCTCACGCAACTTCACCGCATCGATACGGAAGTCTGCCTTTGGTGAATAGGCCTCCGGATACTCCTTGACGATGGCGCCGTGGACGGCGCGCAGCTCGGCGCGTGCCGCGTCGAGGTCGACGCCAGGCGCAAGGCGGCCGAACAGCTCCGTCATCCGATGCACCCGGCCGGTGACCATGGTCGCAGACAGGTGATGTGGGCTGGTGACGACGTTTGCGATGATTTCGGTTTCCGATGGATAGGGAACGGAAGGCTCGAGCACGCCGATAATCGTCGCCGACCGGGTGCCCAGCCTGACTGTCTTCCCGATCACAGTCGGGTCGCTGCCCAAGGTCGTCGTCCAGAAGCGATGCGTGAGCACCGCAACACCGTCCGCCTTGGGACCGTCGTCGGTCGCGTCGATCAGACGACCCAATACCGGACGCAGGCCCATGACGTCGAAGTACGAGCCGCCAACCACGCCGGCACGCACGACCCGCGGATCCCCCAGCCCTACCATCGTGAAGCCGATCGTCGAGAAATCGCCGAAGGCGCTCAGGGTTTTCACACGCGAACGGAGGTCCATGATCTCCGGCACCGAGAAGGCCGCATTGTCAGCCCCAATCCCGAGCGCCGTCTGCCGGATGTAGATCAACCGGTCCTCGTCGCGGTTGACGAGCGGCCGCAGCAGCACGCCCCGGACGATGCTGAAAATCGCGGCGTTGGCGCCAATCCCGAGGGCGAGGGTGATGACGACAGTGGCGGCCAGGCCCTTGACGCGGCCCAGGGACCGCAACGCAAACCGCAGATCAGTAATGAAGCTCATGATCGTCCTATTACGTGTCGGGGGTCAGATCTTGTTTCTTGCACAAGTGTCCCCTTTTTCGTTCGTATCCCGAAAGGGACAACCTTGCAAGAAACAAGATCTGACCCCTTTGTATGACGAATGACGAGCGTGAGAATCGACAACTCACGAGCGCCAGACCTCAGGCACGCTCGAACTGCGCTATCTCGTCCAGCTGACGCCTTGCCCGAAGCAGGCTCCGGCCGGCCAGATCGTCGATCATGCTCCGAAGCCTGGGAGAAGAGGGCTGCAAGTCGGCGAACCGCCGGGCCAGAATGACGCTGACCGCCATGCCGAGAACGCCGGCGACAAGCGAGAGCTGAATCCACCGCGGAGACTCGGCGTACAGGTCGACACCAAACCAGAGCTTGGCCCCAACCATGGTCGCCGCAACCCACAGCACCCACCACGTCAGCCCGAGGGCCAGCGAGCTGACCACCCGGTATTGGTACAGTTCCGCGAGGCGGCGTTGAATCTTGACGACCGGAGCTGTGCAAACGGCTCGGCCGATCAACAGGATTTGCATCACGCTGGCACAGATCGTCGCGACGCCGTAGAGGTGAAGCGCGAGTCCGGCAACGAGAAGATGCGGCACATGCCGGTGCTCGATCCAGAACGGCGCCACGTTCGCCACCACCACGATCCAGATCACCACCTGCACGACCTGTCCCCAGGTCATACCGCGAAGGGCGCGACGCGATTCGCCCAGCCTTCTTGCCACGTAGTCGCGCCGGACGATCGATTCTGTCTGTTCGACGCGTTGCTCCAGTCGGGTCCATGCGATCTTGAGGTCATCGAGTTCCATCGTTCGTCTCCAGGCTCACCGCGCCGGGTCGGACGCTCGCGACGCGTCTCGCAGCCGTTGCTTGAGCCGATTGAGTTTGGTTGACACGTTCGTTTCGCTGATGCCGAGCACTTCGGCGATTTCCTGATAGTTGCGTCCCTCGAGATACAACAGGACGAGCGCGCGATTCAGGTCGTCGAGCTGGCCGATCACGCGATACAGCTCGCGCACGCGATCGTCGGGCTCGTGTCGTGGATCGGGAATCGACTCGAGAACCTCGCTGTCCAGTGAAGACACATGCCGGGTTCGATACTCGGCGCTGCGCCGGTATGAAATCGCCACGTTGAGCGCGATGCGATACATCCAGGTCGAGAAGCTGCGGCTTGGGTCGTATCGTGGGTAGGCACGCCAGGCCTGCGCGCGGATCTCCTGCGCGAGATCGCGCTGTTCCTCGGCGTCCCGGCAGTAGATGCTGGCCACCTTGAAGACGATGCCGCGATGCTGCTGGAGCAGGGCCTCGAAACGCTCTTGCCTCGCTGCAGCCACTTCCTGGCGATCGAGCGCCATTGTCGGTGTTGCCCCCATCACCTACATGATTCGCATGGGGGCCTGGAAAATCACACGGAGCGGGCTACTTCTTTCGCGGCCGGCGGCCTTGCGCGGCGTCCCGGGCCTTCAACTCGCGCAGATACGCGTCGAGATTGTCGAATCGCTGCTCCCAGAACCGCTGATAGCGCTTGACCCACTCGGCGACATCCTTCAGGGGGGCGGCCTCCAAACGGCAGGGGCGCCACTGCGCTTCGCGGCCGCGAGCGATCAACCCGGCGCGCTCGAGCACCTTCAGATGCTTCGAAATAGCCGGCATGCTCATCTCGAATGGCTCAGCAAGCTCGGTCACCGACGCTTCCCCTGTGGACAGTCGGGCCAGGATCGCGCGGCGGGTCGGGTCGGCCAGCGCCGCGAAGGTCGTGCTGAGTTGGTCGGCGGAGGCGATGTTTCTAACCATAGAGTTAATTATCTATTAGGTTAAATACAACGGACGGGGTTGTCAAGCGTCGCCAGCGGGCGGAAACCTCTCTCGGGCGCGCGTCGTCTTTCTCTCAAATGCCAAAGTTGTACGACGAGCTCGCGCCGTGGTGGCCGCTGATGTCCGCGCCGGCAGACTATGAGGAAGAGGCGACCTTCTACGGGAAGACACTTGAAGACGCGTGCCGTGGGCCGGCGCGTACGCTCATCGAGCTCGGCAGCGGCGGGGGAAACAACGCGTCACATCTGAAGGCGCGGTTCAACATGGTGCTGGTCGAACCGTCCGCCGGGATGCTGCAAGTAAGCCAGACGTTGAATCCGGAATGCGAGCACGTGCAGGGCGACATGCGAACGTGTCAGGTTGAATCGACAGTTCGATCTCGTCTTCGTGCACGACGCCGTCTGCTACATGACCACGGAGCCGGACTTGCGGCAGGCGATCGAGACGGCGTTCGTGCACTGCAGGCCTGGCGGCGCCGCGCTGTTCGCACCCGATCACGTTCGCGAGAACTTCCGATCGTCATCGGACCACGGCGGCCACGACAACGACACGCACGGTCTCCGCTACCTGGAGTGGACGTGGGATCCCGACCCCGCCGACACCGCGTATCTCGTCGATTACGCGTATCTGCTGCGGACCCCCGACGGAACGGTGCGCGTGGAGCACGACCGCCACGTCGAAGGTCTCTTCTCGCGAGCAGTATGGTTGCGCCTGTTGTCGGAAGCGGGCTTCGAGCCCAGAGTCGTGCCCTTCAATCACTCCGAGCTCGAGCCCGGCTCGTATGAGGTCTTTGTCGCGACGAAACCGGAATGACGAGGGTTCACGACGAAGGTTCACAACGGGGGTGTCACGACGGATGGTTCACGACGAGGGTTCCGACGGGGCGAGGCGGGGTTCCGGCCGAGGTTCACGCCGGGAACGACGCCGGGGTTCACGACGGGGTTCACCGACTCTGACATGGTCCGAGCCGAGCAGCTGGTCGGTTCGGGGTGACCTCGGCGTCAGAAATCATTTCTTCGACCCTACTCCCATGTCGCGGAAGCGCTCCATCTGTTCGCTGCCACCGAAGTCTTCGAGCTCGAAGAGCTGACGAATCTCGATCTCGCCTTCTTCGGTCTCGCCGAACGGTGCGGGGAACCGTCTCGCCCATTCCATCGCCTCTTCTCGTGACTTCACCTGGATGAGCGTGTAGCCCGCGATCAGTTCCTTCGACTCGGCAAACGGACCGTCAATGACCGTTCGCTTGCCGCCGGAGTACTTGATACGCGCGCCCTTCGATGTCGGCTGGAGACCCGAAGCGTCGAGCAACGCGCCAGCCTTCACGAGTTCCTCGTGATACTCGGCCATCGCCGCGATCAATGCCTCCTCGGGCAGTTTGCCCGCCTCGGTGTCCTTGTTCGCTTTCACCATGATCATGAATCGCACGTTGCCCTCCCCGCCCTGCGGTCAGAAAGCAGGGCCTCTTCCGAGAATCGTCATCCAACCTCTTGTCTGGACGTCGATCCACGGCCCGCAAAATCGACAGGCGACAAACTACTGACACAATTAAAGTTCGATGAACGTGTCGAGGCCGAGCAGCAGAAAGTGAGGTCGCCGCCTACGACAGCAGAACGATCGTCGACGCGATCAGAAAGGCCAGTCCAATGAGTGACAGCATCCGGCCGTGCGACGCGTCGAAGCTCTCGGCGAACGGCTTGAGCGCCGTTCGTACGTGCTTGGGCTCGCGCGCACCGACGATGCCGACGAGGATCCACCACGATCCGAGTACCCACAACGTCTCGAACTGATTGTGGTACCCGCCGGAGTTGACGCTCCGGAACGACAGCGGAAATCCGAGGACGAGTCCCGTGAGCAACCCGGCGCCCACGGCCAGGGGAAAGTAGATCATCAGGCGTCTGTGCCCGACCAGCAAATGAGGCGAATAGTTCACGCAGGACCGCGCGACGAAGTACGCGATGACCAGCAGCGGGGCGCCGATCCAATCGAAGGTCGGAATCGCGATGAGCGTCATCACGACGAGCAATACCGGCAACCCCCAGTCGTCGGCGAGCCGCTGCTGCCACGCCGTGACGACGTCAGTCACGTTGCGGGTGATCCAGTCCGCGGGCTTCTGACGCGGCTCTCGTGCCGTCTCGCTCCATTGTGTGGGGTTGCCAAGGCTGTCCAGCACGCGTTCGAGCGCACCGACGCTCACGGGCTCGGGCATCGCCTCGAGCTCGGCATGGACGTGCGCCCTCAAATCCTGCGCGACATCGTCCGCGTTGATTGACGGATCCGCTGCCATCGACAGCCGCACCCGTCCGAGCCAGGCTTCGAAATGTTCCGATGCGTCGGGCGTCCAGGTCTTCATCGACTAACCTGCCTTCTGTCCCGCATGCCGTAGCTCCTCTACGCTGGAGACGAGAGCCTCCCATGCCTGGTTCATTTCATCGAGCGCGGCCCGCCCAGCCGCGGTGAGTTCGTAGTACTTGCGCGGAGGGCCATCTGGCGAGTCCTCGATGGTGGTCCGCACCAGACCGTCGGCTTTGAGGCGGCTCAGGATGGGGTACACGGTCCCGTCGCCGATCATCAAGCCGCGATATCGGCGCAGGATACGGACGATGTCGTAGCCGTAGAGGCGATCGCCGTTGAGCGCGTGCAGCACGGCGAGTTCGAGCGCGCCCTTGCGGAGCTGTGTCGTCCAGCTCATGGGCGCTCACTATACTTCAATACAAGGTAGGAGGCAATGCCCCATAGCGACTGAAATGGCCCCAAACCCCAGAAAGGCGGCTGATTCCCAGCAGATCAACCCCCGGGAGCAAAGGTCGGCTTGGCTTGTCCTTTGTGGCAGGTATAACAGGTGAGCGGTACGTCGTCTTTTCCCGTGATCTGACGGACCTTCTGCTGGATATCTCCGCGCAGCGTCCACATCTCACGCGCGATCCCTTTCTCGCGCTTCGAATCACTCTCCCATTCCCCGGTCGTGTGGCAGTAGCTGCATTCGACGCCGAGGTTCGGCACGAACGCCATCTCCATGATCCGCAACACGCGGATAGCCGGCATGCCCTTGAACACCTGGATGTTCTTGAAGACCTGTTCCGCCGGCTGCTGTTCCTTCCCCGCTATCAAGCGCTCGAGTTCCTCGACATGCTTGTTCCGCGGCGCCGGCGTCTGTTGAACCACCGCGGCGGCGACGAGCACGGGGAGGCTCACAACGGCGATGGCAAACACATATCTCTTCATTGATCGATTCGTCATTTGATCGAATTCTTCATTGGAATGGGACCTCGGTGTTGGTCGCGACAGCGTGACGTGCATCGCAACACCGAAACAGCTCCCAGGGGCGAGAGGGAGGTAGCCGGGGCAGGACGCGCGGCGGCCGCGCGACTACCCTCGATCGTAAAACGCTGGTGGCTCGATCCCCAGCGCTCGTAGATAGACGTAGCCCTGACCGCGGTGGTGAATCTCGTTGTCGATGACGTACAG
The DNA here is from genome assembly GCA_963710415.1 of uncultured Acidobacteriota bacterium. Lineage (GTDB taxonomy): Bacteria > Acidobacteriota > Vicinamibacteria > Vicinamibacterales > 2-12-FULL-66-21 > CAVQAH01. The sequence continues at coordinate 24,640 of CAVQAH010000008.1, read as the reverse complement.
GATCAGATCGTGGAGCACGCCGGGGTACTGGCCGAACGCCGTGAGCGTCTCGAGAAACCGCTGCGGTGGGATCTGCGGCCACAACTCGTTGAGCTGATCCGTGTTCTCGTCCCACAGCCGCAAGACTTCGCTCTTCGGCCGCGCGTCGCGGCTGGTCGACGCATTCCACTCGCCCGAAATTGCGCCGCGCACCATGGGCACGGCCATGGTCACCATCTCCATTGCGAGTGCGCCGAATGGGCGCATGCCGCCAACCGAAAAGCTGAAGAGCTTGTCTTCAGGAAACGCGTCGATGACGCGTCGCGTCAGACGCCGATGGCCCTGCCAGTGCGAGAGCAAGCCGTCAGGTGTGATGAATGGTATCGCTTGAGCCATGAGGTCTCCGTTCTGCTCAGAAAATGGACTTCTGGTCCCCTGTTCGCCGCCGATAACGAGACGGCCTGACGAGGTCTCGGAACGATCGCGACGCCCACGACGACCACGACGCCGGAGACCTTGACATCGCGAACGTCGCGGCCGTCGTGATCGTTTGCGAGCGCCGTCAGCACCATCGCACTCGAGTCCAAGGACAACCCTGCATTCTCATGCGACGGGGTAAGCGAACGTCATGAGACTCCAATCAATGTTACTCACCGCGAAGGACAAGTGCCGGATCGGTCGACGACGCCAGCAGCGCCGGTCGCAGACAAGCCACGACGGCCACTCCCATTAACAGGGCCGGCCCAACCGCAAACGAGGCCACGTCGAGCGGACCGATGCCGAACAGAAGTGCTTGCGCTGAACGTGCCAGGCCCTGCAGCCGCGACTAAACCGATCGCGACGCCCGCGAAGGTCACGACAAGACCTTCACGCAGGATCAGCGTGACGAGATCCGCCGGTCGCGCACCAAGCGCCGATCGAACACCCAGTTCTCGTCGTCTGTCAAACACGCTGTACGAGAGGACGCCATGGAGCCCAATCGCGGCCAAGAGGAGTCCGAGCGCCGCAAAACCCGAGACCACAGCGGCCGCGAAGCGCGGCTGATCGACCGACGCCGCAATCGCCGTCGTCAACGGCTCGACCCGGTCGATTGCCGAGGCAGGTTCCAGATCACGGACGATGCCGCGAAGCTCCGGCGACAGCGCTGACGGGGCACCGGTCGTGCGCACAACGAGCTGCACGGCGCCAACAATCTCCTGGTTGTGCGTAGAGTGTGGGAAATAGATCTCCGGCTGCGGTTCCCGATCGTTCCCGTCTTTCAACACGTTGCCGACGACGCCGACGATCTCGGTGTCGGCGTCGTCATCTCGACTGAGGAGGTTTCGAATCCTCGTGCCGGCCACTGGCGTCGTGGCCAGGTGGCGGCGGACGAACTCCTCGTTCACGAGTATCAGACGCCTGCCATCACGCCCGTCGGAATCGTTGAATAGACGGCCCTCACGCAGCCGAATCCCGAGCGTCTCGATGTAGCCGGGCGTCACTGTATACATGAGGGTGCGACCGCTCGCCGGTTTGTTCCCGGCGATCTCCGGCGGGAGCGTGAATGGCGCCACGGCCGAGCGGCGCATCAATGGAATCATGTTGCCGCCACCGGCACTCGCGACGTCTGGCCTCGCGCGAAGGCGCGCGAGCAGTGCGTCGACGAATTGCCCCGTTCGCTCGGCGCTCGCATCGCGGGGCAATTCAATCGACGCGGTCAGCACTCGATCGGGGGTGTAGCCGGGATCGACCTGCATCAGGCGAACGAAACTGTGGATCAGCAGACCGGCGCCGATCGCCAGCACTGTAGAAAACGCCGCTTCCGCCAGCAGCAACGTCGCGCTCAGCCTGCGGGCCCGCCACCCCTGCGATGACGTTCGCGAGTCGTCGCGCAGGGCATCCGATCCGAGATGCCTCAGAGCGCGAATCGCAGGTAATACGCCCGACACAATCACCGCGACAATCGTCGTCGCCGCACAGAATGCAGCCACTCGAAGATCGAGACGCAGCTCGTCGACCCTTGGCAGGCCCGCCGGCGCAATCGCAGGCACGAGGCGTACGAGCCACCACGCCAGCAGCAGGCCCAACAAGCCGCCTGCACCTGCGAGGATCACACTCTCTGTCAGCAGTTGGCGGAGGAGCCGCCCGCCACCGCCGCCGAGCGCTGCGCGAACCGCGAGCTCCCGCCGCCGCGCCACACCCCGAACGAGCATGAGGTTCGCGACGTTCGCGCACGAGATCAACAAGACCATGCCCACCGCGGCCAGGAGCACGACGAGCGCGGGACGCACGTTGACGGTCATGTCGTCGATCAGCGGACGAGCGTGCACGACGACTGGGCCGCCCTTCCCGAAAAAGAATTCGACGAGAGGGTGCCTCGTGACGCTGCGGGCAGCGGCGGTCCCTTCGGCCTCGGCCTGTTCGGACGTGACGCCAGGCTCGAGCCGAGCCAGAGCAGTGAACGCAACCGTGCGCTCCGCCGGGGCGAGAGCGTCCAATGCGTAGGGGATCCAGAAGCGAACGCCGCTGTCAGGAAACGCGAACCCGGCCCTCGCGATCCCGACGATGATGTAAAGCTCGCCATCAATGCTCAGGGAACGGCCGATCACGTCGGGATTCGAGCCATAACGATCCCGCCACAGCGTGTGGGAAAGAACCGTTACGCGATGCGAGCCCGGCCGGCCCTCGGTAGGATCAAAAAATCGTCCCCGGGCGGGTGTCGCGCCGAGCATGTGGAATACCGATGGAGAGACCCGCGAGCCTGTCATCCTGACAGGTCCGTCGTCGAATGCGACCGTGAGGTCGAGGATGCTGTAACCGCCCAGGCCGCTGAGCGTCGACGAGCGCTCCTTCCACACCGCGTAGGTATGGCTGCTCAGCCAGCGGTTGCCTGCTGGTGATACTCCGCCGGGATGCTCCTCCCAGATCCGCACCAGGCGATCGGACGCCGGATACGGCAACGGCCGCCATAAGACTCCATACGCGACGCAGAACACGGCAGTCGTACCGCCGATTCCCAGGGCGAGCGTGAGGACGGCGGCGGCCGTGATCCCGCGCGCGCGACTCATCATCACGAACGCGTAGCGGATGTCCTGAGCCAGAGTCTCCATGCTCGTCAATGGTTGTGGGCTTGCACGGACGTGTCAAGCGCCTCACTGCCTTTGCGCAGCCAGAATCCCTGAAGACCACGGAGCCTGATGCTCACCTCGACGAACGCTATAATCCGTCAGCCGATCAATCTGTGTTGGTGACATGAGTCTGACCGCCGGCAGTCGCCTGGGCCGGTACGAAATTCAATCTCCCCTCGGGGCCGGGGGAATGGGTGAGGTCTACCTGGCCAGGGACCTGCGCCTGGACCGCGCTGTCGCGCTGAAGGTTCTGACGCCAGGGATCGCGGGTGACGGCGAGTTTCGCGAAAGGTTCCTGCGCGAGGCCAAGGCCATCGCTGCGTTCCAGCACCCGGGCATCTGCGTGCTTCATGACGTCGCCGAGGATGGTGGCATCGCGTTTCTCGTCATGGAGCACCTCGATGGAGAGACGCTCGCCGCCAGACTGAAACAGGGCGCGCTCCCGATGACTGAGGTCGTCCGCTTGGGACGAGAGATCGCCAGCGCGCTCGCGGCCGCCCATCGTCAGGGATTCATCCATCGCGACCTCAAGCCGGCCAACATCATGCTGACGGGCAACGGCGCGCTGCGCTCGGGGACGTCACGCGCAAAGCTTCTGGACTTCGGCCTGGCGAAACCTGTCGCGGCTTCGAACACGACTCTGGCGCACCACACGCAGATGACCACGCCTGGCGCAATTCTGGGTACGCTCGCCTACATGGCCCCTGAGCAACTTCAGGGAAGAGAAGCGGACGCCCGCAGCGACATCTTCTCCCTGGGTGCGGTGCTGTTCGAGATGGCCACAGGAAAGATGCTGGCTGCCGATGCCGCCGGCGCGGCGCTCGATCACGTCCAGGCCCCACCCCTCCTCATCCGGATCATCCGGAAATGTGTCGAGCCCGATCCTGACAATCGTTGGCAGAGCGCCGCGGATCTCGTCGATCCACTGCAGTGGAGCGAGGACGCGAGCCCCGGCGCTGCGGCGCCAACCGCCCGTGCCGGGGATCGCCGACGATGGTTCGCGTGGGTCGGCGGTGCATTCGTCGCAGGCGCCGTTCTCGCAGCCGTCGCGATGAACGCGTCGCGCGCCGCGCCGGCGACACCGCGATCGATGCGCGTCGATGTGCTGGCACCACGGGGAACGATGTTCACACCGCGCGACCGTACCTGGCACCCACAGTTCGCGATCTCGCCCGATGGCGCCTATCTGGCGTTCGTTGCCTCCGAGCCTCGCCGCCCCCCTCAACTCTGGTTGCGATCGCTCGAGACCGGCGCGTCACGGCCACTCGTCGGAACGGAGTACGCCTCCGGTCCGTTCTGGTCGCCTGACAGTCAGTCGATCGGGTTTTTCGCGCAAGGGCGTCTCAAGAAGACCTCGCTCGGGGGATCGTCGCCACAGGATCTCGCGCCTGTCGCGATCGACGTGGTCGGCGGATCGTGGAGCACGAAGGGCGCGATCATCTTCACTGGATCGGTAGGCGACAGATTGTTCACCGTGCGCGCCGACGGCGGACCGGTGACGCCCGCGACAACGCTCGACGTCGGCCGTGCAGAATCCGGGCACCGGTGGCCGCAGTTCCTGCCCGATGGCCGGCGGTTCATCTATTACGCGCGAAGCGGCATTCGCGGCAACAGCCGGCGTTTACATCGGGTCCCTCGACAGTACGGAGAAACAGCAACTGCTCCAGGCCAACTTCAGCGCGGCGTATGCCGAACCGGGGTTCCTGCTCTACTCAGACCGGGGGAATCTGGTCAGTCGGCCGTTCGACGTCACTCGCGGCACACTCGTCGGCGAACCGACCAACCTCGGAGATCGGGTTTTTGGATTCTCGGGCTCTGGCTACCTGCCTCTCTCCGTCGCGGACAACGGGACGGTCGCCTATTGGAACGGCAGACCGCCTCCCGCGGAGCTTGTCTGGTTCAATCGAAAGGGAGAGTCGATACGAACCCTGGGCGGCCGTGAACCATTTGACAACCCGGTGCTCGCGACCAACGCGAGCGCGGTGCTCGTCACGAAAAGGACAGAGGAGAACCGGAACGAACTCTGGCGGATCGACGCGACTTCTGGCAGCGCGACCCAAATCAATTTCTCGACGCCGGTGGGCGGCTTTCCCGTCTGGGCTCCGGACTCACGGCGGTTCGTCTACTCGGCGGTGAGCGATGAGGGCGCAGCGCAACTTCGCATGAAATCGATCGTCGGCGTCGATGAGGAAGTGGCATTACTCTCGTCTCCGCGGTACTGGGCCATGCTGCCCGAAGACTGGTCACGTGATGGGCGGTGGCTCTTGTATACCGTCACCGAGACGACCGGCTGGGACGTCTGGGTCTTCGATCGTCAGACCGGCAAGTCCGTCGCGCTGATGAACTCTCCAGCCAATGAGGTCTATCCCCGCTTCTCCCCGGATGGCCGTTCGATCGCGTACGTCACGGACGAATCAGGTTCCTGGAACGTCTGCGTTCGGCCGTTTCCAACCGGCACTACCACCACGTCGATTTCCCCCGATGGTGGATCCCAGCCGCAATGGCGCGGTGACGGCAAGGAGCTGTTCTTCATCACGCCGGATGGACAGCTGGCGGTGAGCACCATCACGAGCAACCCCTTCGAGGCCAGTGTGCCCATGCGACTGTTTCAGACCCACATCTCGCCGATGCTCGCTCCGTTTCGGACGGCGTTCGGCGTGTCGCCTGACGGCCAACGCTTCCTGATGAGCAATGTCGCGCCGGAATCCGAGGCCTCAGCGATTACGCTCGTCATCCCCGGTGCCGCCGGCCCGGCTGCGCGATGATTGCGTGGACGACGTACCCGGCCCCGACCAGACTGACCTTCGACTCTTGCAGTTGTGCGGTCGCATATCAGAGGTTGCCGGCGCTGACGAATGACTCGCTCGCGAACTATCGGGCGACGATGGTCTTTCGCCGTGAAAATGGAGCCTGGCGCATCGTCCATCGCCATGCAGATTCCCAGAACACGCGAGAGAGCTCAAAGTAGCGGCAAAGATGCGCCTGGTCAGAAGATCAAAAAGCACAGCGCGGCGCCGACCACTGACATCGACAGACCCCACGCCAGAAGCTTGTTGAAGAGGGCCCGGCTGTCGCCGGCGGCCGCACCGGCGAGGCACAGCGCGCCGATCGTCGAGAGCGGCGACACGTCGACGAGATGCCCGCCCACGTTCATCGACATCGCGATTCCGAGCGGGCTCGCCTGCAATGTCGACGCAAGGCCAGGCACCATCGGAAGAAACGCTGGCAATACGACACCTGACGTACTGCTGTAGACCGAGACGACGCCGGTGAGGAAGGCCACGACGCCGGTCACGGTTCCGGGTGTGGCGATCCGAGCCACGAGAGACACGAGCAGGTCGATGCCCTGCGCGCGTTCGACGAGCGAAATGAGCACGGTCACGCCGCACACCATTACGATCACGCGCCATGGCATTTTTTTCACGGCCTCGACATCGTCTGCCGATCCCGTCAGGACCAGGACCACGGCACCCGCAAACGCGGCCATCCCGACATTTGCGTTGAGAACAATCACGCTCAGGATGAGCGCGGCGATCACGCCGATGGTGATCCAGTGACGACGGTGGAAGCGATCCGAATGGTCGTCGGGCAGGACCTCCGTCGCGGTCGCAGCAGCGCCGGCCGTCGAACCCTCGCGGAACAACTTCACACCACCGAAGAGCGCGTAGCCGGCGAACGCCACGAAGGCGTGGGCCAGAAGGTTGTAAAGATAGGTTGGTACCTCGTAGCCGGGCATCCCGTTCCGGGCCATGATGCCGTTGACGATGATGCCGGTCGGCGCAAAGGGCGACAGGGCGCCCGAGTTCGCGCCGTTGCCGACCATGATGGCCATCAGGAACAGCGGGATTCCCTTTTTCACGGCAGTGGCCATTGCCAGCGGCGCGAGCAGCGCGGCGGTAGCGATGTTGCCGGGGCCCATCGACCCGAGCGCGGCGCCGAGCAGGAAGAACATCACCGGAATCGCGCCGGCGTTACCACGGCAGATGCGCACGGCGTGGTGCGCGATCCTTTCGAGCGTGCCGTTGGTGTCGGCCAGCGCGAACAGCAGCGTCACGCCGGTCAGCGTCAGGAACAGTGGACCCGGAAACCCGCCCATGACCGTGTTGACCGGGATCCCGCCGATGTAGACGCCGACAATCCACGCGAGGGCGAGTGCGAGGACGCCTACGTTCAGCCGGCTGACGCAGCTGACGATCACGGCCAGCGCGAGCGCGCACACCGAAATGACAGCGAGGTTCACGCGAGATCCCGCGGCGGCGCCTGGGAGGAAAGTAGCGAACGGATCAACTCGGCAGGATGCAGCGCACGGACGCCGCTGAAGTCAGCGACCTGGTGCCGGCACGACGTTCCGCTCGCGACGAGCGTGGAGTCCGGACCCATGTCGCGGACGGCCGGCAACAGCCGGCGCTCGCCGATAGCGCGCGATACCTCGAAATGATCCTTGACGTAGCCGAACGATCCGGCCATGCCGCAACAGCCGGCATCGAGATCGATGACGGTCGAACCAGGAATTCGGTCGAGCAGCGTCCGAGCCGTCGCCAGCCGGCCCATCGCCTTCTGGTGACAATGACCGTGGAGGAGCACCCGCGACGGCCCGCGACGCAGTTTGAACGTTTCCGGCAGACTGCTCCAGTGGCTGCCGAGGAGATCCTCGAAGAGCATCGACCGGTCGGCGATCACCTGCGCACGCCTCCTTGCCTCGCCGCGCAGGAGCGAGGGCACGTCTTCACGAATCGCGGAGAGACAACTGGGCTCGAAGAACACGATCGGCTGCCCATTTTGCGCAACAGGATACAACCGATCGGTGCTGACGGCCGCCTGCCGGCGGGCCGCGGCAAGGAACCCCTGAGAAATCATCGGCCGTCCGCAGCACGCGACGGGCGCGAGGATCACGTCGAAACCTGCGGCGCGCAGCACTTCCGCACCGGCGATCCCGATCGACGGGGAATAGTAATTCGTGAATGTGTCGTTGAAGATCACGGCCTGGCCCGCCGCCTCGGCGTCCTGGCGGAAGCCGTGCGAAGGCGGCCCGAAGCGTCGCGGAGTTGTAACTGGCCGAACAGCTGCGCAAACGTCGTCGGCGCCCAGGCGGGAGGCAGCCTCCTGCGATCGAGGCCAAGTAGCCACTCGTTGAGCCACCGGACCGGCGAGCTGCGGGCGACCCAGTTCGAGAGCGGGGCCAACCGGCTTCCCCATCGTGACATGTCGTGAACGTTGCCGAGCACCAACGCTCGAAGCGGCGTCCCGTGCTGCCGCCAGGTACTCGGCCAGAAACTCGCTTTTGAAGCGCGCGACATCCACGCCGACCGGGCACTCGGCCTTGCACGCCCGGCACTCCAGACACAGGTCGAGTACCTGGCGAACACCCTCGTCGCCGAGGCCCGCATCGCCGATCCGCCCGGCCATGGCCAGCCGCAGGACGTTCGCGCGACCGCGTGTGGAGTGCGCCTCATCGCGCGTCGCCATGTAGGACGGGCACATGGTCCCGTCCAGTGTCTTGCGGCAAGCGCCGAGTCCGCTGCACATCTCAACCGCGCCAGGAAGGCCGCCGTAGTCCGCATAGTCGAAGAACGTCGCCGGCTGCTGCGCTCGATAGGCTGGACCGTAGCGCAGGTTGTCCGTCAGTGGCGGCGTGTCGACGATCTTGCCGGGATTGAAGATGCCGTCCGGATCGAACGTGCGCTTGATGTGCCTGAATGCCTCGTAAAGCACCGGGCCGAACATCTTCTGTATGAACGGACCGCGCACGAGCCCATCGCCATGCTCGCCGGAGAGCGCGCCGCCGAACGCCAGGACCAGGTCGGCACTCGCCGACGCGATCGATTCGAACTGGCGAACACCCGCCTCGGTCTTGATGTTGATAACCGGCCGCACGTGCAGGCACCCGACCGATGCATGCGCGTACACGCCGGCCGTCGTTCCATGGTTGCGAACCATCTGAAGAAACTGCTCGATGTAGTCACGAAGCTTCTCAGGCGCAACGGCCGTATCCTCGACGAACGAGAGCGACTTGGCATCTCCCTTCATCGCCATCGACAGGCCAAGGGCCGCTTCGCGCACGGACCAGATCGCGCTCTGCGCCGACGGAGCCATAGCACGATGGTAATGAGTGCCGTAGCGGCGAGCGGCGAGATCGCGTTCCAGCGCGTCGAGCCGCGCCGGCAATTCGCCTTCCGTCTCGGCGTACATCTCCACACACACCAGCGCCGCCGGGTCGCCCTTGACGAACGTCTCGCCGCAAGGCCTGAAGCGCGGCGCTCTGCTTCGTGTGATCGAGGATGAACCGATCCATCAACTCGATGGCCGACGGCCCATGCGCGAGGATCGCGGGCGTCGCCGCGAGCCCTTCGAGCAGATCCGCGAACTGGATGGCCAGTACCGCCTTGAACTTCGGCAGCGGAACCAGCGCGACCTTGGCTTCGACGACCACGCCGAGCGTGCCCTCCGATCCGACGATCAACCGGGCCAGATTGAATGGGCCATGCCCGTCGACGAACGCGTCGAGGTTGTAGCCGCCAACCCGTCGCAGGACCTTCGGATATCGCCGGCCGATCTCCCCCGCACAGTCCAGGGCCGTGCGTCTGACCTCGCGATAGCAGGCGCCCTCGAGCGACTCGCGCCCGCACCGCTCCTCGAGCTCCACCGCGTTCAGCGGACGAAAATGCGCGACGCTGCCGTCAGCCAGGACGACGTGCTGTTCCAGCACGTGATCGATCGTCTTGCCATAGAGCACCGACCTGGCGCCGGCCGAGTTGTTGGCCATCATCCCGCCAAGGGTGGCGCGGCTGGCCGACGAAATGTCCGGCGCAAAGCGCAATCCGTCCTTGCGAAGCGTCGCGTTCAGCTCGTCGAGCACGATGCCGGGTTCGACACGCGCCCAGCGGTCGACCGTATTGAGCTCGAGCAGCCGGTTGAAAAACTTCGACGTGTCGACGATCAGCCCGCGACCGATCGTCTGACCGGCCTGCGAGGTCCCGCCACCCCTCATCGTCAACGGGCATCGATACTTTCGGCACAGCTTGACCACGCGCACGACGTCTTCGCGGGACGTGACGACGACGACCCCTGCCGGGACGATCTCGTAGACGCTGGCATCGTTCGCGTAGAGCGCGCGCGAGACGGCGTCGAACCGGACTTCGCCCTCGATCTCGCGCTCCAGATCGCGGCGAAGCGCGGCCGTGTCGATCAGGGGTTCGACGCTCGCGGTTGCCATGCCGCGGAAAGTATCACGGTGGGTTACGATCCTCTCCATGCGACGGAGCGGTCGTCATTTTCTGCAGATTCCCGGACCCACCAATACACCCGATCGCGTGCTGCGGGCGATGGGCCAGCCGACGATCGATCATCGAAGCGCCGAGTTCGCCGAGCTCGGTCACACCGTGTTGAACGGCGTCAAACGGGTGTTCCAGACGTCAGGACCGGTCGTGATCTTTCCGGCGTCGGGCAGCGGGGCCTGGGAGGCATCGCTCGTAAACACGCTCTCGCCAGGCGATCGCGTGCTGGGGTTCGACATCGGAGAGTTCGCGAAGAACTGGATGGAGGTGGCGCGCCGGCTGGGTCTGGAGGTCGAGGCCATGCCGGGCGACTGGCAGCACGGCGTCGATCCAGATGCGCTCGAGGCCAGACTCCGCCAGGATGGCGAGCAGAGAATTCGCGCCCTGCTCGTCGTCCACAACGAGACGTCAACGGGCGTGACCAGCCGGCTGCCCGTGATTCGACGGGCGATCGATCGCGTCAATCATCCGGCGCTCCTCCTCGTCGATGCCGTCTCGTCACTCGGGTCGATCGATCTGCGCCACGACGAGTGGGGGCTCGACGTCACGCTGGCGGGATCCCAGAAGGGGCTGATGCTGCCGCCTGGCCTGAGCTTCAACGCCATCAGCGAGAAGGCGATGGCCGCGTCCCGCTCGGCCCGACTGCCGCGGTCCTATTTCGCGTGGGAGCACATGCTCGCGCCGAACGCCAGCGGCTTCTTTCCTTACACGCCGGCGACCAACCTGCTGTTCGGGCTGCGAGAAGCGATCGCCATGCTGGAAGAAGAGGGACTCCCGAACGTGTTTGCGAGACACCGGCGGCTGGCTGAGGCGGCTCGCGCTGCAGTGCGCGCATGGGGCCTGGAGATCGCGTGCCAGCGGGAGGATGAGTTCAGTCCGGTCGTCACGACCGTCATGGTCCCCACCGGGCACGACGCCGATGTCTTTCGGTCGACGGTTCTCGAGCGCTTCAACATGTCGCTCGGGGCGGGGCTGGGCCGATTCAAGGGCCATGCGTTTCGCATTGGCCATCTGGGTGATTTCAACGATCTGATGCTGCTCGGCACGCTGTGCGGCGTCGAAATGGGGCTGGCGATCGGAGGTGTGCCATTCAACCCTGGCGGCGTTGATGCTGCGATGCGCAGCCTGTGTTCGCAGACGGGGTTGCCGTTTCGCAGAGTCTCTAGCGTCCTGAGAAACGGGGCGGACGCCGCTCGAGAAAGGCCGCAACACCCTCACGAAAGTCTTCGCTGTCATAGCAGGCGCCCACGAGGTCATCCACGTCAGCATCTTCGAGACGTCGCCGATGGGCGATTCGGCGGAGCGCCTCTTTCGTCGCACGGATCGTCAACGGCGCATGCGCCGAAATCGTGCGGGCCAGTTCGCGCACGGTCCCGTCGATGGCGTCCGGATCGGCGAGGCGCGTGATCAGGCCGAGCGCGTTGGCCTCGGCGGCATCCATCAGGCGGCCTGTGATCATCAAGTCCTTCGTGCGTGCCGGGCCGATCAGATCGAGCAGCCGCGCATAGTTGGCGGCGGATAGGCAGTTGCCCAGCGTGCGCGCGATCGGCACGCCGAAACGCGCGGCGCTCGTACAGACGCGAAGGTCGCAGGCCAGCGCGATGACGCACCCGCCGCCCGCCGCCACGCCCTGGACCTGAGCGATGGTCGTCGCGCCGACCCGCTCGAGCCGATCGATGACCTGTTCCATCCGCCGCTCGTAAGCGATACCATCGGCCGCCGACCTGAACTCGGTGAACTGGCGAATGTCCGTTCCCGCGGCGAACGCGTCGCCCACCGCGCGAATCACGAAGACGCGGAGGCGTGGATCGGCATCGACCCGTTCGCAGGCGTCTGCCAACGCATCGTACATGGTCCACGTCAGGGCGTTGCGGGCCTCCGGACGATTGAACGTGAGGAACGCAATGGACTCTTCCGTTACAAACGACACCTCAGAAGTGGGCACGGCGATCAGCCTCGCAAGGAGAGAATCATGAGCTCGGGCCGGGGCGCGCTCGAAGGGATTCGCGTGCTGGACGTCACGCAGGTGATGGCCGGCCCCTTCTGCGCGATGCAACTATGCGACATGGGCGCCGACGTGATCAAGGTGGAGCCGCCTGCCGGCGATTCCACGCGCCGCATGGCGTGTGTGTCGGAACACGAGAGCGCGGCGTTCAACGCCGTCAATCGCGGAAAGCGTGGCATCGTGCTCGACCTCAAAACAGCCCGCGGGCGTGACGTCTTTCGGCGGCTCGTGGCGCGGGCCGACATCCTGATCGAGAACAGCCGTCCCGGCGTCATGCAGCGCTTCGGTTTCGACTATGCGTCGCTGGCTCCCGACTATCCGGCCCTGATTTACGCGTCGATCTCCGGCTACGGCCAAACGGGGCCAGACGCCTCGAAGGGCGGTCTCGATTTGATCGCACAAGGCGTGTCGGGGCTGATGTCGGTTACCGGCGAACCCGGCGGATCGCCGGTCAAGATCGGCGTTCCGCTGACCGATCTGGGGGCCGCGCTCTTCGCGTTGTCAGGCATCCTGGCCGCCTTGCACTTCCGGACGCGCACCGGCCGCGGGCAGTACGTCGATACCTCGCTGGTCGAAGCCGGCATCGCGTTTTCGGTGTGGGAGTCGGCGGAGTTCTTCGCCAGCGGCGTGCGGCCCGAGCCGATGGGATCCGCGCACCGCCTCATCGCGCCGTACCAGGCGATCCGCTGCGCCGACGGCTACATCACCGTTGGCGCCGCCACCGATGGGCTGTTTCAGAAACTGTGCGATGTGCTCGGTCATCCGGAGTGGCCGGCCGATCCGGACTTTGCTGATAACACACGACGCGTCCGTCATCGAGTGAGGCTTGCGGAGCGTATCGAAGCGATCACCGCGCGCGAGCCGTGCGCGCAGTGGGTGGCGCGCCTGGATGCGGCCGGCGTCCCCTGCGGTCCCATCAACGACTACCGCGGCGCGTTCGAGGATCCCCAGGTCCGCGCCCGTGGGATGGTCGTCGACATCGACCATCCGGCGCTCGGTGCAATCCGCGCACTTGGTTCGCCAATCAAAATGTCCGAAACGCCGCCCGTCGTCGATCGTCGGGGGCCGTTGCTGGGCGAGCACACGCGTGACGTGCTACGGGAGGTCGGCTGCAGCGAGGAGGAGATCGCTGCGGTGTTGGCGGAGTGCGGACTCGGGCCCTCGAGCTGAAGCAATCAGGCGTCCATTCGACGGTACGCAGGTTCTGATCGAAGAACGGGCTCAGTGTCCCAAGTCGCCACACTCGGAAAAAGGTGGCTGGCACCTTCCCCGGCTAGTGTCGGCCAGCCACCTATTGCAGGAACTGCGACTAGGGTCTTGAAGGGGGCGGGCCGCGCGGGAAAAGATGATGGCCATGACTTTCGGCAATTTGCCGCGCAAGCCCAACCTGCTCCTGATCGTCACCGACCAGGAGCGCGAAGTGATGCACTGGCCGGACGGCTGGGCGGAAGCCAATCTGCCAGCACGTAACCCGCTCGAGATGAACAACCTGGCACACGCGACGCACCGCACGGCCGCGTCGGACGTCGAACGCGCACGGCTGCATCAACGGCTGACGGATGTCATGCGTGAAAAGGGCACGACTCCCGACGAGATCAGCTGGCCGGGCGAAGGCGACTATCGGACGGCGTGAGCCTGTGTCGACGAATCTCGGACCGGTAGACGTCGATGCGGTGCTCGACCGCGTGCGGTTCCGCGGACTGCCGGCCCTCGTGCTCGTCTGCTCGATCCTGACCCTCGCGCTCGACGGTCTCGATATTCAGGTGATTGGGTTCGTTGCTCCTGCTCTTGCCGCTGATTTCGGCGTCGAGCGTGAAGCGCTCGCGGCCGTGCTGGCGGCCTCGTTGATCGGCATGACGTTGGGCGGTATCACCGTGGGTCCCATCGGCGATCGGCTTGGACGCCGTCCCGCGTTGCTCATCAGCATCGTCCTGTTCGGCGGGAGTACGCTTGCCGGAAGCACCGTCTCGAGTCTGGCGGAACTCACGTTCTGGCGCCTGCTGGCTGGTATCGGACTCGGTGGCGCGCTGCCGAACATCACAGCGCTCATGGTCGAGTTCTCGCCGCCGCGATGGCGGAGCCAGGCCGTTGCGGCCGCCATCGTCGGGGTGCCGATCGGCGGAATGCTCGGCGCGGCAGTCGCGGCAACGCTGGTGCCGACGTTCGGCTGGCGTTCGATGTTCGTGCTCGGCGGCCTGATGCCGCTGGCGTGGGCCGTATGCCTGTACTACGTGCTGCCCGAATCGCCGCGCTACCTCGCCACTCGTCAGGACAGGTGGCGAGAGCTGGCGTCAATCCTTAACCGGATAGACCAAACGAAGCCGTATTCGGGCTCGGAGACGTTCGTGCTCGGATCGGGCGGCCGCGTCAAAGGCACTGGGCGATTGCGCAATCTTTTCTCGCCAACTCTGCTCCGCGACACGGTTGCCGCGTGGGCTATCTTCGCCACCAATATCTTCGCGGTCTACGCATTCTTCAGCTGGGCGCCCGTCGTCCTGACCGGGCTGGGCCTGGACCTGGCGACCGCGGTGCGTGGCGCCCTGGTCTTCAACTTTGCGGGCATCCTTGGCGCGCTGACTCTGTCGTGGCTGATTTCCCGCTTCGGCTCGCGCTTGCCATTGACGGCCGCCGCACTGTCCGCGACGACTGCCCTCCTCTATCTGGCGTGGCTCGCCTCTGCGAGAGGCGAGACCGCGCCCTCTCTGGTACCGCTCATGGGCGGAATCGCAGCGGCCGGATTCGTGATCGACGCGATCCAGGTCGGCATGTATGCCGTCGTCGCGCATGTGTATCCCACCGAACTTCGCGCGTCCGGCGTCGGCTGGGCGCTCGGCGTCGGACGTCTCGGCGGCATCTTCAGCTCGTTCGCGGGTGCGTTCCTGCTGGCCAGCGCCGCAGGCGAAGCCGGATTCTTCCTCGGTGTCGCCGCGGCGCTGGCAGGGACCACGCTTGCCGTTCTGGCGTTGACCCGTCACATCCCGCCCATCCCGTCGGACCCGGCGTGATCAGAAATCGAAGCCGCGCCACGGGATCTCACGTCGCGGCCGGCATCCAATCCGGCTGCCAGAAGATCAACTCGAGGCCGTTGAGGTCGCGCACGCTGAACTGACGCCCGCCGTAGAAGGGCCGATAGAGATCTTCCTCGAACCACACCTCCGGTTCATCGCTGGGCACGTCAGCCATCGCTGCGTGTGCGGCACGTACCTGCCGCGCCTTGAGCGCGCGGTACAGCTCTTCGACACGGTCGGTGAAGAACCACAGCCGCACGTCGCGCGGACCGGCTTCGCCGCCAGGGCTCAAGGTGAACTCGCCGTTGCCGAGCGTCAGATGGGCGAACACGAGCTGATCGCCGTCCTCGAACCGATCGCTGACGGTGAAGCCGATTGATTCATACCAGCGGACAGTCGCTCGCATGTCGCGGACGAAGAACATCGGGGAACTCTTCTTGATGGAGCCCACGAGACTCGACGGATCAAGAGGCGCGCCCGTCGCCGGTACCGGTTCCGTCTCCTTCGCGCCAGCGGCCTTGAGCAGGCGCATCGCCTCGCGATCGCCGCGCAACATCGCGACATCCAGCGGTGTGCGGCCCTTGTCGTCCTTCGCCTCGACGTCCGCTCCAAGCTCGATCAAGCGCTCCAGCATCACGTAATTCGGCCGTCGTCCGGAGGTCCGTCGGGGGATCGAGCGCATCGTGCAACGGCGTGTTGCCGTTCTCGAAGCGTGACCGCCGGCGCAGGAGACTGCCGGGATCCTCGTCAACCAGTCGCTCGACGAGCTCCACGTCGCCGAGCGCGATGGCGGAAAAAATGTGGTGTCGCGCGCCGCGCGCCAATAGCAGTTCGATCACGGCTTCGTTGCCTTCGCAGGTTGCCCAACCGATGACGTCGCCGTTGTGGAGATCGCCGGCGCCTTGCGGGTCCGCGCCGGCATCGAGGAGGATTCGGACACTCTCGAGGTGTCTATTCGCGGCAGCGACGTGAAGCGGTGAAGCGTTGTCGCCGACGTCGCGTACGTTCGGATTGGCGCCACGCTCGATGAGCAGCGCGTACAACTTCAGGATGGCCGACTGCCCGGTGCAGCCCGGACGCGCCGGCGCTGTCTCGTTCGCGCACGAGAGCCGGATCGCCGTTCAGCAGCTCGCGCAACACGCCGACGTCTCCTGCCGCGCAGGCGCGAAAGAATGCGGCGACGCTCGGCGCGCGCCTGCGGTCAATCTCAGCCTTGAGCGCGCGCCAGCTCGGGAAACCGTACTCGCGCGCGAGCGCCAGCTGTGCTTCATGCAGCTTCGCGCCGGGATCGCTCACGCGCAGCTCGACCAGCCGTTCCTTTGCCAGTTTCTTCAGATACTCGAGCGACGGGCGTTCGGGGAGACTTGCGGAGGACATAGACACCTTCCTTCCGTACGCGCCCGGTGTCCGCAGTCCGCGGGCTGGAAGTCAGGGTCTCTGACGGTCGACGAGGTGTGCGCGGGTGGGTTCGACCCTTGACGCGGACCGTGGGCCGCCCGTATCGGCCGCCCTGATTCTATCTCACGCGCGTGGATAGAATGGGGGACATGGCGGCAGGTCACGAGTGCTACCACTGCAAGCAATGGGTCGAGGCCGGCGAGCCACACGATTGCTGGACGACCACCGAGACCGCGCTCACCAAGGACCTGTCGGAAGATCTCCAGGACGCATGGGAACGCCTGCGCGAGACCGCGCTCGAATTCGGGGAGCAGCGAGTCTACGCCTCGCACAGCTCGATCATGTTCTCGCGTCGCGCCTGCTATTTCTTCGTACGCCCGAAGAAGAAGATGCTGGAGGTCTGCTTCTTTCTCGGCCGCGCGGTCAAGTCTCCGCTCGTACGCCGGGCGATGCCGGCGTCACGGGCCAAGGTCGCGCACATCGTGCACCTGACGCATCGCGATCAGGTCGAAGCGCCGATCACCGACTGGTTGCGGGAGGCCTATGAAGTCACCGACACGCTCCGCGCCAAACCGACAAGAAAGACGCCGGCCACGCGAAAGAGGGCCGCTCCGCGCAGCAAGCGAACACGTAAGCCAGCGGCAAAGAAGCGTCGGCGTTGAGGTTGGACGGCGAACATCAACGGGCTGACGGTTGCAGCCAGTTCAAGACGACTCGTAGCGACGGCTGCGCCGGAGCACCGTTCACGCCCGCCAGGCGGATCATCATGAAACCGCCCGTCTTCGGATTCACGTCATACGACACGCCGGATTCCACGCGGAGGTTGTAGAGGCCCTCCATCAACCGGCTGATCGGCGCCGATCGGAAGGTGGGAGTCAACTCCACCGGCGTCACCATCAGCTGAGAGCCGTTACGGAAGTACAGCTCCTTGCCATCGGGTGACCATCGGGGTTCCTCGCCACCGGTCAGCGACACCTGCCACTGCGCGCCACTGTCTGACAGATCCCGGACGAAGATTTCCGGACGGCCGCCGGCGTCGCTGAGTACGCGAGAAAGCGACCATTCGGCGAGACGGCCGGGGCGTTGTCCTGGCCGGGCGTTGCGACGACCGGCGTGGGAGGGTCGGCCTATGCCAGACTACCTTGCGATGTCGCTGCGCCGAGGCGGCGGGCCGGCGAGGTCAGGAATGTAGCCAATGATCGTGGAGTGGATTCGAGGAGGTTCGCCAGGTAGATGCGGGTGTTGAGGGAATGCAGACGTTCCGCCTCCCTGCTTCCGTCGGCGGGCTTGCGCATCACGTGCGAACGGCGCATCGGCTCGACGGATGCATAGTAGTACCTGCTGCCCGTCTGCCGACCAGATTGGCGTCGCGTTCCGGCCGTCGAAGGTGAGTCGCACAAACGTTCCTCGTCCAACGATCGTCAGATGTAGACGTCGCCCCCACCGCTCGGTCCGTCTACCACCTAGCTTTGAACCATCGGCGAGAACTCGTATCGCGTAGATCGCGGGAGGAAGGTCGACATCTGGCGGCGGTCCCTTTCTACGACGAAACAACAGCCGCTGATCGTCGCTCGTGCCATTGTCGACGTAGAACAGCGTGTCGTTGTCACTCACGAAAAGTGCGCGGGCCGCTGCGATCTGTCCCGATGCCCTGTTCGATCGATCGTCGCTGCCCGCTCGTCTTCAGCTACGGCGTCGAACGCCACGCTGTACAGCGGCCGCCGCGGCAATCAGACGGCCGTCGGCAGATGGCGAGCGAGCTGGCGCCTTCCATCACCTCACGCGCTCGCCGCGTCCAGCCGTAGCGCGTCGATTCGCGCGCTGTCGTATCGTCGCGTTTGGCTTGAAGCACCCACCGTAAGAGCACGGCGTTCTGGCCGAGACGCGGCCGGCCACGGTGCGAGATTTCGCCCTTCGCATCTCGTTCGGTCAGAACGGATGGCGTCCTCCGGCCGACCGTCAACAGTCCCCGTGCCGAACACGATCTGGTTCCGATCCACGCCACTGTGAGTCGTCGTACGATCCCCGTGCAATGGCTCACGCTGCCATCGAGCGTCACCTTCTTCACGTCGACCCACGTAAACGCAATCTGCGCCATCTTAAAACAGGTCGTGCGCCCTCCGTTTCTGCTATCGAACTCGACTCGCGATCCGAGCGGCGTCGAGATACAGCCTGGCAACACTATCTCGAACCTGAGCCGTCGGGCGAGAGCGCCACCGAAGCCGACTCCACCGAGGTGCCTGACGGCAGATTGATGTCGTAGCGCGCGAGGCCAGGCGGCGCAGCGGAAGGAACCCCGAGAAGAAGGCTACCACCGCCGCGCCCAGGACTACGCCGACGCCCCCTACATCACTGGCGATCGGCGGCCCGGCGGCGATTGACCGCATCTGCGCGAGGCCGCTCCCTGACCCGGAGTCGACCGTCGCGCTTTCGAGCGCAAACGCCAAGTCCTGGCAGGACTGGAAACGTGCTGCGGAATCTTTCTCCAGACACCGCCAGATGATTCGTTCCACCGACGGCGGGAGTGAAGCGAGCCCCGCCAGCGGCGCCGGATCCTCGCGCGCAATAGCGGTCATCGTTTCCGCCGCGCTCTCGCGATGAAAGGCCCGCTGGCCGCTCACGAAGCTCGTACACAATCGCCCCGAGCGCAAAGATGTCCGAGCGGGCGTCTGCCGCATTCGCGCACTTGCTCCGGCGACATGTAGCCCACGGTGCCCAGCACCGTCCCGGCGTCAGTCGCCTTCATCGTGACGCCTGCCGCGACGGAATTCGAGGTCGACCTGACGAGAGTGACCGAAATCGAGAATCTTCGCGCGGCCATCTCCTGTCGACAAGATCTTCTCGGGCTTCAGATCCCGATGGACGATCCGCTTGTCGTGCGCGGCGGGAGCCCTCTGGCGATCTGGACGGCGAGGTCGACCGCACGGCGCGGCGGCTGCGGTCCACGCGAGATGCGCTTCGCAGAGCGTCTCACCGTCGAGAACGCCATGACGGCGTGGCGCGTGCCGTCGGCCCGGCCGAAATCATGGATGGCGAGCACGCCCGGATGGGACAGTGCGGCGACCGACTGGGCTTCGCGCTCGAAACGAGCGACACGATCGGCATCGCGGATACCCGGCAAGACCTTCATCGCGACATCACGATTGAGCTTGGTGTCGCGGGCCTGGTAGACCTCGCCCATGCCGCCCGCCCCTATCGCACTGAGGATCTCGTAGGGGCCGAGACGGCTCCCGGCAGTCAATGGCATTGTGAAGGCCGGATTATGTCATGGACGGCAGGTGCCTCTTCAGAGATTGAGGTCTAGCGGCAAATGAACAGCCGACGAAGAGCCGTTCCACGAAGCGGTGCAGCGGCCCCACGCGACCGAAAGAACCTGACAGGCCCGACCAACTCAAGCCCCCTCACGTCCTATGCGTGGGGCACAGCACGGACCGCGTTGGCCGACCATCGGTGTGGAAAGGAAATTTGCGCCTGAACACTGGCGGGTCTATAACGGCGTCACGTTCCGCCCGCGAGCGCGGTAGTGGCCGCTATCGACCTTTGACTTTTGCGCGAGCGCGCTTGCCTCGCGCGACCTCGGTTGCCAACGCTTCGAGCTTGTGCCTCCAGAACACGCGGAAGCGATCCAACCAGGCATCCACCTCGCGCAGCGGCGCGGTGTCGATGGCATAGAGCCTGCGCGCACCGTCGACGCGGACGCTGGCAAAGCCACTGTCCCGAAGCACTTTCAAATGCTGGGACACCGCGGCCTGAGAGATCCCGAACTCCGCCTGCACCTCGATGACGACGTCGCCCGAGGCGTGTTCGCCGTTGGCGAGCAGCTCGAGAATGCGCCGGCGCACTGGATCCCCGAGAACCTCGAATGCGTGCATCAGGCCTCGGGCGCGGTGACGTCGCCAGTGTATGCAGCCCTGGTACGCTCCGCCGCGGCGCGCGCCGCCGTGGCGTCAGTGCCCGAGGCAATCGATGCGCGCCCCCAGTCGTCGCTCGTACGGCGCACGAAGTCCTTGCCTTCGGGTGTGCCCAGCCACGCCATGCCATGCTTGCTGCCGATCGAGCCGCCAGACTCGAGATGCCACGCCAGGCCGAGCAGCGTCAGATCCCAGCCGACGCCGACGGCGCCAGGGCCGTACCTGATCCCACCGCGCATCATCAACGTGTGCGACGTGTTCGAGCGTGAGATGCGTGCGCTCGCCTTGCTCCGCGGCGAGCGTTACCGTCACCCAACTGACCTCGCCGCCGTATTCCCACGTCAACGACAGACGAGTTGGTGGATCGCAATGAGTGATGGTGCCGCCGGCGTTACCTTCGAGCTGATAGTGCCCGCCCAGACGGAGATCGCCGGAGACAGGCAGGAACCAGCGCGCAATACGCGTGGCATTCGTGAGCGCATCCCAGAGATCGTCCGGAACCGTATCGTACGTGCGTGTGGCGATGACCTTGCGCGCCGCACGGCCGTCATGCTGACAGCTTTCGACAACGCGGGTCACGACGCCGATGTGAGTGGCGAGGTCAGTGGTCATCGGTTGCTCCTGAGAAACGTTGATATCAGTATTTACTTATATAAGATATGACTTATATAAGTCAAGCCTTGGTGTCAACGGTCGACAAGACGCGGTTACGGCAACCGTTCCTGTTTACCGGTGCCAATGGCGAACAGTCGCGCGTCGCTCCGTAGCAGGATTCGCCCGCCGGTAATCGCGGGGGATGCCACGAGCCGCTCGCCGAGATCGTTTCGTGCGAGGATCTCGGGCACGCGTCCGGCCTTGACGACGACCGTCTCGCCCGTCTGACTGACGAAATAGACTTTGCCGTCGGCCGCAACCGGCGATGCGAAAAACACGCCGTCGAGGCGCATTTGCCACACGCGCTCGCCGGTCTTCGCCTCGGCGCACGTCAGCACACCTACGTCGTTGGTCAGATAGAGCAGCCCCTCGTACTGAACGAGCGATGCGACGTAGGAGCCGCCGCCCGGCGCACGCCAGAGGACGTGGCTTGCCGACACGTCTCCGCGCCCTCCCGGACGCAGCGCCAGGTAAGGACTGTTCCGATACCCGCGTGTCATGTAAATCACGCCGTCGTAAAACACCGGCGATGGGATGGGCGTCTGACGCGGGGCGTCCGCATACCACAGCAGCTTGCCGGTTGCCGGGTCGTACCCGTCAATGCGCTCGCTCGAATTGACGACGAGCTCGTCGCCGTCAGGGCCACGTGCGACGAGAGGCGTGCTGTACGACGAACGAGCCTTCCCGCGGTCGGCCGTCCAGCGCAGCTTTCCGGTGCGCGCCTCGAGCGCGACCAGCGAGGAGGCCGACTGGTGGTCGCACAACAGGATCAGCAGGTCTTTGTAGAGGACGGGAGAGCTCCATGGCCCCAGCCGATGTCAAACGGCGAGTGCTCCTGTCCGAGGTGCTTCGTCCACACGACGCCGCCGCGCATGTCGAGCGCCGCGAGTTGACCAGTGCCGAACCAGATGAAGAGACGGTCGCCGTCGGTCACGGGCGTTGGCGTGGCGAGATTGTGCTTCTCGTGCAGATCGGGGAACGGTCCCCGCGCATCGAATCGGTACATCCCAGAGGCGCCGGCCGTCCGCTCGGTTGAAGGATTCCACGATCAGCGCGATCGGATCGACGGCTGAGCCAGGCTCGTCGCGCCGGCCGCCGATCGGGCTCTCGCGAGCGACCAGCGTCGCATCGTCTCTGGCCAGCATCGGATGCGACCCGTCTCTCAAACGCGCCCGCCCGGCCTGTGACGTCACGAAGACCTGGTCGTCCCAGACGATCGGAGACGATGACCCAAGGCCGCCGAGCGTTGCGCTCCACGCGACGTTCTCGCGCGCGCTCCATGTGGTCGGGAGCGCAGACTCGGTCGAAATTCCGAGGCCTGAGGGTCCACGCCACTGCGGCCAGTTCGCCGCCAGTGGCGCAGCCGCGAGCAGGACAGTCAGCGTGACGAGTGCGCGGCGCATGTCGTGAGGATATCAGGGAGAAGATGCTCAGCCGTGGTCCGTAGCTCGTGGTTCGTCGATCGGGAACTAGGCCCTTTGGGCAGGTAGACACGCGGGCGAGGTCGATCTACAAAGCGGAGATGATGTCGAACTCTCGTCTGGTTGAGGTTAGCGCCGAGACGCCGTTCGTCTCGACTGGCCGATTGCCCTCGTCCGAGCAGGTGAAGGGTTGGGTGCTCGACGCATACGAGCGATACAGATCGAACGCTGACGGTGAAGTGTCACAGGTGTACCCGGCCCTGGCCAGGGTGTCTCCCGACCTCTTCGGCATTTCGGTGGTGAACGTGACCGGCGACATCTACGAGGCCGGAGACGCCGCGCACGAGTTCACCATCATGAGCGTGTCGAAGCCCTTCGTGTTCGCGCTGATCTGCCAGGTCCTGGGCCCGGACGCCGTGCGCGAAAAGCTCGGCGTGAACGCCACCGGGCTGTCGTTCAATTCTCTCGAGGCAGTCGAGCGGAGCGCCGACGGGAGAACGAATCCGATGGTCAATTCCGGGGCGATCGCCACGACGAGTCTCGCGCCCGGTGCGACTCAGGACGCCCGCTGGCAGTTCATCCACGAGGGCCTCTCGCGGTTCGCCGGCCGGTTGCTGCCATTGAACGACGAGGTTTACACCTCGGCGTCAGCCACGAACTTCCGGAATCAGAGCCTGGCACGGTTGCTGAAGAGTCGTGGACGACTTTACGCCGATCCCGCGGAAGCGACAGACCTCTACACGAAACAGTGTTCGCTGAACGTCAGCGCCAGGGATCTCGCGGTGATGGGCGCCACGCTCGCCGACGGCGGCGTCAACCCGCTCACCGGTGAACGCGTCGTCGATCCCGCGACCTGTCACTACGCGCTCGTGGTCATGGCAACCGCCGGACTGTACGAAACCTCGGGCGACTGGCTCTACGACATCGGTCTTCCCGGCAAGAGCGGGATCGGCGGCGGCATCGTCACCGCCTCACCGGGTAAAGGCGGGCTTGGTACCTTCGCTCCCCCGCTCGACGAGGCGGGCAACAGCGTCAAAGGGCAACTCACGGCGCGCTTCCTGTCGCAGCGCCTCGGACTCGATCTGTTCGTCTCGAGGCCCGAGAACCGCTCTGCGCTCGCGTGACCCTTGCGGCGCTTCGCGATCTCAGAGCCTCGGAGACGAAGTCGGCGACACCCTATCGCTTCGTCTGCGCCTTTTGCGGGTCGTCGGTCGGATTGACGTAGAAGATATCGAAGGGCCCTTCCAGGTTGATCTGAACAACTGTTGGCGTCGTGGTCCAGGCGAAGTGATGCATCTTCGCCGGGAGCATCACAAACCCGCCGGGCTCGAGCGTCTGACTGCCCTGCCGGTCCAGCTTGTCACCCATTCCAACGTGAAACGATCCTGAAAGAACGGTGACGCGTTCGGCCATGCTGTGCCAGTGCGGCGGGACGTTGTAGTTGGCGGGAAACCTGAGGCGCAGCGTCACGGGACCCTTTTCGGACGGATTGCCCTCGAGAACACTGATTTGCGCCCCGGCAGGCAGCGCGGGCGGAGCGGGCCCCCACTGCACCTTGTCAGCCGGCACCAGCACATGCGTGGACTGGGCAGCCGCAGGCGCGACCATCATCGTCGAGGCCGAGGGCAAGGGTCGCGAGATGGATGGCAGAACTACGTGTGATCATCGGTTCTTCTCCTGAGGAAACAGCCTAAATGGTCGAGCGTTCCGAAAACGTTCGCGACCGAGCGACCCTAGAACACGAAGTTTCCTGGGTCGGCTGAGGTCTCTCCTTTCGCAGGAGAGCCTACTAGGGCAAGCGTTCCCAAAACGTTCGTGAAGGCGTTTGGGGGGAACGCGCCTTGGAGAGCTTCTTGACGGACACACACCAGGTGTCTTAGGCT
>CAVQAH010000007.1:0-100218 GCA_963710415.1 uncultured Acidobacteriota bacterium | reverse complement strand
ATCGACACGACGCGGCCGATTGCGGACGGCTCGCCCGCGAACCGCTTGTTCCAGTACGCCGCGGCTGATGATGGCGACGGGTGGCGCGCTCGGCCGGTCATCGGCCTCGCCGAACGCGCGGCCCAGGACGGCGGCCACGCCGATTACGGTGAAGTAGTTTCCCGTGGCCTGATAGCCGGTGGCCAACTGGGCGTCGCCGTCGACGAGACGTTCACCCTGTCGATCGGCACGCCCGCGGCCAGACCGGTCAAGGTCGTGTTGGCGGCACGCAGCTGCTCGATCATCGGGAAGGAGAACGTGGTCCGGATGTTCCGCGCGCTGACCAACCGAGTAGCCATAGTCGTTCCAGTTCCTGACCATGTCGTTGGTTGAACGCGTTGAACGGACGAGGCGCTCGGGCTCGTGGACGTTCACGGTCTGCAGCAGCAGGCCATTCACCGCCGTGAACAGCGCCGTGTTTGCCCCGATGCCGAGCGCGAGCGACAGGAGGACGACGAGTGTCCAGGTCTTGGGCCGAGCAGCACGCGGACGGCGAGGCGCAGATCCGGGACGAGAGCGGCCACGGGTCGCCTTTCCGATAGTCGGACGCCCTTTAGATGTTGGCTTGCGGCCGATCGGTCACGGCCTGGAGATGAAGACATGGCAATTCCCTAGGCACTGCGCGAGCATGACCATCCTTAAGGAGCGTTCAGGCGGAGTCGCCGGTCGAGCCGGGATATAATCCGGGCGCAGATCCCACTGATCGCGCACCGCCTGGTGATCGACTCGGGCCGTATGTCATCGATCCGAGCTTGGAGCTGGCGGCATGGGCCGCGTGTACCGCGCCCGCGACACCCGCCTGAAGCGTCCAGTCGCCATCAAGGTTCTTTCGAGTGAGATCACCGGCCGGCGGCCCGCCGCCGCTTCGAGAAAGAGGCGATCAACGCCTCCGCACTGAATCATCCGCACATCCTGACCGTCCACGAGGTCGGCGAAACCGAGGGCCATCCGTACCTCGTGACCGAGTTCGTCGACGGCGGGACGCTGGCAAGACTGGGCGAGTCGACGCCGCGCCGACTGGCGACAGATCGTCGGAGCTGCTTGCCGGCGTCGGCTGACGGGCTCGCGCGGCGCATGCAGCCGGGATCCTCCATCGCGACATCAAACCGCAGAACATTCTCGTCACGACGAGCGGCTACGCGAAGCTCGCCGATTTCGGCCTCGCGACGCTGCTCGGAGTGGACCCGGCCGACGGCACTGCGACGACCGAGACGCATCGAGGACCGATCCGGGCGTCGTCGATCGGCACGCTCGGCGTACATGTCGCCGGAACAGGCGACGGGACAGCGGCTCGACGCCCGCAGCGACATCTTCTCGTTCGGGGTGGTCCTGTACGAGCTGCTCGCCGGCCGCCGGCCGTTCCAGGGTCCCGACCTCGATGGCAGCGCTCACGCGATCGCTCACGATCCCGCGCCCGCGTTGCCGGATGACCTCCCTGCCGCCTTCGCGCGATCGTCGAGAAGGCGCTTGAAAAAGATCCTGCGGATCGCTACCAGACGATGCGCGATCTGGCGGTCGATCTCCGGAGGGCGGTTCGTCCGCGGCGGTGTCATCGCTCGGTATCCTCACGCCGGAGGTGGAGAATCATCATCGCGGCCGCAGCGGTCGTGGCCGCTTCTCGGCGTGTCTGGCTGACGGCGGACTTTCGCCGCAGCCGGCCGCCACCGGGAGCGACGGTTCGCTCGCTGGCGGTGTTGCCGCTGAAACCGCTCACCTCGGGAGTCGACGATGCTGCCGTCGGCCTTGGACTGGCTGACGACGATCATCACGCGCATCGGGCAGATCGAAGGGCTCGCCGTACGGCCGACGAGCGCCGTCCGCCGTACTCGGCGCACGACGCCACGCGCTCGAGCCGCGGACGCGAGCTCCAGGTCGACGCGGTCCTCGACGGCACATGCACCGCGCGGATGATCGGTTGCGCGTGAACATGACCCTCGTCCGGGTGAGCGACGGCACCGCGCTGTGGAGCCGGACCTTCAACACGGGTTTCGCCGACGTGTTCGCCGTCGAGGACGAAATTGCGACGGGTGTCGTGTCGGAACTGCGCCTGAGCCTGACCCAGGCGGAGCGGTTGCGGCTGACGAAACACCACACGTCGCACCCGGAAGCCTATACCGTACCACCTGAAGGGCCTCGCCACTTTCAGCACGGCGAGCCGCGATCTCAACCGACGCGTTGTCAAAGCCGGCATCTCACTGCTGGAGCGAGCCGTGCGATCGACCCAACTTCGCGCTCGCTCATGCCCAGCTTGCCTGGGGCGAATGTTCGTCGCGACGCTGAAGGGCGACGTCGCCGCCTTCGGACGGGCGCGCGCCGCGCTCGCGCGCGCCGATGCCCTCGACCCTAACCTCGCGGAATCGCACGTCGTCCGTCATGCTCCTCTGGAGCGGCTTCAGCGGCTACCAGACGTGAATCGTTCGACGCCCTGAAGGCGGCGCAGGTCACAATCCGAACATCGGCCGCCGGAGCTCGGACTTCTCTACGCCGCATGTCGGCATGCTGGACGCCGCGAAGCGCGAGGCTCGATCCCCCGCCATCGAAATCGATCCGACCAACGAGAGGCACGCACGGATATCGCGAACGCTTACTGGTCCAACGCCCTGTACGACGAGGCCATCCAGGAGAACCAGGCTCTTCCCCGCTCGGTCCCGTGGGCATATCTCTCTTACGTCGGCGCCGGCCGTCTCGAGGCGGCGCGGGCGCTGATCGACGCGGCGCTGGGGCGCAATCCGGCGGACGGCTTGGCGATGCTCGGCCGAGCACGATTGCTGGCCATTCAAGGCCGAACGCCGCCGCGCTCGCGCTGCTCAAACCTGTGCCGGCCGACGCAGCTCTGAGCCGGACGTTCCACCACGCGCTTATCTACGCGCCTGCATCTACGCACTCGGGGATGACGCCAGCATCGGTCGAGTGGCTGGAACGGACCGTCGACGGGGATGCCGAACTACCCGACGTTCGCTCGCGACAAGTGTTTCGATCGCATTCGCAGTTCGGCACCGTTCACGCAGTTCATGGCCAGGCTCAAACCGGTGTGGGAGGGATACGAACGCAAGATGCGATACACGGGTTCACGCTGAGAAGGAAGTGGCATGGCTCGGCTCGTGTTCGGCATGAATTAGTCCCTGGACGGCTACGTCGACCATATGGCGTTTGCGCCAGGCCCCACGCTCTTCCGTCACTACCGGCTCGCCGGCACGTGACGCCGCACGATGCTCAGCATCACGAAACACACGCACATGGCCGCGGCCATCAGGCCGAAGTACGCCGCGCTGCCGCGGTATTCGAGCGCCCAGCGCCGGCATAGCCGCTGAGGATGGCGCCGAGCCGGCCGACCGCGACGGCCACGCCGCTGCCGGTCGCGCGCATCGCGCTCGGTAGACGTTCGTCGCCAGCGCGTACATCGTCGTCTGCACGGCATTGATCAGGCCGCCGCTGAGGGTCAGCAGGGCGAAGAGTGGCAGCCGCGCCATGCTCGGCTCGATCGTCATCAGGCTCAGCGCGACGGCCGCGGCGATCGCGCCGGCCGTCATGACCAGCATCGCGGCGCGCGAGCCGACGCGCGAGAAGGCCAGTCCGCCGCCAATCGCGCCGACCACGCCGCCGAGGTTGAATGCCGTGATGCCGCTGCTCGCCACGGCCGGCGTGAAGCCGGCGCCGGTCAGGACCGACGGCAGCCAGCTGAAGCCGAGGTAGACCGCCAGCAGGCACGACACGAACGATCCCCACAGCGCCAGCGTGTCGCGGCGGAGATCCTGCTGGAACAGCGCCGCGAGCGGCGCTCGCGGCGCCGGCCGTTCCGCGAGATCCCTGATGACGACTCGTCGCCGACTCGTGTCCCATGCGCCGGAGCAGGCGCGACCAGTTCGGGACGCCGCGACGGGGTGCGCGCCAGGTAGCGCGGCGATTCGGGCAGCAGCGAAGCCAAGCAGCCCGGCGAGCGACGAGCGGCACGGCCCCGCCGATCAGAAAGAGCAGCCGCCAGCCGGAGTGGGCGAGCACCTGGCTGCCCAGCAGGCCGGCGATCGTCGCGCCGAGCGGCACGCAGACGATGGTCAGCGTGACGGCGATCGACCGCCAGGGCTTCGGCACGTACTCCGCCGCGAGCGTCGCGGCGTTGGGCATCGCCCCGCCCAGGCCAATCCCGGCGAGGAAACGCAGCACCGCCGAGGCTCCCGGTGTCCGTGCACGAACGCGGCGCCGAGCGTCGCGGCGCCGAACACCACCATGCTGCCCAGGAGCGCCGTGCGCCGTCCGAACCGGTCGCCCGCGATACCCGCCGCCGCGCCGCCGAGCATCATCCCGAAGTAGCCGAGCGACACGACGGGGGAGAATGCGCCGCGCGGCACCGACCACTCCTTCATCATGGTCGGGATGCTGACGCCGAGGAGCTGGTTGTCGATGCCGTCGAAGACGATCGTGATCGCCGTCAGCAGCACCAGCCACTTCTGGTAGCCGGTCCACCGGCCGTCATCGAGCAGGTGCCCGAGATCGACGGCGTCGGCGGTCTGGGACGGCGGAGCCGGCATCGGGCTCACGATACACCCAGAATCAGGAGGACGGTAAATGCCGGCCCTACGCCAGGCCGAAAAGACGGACGGCGTTTTCCTTCAGGATCAGTGGCCTCACCTCGTCGCTGATGGCGATTGTTTGCGAAGTCCGCCAGCCACCGGTCCGGCGTCATCAAGGGATAGTCGGTCCCGAAGAGCACTTTTGCTTCAGCAAGGTGTTCGCGTACTGCACCAGCGTGGGCGAGAAGTACTTCGGCGACCACCCGGACAGATCGATGTACACGGTCGGTTTGTGGAGACAGACCGAGATGGCTTCGTCCTGCCACGGGAACGACGGATGCGCCAGGATGATCGGGAGGTCCGGAAAATCCACGGCGACGTCGTCCATCGAGCATCGGGTTGCCGTACTTCAGCCTGATGCCGCCGCCGCCCGGCATGCCGGTGCCGATTCCGCTGTGGCCGGTGTGAAAGAGCACGGGCAGCCTGGCCTCGGCGAAGACTTCGTACAACGGGTAGGCGATGCGATCGTTTGGCGCGAACTGCTGCACCGGCGGATGCAGCTTCAAGCCCCGGATCACGCCCCCGGCGACCAGTCGCTTCGCCTGCCGACCGCCTCGGGACCGCGCGTCGGGTCGAAACTCGCGAAGGGAATGATTACGTCCGGATGGGCCTGCGCCAGCTCGATGACCGCTTCGTTCGACAGGTGGGCCCGCCCGTCAGCCGTTCATCAACCGTGAAGAGCACGCAGGCCATCTTGCGGGAACGGTAGTACTCGGCCAGCGCGGCGCCGTCGCGCGGGGCGCCGCTGTCGCCGAAATACTTCGACGCCGCGGCGTCGGCGTCGTTGCTCTTTGGCGTTTCCAGGTGCACGTGGACGTCAATCGCCGTCAGTTGAGCAGGATTGATAGCCATCGGGATAGTCATCGTCTCACAGCAGGATGTCATCGGTGGTCGAGTGCCAGAGCTGCTCGACCTCCGCGTGCCGTCGCGCCAGGACCGCGCGCTGATTGATCGAGCCCTTGTCGGTGAGTTCCATCGCTTCGAGGGACGGAGGGGTGTTCAGGAGCAGAGCGCGAAAGATGCGAGGTTGAGCTGCCCGGATAAGCCGTGTTGTAACGGGCGAGCCGCTCGGCGAAGACACTCCGCACCCCGGCGTCATTGAGCGGGGACGTGGATGCCGTGGCGCGCGCCAGTGCACGGCACGCCGCGCAGGTTGGGAAATATCAGCGCCCCAACCCGCTCGCGGCCGTGCCCTGCCATGACGACATCGAGAGCCACGTCTCCCAGTTCCGCGAGGAGACGCGCCCGCAGCGTGCCGACGCGCACCCACGTACCGGTTGACAGCTTGAAGTCCTCGTGTACGCGTCCACGAAACGCGAATCCGCCAGCCACCAGAGGGTCGTCCGGATCGACCGGCGCGATGCGCATCCCCCATCCGGTAAAACCCCTCTTCATCGAATGCGGCGCGCGGTCGTGCTCCTCGTCGCGCCAGTAGCCCGGCGTGATGTTGGGACCCCGCAGGCGCGCTTCGAGCACGCCGTCGATCGGGACCGCCTTCAGTTCGAGTCCAGGTACCGGCACTCCCACGTGCGTGGCGGTGGAGAGCAGCGGTCCGGTGCACAGGGCAAACGGCGCACTTTCGGTCGCGCCGAGGCCGGTGATCCACGGCACCGGCCGGCCGGTCGAGGCGATCGCCAGCCGCTGCATGCCGTCGGCGATTTCGGGGCGGAGGGTCGCCGCGGCGAAGAACAACATCCGGGCCCGGCTGAAGAAGTGGCGGCAGAACGCCGTCGTCTTCCCGGAGGACGGGCAGCAGCAGCTCGAAGCCCCGCGGCACGTTGAAGTACGCGGTCGTAGCCACGTCGCGGAGGTTCGCGATCGTGCGGTCCATCTGCCCTGGCACCGGCCGCCCCTCATCGATGTAGAGCGTGCCCCCGTTGTAGAGCACGATCCCGAAGTTGTGGTTGCCCCCGAAAGTATGGTTCCACGGCAGCCAGTCACACAACGTCGGCGGCGCGTCCCGAAGAAACGCGAGCACGGTCCTGAGCTGTTCCTGATTGGCGCAAAGCATGCGCTGGGTATTGATGACGGCTTTGGGCCGCCCGGTGGATCCCGACGTGAAGAGCACCTTGGCGACGGTTGCGGCAGTCACGCGGCCATGGGCGTGGTCGACGGCGCCGGTCGCCTCGAGGGTTTCGAGCTCCCTCGCCGGTGTCGCGCGCAGGCTCTGCGGCGGCCTGCTCGTGACCACCTCAATCGACCCGGCGACATCACGCAGCGCCGGCTCGAAGGCGACGCCGTCGGCGGCGAAGATCAGTCCGGCCGCATCGTCTCGACGAGCTGGCCAAGTGTGCGGTGGTCGTTGACCAGCAAGGAATACGCCGGCGCCGCCGGCGCGTACGGCACGCCGGTGTACATCGCGGCCAGCGCCAGCAACGCGTGCTCGATGCTGTTGCCGGACAAGATCAGCAGGGTGCGATCCGTCGAGAGCCGCCGTTGAATGAACGCCTGGGCGATGCGTCGCACGCGCGTCCGCGCCTCGCCGTAGGTCAGGCGCGTCCACGCGCCCTCTGCGTCGCGCTCCGCCAGGAAGCAACGCTCAGGTGCGAGCGCCGCCCAGAAGTCGAGCTTCTCGGTGAGGCGCTCGGGATACGGTCCCAATGGGTGGGGAGAATGGGCGCGAATCGTACCGTCCGGATCGCGACGTACGACGATGTCGGGCGGCAGGACGCCCGCGTCTTTGAAGGGATCGCCGGAAGCGCCGATCATGGGGCGGCGAACTGGCGGTCCAGGCTGCGAAACGTGGTGCCGTCGCGGGCCAGCTGTTCCAGCAGTGGAGCGGGCGTCCACCGCGCACCAAAATCTCTGTGGAAGGACGAGACCCGCTCGAAGACGCGATCGAGACCGACGCGATCGGCAAAGAACATCGGGCCGCCGCGCCAGGCCGGGAATCCGTATCCGTTCACGTAGATCGTGTCGATATCCGAGGCGCGGCGCGCGAGGCCCGCCTCGAGCACGCGCGCCCCTTCGTTGATGAGCGCGTAGATCGCGCGCTCCACGATTTCCTCGTTGGTGATCGCGCGCTGCGGAATCCCGGCGTCCCTGGCGCGGGCGCGAATCAGATCGACGACCGTCGGCATCCGGTGTCGGTTTTCGGTCGTCACCGTAGCACGTACCAGCCCTTGCCGGTCTTCTGGCCCAGCCTTCCCTGCTCGACCAGCACGGACTGGACCAGCGGACGCCGTTCGCCGGGGCGCGTGAAATGGCCGAGCGCCTGCTGCGCTCGAATCGCGACATCGATCCCCGCCATGTCGTCCACGGCGAACATGCCCATGGCCATGCCGAAGCCGGTCAGGGCGCGCGTCGACCTGCTCGGGCGTCGCTCCCTCTTCGACCATGTACTGCGTCTCGTACATGTAGGGAAACATCATGCGGTTGCCGACGAACCCCGGCCCGTTCCCGACCACCACGCCGACCTTGCCGAGCTTCTTGGCCAGGGCGAGCGACGTCGCCAGCGTCTCGGGCGGACGTCGACTGACCGCGGACGATTTCGAGCAGCCGCATCACGTTGGCGGGGCTGAAGAAATGCAGGCCGACGACTGCCTCCGGGCGCGACGTCGCCGAGGCGATGGCGTCGATGTCGAGCGTCGACGTGTTGGTCGCCAGGATCGCGTCCGGCCTGGCGACCCGGTCGAGCGCGCTGAAGATCTCCCGCTTGAGCGCCATGTCCTCGAAGACGGCCTCGATTACGACGTCGACGGTGTCGAATCCCGCCAGGTCGAGCTGCGGCGTGATGCGCGCCATCCGCTCGGCGACCGTCGCTTCCGTGAAGCGCTTGCGCGCGACCGAGACCGCGTAGTTGCGCTGGATCGTCTGCACGCCGCGATCGAGGCCCGCTCTGGACGCGTCGTGCAGCCGGACCTCGAGCCCCGCGTTCGTGCAGGCCATCGCGATGCCGCCGCCCATGGTCCCCGCGCCGACGATGCCGACGCGCCGCACCGGGGCGCCGCTCACCTCGGCCGGGAGCCCGGGAATCTTGGCCGCGGCGCGTTCCGCGAAGAACACGTGCAGCAGCGCCTTGGCCGGCTCGGCGCGAACCGCCTCGAGAAAGAGCCGGGTTTCGACCGCGCACCCCTCGGCGAAGGGCAGCCGGGTGGCGGCGTCAATCGCGTCGATGGCGTTCAGCGGCGCCGGCTGCTGCGGCTTGATCTTGCGCGCCAGCGCACGGGCGGCGTCGAACAGCGGCGCATTGGCGGCGGGCGTGCCGAGCTTGTCGTGGCGCGCACTCGTCTTCGGATGAGGCCCGCCGGCGGCGACCGCGCGCTCGGCAAACGCCACCGCGCCGGTGAGCAGATCGCCGTCCAGCACGGCGTCGAGGATCCCGTGCTCGTGCGCCTCGATCGCCGTCATCGGCTTCGACGTCACCACCATGTCGAGCGCTTTCGCCACGCCGGCGAGACGCGGCAGCCGCTGCGTGCCCTCGGCGCCGGGAATGATGCCGAGCGCACATTCGGGCAGGCCAACCTTGGCGCTGGAGACGGCCACGCGATAATGGGCGGCCATGGCCAGCTCCAGGCCGCCGCCAAGGGCGGTACCGTGGATCGCCATCACGATCGGCTTGGCGCTGTCTTCGACGCGCGCGAGGAGTTCGTGCAGATCGGGTTTCGCGGCATCGGGATCCCAGGCCAGTGGTTCCAGGGTCCCGATGTCCGCTCCGGCAATGAAGGTCCGCCCGGCTCCGATCACGACCACCGCTTTCACGTCCGGGTCGGCGTTCGCGTCGTCGATGGCGGCCATCAGGGCTTCCGGAACGCCAGGGCTGAGCGCGTTGACTGGAGGATTCTCGACGTAGAGGACGCGGACGCCGCGATGCGACTCGGTGCGAATGAACGAGGTCGTTCATCAGAGCCGCCATCCTACAGTGTCCGCGGTGTGCCATCAGAATAGCCACCATCACCCATGCATTTGTGGATCAGGCAGGTCAGTCTGGGTCTGGTGGCTGCGGTTGGATCCCTCGTGGCGGTGTACGCGACGACTGCGCCTCAATCGGCCATAGCCACGCCGCCGGCGCCGCGTCTCGTCGACCTCGGTCCTAAGAAGACCATCGCGGAAGCCGACTGCGTGGCGGCCAGACTCGGGACGTCCATTCCGGCCAGCGCGATCGGCGAGCCCGTTCGGGACGTCACGCTCGCGGCGCCGCGTTGGGTCGCGGCGAACGGACCGGCGCCCGCGCGGTGCGAGGTCGACGGCGTGATCGCTCCGGTCGACACCGCCGCGACCGCCAGACCGATCAACTTCCGGGTCGCCCTGCCGGCGGAATGGAATCACCGCGCCGTGCAGCAAGGCGGCGGCGGGATGAACGGCTCCATCCCTGACCTGTCTGGCGCACGCTACAGCATCGGTGGGCAGTCCCAGACCCAGTTGGGCTTCGTCACCTACGGCAGCGACTCCGGCCATCAGTCAGGCGGCCAGCGCGGCCCGGGTGCGGGCGGACCCGGCGCGGGCGGCGCCGCCGCGCGGGACTGGGCGCTCAATGACGAGGCGATGAAGAACCTCGGCTACATGCAGTTGAAGAAGACCCACGATGCCGCGATGGTGTTGATCGAGCGCCTCTACGGCGAGCGGCCCCGCTACAACTACTTCTCCGGCACCTCACAGGGCGGACGCGAGGCGCTGACGGTGGCGCAGCGCTACCCGGCCGACTACAACGGCATCGTCGCGAATGTGCCGATCGTGAACTTCTCGTCGCTCATGCTCGCGCCGGAGCTGATTCGTATTCAGGAAAAGCCCGCCGCCAACTGGGTGACGCGCGCGAAGGTGAACGCGATTCGCGGAGAGTTCATGCGGCAATGCGACGGCCTCGACGGACTCGTGGACGGCGTCATGAACAACTACCAGGCGTGCCGCGCGATCTTCG
The DNA here is from genome assembly GCA_963710415.1 of uncultured Acidobacteriota bacterium. Classification (GTDB taxonomy): domain Bacteria; phylum Acidobacteriota; class Vicinamibacteria; order Vicinamibacterales; family 2-12-FULL-66-21; genus CAVQAH01. Next base: position 89,754 of record CAVQAH010000007.1, on the reverse strand, counting down.
ACGTTGCTCAAGGCGCGCCGGGCCGCCATCCCTGGGCCGCGAAGCGCTGCCCGGACAACGTCGATCCGAATCCAGGCCGACACCACCGCGGCCGCCTGCCTGACCGACGGCCAGATTTCGACGCTGGAGTTCGTCTATCGACGGTATCCGTTCGCGACGCCGCTCGCCAATGGCGTGAAGTCGTTCGGGATGTGGGTGCCGAACACCGATCCGTCCGGCAGCGGCCTGATTGCCGACGTGCGGTATCGAGGGCAGGAAGGAGCCGCAGACGAGGCGCCGATGCACTCGCACCTTGGCATCCTCGGGGTCACGGGTTTTCTCATGCGCGATGTCGCCGCCAATCCGCTCGACTATCGCGAAGGCGGTCCGCTCGACGCGCGTCGCGAGGAGATCTCGCGGTCGCTCGACTCGACCGACCCCGACCTCAGGCGCGTTTGCGGCCCGCGGCGGCAAGATGATCGTGACGATCGGCACGAACGACACGCTGGCCTCGCCCGGCGCCCAGCTCGACTACTACCAGTCGCTCCTCGACACGATGGGGCGCGCCGCGGTCGACAGCTTCGCGCGGCTGTTCGTGATTCCCCAGGCCGCGCATGGCCTGACCGGCACCGTCTACGGTGTCGATGGCGCGGGGAAGACGATCCCGACACCCGCGATCGCGAACGACTACGAGCGATTCGGCTATCTGGTGAGCTGGGTCGAGCGCGGGCAGGTGCCGGGAAAGACGCTGACCGTCACCGCGGCCGATCGCTCCATGCCGCTCTGCTCGTACCCGCAGTACCCGAAGTACGTGAGCGGTCCGCCGGCGTCGGCCGCCTCGTACACCTGCGCGCCCTGACCCATCGATGCCCGGAAGGTTAGCGCTAGCCCCAGACCTCCCGCGCCGTCTCCGCGACGAGCTCCAGCTTCAGTCGCTGCTCGTCGGGCGAGAGCCGGTTGCCTTCGTGCGTCGAGGCGAAGCCGCACTGCGGGCTCAGCGCCAGCCGATCGAGCGGGACGATCGCGCGCGCCTCGTCGATCCGCGCCTGCCAGCTCGTCCACCGACTCCAGCGCGCGGCTTCTTCGAGCTGACCAGGCCCAGCACCACGACGCGGTCGTCGGGCACGTGCCGCAGCGGCTCGAACCCGCCCGAGCGCTCGTCGTCGTACTCCAGCAGGAAGCGATCGAACCGGCGCGGCCGAAGACCTGCTGCGCGATGCGCTCGTAGCCGCCGCAGGCGTAGAACATGCACTGGTTGTTGCCGCGGCAGATGTGCATGCCGAACGTGACGCCGCGGATGGCCCCCGATGACCGCGTTGTCCATCTCGATGCAGGCGTCGATGAGTCGGTCCGGATCGCTGCCGCGCTGGCGGTAGCCCTCGCGCATCGTCTCGTCGAGCAGCGCCGCGTACTGCGGCGCGTCGATCTGGATGTACGTCGCAGCCCAGCCGGATCGAGCTCCGCGATCTCGCGCCGCGTGAAGTCCACCAGGTCGGCCAGGTAGGCGTCGCGCGTCGGGTAGGCGCCGCGCGACTTCTCCGGATCGTAGTAGGCGGCCGCCTGCTGCGCGCTGATGAGCGTCACCTTGACGGGCCGCGTCGCGCGCCCGCGCAGGTAGGTGAACTCCTCGGCGCACATCTGCCGCCGCCAGCGCAGCTTGTCGACCACGACCGGCCGCTGCAGCTGCGCCTCGTGCCCCGCCTCGTCGCGGAACGGTGATGGCCCAGCCCGAGTCTTGTCGAAGCCGTCGAGCGCGTCGATCAGGTGGCCGAAGAACGCGTAGCGGCGCATCTCGCCGTCGGTGATCACGTCCAGCCCGGCCGCTGCCTGCAGCGCGACCGCCTCGTCGACGGCGCGATCCTCGACCTGCTTGAACTCGGCGGCGCTCAGCTCGCCGCGTTCCAGCTGCGCGCGCGCCTGCGAGCAGCTCGGGGCGGAGCAGGCTGCCGACGACGTCGCTGCGGAGCTTCATGGCACGGATCGTAGCGCATTGCCCGCGCAGGCAGTCGATTTAGGTTACAACCGATTGCCTGACGCAATGAGAACCGCGTGGATGTGCCGCCTGAGGAAAGGAAGTGGGATGGCTGGCTCGTGTTCGAAATGAACGAGTCCGCCACTTCATCGAGGAGGCTCAGGGGCACGCGGGCAGTGTCTACGGCCGCCAGATGTATGAGGTCATGCGTTACTGGGACGACGATCATCCTGAGTGGGATGCAGCGGAACACGCCTTCGCGGCGGCGTGGCGGAACCAGCCGAAATGGGTCGTCTCGCGCTCGTTGAAGTCGGTCGGCCCCAACGCCAGGCTGGTTGACGATGATCCCGAGGGCGCGATCCGCGAGCTGAAGGCCGCGCTCGACGGGGAAATCGAAGTGGCTGGCCCGGACCTGGCGCACAGCCTGACCGAACTTGGCCTGATCGATGAGTATCGAATCTACCTGCACCCCGTCGTGCTTGGTCACGGCAAGCCATATTTCGCCGGGCCCCGGCCGCCGCTCCGCCTTCTGGCTCATGATCGGATTGGCGAGGATGTGATCAGGTTGGCCTACGTTCCTGCGTAGTGAAACTTCCAGACGATTCCCATCGACATGCGGGCGTGATCCTGTCGCGCTCTTGCGCTCGGCGCAGACGTTACTACAGCCGTAGTAGTCTGGCGGCCGTCAGGGGATCTCGTATTTCGGGCGGTTCGGATCGAACGAGTGGGTGCTGCGCAGCAGGCCGATCCAGCCCAGGGCCCGCATGTCGTGTTCCGGCGGGTCGAACCGTGTGCGGGACGGCGGCGGTTCGGGGGCGATCCGCGCGGCGGCAATCGCGTCGCGGAGACTGCCGGGCGCGGGAGCCGGGGCGGCGGCGGCCTCGACACCTGGACCGGACGGCATCGATGCCGGCGGCACAACCACGGGCTCGTCACGGGCGATCTCGGGAATGGCCACTCGTTCCGGTAGCGACGGGACCACCGTTCTCGCATCGACTCGCGCCGTCACACGAGCTTTCGGCTGCGGCTCCTGACGCTCGGATTCCGCCGCGACGGGCGCGGGCGCGGCATCCGGGGCCGGCGCCTGCCGCACGAGACGGATCGCGGCCGCGGGAGCGCGCGAGAGGTTCGCGACCGTCACGACGGGCGCGAGCCAGACCGCCGGCAGCGCGACAGCTGTCACCCACAGCCAGGGCCGCGCGCGCCGATTGTTGCGCGGCGCGTCGTGGAGCAGCGAATCGAGCCGATGCCGCAGCGCCGAGCCGCGGCTCGCCATGGCGGCAAGCGGCGCCGGCCGCAGATCGGCGACGCTCCATTCGGCGACCTTGACCAGGCATCGCGCCAGTGCGTCGCGCTCGTCGCGATCGGCCGCGGCCCGCTCGTCGCAGCACAGCTCCATGGCGAGCCGCAGGCGCGCCGCGGCGACGACATTGAGCGGCTGCCACCATCCCAGCGTGCGAACGGCCGCGGATATCATCAGCCAGGCGGCATCGCGGCGGACGACGTGGGCCGCTTCGTGCGCCAGGAGCGCGCGGAGCTCGTCGTGCCGCAGCTCACGCAGCGCGCGAACCGGCACGCAGATTTCGCGGCCGAACGCGACCGGCACCGCCAGCGTGCGGCTGCATGTCAGCGTGACGCGATCGGCGGCGGGGCCGAGGATCTCCATCAGGATCGCGCGCGCCGCACCGGCTCGCATGACGCGGCGTCGCCCGGCAGATCGCACGCCCACATGCCACGCGCGTGCCGCCCGCAGCGCCAACACCGCGGTGATGACGATCCACCCCACCGCGAGCCAGGACGCGCCGCCGCTTTCGACGGCCGGCGCAATCACGCCGGTCGGCGACAGGCGCACCGCCGCGCCGGACGGCGCGGAGCCCACCGCCACGAACCCGACGGACGTCACGATCCCGCCCACGAGCGCGAGCTTCCACAGGGCATCGCGGCGCGACGCCGCGGCGCCCCATCGCGTGCGCTCGGCGAGCGCCGCCAGTGCCGTGAGGAGCGCGCCGTGCGCGGCATATGTGAGAAGCCAGGTCGTGAGGATGTGCTCGGCCATCATCGGCGCGCCTTGTTGCGCACGAGACGCTGCAAGTCGGCGACTTCTTCACGCGTCAGCGTGCGCGAGTCGAGCAAGTGGCTCACGAAGGCCGTGACGTCGCCGTCGAACAGGTTGCGCAGCAACTCCTGCGTCACCGTTTCCCGCACGTCGGCCGGCGACACGCGCGTCCGATAGAGGTATTGGCGGCCATCGGCGCGGTGGCTGACGAGCCCGCGCTGCTCGAGCCGCACGAGCAGCGTCGCCACCGTCGTCAGCGCCAGCCGCCGTCCCGTCATCGCGCGCTGCACGTCGGCCACCGACGCTTCGTCGCGCGACCACAGGACCCGCATCACGGCCAGCTGCAACGCCGTCAGCCGGGGCGTCGCGACCTTTCGTGCCATGCCCGAATACTACACCCGTAGGAGGTAAGCCGTTGATGACTACTCGGCCCGGAGCGCCTCGACCGGGTGAATCCGTGTGACGCGGCGTGCCGGCAGGTAGCTGGCCGCGGCAGCCGCAGCGAGCGAGCCGATCACCACGACGGCATACGTGGGCGGATCGATTGGCTCGACCTCGAAGAGCAGCGCGGACATCAGGTGCGACAGTGGAGCGGCGGCCACCAGACCGGCCGCGGCGCCGATGCCGCTCGATAGCAACCCGCTGCGGACGAACATCAGTTGCAGGCGCTCCGGTCTGGCGCCAAGCGCCAGGCGGATGCCAATCTCCCGCGTTCGCTGCGAGAGCATGTAGGCGATCACCGCGTAGATCCCGACGGCGGCCAACAGCAGCGCCATGCCGCCGCTGATGCCGAGCAGCGTCAGCGTGAAGGCGGTCCGTGACATCGACCTGTCGTAGACCTGCTGCATCGTCTGCGTCTGCGTGACCGGCAATCCCGCGCTCACGGCCGACACTGCGCGGCGGATATCCGCCGCATAGCCTTCCGTCCCTGCGCGCGGTCCCCGGATCATGAACGTCGCCGAGCGGGAGCCCCGCAGCGGCCAGTACACCGTTGACGGTGACGGCCGGTCCGCCCCGTCATGGCGGACATCGCCAACCACGCCGATCACCTCGCTCCAGGGATCGTTGGGATTCGAACGAATGCGCTTGCCGATCGCCGCCGCCGCTGAGCCCCAGTATTCACGGGCGAAGTTCTCGCTGATCAACACGACCGATCGCTGCTGGTGGAGCTCGGTCCAGTTGTACTCGCGGCCGGCGGCGAGGGGCGTGCCCAGCACCTGGAACGCGCCGGGTGCCACCCTGATGAAGCGTCGGAGCGGCGGGATCGTGTGGGCCGCGTAACTGTGGTCACTCGCGAAAATCGGATCCTGAGAGCTGAACCCGGTCATCGGCAGTCCGTTCATCAGACTGACGGAGGAGACGCCGGGGAGGCTCGCCAGGCTGTCCACGACCTTCTGCTGCAGGATCAGCACCTGCGCATCATCGGCGGCGATGTCGCCCGGGATTGCGATCCGCATCGTCTGTAGCGTTCCCGGATTGGTAAAGCCTGGCTGAACGCGGCGCATCGACTGGAAGGTGCGAATCATCAGGCCGGAGCCAATGAGGAGCACCACCGCCAGCGCGACCTGCACGATCGTCAGCGTGTTACGCATCACGTTGCGGTCACGGCTGGCGCTCGCGTTGCGCCCGCCTGCCCGGAGCGCTTCAGCGAGGCGGACTCCACGCCGTTTCAGCACCGGGATCGCTCCGAAGGCCAGACCCGCGGCGACAGAGAGGACGAGCGTGAATGCCATGGAGGTGGCATCGATTCCGATCAGCTCCAGTCTCGGCAATCGGGCCGGAGTGGTGCGCAGGATCAGTTTCAGGGCCGCCAGGGCGAGACCGAGCGCGCCGACTCCGCCGAGAAGGCCCAGTAGAAGACTTTCCACGAGCATCTCTCTCGCCAGGCGGCCGCGTCCGGCGCCGAGGGCGGCGCGGACGGCGAGTTCCTGCGCCCGCCCTTCGGTCCGGACGAGGAGGAGGTTCGCGATGTTGGCGCAGGCGATGAGCAGCACGATCCCGATCGTCGCCATGACCACCCACAGGCTCTTGCCAACGTCGCCGACCAGATCGTCGATCAGCGGACGGACGTTCGGCCCGAGCCGTGCGTCCTCCATCATCTTCACGCTCATGCCGTCGGGCGGCGGGAACTTGCCGAGCTCGATGCCGATCATGCGGGCGACGTCCGCGTTTGCCGCCTCGATGCTGACCCCGGGACGAAGCCGACCAATCCCCTGGAAGTTGTATCCGGCGAGCCGCACCTTGGCACGCTCGAAGCGGAGCGGCAGCACGAGGTCATGTGCCACGTCCATGAACCAGAAGCCTTTCGGCAGAACGCCGATGATCTCGCGGGCGGTGCCATCGACGATGATCCGGCGCCCGACGACGCCGGGATCGCTTCCGAACCGTCGCTGCCAGTAGCCATGACTGAGCATCACCACCTGCGGACTGCCGACCTCGTCGTCGCGCTCCGCGAAAGGCCGGCCGAGGCTCGGCTGGACGCCGAGCATCGGCAGCAGGCGGAAGGTGGCACTGATCCCGTCCACCCGCTCCGGCTCGGCAACGCCGGTTACCGTGAACGCGTTGCCGTTCCAGATGGCGACGTCCGCCAGCGTGCGGGACTCTTCTCGATAGGTGACGTAGTCGGCGATCGACGGGTTGAGGTCGGCGATGTTGACTCCCGGTGCCGTCTGCCAGAGGCCCACGAGCCGCTCCGGCTCGGGGAAGGGCAGCGGCTTGAGGAGGGCGCTGTTGATGATGCTGAAGATCGCCGTGTTCGCGCCGATCCCCAGGGCGAGCGTGATCAACGTCGCCACGGTGAACATCGGCGTGCGGGTCAGGCGGCGCGCGCCGTGCCGCACGTCGCGCATCAGATCGAACATCGAGAGCCTCCCTGACGTGAACACTACGGACCCGAGACTGATTCGTTCCACAAGGGCGTGGGCAGCAGGGCGCGATTCGATGCGTTTCTTGACCGCTACAACCAGGAGCGGCCGCATCAGGCGTTGGGGATGAAAGTGCCCGCCGACCTCTACTCGCGCTCACCGCGCGTGTATCGCGGCCTCGAGGAGCTGAGCTACCCGTTTGACGATGCCACCGTCATTGTGACCAACCGCGGCCGGATCTGTTGGAAGCCCCGCAAAATCAATTTCAGCCACGTCTTCGCCGGTCAGAAGATCGGCATCACCCAGGTCGGCGAGCGCGTCTGGCTCGTCACCTTCATGCACTACGATTTGGGCTATTTTGACGACGAGACGTGCCGGCTCGAACCGATCGACAATCCCTTCGGCCCGAAAGTGTTACCTATGTCTCCGGAATGAACTGTCACCTATGTGTCCGGAATGGACCTTATGGAGTTGGCTCCTCGGGCTGGACTCGAACCAGCAACCCTCCGGTTAACAGCCGGATGCTCTGCCATTGAGCTACCGAGGATCAGAGGGGCAAAGTGCCCGGTAAGGAAACTCCAAGTTTAGCGGATCGCCAGACACCGGCGCAAGCCAGGCAGGCCTCACCCGCCCTCGCAACGAAACGCCCTGCCTTGACTCCCTCCCCTCGCGTGACGGTACCGCCGTTTCAGCAGTTCATCCGGTGACATGGGCGAGAGTTCATTCCGACGCCAACCCAACAAAGTTGTCGCGAGCGCGGTTGAACAGTAGCGGGTCGCGAGTGATGAGGCACCACCATCGCGACCCGCTCGTGACCGCCGAGATCCTGTCTTTCCTTTTGTTAGGGAAGGATCCTGACCACCGTGCCGCCGCTGGGCGACACCGAGAAATTCGTGACGTAGATCGACCCGTCGCGATCGATGGCGATGCCGCCCGGCGCGACCAGACCCGCGCCTGCCGCAACGATCGTCGTCCGAGTGGTTCCGTCCGGCGACACGCGTATCAGCGAGCCGGTACCGCCCTGAGGCGGAGCGCCCCCGGTGGAGCTGATTTGAAGGACGTACAACGATCCGTCCGATGCAAACGCGATGTCGATGATCTTCGTGAAGCCGCTCGCGTAGATCTCGGGCGTGCCGCCATTGGACGGCACCCGGTAGACATTCGCCTGGCCCAGGAGGAACGGGAAACCAGTCAGCTGGCCGACATACAGTTGGCCGTCGGGTCCTTGCACCAGACCTGTCGGAACCGCTTGAAACGTCGATCCTGAAACCGTGCGGTTCGGGAACGAGGCCAGATTGGAGATCGAGCCGTTCGCTGCGACGGCGTTGAGTGAGTTGCCGCCGGCGTCAGTGAACAACTGACGGCCAGGCAACGCCAGCAGCCCGTACGGGTTCGAATCGAGTCCGCCGTCGTCGGGGTTCGCGAGCCCCTCGAATGCCGAGAGATCTTCCTCGAAGGACCACTTGCCATTCGGCTGGAATCGAACGAGCCGGCCGAACTTCGGGCCGACTGCCGCGAACTCAGGGTGCACTGCGTCGTTGAACCGCCTCGCCGGATCGAGCGCGGCTCCAATCGTGACGAAGCCGTTACCGCGGCCCTGGAACTCGACGTCATGCGGGCCGGTCGAGGAACCGCCGGGCGCAGCTCCGGTCTGAACCGCAAGAGAAGGTAAACCAGCCACGATGCGTGTCTGCGACGGCGCACCGCCCAGAGCAACTCTCGTGATCGATCCAGTGGCGCCATAGCAGACCAACATGTTGTTCGAGTTGATGATGCATGGCCCCGTTCCGCCAGAACCGGCTTCAGCCACGTAAAGGCCGCCCTCTGGGCCGAAACTGAGGCCTCGAGGGTTGTTGAGCCCTTGCGCGACGATCTGAAGTGTGGCGCGGGCATGGAGCGAGCCCGACGAGGACATGAGAATTGCAGCGCAACCCAAAATGGCAAGTGCGCCGCTCAACCGAGAGGCGTGACGGAACATGGTGTCACCTCCGATGACATCTACAGGAACTGTAATAACAGATAGGGATTCGCAGCGGGGCTTATCTGACTGTGTCCGGTGGGGAACTGTCAAGTCGGCGCGGCTGCCTCGAACCCTTACCCTCTAGGGTTAGAGGTTCGAGTCAGGCCCTAGAGGCAACGTTGACGAGTGAATCGACTTACAACAAGATGAAGCGCTCTGCACAATTCAATTCAGGAGGTGTGTGATGAAGAGTCGTACCTCACAGGTCATCATCGCGGCGATGGCATGCCTCGGGATCCTCATGGTCGCAACCGCCGTTTTAGCGCAGGACAAGATTGCCGGTACATGGAAGCTCAATGTGGCGAAATCGAAATTCAGCCCGGGTCCTGCTCCCAAGAGCATGACGGTGACGTACACGCCGTCCGGGGAGTCCTTGAAGATCGTCGTCGACCTGGTTCCAGCCGACGGCGCCAAACAGCATTGGGAGATGAGCGGCAAATGCGACGGATTCGGACGGCAAGATCACCGGCAATCCGAACGCCGACACCGTGACCTTCAAGAAGCTAGACGCGAACACGGCTGGAAGCACGTTCAAGCTCGCCGGCAAGGTGACGGCGACCAACCTTCGCACGCTCTCGGCCGACGGGAAGACGCTGACGATCGAATCGAAAGGTACGACGCCCGACGGCAAGCCGCGACACGATATGCAAGTGTTTGAGAAGTAACACTCGCGAGTGTCAGCTCCCAACTCCGATGGTCCATACGTTCAGAGGAGATCCACTGAGAATTCTCGGGAGTTGCGGAATTCGGAGTTGACACGTTTGCAGGCTTAGAAAGCCACGACCAATGCGGCAGTAAACTCCGCCTGCCAGACGACCGCGGCGTGGAGCGAGCCGATGCAGATGCCGGGCGCACAGATCAGGACGTCCGCCTCGCCGTGGACGAACGTCGCGTAGCCGCGCCCGTCGAGACGCAGCGCCAGCCGTTCGGTCGGATAGAGCTTGATACCCCCGCCGGCGCTCACCGTGAAACGAATCTCGTCGTCGCCCTGCGACGCGTAGCGCGTGAGGCCGACGGCGCCGGTCAGGAACGGACGCGCCTTGCCCGGCCACATTTCGCGCAGCCCGCCCAACTGCCAGTGATCGACCGTCACCCGCCAGCGCGAGCCTGACGGATCCAGATCGGCGGGCAGCGTGAAGTGGGCCTGTTGATGCGTGAACAGCCCCTCGACAAACAGATCCTCATCGATCCGGACGTCGAGCAGCGCCCCGTACGACGGAGCGCCGTCGACATCGACCGATGCACCGGTTACGATCTCGTAAAAACCGCTGCCGAAACGATACCCGCCGAACGGCGCCACCTCGACTGTCTGTGCCTGCGCGGGCACGGCCGCGGCAATACCGCGAGCAACGGCTCGACTGAGTTCAACACCTGTACTTTGCTTAGCGCGTGCACGCCACGTCACGACGCCGACGGCCTTCGCTTGCCGACGCGTTCCGCGCAGCTTCCGTCCCACTCACGCACTTCGGTCTCGACGTCGATCTGCAGCGACCCGCGCAGCGCGTTCGATACGGGACATCGCCCCTCCGCTTCGCGCGCAACCTCGGCAAACTGCGCCTTGTCGACGCCCTGCAGGCCTTCGGCGACGACCTTCAGCTTCGACGACACGATCTTGATCCCGGCGTCGCCCTTGTCAGCCGTCACCGTCGCGGTGACCCGCGTCTTCGCGATCGAACCGCCCTTGCGGCCGACGGTGCCGTTCAACGCCATCGCGTAGCACGCGGCGTGCGCGGCGGCGATCAGCTCTTCAGGGCTGGTGTGACCGGCCGGCTCGCCGATGCGGGCAGGGAACGTCACCGGGAGCGTGAACGCGCCGGTCCCCGCTTTGACCTGCCCCTTGCCATCCATCACCGAGCCGTTCCAGTCAACGTCAACATGTCGCGAAAAAGTTGCCACGGTTGTCTCCAATCGTCGTCAACGGTCCGGCAAAGCCGGACTCTACTTTCGTTTCTTGTCTGCCGTGAACGCCAGCTGTGCAATCAGGCCGGCGGCACCCAGCGCGAGCCAGACGATAATCACCCACCGCTGGCCAGGTGCCGGATCCAGCGGATACACGAGCCAGACGTCACTCCGTGCTGCCGCGTCCACGGCCACTCGATCGCCCGTCAGCGCGAGCGCCCCGACGATCGTGGTCCACGCACCGCCGAAGGCCGTCGCCACGATGATGACATAGCGTTGCAGCCACAATGCCATGATCGCGCCGAGGATCGACAGTGCGACAACGATCGCCAGGTGGGGCTCGCGGCCGAGGCCGGCCCAAATCAGATTCGCCGCCGCTGCGCCGAATCCCGCGCCGATGAGCGCCACCCCCACGAAGTACGCAGCGACCAGGACCAGCGCGCCTATCAGTCCGCCCACGATCGCGGCGCCGACCATCCACAGCGTCTGCTCGGTCCCCATCGCGGAACTGGCGAGGAGCGCGCCGATGATGAACCCGTACATGCCGAGGACGATCCGGAAAACGCGGTAGCCGGCAAAGCAGGAAAGAAGGCCGCCGAGGACGAGAAGAATCGCTGCGGGCGTCTGGAAGGACGCAGGAAGCATATCCCGCCGATTATATGATGGCGTCGTGCCCCCCGACGCTCGGCCGCGCAGGGTAACTGCGACCGGTTTCATCTCGACGCTGCTCGGCATCGTCCTCTTTGCGTGGTTCGTCAGGCGTGTCGGACCCGCGGCAATCTGGCAGGACCTCCGGCAGATCGGCTGGGGACTGATCGTGATCGCGGCAATCGCCGGCGGACGCTTCGCGCTGCGCGCACTCGCCTGGCGTACGTGTCTCGAACCGCCGCACTCGATGCCGTTCCGGGATGCGTTCCTCGCTGTCGTCTCCGGGGACGCGTTCGGCAATCTCACACCGCTCGGACCGATCATCGGCGAGCCGGCAAAGGCCGCATTCGTTCGCGGTCACGTGCCGCTCACGCCGGCGCTGACGGCGCTGGCGATCGAGAACCTGTTTTACACGATGTCGGTGGCCGGAATGATCGCGACAGCCACGATCGCGCTCCTTCTGAGCTTCGATCTCCCCGATGGACTGCGCGAAGCCAGCGAGGTTGCCGTCGCCGGAATCGTTGTCGCCCTCGGCATCGCGCTGTGGATTCTGTTGCGACGCCCCGCGGTGATCAGCCGGGCGCTGGCCGCGGTACTGCCGGCAGGGTCGGCGATGCAGGCGAAGGTCGAAAGCGCCGGCGATATCGAACGCGAGATCTACACCTTCGCCTCCCGGCGTCCGGCGGCCTTCCTCCGGGTCGTCTGCGCCGAGCTCGGGTTCCACGTGTTGGGCGTCGCCGAAGTGTTCATCACCTGGTGGTTCATGCTCGGCGTTCCTCCGGCACTGCTGACGTGCTTCATTCTCGAAGGGGCCAACCGGCTGGTGACGGTCGTGTTCAAGTTCGTGCCCCTGCGCATCGGCGTCGACGAGGTCAGCACGGCCTGGTTCACGACCCTGCTCGGCTTCGGACCGAGGCCGGGCACGACACTCGCCATCGCCCGCAGGATCCGCGTCGTCTTTTGGACGACGGTCGGTACGATTCTGTTAATCAGGCGAGGACTGCAATGAGGCTCAGGACTGGGGACTCGGTACTGGGACTCGGGCTCGGGGTTTCTTGGAGGTTGGGAGTTGGAAGTTGGGAGTTGGGAGTTGATCCTTTCTCTGGTGGCTATAGCTCCCGCCGTCCTTCCATCGCCTTGCCCATTGTGACCTCATCCGCGTATTCGAGATCGCTGCCGACGGGCACGCCCATCGCGATACGCGTCACGCGGACGCCCAGGGGTTTCAGAAGCTTGGCAAGGTAGATCGCCGTCGCCTCTCCCTCGACGTTGGGATTCGTGGCGAGAATCACTTCTTCGATGTTCCCGCTGCCGACGCGTGTCAGCAGCCCTTTGATCTTCAGATCGTCGGGTCCAACGCCATGGAGCGGTGACAGGGCGCCCATGAGGACGTGGTACAGCCCCTTGAAGTCGCGAGTCTTCTCGATCGCGGTCACGTTCTCCGGCTCCTCGACGACGCAAATGGTGCGCTGATCGCGAGCCGGGTGCGTGCAGAAGTAGCAGGGATCGGTGTCGGTGATGTTGCTGCAGACAGAACAGTAGGTGACCCGCTCCTTCACCTCCCGCATGGCTTCGGCCAGCCGCTCGACGTCCTCGCGGGGGGTCTTCAGGATGTGGAACGCCAGGCGTTGCGCGCTCTTGGCTCCAATTCCGGGCAGCCGCTGCAGCTGCTCGATGAGCCGGGTGAGCGGATCGGGCCGCGACATCAGAAGAGGCCGGGAATCTTCAGCCCGCCCATCATGCCGCTCATCTGCTTCGAGATCTCCTCGTCAGCCTTGCGATGCGCGTCATTGATCGCGGCAATGATCAGGTCCTGCAGCATCTCGACGTCCTCTTTCGAGACCGCTTCAGGATCGATCTTGAGAGACTGCACCTGCTTGGCGCCATTCAGTACGACGGTCACCATGCCGCCGCCGGATGTGGCTTCCACGCGCAGCTCGGCCATCTGCTTCTGCATCCGGTCCTGCATCTGCTGCGCCTGTTTCATCATCTGTTGGATATTCATGTTTCACACATTCAGACGAGGGTTCAACACGGGGTTCAACACGGTGGTTCAACACGATGGTTCAACACGATAGTTCAGCACGATGGTTCCCGCGCCCGCACGTGCGCACCGGCGCACTTACATCTCCTCAACTTCCTTGATCTCCGCGGCGAACACGTCGAGCATGGCCTGCACACCGGAATCGGCGAGCGCCTGTTGTTTGAGCGCGGATTGACGATCCGGCGGGTTGGTCAGCGCGGGGCCTTCGCCGGCGACGGCAGCCGCCCTGCCAGCGGAAGCGGGAGCGCCGCCAGTGCCTTCGGCGCCGACGACTGACATCCGGCGGCCGGCGATTCGCGATGCCACTTCCTCGAGCCAGGCGCGCATCTGATCGAGCTGGGCGCGCAGCGCTCGATGCTGCGGCGCGTAGGTCAGGACGACCCGATCGGTCTGGATCTCGATCTTCTGCGCCTGTGCTATGACGGTTCCATAGAAGAATTTCTTCGATTTCTGGACTTCCGCGAGAAACGCTTCTTTGACATCCGCCAGGCTTGCGGATGCCGAAGGCGCTGACGCGCGGCGGATTTGGCGGCGCTGGCGGCGCCGCCGAGACGGCTTCCTTCCGCGCCTCGATCGCCGTCACCGTTGCCGCACTCGCCGACGGCGTCTTCGCGGCTGGCCGGCTGGCCTCCGGCGCCGATCGCTGGGGTGATGCTGGCGCTGGCATCGAGGTCCCGCGGCCGGGACTCTTCTCGAGGTTCTGGATCAGTTCGGTCAGCGGAACCAGGCGGCGCAGGTGAATCCACCGGAGCAACGCCATCTCCAGGTGGTACCGCGGCTGCAGCGAACCGCGAATGTCCACTTCGGCCTTGGTGAGCACATCGAACGCGCGCATCAGGTCCTCGGGTGAGAACTTCGCGGCGAGAGACTGCAGGCGTTCGCGCTCGGCCTCGGCGGCGATCTCCGGATCGGCGACGCGTGACGAATCCAGGCCGATGACGAGCAAATCGCGCGTCAGCCGCGAGAGCTCGCGAATCACCAGGCGTAGATCGTAGCCGGACTCGACGGCACGCCCAGCCAACTCGAACATCGCGGCGCCGTCCTCGCGCGCCACTGCGTCCGCGATATCCAGCAGCAAGTCGCGACGCACGAGGCCGAGAACGGTCGTCACGTCCTCTGCCGAGATCGTCCGGCCGGCAAAAGCGATGACCTGGTCGAACGCGCTCTGCGCATCGCGCATGCTGCCGTCGCCGGCGCGCGCGATCAGCATCAGCGTCGCGTCGTTGACCTCGATCTGCTCGGCGTCGGCAATCGTCCTGAGCTGATCGGCAATCTGCCGGACGCCGATCATCTTCAGCTCGAACACCTGCGAGCGCGACTGAATCGTCGCCGGGACCTTTTCGATTTCCGTCGTCGCCATCATGAACACGACATGCGGCGGCGGCTCTTCAATCGACTTGAGCAGGGCGTCGAACGCCTGCTGGGAGAGCCGATGGACCTCGTCGATGATGAAGATCTTGTAGCGGTCGCGAACCGGCGACATCCCGAGGCCGGCGATGATCACTTCGCGGACTTTGTCGACCTGTGTGTTGGTCGCCGCGTCGATCTCGAGAACGTCGATGTCGCGGCCCTGCGCGATCTCCACGCAGCCGTCACAGACGCCGCAGGGATCGGCGGTCGGCCCCTGCACGCAATTCAATCCGCGGGCGAGGATGCGCGCGGTCGTCGTTTTTCCGACCCCGCGAGGACCGGCAAACACGAAGGACTGGGCGATGCGCCCCGCGGCAATCGCGTTGCGCAGCGTCTGGGTGACGCCCCGCTGGCCGATGACGTCATCGAAGCGTTGCGGGCGCCACTTGCGGGCGAGGACCTGATATGTGGACACGGAAGTGCGTTTTCGGGCCAGCGGGCGGGCAGGGACCCTATGAAATGATGACGTCTTTCATCGTAACGACCAAGTACTCGTGCTGCTCCTTCCCCGCCTTGCGCCCGCCTTTGACGCTCTGGGCATCTTTCAGGGCGAGGTTCTTTACGGGGGTCCGAGTCTTCGCAGCGGTCTTGGCCTTCGCGGTCTTGGCTTTAGCCTTCTTCGTCGCCATCGCCCACCTCGATGCTCGTGTCGTGCGCCCCACCGCGACCCGGAGCGGCCTGCGGCACATGTCAGTGTCTGCTTAGCGCTGCTGCCTTCCGGCCCTGACGCGGTTCGCAGGCTGAAATTGCACAGGTTCCGGGCCGCGGTGCGGCGCACGAGCCTGGTGTCGCGCGCCCGACGCGCGTGCATTCGATCAGTTTAGCGCACCATGGGGCAAAGGTGCCAAGGGTGCCACAGGTGCCAACGGTGCACAGGTGCCGCCTTGGCACCTGTGTGATTCCAGCGCTATACTCGGCGCCTTCGCAGACTCAACAGGCCAGAGGAGACCCAAGAATGCTCCCTGCACGGCGCGTGGGTGGCTCCGGTGTCAGATTCGTGCGAGCGTTCACGCTGCTGGCGCTGTTGCTGACGGCCGCGATCGCGGTGCGGATCTCTCGAGTCGACCGCGTGCAGGCACAGACGCCGGCGCCCAAGGCGGCGCCCGCAGGGATCACTGCCACGGCGCCGGGGGCGGACGTGCGGCCGTCGAATTCCGATCCGAACCGTTTCGGCTACGGATCCACGCTCTCGCCGCTCGAGACTCGGGGCCGGGACACCTGGTATTTCTGGACCGCCGGCAACCAGCACTTCTTCCGGAAAGTCGCGATGTTCAGCGACGGCGTCTTCGATCTGCTGCAGGTGATCGATTCGCGGCGATCCGGGCAGCGTTTTCGCACGCTTGGCATGCTGACCGATCCGGGGTGCACGCCGGCGACACACGCGGATGAATACGGGCTCTGGCTGGACGATTGCGCGCCGGACAACATTCCGGATGTGCCGGGGACGCCCATCGGGCGTCATCGGGCTGCGGAGATTTCCCAACCCGAAGTTCGATCGGGCGACGTGGTCTGTCGAGAAATATCTCGAGAATCCGAAGAGCGCCGAGCCGCCGTACCTCGTCGGTATGTCCTGCGGTTTCTGCCACATCGGCCCCAATCCACTGAATCCTCCCGCCAACCCCGAGCGTCCGGCGTGGAGCAACCTCTCGCCGGCGATTGGCAACCAGTATCTGGAAGATGCCAGGCTGTTCACGCTTCGCATCGGGCCGGACGATTTCCGCTGGCACGTGGCCAACAAGCAGCCCGCCGGCACCGTGGACACGTCGCGTTTCGCGACCGACCACATCAACAATCCGAACGCCATCAACCCGGTCTTCTACCTGGCATTCCGGCCGACACAGCCGGAACGGATGAAGGACGGTTCGATGCGCGCCGTGAATCACATCCTCAAGGACGGCGCCGATTCGATTGGCGTCGCCGGCGCATCGCTGCGCGTGTACGTCAACATTGGCATGTGCTCCGACTACTGGCTGACGCTCCATCAGGCCATTTACGGCATGACGCAGCAGAAGCCGTTCTCGATCGACAAGGCGCGACAGGATTGCGCCGACTGGCGGGACACGGAAGCGCGGATGCCCGCGGCCGAGGCCTTCCTGAAGACCATCGGGCCCGATGCGGCTGAAGGATGCGCCTGGGCGGCGCGCAGTATCTGACCGACGACGCGCCGCTGCTCGATCGCGGGAAGACGGTCTTCGCCGAACAGTGCGCCAGGTGCCATTCGAGCAAGCAACCGGAGGCAGACATTGCCGCGAACGCCGAGCGTGCCACGCAGTGGTTCCGCGAATCGGTGCATCGTGACGACTTCCTCGACTCCAACTACCTGTCCGACGATCGCCGCTATCCGGTGACCGAGCTGGGCACGAATTCGGCTCGGGCTCTGGCATCGAATGCGGTTCGCGGCCACATCTGGGAAGAGTTTTCGTCCGAGACCTACAAGGCGCTTCCCTCAGCCGGCGAGCTGCGCGGTCTGTACAATCCGCTCGATCCCTCGACACCGCTGACCTTCAAGCTGCCGGCGGGCGGACGCGGCTACTATCGAACGCCGTCGCTCGTCAGCGTCTGGGCGACCGGCCCGTATCTGCACAACAACTCGGTCGGCCTCTTCACCAAGGATCCATCGGTCCATGGCCGGGTCGTCGCATTCATGGACGGCATGGAGAAGCTGCTGTGGCCGGAGCGCCGGCTCGGCCTGCAATCGATCCCGGTCACCACCACGCCCAGCCGGGTGCATCTCTATTCGGGGCCGCACATGGACGTGCCGGTCAATACCGCCATCAACGTGATCGCCAGGGTCAATCCGACCGAACTGCCCTCGCTCGGGCAGCGATCGATCGACTTCCTGAACTGGACCTTCGGCAACAGGTTCCTGCTGCGGCGGCTGCTGGCGAACAATCTCGCACCGGACTTCATCGAGGACAAGGGCCACGTGTACGGCGCGACGCTGTCCGACCAGGACAAGCGCGCGCTCATCGAGTTTCTCAAGACCTTCTGACTGCGCGTGGCGAGCGACATCCTGTTCGAACCGCTGACGTTCCGATCCCTCACGGTGAAGAACCGGATCTTCCGGTCCAATATCTCGGGACGGTTCGACAACTTCGACGGGTCCGGCAACCAGGCGCGGATCAACTGGGAGTTGAAGTTCGCGCGCGGCGGGGTCGGCGCCATCGTGTCGTCGTTCGTGCCGGTGCAGATGCGCGGGCGGATCGTCCCGAACTACGCGACGATCGATCGCGACGAGCGCGTACCCTTCTGGCGCGAGCTGGGCAAGCGCGTTCACGAGCACGACTGCCGGTTCATCCTGCAGCTCAGTCACGGCGGGCGGCAGCGGGATGTCTCCGGTTTCGAATACCCGACCGGACACAGCTCGACGTCGCGACGTGAGCCGATTCACGGTCTGCCCGCGCAGCGCATGACCACCGCCGACATCCGCGAGACGGTCAGCGCGTTCGCGGAAGGCGCGCGGCGCGCGCGCGAGGCCGGGCTCGACGGCGTGGAGCTCCACGGCGCCAACGGCTACCTGATTACGCAGTTCCTCAGCTCCGCGATCAACGACCGCACGGACGACTACGGCGGGCCGCTCGAGAACCGCGCCCGCTTCGTGCTCGAGATCGTGCGGGCGATCCGCGCCCGGGTGGGCCGCGATTTTCATCTGCAGATGAAGATCAGCACCACGGAACACAACAACGCGGTGCGCTTCTGGGAGTCGCCCGGCAACACGCTGACCGATTCGGTGCAGGTCTGCCAGTGGCTCGTGGAGGCAGGCGTGGACGCGATCCACGTCTCGACCGGGAACTCCTTCCCGCATCCGCGCAATCCCGCCGGCGATCTGCCCATCGACGCCTTCGCCAAGTCGTACCACGCGATGCTCTCGAGCGGAAACAAGACGCTCCTCAACTACCTGACGCTCCGCGCGCCAGTGCTCTGGCGACTGTTCCGCTGGATGTGGGTACGCGGGGGCGTGACCAACATCGAGGGTGCCAACCTGGCTGATGCCGCTGCCGTCAAGCAGGCGGTCGCGGTGCCGGTCCTGTGCACGGGTGGGTTCCAGACGGCGTCGGTCATCCGTCAGGCGATTGCCGAGCGGACAGTGCGATGCGGTCACGATCGCGCGGCCCCTCGTCGCGAACAACGATCTGGTGCAGATGTTTGCCACTGGAATCGACCGGCCGCCGAAGCCGTGCACCTACTGCAACCGGTGTCTGGTCAATACCGTGGTGAACCCGCTTGGCTGCTACGAAGAATCCCGGTTCGCCTCGCGCGACGCGATGATCGAGCAGATCCTGTCGGTGTTCGATCCACCGCCGTTCAGGGAGACGTCGGCGTGAGGCGGCCACTGGCGATCGTCGGCCTGACGCTGGGCGCGATGATCGTGCTCGCGGCCGGCGTGCATCGGAGTCACGATGTACGACCGCAATGCGCCGGAAGTGCACGCCGACGCCGCCGAGCACTTCAAGTACGGCTCGATCGGCGCAGAGACTGAGCGTGGCGGCGTGCCGTTCTGGATTTGGTACGTGCTGCCACGGACGTTCTCCGACCTCCTCCCCGACCGGCCGGGAAACGGCTACGAGCGATTCGGATTCGTGTACGAATCGCCCTCGAACCTGCGTCCGATCGGCACGAGTTACCGGAACCGCCGCGTCCCGCTGGTGTCGGTCAACTGCGCGACCTGCCATGTGGGCACGATCCGCGAGGCTCCCGGGGCACCGCGCCGAATCGTGCTCGGCATGCCCTCGCATCAACTCGATCTCCAGGCCTACGCACGGTTCCTGTTTGCCGTGAGCCGCGACCCCCGCTTCAATGCCGACACGCTGATCGCGGCCATTCAGCAGGCAAACCCTGGATTCTCGTGGCGCGATCGCCTGATCTACCGCTTCCTCGTCGTCCCCCTGTCGAGGAGCGGGTTCGCAAAGTACGAACCCGACTTCGCCTGGCAGCTGAAGCGGCCGCCGCAGGGCCCCGGACGTGTCGACACGTTCAATCCGTACAAAGTGCTGTTCCGCATGCCGATGGACGAATCGGTCGGCACGGCGGATCTGCCCACGCTCTTCTCGCAAAAAGCGAAGCACGGCATGGCCCTGCATTGGGACGGGAACAACGACGTCGCCGCAGAGCGAAACCGCAGCGCGGCGATCGGCGCTGGGTGCACGGAAGACTCGCTCGACCTCGAGGCGCTGAAACGGGTGGAGGACTGGATCTGGGAACTTCGCGGCCCACCATTTCCACCCGAGCGAATCGATCGCGCTCGAGCGGCACGAGGTGAGACGCTCTACCGCCAGCATTGCGCGGACTGCCACGATAGCGGTGGCACGCGAATCGGCCATGTCGTCCCTCTCGAGGAAATTGGCACCGACCCCGAACGTCTTCGATCCTTTTCCCCGGAGCTGGCTGAGCGGATGAACACCATCGGCCTGGGACGCCCGTGGCAATTCACGCGCTTCCGCAAGACGAACGGTTACGTGAGCATGCTGCTCGAGAGCGTCTGGCTGCGGGCGCCTTACCTGCACAACGGATCGGTGCCGACCTTGCGAGATCTTCTCAACCGCCCGGAAGACCGGCCGGTGCTCTTCTATCGAGGCTACGACGTCTACGACTATGTCAATGTCGGGTTCGTCACCACCGGGCCAGAAGCTGTCGGCGGCGGTTTCGAGTACCGCACCACCGTCAGGGGCAACGGCAACGGCGGCCACCTGTACGGCACCGATCTTCAGCCGGCGGACAAAGCGGACCTGCTCGAGTTCCTGAAAACGCGCTGAGACCTTGCGTGCATGGCTAGAACGGCTCTCATCGTCGGGGCGACCGGTTTGGTCGGGAACCATTGCCTGGCCGCCCTGCTGGGGGATCCGGAGTACGAGGCGGTGACCGTTCTGGCGCGAAGACCGCTCGCGCGCGAGCACTCCAGACTGCGTGCGCACGTGGTCGATTTCGACAAGCCCGAAGAGTATCGACGTCTCGCCGTCGGCAATGACGCCTTCTGCTGCCTGGGAACGACCATCAAGACTGCCGGCTCGCAGAAGGCGTTTTCCAGGGTCGATTTCACCTATCCTGTAGCGGTCGCGGAGGCAGCTCTGGCAAACGGCGCCGAACAATTCCTGATCGTCTCGGCACTCGGCGCCAACCCGAACGCGCGTGCCTTCTACAACCGCGTCAAGGGATCCGTCGAGCAGGCTGTCGCCAGGATGGCGTTCAAGGGTGTGCACGTATTCCGACCGTCGCTCCTCGTCGGGAATCGGGCGGAATTCAGGCTCGCAGAGCGTATCGCGGTAACCATCTTGTCCCGGGTGTCTTTCGCATTCGCCGGTCCTCTGCGGCGGTATCGTCCGATCGAGGCAAGCGCGGTGGCCTCGTGCATGGTCACGACCGCGAAACGATGCCAGACGGGCGTTCACGTGCACGAATCCGAAGCCATCCAGACATGCAGCGCGGGCAGCGCGCAACTGCGGGAGCCTTCACGATGACGACGACCCTGCCCTCGGACGGGCCCGCCCTCATGGCCTCGCTCCGCGCAACTGCCACGTTTGCGGGCGTGTCCGACGATGTGCTTCGCGAGTTGTGCTCGCGGATGACCGTGCTGTCGCTCGGAGACGGCGACGTGCTGATCCACCAGGGTGCCAACTGCGAAGAGCTCTACGTCGTCCTCTCCGGCGCGCTCAATACGAGCACCGTCGACGCGCGCGGCATGACACACACGCTGGATGAAGTGGAGCCGGGGAAGATCGTCGGCGGCATGAGCGTGTTCTCAGCGACGCCGGCGCCGGCCACGTTTCGAGCGCTTGGTCCTGTGCGCGTGGGCGTACTGTCGAAGGCTGGATACGTAGGCTTCAGCGAGGCATCGCCCTCCGGCGCCCTCAGCGTCGTGGATGCCGTGCGGCCGCTGTTGCGGCGACATCGTCTGTGGGTTGCGCTGCACGTGAGCCGGATGTTTCGTGAAGTCGATCAGCCGGCCCTCATGGATCTTCAATCCGAGTTCGAATTGATCCCGCTCTATGGCGGCGAGGTCCTCTTTCGCCAGGGTGACACGGGCGACACCCTGTACATCGTCGTGAATGGCCGCCTTCGCGTCGTCACGCACGACGCTGAAGGTGAGGAGAGAGTCCTCGCGGAGCTCGGCACCGGCGAAACCGTCGGCGAGATGGCGGTCATCAGCGGAGAGCCGCGATCGGCCACGGTGTATGCGATCCGCGACACGACGCTGGCAATGCTCTCGAGAACGAGCGTCGATCGGGTGATCGATCGCCATCCGCGATCGATGCTGAACATGCTCACCGGGCGTCTCGTTTCCCGGCTGCGCGCCGCGTCGAGCGGCGAGCGGCGGCGCACGGCGATTCGAACCGTCGCGCTGGTCGCCGCCAGCGGGGACGTGCCTCTTCCCGAGTTCGCCGACAAGCTGGCCGCCGCCTTCTCGCGGCTCGGCCAGACGCTGCACCTGTCGAGCGCGCGCGTGGACAGTCAATCCGGACGGCCTGGCGCGGCGCAGGCGCACGACCGCGAGGGCGGCGGTACTGGCCTGGTCGAGTGGATTGCTGAACAGGAGATCGAGAACCGCTATGTGCTGTACGAGGCCGACCGCAGCCTGTCGCCGTGGACCGAGCGGTGCGTTCGGCAGGCCGACCGGATCGTGCTCGTGGCCAACGCGTCAGGGGAACCCGTCGCGGGGGAGGTCGAGGCCGAGCTGCTGACGAACGAGACAGTACGTCGCACACCCGTCACGCTTGCGCTCGTCCATAGGGACGAGACCACGGCGCCAACCGGCACGGCGCGGTGGCTCGCCGGCCGCACGCTCGAGCGGCACCTGCACGTGCGACGAAGCGCAGCCGCCGACTACGACCGCGTCGCGAGGTTTCTGACCGGCAACACGATCGGCCTTGCGCTCGGCGGCGGCTTCGCCCGGGGGCTGGCCCACCTCGGCGTCCTGCGGGCGCTGGGCGAACTGAACATTCCCGTCGACACCATCGGCGGATCGAGCATGGGCGCGATGGTCGGCGCGCACTGGGTCCTCGGGTGGGACGGCACGCGCATCATTCGTGAACTGAGCAGCGGCTTCGCCGACTCGTTCGACGACATGACGATTCCCTTCCTCGCGTTCAAGCGCGGCGGCAAGATGAGCAAGCTGCTGCGCCAGCAATTTCAGGGAGCGTGCATCGAAGACCTGTGGATACCGTATTTCTGCGTGTCCGCCAATCTCAACCGATCGGAAGTCAAAGTGCACACGACCGGAGACGTCGCCCGTGCCGTGCTGGCCAGCGCGCGGGCGCCGGGCATCTTCCCGCCGATGGTCTTCGACGGCGAGCTGCACGTGGACGGCGGTGCTCATCAACAACGTGCCGGTGGACATCATGAAGACGTTCTGCGAATGACGGCATGGTCATTGGCGTCGACGTGTCGCCGCCGCACGAACTGAACGTCGTCGAGGACTATGGCGAGGACGTCTCCGGCTGGCGGGCGATCTGGCGGCGGTTCAACCCCACGCGCGAAAAGCGCATCTACCACCCGAGCATCCTGCTGGTGCTGATGCGGATCATCGAGTTCGGCGGGATCTCGTATCGAAAGCAGAAGGCAGAACTGGCGGATCTGTACATTTCGCCCGACGTGCTGCGGTTCAATCGCAACGATTTCGCATCGGCGGCGCAGCTCGTCGAGTCGGGCTATGACGCGTCACGGGGCAAGCTGCGGGAATGGCTCGACGGCGCGAGTCAGGATTTTCGCAGCCGGCGTCCGGACCTGTTCGCGCGAAGCGTAAACCCGGATCTGATTGGTCGCACGCGCACGACCGACTGAACGCGCGAGGAGGCATCGATCGTGCTCGACGCACCGGACCTACCGAGCTACGCCTGGCTGTTCTTTCTCCCCAAACGGCCACGGGTCATCCTCAGCAACGTGACACGCTGGGTTCAGGATCCGCTGATGTTTCTCAAGAATGCGGCGCAACAGCACGGCGACATCGTGTGCCTCGAGCCAGGACGCATGTATCTGGTCAGCAGCCCGGACTACGTGCAACACGTCTTGCAAGACAACCACCAGAATTACTGCAAGGGTCCTGCTTACCAGTTCATCGAACGAGTGCTCGGCAAGGCCCTGCTCACCAGCGACGGTGACGAGTGGCTCCGGCAACGCCGTCTGGTTGCGCCTGCGTTTCAGCGCCAGCACAACGCGACGTACGCGGCAATCATGACCGAAGTCGTAACACGGATGCTCGATCAATGGGCCAGCCTCCCGCCTCGTCCCATCTCGATTCGCAGCGAAATGAGCAAGCTGACGCTCGGCATGTTCCTGAAAACGATGTTCAGCACCGATCTCGCGAGCGACAGCGAACAGCTGGTCAAGGCATTTCTGACGGTGGAGCGTCAGGTGAAACCGGGTACCGCATTCGCGCGTGTCGGGTTCCTCGATCGCCTGCCCACGCCAGGCAACCTTCGGTTCAGGCGCGCGCTTCGTACCGTCGAGGATTTCGTGTTCGGCATCATCGCGAGCCGGCGTCGGCGGGGAGACGCGACCGGCGACCTCCTGTCCATC
Source organism: uncultured Acidobacteriota bacterium (assembly GCA_963710415.1). GTDB lineage: Bacteria > Acidobacteriota > Vicinamibacteria > Vicinamibacterales > 2-12-FULL-66-21 > CAVQAH01. The sequence goes on along the minus strand of CAVQAH010000007.1, from coordinate 65,352 downwards.
CTCCTCCACTCACGCGATGACGAGACGGGTGATTCGCTGACCGATCGCCAGACGCGCGATCAGATCCTGGTGATGCTGAATGCCGGTCACGAGTTGACCTGCGAGACCCTGACGTGGACCTGGTATCTGCTGTCGCTGCATACGCCGGTCGCGCAGAAGCTGCAAGAAGAGGTCGACACGGTGATCGGCGATCGGCCGGTGACTTTCGCCGATCTTCCTCGGCTCACCTACACGGCGATGGTCATCCAGGAGTCGCTTCGACTCTATCCGCCGGCGTGGGGCATCGGCCGGACGGCGATCGCCGACGACAGCATCAATGGTTATCGAATTCCCGCAAAGTCCTTCGTGGCCATGAGCCCATACGTGATTCACAGATCGCCGGATATCTGGCCTGAACCGGAAGCGTTCGTGCCAGAACGGTTCTCTCCGGAGAGCGCCCACGAGCGTCACCGCTTTGCCTATTTCCCGTTCGGGTCGGGGCCGCGGATTTGTCCCGCCAGCAGCTACGCGTTGCTCGAAATCCAGCTCGTGATCGCGATGGTCAGTCAGCGCTACCGGCTCGAACTGGTGCGAGGGCAGCAGATTCGACCCAAGCCGCTCATGAGTTTGAAACCCGACACTGACATCTGGATGACTCTTCACAACCGAGTGCAATCGGCACGTGTCAGGAGCTCGTCATGAATGTGACCGTTGAGGCGTCCCGGAGTTCCCCACAGGCGATCTGGTTCCGGCGCGTGATGTGGACCGGGATCGTCGCCAACTTTCTGATGTCCCTCCCCTGCCTCATCGATCCGGCCGGGTCGATCGCGCTGATGCAGATGCCGCCAGCGACGCCGCTGATGTGGCCGCGCTTCTCCGCTCAGCTCGTGTTACTGCTCACCCTGTTCTACATTCCCGCGGCCAACGACCCCTTCCGCTATCGCGCAAACGCCTGGCTGGCGGTGTTCAGCCGGCTTGCGGGCGTCATCTTCTTCACCAGCCTCACCCTGTTTTCGAGCGAGCGTGAGTACTGGCTGTTTGGCGCGTTCGACTTCGTTTTTCTCGTCCCGCAGTTCCTGTTGCTGAGACAACTGTTGCCGGCGAACGGAGATCGTCGATGGTGAGGATGCGGCCGCGCACGATTCCCGCGCTGCCTGGACCATGACTACTCGATCGAAAGCCTGGGCCATCGTCCTCCTGATTGCCACGACAGCGTTCGTTGCCGCGGTCGTGGCCCGGCTCCTGGACGACCGCGCGCCCTACTTCGCGTCGGCCGAGGAGCATTTCAAATACGGCTCAATAGGTACGGGTACCAAGACGCCTTGCCGTACTGGATCTGGCAAGCGCTGCCCCGAGTCTTTGCCGACAAGCTGCCTGGGCCGGGCGGCTACAGCTCCTTCGGGATCGTGTGGGAGCCAGGACGTGAACTGCCGGTTGGGTTCTCGAAACGTAACGTGCTCGGACTTCCAGGCGTCGGCATCAACTGTGCGGTCTGTCATACTGCGACGTTTCGGACGAGCGCCACCGCGGCACGCACCGTCGTGGCGGGTGGTCCGGCCCACCAGATGGACTCGCAGGGCTACCTCCGATTCATTGTCGATTGCGCCGACGATCCGCGGTTCACGCCGGACCGGTTGATGGCGGAAATCGAGACGATGACCGATCTCTCCTGGCTCGACTCCCTCACCTACCGCTACGTCGTCATCCCCACAGCGCGCAGGCTGATCAGGCAGCGCCGGATCGGGGAGTCGTGGATGGAGAAACGGCCCGCATGGGGTCGCGGTCGTATCGACCCCTTCAACCCGGTCAAGTTCAGGATGCTGAAGCTGCCGCTCGACGAAACGATCGGGAATTCCGACATGATGTCCGTCTGGAACATGAAGTCGCGCCAGGGAATGGCACTGCACTGGGACGGCTTGAGCACCTCGCTGAGGGACGTCGTCATCAGCTCAGCCCTGGGCGACGGTGCAACGCCGCGGTCGATCGATGTGGCGAGCCTCGATCGAATCGAAGAGTGGATTCTGTCCCGTCCGGCGCCACCCTACCCATTCCCGATTAATGGTCCTCTCGCCGCGTTGGGAGAACCGATCTTCACGCGGATGTGCGCGGAGTGCCATGCGCCAGGCGGCAAGCGCACCGGCACCGTCGTCCCCGTCGACGAGATCGGCACCGATCGGCACCGGCTCGATATGTGGACGCGTGAAGCGGGCGAGACATACAACGCGTTCGGTGACGGCTATCCGTGGGACATGACGGGTTTCCGTAAGACCAACGGCTACGTGGCCGTGCCACTCGATGGCCTGTGGCTGCGAGCGCCGTATCTGCACAACGGCTCGGTGCCGTATCTCGGCGAGATCCTCGAACGCCCCGAAAACCGCACACCGGTGTTTTATCGAGGGTATGACGTCTACGATCCAGCGCGAGTGGGCTTCGTCGCGTCAGGCCCGGAAGCCGAACGAGCCGGCTCGAGGTACGACATTCGGCAACCAGGCAACAGCAACGCCGGACACATCTATGGCACCGATTTGTCCGCCGACGACAAACGGGCGCTGATCGAGTACCTCAAGACGCTGTAACCTTCTTAGGACTGTATGGGCGCTTGAAGGCCTCGCACGTACGTCGCGAGCATCTTGCGCGGGAAGAACGGGACCATTTGCACCCCCAGCCAGTTGCCGAAACCCGGGACAACCGTGCGGCGTCCCGCGATCATGCCGGCGTAACCAGCCTTGGCAACCGTCTCCGGCCCCATCAGCTTCTTCCCGCTGACCAATCCTGACGATTCCATCTGTGCGCTCGCCTGGAACCCCGATCGGGTTGCAGGAGGACACAGCACGGTCACGCTGACGCCTGTTCCCTCGAGCTCGCCGGCGAGACTCTCGCTGAACGAGAGCACGTAGGCCTTGGTCGCGTAGTACACCGACATCAACGGGCCCGGAACGAACGCGGCGGTGGACGCAAGGTTGAGAATCATGCCACGACGTCGAGCAATCATCGAAGGCAGCACGTGCTTGGTCATCTCGGTCAGGCCGACCACGTTGACGTTGAGCATTTCGAGCTCGACGCCGATCGGGGTCTCGACAAAGGGCCCGTAGACACCCTTGCCGGCGCTGTTGATCAACACGTCGGGCGCCAATCCGAGCGTCTTGACCTTCTCGACCACCCCTGCGGCCGCACCTGGTTTCGCGAGATCGGCCGCAACCGTTGCGGTCGCGACCCCGTGCGCCTTCGCGAGGTCAGCCGCGAGCTGATTCAGCTTGCCCTCATCGCGCGCCACCAGAACGAGTGCGTATCCCTCCTTCGCCAGGAGCCGGCTGAATTCGAGACCGATCCCGCTGGACGCACCCGTGACGATTGCGGTTCGATTCGTCCCCTTCGCGCTGTTGCCGTTCATCGCGCATTCACCTTCTCGCGTCACGTTCGGGACGCGGCTAGCGGATCTTAAGCGAATCGACCCATTTATGGCCGAGGTTTCCTTTCGATGTTTCCGCCGACTAATGTGCGCGACCAGGGCGACAAACATCCTGCTCTGCTATTTCAGAAAATTCTTGAATTAGCGTGATCGTTCTCGAGATCTGGAACGCACCGACTGGTCCCGCAATTGCACCGACGGCATGGCTTCAATCATTCGATCGGACTTGTCGAAGGCAGTCACGTGTAAGGGGGGGCTATGAGGCGTCAGCCAGGGTTCGCGTTCATCGTGGGATTCGTCATCCTCGTCTTGCCTGCAGCGGTCGCGGCAGGGCCAATCACATTCCAGGGGTCGGGCGCGGATGCGGCGTCCATTCAGGCGGTTGTCGACAGCTTATCGCACGGCGCTGGGCGACCCCAACAATGGGAATAACACCCCCACGCAGCCTGGGGGCCGCCGCGAAATCAATTGGGACGGCGGCGGGGCTGCCGCGCTGGCGACGGTTTTCCCAAATCCGCAGACGACGTTCAGCGCTCGAGGCAATGTGAACACGTCGCCTGGCGGGTCAGTCGAGCAGAGCGGGGCACCCTCACCTGAGTTCGGGGAAATCAACCCGACGTACCCGGATATCTTCACGACGTTCAGTGCACCGCGTCTGTTCGCACCGATCGGCAGCAATATCACCGACGTCCTGTTCACCGTTCCGGGAACCACCAACGTTCCCGCGATGAGCAGAGGCTTCGGCGCTGTCTTCACCGACGTCGACCTGGCCAATACGACCAGCCTGCAGTTCTTCGATCCGTTCGGCGCGTCGCTCGGGACGTTCTTCGCGCCGACCGCCAACAACGGGCTGTCGTTCCTGGGCGTGCAGTTCGACGACGCGTTCATCGGGCGCGTGCGCATCACGACGGGCAACGCCGCGCTCGGTCCGAACGACGGGGGTGCCGTCGACGTCGTGGCGATGGACGACTTCATCTACGGCGAACCTACCGCCGTGCCGGAACCCTCGACGCTGCTGCTCCTCGGCCTCGGCGTCAGCGCCGCGCTGGGCGGCGCCCGCCGTCGCCGGGCGTAGCTTGCCTGGGTCAGATCTCGATTCCTCGAGATCTGACCCGATTTCCCTTCGGGTCACTCCTCCATTGCGCTGACCTTCCGTAGCGGATGGCGATACCTGGTCGCTTGTCCGCTGCCCAGAACTCCTGCCTGACAAATTCCGTATCGATCGCGACGACCGACGACCGCGCGGAAATATTGCCGTCGCGAACCTCGCGGCCGTCGTGATCGTTGCGAGTGCCGTCAGCACCGTCGCACCTCGAACCGAAACCGCTACAGCGGAAAGATGATGAAGCCTGCGACGCAGATCGCGATGAGAAGAAGGGCGGGGAACCAGACGGCAAGCGCGACGCGGCCGGACGACGCGTGTCGACGACTGAGCCAGTAGGCCACGAGCGGCGCTCCGGCAGCCAGCACGAACGCGCTCGCCCACAATGTCGTCGCAACCGGCCCGACCCACGGCTTCGGATCGTGCCAGCTGTCGATGATGAAGCCGAACACCAGCACGAGAAAGCCAGCGATCAGCAGGTCAACCGCCGCGCCCGTCAGCAGAAGCGCGCGTCTCATGATTTTTCACTTGGCCGGACGCCAGCGTCCGTTCCATTTTATGGCCACCGCCTGCCGGCGCTGGCCGCGGCTGCAAACGACAGGGGAAACGCGCCAGGGGCGTACGGGCCATCCTTCCACCCGAGCACGCGAAGGACCTCGGCCGGGACATTCACCACGGGCTGGGTGCCCGGCGGGAGCTGACCGAGATCGAAATTGCGCAGCTCGACGCTCCGGAAGAGCTCACTCGCGCTGCCGGCAAGCGACCGGCCGGCGCGCTCGAACGATGGCGCGAGCTTCTGCAAATCGCCGAGTGAGTCGAGCCCGATCTGGCAGCTCTCGTTGGCCGCGGGACCCCACAGGACAAGAGGTTGTCGCGCGCTGCCCGGCGCGCACATACAGGTTCGCGTCGAGCTGTGCCACCTGCGGTTTTGTCAATCGCGCACAGAGCGCTGGCGGCTGCTCGAATCGCAGGAGCGGCCGCGCGAACGATTCGCGCGCGACGAGCAGGTTGCCGACGAAGACGTGCCCGTCACGCTGGTCCACGTCGGGCCCGGTGCGCGGATGCCAGCCGAAGTGATCGCCGACCGCGCTGCGCTCGTTGCGCTCGAACGAGGCCGGCGCGTTCAGAAGCGTGTTGTGGTAGACGCGGACGTTCGAGCTGTTCAGCACGCGGATGCCCTTCTCGCAGTCCACGAACACGTTGCCGGCGACGATCGCTCCCTTGGAGATCTCGAAGAAGAAGCCGTCGATCGCTCCCTCGATCCAGTTGTTGACGAACACGCCGTCCACAGTTGCCGACGTCGTACCAGACGCCGTTGGAGTGGCGTTGATCGATGACCAGGTTGTCGCGGACCGTCACGCGATGCGACTGGTTGAAGATCTTGACGGCTGCCGGGTAGTAGCCGGTGAGCTGCTCGATGTTGTTCCGCCGGATGATGTTCTTCTCCAGCAGGACGTCGGACGAGCCGATCACGTAGATGCCCTCGGTGCTGGTATCGCTGATGAGCGAGTGCCGGATCGTCAGGCCGTCGCCGCGGAAGTAGCCGGCCACGCGGGAGGAGTACGAGATCGTCACGTGCTCCAGCGTGGTCCCGACGACCTCCTTGCCGAACGTCGAGGGATCGGCCGGGCCCACCGGGTCGTCCGTCGGTTCCTCGGACACGGACGCTGCCGGCTTCTTGCCCTCGATGTCGAGCGCGCGATAGGCGTACTGCGTGAACGTCACGCCGCGGATGACGAATCCCTTCCGGTCCGGCGCCTTGCCGTGGGCCGGTCGAGTCGTTCGCAGAAGCGCACAGTCGAAGGCGGTGATCTCGACGAGACGATTGCTGGGATCCGCACCGATGTAGACATAGCCGGTCTCGTAGTCGATGTAGAAGGAGCGCGCGTCGACTGCTCCCTCCCAGCCGGCCGACTGCAGCAATTCGCCGTCGACGAAGACCATGTCGTTGTTGAAGCGGTGCAGCGGCGTGATCATCCCTTCGCGCTCGCGCCGCCACCACCCGAGCGGCCGCGCCGGGAACAAGCGATCCCAGCGGGTGCGCCACACGTTGTTGCGAAGCGCTTCCCACTTGTTCGCCACGAAGCGTGCCCTTCAGGATCGGCCGCTCGTCGGCATAGGGCTGCAGCGTGATGCCCTGGTTGAGCGTCAGTCCACCGGTGCGATAGGTTCCGCCGCGCAGGACGATCGCATCGCCCGTGACCACGCGCGAGATCGCCGCTTCGAGTGTGGTCGGTTCGGCAAGGGTCGTTCCGGAGGCGTCGGCGCTTCCGTCCGGCGCGACGTAGTACAGATGAACGGCTTTGGGCAGCGCGTAGTTCTGTAGAAGAGGCCCGTAAGGTCCGCCAGACGGCTGCGCCCCAGCCAGTTGAGGCGCAAGCACCACGCAGAGTGCGCCAACGATCCTCCAGATCCACGGTGCAGAGCGGTGCGGCGAACGGCCGCCGCCAACGTCGCGTATCATGCCGCTGGTGCCCTCTCTGTTTGACTTGACAGATCGCGTCGCAGTCGTCGTCGGCGGCAGTAGCGGAATCGGTCGAGCGCTTGCGCTGGGGCTGGCCGAGGCTGGCGCCGATGTGATCGCCACCGCACGACGCGCCGATCTGGTGGGGGAAGTGGCGGATGGAATCGAAGCGCGCGGCCGGCGAACGCTGCGAATTACCTCGGACGTCAATGATCGCGCGTCGCTTGTCCGTGTCGTTGACAGCTGCGTCGCGGAGTTCGGCCGCGTGGACATCGCCATCTGCGCCGCCGGCGTCACGATGCGCGTTCCGAGTGTCGAGATGTCCGCCACGGACTGGCAGCGGATCGTGGGGACCAACCTCACCGGCACCTGGAACACCTGCCAGGTGTTCGCGACGCCGATGCTCGAGCGTGGATCAGGACGCCTTATCAACATCGCCTCGCTCTCGTCGTTTCTCGGCTTCTTCGAAGTGAGCGCCTATACAGCCAGCAAAGCAGGTGTTGCGGGGCTGACTCGCGCGCTGTCCGTCGAGTGGGCTCCACGGGGCGTGACCGTCAACGCGATCGCTCCCGGAGTGTTCCAGACGGACTTGAATCGGCAATTGCTCGAATCGCCGCGCGGTCGCGAACTGCTGATACGCACGCCGATGCGCCGCTTCGGCGATCTCGACGAGCTGGTCGGTGCGGCCGTGTTCCTCGCCTCGGACGCCGCCAGCTTCATCACCGGTCATCTTCTCGTGATCGATGGTGGTTTCCTCGCGAGCGGGGTCAATCAGTAAATCGCTGGCCGCGCGTGGATCGTCGCGTCGCGGCTCGAAGAACCATCAGCAAACGATCGCAGCTCTTCGAGCGACGAGCCACGAACCACGGCGCCAACTCTCAGCCTTGGCTTACGCCACGTTCGGCACGGCGAAGTGCTGCTGCACCACAAGCGTCACGGCGCCTCGGAGCCTTGGCTGCGTCGCCGGATCGGTGGGCACGATACGCGTTCTCACCAGTGACATCGAATGACGTCGTACGACGTCTTCGAGAATGGGGCCGACACGGCTCCAGGCTGCGGTGATCGCGCCGACGATGACCAGGACCTGAGGGGCCAGCCCTGTGACGATGGGTGCCAGCCCGGTACCCAGGTAGCGCGCCATACGCTCGAGTGTTTCAATGGCGTGGGTGTCGCCTCGGTCGGCGAACTGCAGGATGTCCTCGAAGGTCAACGCGGCGTCCGAAGCGGACTCCGCCTCCGCCGAGGGGGACGCCCCCGTGCTCCGTAGGTAGTGTGCGAGCGCCGCGGAATTGGATGCGTACTGTTCCCAGCATCCGAATTTTCCACAGGAGCACTGCGGGCCTGTCTCGTCGAGGGTGACGTGTCCGAACTCACCGGCCAGCGCATCGGTACCGTGAAAGAGCTGTCCGTTGAGAAGGAGTCCGACGCCAATCCCCTCGGAGACGGTCACCGCGACGAGATGCTTGACGTCGTCCGGGTGACGGCCGAACCACAGTTCCGCAAGCGCGCAGGCGCTGGCGGCGTTTTCGAACACGACCGGCAGGTCCACGGTGGATTCGAGGAGGCGCCGCAGATTGACCTGACCCCACGCGAGGTTGGGGGCAAACAGCAGCGTGCCGGATTCATCGACGCGCCCTGGCAGGCTCACGCCGACGCCTTCGTAGACCATCTCCGGATGAGCGCTGCGGAACGTCGGCGACGGTGCGTGCGAGCCTTCGCGCGAACTCGTCGGGTCTTCGCCGGCGTGGCCCACTCCGTCTGCATGACGAATCGCGCATCGAGGCCGGCGAGGCCGACCCTCGTCACGCCCGGTCGCAGATCGACGGCGATGATGCCGGCGCGCTCGACGTTCAGGTGCAGGAAGCGCGGACGACGGCCGCGCGCGGATGCGGGACTGGCCCCTTCGGTCACCCAGCCTTCGTCAATGAGCTGGTCGATAATGGCCGACACCGTGCTGCGCTGCAGGCCCGATCGCCGCGCGACGTCCGCCCGCGACATCGGCTGGTGACGGCGGATGATATTGAGCGCGATGCGACGATTGATGTGCCGCGCGGTTTCGCTGGTGGCGAGCTGAAAATTGGTGAGGTCGATCTTGCGCATGGCAGCTGGCCGCGCGGGGGCGTAGGCCACTCGAGCGTTTCCACGTTTCGTTCGTTGCTGATCCGAACGATATAGGCCGCTATCGCCGCTGTCAAGGTAGCCGGAATCCGTGTAGAGCGACAGTTTCTGCGTGCGCTGGACCGCGGCAACGGCGCTGTGCATATAGTGAATGCCGCGTTCTGTTCACGATCCCGTATTAATTCCTCGCCGATCACACGGGTGCCTCGACATGAAGATCGCGGACGCCAGGGTCATCACGTGCTGGTCCGGGGCGCAACTTCGTCACCCTGAGACTCGAGACCGAGGACGGCCTCTACGGGCTTGGCGACGCGACGCTCAACGGGCGCGAGCTTGCCGTGGCCAGCTATCTCGACGGATCACGTCCTGCCCCTGCTCATCGGGCGTGACGCACGCCGCATCGAGGACATCTGGCAGCTTCTCTACAAGGGCGCCTACTGGCGGCGCGGCCCGGTCACGATGACCGCGATCGCGGCGGTCGACACCGCGTTGTGGGACATCAAGGGCAAAGCCCTTAACGTCCCCGTCTACCAGCTTGCTCGGCGGCGCGTCGCGCGACGCGCGTCCTGGTCTACGGCCACGCAAACGGCGACTCGATCGACGCCACGCTCGAGTCTGTGGCGCGGCACGTCGCGGCACGGGTTACAAAGCGGTGCGCGCGCAGTGCGGCGTGCCTGGGCTGCGAACGTCTACGGCATCTGCCAGCGGCGGCCGCTACGAACCGGCGGCCGCGGGCCTTCCCGATCGAGTCGCGCGTGGAACAGCGAACCGTACCTACGCATCGTGCCGCAATTGTTCGACGCGCTGCGCCAGCACTTCGGCCCGGACCTGCATCTGCTGCACGACGTCCATCATCGGCTCTCGCCTATCGAAGCGGCACGGCTCGGCAAGGCGCTCGAGCCGCACCATCTGTTCTGGCTCGAAGATCCGACGCCCGCCGAGAACCAGGCGAGCTTCCGGCTGATTCGGCAGCACACGACGACACCGCTTGCCGTAGGCGAAGTGTTCAACTCGATCTACGACTGCCATCAGCTGATTCAGGAGCAGACTGATCGACTACATCCGGACGACGGTCGTCCACGCCGGCGGGATCAGCCACCTGCGCAAGATCGCCGCTCTCGCGGAGCTTCACCAGGTTCGCACGGGATCGCACGGCGCCACCGACCTGAGTCCGGTATGCATGGCGGCGGCGCTGCACTTCGACCTGAGCGTGCACAACTTCGGCATCCAGGAGTACATGCCGCACGCGGCGGAGACCGACCGCGTGTTCCCGCCACGCCTACACCTTCGCCGACGGCATGATGCACCCGGGCGATGCGACCGGGTCTCGGCGTCGACATCGACGAGACGGCGGCCGCCAGCTTCCCCTACAACCGGGCGTACCTGCCGTTGGCAAGACTGCTGGACGGAACGATGCACAGCTGGGACGGACCCATGGACAGCTGGTAACCCACGATGGCTGTCGCTCGCGCCCGTTCGGCGGCAGTTCCCGGATCGCGTTGTTCGCAGGCGCAGTCGCGGTCGTCGGCGCTTGCATCCCCTCCTCGGCCATGGTGCGCCGCCCGAAGGCCTCTGGCGATCGAGCCTAGGCCCGGTTCATCGAGCCGTCCGCCACTCCGGGCGCCGTCCACCTCGTCTGCCGGCGGGATTGCCGCGCCAATCGTTGTCGACCCTCAGGATCATCCGGGGGTCCTGCGTGCCGTGAACGAATCTCGCAGGAGGACCTCCACCGTGTCACCGGCGTCCGGCCGCCCGTCGTGACAGCCGCGCCGTCGAAGGCCACCGATGTGGTCGTCGATCGGCGACCTTGGGCAGGAACCGCATGATCGATCGGGCTCGTGCGGAAACGGCCGGCTCGACGTGGCCGAGATCCGCGGTCGCTGGGAGGCGTCGGTCACCCAGGTCGTCGACCGGCCCTGGTTCCTGGAGTCGCGCGCGCGCTCGTGATCGTCGGGCAGCGACAAGCGAGGCACGATTTTCGGGGCCTACGAGCTGTCAGAACAGAGCGGCGTGTCGCCCTGGTACTGGTGGGCCGACGTGCCGGTTCGCCGCCAGGCGGAGCTGTTCGTGCGGGCCGGCCGCCACGTGCGCCGGCGAGCCGGCCGTCAAGTACAGAGGCATCTTCATCAACGACGAGGCGCCGGCGCTCAGCAACTGGGCGCAGCAAGACGTTCGGCGGCTTCAATCAACCACTTCTATGCGAAGGTGTTCGAGCTCCTGCTGCGGTTGCGGGCCAACTTCCTCTGGCCGGCGATGTGGGGCAGCGCCTTCAACGACGACGACCCGCGGAATCCGGCGCTCGCCGACGAGTACGGCATCGTCCTGGGCACGTCGCACCACGAGCCGATGATGCGTGCGCACGACGAGTGGCGACGCTACGGCACGGGGCCCTGGAACTACGTCACCAATGGCGAAGCGCTTCGGACGTTCTGGACGGACGGCATTCGACGGACCGCGGGCTACGAGAACATCATCACGCTCGGCATGCGCGGCGACGGCGACGAGCCGATGTCGGGAGCAGGCCAACGTCGCCCTGCTCGAGCGGATCGTCGCCGATCAGCGCCGGATCATCGCGCGAGCATCCGAACGCCGCGATGTCTCCATCGTGCCGCAGGTGTGGGCGCTCTACAAGGAAGTGCAGGAGTACTACGAGCAGCGGCATGCGCGTGCCAGACGATGTGACCTTGCTATGGTCGCGACGACAACTGGGGGAATATCCGCCGCCTGCCCACGCCGGAGGAACGCAATCGAAGCGGCGGCGCCGGTGTTTACTACCACTTCGATTATGTGGGCGGGCCGCGGTCGTACAAGTGGCTCAACACCGTGCCCATCCCGAAGATCTGGGAACAGATGCATTTGGCCTGGCGCTACGGCGCCACGCGGATCTGGGTGGTGAACGTCGGCGACATCAAACCGATGGAGCTGCCGATCCAGTTCTTTCTGGATTACGCCTGGGATCCCGAGCGCTGGCCTGCCGACCGGCTTGGCGAGTACACGCGCGCCTGGGCCGAGCGCGAGTTCGGCGCCGACCATGCGGCGGAGATTGCGACGCTCGTCGTCGAGCTACACGAAATACAACGGACGTCGCAAGCCGGAGATGCTGGACGCCGCAGACCTACAGCCTCGGTGAACTACCGGGAAGCGGAGACACGTCGTGGACGATTTCCAGCGCGCTCGTCGCGAGGGCGGAGACGATCCATGCGGCGCTGTCCTGCGCCGCGCAAGGATGCGTTCTACCAGCTCGTGCTGCACCCGATCAAGGCATCAGCGTGCTCAACGAGCTGTATGTCACAGCGGGCATGAACCAGCTGTACGCCGCGCAAGGCAGAGACGGCGACCAACGATCTGGCGGCGCGCGTGCGCGAGACTGTTCGCGCGAGGACGCTGAGCTTACGCGGCACTACAACGAGACGCTCGCCGGCGGCAAGTGGCAGCACATGATGGACCAGACCCACATCGGATACACCTACTGGAACCAACCCGCGCGCAATGCGATGCCCGCAGTCCAGGAGATCCAGCCGTCAGCGAACCGGAGAAATGGGCGTCGCCATCGAGGGTTCCAGCGCGAGCTGGCCTGGAGGAGACGCGGGACTCCGCCCGTTCTCCCGGCGCTCGACGGTGTACGAGAAGGCTCCGCGGTATATCGAGATCTTCAACCGCGGCCGTGAACCCGTTCACGTTCAGCATCGAGGCGAGCGAGTCCGTGGCTGCACGATCGACATGCCGCGTGGCACGGTCGATCGCTGAGCAGCGCGTCTGGGTGAGCGCCCGTTGGAACGAGGTGCCCGCTCGACGCTGACTTCGCGCGACGATCACCATACGGGGGCCTGACGACACCCGCGTCGTTGTCGGCGTCCCGGTGCTCAATCCGCGCACGCCGAGGCCGGAGGAGATCGACGGGTTCGTGGAGACCAATGGCTACGTGTCCATCGAGGCCGAGCACTACAGTCGCGCCATCGCCCCCGACGGAAGGCGATGGCTGACCGTTCCGGATCACGGCCGCACGCTGTCGGGCGTCACCCCGCTGGCCGGTGACGCCATGGCCGGCCTGCACCGGCGGCGCGACCGGGCCAGCCGATCGATGAGGCTCGAATACCGGTGTTCCTCTTCACATCAGGAACGGTTCGCGTGCACGCGTATTTCGCCCCGACGCAGAAGTTCCGCCCCGGTACGGGATTTCGCTACGGCATCTCTTCGATGACGAGCCGCCGCAGGTGATTGACGTGCACGCCGACAGCTCCCTGCAGGCGTGGGAGCGATCGGTTGCCCACGGGGTCACAGTCCTCACCTCGACGCACACGATCGCTCAGCCCGGCCACCACGTCCTGAAGTTCCACGCACTCGAGCCGGGCCTCGTGCTGCAGAAGCTCGTCGTCGACACGGGCGGTCTTCGTCCGAGCTATCTCGCTCCGCCCGAGAGCGTCCGGATGCCCAGCCGGCCCGCCTCGTCAGACCGATAGTTGCCCGAGTCCAGCCCACTCTGAGGCGGCTCGCGGGGGCTATGGCCCGGGCCAGGCCCTCGCACGACCGTAGCCCGCTCAGATCACGTTCGTATCGCGAACAAAAAGACGTTCATGACGCATGTGCCACGGCGTTTCTAGGGAGTCCACTCAGCGGTATTTGCCGATTGACATGACTGCACAGACAGGGATATAAAAAGCGCGCACTACATTCTGTTGTGATGCCGAACAAAAGATTCGTGAAGGCCCCGCCGCAAGAAACCGTGAGTCTTCCATACAGGAGGTAGCGATGACTCTCACGACCACAGGACGGGAAGATTGGACTGGGGCCGTGATCCCGGCGACGGTCCTGCGATTGGCGACGGCGCTACTGACGGTCGCGCTTGCCATCGCTCCTGCGGCGTACGCCCAGGTGCTCTACGGGTCGATCACGGGCCAGGTGACCGACTCGACGGGCGGCGCCTTGCCCGGCACCAACGTTCAGGTTGTCAATGTCGGAACCGGCGTGACGAAAAGCACGGTGACCGACCCACGCGGCGCGTTCATCTTCAGCGACCTCATTCCCGGCGTCTACGACGTGTCCTTCGAGCTAACGGGATTCAAGAATGTCGTGCAAAAGGGGGTGCGGGTCGATTCCAACAGCGTGCGCCGCATAGATGTCCCGCTGGAGGTGTCCGCGGTGCAGGAAAGCATCAACGTGAGTGCCGCGGCGCTGGCGATCCAGACCGACCGGGCCGATGTGCACATCACGCAGACGTCCAAGGAGGTCAATGACCTTCCGCTCGTCGGGAGCCTGGGCCGCAACTACCAGAGCCTGATGCAGGTCGTGCCGGGCGCCGCGATCACGCGCACCGAAAGCGGCCAGGGCGAGGCGAACTCGGTCGCTGGCAGCCCGCAGCGTTCGATTTCGTTCAACGCCAACGGCGTGTCGAGCTGGCAGAACCAGACCAAGATCGATGGGTCGCCAGTCCAGTACGTGTGGCTGCCAACCAATACCGCGTACGTGCCATCGGCCGAGGCGATCGAGGAAGTGAGCATCGTCACCAATTCCTACACCGCCGAAGTTGGAACGGCAGGCGGGGCCGCCATCAACGTGGTCGTCAAGACGGGAACGAACGCATATCACGGCACCGGCTGGTTCTACGATACCGACGCGGATTGGCGGGCACGCAACGTCTTCCAGACGACGCCCGACAACCCCAAGAACGTCGTCAAGCAATACGGCGCCAATGCAGGCGGACGGATCATCAGGGACAAGCTGTTCTTCTTTTTCAATGCCGAGAAGGCCGAGCAGCGGGTGGCTCCGGGTAGTCGCCAGCTGTCCATTGCCCCTGCGAACCTGCGACCCAACGCTTCGGGAGCCGTCGTGTTTCCGACACCCGAACAGGGTGGCGCCATCATCTACGACCCGCTCTCCAATCCCAACCCCGCGTTGCGAACGCCGTTTCTGAACAACACCATCCCAGCCAACCGCGTCGATCAGGCGGCGTTGTATCTCATCGACCGGCTCCCCGCGACTACGGGACCGGGCTACGCGAACAACGTGCTCACCACGGGCGCCACGACATACGACCGGACCAACTACGATCTGAAGATCAATCACGCGAGCTCGAAGTTGACGGCGTTTGGCCGCTACGGCAACTCGCCGCACAAGATCGACGACGCGTATGCATTGGGCGAGGCTGGTGGCGGTTCGGCTGCGGGCGGCTCGGTTGGCCTGGCGCCGGGGCGGACGCAGGTCCTCGGCCTCGGCATGACCTACATATTCGGCCCGAGCCTGTTGCTCGACGCGAACTTTGGCTTCACCCATCAAGTGCTGGGCGCGGAGGCACCGGATATCGGCGTGAACATCGGGTCAGACGCGGACAAGATGAACATTGCCGGGACGAACGGACCGGATCGCCTGCAGGGTGGCCTTCCGAGCTTTCAGATTTCGAACTGGAGCAACCTCGGGAATGACGGCACGGGCAACCCATTTCAGTTCCGCGACGATCAGTACACCTTCGCCGTCAATCTGCAGAACCAGCGCGGCGCGCACCTCCTCCGCGAGCGGCTTCGATTACCAGGATCAGCAGCTGAATCATTTCCAGCCACAAGGAGGAACGTTCCAGACCGTACGCGGAACGTTCATATTCGATGGCCAGGCGACGATGCTGCAGAATGCGGCGATACCGGCGGATGTCCGATTCAATTCCTGGGCGGCATTCCTGCTCGGGGCGCCGTCTCGCGCCGGCAAGGTCGAGCAGCTCGTGAACCCGAATTCCATCTTCATGAAGACCTACTCGGCGTACATCCAGGACACTTGGCGGATTTCGTCGAATCTGACGCTCGCGCTCGGACTGCGCTGGGAACACCAGACCTGGCCAACGCGGCCGGACGGAACAGGTATCAATCGGTTCGATCCGACAGACGGGTTCGTCTACATTGGCGGTTATGGCGGCGTTCCGCAGGACACGGGCGCGACCACGAGCGGCCTCTTCCTGCCGCGTGCGGGCATTACGTATCGCCTGGGTGAGAACACGGTGCTCCGAGGCGGATACTCACGGTCGGCCGATCCGACCAGCTTCATCCAGTTCCGCAACTCGTATCCGAGCGTCTTCGTCTGGGAAATGCGGCCGGGACAGTTCAGCGGCGCCGACAACGTCTTTGTGCCCGTCACCACGCTGCGACAAGGGATCGCGCCACCGGTCGCACCGCCCGACCTCAACTTGGGCATACTGCCGCTGCCGCCCGGAACGGGGACGACGACCTATCCGAAAGATTTCGAGCGCGGGTCGATTCACAGCTGGAACATCACGGTTGAGCGCGAAGTGACGCAGTGGCTGACGGCGCAGGCCGCGTACGTGGGCACGCGGGCAATCGGCCAGATCAACTTCATCAACATCAATGCGGGAGCACCGGGCACGGGCAATGCCGGACGTCCGCTCGTCCTTGCGGGCCTGACCAACGCCACCGCAGACATCAACTCCTACGAGCCATATGGCGATACCGTCTACGACGGTCTGCAGACGCAACTACGCGCTCGCTCGCGCAACGCGCAGGGCGGCATCGTCTACACCTGGTCGAAAACGACGAACTACGCCGACAACGGCGGCGGCAATGCAGCTGGGGCGGGCGCGCCGCGGATTCAGTACCTGCCCGAGAAGGAGCGCAACAAGGGCCTCGCCGGCTACGACCGGACCCACAACTTCCAGGCGTTCTGGGTGTGGAACCTGCCGTTCGGAAAAGACGAGCGGTGGGCACGCAGCGGATGGCGCAGTGCCATCTTCGGAGGCTGGCAGACCAACGGTATCTGGACGATGATGAGTGGCACGCCGATCTACATCGTACAGGGCACGGGATTCAACCTGAACGCCGCAGGGAGCAGCCAGCTGCCCGACCTCGTCAAGAGCGAGGTCGAGATCTTTTCCAACAACAGCGTGAACAGGCCACCCGCCGGCTCCGACGGCAACGCGTATCAATACTTCGACAGGAGCGCGTACCAATCGGTGAACATCGCCGCCGGGCAGCCACAGCGATTCGGAAACTCGCCGCGCAACAGCATCCGTGGACCCGGCTTCTGGAACGTCGACCTTGGCCTTTTCCGCACCGTGGCACTCCCGGGTTCGGCGACGTTCCAGTTCCGCTTCGAGGTGCTGAACGCACTGAACCATCCGAATTTCTCGAATCCGGGCAACAACGTCAGCGACCCCGCCACGTTCGGGTTCATTACGTCAACGACGGGCATCGGCGAGCGCAATATCCGTCTCGGCGCGCGCATGACGTTCTAGCGAAAAGAGCCGCGTTCTCGTCGTAATCTCCTCTTGATGCTGCCGCTGCAACAGGTCTTCACCTGCGTGATCGGGGCGTCGGGGCTCGGGACTCGGGGCTCACAGGGCCGGGCCGTTCGGCGGCGTACAGGACCGCAATCGTCGTCTGTGCGTTGAGTGTCGCCGTCGGGGTGGCGGTTTGCGCCCCGACGAGCGTGTCCGCGCAACCCCCCGCGGACAAGTGGGTGCCGACTTGGACCGCCGCACCCCAACTCGTCGAAGACGCCAACCTGCCGCCCGCACCGGGTTTCGGCGACGCGACGCTTCGTCAGATCGTGCGCGTGTCGATTGGCGGCCAGAAGATACGCGCACGGTTTTCGAACGAGTTCGGCAAAACGGCGCTGACGCTCGTCGCCGTCCACATCGCGCGATCCGCTGGCGGCAGCGGCCATCGAGAGGGCGACTGACAGACCCCTCACTTTCCGTGGCGCGCCGTCCGTTGTCATTCCGGCAGGCGCCGCAATCCTCTCAGACGCGTTCGACTTCGATCTTGCGCCGCTCTCGAACATGGCGGTCACCATTCGCTTGCGCGGCGCGCCGGCTGCCGTGACCGGGTCATCCAGGGTCGCGCACGACGTCGTACCTGCAGCCGGGCGACGCCACGACGGCGATCGAGCTCCCGGCCGCCGTTCCAGTCGATTCACTGGTATTTCCTCAGCGGTGTGGAGGTGCTGACGAGCGCAACGACGGCGGCCATTGCAATCCTCGGGGACTCGATCAGTGACGGACGAGGATCGACGACGGACGGGAACGATCGCTGGACCGACAACCTGGCACGCAGGCTCTACGCGGCGGGCCCGACGGCGCCGATCGCCGTTCTCAATCTGGCGCTTGGCGGGAATCGGCTGCTGCGCGACGGCGTGGGGCCGAATGCGCTGGCCCGCTTCGACCGCGACGTCCTTTCACAGCCGGACGTGAAGTGGCTGATCGTACTCGAGGGAATCAACGATATCGGCAACGCGGCCGCCGCCCGCGCCAAGGGCGAGTGGGCGCCGACGGCTGACGACGTCATCCTCGCCTACGAACAGATCATCGAGCGCTCGCACGCGCACGACATCCTCGTGTACGGGGCAACGCTCATGCCCTTCGGAGGGTTCACGTTGTACGACACGCCCGAGGCCGAGAAGGATCGCCAGCGCGTCAACGCCTGGATCCGGACGAGCGGCAGATTCGACGGCGTGATCGACTTCGACGCGGTCACACGCGATCCCGAGTGGCCGACGCGGCTCTCGTCCAAGGTGGACAGCGGGGATCATCTTCATCCGTCGCCGGCCGGCTATCGGATCATGGCTGAGGCCATCGATCTCAAGCTGTTCACGAAGCGCTAATCTCGGCTCTCTACCGACTTCGGATGGCTGAACATGCTTGACCGCGAGTCCGGTCGACAGACGTCGGATCAGCGTGCTGCTCGCCACGTGCAGCGTGATCGTCTGAAGATCCTCGTTACGTGACGACGGTCCGACCATGAGGCGAAATTCTCCCGGCTCGACGCGGAACACCATGTCGATGTCGTAAAAGGCGAGATGCTCGGGAGTGATCGTCGAAGGTGACGGTGCGCGTCTCGCCGGGCGCGAGGGAAATGCGCTGGAAGCCCTTCAACTCCTTCACCGGCCTGGTGACGCTGCTCACGACGTCGCGGATGTACAGCTGCACGACCTCGTCGCCGGCGACGTTACCGGTGTTCGTGACGTCGACGAACACGCGCGTGGATTCACCCGTGCCGATCTCGGATCGTTCGAGCCTGAGGTTGGCCATCGAGAACGTCGTGTAGCTGAGGCCAAACCCGAACGGAAAGAGCGGATCGACCGACTCGAACAGATATCCGCGACGCGCGGACGGCTTGTGGTTGTAGTACGCCGGCACGTGCCCCACCGATCGCGGGATGGTGATCGGCAGCTTGCCCCCGGGATTGACGTCGCCGAACAGCACGTCCGCCACTGCTCTGCCGGACTCCTGCCCGAGGTACCACAGCTCCAGGATCGCGGCCGCCTTTGCCGCGAGGTTGCGCACCGAGGCCGGGCGGCCGCTGAACAACAGCGCGACGATCGGCTTGCCCGTGGCGGCGATGGCGTCGATCAACTCGTCCTGCTGCGCCGACCAGATCGAGGCTGGCCCGGTCGCCGAGGTGGTTGAGCGCCCAGCCCTCGCGCGAGGTCTGCTCGTTGTCGCCGACAGCGAGGATCACGACATCGGCGCGCGCCGCGACGGCGGCCGCGTCGCGGATCATGCGGCGGTTCTCCTCGGGATCGGCAGCGGTGACCTCGTCCTGGTTCCACGATCCGCCGATCGTGATCCGGCAGCCCTCGTGGTAGAGGACGTCGACGGTCGCAGGCACTCGCGAGCGGATGCCGCCCAGGACCGTGTCTGCGTGACAGCGGCACGCCGCTGTAGCCGCCGAGCATCACGCGATCCGCGTTCGGCCCGATGACGGCGATGGTCATTCTCGCCGTCGGACGCAGCGGCAGGATCGCCGTCGTTCTTCAGCAGCGTGATCGTCTTGCGCGCGGCTTCGAGCGCAAGCTCGCGATGTGACGGCTCCCTGACGAGGCGCTCGGCCTCGGCGGGATCGACGTACGGATCGTCGAAGAGCCGCAGCTGGAACTTCGCGCGCAGAATCGGCCGCACGCGTTCGTCGATCACGGATTCGGCGATCGCCCCCTCGCGCACCAGGTCGACGAGATGTGGATAGCAGTCGGGATCCGGCAGTTCGATGTCGACGCCCGCCTGCACCGCCAGCCGCGCGGCATCCTTGCGCGTCGTGCGCGACGTGATGGCCGAAGGTGTCGCGGCGATCGTGCAGCTCGCTGATCGCGAAGTAGTCCGACACGACGAAGCCTCGGAAGCCCCATTCGCCGCGCAGAACGTCCTCGAGCAGCCATCGGTTGGCGTGCGACGGCACGCCGTCGATCTCGTTGTAGGACGGCATCACGCTCAGCGCGCCCGCCTCCTGCACAGCCGCCCGGAACGTCGACAGGAACGTCTCGCGCAGCACGCGCATCGAGACGTTGACCGGCGCGCAGTTCGTGCCCGACTCCGGCTGGCCGTGCGCGGCGAAGTGCTTCAGCGTGGCGATGACGTGCCGCTTGTCGCGCGAACGTCGCGTCGCCCTGAAGACCGCGAACCGCGGCCACACCCATGCGCGCGACGAGGTACGGATCCTCGCCGAAGGTCTCCTCGACGCGGCCCCAGCGCGGCTCGCGGGCGACGTCGACCACGGGCGTCAGCGCCTGATGCGTGCCGCGGGCGCGCGCCTCAGCGGCGGTTGTCGTGTAGACGCGTTCGACGAGATCGGGATCGAACGTCGCCGCCAGGCCGATCGGCTGCGGGAAGCTGGTGCTCTCGCGCGCGGCGAGCCCGTGCAGGCACTCCTCGTGGAAGATCACCGGGATGCCGAGGCGGATGTCTCGATGAAGAACCGCTGGATGTCGTTGGTGAGCTCGGCCATCCGGCGCGCGGTGAGCCCGTCGCCGGCGTCGCTCGGCCGCGCCACCTGCCCGAGCCCGCTGGCCGTCGGCAAATGCCGCGCGCGCCTTCTGCCGCATCGAACCGCCCCGCCGCGTCGATGAGCGTGTCGGCCCTGCGCCGCCACAGGCACATGCATCTGGGCGATCTTTTCCTCGAGCGTCATCCGCGAGAGCAGGTCCTCGACGCGCTCGTCGCACGGCAGCTCCGGGTTCTTGTACTTGGCGTGTCGCGATCTTGATCGCCACGACTTCGCCTCTGTTCGCGTTCATCCCTGCCTTGCCCTCGCGTCTCGAAGGGCCCTCAAAACGTCCACCACCGCGTCGAACGCCGGCTTGGGCCGCCCCTCCCGATCCCACAGCAGCGGGTAATTGACGCGGCCAGGAATCGGGAACTCGTGCAGCCAGGACTGCGCGTCCGTCACGCCCCAGAACGTGACGCGCGACAACTCGGCTGCGGTGCTCGCAGCACGAGTCGGAAGATGTCGGCGTAGCGTCGCGCGAGCTGCTGCTGCTGTTCGTCAGGCAGCCGATCCGGATAGATGTTCGTCGCCGCACGGATGGTCGCCTTCTTCGACAGATCGGCGCCCCACATCGCCGGATCGCGCGGCAGGACGTCGATGTCCAGCTCCGGTGAGCATCACCTTGACGCCGGCGCGCGCGGGCATGTCGCGAAAGCGTCTCGTCGATCTGCTCGAGCGAAGGCTCCCCAATTCCCCAGTGCGCCTGCTCGCCGACGCCATCGATGCGCAGGCCGCGCGACCGCAGCTCGTTCACGATCCTGATGGCGCCGTCGCGCTTCGCCGGCTTCCACAGGTTGTAGTCGTTGTAGTAGAGCTCCGCCTCGCGGATCCGCCTCGCGCGCGAACTCGAACGCCTTGGCGATGTAGTCGTCGCCAATCCCCTCGGACCAGGGCGTTCGCCGCAGCGTGCCGTCCTCCTCGAGCGCTTCGTTGACGACGTCCCATCCGTGGATGCGGCCGCGGTAGCGGCCGACGACCGTGAGGATGTGCGTCGCGCATGCCGCGACAGCAGCGTGGCGCGATCCGCGCGGATGCCACCATCTGCCGGCGAACACCCAGTCGGGCGTCTGCTGATGCCACACGAGCATGTGCCCGACCACGAACATCCCGTGGCGCTCGCCAAGCTCGACGAACCGGTCGGCCGCCGCGAAGTCGAAACGGTCGGGCGCCGGATGCACCGCTTCCCACTTGAGCAGGTTCTCAGGCGTGATCGAATTGAACTGGTCGGTGGCGATCGACAGCGAGCGCGGATCGCCGCCGTCGACCTGCGCGGCGCTGAGCGCGACGCCAAGCCGCAGATCGGGTGGCGTCAGCGACTTGAGCGCGGGCTGTGCGGTCGGCGACGTGATCGCCACGGCCAGCGCGGCGAGGGGTGCGATGGAAGACGCATCGCTCGCCCTTACCGCTGCGCCAGCTCCCGCCCTGGCGTCGCGTACAGCTTCCGGCGCTCCTTGAGCTCGCTGCGTGATTCGAATCTCGGCAGCCTTGTCGATGCTGTAGAAGAACAGGCACGCGGCACACAGGCGAACCCGATCGCCGGGAAAGCGCTCATCGTCAAGCCGGATGCCGTCGAGCGCCGTCGCTGTCTGCGCCACGTTCGGCACGTACCCGTAATGAGCGAGCACGTAGCCGGTGATCGCGCCGCCGAAGCCGAGTCCCGCCTTCAGCGCGAAGACGATCGCCGAGAAGACGATCGCGGTCGCGCGCCGCCGGTTTCTCCACTCGGAGTAGTCGGCGACGTCGGCCATCATCGCCCACAGCAGCGGGATGGTGAATCCGTACGACGAACTGCCGGAGGATCTCGGCTGTGAACATCGGCGCGATCGCGCTCGGCGGCAACGGCAGGAACGCCAGCGTGAAGACGGCGGTCCCGGCCAGACCGGCGATGAACACCTCGCGCTTGCCGTAGCGCATCGCCAGCCCCTTGGAGAAGAAGATCGCCGATGATCGTCGCCGTCGTGCCGAGCACGTTGAACGCGCTGAACAGGTTCTCGCGGCCGACGTAGTACTTGAAGTAGTAGAGGACGACGCTGCCGCGCATCGCGAGCGTGATGAACAGGATGAACGTCAGCACGAACATCGCCAGCCACGGGCCGTTCTTGGCAAGGTCGGCGAAGTGCTGACCGAGTCGACGCGGTCTGATCGGGCGCGGGTCGGATCCGCTCGTTCGTCGTGGCGAACGTGATGAAGAACAACACGACGGCGAGCGCGGAGAAGATTCCGATCGTGTATTGGTAGCCCTTCGCGCTGTCGCCCTGGCCGAAGTAATGGACCATCGGCAGCGCCAGGCCCTGGATGACGAGCTGCGCGATCATCGCGCAGACGAAGCGATACGACGACAGGCTCGTGCGCTCTGCCAGATCGCCGGTGATGCACGCCCGAGAGCGCCGAATACGGAAGGTTGTTGGCCGAATAGACGGCCATCAGCAGGACGTAGGTGATGTAAGCGTAGGCGAGCTTGCCGGCAGGGCTGAGATCGGGCGTGACGAAGCGTCAGGAAACCCATGATGCCGAACGGCACGGCGGTCCACAGCACCCAGGGCCGGAACTTGCCCCATCGCGTGTTGGTGCGATCGGCGATCACGCCCATCATCGGGTCGAAGATCGCGTCGAAGACGCGCACGACGACGAGCAGCGTGCCCGCCGCCGCCGCCGTGATCCCGAAGGTGTCGGTGTAGAACGCCAGCTGGAACATCACCATCGTCTGGAAGATGAAGTTCGCAGCCATGTCGCCCGAGGCCGTAGCCGACTTTCTCGACGACCGACAGCTTGTCTGAGTCGCTGCTCCGTTCATGGCGTGACCTGACTGGAGATCGGTCGCTGGCTGAATTGCTGGAAGTATTTCAGGCACTTGTCGCGCCACGCGGCGGCATCGTCTGCCTGCCGCTTGCAGCTTTGCGAGGACGGCGCGGTAACGCTGGTCGTCGATCCTGCCGCGCAGGCTCTGCCAACGCGACACCATCGCCCCGGCGCCAGTCGGCGCCACCGCTGGTAGCGGCGGACGAGTTCCTCCCAGAGCGTCCGGCCCGACGCGAGCCGGTAATCCCATGGCAGGCGGTGGAACCAGAGCAGAAACTTCTCAGGGCATGTCGCGGGATCGTTGAACTGCTCGCGCAGGGGCGAGCGATACTGATCGACGGCGGCGCTGCCGCTGCGCGTGCGGTCGAACCCGATACCGGCGTCGTCCGCGCGGTGGTAGTAGATCGCCGACCAGTCGGCGCGTCGCGGGTCCGGGTTTTCCGGCATCGGCGCGTAGTGGTCGCCGCCGATCAGGTGATGCAGACCGAGCGGCATCGTGTAGTCGACGTACAGTCTGGTGTGACTCGAGCATCAGCGCGCGGAGCGTCGATTGAACGGCGCTGTCGTGGCCCCACGTCATCGCGATCCATTCGTCGGCGATCTCGTCGGCGCCGAGATCGGCGTTCCACGCGAGACGTCCGTAGGCGTACCAGTTCGCCTGCGCGAAATCGATGGCCGGTCCAGTTCACATCGCTGCCCGGTGTTGGCGACACCGGCGATCCCGTTCAGCCGATGGCCCTGAAGCGTTCCATCAATCACCTTCTTCACGGGCGAGTCCGGGCCCGGCGGCATACGTGTCCGAGTCGAGCACTTCCTTCCACATCGGCGCCGAGATACACGAGGTGCACCGAGTGGCCGAGATACTCCTGGGTGATTTGCAGCTCCGCCATCAGTGGCGTCCGCGGCGTCGCGCCGAACAGCGGGCTGAATGGCTCGCGGGGCTGGAAAGTCCAGCGGGCCGTTCTTGACCTGGACGATGACGTTGTCGCGAAACTTGCCGTCGAGCGGGACGAACTCCAGATACGCCCGCTTGACGCGATCGGCGTCCACGTCGGCCGAGTAGACGAACGCGCGCCACATCACAATGCCGCCTTGCGGCGCCAGCGCGTCCGCCAGCATGTTGGCCCCTTCGGCGTGCGTCCGGCCGTAGTCCTGCGGGCCCGGCTGCCCCTCGCTGTTCGCCTTCACGAGGAAGCCGCCGAAGTCCGGGATGAGCCCGTAGATCTCCGCCGCCTTGTCGCGCCACCATCGCGCCACGCCCGGCGTCGAGCGGATCGGCCGTCGGCAGCCCGCCGACAGCACGCGCGGCGCCGCGAAGTTGACTGACAGATAGACGCGAATGCCGTACGGCCGGAGCACTCGCGCCAGCGCGGCGGCCTTCTGCAGATATGGCGCCGTGAGAATCGAGGGGTTCGCGTTGACGTTGTTGAGGACCACGCCGTTGATGCCAACCGAGGCGTTGGCGCGGCGCGTAATCCTCGACTCTGCGGTCGATCCGTGCCGGCAGCTCGTCCCAGTTCCAGAGCGACGGGCCCGCGTAGCCGCGCTCGATGCTGCCATCGAGGTTGTCCCAGTGGTTCAGCAGACGCCGATCCATCCGCGGCCGCTCGATGATGTTCACCGATGCGATGGGACGTCGCGTCTGGATCAGACGGAGAAAATGGAATGCGCCGCGGAGCGCGCCGATGTCGCTCATCGACGCGATGACCGTCACGGCGTGTCGATTCACCTCCGCGGAACGAATGATGTATCCCTCGCCGCCGACGCGAGCCAGATCGGACGTCCAACCAAGGCTCGCGATCGCGGGGGCGCTGGTGGGCGTGCCGACCAGGACGGCGCCGTCACGATCCACGGAGGTCGCACACCGTTGCGTCGGCGCCCAGCAATCCGGCCACGCCACGTTTCAGCTCGGACGAGCGTGAGCCGGGCAGTCGGAGATTCGCCCGGAACAACCAGTGCGGTGACGGAGCGCCGGTATGCGTCGCGCAGCGCGACATCGTCTACGGGCGACGTAGCGCAGCCAGAGGTCGTAGCCGGCTCTCGGCCCGGACCTCGGAACTGGGGAGCGCTGCCAGGACCACCGTGAGGAGCGTCCCGAGTCGCCGGAGGCCCCGGCCGGACCTCGCTCGTCCGCCATCGGTTTTGAATCGTTCGAGTCCACAACAAAATCAACGGCATCGAAATGACGATACGCATCGATAACGCAGATGGCGCGGAGAACCTTGACCGCCAGCGACCAGCCCACGTATAGTTCTGGCCGAGAACTATACCACCGCCGCGTCACCGCGAGGCCGTGGTCCACACGGCTGTCCTGGGTTCCGCGCGGAGGCCCTGATGAGTGACCCCTACGCGCCGCGCCCGGAGCACAAATTCACGTTCGGACTGTGGACGGTCGGCAACCCCGGCCGTGACCCGTTTGGCGACCCGGTGCGTCCGCGACCGACGCCCGTCGAAATCGTGCATCTGCTCGCCGAAACCGGGGCCATGGGGGTCAACCTCCACGACAACGACCTCGTGCCGATTGACGCCACGCCCGCGGAACGCGACCGGATCGTGCGCGAATTCAAGCAAGCGCTCGCCCAGACCGGACTGGCCGTGCCGATGGCGACGACCAACCTGTTCACCGATCCGGCGTTCAAGGACGGCGCGTTCACCTCGCAACGACGCCAGAGTCCGCGATTATGCCCTGCAGAAGACGATGCGCGGCATCGACCTCGGCGTGGAGCTCGGGGCGAAGATCTATGTGTTCTGGGGCGGCCGCGAGGGCGTCGAAACCGACGCCTGCAGGAATCCGCTGGATGCGCTGAAACGATTTCGCGACGCGATCAACTTCCTGACGGAATACGTCCGCGATCAGAAGTACGACGTCGTGTTCGCGCTCGAGGCGAAGCCGAACGAGCCGCGCGGCGACATCTACCTGCCGACAACGGGCGCGATGCTCGGGTTCATCGCGACGCTCGACCATCCCGAAATGGTCGGGGTCAACCCCGAGGTCGCGCACGAACACATGGCCGGCCTCAATTTCCTGCATGCGGTCGCGCAGGCGTGGGACGCCGGCAAGTTGTTTCACATCGATCTGAACGATCAGGCGTTCGGCCGTTTCGACCAGGACTTCCGCTTCGGCTCGCAGTCAGCGTCAAGCAGGCGTTCTTCCTCGTGAAGTTCCTGGAGGACGTCGGCTACTCCGGCAGCCGCCATTTCGATGCGCATGCGTATCGGAGCGAAGACCTCGACGGCGTCCGTGCCTTCGCCCGCGGGTGCATGCGCACGTATCTTGCTGCTGAAAGAACGCGCCCGGCGAGTGGAATGACGATCCGAGACATCCAGGCGCTGCTCGAAGAGTCGGCGGCGTCCGGTCGGCCGCGGCGTGGCCTCGACCGGGTACGCGTCCGCACGCGCCGCGGACGCGCTGAAGGCACGAGCCGTTCGATCGCGTCGCGCTCGGGTCGCGCGGGCTGGCGTACGAACGGCTCGACCAGCTCACCGATCGAGCGGCTGCTCGGAGTGCGCGGATGACGCTCGCCCGACCGTCATCGCGATCGCCCGGCCGCGGCCTGCCGCGCGCAGTTCATGGACGACGAGTTCCTGCTCGAGAGCCGCGTCGCCAGCGACCTCTATCACCAGTTCGCCGAGCCGCTGCCGATCATCGATTTCCACTCGCACCTCGCGCCCGAACAGCTCGCCTCGGATCATCGCTTTCGATCGATCACCGAGATCTGGCTCGACGGCGATCACTACAAGTGGCGGGCGATGCGGGCCAACGGCGTCGCCGAGCGGTACATCACGGGCGACGCCTCGGACTGGGAGCGGTTCGAGGCCTGGGCGCGGACGGTGCCCGACACGCTGCGCAACCCGCTCTATCACTGGACGCATCTGGAGCTGCGGCGAGCGTTCGGCATCGACGCGCAGCTTTCGCCTGCGACCAGCCGCGCGATCTTCGACCGCTGCAACGAGCGGCTGCGCGAAGACGGCTTCACGATGCTGGGCATGCTGCGCAGCGTTCCGCGTCGCCGTCGTCTGCACCACCGACGATCCGGCCGATTCGCTGGAGTGGCACCGCGCGCTGGCGGCCTGTCCCGAACGCGACGACGCGCGTCTATCCGACGTGGCGGTCGGACCAGATTCTGGCCGTCGAGGATCCGGCGCGCGTTCAACGCGTGGGTCGCGCGGCTCGAGGCGGCTTCGGCGCGAGCCGTTGGCGGCCGCCTCGCGTCGCTGCTCGACGCGCTGCGCGTCCGCTACGAGGCGTTCCACGAGCTCGGGTGCCGCGCCGTCCGATGTCGGCCTCGAGACGATGGCCGCCGACGACGTGGGACGACCAGCGAGGTGGACGACGATTTCGATCGACTGCGATGCGGGCAAGCGGCTGGACGCCGACCAGCGCGCGGCGCCTGAAGTCGGCGCTGCTGTACCACCTGGCGGTGTTCAACCACGAGCGCGGCTGGGTGCAGCAGTTCCATCTCGGCGCGCTGCGCAGCACCAACTCGCGCCAGTGCCGGCTGCTCGGCGCGAACGCCGGTTTCGATTCGATCGGCGATGCTCGAGCAGGCGACGGCCGCTCGCGCGCTTCCTCGATCGACTGGACGCGACAAACCAGCTCGCGAAGACGATCCTCTACAACGCAACCCGGGCGACAACGAGCTGTTCGCGACGATTCTCGGCAGCTTTCAGGACGGCACGTTCCCGGCAAGCTGCAGCTCGGCGCCGCGTGGTGGTTCCTCGACCACGTCCAGGGCATGACGGCGCAGATCAACGCGCTCTCGAACACCGGCCTGCTCGCCCGATTCGTGGGCATGGTGGCCGATTCGCGCAGCGTCCTGTCCTACTCGCGGCACGAGTACTTCCGGCGGCTGTTGTGCAACCTGCTCGGAGAGGATGTCCGGCGCGGGCTGCTGCCCGACGACCGCGAGCTGCTCGGCCGACTCGTCCAGCAGATCTGCTTCTTCAACGCGCGCGACTACTTCGGGTTCGCGCTGGGACGGCGGCCGGGGAGCTCAATCGCCGCAGACGAGCTACAGCACCGGGCGTGCTAGCGCCGGTCAACACTCATGGAGCGCGCGTGCGCGGTGCAGCCTCGGACTGGGGTCGCGCTCGGCATCTGCAGCCTCGGCGTTAGCCGCGCCAATCGCCTTCGCTGCCCGCACCTCCGCAGCGAAAGCGGCGCGACGCAACTCGTCGTGGACGGGCGTCCGTTCCTGATCCGCGGCGGCGAACTCGGCAACTCGTCGGCGTCGAACCTCGATTACCTCGCGCCCGTTCTGGGAGCGATTTCGCGCGCTGCGCCTGAATACGATCCTGGCGCCGGTCTACTGGGACCTTCTCGAACCCGAGGAAGGCAGGTTCGATTTCGCGCTGGTGGATGGCCTCGTCGCCGAGGCGCGCAAGCACGACACTGAAGCTCGTGCTGCTCTGGTTCGGCAGTGGAAAAACAGCATGTCGTGCTACGCGCCGGCCTGGGTGAAGAAGGACCAGCGCCGGTTTCCGCGCAGCCGTCGACGCGAGCGGACGAAGCGTCGAGATCCTCTCGCCTTTCTCCACCGCGAACCGCGACGCCGACGCGCGCGCGTTTGCGGCGCTGATGAAGCACCTGAAGGCGATCGACGGACGAGGCGCACACGGTCGTGATGGTGCAGGTCGAGAACGAGATCGGCATGATCCCGGACGCGCGCGACCACAGCGAGCAGGGCGACGACAGCTGTTCGCCTCCGCCGGTTCCGAGCGAGCTGATGGAGTATCTCGTCAAGCATGCCGAGTCGCTCGCTCCCGAGTTGCGCGATGCGGTGGCGTGCGCACGGGCGCGAAGCGAGCCGGCACGTGGGCCGAAGTGTTCGGCGAGCGGCGCCGGCGGCCGAAGAGCTCTTCATGGCCTGGCACTTCGCGCGATTCACGCAGCACGTCGCCGCCGCAGGCAAGGCCGAGTATCCGCTGCCGATGTTCGTCAACGCCGCGCTGATCCGTCCCGGCTATCAGCCCGGCCAGTATCCGAGCGCCGGTCCGTTGCCGCACCTGCTCGACGTGTGGCGCGCGGGCGCGCCGGCGATCGACTTCATCGCGCCGGACATCTATTTCCCGACGTTCGTCGAGTGGACGCGCCGCTACGTGCGCGGCGGGAATCCGCTCTTCGTGCCCGAGGCCCTGCGCAATCCCGATGCGGCGGTCAACGCCCTCTACGCCTTCGCCGAGCACGACGCGCTCGGGTTCTCTCCGTTCGCCATCGAGTCGATCGGCGAGCCGGGCGCCGGCCTGCTGGCGGCCAGCTACGACATGGTGGATCAGCTCACGCCGCTGATCCTCGCATCACCAGGGCCGCGGCACGATGGCCGGACTCATCCAGGAACATCCCGACAATCGGCAGCCGCAACAGATCCGCTTGAACGGCTACATCCTGACGCGAGCTTCGAGCGCAGCTCGCCGCCATCGCTCGCCGACGGGGCGACGGCGGCCGCAAGTGCGAGTCCGGCCTCGACGGCGACGACGGCCGGCGGGTGGCCTGGTGATCGCCACGGGTGCCGACGAGTTTCTGTTCGCGGGCATCGGCATGACCGTGACGTTCGCAGCCACCGAGCCCGGCTGGCAGTCTGGGATCCTCAACGTCGAAGAAGGGCGATTCGTGAACGGCACGTGGAAGAACCTTCGCTGGCTGAACGGTGACGAGACCCATCAGGGACGTCACCTTCGGCTGGTGCCCGGCCGATTGTCGATACAGCGCATCAAGCTCTATCGCTATCAGTAGGAACGCCGCAATTCTCCTTGTCTCGTCACCGACCCTTCGCGGATCCGCTACAATCCTGCGCCATCATGAAGTGTCGATGCCTGCTCGTCGCGCTTGTCGCTCTCGCCATCCAGGACCCGGCCTCCGAAGGCAAACGATGGTGGAGTCACATCGAATTCCTGGCCGCCGACGCGCTCGAAGGGCGCAACGTGGGCACGCCAGGATTCGAGAAGGCCGCCGCCTATGTGGAAGCGCAGTTCAAGGAGATCGGGTTGAAACCGGGGGGCCTTTCTGGTTACCGCCAACCGGTGAAATTCGAATCGCGTGTCCTGGTCCCGGAGCAATCGACGCTCGTGCTCGTTCGAAACGGGCAGGAAGAGCCGCTGACGCTGGGTGAGGATGCGTCGCTGAGCGCGCGCGGCGAGCTGGATGGCTCGGTCGAAGCGCCGATGGTCTTCATCGGCTACGGGCTATCGATTCCCGAGGCGAACTGGGACGACCTGGCCGGCCTGGACCTCCGCGGGAAAATCGCGGTGTACGTGAACGCTCCCCGCGCCCGTCGATGTGACAGATAACGTCAGATCGCACGTCAGCTCCGCCGGCGAGCGATGGGCGGTGCTGAAGAAGGCGGGCGCGATCGGAATTGCGACCCTCCCCAACCCGCGTCCGCCTGCCGGCACAACTCAGGATGCCCCCACGCCTTCCACCGGCGCCGAACCTGGAGGCGGCCGCGCGCAAGCTCCCCAACCCACCATCGTCCTCGCCGATCGCGAGTTGCAGGAGCAGGCGGGACAGACTGTCTCGATCACGATTGCCCGACGGGGTGGCGAGAAGTTTCTCGCCGGCAGCGGGCACACGATTGACGAGTTGAATCAGCTGATTGCCGACAAGAAGGCGCTGCCTCGCTTTGCGCTGGCGGGAACCCTTCGCGTGCATGCAGCGCTCAAACGCGACACCCTCGAATCCGCGAACGTCGTCGGCATCTACGAGGGATCCGATCCACGGCTGAGAACCGAATACGTCGTCATGTCAGCCCACCTCGATCACGTTGGCATCGGCCGCGTCATCAACGGCGACAGCATCTACAACGGCGCAATGGACGACGCCTCGGGAGTGGCGTCGCTGATCGAGGTCGCGCGGCTGCTCAAGGAATCCGGGGCATCGCCGAAACGGTCCATCGTGTTCGTGGCCGTGACCGCGGAGGAAAAGGGGCTGCTCGGATCGAAATACTTCGCCGCCCGGCCGACCGTCGCAGCCGACAGGATTGTCGCCAACATCAACCTGGACATGTTCCTGCCGCTCTATCCACTGAAGGTCATCGAGGTGCAGGGGCTCACCGAATCGTCGCTGGGCGACACTGTGCGCGCGGCTGCGAAGGAGCTCGGCGTGGACGTCCAGACCGATCGAGAGCCCGAGCAGAACCGCTTCATCCGGAGCGATCAGTACAGCTTCATCCGGCGCGGCATTCCGTCGCTCGCGTTCAAGTTCGGCTACGAGTTCGGATCCCCTGAAGAAAAGATTCGCCGCGAGTGGGTCAGGGACGTCTACCACAAGCCAAACGACGACACGACGCAGCCGGTCGATCTCGAGGCGGCAGCCAGGTTCAATCGGGTGATCTTGAACCTGCTGCAGCGAGTCGCCAACGACCAGGCGCGGCCGACCTGGAACGAGACCAGCTTTTTCCGGCGGTTCGCGAAGTAGGACCTCGTTCGGCACTGCCGTCGTGAAATGAAACAAGCCCAGGCGTCATTTTTCTGGTGTAGGTCATTTTTTTCGGGAAGTTGCGCCAGCACCAGGCGACAACTAGACTGGCGCAACTGAGCTGCCTGATCTTGTCCCACTACGGACGCGTGCTGCGCGCGTCAGCTCCCGGCAGGCGGCATCATCCCGTCCGGCTCCGATCCTGAGTAAAAAGGAAACGGTTAGGTTGTGAACGAGCAGAAGCACGGTCTTCGCGTCAACGCGCTCTGATTCGACCGGCCACGATGAGCCCGTCGGAGGACTGCCATGGCCAAGAAAAGCACGCCGGAATTCGACTGGACCGTCATGGTGTATCTCGCTGGCGATAACAACCTGACCGAGGAGTCGGTCTTTTCACTCACCGAAATGGAGGGCGTGCCAACCGACGGCCGCATTGCGGTGATCGCCCAGTTCGATCCCAAGAGTTCACGCATTCCGTCACACCGCTATGTCATCAAGGGCGCGCCAGCGCCAAGGACCTCCACCGGCCGTGCGAGGCCAGTCACTGGTGGCCTGGGGACCCATGCGATTACGATAGAAGAACCGGCGATCAAGTTCTCCCCGCGGCCCGGCCACAAGGCTCGTGCCCAACGTCCAAAACGCAAGGACGGGGAAACGGATACCGGCGACCCTGCGACGCTCTTCGACTTCATCAGTTGGACCCAACAACATTTCCGCGCCAAACGCTACATGGTCGTCCTGGCCGGCCATGGAGCGGGAACTGAAGACGACTTTCTCCTGAAGGATGAGAACCCGGCGAATTCTTCCCTGAGCATTCCAGACCTAAGGGAAGTCTTCGCGCAGGCGAAGAAGAAGCTGAAGATCAAGGTTGACATCCTCGGAATGGATGTCTGCCTGATGAGCATGGTCGAGGTGTGCTACGAGCTCAGAGGAGTCGTCGAGTACCTGGTCGGCTCGGAGAGCTTCAGCCCGGCCGCCGGCTGGCCCTACGGACAAATCCTTCAGAAACTGCAAGACAATCAGGATGCGAAGACCGAGGAACTCGCGAAAATGATAGTCGATGAGGTACATCGGCTTCTACAGCGACTACGTGATGGGCGGCCTGTCGGTCGATCAGTCGGTGTTGAAAGTGAGTGCCTCTTCACGCCGTAGTCACGGCAGTCAAGAACTTCACCAAAGCCATCAAAGGCAGGCTGAAGAGGCCGGCGTTCACGGATGCCATCATCCTGGCTCACTGGGAGTCGCAATCCTACAACGGAGAGCTTTTTGTCGATCTGCAGGATTTCTGCGAGCTGTTGGCAGCGCGGGATCCCAGAGCGGCGAGGGCGTGCCGGAAGGTCATCGAGGCGATTGATGGCCCGTTGGTCCGCAAGTCGTGCTACACCGGCGTCGAGAATCAGTTTTCCAAGGGAGTGTCGATCTACTTCCCGTGGTCCGACGTCGCGCCGTCGTACGTAAGACCTGGCGTTCGCCCGCCGTTCGGGCTGGAATGCCTTCCTGCAGGAGTACGTGGAGCAGACGCGCCGAAAGCAACGCGGATTCAAGCAGGGCAACAAGAACGAAGAGTTGCTCGGTTTTGCCCCCGACAGACCGCCCAACTCCGCGTCGGCTGTGTTGGGGAGCGAACGATTCAGAAAATCGGAGGACCGCAAATCCGAAGACCGTGGCCTCAATCCCATCCACAGCATGCGCAACCCGCCGATCAGTGTCGTGAAAGCAGGGTTGAGCGAGTGTATTCGGGCGAACCCGGCTTTCGTCAAACGTATCGTGGAGTTCTCCTCCAATATTCGCCCGCGCAAAAAACCCAGGTGAGTCATGACGCCGGCCCGCCTGGTGGCGTTCCTGGCTGTGTGTCTTGCGCTCTTGACGCAGCCATCATCCCTGCCGATTCCCAGCCGCGATGGGAGCCGGCTCGCTGCCGAGCGTGCGTTCGTCGAGGGTTCCCGACTTCGTGCGGAGGAGACGGAATCGTCGTCCCGTCAGGCTATCAGGGAGTTCGAAGCGGCGGGCCGCGCGTGGCGCGCCGCCAGTGAGGAGCGCGGAGAGGCCAACGCGCTCAGAGCCGTCGCGGAAGTGTATCAGGCGCTCGGTGATACTCAGAAAGCACTTTCCTCCTACGATCGCGCCCTTTCGCTCAGCCGAAGCTCTAAAGATGTTGGCGGCGAAGGCGAGACGCTCGCCGGCCTCGCCTACCTCCAGTTCTTCCTGGGTGACACACAGAAGGCGCTCGACAATGCCACCACCGCGCTCGCCCTGAACCAGGCGGCTGGCAACCGACGTGGCGAAGCACGGGCGCGCAGCGTCATGGGAGATGCGTACCACAGCCTGGGCGACATGTCCAAGGCGCGGGAAATCCAGGAGCAGGCGCTGTCACAGTGGCGCGCGCTGGATGACCCCCGGGGAGAGGCGCAGTCCCTGGTGTCGGTCGGGTACGTCTATCAGATGCTCAGTGAGTCCCAAAAGGCTCTCGACGCGTATCATCGAGCGCTCGCGTTGTGGCGGGAGGTGAAGGAGTCTCGGGGCGAGGCCCTCGCGCTCTCGGCTCTCGGCAATCTCCAGAACAAGCTGGGCGATCGACAGGAGGCACTGAATTCGCATCTTCAGGCCCGGCAGCTCATCGAGCCGACCGGCGACCGGCCGTCAACCGCGACCATCCTCGCGAATATCGCCGTGGCGTATCGAGGACTCGGCGAAGAACGGCGCGCGCTCGAATACTGGGGTCAGGCGCTCGCCCTCTTCCAGGCGACCGACGACCGCTGGGGAGCCGCCGAAACACAGTTGGATGTCGGTCGGGTCTACTACCGCCTGGGAGAAAGCCAGAAGGCTCTCGACTCTTTCCATCCAGCGTTGGCGACCTTCCGCCAACTCGCCATGCCTCGGCCTCGAAGCGCAGACGCTCAGGGATATCGGGTTGGTTCACGATGCGCTCGGCGACAAGGATCGCGCGCTCGACTACTTCAAACAGTCGCTGCAGCTAATGCGGTCGGGCCAGGACGACCGCGACGCGGCGTACACGTTGAACTACATGGGCCGCGTGTACGAAAGCCTCGGGCGCCGGCGCGAGGCGCTCGACTACTACCGGCGAGCGCTCCCACTCGCTCGGGCGTTCGGCGATCGCTTCGGAGAGTCTCTGACGTTCTACAACATGGCTGGCGCACAGCGGGGTCTCGGCGAGCTCACCGAAGCGCGCGCCACTATCCAGTCCGCGTTGAGCATTGTCGAGTCGCTCCGCACCAACGTCGCCAGTCAGGCAGTTGCGTGCATCGTATCTGGCATCCGTTCGGCAGTACGACGATCTATTGGTCGACGTGTTGATGTTGCACGATCGGCAGCGGCCCTCGCGAGGGTTCGCAGCGGAAGCCCTGGTGGTGAGCGAACGCGGGCGCGCCCGAAGCCTGATCGACCTGCTGGCCGAGGCGCGCGCAGACATTCGGCAGGGCGTTGACCAGGCGTTGCTCGCGCGCGAGCGCTCGTTCGAGCAGCGGCTCAATGCGGTGGCCGAGCGCCAGGCGCGGTTGCTGAGCGGCAAACATACCAGGGAAGAAGCGGTTGCCCTTGACAAGGA
Source organism: uncultured Acidobacteriota bacterium (assembly GCA_963710415.1). Taxonomy (GTDB): domain Bacteria; phylum Acidobacteriota; class Vicinamibacteria; order Vicinamibacterales; family 2-12-FULL-66-21; genus CAVQAH01. The sequence goes on along the minus strand of CAVQAH010000007.1, from coordinate 29,750 downwards.
ACTGGCTGCGCTGACGGCTGCCTACGACGAGGTACGGAACCAGATCAAGGCCAAGGGTCCGCGCTACGCCGCGCTCACGCAGGTGCAGGCTCTCTCCATCGTCGACGTGCAGAAGTTGCTTGACGATCGCACGTTGCTCCTCGAGTACGCGCTGGGCGACGAGCGGAGCTACGTGTGGGCCGTGACGCGGACCTCGCTCACCAGTCACGAGCTGCCCAAACGTGCCGAAATGGAGCGAGCCGCCCGCCTCGTGTACCGACGACCTCCGCGCACGTCAGCGCAGACCCGGCGAGACTGAAGGGGACTATGGCGCCCGTGTGCAAGATGCTGATGCGCGATACTGGCAAGATGCTGCGGCACTGAGCCAGATGGCGCTGGGACCGGTCGCACGCCAGCTTGGCGACAAGCGCTTGCTCATCGCGGGCGAGGGGGCGCTCCAGTACATACCCTTCGCGGCATTGCCTTCGCCGAGCGAGCCGGGACGGAGCGAGTCACAGCAGCGGGAGCTTCCTGTCCCGCTCATGGTCGACCACGAGATCGTCAGCCTGCCATCGGCGTCAGCGCTGGCAGCGCTGCGGCGCGAAACGATCGCGCGCACTCCCGCGCCCAAGGCAGTCGCGCTTCTCGCCGATCCGGTCTTCGAGCTGGATGATCCGCGCCTATCGTTGGAGGTCGCGAAAGTAACGGCTCATCGGGAACGTCCCGCGACGGCAGAGGTGGGCGGGGCTCTGAGAGACGCGAGCATCCGTGGCGACGGCTATGCCCTTCCGCGCCTGCTATCATCGGGTCAGGAAGCGAAAGCGATCATGTCTCTCGCTCCGGCTGGCGCAGCGCTGATTGCGACGGGCTTCGACGCGTCGCGGGCGAAGGCGATGAGTCCAGAACTCAGCCAGTATCGCATCGTCCACTTCGCCACACACGGCCTGCTCAACGACGAACATCCGGAACTCTCCGGCATCGTGCTCTCGCTCGTCGATCAAAACGGACGGCCGCAAAATGGCTTCCTGCGGCTGCACGACATCTACAACCTCAACTTGCCGGCTGAATTGGTCGTGCTCAGCGCGTGCGACACCGGTCTGGGCAAGGACGTCAAAGGCGAGGGACTGGTCGGGTTGGCGCGCGGCTTCATGTATGCCGGGGCAGCCCGGGTGGTCGCGAGCCTGTGGAAAGTCGACGATGAGGCCACCGCTGTCCTGATGACACATTTCTACCGGTTGATGCTCGAGGACGGCAAGCCACCAGCGGCGGCGTTGCGTGACGCGCAAATCGCGATCTGGAAGCAGCAGCGCTGGACCGCGCCCTACTATTGGGCGGCGTTCGTGCTTCAGGGCGAATGGCGGTGATCGGTTGCGCGACGCCGTTGAAGGCGTGTTTGCAATGCACTCGTCGAAGCAGCGGGCGAAGGCCCGTTCATGGAGCCTTGATTACGCGACCCGCGGTGAGAAAACGCCGGTAACTGCTGAATCGGTCGGTCCGTCGAATGGACTGCAGACCGCTGCGCACCACAGTCAGCGATTCGATTGACTCCGGCAGCAGAACGACCTCGTCGGGGTCACTGAAGGCGACCGTCTGTGTAGCGCAGGGTCAGATCATCCCGCTCGAGCACGACCCACGGCGGGAGACCGTATCGGCGCTGCAGCTTCCAGGGAACCCGCACGTCGACGGGGCCGTCGAGGCGCCGATCGAGGCGCAGCACCTCGTGCGCTTTTCGCATCCACCCAGACGCGCCCTCTCGTCGCCACGGGCCCCGACCAGTCGAAGCAGTCGTCGTGGCCCCGCACGTCTTCGATCAGCTCCGGCCGGCTTGTGCGGTTCGTCGACATGAAGTCGATGATCAGTGCGGCGCGGTCCCGCTCTCTGCCGGGGCGTACCGACGTGAACTGGTAGTCGTCCTGATGCGCCGCGAGCAGGAAGGCGAGCGGCTCTGGCGACAGCGGGTTGGGATCCGTGCAGCCCGCGCGGTCTTTCTTGTCCCGCTCGCGGGGCGCCCGCCCGTTGATGCGACGGATGTCCCGAATGACTGTCGCGTACGGTTGCGTGTCACCGTCGGCCGGCGGTGCGGATTCGACGCGCAGGTCTGATTCGACCGTCCGCGAAAACCCCTCGGGCATCCAGTTCAACCGAATGGGTTGGACAGTCGAGCGTTCGACGCAAATCACGCTTTGCGCACGGCGGTAATACTCGGCGACGCGCTCGCCGACGCGTGTCATCAACGCCTCGAGCTCCGGCGGCTGCGGCGCTGCCGATATCGAGGAGGCGCACACCGCAACCAACGCGGTTGCTGCAAAGCGTGTGCGCCGGTACCGTTCCATGGTGTCCACCACAGCTCCTCACAGCGGCGAGGTACGCAGCCGCTCTCGTTCGGCGGCGGCGCCGGAACCACCGCCGGCGCGAGCAGTCTAACCGGAGGCGACACTATTCCGCCAGCGTGCCAGGGTGCCGCGGGCCATGTTCGGTATCGAGAAAATCGGACGTCCGCGTATACCTGCGGCTTGCTCGGCATCTTTCCCTGCTCGAGTCGAGTCGCCTCGCGCAGCAGGTGTTCGAGCTCCCGCATGCGCTCGTCGCGTTCGGCCAGCGCCTCTCGCGCTCGCCTCAGGGCGATGTGCGTTCTCACCCGCGCCAGCACCTCTTCGAACAGGAACGGCTTGGTCACGTAGTCCGCGCCGCCCACCTGGAACGCCTTGACCATGTAGGCCCTGTCGGCCCACGCGGTCAGAAAGATCACCGGCACCTCTCTCGATTGATCGTTCGCCCGTACACGCCGGCAGACCTCGTAGCCGTCCATGTCGGGCATGTTCACGTCCAGCAGGATGAGATCCGGCGGATCGTGCTCGATCGCTTGGAGAGCCTGGCGGCCGCTGCTCACGGGTCGCACTTCGTACCCTTCTTCACCGAGCATGTTGCCGAGGAGGCGCAGGTTCTCGAGCGTGTCGTCGACCACCAGAAGGCTGGCAAGGTGTGGGGACTCGTCGATCATCGTGTTTTCCCTGAACCGAGGCCCGTATCCTCGCGCGAGGTATCCGCTTCGAGCGCGGCGACCAGGGCCTCGTAGCGAAAGTCGGCCGCGAAGGCCCGAATCTCGGCGGCCGCGGACTCCGAATAGAGGCCGGCCTCGTCGGCAAGCCGTTCGAGGCGCTTGACTCGCCCCTGGATCGCCGCGTCCCGCAGTTGATCGACCAGAGACGCCGGCAGGCCGCTCAAGGCTCGAGAGAGTGCGGACGGGGTCGCTGCGGCGACCGCGTGCGCGCGGTCCGCGCGCTGATCGGAGGAGCTGTAGGTGTAACGAACACCCAGTCGCTCTCCAATTCGTGGCGAGAAGTTCCGCCTCAACGTAGGGCTTCCGAACAAAGTCAGATTGCGCGACCACGCGTGCAGCGGGGACCTGCGCGTTAGAGCGTCGCTGTCGGAATCGAGATGCTGACGGTCGTGCCCCGTCCGGCGTCGCTTTCGATTTGCACGCTGCCGTGCAGCAGACGCGCTCGTTCTTCTATGATGAGGAGGCCGAGCCCTTCACCCTCTTGCCGTGCGTGGGCGACGTCGAAACCCTGGCCGTCATCGGCAATCGTCAGCGTCCGCTGGCCGTTTCCGTGCGACAGCACCACCTGGGTGCGGCGGGCGCTGGCATGCTTCGCCACGTTACGCAGCGCTTCCTGCGCAGCCCGAAACAGACACAGCGCCACGTCGGGCGCAAGGGGCGTGAGGTCTTCGGCGCCGAACGTCACCTCGACGCCGTGCTGGTGCTGGAACTCGTCACAACGGATCCTGAGCGCTTCAACGAGCCCGACTTGCTGGAGCTCGCCCGGATGCAGCTCGTGTGCGAGACGTCCCACGGTGTCCGCCAGGCCCATCGTCTGCTGCTGCAGCGTCGTCAGCGATGCTTCCAGCACCGCCTGATCGTGATGGGCGATGCGCCGTCTGAGCCCGCTGAGCGCAAGCGACAATCCGGCGAGTTGTTGGCCGACGTCGTCGTGCAGTTCGCGGGCAATGCGCTCACGTTCTGCCTCCTGGGCGACGATCAGCTGCCCAGCCAGTTCCTGCATGCGTTCGACGCTGAAGCGCGTCATCGCCTCGTGCTCCGCAAAGTGCCGCCCATGCTACCGCAACGCGCCATCCGGAACCTATACCAAACACCCATGTCCGGGCGCTGCCACACCAGGTGCTTACAGGTCAGGAATGCGCAACCGCCCCGATGCCCCCAGTGGGCCTCGGCGTTGGCAACCGTTCGATGCCAAGCTTCTGCATCCGGCTTCTCAGCGTGCTCGGCTTCAACCCCAGTAACTGCGCCGCGCCGGCGAGTCCTTCGACACGCCATCCCGCTTGCTCGAGAACGAAGTTCACGTGATCGCGCTCGGCTTCGGCGAGCGGCCGCACGCGGCTGGCGATGGACGCCGGCGCGCCCACACCGTCGATAGGCTCACCCACGAAGTCGCTCAGATCGAGCAGACCGTTGCGGGAAAGAATGATGGCCCGCCGAAGGGCGTTCTCGAGCTCACGGATGTTCCCCGGCCAGTCGATGCCGCGCCAGCGCCTCCAGCGAGCCGGGCGCTATTCGCTCGATCGGCCTGTCCCAGCTCGCGGCCCACTCGATCGGCGAGGTGATGGACCAGCGCCGGAAGATCGTCAGGCCGGTCACGAAGCGGCGGCACCGTGATGGGAAAGACGTTGAGACGGTAAAAGAGATCGGCTCTGAAGCGACCGCTGGCGGACTTCGTCCGCCAGGTTTCGATTCGTGGCCGCAATGATGCGAATGTCTACACGCGTTGTCCGCATGCAGCCGAGTCTTTCGACCTGACCTTCCTGAAGGACCCTCAGCAGCTTCGGCTGAAGCTCCAACGGAAGCTCGCCAATCTCGTCGAGAAAGACGGTGCCGCCGTTCGCCATCTCGAAGCGGCCGGCCTGCGCCGTGTGCGCGCCCGTAAAGGCACCACGTTCGCGGCCGAAGAGCTCGCTTTCAATGAGCGACGAAGGCAAAGCGCCGCAATCGACGACCACCATGTTCCGCGTCCGGCGCGCGCTTCGTTCGTGAATGGACCGCGCCAGAAGCTCCTTGCCGGTGCCCGTTTCGCCGAGCAGCAGGACGGTCGCATTGGTCGAAGCGACGAGCTCCACCCGATGCATCACCGATTGCCAGGCGATGCTGGTGCCCACCATTGCCCCCGCGGATCCGCGTCGTTCCATTCTGGGAAAGTCTGTGTGCAGGGCCGTAAGCTGAATTGCCATGTCCTGTCCTTTATGTTGCAGTCGACGGGCTCGAGCGTCCTCGACTGATGGTGACGTCGATCCCTGGTAAACGCGCAGAAGGTAACAGCGGTCGTCAGCGCGCCGCATCGGGGGGAACCACGGGAATAGACGTGGAAAATACGGGTCTGGCGACCGGATATCCCGGGGGTTCAGGCCTGGACGAGCCCCTGGCGCACGGCAAACTTGACGAGATCGGCGGTGCTTTCGACGCCAAGCGTCCGCAGCAGATGAGCTTTGTGGTCCTCGATGGTTCGAACCGACAGATCGAGCTCAGCGGCAATCTCCTTCATCCGCTTGCCCTGCGCGATCAGCGCAGGATCTCGAGTTGACGTGGCGTCAACGTCGGCGCGCTATCCTCGACGGCATTCGACATCGTCCACAGGACGTCCTTCGTGATGAGCGGCGTCAGATACGTGCGGCCGTCCATCACGGTGGACAGGGCCTCGAGGAGCTCCTCACCGGCCGACTGCTTGAGCAGGTAGCCGGCGGCGCCGGCTCGGAGCGCTTGCGCCGCGAGGCGCGCGTCGCCGTGGATCGTGAGGAAGATGAAGCGTGCGTGCGATCCGTCCGCCTTGAGCTGGCGCATGGCGTCCAGACCGTTCATCACCGGCATCATCATGTCGGAGACGATGATGTCCGGGTGGTGCGTTCGTGCGGCTTCCACGAGCTGTCGGCCGTCGTTGACGACTGCCACAAGCTCAGCGGCTTCCGCAATCAACCGGCCCAGACCTTGGGCGACCATCACATGGTCATCAGCCAGGATCACCCGCGGTTTCACAGCTTCTTCTCCAATCGGCAGGGCGCCCCAACGCTGGAGCTCGCGGCCAATAATACGTCGGCTGGCTTGGGGCGAAAATTCACTTTACATCCATTGAAAGGCGGTGCACACTTTTTCTAAGCTCATCCATAGGTCTGGGCAGGTGGCAATAGCCGATTCTGGGGGACACCATGACCGCGCCACTCGCTACGCCCGTAATGTGTGTCTTCCTGTCTGTCCTGGCGGTCAGCGCAGCTCCGGCTTCTGCCCAAGCGCAAGAGGTAGTTCTTGGGACGCAGTCTGAGCAGCAGCAGCAGCAGCAGCAGCAGCAGCAGGATTTGATGAGCTAGCAAAGTGGCTCCGACAGGTACTATGCGTGGGAGGAGTGGTTTGAACAATGGGGGAACAGGGTTGCGCATAACTTCAACGACCAGCCGATTTGGGAACGCAAGAAGCGTCCTGAACCGCCCGTCTGGCTCGAGGAGGAATGTCAGGGTTTCTTAGGCGCCAATCCACTGCTTGACACTGCCTGTTACATTCTCCGCCACTGGGACGAACAGCCTTTACAAATTCTCCAACGCCGGCACTCGTCGTTGGTAAGGTCAGGCGGCAAAGTTGACGACAAGGTCGTGAAGACTTCGTTTTTTCAACGAGTCCATCTGACGGGATTATGGACGCGGGCACAATACCCGGCGACGCAACTCTACGGCATCGTTGGGATGCAGATTTCGGTGTTCGAGGTCGGACGCTACACGCTGCCGGCAGTGGGTGTCATGCTGGTCATGGTGCCTGACGGTGATGGCGGACACGACTGGAAGCCGGCATCCACTGTGAGTGTCGGCGTTCGACTCTGCGACTTTGTGACGCCTTTCGTGAGGAAGCAGGCCAGCCTTCACGTCAACGTTGCCAGAACGAATATTCATGGCGTTCGGGATGAGACGGTCCTTCCTGCGATGAGTGTCAATTTCATCGGATTCTCTATTAGCGGAAAACGACGCCGCTGATCGAACCCAATGCCGTCGCGCCGAGCCCTCTATCGGGTGACACGTTATGCTGAAGCGTGCCGTACCGCGTAGACATCCGCAACGTCGCCGACGATGCGCTCGATCGGCTCGTCGAGCTCGGCGCGATTGACGCCGAGTGCGCGCGCCATGGCGAGATCACGGTCCTCATGCCCGACGCCGTCGCGGCAGACCAGATCGCGAGTGCGCTCGGCGTCGGCGCAGACAATATCTCCGTGTCGCCTGCCACGGGGCGCGACGATGAATCCGTGTGGGTCCTCAGCCCCCGCCCGATCCGCATCGGACGTCTGACGATCGTTCCGGCTCACACCAAAGCGGAGGCGGCCGGTGCCCTCCGATTGATCGACGCGTCGGCTTTCGGCACAGGGCTGCACCCGACGACCGTGCTGTGTCTCGAGGTGCTCGAGGAACACGTGCGGATCGCCCCTCCGGACGCTGTGCTCGACGTGGGGACCGGGTCGGGTGTACTTGCGCTCGCAGCGCTGATGCTCGGTGTGCCACGAGCGCGAGCCATCGACATCGACGACGAGGCGTTGCGCGTCGCTGCAGAGAACGCGCGCATCAACGCGATCGGCGAACGGTTGGAATTGACACGCGGCGGGCCGGACGCGGTGTCGGGAACGTGGCCGATGGTCCTGGCCAACGTGCTGCCTGCGCCGCTTATCGAGATGGCGCCGGCGCTCGTCCGGCGCGTCGGACCTCGCGGGCACCTGGTGCTTTCGGGGATTCCTTCGTCGGTCGAACCCGACGTGGACCGGGCATACCGCCGTCTGGGAATGCGACGCATGAGTGTGAAGTCGCGCGCGGGCTGGGTCGCGCTCGTGCTGCAGGCATCCTGGTGAGTGGTGCCGTCGCATCGTCGCACTCGACTCGGCGGCGGGGACCGGGGCCTTCCGACGCCAGCACGAGACAGGCCGGAACACCCCCGGCGCATCCAGCAAATCGCACGTACACCACGACGTCCGGAGGAATCGAGGCGCGCCGACAGCCCGCTCAGATTGCGATGAGTCTCACCAACCCGGCATCATCCACCGCGGGGTAATATCCGAGGCAACAGCCATGGTGGGCTCTTCAGCCGGTCAGAACTGGGAGTTCGACGGATTCAAGCTCCTCGCAGACAAGCGTCTCCTCGTCTGCGACGGCACGCCTGTGCCGCTGATGTCGAAAGCGTTCGACACCCTGGTCTTCCTCGTCGCGAACCGGCACCGCGTCGTCACGAAAGACGAACTGCTTCACGCCGTCTGGCCTGATGTCACGGTCGAGGAAGGAAACCTCACCCAGCAGATCTTCCTTCTCCGAAAGGCGCTGGGCGACAACGCACAGAATCCGCGGTACATCGTCACCGTTCCGGGACACGGTTATCGCTTTACGGCACGGGTGAAGGAGATTCCCCCGGGCGTCCGACTCGCGCCCGAGGTCCCTGCGACAGAGCAGTCATCCCCGCCGACCGTCCGGGCCAGGCATCTGCGGGCTGTCAAAGCAGGCCGTCGTCGTGTGCAGGATTCGTCGTCTTGGGGACGGTATTGGCGCTTACGTGGACATCGATGCACAGTGGGCGGCCGTATCTGGACCCGGCGAGCATTCACGTCACCAGAGTGACGGAGACCGGCAAGGCTACGAACGCCGCGATATCCCCCGACGGCCGCTATGTCGCGTATGTCGAAAACGACGGGGATGAATACAGCCTCTGGCTGAAGCAGATCGCGACCGGCGGGCGGACGCAAGTCGTTCCACGCCGACCCGGGATACTAACGGATGTGGTGTTCAGCCCTGACGGCCAGCACCTCTACTTCTCGCGCGGGGTGATGAATCGCGGCGGGTTCGTGCTCAACCGGATTCCCGCAATTGGAGGCTCGGAGACACCCGTACTCGATGACGTCGACACACCGGTGAGCTTCTCACCCGACGGGAAACAGTTCGTTTTCATGCGTGGCGCCGGCCGCCTCACTCACCTCGTTATTGCCAGCGCGGACGGCGGGGCTCAACGGATTCTGGCCTCGCGGAGAACACCGTCGATGTTCTCGTTCTTTGGACCGTCCTGGTCGCCTGACGGAAAAACCGTGGCGGCCTCTGGTGCCGACCAGGCGAAAGGGCGCTGGTCCGTCGTGCTTCTCTCTGTTGCGGACGGCAGCAGCCGCGAGATCTACAGTACCGAGAATCGCATCGGCCGCGTGCGCTGGGTCCCCGATGGATCGGGGCTCCTCGCCGTCATGTCGGAGACGCTCGCGAGGCAGTCCGCGCCGTGGGAGGCCGGAAACAAACTGCAAATCTCGGGCGGAGCGATTTGGCACCTCGGGTATCCGGGCGGCCGTGCCGAGCGCCTGACTCGCGACCTGACGGACTATGACGTTTGTTGTCTGGATATCGCGGCGGCCAGCAGGACCGTGGTGAATGTCCAGAACTCACTGGTGTCTGATCTGTGGATCGCACCGGTCGATCAACTCGAAAAACCCCGCCAGATCACGTGGGGGGCGCCGGTATTCAGACGCCACAGCTGGCTGCCTGACAACGACACGATCGTCTACCGCGATTTGAACGGAAACCTGAATGCCGTGCACCGGGACGGCCGTACAGTCAACCTGCCGTTACCCGACAACCACAAGGTCGTGAGCGGGGTCTCCGCGTGCGGCGACGGCCGCTACGTCGTCTTTCAATTGACGCCTGGAAACAGTATCTGGCGGGTCGCGCCGGGTACGGGCGGTGCTACCCAACTGACGAGCGGGTCCATTGATGCGCATCCGAACTGTTCCCCCGACGGGAAGTGGGTCTATTACGCTTCGCTGCGGGACAAGCCGTCGATTTGGCAGGTATCGATTGACGGCGGCGAGCCGATCCCGCTGCTGATTCAGACTGAGAGTTTCGAAGCGCTGCCGTCACCGAGTGGCCGCTTGATGTACTACTCTACGTTCGAATGGGACGAGCGCCCCGTTCGGATCCGACGAATGCGGTGGGTCGTGATTTCGGCACACGATCGAAAGCGGCTGTTCAGTTTCGAGAGGCCAGCCGATGTGACCCTCGGGGTCTCGCCGGCATGGTCGCCAGACGAAGGCGGGCTGGACTACGTGGCGACTCAGTCCGGCATATCGAACATCTGGCGACAACCCCTCACCGGGGGGCCTCCGGTGCAGATTACTCACTTCACCACTGGAAAGATCTTCAGTTTCGCGTGGTCGCCCGATGGCCGGTGGCTGTCGCTCGCAAGCGGCTTCAACAGGAGCGACGTGGTGCTGATCCGCGAAGGCTCGTAACACGCTATTCGGTCATTTCACTTCTTCGATCTCGCCGGGCCGCCAGGTCTGGTCGAACCACGGTTCGGTCGGGCCATAGAGACGCAGGCAGGCAAACCATCCCTTGCCCGGAACCGTCTGGAGCCAGTTCTTCTCCTTGCCCGCCGGCGGCTTCGGGCCGAAGTAGAGGTCCACCGAGCCGTCAGCGTTGGCGACCAGCTCGCCCTTCTTGTTGTTCTTGCCGGGAAACGGCTGGCCCGTCTGCAGCTCCGAGCGCGTCTGCGGGTCGTAGAGCACGACCGACCAGAAGTCCTTCGCCGGGACGTTGGCTGGGATGTTGAGCTTGTACGATCTTCGCGCCACTCAGGTCGTTGCCGGCTCTGTCGGCGAAGACAACCGCGTACTGTGAGCCCTTGCCCACCATTTTCATGGTCATCGCCGGCGTGTTCACCGTCGCTGCGTAGAAGAACAGCGTGCGCGCGTCGAGATCGCGGCCGCCCACTCCGTCGCCGTCGAGCCAGCGGTAATCGCCACCGATGAAGCCCGTCTTCCACTGGCTGTTCTTATAGATGAGGGACGCGCGGATCGCGGTTGCGGAATGTGATCGCGCGCGCCGTGGCGTTGCCGACGGCCACGGCCTCGGTCAGCGTCTTCTTCATCCGCTCGTCCGGCGCGAACGGTGTGCCCTTGCGGATGCCGATGCTTGCCGCCAGCCCGCGCAGCTCGGGATCGATGAACTCGATCGGCTCCTTCTGGATGACGTCGTCGAGCTCCTCGATAGAACGCGAACGTGTTGGCGTGGATCGTGTTGTGCGGCACCTTCGAACTGTTGATGAACTCCATCTTCGGCGGATTGGCTGCCTTCGCCAGCGGATACACCTTCAGCCCGTCGCGGAACATCTTCGACGCCGCGTCCGGCTTGCCGTCCACGAGGAATCCGCGCAGGATCAGCCAGTTCACGTGCGATGGCGAGCGCGCGACGAAGTATTCGCCGCCCTGTTTCACGTCCTTCGGCACCTCGCCTTTGAACGACTCCGGCACGATCAGGTACTTGCCGCCCTTGCCCGCATCGGGGCCGGGCGCGCCCATGTCGACGACGAAGCGGAAGTACGCGTCGTTGACGGTGCCTGGCCCGCAGCCGGGCGGGATCTCGACGACGGTCGGACCGTCCGCGTTCCAGATCGAGGAAGACCGAAACATACACCGTATCGGTGTTGGCCGTGAGCCACAGCGGGTTGGAATCCATCAGCTGGTCGAAGATGACGACCTGGTGGGAGCCTTCGCGCCGCGCGCGGCGTTGCCGCGGCGCATCGCCTCCATCGAGGCGGCCGGCACGAAATTGAGGAAGACCTCCACGCCGCGGAGGAAGTCGAGGTTGTCGTAGGCCAGCCGCGTCGTCTCCGGTGTGGGCACGCCATCGACGAAGCTGAGTTTCCCGATGCGGGTCTGCACCGTATCGGGCGTCATGATCTCTTCGGGGATGGTGGTGTTGTAGTTGGGGGTGGCTGTTGTCGTCGTCATGGATTCACGCCTCTCGATTCCGCGATGCTGTTGATGACTGCTTACGCTACTTCACTTCGACGATGTCGTCGGGCTTCCATGTCTTGTCGAAGAAGGGCTCGAGTGGCCCGTAGAAGCGGAAGAGGACGAACCAGCCTTTGCCGGCCGTCGTCTGGATCCAGTTCTTTTCCTGGCCCGCTGGTGCCGTCGGGCCAAAGTGGATATCGATTGAGCCGTCGGCATTCGCCGGCGGCCCCGTGTACGTGCTGACCGACGGAAACGGCTGGCCATTCCGGAGGATCGACCGGCTGTCTGCGTCGTAGGCCACGACCGACCAGAAGTTCTTCGCTGGAATGTTCGCCGGAATATGCAGACGGTAACGCTTGCCACCGTCGAGAAAGGCGCCGCTCGCGTCCCGCGGCGTCGTCAGGTACTGCGATCCAGTGCCGACATGTTTCTCCACCATCGCCGGCGACATGCCGATGGCAAGGTAGGCGAAGCCGGCGCGCCGGTCGGTGTTGACGTAGCCCTGCGAGTCCCACGTCGCGCTGCCGCCGACGAACGCCCACTCCCAGACCCGGTCGGGGTAAACCAGACGCGCCTCGTCGTCCGACGCAAAGCTGTTGGCGCGCGCGATTGCCGACGCGAATCGCACGGCTTCGTCGAGCTGCGTTCGACGTGCGGCGTCGGGGCTGAACGGCTTGCCTTTCTCGATCCCGATCGCGGCGAGCTGGAATCGCTCGTGCGACGGGATGACAGCTTGCGGCTCTCGCTCGATCATCCAGGCCAGGTCGTCGAAGAACTGGCCGCTGTCCGAGAACAGCGTGTCGATCTCCTGATGCGAGCCGTTGACGAACGTCGTCGCCGGCGGATTCGCGGCTCGAGAGAGTGGATAGATTCTGGTGGTCTTCATCAGCGAAACCGCTTGCGCCGTCCCGCCAGCTGATTGAAAGCCGCGCACGCCAAACACCACCGCATACGTTTGTGATTTGGCCGTCATGAATCCATCGGGCACCTCGCCTGTGTGATCCGGTGGCAGCAGCAGGAACTTGCCGCCCTTGCCCTTATCCGCGCCAGTGGGGCCGATGCCCATGATCTCGCGCTGCCACAGGTCGGAGATGCCGCCGAGCAACATCGCCGGCGCCTCGATCACGACCGGTCCATCGCGCTTCAAGTCGATCGCGCACAGCCCGTAGACGGTTTCGCAATTGCCGGTGAGCAGGAGCGTCGCTCCGTCCATCAGGTTTTCCCACAGCACGACCTGATTCGCCGCGCCTGAACCTGCCTCCCCCACGCCCTTCCAGACGCGATACCAGGAGACGCCGTGCATCTGCACGAGGTAGGCCTCGACCGCGCGGTTGAACACGAGCGCGTCCCGCAATGCCCGTGTGGCGTCGCCCGACGGATAGCTGTTCTTGAATTCGAAGTTACCAAGGCGCGTCTTGACGGTTTCGGTGCCGATCCACCCGTGGGCGGCGGCGGTCTGAGCTGGTGCGATCGGATTCGTTTGCGTCGGCATGGTGGCTCCTCGGTCCTTCAAATGTACTCGCTGTCCGGCGGCGTCCATGCGAAGCATTCGCGCTGATGAGCGCTGTTTCGTTGTCTGACCTATTTGCGCCGCATCACCCGCGATTCGCGGATCGGCACCACGAAATGCCGCGGCGCGCGCAGAGGAATACGTAAGCAATCGGCAGGAAATTGCTCGGAACACCCGGTCTTGTACACGGACCGGTCACTGACAGGAGCAGGACGCGTACCTGGCCTCGTTGCCCATGCCGCTAACAGGCGATCACGGAACTGAAGGGATGGGCTATCGAATCACCGCAGTCACTTCGATCTCCACCAGCCAATCCTCGGATGCCAGTGACTGAACGCCCACAAGGGTCGCGGCGGGAGGGTCGGCGGAGCCCATGAACCGTAGTCGCGCCGCGCGCAGATCGTCGCGCATCGAAGGCTTGTAATTCACGACATAGGTCGTGATCTTGACCACATCTTTGAACGTCGCTCCACTCGCCACCAGAGCCAGCCGCACGTTCTCCCAAACCTGATTGGCTTGCGCTTTCAGGTCTCCCTTTCCCACAAGCTCGCCCTTCGCGTTGTGAGCGGTCTGCCCGGCGACCCAGATGAGCGTGCCCGGCTTGGCCGTCACGACCTGCGTGTAGGCCGCCGAAGTCGTGAGACCGGGTGGATTGATGCGCTGAATGTCTTGCGCGAGCAACACACCCAGTGACGACAAGAACAGGATCGGCAGTTTGAACATGGCGCGCAGCTTATCAGATGCTGACGCACCGTCCAGCGCGCCGGAATGAAGCGCGTGGCCGCGTCCGGCGTGATCGTGCGATCCGCCGCTACTCCGTGGCGTACGGCCACTTCCAGCCCCGCAACTGGTAGTACTTGCGAACGGGTGTCGCGCGAATCGGATCGATCCCATTTCGGCGACACCAAATGAAATGAAATGTTGTCCCCGCGGCCCCCATGGCGCCGGGAACGAGAAGCGCCCAATGCCCGACAATTCGATACAGGCCTAATGTGATCGCGGCCATCGTGAACCACTTCAGAATTTTCCTGATCGGCGGTGTTTCGATCTCGAATCGTGCGAACATGCTCTGACCCAGCACGGACAACGCGAGCAACACCGCCAGTTCGAGCTCAATTCCCATGACTCTCGCTTTCGAAGAGCTGCCAAGGCATTACGGGGTCGGGCAGCTGAATTGATGGTTGAGTCTTCATGCGGTGTTCCTTGATGTGTTTCGACACCCCCCGGCTCGGCGGACGATACGCCTCGGTTGACGCACAGTCAAGAAGCGCTTCTACTCGGTCAAAGCGCTTCTACTCGCACGCTGAACTCCGGGCGGCCCTCGACGAAAGCGACTCGGAGGCTGGCCCACGTGCCGGCTGAACGCGGTGCTGAAGGTGCTCGCCGAGCCGTAACCGACGCGTTCGGCGACCTCGGCAAGGCCGAGGTCGTGCCGGCGGAGCAGATCCTTTGCGACCGCCATGCGCCAGGCGAGCAGGTATTCCATCGGCGGGAGGCCCACGGTGCGCGTGAAGCGCTCGAAGAACGCCGAGCGCGAAAGCGCGGACGTCTTCGCGAGCTGGGCGACGGTCCACGAACGCGCAAGCTGGCCGTGCATCTGCCGCATCGCTAACGCGAGGTGCGCATCGGCCAATCCGCGCAGCAGCCCCGGAGGCGCGTCTTCACCCGGCGTCGACCGCAGCGCTTCGATGAGCAGCACCTCCACGAGGCGCGTGAGCACGAGGTCGCGGCCTGACCTTCGTTCGCTCGACTCCTCGCCGACAAGCCGTACCAGCGTCGTCAGCCGCTCGACACCGCGCACGTGCACCAGGGCCGGTAGTAGCGACACCAGCAACGCCGCATCGGGCGAGTCAAAGGCGAACCAGCCCCCGAGCAGCCGTACGTCGGGCTGACCACCGCGCGTGCCGTGGCGGACTTCACCCATGTGCGCGGACGTCACCTTCGGGTCGAACCGAACGGGCCTCACCGCCTCGAAGCCAGACATGGTGAAGCCCGGCGTCGCCGGCAGGAGAACGAAGTCGCCAGCCTCGAGCGTGAGGGCACGCTGGCCGTCCACGGCGAGACGACAACTCCCTTGGAGCACGGCGCAGAAGCTTGGGTGGCCGAAGGCCGAGTAGGCGACGCCCCAGCGACCGGCGCCGCTGATCGGCCTCGAGAACACCGCGCTCGGCTGAAGCAGCGCGATGACTTCCGAGAGTGGGTCGTTCATGGCTGGACGATCACAAATGAAATATGGACTCCACATTGTAGAGAGTCCGGCGTGGGTCCGCTATCGTAATCACCATGAAGACCGTGCTCGTTACAGGTAGCTCTTCTGGCTATGGCCTCCACACCGCGCGCCACTTTCACGCCCAGGGCTGGAACGTGGTCGCCACCATGCGAACGCCGCGCGAAGACGTCCTGCCCCGGTCGGAACGGCTCCGCGTGCTGGCGCTCGACGTGACGAAGCCCGAGAGCATCGCCGCCGCCCTCGAGTCGACTGGGCCCATCGACGTACTCGTCAACAATGCGGGCATCGGGCTCTTCGGCGCCTTCGAGGCCACGCCGATGGCCACGGTGCGCGAGGTGTTCGAGACCAACACCTTCGGCGTCATGGCGATGACGCAGGCCGTACTGCCCCAGCTCCGCGCGCGGAGGTCGGGTGTGGTGGTGAACGTGACCTCGAGCGCGACGCTGGCGCCGATGCCGTTGGTGGCCGTATACACGGCGAGCAAGATGGCCATCGAAGGGTTCACCGCGTCGCTCGCGCTCGAGCTCGAGGCTTTCAACGTTCGCGTGAAGCTGGTTGAGCCGGGCTACGGCCCGACCACACGCTTTACGAGCAACACGGGACCACGCATGGACGGGCTGGTTCCTGAAGCGTACGCGCCCTTCGCGCAGCGCATCTTCTCGTCACTCGCGCAGGAGCCGGCTGCGGTGACGACCGAGTCCAACGTCGCCGAGATGGTGTGGCGTGCCGCGAACGATACGTCTGGGCAGCTCCGATTTCCGGCGGGTGCCGACGCCGTGGCGCTGGCTCAGTCGAGATAAGGACGGCGGTCGAAGGCGCACGCTTGGTTAACGAAGCGTGTGCTCGATTTCTTCCTGGTTTCCCAGGCCACCCGATCCGCGTCTCAGTTAGAGTGAGACGTCTGATGTGTAGGACGCCTTCCCGCTCGAAATTGTTCAGCACGGCGCTTCGGCGTGGACTGCGCAAGCGCTGCCCGCACTGCGGCGAGGGGCCACTCTTTTCCGGGTGGTCCCATCTTGAACGCTGTTCAATCTGCGGCTTGGTCTTCGTACCGAATCCCGGTGATACCTGGGCCTTCACCATCATCGGCGATCGACTGCCAATTGGCGCGATTATCGTCTTGATCTATTTCGGAGTGGTGCGTTCGCATCCCGTGCTGGGCCTGACGATGGTGGTTGTGTTGGTGGCGCTGCTGGTATGGACGGCCCCCAACCGCTGGGGCGCGGGTATCGCGCTGCATTACTTGTCGCGATTGTACTGGCCCGATCCCGCGGATCCTATCCCGCCGCCTCCTGCGACCGGCGCTGGTGGCGCCGAGCGCTGAGGCGAAGGACAGATCGAGGCCGACGGTCACTCCCTCGGCTGCCATTCGGGTTTCCAGAGCACCACCAGCGTATAGATACTCATCACCACCAGGAACCCGCTAGCGGCCATCAGGGGCCAGCTCAGGATCCGCCAGGGAATGTAGAAGGCCGCGACCAATATCCCGGCGCCGACCGCACCCGCGGTCAGCGCCTGCCGTACCTGGCCGGGGATGTCTTCGGGTTCCGGCGGCAATTCGGGAGAGTGAATCGAGGGCCCTTGCGGGTCGAAGAGAACCAGATCGCGCGCGCGCGCCAGCGCGACGATCTCGTCCACTACATCGCCTGGCGTGCCCCAGCTCAGATTCAACACCACCACGCGATCGGATGGCTCGCACTCCATCGCCCATTGCGTCTGGTCGCTGGCGACATGAGAGGGATTGGCGGGGTCTGGCAGCGGATACTTCTTCATCAGGTCCGCGTAGAACCCTTCGACGTCACTGCTGACGCTGAACGGCGTCGCGTCATCGCTGTCGAAGTACCGTTTGACCAGGCGCGCTGCCTCCTCCTCGTCGGTCACGCGCGGCGCCTTCCATGCGATCAGATCGTAGCTCATTGAATCGACGCACGCTTCTTCACAGACTTATCCGCGTGCGCCTTCGATGTTGAGCGCGCCGCGTTTGGCCGCCTCCTCGGGAGTGCTCCCCTGCGCGCGCGCCACGATGTAGGCGGCGTACCACGACGACCAGTGGTGCTTCGGAGCGGTCGGTTCGTACTCGCCATGGTGCTGCTCTGTCTCGCGCAGCAACTCAGTTAGCGTCGCGACGTCCATGCCGAACCCTCGTCCGGGAAGCCGCGTCTTGATCTCCTGGAGCATCCAGCTGTTGCCGTCCGGATCACTGAAAGAGGCCCACGAGCGGTAGGAGCCACCCGCCGGGTCCTTTCCCGGCACCCGTCCCTTCGTCCCGTCGACATGGAGGCCGCCGTCGAAATGGAACACCTCGCTCACGTCGGCGCCGGATCCAATGAGCGCGGCGCGTGCTGCCTCGACGTCATCGACGATGAGGAACGTGCCCTGAACTGACCCCGGCGCAGCTGTCGTGACTCCCTTGCCGAAAATAATGGAGCACGGGGAGCCGGGAGGCGTCAGCTGCACCCCCCGCCAGTCCTCACCGGTGGTGAAATCGGCGTCCAGGCGCCACCCCAAGCTCTGGTAGAAGCGCTTGGCGCGATCGACATCGGACACCGGAAGGATGACGACCTCGAGCTTCAGATCGACCGTCGCGGCGGTGGGGATTTTGGGGGCCTGTTCTTTGCTCGTCTGTGTGCTGCTCATTGTGACCTCCGAGTTTTCGTGGTGAGTGTCATCAGGGTCGCGCCGCACCAGCCGCTCCCGGTTGCGGACCAGCTCGAGCGCAATGCGACGAAGCATGCTCCCCGAACGCGCAATCGTCGAATCGGACTATGGTATCGGTTTCGACGCATCTCCGCGCCAAAGCATCGAATGATACGAAGGTCCTATAGACTCGACCCACCCGAGCGCCAGGACAGCGACGGCGACAACCGGGACTATGGCGGTCCAGGATAGAAAGACCGAACGAGTGATTGAAGGGCGGCACATCCAAGGTGCTCAGCGCTCTCCATTATCTATCCCGACTGTCAGTCCACACGTCCCGACGGGCTGGATGATCGCTCGGGCGGTATCATTTGGGGGTCACATCACCATCATCGAAAGGCCTATTACTTCCGTGCTGTCACGCTTGCGCGCATCGCGCCGGGGCCTCATCGGCCCGACAGTTTTCCCGGTTTACATGCTTGCCCTGAAGGCAGGGCTCGTCATCACGCTAGCTTTCACGATGGTCGCTGCCGCGCTGGGTTTGACCAACGGCCGACCACCTCGAGAGGGGCGTCGTAGAAATCGTGATTGCGTTTGCGAGGCGAGCTCTCCTGCTGTTCGCGTGTACGACGCTCGCGTTCGCGGCGATTGATTTCTGGCAGTGGCGGTGGCTGCTCCGCACGAATTGGGACCCACGCCGTCTGCCCCCGGTCGTGAGGCTCGAGAATCGAATCTCGCGACTCAACTCGCTCATCGAGATGGTTCCTTCTGGCCGTCGGCCTGCTCTGGCTGTTGCTCGTCACCGCATTCCCGTGGCTGCTGTTCGCCGGCGCCGCTCGCATCGTCGAGCCCGCGCCAATCTGGCGCGTCGTCTACCTGCCGATCGTAGGATTCACCGCTGGCGCCGTCGTCCTCAGCGGATCAATTTCATCCGGCCGTTCTGGACGCCCGCGCGCTCCGTCGCTCGCATCGCTCTTCATATCGGATCCCTCCTGATATTCCTCGTGCTGTTGCGCGCTGACGTATGGATTACGGCGAGAGCCGGCGCCGTGCTCCCAAACGGCGAGCCCGTCCAGCTTCTCGTTGACGTCATCAACATGGGATGCAGGATCGGGTTCATCGTCGCGAGCATCGTGAACATCGTCGGATTGATCCGCGAGATTCTGAATATCAGATCTCGCCGACGCGTACCGCCGAATACGCCTGGCAGCTCGGCGAACCTGCTCGATCGATACTTGCAAGCCGTCCAATTTTTTCTTCCTCGTCGTCAGCAGGACGACGTCGCTGGCGAGATTCAAGCCGGCCTGCGCGCCCAGATGGACGACCTCGAGCAGGCGATCGGCCGCACGCTGACCGACGACGAACGCGCCAACGTCGTGCGGCGGTACGGGCACCCGGTCGTTGTCGCGGCACGGTACCGGGAGCGCGAGCACCTCATCAGCCCCTCGCTGTTTCCCCTCTACATCAGGGTGTTGGGTGCTGCGCTGGCGGTGATGCTGCTGGCGACACGTGACGATGGCGCTGTTCAGCCACGCTTCGACAACCGACCCGCGCTCCTCTGTCATGCAGGTTCTCGACCTACTCCTCGGACGTGGCCTCACGGTGTTCGCATGTGCGACGCTTGGATTTGCGGTTGTCGACCGATGGCAGTTGCGTCGACAGGCCGATGCACGCGCCTCACGCGAACGTGAGGAAGCGCAGGCCATCCAGCGGGCATTGCTCCCCGCGAGCCTGCCAACGATCGCCGGGTGCGAACTTGCCGTGCGATGGCAGCCGGCATCCGCGTTCGGCGGCGATTGCTATGATGCGATCCGTGTGAGCGACACGGCCCTTGCCATCTCGATCGCTGACGTCTGCGGGAAGGGACTGCCAGCGGCGCTGGTGATGTCCAACTTGCAGGCCTCCGTCCGCGCGTTTGCCATGTCCGATCCGTCACCCCGGTTCGTGGTCTCGCATCTCAACCGGGCGCTGTGCAGGAATGGAGACCTCCGCCGCTTCGTGACGTTCTTCTACGGCATCTACGACTCGAGCACGCGGCGGCTGATCTACTGCAATGCCGGTCACAACCCGCCGGCTGTCATTCGCTCCGACGGCTCCATCATCCGTCTGAGTGCTGGAGGCATGGTGGTGGGAATGTTCGATGAGGTGACTTACGAGCAGGGTGAGGTCGGGCTCGAGCCAGGCGATCGCTTGATCCTTTTCACAGACGGGATCACCGAAGCCGAATCGTCGGATGGCCTCGAGTTTGGAGACGACCGTCTCCTCGAGACGATCGCGCGATCCGGCACGTCGAATCCGGAGGGGGTGCTTCGCAACCTGTTCGACGAGGTTGCGAGCTTCGCTGGCCGGCATTTGCGCGACGACGCGACCGCCATTGCCGTCGCGATCCGCCAAGCGTGACAGACTTGACGCTCACGCCCCAACAAGTGTCGCGAATCGCGGCCCACGCACCACGTCGGATACGCTCATCGGGAGTGACGCGGCGTTTGTATTGAGGTACGGGACTCAGGCCCTCGTCACTGGGCGCCAGCGGCGCTCCAGGTATTCCGCGACGCGCGTCAGCGGGAACGTCAGCACGAGGTAGAGCAACGCGACGAGCGGCCAGATCGTGAGTGGCGCGGCGTAGCGGCTGGCCAGCTCCTGCCCCGTTCGGGCGAGCTCGGTCAGACCGATCACCGACACCAGCGACGAATCCTTCAGCAGTGCGATGCCCTCGTTGGTGAGGGGCGGGACGACACGGCGGAACGTCTGCGGCAGGATGATGCGGCGCATCGCCTGGGAGTAGCTCATGCCCAGCGTGCGCGCGGCTTCCATCTGACCCGCGTCGATCGACAGGATCCCCGCGCGAATCGTTTCCGAGACGTAGGCGGACGCGTTCAGCGTGAGCGCGAGGATTCCGCTCGCGTAGGCCGACAGGTTCACGCCAAAGCTTGGCAGCACGAAGTAGACGAACAGGATCTGGACGAGCAGCGGCGTGCCGCGCATCACCTCCACGTAGATCGCCGCCGGCGCCGAGAGGATCCGGTTCGACTGCACACGTGCCAGCGCCAGCGCGAGCCCCAGCGGCAGGCACAGGATCAGGCTCGAGACGGCCATGGCGGCCGTCATCCAGACCCCGCGCAGGAAGAAGCGCCACGTGCGCGCGATTAGCGACGGGTCCAACGCGGTCGAAGCCGCATCCAGGGTTCCCTGCGTGGCGCGATCGCCGAACCACTTGGTGTAGATACGCGTGTATTCACCGCTTTCCTGCATTGCCCACAGGGCAGCGTTCACCGCGCGCCGGAGATCGTCGCTGCCACGCGCCAGCACTACCCCGAATTTCTCATCGGTGTATTCGGCGCCGACCGCCTTCAGCCCCGGGAAGCTGTTGCGCATCATGAAGCGCAGCACCGGGCCGTCGCTCGCCACGGCGTCGACGCGGCCGTTCTGAAGATCCAGCAACGCCAGGTCGATCGTGTTGTACTTGGCGATGCTGATGCCGGGGTGTTTCTCAAGCGTGAACTGCGCCGTGGTGTTGATCTGGACGCCGACCGTGCGCCCGGCGAGATCGCCGAGGCCGGCGATCGGGCTGTCGTCACGCACGACGATCTGCTGGCCGGTCTCGATGTAGGGATCCGAGAAGAGCAACGTGCCGCTCCGCTCGGGGGTGATCGTCACCGCGGAGATGACGAGATCGAAGTTGCCGTTCTGCAGCGCCGGGAAGACGCCGTCGAAGCTCGCGTTGATCAGCTCCGCGTCGACGCGGAGTTGCTTCGCGATCGCGCGAGCGATGTCGACGTCGAAGCCCCTGAACTCGCCGCCTTCCGCCATCCCGAACGGCGGGTAGGTAGCATCGATGCCGACGCGCACCCGCCCGTTCGCGCGCACGCGCTCGAGCGTCGTCTGGGCGGCGGCGACGTTCGCCGACACGAACATCGCCAGCACCGCTGCGATCGCGGCGCGGTGGCCGGTCCGCTGCAACATCGCCATCACGCCCGCGCTCCAGCGCGCCCGCTATGGAAGCTGTTCATGAACGCGCGCGTCTCGGGCTGCGTCGGGCTGCTGAACACCTCGCGCGCGCTGCCCGATTCGACCGCGCGCCCGCCCTCGAAGTAAATCACCTGATCGGAGATCGCCTGCGCGAAATCCATGTCATGAGTCACGACGATCAGCGTCTTCTTCAGCTCGTCGAGCAAGTGCAGCAACGACACCACTTCGCGCGACAAGTCGGGGATCGAGCGACGACGTCGGCTCGTCGAACAAGCACGACGTCGGGCTCCATCGCGAGCGCGCGGGCGATCGCGACGCGTTGTTGCTGTCCGCCCGACAGGCGCGCCGGATATTCGTGCTCCCTGCCCGAGAGGCCTACGAGATTCAGGAAGAGACGGCCGACCTCATCGGCCTGCGCCCGCGGCAGTTTCTTCACCGTGATCGGCGCCTCGATCACGTTCCCGAGCGCGGTCAGGTGCGGAAACAGATTGAAATTCTGGAACACCAGCCCGACGCGCAGCCGCACGCGGTGGATGAGATCGTCTTCCTCGGATCGGCGACGGCGCGCCCGCCGACGTCCCGCTTCATCACGACATCCCCGATCCGGATCTCTCCCTCGTCGAACCGCTCCAGCCTATTCAGGCAGCGAAGCATCGTCGACTTGCCGCACCCCGATGGGCCGAAGATGGTCGTGAGTTGACCTTCGGCGATCCGAAAGGTGGCGCGGTTGAGCACGGTGTCGCGCCGTAGCGCTTGACGACGTTGGCGACTTCGATCACTGAGTGTCCCCGGTTCAGCTGGCGCCTTGGTGAAGAGCCTGCGGGTTGTGAGGACGATATCAGATCGCCTGCGAAGTTCGCCTCGCTCAATGATTCTCTCTTCGAAGGATGTTCACGACAAAACGTCTGGAATTGTGGCGGCAATGGAGTGGCGATGAGTGGCTGGACTTCACCACCCGATGTGCAGTGAAGTACTGAGGTGCGAAGTCGCGAGCCGCGGCTGACCGTTCGTGCCCTGCGCCCGTTGATGTCGGGTCTGATGACGTTGGGCTACGATCCGGTCCCGTTCCTGCACACACAGGGCATCGATAGCGACATGCTGCTCGATCCCGATGCGACTGTGCCTATGAGCGTATGTGTCGGCCTCCTCGACGAGGGTGTACGGGCAACTCGCGACGATAATCTCGGCTTGCACGTTGCGGAACATGCCGAGCTCGGCTCGTTCGACGTCCACTTTTATGCGATGGTCTCGAGCCCGACACTTGGTGCCGCGTTCGAGCGTGTCTGCCGCTATCAGCGTTTGATCCACGAGACCTCACAGGTCCGACTGGAGAAATCGGGGGATCGCGCCGTCTTGTCGCATCGCCTGGCGGGTGGTATGGCCGCCCCCCGTCAGACCGCCGAGTTGCTCCTTGCAGCGTGGGTGCGCGCCGGCCGCGTTGCCACTCGCAAGAGGTGGAGTCCCACTGAGGTGCGCTTCGCGCATCGCGCGCCACGAGATTCACGCGACCACGAGCGCTTCTTCGGTGCTCCACTGTGCTTTGCGACCGGTGAGAATGCGCTCGTACTCCCGGCGGCGCTTTTCGACCTGCCCTGCAGTCGCACTGATCCTTCGCTGCTGTCGCTTCTCGATCGATACGCAACTGACCGGCTCGGCGGGCCCCGGGCGGCGACGTTCGCCGAAAGAGCCCGCGCGGCTCTCGCCGAGGAACTACAGGCAGGGAACGTTACGGCCCACGGCCTGGCGGCGCGCCTCAAGGTCAGCGTTCGGACGCTTCACCGCTCTCTCGCCTCTGAGAGGACGTCGTACAGGCGGCTTCTCGATCAGTTACGCCTCGACATCGCGGAGCGCCATCTCACGGACGATCGCATGTCAGTCGCCGAAGTCGCGTTTCTAGTGGGATTCTCCGAACTCAGCGCTTTTCACCGTGCGTTCAAACGGTGGACGGGACGGACGCCGGTGACCTTCCGCGCCCAGTCGCGCAGACGTCCGCACGGCCGTTCCGATCACGCATAACGCCCTCACATCCGCCGATCGGCCATGCCGCATTTGGCACGGCCGGGCAATAGTATTGGCCGCCCGAGTCAATACGCGAGGGCCGCGTATTCGTCAATCACACATCATGCGAATGTCACGAATCGAAAAGCGATTCGTCAACGACATCGGGCACAGCCGCAGAGTAGCCGAGGAAGCGGTGCGGCGCCTCCGCCACGTCCCGGTTCAGCCCAGCTGGTCGTACCTGGACGTCGGCTGCGGAAACGGCGCCGCCGCGCTGCTCGTCGCGGACACATTCGGCCTGCATGTGCTGGGTGTCGATGTCGACCCGCAGCAGATCGCGATGGCGCGCAGCGCCGCGGGCGGCCGAACTGACGTCCTCTTCATGACTGCGGATGCGACCTGCCTGCCGTTTGATGACGGACGGTTCGACATCGTCGCTACCAATAAGACCACGCACCACGTACCGCAATGGTTGTCGGCGATCGCTGAGATGAGACGAGTCCTCAAGCCGCAGGGCTATCTGATCTACGCAGATCTGAAGACACCCTCCTGGCTTGCGTGGGCCCTGAAGCCACTGGCCGGTCACGCCGGCGTGTTCACTGGTGCGGATCTCGATCGCTGCTTCGCGTCATGGCAACCAGTGCATAGGGAGACCGGATGGCTGCACTACCAAACGATCTTGCAGAAGCTGTGAATCGTTCGGCCGACACCGCCGACGACGCCAGGCTTGGGCGCTCGTCTCTTGTACGCATTTCCTTCCTGGCCATGTTCATCGCTGGGACGGTGCTCGCAAGTTATCTCTTCAGAGCGTGGACGGATCCGTTTGCCGAGCTGCGTGAATGGCTACAGCAGGCATCCGGCGCAGGGTCGCTGCTGTTCCTTGTCCTGTTCCTTGCGCTGAACACGGCGGGCGTACCGGCACCGGTGCTGGGAGCGGCGGCTGGAGCCGCGTTCGGTCCCGTGTCCGGGGCGGCGAACACACTTGTCGCCATGGCGATCACGGCATGCGCACAGTTTCTCCTTGCGCGACACGTCGTCGGAGAGCGAGTTCGCCGGCGCCTCAGCCATGCGTTCGTGCGGGTCAGCCAGCTCCTCGAGCGGCGCGGCGTGATGGCCGTTGCTGGCGCGCGACTCCTGCCGGGACCCTTCAGCGAATTCAACATGCTGGCCGGGCTCACGTCGCTGAGGCTGCGGGACTTCATGATCGGCACCATCCTCGGCTGCGTCCCGAAGGCACTGGCCTGGTCGGGGATAGGTGCGCTTTTCTTCTAGTCTAGGGGGGGCGTCCCCCGTCGCGCTGACTCGCCGCTGAGTCGTGCGGCGTTAGTTTTTTTTTATCCGAGTGTAAGAGGGGATTTCCTGGCCGGTTTTCGGAGGTTTCTGAAGGAGGAGGGATTGGACCGCCCAGCCATTTACCAGCGCCAAGATAAGGAGGGGACATGTTGGAGGGCACGGGATTCTCATGTAGAAGCACATGCGTTCATCAAGAACGTTCATGGTATCCGCTACCAGGTGAAAGACGTTGCCCGCTCGGTGGCGTCTTACACGCAGCATCTTGGTTTCACGTTGGAGCATCAGCAACTTCCAGCGTTCGCGAGTGTGTCGCTCGGCGATTCACACATCCTGCTGAGCGGTCCAGGAGCCTCAGGTTCGCGGCCGCTGCCGAACGGTCAACGCCAGGAACCTGGTGGTTGGAACCGTGTCGTGCTGCGCGTTTCAATCCTCAGGGGGGGACGGCACCCCGGAAAAAGCCTGGCCTCCGCTTCCGCAATGACATGGAAGCCGGCCCAGGCGGCGGCAGTTCGAAGTCGAGGATCCGGACGGCAACCCGATCGAGCTGTTCGAACCGGCGCGTTAGCAGGAAGCAGTCACTGACGGTTCTTGCCGTTATCGCGGTGAGCGAAACCGTCGGGATGTGCTCCGCGCCGCGCACGAACCCACTGGCCGGCAGACGCGTCATAGATCATATGTGACGGCGGTGATCGCGCCTGCAGGGGCAGCTGCGCGCTCCCTCCCAACTGCTGCATGACTCGCCAGTTGCGGGCCGTATCACTATCCGTCAGGCGGCGGTGTATGCCCACACCGGAATAGGGTCAATGTCCGGGTGGATATCGACCGTGGAGCCGCACGATGCAAGCATATCTGTATAACGGGTCTGCGCTTGGACAGGCACCGCGGAAAGTGAGCTCGCGAATGTGTCGCGATGGTGAGTTATCGATTCTGAACCCTCGGCTCAGTCATCTGGGCCATCCGTTTGGCACGACTCGGTGGCCGTGTTCGGGCCATCGAGTCGTGCTTTACCTCAAGGGACCTCTTCGCATGCCGCTGAACGGAGAATTGAAACAGAACGTGCGGGTGCTCCTTCGTCAAGGTGCGCGCCTTGTCGTGCTGGATCTTGAGCGGCGTGCCGAAAATCGATGCCGCGGGCGTTGGCGAGTTGGTACGTGTGTTCAACCTGACCACGTCAGAAGGCCGTGTGCTGCAGGTCGTGGGCGCGACAGCACGGGTCCGCAAAATTCTCGAGCGCGTCGGCCTGTTCGGCATGCTCAGCGAAGGCGGAAGTCCGGCCGTCACTTCCCTCGCGCGGTGAGGTCAATCCACGCGCGGCGACTTCACCGCCGCGCAGCTCGCCGCGGCGCGGGGATGAGCAGATACAGCCGAACAGTCTGAGGATTCAGGCGGGCGCTGCTGTCGGACTATCGAGACCGGGTTTTCGAGCGCGCCGATTCCGGCGATTGCGATCCGGACCGAGTCGCCGGCTTCGAGCGTGAACGAGTCCGGCGGCACCATGCCGGCGCCGGTCAGCAGGATCGCGCCGTGGGGGAAGTCTGGGAGCGGAGCAGATACTCGACGAGCTCGGCGAACGGTGCGTTTGATCAGTCCGGCGTGAGTCTGGCCGGCAAAGACCGTCTGCTCGCCGCGCCGGATCTCGAGCTCGATGCTCCACTGCCGCGCCTCGGCTTCGGTGGGCCCGACGACGATCCACGGCCCGACGGCGCACGAGCCCGTATAGATCTTCGCCTGGGACAGATAGAGCAGGTTCTCGCCTTCGATGTCGCGCGAGCTCATGTCGTTGCCGATCGTGAAGCCCACGATGCGTCCAGACGAGTTGATCACCAACGCCAGTTCGGGCTCGGGAACGTTCCAGCGAGCGTCCCGCCGGATGCCCACCGCATCGCCCGGAGAGACGACCTTGTCCGGAAGCGACTTGAAGAAGATCTCCGGGCGCGGCGCGTCGTAGACGCGGTCGTAGGCGCTGGCGCTGAACTCGGATTCCTCCATGCGCGCCTGTTTGCTGCGGAGATAGGTCACGCCGGCGGCCCAGACCTCCTGGCGTTCGACCGGCGTCAGCAGCCGGACGCTGTGCAGCGCATGCGCCGGGAGGCCGGCGTTGGCGAATCGCTCGAGTTGCGCGCGCAGATCGGCCCGCTCGATGAGGCCGTGCATGCGCTCCACGCCGGCGCTGCTCAGGTCGATGATCGAGTCTGCCGTTGGTGATCAGGCCGATGCGGACGTCGCGCCCGGCGTGATCGTGAACCTGCACAGTTTCATCGACGGCGATTGTCAGCCGGCGGCGCGGAAGACGCAATGATTCCGGACGGCTCATGGACCACGGACTCTGCCGCCGCTCGAACAGGTGCTCGGTTCGGCGGACACGATCGCCTCGTCGCGCATCGAAGGCGAGGGCCCGGAGGGGCGCCTGCCGCTGACCGCGGAGATGCTGCGCAACGAGCCAAGCGGCAACATCTTCGGCCTCACCCAGAACGCCGGCATGGGCTGGCGCCCGGACGCGCTCGGCGGACCGCAGTACGTGATCGTCAGCACGATGGGCGGCGCTGCGCTCGGAGCAGGGCGAGCCGATCGCGCTCGGCTATCACACCGGGCCATTGGGAGATCGGCCTGCTCGTGCGCGGCGCCGCGGAAGCGCTGCGCGCCGCAGGAGCCATCCCGTTCGCCGTCTACTGCAGCGACCCGTGCGACGGGCGGACGCAGGGCACGACCGGCATGTTCGACAGCCTCGCCTATCGGAACGATGCGGCCATCGTGATGCGGCGGCTGATCCGGTCGCTGCCGACCGCGTCCGGCGTGCTCGGCATCGCGACGCTGCGACAAGGGACTGCCGGCGACGATGCTGGCGCTTGCCGGCACGAAGGATCTGCCCGGCGTCGATCGTGCCTGGCGGCGTGACGCTGCCGGCGCGCGACGCCGAGGACGCCGGCCAGGTGCAGAGCCTCGGCGCGCGGTTCGCGCACGATCTGATCAGCCTCGACTACGCGGCCGACCATGGGCTGCCGGGCGTGCGGATCGTCAGGCGGCGGCTGCCAGTTCCTCGGCACGGCCGCGACGTCGCAGGTGGTCGCGGAAGCGCTGGGCCTGGCGCTGCCGCACAGCGCGCTCGCGCCGTCGGGCGAACCGGTGTGGCTCGAGCTCGCGAGCCGCTCCGCCGCCGCGCTGCAGCGTCTCCACGCGCTCGGGCATCTCGATCGGCCAGATCCTCACCGCCGCCGCCGATCGAGAACGCGATGCTCGTCCATGCCGCGTTCGGCGGCTCGACGAATCTGCTGCTGCACATCCCGGCGATTGCCGCCGCCGCCGGACTGAAGCCGCCGCCGGTCGACGACTGGATCCGGATCAATCGCGCGACGCCGCGCCTGGTTGACGCGCTGCCGAACGGACCGCGCGGGTTCGCGACCGCGCAGGTGTTCATGGCCGGCGGCGTGCCGGAAGTGATGCTGCATCTCCGCCGCATGGGGCTGCTGAACGGCGCGTGTGCTCACCGCGACCGGCGACACGCTCGACACCACGCTCGACTGGTGGGAATCGAGCGAGCGGCGCCGGGCGGCGCGCGCACGGCTTGCGTCCGCGGCGGCCATCGATCCCGACCAGGTCATCATGGCGCCCGACGCGGCGCGCCGCGCCGGGCTCACCAGCACGGTCGTGTTCCCGCTCGGCAATCTCGCGCCGCAGGGCTCGGTGATCAAGGCGACCGCGATCGATCCATCGGTGATCGACGCCGACGGCGTCTATCGGCATCGCGGTCCGGCCCGCGTGTTCACCGACGAGCACGACGCGATTCCAGGCGGTCAAGGGCGCGTCGGCGAGACCCGTGCGCGAGGGCGACGTGATCGTGCTGATCGGCATGGGGCCGTCGGGAACCGGCATGCAGGAGACGGCCCAGATCACCACGGCGCTCCGCTACCTGCCCTGGGGCAAGCGCGTGGCGCTCGTCACCGACGGCCGGTTCTCCGGCTTTTCGAGCGGCGCCTGCATCGGTCACGTCGGCCCCGAGGCGCTGGACGACGGACCGATCGGGCGTGTTCGAGACGGCGATCTCATCGAGATCGTGATCGACCGGAACACGCTGACCGGCACGCGTCAACCTGGTCGGCGCGGAGGGCGTGCCGCTCGATGCCGACGCGTGCCAGGCGCTGCTCCGCGGCCGGCCGCGCATCCGGGCCTTGCGCCGCACGAGCGGCTGCCCGACGACAGCCGCCTCTGGGCGGCGCTGCAGCGCGCGAGCGGCGGCACGTGGGCCGGATGCGTCTACGACGTCGATCGCATCGTCGCGGCGCTGACGCTGCAGCGGCCGCGCGCCGCGCGCGCGAAGAGTCGTCATGAATCGTGCTAC
>CAVQAH010000006.1:0-40598 GCA_963710415.1 uncultured Acidobacteriota bacterium | reverse complement strand
GCCGCGACACGCGTGTGAAGGAAAGCACCCAAACCTGTCAACTTCCAACTCCCGACTCCCAACTCCCAAAGGACTCTCGGCCGATCGACTGTGAACTCTTTGGGCGTTGGAGGTTGGCAGTTGAGAGTCATCTTTTTATCTTTTCTTGGGGGGCGGGGCCGGCCGATATTCGACGCGCACGTTGCTGACAATCGCAACGGGGCGGCCAGGGGCGGCGGCTTCACGGCCGGCGGACGTCTTGCCCTGAAGCACCTCTCCAAGCAGGCTGACCTCGTTCACCTTGGCCGGGATCGGCATCGACACTTCTTCACGCCCGAGGGGCGCAACAGCTTTCACGCCGCCAGGACCAGCGCCGCCCGTAATGCGATCGTAGAGATCAGCAGCCCGGCGGAACTCGCTCTGCACTGCGCCGCGCCCCAGCAGCGTTCCATCGAGCGCCAGCACACCGATCACCGCGCTGTAGGTTGCGAAACCGCGGCCGGCACGGACCTCCTCTTCCGAATACGTGTGACGGTTGTGAAGGTCGAAGAGCAGCGTCGCTTCACCCGTGTGCGCTGGAATCGCAACCAGGACGCCAGCCGCCGGATCGCGTCCCGCGAGGACGAAGCAGAAGCTCGCCTTGGTTTTCACACCCACGCCAAGAGTCTCGGGACACGTCACCTTCGCCGCCTCCTGTTTGGGTGGTGGCGGTGCTGGCGCTGGTTTGCGTGGCGGCGTGCGGCGTTGGGCGTCGACGGTCGAGGCAGCGAGCAGAACGATCAGGAAGAGAGTCGATCTGACAGACGGCATTGCCTAGAAGTATGCCACGTCTCCTCGATGGATTTACCGGCCTGAGTGGGTCGTCGCAGGCGGGGTGAGTCGCAGGCTTGCGACCGCGAACAGCCCTGCGCGCGGAAGCCAGACGTCGCCGAGGTTCACCTGCTCGCGTGGATTGCACGCTTCACCGGTATCGCGTCCGCCGATGACGGCTCGGCTCGATGCGATCCGCCAGAGGGTCGTCGGCCGTACGTGAAATTGAAAACCGCCGGGCGTCGTCCCCCTGAGGCGCATCCTTCCGACTCGCAGGACCCCGCACGCCGTCGTCACACAGCGAACCGCTGTCCGGGATTGCCAGACCGACGGCGGGAGCATGCGGCACCAGGCGTTCAATAATCGGGTGCAGACGCCGCATGCCAGCTCCACTCGCCACTCGAGCACATCGCCGACGATCACCGAGAACGTGCAGGCGTTTGTCCAGACGATTCGAATGTGGGCCACCGTGATGGCGTCGATCGCCGGCGTGAAGTACCGTCCGCACCCGAGGTGAGGCATCACATCCTGATAGAACACCCATCGCCCTGTCCGGTCGCGGTGCCAGACGGACGTGTAACCGGGCCCGATGGAGGAAGCGGCGAACCGGCGTAAAGCGAGTGCGTCTCCGGAGGGAAAGTACGTGCCCAGGACACCGTACCCGGCAAAACGATCGGACTGGCCGCAGGGCAGCACCGGCGAGGCTTCGAGCGCCGCGACGAGGTCGCGCGGGGTTTCCGACATGGTCTGTCCTCGGGGCACTCGGCCAAAATGGACCGCGCCGCACGGGCCAGCAGCAAACG
Organism: uncultured Acidobacteriota bacterium; assembly: GCA_963710415.1. Taxonomy (GTDB): domain Bacteria; phylum Acidobacteriota; class Vicinamibacteria; order Vicinamibacterales; family 2-12-FULL-66-21; genus CAVQAH01. The sequence continues at coordinate 39,006 of CAVQAH010000006.1, read as the reverse complement.
GACATCTCAGGGCCGCGTTGCCACCTTGCAACCACAGCGGTAACATTGCCGATCGGTCCGCTTGAAGCGGCTTTACCCGACACAACGTCATCGCGCCTTGCAACACGCCACCCGGCGCGTTGCGAACCGCAGATGTCACTGACCCGACTGTGCCTGGCGACATCACAGAGCTGCTGATTGCGCACGGGGGTGGCGCCAAGGGCGCGCTTTCCGAGCTCGTGCCTCTCGTCTACAACGACTTGCGACGGATCGCTCGCGGCCAGATGCGCGGCCAACGGCGGGGCGCGAGCCTCGACACCGGTGCGCTCGTTCACGAAGCCTACGTAAAGCTCGTCGACCAGCAGAAGGCGGGGTGGAACGACCGTCGCCACTTTTTTGCCGTGGCCGCAATGGCCATGCGGCAGATCGTGGTCGACCACGCGCGGCGCCGCAGCCGCCAGAAGCGGGGCGGAGGCGAGGCCGCAGTGACGCTGGACGATCCGATGGATCCCGCGGGGCGCAGCCTCGAAGATGTGCTGGCACTCGATCAGGCATTGGAGCGGCTGTCGGAGATGGATCCACGACTCGTGCGTGTGGTCGAGTGCCGGTACTTTGCCGGTTTGAGCGAGCAGGAAACCGCGGAAGCCCTCGACGTCTCGGTACGCACGGTTCAGCGGGAGTGGTTCAAGGCGCGGGCCTGGCTGAGATCCCAGCTCGAAACAGGACGTCAGTCATGACCGGCCTGCACCGATGGCCGAACGCTGATGACCTGCTCGATCGCGCGCTTGCGCTGGCTCCGGCGGAGCGCCGCGCATTCATCCGTCGTGAGGCGGAAGCCGACCTCGACTTCGCCGCGGCTCTTGAAGCAGTGCTGGACGAGGCCGAGCGCAAGGACACGTTCCTGGACCCCGACACCGGCGCGCGCGAATTGATTGCCCATATCCTGGCCAACTCCAACGAAGAAGCCGCGCCCGCGTTGCGCCCGGGCGAGCTGTTCACCTCCTACGAGGTGATTGGGCTCGTTGGCCAGGGCGGGATGGGCGAGGTCTACAAAGCCCGCGACGAACGGCTCGGCCGTCTGGTCGCCCTGAAGGTGCTTCCCGACGCATTCGTCAACGACCGCCAGCGTCTCGCGAGATTCGATCGTGAGGCACGGCTGCTGGCCTCGCTGAACCATCCGAACATCGCAGCCATCTACGGCCTTGCCGAAGATCGCGGCCGTCAGGCGCTCGTGCTGGAGTTCGTCGAGGGCGTGACGCTGGCCGACCGTCTTACGTCCGGTCCTTTCCCCGTCCGTTCGATGCTGCCGATCGCCATGCAGGTGGCACTGGCGCTTGAAACCGCACACCGCCGTGGCATCGTGCATCGAGACCTGAAGCCGGGCAACATCTCGCTCACGCCTGACGGCACGGTCAAGGTCCTCGACTTCGGGTTGGCCAAGGCAGTCGATGGTCGGGTGGCGCTGCCGGCAGACGCGATTGAGACGACCATCGCCCACCCCGGCCAGGTCATCGGCACGCCCGCGTACATGTCACCCGAACAGGCGCGGGGCGAAGAGATCGACAAGCGATCGGATGTATGGGCGTTTGGATGCCTGGTCTTCGAGATGCTCACCGGGACGCGAGCATTCACCGGCGAGTCGCCTCAGGAGGTGCTGGCGCGAGTACTGGAGCGCGATCCTGATTTTTCGCTGCTGCCGATGAACACTCCTGAACCAATCACGCGGCTGCTCCACCGAACGCTGACGAAAGATCCGCACAAGCGGCTGGCCGACCTGGGGGACGCCGTGCTGGATCTGGAGGAAGCAGAAGCGTCGCTGTCGCGGGGGACGCCCGCATGGCCACGTCTGACGGGAAGGAGGCCTGCGGTTCGCCTTGCTGTGGGCGCCGGGCTATTGCTGGCCGGCATCGGCGCCGGCATCCTCGTTGCCTCGACTCCTGACACCGACGGTTCCAGCTGCGCCGATCAGGCTGGCCGTGCCGGTTCCGGCGTCTGACGAACTGATCGCGAGCGCTCACCAGGTCGCGGCGCTGACCCCAGATGGGCGCACGATCGTCTACCGCGCGAACCGCGCCGGCACGGTGCGGTTGTTCAGGCGATCGCTGGGCGGCATGACGTCCGAGCCGATTCCTGGCACCGAGAACGCTGCCGGCCCGTTCTTCTCGCCCGACGGGGAATGGATCGGATTCGACGGCGACGGCGTGCTACAGAAAGTCGCGCTCGCGGGAGGATCGCCACTGACCATCTGCCCAGCCCCAGGCGGGGCGCATGCCAGCTGGGGCGCCGACACAATTGTCTTCGCCACGTCCACGACGCGGGTGCTTCAGCGAGTCGCCGCGGCCGGCGGTGTTCCGGAACCCTTGACGATCCTCGATGCGGCCGCCGGGGACATCGCGCATACGTTTCCGAACGTCCTTCCCGATGGCACCGCCGCGCTGTTCACGATCGTGCGAGCCAACGAACGGCATCTCGCGGCCGTCCACTTCGATACACGAAAAGTCCACATCCTCACCCCGGGATCGCAGCCTCGCTACGTGGCCGGCGGCTACATTCTCTTCGTCCGTGACGATTCGATCTGGGCGGCGAGATTCGATGCGCAGCACCTGCGGATTACCAGCGATGCAGAGCCCGTGCTCGAGGGCCTCGAAACCGGCGGCGGATCGGCGGCGCACTTCGCGCTGACGCCCGATGGATCGCTGCTGTATGCGCCGCGCCGGGAGGAAGAACGAGAGCGCGCCCTGGTGTGGGTCAGTCGAGACGGATCGGCGAGCCGTCTTCCCCTCTCGCCGGGCCGTTACACGCGCGCGGCACTGTCTCCTGACGGCGCCAAGCTGGCACTGGCCATGTCAGACCAGAACAACACAGACGTGTGGATCGCCGGGAGCGATCAGCAGGGCATGACGAGGCTGACGCGCGAGCCAACCGTGGACACTGCGCCGCTCTGGACCCGCGATGGCACGGGCGTGGTCTTCCGTTCGGAACGTGACGGCGGGGGGCTGTTCCTGCAGTCGCTGGCGGGCACAGCACCCGCCCGTCGCCTCTCGGCGTCTGGCGACACGCTGCACACGCCGCATGGCTGGACGCCCGACGGACAAACGCTGCTCTTCACCGAGTTCCGGAGCTACACACAGCAGACGATTGCGGCCGTCACGCCGGCGGCGCCAGCCGAACCGGTCAGGATTCTTCAAGGATCGTTCGCGCAGCTGAGACCGCAAGTGTCACCGGACGGCCGGTGGCTCGCCTACCAATCGGATGAGTCCGGACAATTCGAGGTCTACGTGCGGCCGTTTCCCGACGTCGCTGCCGGCAAGTGGAAAATCTCGATCTCGGGCGGAACATCGCCGCGTTGGGCGCACCGCACGCATGAGCTCTTCTACTACGACGGCAAGGCGATAGTCGCGGTGCCGCTGCGGCGCGGCGCTGACTTCGCAACCGGCCCTCCGCAACGCCTCTTCGACTTCACACCGTTCACCGGACGCGTCGGGCCGGATTTCGAGGTTGCGCCTGACGACCAACGCTTCCTCCTGATCCGCAGCGAAAACGAGACCCCCTCAAACCGCCTTCAGCTCGTCATCGTCCAGAATTGGATGACCGAGCTGCGCCACAAACTCGGCCAATGAAACCGCGTGAACCCTTGTATGAACCGCCGTGTGAACTTTCGTGTGAACCTTCGTGTGAACCTTCGTGTGAACCCCCGTCATGAACCCCCGTCATGAACCTTGGTACTGAACTCTATCCATCACGAATCGTCTGCCTCACCGAAGAAACGACGGAAACGCTGTATCTCCTCGGCGAAGGGGATCGCGTGGTCGGCATCTCCGGCTACACCGTGCGACCGCCCGAGGCGCGCGCGAAACCAAAAGTATCGGCGTTCATCAACGCCCGTTACGACAAGATCGAGGCGCTTCGGCCGGACCTGATTCTGGCGTTCTCCGACCTGCAAGCCGACCTTGCAGCCGAGCTGATCCGCCGTGGCTATCCGGTGATGACGTTCAATCAGCGCAGCGTTGCGGAGATCCTGCAGACCATCCGGATCATCGGCGCGCTCGTCGGACGGACCGATGCGGCCGACGACCTTGCGCGCTCCCTCGAGCGAGGCCTCGACGACATTCGTGAGCGTGCGGCGGCGCTTCCGCGGCGGCCACGCGTGTTCTTCGAAGAGTGGGACGATCCACTGATTTCAGGCATCCGCTGGGTGGAAGAACTGATCGAGGTCGCTGGCGGCACGCCGTTGTTTCCGGAGCTACGCGACCAGGGGCTGGCCAAGAACCGGATCGTTCTGCCCGAGGCGGTCGCTGCCAGAGATCCGGAAGTGATCATCGCCTCATGGTGCGGCAAGGCGATGAAGAAGCGGACGATTGTCGATCGTCCTGGATGGGAGCGCGTGAGCGCCGTCCGGAACGATCATGTCTACGAGGTCAAATCCACCTACATCCTGCAGCCAGGACCGGCCTCGCTGACCGAAGGCGTGCGCCGGCTCCACGAGCACATCGCCCGCGCCGCTGTGTGATCGGGTTTCAGTCAGTCACGCACGCGAGCCCCGGGAGCGGTGCCTTGACCGAACGGTCGATCATTTCCGGCCGCCTGATCAGCTCGAGGAACTCCATGCGCGTCCGCGCATCCTCACGGAATACATCGAGCATCGCGCTGGTGACGGCAACGGAGTTCTGCTTCTCGACGCCGCGCATCGACATGCACAGGTGCGAGGCCTCCATGACCACGGCCACGCCCAGCGGCCGGATCTTTTCGCGCAGCGTCTCGGCGATCTGATTTGTCAGACGTTCCTGAACCTGCAGGCGGCGGGCAAAAATTTCGACGAGCCGTGGGATCTTGCTGAGCCCGAGCACGCGGCCCTGCGGAATATAGGCCACATGGCACTTCCCGAAGAACGGAAGCATGTGATGCTCGCACAAGCTGTAGAAGTCGATGTCCTTGACGATCACCATCTCGTTATAATCGACAGTGAAGAGCGCGTTGTTCAGCACCTCGTCCACATCGGCCGCGTAGCCGCTCGTCAGAAACCGCAGCGACTTCTCGACCCGCTTCGGGGTGTCGAGAAGCCCTTCCCGCGAGGGATCTTCGCCAAGCTCGGCGAGCAGTTGCCTGATGATGTCCTGCATTTTTCTATTGTATATCGCGGTCGTGACCACCCCTGAGTCGGTCCGGCTAAGGGCCGAGACCGCAGCAATCCAGACCGCGCAGACCGCCGCCGCGGATCCCGATGCGCTATATGCACACCGTGACGATCTGGCGAGCGCGCGCAAAGCCGCCGGAATCTGGGAAGAGCGACTGAAGGCCAACCCCAAGGACTACGAGTCAGCGTGGAAGCTCGCGCGGGCCCGCTATTGGCTGGGCGGCCACGCGACGGAGAGTGAGCGAAAAGCGCTTCTCGAGCAAGGCATCGATGCCGGTCGTGTGGCAGCAGCCCTCGAACCGGCCAAGCCCGAGGGGCATTTCTGGATCGCGGCCAACATGGGACAGCTGGCCGAGGATCACGGCCTCCGACAAGGCTTGAAGTATCGTGGCGACATCAAGGACGAGCTTCTGACGGTGCTGAAGATCGACCCTGCGTTCCAGCAGGGATCGGCCGACCGCGCGCTGGGCCGCTGGTACTACAAGGTGCCAGGACTCTTCGGGGGCTCGAAGAAAAAGTCCGAAGAACACCTCCGTGCGTCACTCACCTACAACCCTCAGAGCACGGCCTCACGCTACTTTCTCGCGGAGACGCTAATCGATCAGAGCCGGACCGCCGACGCCCGCGCGGAACTCCAACGCGTCCTCGATGCACCACTCGACCCCGACTGGACGCCCGAGGACAAGGAGTTCAAGGCGAAAGCGCGGGAGCTTTTGCCAACGCTGCGCTAGTTATTTCATCTCAGCGACTGACGACTGCCGACTGACGACTCCGTCGACTCTCAGTACTTGTAAAACCCCTGTCCTGACTTGCGGCCAAGCCTTCCAGCCAGCACCATGCGCTTGAGGAGAGGCGGCGGTGCGTACGCGGGCTCACGGTACTCGTCGAACATGATGTTCGCGATGTAGTAGGTCGTGTCCAGGCCGACGAAGTCGAGAAGCGTGAATGGGCCCATGGGATAACCGGTCCCGAGCTTCATCCCCTTGTCGATGTCTTCAATCGTGCCGAGACCGTTCTCGTACGAGCGAATCGCATCGAGCAGATACGGCACCAGCAGGCGATTGACGATGAATCCCGGCTTGTCCGGAGCGGTGATCGGCTCCTTGCCCAGCGACTGGGCGAAGCCGAACACCGACCGATAGGTCTCGTCGCTCGTCGTCAGCGCGCGAATCACCTCGACGAGCTTCATGAGCGGCACCGGATTGAAGAAGTGCAACCCGGCAAACCGATCCGGGCGCGTCGTCTTCGCCGCCAGCTCGGTGATGCAGAGAGACGAGGTATTGGAGCAGAAGATCGTGGACCCGCTGACCACGCTGTCGAGGGCCGCAAACGTCCTGGCCTTCTCTTCGACGTTCTCGATGATCGCTTCGATGATGAGATCGCACCCCTTGAGCTCGTCGAGCTTTGTCGTACCCGAAAGGTTCTTCAGCGTGGTGTCCCGCGCCTCGGTCGTGACCTTGCCTTTCTCTATTCCGTCGGACAGAAACTTCTCAATCCGGCCGATGCCCTTCTTGAGGAGTCCCTCTTCCACTTCGCGAACGATGGTCCTGTAGCCGGCTGTGGCGCAGACCTGCGCGATTCCCGACCCCATCAAGCCACAGCCCAGAACGCCAACGGTCTTGATATCCATTCACTCCCTCACGATCGATAACTTCCAACTTCCAACTCCCAACTCCCAAAGGGAAGCGCTTCGCGAGAGAGGGACAGAAATCGTGACGACCAGCTGGTTGGTACGTCTTTCACCCAAGTCTCTCGATCGACTTTCCTTGGAAGTTGGGAGTTGGCAGTTGGGAGTTGACGTTGTCACGTCCCTGCCCAGCGGCTACACCGTTTCCACAATTGCGGCGATGCCCTGACCGCCGCCGATGCAGGCAGTAGCCAAACCGCGTTTCAGGCCGCGCCGGCGCAACTCGAGCGTCAGCGTCAGGAGCAGGCGCGTACCGGTCATCCCAAGTGGATGCCCCAGCGCAATGGCGCCGCCGTTCACGTTGACCTTTTCGCGATCGAGGCCGAGCTCTTTCTCGACCGACAGATACTGCGCGGCGAAGGCTTCGTTCACCTCGATCAAATCGATGTCTTTCAGGGAAAGGCCGGCCGTCTCCAGGACACGCCTCGTCGCCGGCGCCGGACCCATCCCCATCAGGCTCGGCTCGACTCCGATCGTCGCCCAGTGGGTCAGCCGTGCGAGTGGCGTCAGCCCGTGTGACTTGAGGCCGCGTTCCGAGGCCAGGATCAATGCCGCCCCACCATCGACGATTCCAGAGGCGTTGCCGGCCGTCACGCAGCCGTTCTTGCTGAACGCCGCCGGCAGCTTCGCCAGCCCCTCCATCGTCGAATCAGGCCGCAGGTGATCGTCCTGCGCGAAGAGCTCCACGCCTTTCCGCGATTTGATCTCGACGGGCACGACTTCCTGCCCCAGCCGCCCTTCTTTCCACGCCTTCTCCGCGAGCTGCTGGCTGCGGATTGCGTAACGATCCTGTTCCTCGCGAGACACGTTGTACTTGGCGGCGCAATTCTCGGCCGTCCCCGCCATCGTGCATCCGCAATGGGTATCGAGGAGCGCCGACCAGAGCGTGTCTTCGAGCTGCCCCTGACCGAGCCGGAGCCCGTTGCGGAGGCCGCGGATGACGTGCGGCGCCTGGCTCATGCTCTCCATCCCACCGGTGAGGACGACATCGGCCTCACCGAGACGGATCATCTGCCCGCCGCTGATGGCCGCCTGAATGCCGGATCCGCACAGACGATTGACCGTCAACGCGGGCACCTCGATTGGAAGACCGGCCTTGAGCCCGACGTGGCGTGCCCCGTACACGGCATCACTGCTGGTTTGGAGCACGTTGCCAAAGACGATGTGCTCGATCGCGCCGGGCTTGACCCCGGTCCGCTCAATCGCCGCGCGGGCCGCGATGGCGCCCAGCTCGAGCGCCGAAAAATCCTTCAGCTTCCCCGTGTACTCACCCATCGGGGTGCGCGCGCCGCCAAGAATGTAGATGTCGTTGGTCATGAAGGTAATTGTTTGACGATGTAATCTCCGGCCTCGGTGCGTGCCGAGCGTTCCGCCGATATCGGCCGTTACCTGCTGCTCTGGTACCGCCGTTCAACACGGCCTTGTCTATAGCTGCCGCTTCTCGCGCAAAGCCCAGTGTCTCGAGCATCAGTGCAGCGGAGGCAATCGCGCCGATCGGATTGGCGATGTTCTTACCCGCGAACCGCGGCGCCGATCCATGAACGGGCTCGAACATCGACGTCTTGCCCGGATGAATGTTGCCCGATGCCGCCATCCCGAGGCCACCCTGAAACGTCGCGCCGAGGTCGGTGATGATGTCTCCGAACAGGTTGTTCGTGACGATCACCTGGAACTGGCCGGGATCGAGGACCATGTACATCGCCAGCGCGTCGATGTAGTAGTGGGTCGCGGCAATCCCCGGATACTGCGGCGCCAGCTCCTTGAACACTCTCTGCCAGAGCGCGTGGCCCTGCGTCATGGCGTTGCTCTTGTCCGCCATGCAGACCTTCGTCAGGCCATTCGCGCTGGCGAACTCGAACGCGTGTTTGACGATCCGGTGGACGCCCTTGAACGTGTTCAGCTCTTCCTGGATCGCAACCTCGTCCTCGGTCCCCGGCTTGAACCGCCCGCCCACGTTGACGTACAGGCCCTCGGTGTTCTCTCGAAACACGACAAAGTTCACGTCCGCCGGCCCGCGGCCCTTGAGCGGACACAACCGCTCGTCCAGCAGCTTCACAGGTCGGTAGTTGACGTAGAGATCGAGCTCGAACCGCGTCCCGAGCAGGATGTCCCGCGCATGCCGGTTGTCAGGCACCCGAGGATCCCCGAGCGCCCCGATGAAGATGGCATCGAACTCACGAAGCAGGTCGTAGCCGTTCGGCGGAATGGTGATCCCGGATTGCAGATAGTAGTCGGCCCCCCACGGCAGGTGCTCGAGCTCGAACCGCTGCCCGAACCTATCCTCCACCGCCGTGATGACCTTGACAGCCTCTGCCGTGACTTCTTTTCCGATTCCGTCACCAGCAATGACCGCTACGCGCATCGTATCCTTCGCTAGCACTTGCGCACTTGCGCACTTGCGCACCTGCGCACCTGACCTGCACCTGCACTGCACCTGCCACGTTAAATGCTCTCAACCGCCATCGCCATCCCCATTCCACCACTGACACAGAGCGTCGCCAGCCCTCGACGGACCTTGACGCCGCTGCATCTCGTACAGGAGCGTGACAAGAATGCGCGCGCCGGTGCACCCGATGGGATGCCCCAGCGCGATCGCTCCGCCGTTGACGTTGAGCTTGTCGGACGGAATCGGCTCGTCGCGCAACACCGCGAGCACCTGCGCGGCAAAGGCCTCGTTCAACTCGAAGAGATCGAAGTCTCCCAGCGACAAACCGGTACGCTCGAAAAGCTTGCGCATTGCCGGCACCGGGCCAATGCCCATCCTCTTCGGATCGACCGCGGCGGACGCCCAACCAAGTATTCGGGCCATGGGCTTGATGCCGGCCGCCTGGGCCTTCGTCCGGCTCATCAGCACGAGCGCCGCGCCACCGTCGGTAATACCGGAGGACGTGCCCGGCGTCACGATCCCTTCACGTCCCTCGATGCTGCCGAAGGCCGGCTTGAGCTTCTTCAACGCGTCCAGAGTGGTGTCCGGCCGCGGATGTTCATCGTCACCGACCACGGTCGACCGCCCCTTCGCGTCCGTGACGGTGACCGGGGCAATCTCGGCGTTGAAATGTCCCGCGGCGATCGCGGCGCCCGCTCGACGCTGCGTCTCGAGGGCGTATGCATCGGAGGCCTCGCGCGTGATGCCATACTCGCGCGCGAGAAGCTCCACCGTCTCGCCCATGATCAACCCCGACAACGAACAGGTGAATCCGTCGCGATACATCGCGTCGACCAGCGTGAAGTCGCCCAGGCGATGGCCCCAGCGTGCATCGTCAGCATCGATCAGGTATGGCATGCGGCTCATACTCTCGATCCCGCCGGCGACGACCACGTCGCTCTCGCCAAGCATGATCGATTGCGCGCCGGTCGCGACCGCCTGCATACCCGAGGCGCATGCTTTGTTGATCGTTTGGGCGGGGACCGCGTCCGGAAGGCCTGCGCGCCGGACGACCTGACGCGCCGGATTCGGGCCGGATCCGGCCTGCCGGCCGTGGCCCATCAGCACTTCGCCGACATCTTCGGAAGCAACGCCAGCGCGTTCGAGGGCGGCCCTGACTGCAACGGCACCCAGCTCCGCAGGGTGCGTGGACTTGAAAGCGCCGCCGTATCGACCTATGGGCGTGCGCGCGGCCCCCACGATGACCACTTCTCCGACCTGCATAACCTTTCAATCATATCGCAGGAGGACCAAGTGCGCGGGTGCGCAAGTGCGCGAGTGCGCGGGTGCGCAGGTGCGCAGGTGCGCGGGTGTTTCAGAGTTTCTCCACAACCCCGAGCTTGCGCTGGCCGCCCACCATCCGGAGGATCACCGCGTCGAGATCCGCCGCGGTGAATGGCTTGCCGAGCACCGGGATATGTGCGAATTCCGCGGTGACGTTTTCGGAGATCGAGGTGTCTCCGCTGATGAACAGAAATGCGTGAGCCAGCAACGGGCGCTCGGCCGTCAACCGGCGATAGATCTCGAAGCCGCTGATCCCCGGCATTCTCACGTCGCAGATGACCAGGTGCACGGTCTTGGTCCTGTTCAGTTCGAGCGCCGCTTCGCTGCTGCCGGCCTCCAGCACCTCGAATCCCCTGCGCTCGAGCAGGCGCACGAGCAACCGACGGATCGGCATCTCATCATCGATCACGAGCGCCCGGATGACAGCCCGGCGGCCTCCGGGATCGTCAGGTGCCGGTCGAGGCGATGGTTCGTGTATGGGCAGGCTCAGACGGAACCGCGCGCCGGCCTCCGAATCTCTCAGCTCCAGGATGCCGCCGTGGGCCGAGGCGATGCCGTGCGAGATCGACAAGCCGAGGCCCGTGCCCTCGCCGACATCCTTGGTCGTGAAAAACGGTTCGAAGACGCGGCCGCGCATCTCGGCGCTGATGCCAGGCCCGGAATCGACCACCTCGACCGCATGATGATCACCGTCGGTCAACGTGGAAATCCCGATGGAGCCTCCCCGATTCGCCTTGACGATCGCCTGCTCCGCGTTCAGCAACAGGTTCAGAATGACCTGCTGAATCTCGTCACGATTGACGAGGACCGCGAGGAACGCCGGATCGTAGTTCGCCCGAATCGAGATGTTGTGCTGCTCGAGATGGAAACGGCGCAGCTCGACGGTCGAACGAACGATCTGGTTGAGATCCGCCCTGGCACGATCGGGCGTGCCGCGCCGGACGAAGGTCAACAGATTGCGAACGATCTGCCCGGCCCGCGCCGCTTCGCGGCGGACGACCTCCAGATCGCGACGGTTGACCGCATCTGGTCGGTCGTCGAGCATGAGCTCCACGGACCCAACGATGGTCTGCAGCGGATTGTTGATCTCGTGCGCAACGCCGGCAACGAGCTCGCCAATCGCCGACAGCCGCTCGCTGTGAACGAGCTGATCGCGAAGACGCAGTTCGTCGCTGATGTCCCGCTCCACGTCGACCAGGTGCGTGATCTCGCCGGCAGAATTCCGCAGGGCCACCACGGTGCAGGCCACCGGAAATGTCGAACCGTTCTTCCGTCGGCGAAGCAGCGTGCCTCGCCAGATGCCGTCCCGCCAAACCCGCTGCGTGATGGTCGTCCCCACCTGCGGAGCACTTGCGTCCATCAGTTGAGGAAACGTCATGTGCTCGATCTCACCCTTCGCATACCCGAGCGCTCGACGGAACGCGTCGTTCGCGTGCTCGAACCGCCCGTCGGCCCGCGTCAGCAGAATCAGATCGCCCGTCTGCTCGGTGGCGGCGGCAAGAAGCTTCAACCGCGCATCCACACGCTGCAGCTCGCCGCCCTGTGCCGCCAGCCTCATCGTGAGGAGCCCCAGGCCGCATACCGTGGTGATGCTCGTCAGGAGCACGCGGAACGAGTGCGTCTGGCTTCCGAAGCCATCGATGTACAGGGCGCCGTACCCGATCAACGGAATCAGCATGACGGGGATCGCCGAGAACGCGATCGGCGTCGGCGGATCCGGAAAATCGACGACACGTTCGCCGGGTTCGGACGACGGCGATTCTGCCGCCGCCCAGGCGACGCAGAGCCACGGGATGATCCACGCAAGGTCGTACGGCCCGCCGATCTGGTAATCGCCTCGCGCGATGGCCAGGCTGGCCCCGACCCTCAGGATGAAGCCGATAGCCGCCCCGGTCGCCAGCCGCAGGAAGGTCGCCTGCCAGTTGGTCCTGCTGGCGAACCAGGCCGCCGCCAGCAGACCGCTGAGGTACAACGCCCTGTTGATCTGAACCAGCAGGAGCAGTTTGTCCTGCGCTTCGACCATCATCGCCGGGACGACGCTCGGCACGAGCACGAGGTAGGCATACACGAAGACGGCGAGGAGGCCGTTGGCCGCGAGGTCGATGACCACGATCGCCGGCGCGTGTGGCCGAATCCCTCGATGGGGACGCGCAAGGAGCGCGATCAGCGGGGCGATGCCGCCGCAGAGGCTGAAGACGGTATGCCACTTCAGCCACGGCAGCGGATCGTTCTTGAACGCGTCGACGGCCCATCCAACGTGGCCAATGATCCAGAGTGCGATGCCGATGGCCGTGGTGTTCCAGAACAGCCGATGGCAACCGGCCCATGATCGCTGGCGCTTGAGGATGATCCCCAGTGCCAGCCCGGCTGAAAGGGTCAGCGCGATATTGCCGAGGAGGGCGCGGGCGAAAGGATACCCGCCGAGCAGTCCGCCAACGACCGCGTAGGCAAGGACGCAAACGATCCCGACGACCGGAAAGGAGGCGCGAGACGGCACTGGCGAGGATGTTACGACACTCGCATGTCTCTTCAGATCTCTGCCACGTCGATCTGCGCACGCTGCAGACGTCCGCTGAAGTCCACGTACACGGACTTCCACTCGGAGAAGACGTCGAGCGCCGCCACACCGGCCTCACGGTGACCGTTGCCCGTGTTCTTCGTGCCGCCGAAGGGCAAGTGGACTTCTGCGCCAATCGTCGGCGCGTTCACGTAGAAGATCCCGGTGTAGAGATCGCGCATCGCCGTGAACGCTCGGTTGATATCCTGCGTGTAGATCGACGCCGAGAGACCGTATTCGACTGCGTTGCCGATCTCGATGGCCTCTTCCAGCGACCGGGACGGGATCACCGACACCACCGGGCCGAAAATCTCTTCACGCGCGACCCGCATCGCCGGCGCGACGTCCGCGAAGATCGTCGGCTCGTGAAAGTAGCCCTTCGCGTAAGCGCCCTTGTCCAGGCGCGCCCCGCCTGCGGCGAGCTTGGCGCCCTCGCCTTTTCCGATCTCCACGTACTTCATCACCGTCTTCAGCTGGCTCTCGCTGTTCGAGGGTCCCATCTGAGTGGCCTCCTGCAGGCCGTCGCCGACGACGAGTGCCTTGGTGCGGGTGACGAACCGATCGAGAAACGCCTTGTAGACCTTCTCGTGCACGACGACACGGCTGGCCGCGGTGCACCGCTGCCCCGTCGTGCCGAAGCCGCCCCACAGGCAGCCGTCCACCGCCAGCTCGAGATCGGCGTCGTCCATGATCATGATGACGTTCTTGCCGCCCATCTCGAGGTGAACCTTCTTGAAGCCCGGCGCCGCCGCCTGGTTGACGATCCGGCCGACGTGCGTCGAGCCGGTGAAGGACACCACGCGCACGACGTCATGCGTCGTGAGCGGCGTGCCGACTTCGTCGCCGTCCCCGGTGACCATGTTCACGACACCTTTGGGAATGCCGGCGTCCTCCAGGACCTTGACGAAGTTGACCGCGGAAAGCGGCGTCTGTGACGCCGGCTTGAAGACGACCGTGTTGCCGCAGACGAGCGCCGGAATGATCTTCCAGGATGGAATCGCCATCGGGAAGTTCCAGGGCGTGATGATCGACGACACGCCGAGCGGCTGGCGGATGGACATCGCGAACTTGTTGCGCAGCTCGGACGGCACCGTCTGACCGAACATGCGCCGGCCTTCGCCGGCGATGTAGTACGTCATGTCGATCGCTTCCTGAACGTCGCCGCGCGTCTCGTTCAGGATCTTCCCCATCTCGCGGGTCATGTCGCGGGCGAACTGCTCCTTCCGCTCGACCAGGAGCTGCGCGGCCTTGAAAAGCAACTCTGCGCGCTTGGGCGCCGGAACGAGCCGCCAGTCGACGTAGGCGCGGGCAGCCGCGTCGAGCGCGGCCTCGACATCGCGCCGGGTCGACTTCTGGAACACCCCGATCAGATCGTCGGTGTTCGCCGGGTTACGGTTCTCGAACGTCTGCCCGGATGCCGACGGCATCCAGGTGCCGTCGATGTAGTTGTTATAGATGGTGGCGTTGGTGGTCAGGGGCATGGGTAAAAATACCACGTGCGGACGTGCGCACGGTGCTCACGTGCCGCTTGTCACGTGCTCACGTGCGACGTGCGACGTGCTACGTGCAACGTGCGCGACGTGCACGCACGTGCCGCACGCTGCTCGTCGCACGTCGACGCACGTCGCACGTCGCACGTCGCACGTGCAAGCAGCACGTGAGCACGTGCGCACGTCGCACGTCCGCACGTGACAGCTATTTCACCTTGATGTGCTCGAGATAATCGCCTGATGGAATACGCGGCGCCTGGCCGAGCGGCGCGTTGTAGAAGTAGACCCAGGCCCGAGCTGAGGAACCATCCGGAAGCCGCACGTCTGTCTGTTGACGGCAATAGAGGCTCTTGTCCGGATCGTCCGTGCGGTAGCCCTCGATATCATCCAGTGCGGCGATCACCGTGTCGGCATCGGCCATCGCGTAGACTTCGCCCCAGACGAGGCCGTCGGGAGCAGGAACAGCGGCGGGATAGATGCCCAGGTCGAAGAGCGCGGCCCGTATCGCCCCACGTCCGACGTACGAGAGCTTGCTGTCGATGCCCGCACGGCGGCGGCGGTCGAATCCAGCCATCAAGGTACCGTAGAAAAACACGAGGTCAGCCACGGGGTGTTGGAGAGGGTACACGTGGAGGCGGTGAGGCGCAAGGTGAGTCAGACACACAAAAGGCCGGCTGGAAGCCGGCCTTTGCGGAGGGTCATGGTTGGTCCGGCTGAAGCCGGACTCTACTGGATAGCGGGCTTCGGCGCGACCATCTGCAGCAACTCTGCAGGGAGCGTGAACGACAGCGCCACCGTCGTACCTTCGCCGCTCAGCTGCAGCGTCTGCGCCAGCGCCGCGAGCTTCGGATCGTTCTGGCTCTGCATCTGGGCGAGTGCGAGAAACCCGCGTACCACGTCGCGGAGCTGCTGCGCCGACGTCTCGTCACGCGCTTCGGCGCGGATCGTCCCCGAGAACCCGCCGTTGATGTGGCCGGAGGCCGCAAACAGCTTCACCGCGGGAATCCGCGTGGCGATTTCGTCCGGCAGTTTGGCCTCCGCGGTGAGCACGTCGAGACGGCCAACCGCCCATGCGTTGTTGCCGCGCTCGATGTCCTTCACGAGGTCCATCATTTCGTTGTTGCTGGTGATGCTCTGTGCGGTGAGCTGCGTATCGATCGCGTGCTTCACAGCGGAGGCGTCGCCGACGGCCACGAGCCCTGGCTCGAGGAAAGCCATCGTGAACTGCTCGCCATTTTGTTCGGGAGAGGTAATGAGGCGCTTGCCCTTGTAATCTTCGACCGTGCCGCCGTGCTCGCGCGCGAGGGTCTCGAGCTGGACGACGTTGAACCGGCCACGCGCGACGACGATTCCCTTCGGACGTGAGCCGCCGTAGGGCGTCATGGACGCGACGACGTAGTCGATGTCGTGCTCGATGTCGATCCCGGTGTGCTCCTGGAATTCCTGCTGCCCGGATTCGTGCTCGGGCATGACGGCCTTGAGCTGTTGCCGAAGCTCGGAGCTCATGATCGCCTGGACATCGGCATACGCGATGACGGCGCTATCGGCCGGCACGTAGGCCAGTTCGGTGGGACCGGTCGATGCCTGGAGGCCCGGAAACCCGCCGCCGTAGTAACCCACCAGGCCGATACTCAGCCCGACCGCCATGACCGCGGCCGACCCTGCCATGAAATACCGGGTGCTATTTGTCATTCGCGTGACCCTCTGGCTGAATTATACAGATCGGGGAGGTAAAAAGTTCCGTTCCAGGCCACCCCAAATGTCCGGATCCGGATGGTTTAGCGGAAAAATCTGGGACGAACGGCCCAGGTCGAGGTCAAGACCCGGATATACGCGTTCCAAGGTCCGGCTCAAGCTGGAAACTAAGGTCCGGCTAAAGGCGGGCCCTCGTCCGGCTAAAGCCGGACTCTACTGCTCTAATACATATTCCTTGCGCCCGACAGTCCAGGCGCCCCAGGCCAGGAAAATCCCCCAAATCAGGCCCAAACCCAGCACACTTCCCAGAAAAGTCGGGCTTTCCCGGAAAATCCCCTGCACAAGGCTCAGCACGCTGTCGCTGGGCATGGCGTGCGGTACCAGCCCCTGCAGGTAGTACGCCACGGTGAATCGCTTGAGGTAGCCGGGGAACGCCAGAGCCGCCTGCTCCCACCCGAAGATGAAGATGAGCCCAATCAGGAGCGGACGCTTGAATTTGGCGCCGACGAAGGCGAAAACAGCCCCGTACACCGCCAGGCCGACCGACAGCAGCACCAGGTCCTTGAGCAGGTCCGTGAACGCGCCGCCCAGGCTGCCGCGAATTGGCACCACCAGCAGGTACACCAGCATGACCGACGGCAGGACCACGAAGACGGTGCACGCGAGATAGGCGAGGTACTTCCCCACCAGCACTGCGCCACGAGGAATCGGCCGGGTGAACAGATACGTGATCGTCTTGTCCTCGACCTCGTCAGCCATGAGCGAGGTGCCGTAGAAAACGCCGAGGACGGGGACCGTGAACCGCAGGTAGAAGATCCAGATCATGAGACCGAAAATCGCCGGCCCGGTCATCCGGATAGTGGTGGTCACGCCGTTGCGCGTTTCCTGATTCTCGAAGAGCGGAGCGCCAAGACTGACCAGCAGGCGCAGGAACATCGCAATCAGCACCGGCGCCCCGACTACCAGCAGCATGAACACCGTCCGCCTCGACCAGAGCATCTCGCTCAGCGACAGGTCGAAGATTCTGAGGCTGGACGCCAGGTAACCAGGCTGCGGCGGCAGCGGGCGGACGGGAGCGGCAGGAACAGCGGCGACGTCGTTCATGATTTGACCAGGTACTGGAAGACCGCCTGAAGGTTGTCGTCTGGCGACGTGACCTCGTCTATCGCGCCGTATTCGCCGCTGGCGGCAAGCTCAGTCAGACGGGCGTAGAACAGGTCCGGTTTTCCTGTTTCGATGATCACCGCGCCGTCTTCGAACTTCAGGCTCCGCACATCGGCTCGGGCGAGAAAATCGCGCGCGAGCCCGCGCGGATCGTCGGCGCGGACGTAGACCGTGTGCGGATGCTCGTCGATGAGGTCACGAATCTGGTGAACGTCACCCTCGGCGAGAATCCTGCCGTTGTTGATCAGCAGGATCGTCGACGTCATCGATTCGATCTCGTGCAGGATGTGGCTCGACACGATGATGCTCTTGCCACGGCGCGCCCAGTCGCGGATCAACCTGATGGTCTTGCGGCGCGCGAGCGGATCCATCCCCGCCAGCGGCTCGTCGAGAATCAGGAGCGCCGGATCGTGCACGATGGCCTGGGCGAGCTTGACGCGCTGGCGCATGCCTTTGCTGTATGCGCCAATCTTCTTGCCCGCTGCATCCATCAGGTCCACCGCCGTCAGCGCCCGTCGCGCGGCGTCGTCTGCCTCTTTTTCGCTGAAGCCGTTCAGGCGCACGAGCGCCGTGACCCATTCGAGGCCGGTCATCCGCTCGTAGAAGGCGTCCTGCTCAGGGCAGAAGCCGATCTGGAAATACAGGTGAGGGTTGCCCCAGATCGGCTCGCCCAGCACCTGCACCGAGCCCTTGTTCGGCTTCAGCTGCCCGGTGATCAGCTTCATGAAGGTCGACTTGCCGGCGCCGTTCGGTCCGAGCAGGCCGGTGATGCCGGACGCCACGCTGACGGTGACGTCGTTCAACCCGATGACCTGGCCGTACCACTTCGAGACGTGTTCGGCGGTGACGATAGAGGCGCTCACGTGACCACCTCCACCCCGCGGACGCGACGCTCGAGCACGGAAATCGAGAGCACGATCAGGCCGACGATCACGGTGAGCGACACGGGCCACGGCGTGAGGTATCTGGGCTTCACGCGAAAGACCACGTCGACGAGCTGCGAGAGACTGGCGCTCACCGAGAGCCACGACAGCGAGGAGTCGCCGGTGATCGCATACATCGCACCGAAAATCGCGGCCGTGAAAAAGATGATGCCGGCGTAGAGGATGCCCACGTAGCGACTGCTCTTCGAGAGCGAGGAGAGCGCGAGCATCGTGAAGCTGGCCACCAGGACCTGCAACATCGCGCCGACGGTGATGGCCGGAAACAGGAACGCGTTTTTCCGCAGGAACTCGAAGCTGCCGGCGAACATCACCTGCAGCACCAGGAGCATGAGGGCCGGCACGAGCGTCACGAGCGTCAGGAAGACGATCAGGACCATCGCCTTTCCGGCGATGTACTCCGAACGCATCAAAGGCTTCGACAGATAGATCTGGAGCGCGTTGGCGCGCCGGTCGCTGGCAATCAGGCCGGCGCCGACGTAAATCGTGATGATGAAGACGAAGAAGTCCTGCTGCTCGAGGAACTGCCGGAACATGTCGGCGGTGGGCGCGAGGAGCGCGGCCTGCGGAAAGTTCGTGGAGACGTATATCTGCACGGCCCGCACCACAAACGGGAGCCAGGCGAAGATCAACAGGCCGAGGAACGCGCGTTTGCGCAGCATGTTGACGATCCCGGCCCGCGCGATGACCGTCCACGCACGTCCCGGCGACGTCTTCCCGCCCCGATAGCGCCGATAACTCTGGTCGTGTATTGGCATGGAGATCCGGTTATTCGTCGCCGACGGCCTTGGCGAACACGTCCTCCAGCGTCGGGACGCTCGGGCGCAGATGACGAACCTGCACGCGATGCTCCGCCGCGAGCCTGAAGATTGCCTGCTGGTCGCGGCCATTTGCGCCGGCCAGGCCGGACGGCACGAACACCCGCATCACGTCCTCGTCTGTCGCATGGACGTCCATGCCCGCCTTGCGCAGCACGTCGAGGAAGGCCGGCAGATCGCCCTTCACGCGCAGCTCGAACACACGGCCGGCGGGCCCCTTCAGCTCGTCGATCGGTCCTTGCGCCGCGACCTGGCCCTTGTCCATCACCACGACGTGGTCGCAGGTGAACTCGACGTCGGGGAGCAGATGGGAGGAGAGAATCAGGTTGACGTTCTTGTTGTGCCCGAGGTCGTGCACGAGCTCGAGCATCTCGTCGCGGCCCTTCGGATCCATTCCGTTCGTCGGCTCGTCGAGAAACAGGAGATCCGGATCGTGAACGAGCGCCTGCGCCAGCTTGATCCGCTGTTTCATGCCCGTCGAGTAGGTTTCGACGTTCCGGTATCGCGCTTCACCCAGGCCGACGTAGTAGAGCACCTCGTGCGCCCGCTGCATGGAGTCGACCTCGGGCAGACCGGCGAGCTGACCGCAATACGCCACAAACGAGACGGCATTCATGCCCGGAATGTGCGCGTCGCTCTCGGGCATGTAGCCGATGCGCGCGCGAATCTCCATCGGGCGCTGCGCGACATCGAGGTCGAGGACGGTCATGCGCCCCTTGTCCGGCTTCACGAAGCCGAGGAGCGCCTTCAGCATCGTGCTCTTGCCAGCGCCGTTCGGGCCGAGGAGGCCGACGGCACCGGGCGCGAAACTGGCCGAGATGTCCTTCAGCGCGGCGTTTTTTCCGTAGATGACCGTCACGCCGTCGAGTTTCACGACCGGTCCGGTGGACGCGGCGCGCGGCGCTTCGCGGGCAGAAGGGACGGTAGCCGGGATGTTGGTCGTATCCAAGTGCTTTACTTATACGCTAATGCGGTGAACGCGGTTCTACCGGAGCGGCTCCGCCGTTACAGAGTTCCACGCAGGCCAAGCGCATCAGCCTCCACCCGCATGAACTGAATGACGTTCGTGATGTGCTGGTCGAGCGGGAGGCCGATCTCGTCCGCGCCCTTGCGCAGATCGTCTCTGTTGACCGCTCGAGCGAACGCCTTGTCCTTCATGCGCTTGATGACCGATGGCGCCTCGAGGTCGAGCACGCTCTTCGACGGACGCACGAGCGCCGCGGCGGTAATGAAGCCGGACATCTCGTCGCACGCATACAGCGTGTGCTCGAGCCGCGATTCGCGCGGCACGCCCGAGTACTCGGCGTGCGACAGGATGGCGCGCGTCACCCACTCGGGGTACCCCTGAGCCTTGAGGATTTCGACGCCGCGAAACGGATGATCCTCAGGGGTTGGCCAACGCTCATAGTCGAAGTCGTGCAAGAGCGCCACCAGACCCCAGTCGGCTTCGTTCTCACCCCACAGGCGCGCGTAGCCGCGAACCGCCGCCTCGACGGCGAGCATGTGTTTGCGCAGGCTTTCGCTCTGCGTGTATTCGGTCATCAGCGCGAACGCGCTGTCTCTCGTCAATGCCACGTCAAACCACCATGGTGCCGGAGCATCATATCAAGGGTCAGATCTTGTTTCTTGCACGACTGTCCCCCTTTGGGAACGTCTCTCGAGAGGACAACCGTGCAAGAAACAAGATCTGACCCTAGACGTCCGCAGCGCGCGCTCGATGACGTTGATGGCCTTTGCGGTGAGTCCGTATTCGCCCAGGTTCTGCGGATCGGCGAGCACCACATCCGAAACGTCAGAGCCGAACTGCAGCCGTCCGGATACCGGCCTGCACAAATAATCTATCAGCACGAAGTGATAACGAACGCGCTGGTCCTCGTCGAAGAGGATCCGATCAAATACGTCGACGACGGGGCCGACCTGAACGGCCAGCCCGGTCTCCTCCGCGATCTCGCGCGCGACGCCTGACTCCAACGTTTCGCCGATCTCCAGCATTCCGCCGGGCAGGCTCCATTGACCTGCGAGCGGCTCGAATCGACGCTTGATCAGCACAACGGCGCCCTCCCGCGGGACGCTTTCGCTCCAGCCAATCGCCGCGCGATCCGCGTCGGTCACCACGACGACGGCGCCCACGCCGACAACCGGACGCTCCGGATAATGCCGCGGACTCTCCGGCGATCGAAGCGGGGGCTCGTTCTCACGCGCAGGGGACGCGACGCTCCGATGCCGCCGGATCAGGCCATCCTCGACGAGAAAGTGACTGTAGCCGTGCGTGGTCAGGACGTGGCCGGTGGTGCGGACCACCAGCCGGCGCGACCAATCGGCCTGAACCCAGCCCCAACCAGTCCCGATTCCACCAATCGTTCGCACGCGAAAGTACCCGCCGTCGTCATGCCCCGGCGCGAACTCGCTCACGAGCTGCGCGAGGCGGAGCCGGTTCTCGTCGCGGCCGCGAACGATCAGGTGGCCGTCATCCTGAAACACGTTTTCCGTGACGCAGACGGGATCGTAGAGCGCAGCCACCGCATCGACATCCGCGCGGTTCAGCGCCCGATAGTATTCGCGCACGACGTCGAACTGGTCCATCTCTAAAACTGACGGAGTGATAACTCCCAACTTCCAATTCCCAACTCCCAAGGCGCAACCAGCCGAACGGCTCTGATCTCTTGGGAGTTGGGAGTTGGAGGTTGGGAGTTATCCCAGCCCCATCACTTTGACAACCACCCGCTTCCGCCGCTGGCCGTCGAACTCGGCGTAGAAAATCTGCTCCCACGGCCCGAGGTCCAGCTTCCCCGCCGTGATCGGCACGACCACCTGATGACCCATGATCGTCCGCTTGAGGTGCGCGTCGGCGTTGTCCTCGCCCGTCTGATGATGCCTGTAGGGCAGGCCGGCTGGCGCGAGCTTCTCGAGCCACACCTGAAAGTCGTTGATCAGCCCATCCTCCCAGTCGTTCACGTAAACCCCAGAGGTGATGTGCATCGCCGACACCAGGACGATCCCGTCCTTCACGGCGCTCTTCTTGACGATCGCAGAGACCTCATCGGTGATGCGGATGAACTCCTGGCGCTTCTTCGTCTCGAACCAAAGGTAGTCGGTGTGAGTCTTCATGCTCATGAGTCGTGTCAACTCCCAACTTCAACTCCCGACTCCCAAGGGATTCAGAGGCCGATCGACTCCGATCTCTTTGGGAGTTGGGAGTCGGGAATCGGGAGTCATCGATTCGTCACAGCGCCAGCGACGCCTCAGCATTGAAGTCCCACCCGCCAACCGCGCCCGCACGGAAGCGGCGCAACCCCGCGGCGCCGATCATCGCCGCGTTATCCGTCGAGAGCGCCAGCGGCGGTACGAATACCGGAATGCCCGCGCGCTCACCGCGCGTCTGGGCATCGGCTCGCAGCCGGCTGTTGGCCGATACGCCGCCCGCGATCCCGATGCTCTTCGCACCCAGCCAGTGCGCGGCCTCGAACGTCCGCTCGAGCAGCGCGTCAATCACCACTCGTTGAAAGCTTGCGCACAGATCCGCCAACTCCGCGCGCGACAGTGCGGCGCCCGATCCGTCAGCGGAGGCCGCCGGACCTGACGCGGGCATTCCGGTTCGGGTTCGTACCTGTCTCAAGACCGCAGTCTTCAAGCCGCTGAAGCTGAAGTCGATGCGGCGCGCGACACTGGGTGGCAGCAGGCCGGCGGCAGTGGCGTTCGGATCGTTGCGATCCGCATGCGTCAGTCGCGCCACCGGAAAATCCCACGCCCGGTCGTTGCCCTCGCGCGCGAGCGTGTCGATGATTGGCCCTCCCGGATACCCGAGTCCCAACAGTTTCGCAACCTTGTCGTACGCTTCACCGGCCGCGTCGTCTCGTGTCCGCCCAATCAGCCGATACGATCCTGGCTCGGCCACCAGATAAAGGCTCGTGTGCCCGCCCGAGACGACGAGGTACTGCACTAGGCAGCGGCAGCTCACCATGCGCGAGCGTCAGTGACTCGATATGTCCGGCCAGGTGATGCACGGGCACGACCGGGAGACCGCGCGCCCAGGCGACCGATTTCGCGAACGACACGCCGACGAGCAGCGAGCCGACGAGACCGGGGCCCTGCGTTACCGCGACGGCGCCGATGTCGTCGAACGTCGCCTCCGCCTGGGCGAAGGCTTCTTCAACGACGCCGCAAATATCACGGACGTGTTGTCTGGAGGCCAGCTCGGGCACGACGCCGCCCCACTCGCGATGGATGGCGGTCTGGGATGCGACGACGTTCGAGCGGATCGACCACGGACGCTGCCTATCGCCGGTCTCCGCGATGATCGCCGCCGCCGTTTCGTCGCACGAGGTTTCAATCGCCAGGATGTTCAGGAGACTGCCTCGAAGACCCTCCGCAGCGCCTCGGAGTACGGAGGCCGCACGATCCCCGACTCCGTGATGATGCCGGCGATGTACCGGTGAGGCGTCACGTCGAAGGCCGGATTGCGGATGTTCGCCCCCACCGGCGTCAAGCGAGACGATCCGATATGGGTAATCTCGCGCTGGTCGCGCTCCTCGATGGGAATGTGATCGCCGTCGGGCGTCGAGAGATCGATCGTGGACAACGGCGCCGCGACGTAGAACGGAACCTTGTGCTCGTGCGCCAGCACAGCGACGGTGTAGGTCCCAATCTTGTTGGCCGTATCGCCGTTGGCCGCGATCCGGTCGGCGCCGACGACGACCATGTCGATCTCGCCGGCACGCATCAGGGGACCGGCCATGCTTTCGGTGATGACCGTCGTGTGAATGCCGTCGCGCACGAGCTCCCAGGCTGTGAGCCGCGCGCCCTGAAGAAACGGACGCGTCTCGTCGGCGAACACGGCGATCTTCTTTCCCTGCTCGACCGCAGCGCGAATGACGCCGAGCGCCGACCCGTAGCCGGCCGTTGCGAGGGCGCCGGCGTTGCAATGCGTGAGCACGCGCGCACCATCGGGCACGACCTCTGCCCCGAATGCGCCCATCGTGCGGCAGCTTGCGACGTCTTCGTCGTGAATCTTTCGCGCTTCGCGTTCGAGTCGATTCGACAGCTCGTCTGTTGATTCACCGGCCTGCGCGCCCTCGGCAAAGGTACGCTTCATCCGATCGATCGCCCAGAACAGGTTGACCGCCGTCGGCCGCGTGGCAGCCATCATGTCGCAGGTCTTCTGAAACTCGACGGCGAACTGGCGGGTTCCTTTGGCGGTGCTCCGCCGCATGCCGAGCGCGATCCCCATCGCGGCGGCCACGCCAATGGCCGGCGCGCCGCGGATGACCATGGTTCGGATGGCGCGGGCGACTTCCTGCGAGCTGCGGCAACGCACGTAGATTTCCTGCGACGGCAGCTTACGTTGATCGACCATCACGATGACGTCGTCCTGCCAGTCGATTGTCGGGAGCATAAGCGTTTTATTCTAGCGGACTGTCCTGCTCATGAGTGGAGTGGATTTTGGAGCGCGGCGCCCGGATGGCAAGGCGCGAAGAGCGAGCATATTGGGCATATGTGAGCGATGAGCAACGCCGCCAGCCGGGATGCCCCGCCCGAAAGGCACTCTACTCATGAGGAGGACCGTCCGCTAACAGGCGGCTGTCGAATGGCATCGGCAGCAGAGCCGAGAGACGAAGTCGTGCCGTCGGACCGGAGAGATTGGCCAGGATGATGTCGATGTCCCCGCAGTATTCCCAGAGGAGCTGGCGGCACGGCCCGCAGGGCGGCGTCGGATCGGGCGTGTCGGCGACCACGGCGATCCGCGTGAAAATCTCGCGTCCTTCAGAGAGCGCCTTCACGAGCGCGACGCGCTCTGCACAGAGCGTCAGACCGTACGTCGCATTCTCGATGTTGCAGCCGGTGACGACCTCGCCGTCAGACGTTTCGAGCGCGGCGCCCACTTTGAATCCGGAGTACTGCGCGTGGGCTCTGATGCGGGCATCGACCGCGGCAAGGACGAGGGCCGCCTCGCCCGCCGACTCGTCCGCTGAGGTATCGAGCGGCAATGACGCCCACCCGTCCTCATCGCGCCGCTCCTTCCCTGAGCGCCGGTCAGCACGCCGGCGGTTTGCCGGGTTGTAGCGCTGCGCCACCTCGTCGTTTTGCACGGTGCGCCGGCGGCGTTCCGTTGGCAGCCGCCGTTCGGGATCCGCGCGCCGCTTCGCCATCGGGCCAACGCGCTGGTTGCCCGGCGGTCTTCCCCGTTTCGGCGGGCGAATCCGGCTTTCGCGTGGAGTCAGAGTCGCTCAAGGATCCCCTCCAGCAGAGCGCTGAACTGCGTCCGCACCCGTCGTGCGACCTCCATCACCTCATTGTGATCGAGCGGCTGCGGGAGCACGCCGGCCGCCGCGTTGGTGATGCACGAGATACCGAGCACTTCCATTCCCATGTGGCGAGCGACAATGGCTTCGGGCGCGGTGGACATGCCGACCGCATCGGCGCCGATAGCGCGCAGGTACCGGATCTCTGCCGGCGTCTCGTAGCTCGGACCGTGAAGGGCGACGTAAACACCTTCGCCGAGCCGGAGGTCCATGCCCTTCGCCGCTTCGCGAGCCAGCCCGCGCAGGCGTGGCGAGTACAACGCGGTCATGTCCGGAAATCGCGGACCGAAGCGATCCTCGTTGGGGCCGATGAGCGGGTTGCCGCCCATCAGGTTGATGTGGTCCGCGATCAGCATCAGCGTTCCGGGTGTCAGGTCGGGATTGATGCCGCCAGCCGCGTTCGTGAGGATCAGCGTCTTGACGCCGAGCGTGCCCATGACACGCGTCGCAAAGGTCACCGTCTGCATCGGGTGGCCCTCGTAGTAGTGCGCCCGCCCGCTGAGCGCGATCACTTTGCGGCCCTTGTGAGCCCCGGCGACCAGTCGCCCAGCATGCCCGATCACCGTCGTTCCGGGCCAGTTGGGAATGTCAGCATAGGGAATAGCGGACGCGCCCTTGAAGCTATCGGCGAAATCGCCGAGCCCCGACCCTAGCACGATAGCGACACTCGCCTCGCCGGCGCCTCGTTCGCGCAGCCACGCCGCCGTCTGCTGCACCGCCTCGAAATACCGCGTCGAATCAATGGTCATGGTGTGCATCACGAGGGTTCACCGAGGGTTCACACGGGGGTTCAGGACGAAAGTTCGTTTCTCGGACACCGGTCCTCGAACCACCGCTGGGACCCGTCGGGCACCACCGTCGTGAACCATCGTCGTGAACTATCGTTGTGAACCCTCGTCGTGAACCCTCGTCGTGAACCCTCGTCGTGAACCCTCGTCGTGAACCATCGTCGTGAACCACGTCGTGAACATCGTGTGAACCCCCGTCCTGAACCCCCGTCCTGAACCCCCGTGTCACAGTAAAAATCCTGCAATGGTGGCGGTGACGAAGTTGGCGAGGGTGCCGGCGAGCATGGCCCGGAGGCCGAGGCGCGCGAGATCGTGACGGCGGCTGGGTGCGAGCGCGCCGATGCCGCCGATCTGGATGCCGATCGAGCTGAAGTTCGCGAACCCGCACAGCGCGAACGTGGCAATCGTGAACGACCGCGGATCCAATGTCGGCTTGAGCGTCCCCAGCTGCGAGTAGGCGACGAATTCGTTCAGCGCCATGCGCGTGCCGAGCAGGTTGCCGACAACCGGAGCGTCTCGCCAGGGAACCCCCATGCTCCAGGCGACCGGCGCGAAGACCCAGCCGAAGATCTGCTGCAGGCTCAGCCCGACCAGCCCGAGGAGCGCGTTCAACAGCGCGATCAGCGCCAGGAATGAAATCAGCATCGCGCCGACATTCAGCGCGAGCGCCAGTCCTTCGCTGGTGCCGCGGCCCGCGGCGTCGATGACGTTGACGTCCGTGCGCTCGACCTCGAACCGCACCGTGCCCATCGTCTCCGGCACCTGCGTTTCCGGCACGAACATCTTGGCCATCATCAACGTGCCGGGGGCCGTCATGATGACGGCGGTCAGCAGGTGCTGGGCCTCGATGCCGAAGAGAATGTAGGCGGCCATGACGCCGCCGGAGACGTGCGCCATCCCGGCGGTCATGACCGTCATCAGCTCCGATTCGGTCATTCTCGGCAGGTACGGCCTGATCGTCAGCGGCGCCTCGGTCTGCCCCATGAAGATGCTGGCCGCGACGTTCACCGATTCGGCGCCCGACGCCCGCATCACGCGGCGCATGACGATCGCGAACAACCGGACGATCACCTGCATCACGCCGAAGTAATAAAGGATGGCGAATAGCGCGGCGATGAAAATGATTGTCGGCAGCACCTGAAAGGCGAAGATGACGCCGTAGCGCGCGCCCTCCGGCCCGAGGATCTGGTTCATGATCCGCGGCCAGACAACCTTGTCACCGAGCGGACCGAAGACGAAGCTCGAACCGACGAACGCGAAGTTGAGCAGGTGATTGATCGCCGCCCCCAGCGTCTGGAACACGCGCTGACCCGCAGCCGTCTTCAGCACCAGCAGCGCGAAAAGGACCTGAAGCCCGAGACCCCACGCGACCGTGCGCCAGTCGATCGCGCGGCGATTCGACGAAAGTGCATAGGCGATCGACAGGATCACGATCAGTCCGACGACCGGCTGCAGCCGGGGCATGCCGCCAAACTGAGCGACCAGAGCAAACACCGCGGCGACGCCAAACGCACCGCCGAGCACGACAGCGTCGCGGTTCTCGAACGGGGCGCGCTGAATCCGAGGAGGCGCGGTCTCAGTTCCCGCTACAGTCATGCAAGGCTCCCAGTCTGGAGAGACATGTCAACTCCCAACCTCCAACTCCCAACTCCCAAAGCACTCTCTCAAACGACCTCCTCCACCACCACGGGCCGGGCGGCTGGCGCCACATCGTCGATCTTCACGGACGCCGTCAGCAGCGGCATGGCCTCCGCGAGCCCGCGCCCCGCTCGATGACGAACGACAAGAATCACGTCACCGTGACGGACGGGGGAGCCGACCGGCCTTTCGACCTCGATGCCCACTGCCGGATCGACGCGATCGTCCAGTTTCGCTCGGCCGGCGCCAAGCGCCACCGCGGCGCGGCCAATGCTCTCGGCCTGCAGTTCGCTGACGAACCCATCCCGCGGTGCGGTCACGGTCTGCGACTCGCTCACCGACGGCATCCGGGCATAGTCGTCGACGACTCGTGGATCCCCGCCCTGGTTCTCGATGACCCGGCGAAACTTCTCGAGCCCCGCCCCTGATTGCAATACGTCCCTCACGCGTTGTTCCGCCGCCGAGCGGTCGGCCGACACGCCTGAGAGCACGAGCATGCGGGCGGCCAGCTGCACCGACAAATCCTCGAGATCCGCGGGCCCCTTCCCCTTCAGTGTCTCGAGAGACTCGATCACTTCGTTCGCATTGCCGACAGCGCGGCCGAGCGGGGCATCCATGCGAGTGATCAGCGCTTCCGTCCGGACGCCTGATGCGATCCCGATCGCCACCAGTGATCGCGCCAGCTGGCGCGAGTCGTCCAGGCTCTTCATGAAAGCTCCCGCGCCGGTCTTGACGTCGAGGACGAGCCCGCCGATCCCTTCGGCGATCTTCTTGCTCATGATCGACGCGCAGATGAGCGGGATGCTCTCGACGGTGCCGGTGACATCGCGCAGCGCGTAGAGCTTCCGGTCGGCAGGGGCGATCTCGGAGGTTTGGCCGATCAACGCGCAGCCGATCGAGGACACCGCGGTGCGCAACTCATCGAGCGTGAGGCCCGTTCGAAAACCGGGGATGGATTCGAGCTTGTCGAGGGTTCCGCCGGTGTGGCCGAGCCCGCGCCCGGACATCATCGGCACCGGCGCGCCGGCCGCCGCCGCGAGCGGCGCCAGGATCAGCGAGGTCTTGTCGCCGACGCCACCCGTGCTGTGCTTGTCGACCGGCACCCCGCGAACACCCGTGTAGGTGACGCGGATGCCGGACCGCACCATCGCATCGGTGAGGATTGCCGTCTCCTCGGCGTTCATGCCGCGGAGCAGGATCGCCATCAGCAAAGCGGAGACCTGATAGTCGGGAAGGGTCCCGTCCGTGGCGCCGGCGACGAAGAACTCCAGGGCGGTGCGGTCCAGCGTGCCGCCGTCCCGTTTCCGTCTGATGAGATCGACCGCACGGAGGCTCATGGCGAGTCGTTACTATAAGTTAGATTTGGTAAAATCCTCGCCATCACCTCCGAAGCGTATTTACCCACTGACGTCGCGGCGGGCCTGACCGAGTTCGCGCGAACGTGCAAGGCCGCCGCCCGCGCAGTTTCCCTCTATCCGGATGGGCACCCGGCGATCGCCCAGTCGCTGACCCGCCTGGCCGAGGCGACGACGCGCCTGACCGATCGTGGTCCGTTTGCCTTGCAGGTCCACGCCGACGCGCTGCTGATCGACGGAGCGCGCCAGCAGAAGCCGGACCTTGCCGTGATCGAGCTGGCCGGGCTGCTGCACCGCCACTTGATTGGCGGCGTCACGGTGAACTCGGGCGCGGCGGCCGACTCCTGGCGCACCCTGCTGCTGCTCCTGTCACGGCCCCCGGAGGAGGTCCGGGCCGACGGCGGCATCGCGCACCTGTGGGCCACGGCCGGCGGCCCGAGCATCGACATCCAGGAAATCGACTACACGGAGGTGCTGCGCGAGAAAGAAGGCCTTGCGGCGACCATCGACAAGATCCTGGCGGCTGCGATGTCGGGACCCCAACTCGCCCTGGACGAACCGGCTCTCGAGGCGTTCGCCGAGATCGTCTCGGATCCCGCGAAGCTCGAGGAGCTGATGAAACAGCTCAGTGAGCGAGTGGGGCAAGGACCGCAGGGAGCCGAAATGCAAACCGCGACGTTCCTCACGCTGGCGCGCGGCCTCGTGGAATACATCTCGCGGGTGGCGCCCGAGAAGCTGAACGCAACTTTCGAGGAACTCGGCGAGAGCGTCAGGCACATGTCGGTGGACGCGCTGATTGGCCTGCTCGCGGAACGCAATCGTCCCGATGCGATGGCCGGCGCCGTGAACGTGGTCAACTCGCTGGTCGAGCACCTGCCGGACGGCCCTGCCGCCAGCTTCGTCGCCGGGCACGTCGTCGCGGAACGCGGCGCAACGGAACGCCTCGCGCACGCGTTCCAGAACCTGGTGCCGGACTTCAACCGTCAGCGGCAACTCCTGGCCCTTGCCCGCGATGAAGCCGCCGAGTCGGAATTGGGCCGTGACGAGGCGTTTCCGGAGCTGTGGGAACGCGTCGAAGGCATGCTGACGTCTGTACTCGGACGCGCGCTACGTGTCTGAAGACTACGCGCGCGAGCTCTCGCACGCGCGGACGCAGCCGATCGGTGTCGACCAGACGGGCGACGATCCGCCCGAACGCGTGGCCGGATGGCTGGCCACCGTCAGCGATGCCGCGCTGCGAAACCTCGATCGGGATCTGCTGACGGATCTCCTCAACATCGAGATGGATCCGCTGCGCTGGCGCGACGTCGCCGACACGGTTGTCTCGCACGCGGACGACCTCGTGCGCGTCGGCTATTTCGACCAGGCGTGGCATCTGATCGAAACCCTGATTGCGCAGAGCACCCAGCAGGAGTGGCGTCAGCCACACGCCAATGCCGCACTCGCGCGTTTCGGCGAAGGCTCGCTGCTCAAACACGTCTCGGCCCATCTTCGCGGCGCCCCCGATGCCTCCTTCGAACGGCTCAAACGCGTCTGCCACGCGATCGGTCCGTCGATCATCGTGCCGCTCGCCGAGGTATTGGCGGCCGAACAGGACGCGCGGTCGCGTCGCCGGCTGCGCGACGTCCTGATTGAGTTCGGACCGCGCGGCGCAGAAACCATTCGACCGCTCATGAACGCGGCCAACTGGGAAGTGCGACGGACGGCCGCGTATCTCCTGCGGGAGTTCGGCGGTACCGAGGGACTCAAGGAGCTGGTGCCGCTGCTGGCCGACTCAGAGCCGCTCGTTCAACGGGAAGCAGTCCAGGGGCTCGTTCTCAATGGGAGCGAGGATGCGTCGGCCATCCTGCTGCGCGCGCTCATCGGCGCAACAGGCCGGACGAAAGACACGTTGGTCAAAGAGATCCTCGGCATGCGTGAGGATCGGGCAGCAGGTTTCTTCGCGCATCTGGTCCGTCATTCCGAACCCGGCCGTCTGCCGACGCTGTACGTGAAAGCCATCGAAGCGCTGGGCGCGGCCGGCGGCACCGAGGCGGTCAGCGCCCTGAAGATCGCGCTGAATCGTGGGCAGTGGTGGGCGCCGTTCGCGAATCGACGCCACCGCACCGCCGCAGCGCAGTCTCTCCGGCGGATCGGTACGCCTGAAGCGCTGGATACCTTGCGCGATGCCTCGCGAAGCGGTGCCTTGGGTGTGCGCGCCGCGGCGCGCGCAGAGCTGGCGAGGGTCGAGTAGCCGTGGCGACCGACACAACCGCCCGCCTCGCCCAGTACGACGAGCTGCTTCGTCGATTCGCCGCGAGCGTCCGCGCCATTCAACTCTACAAGTCCGATCACCCGTTGCTGACGAAGAACGTGGAGGGATTGCTCGCCGCGCTCAAGCCGCTGTTGCAGCAGCACCCCACCATCACCGTCGGCGTCGTGGAGCAGGAGTTCATCGTCTCCGACACGCCCATGCCCAAGGCGAGCGGCGCGATGAAGGAGCTGATCGATCGGCTGCGCGCCAACCGGGTCGAACGGATTGCGTTCGAGCGTGGCGTCACCCCCGAGGACGTCGTGCAGTTGATCTCGGGAATCGCCGCCCTGAGCTCGAAAGCCGCGGCAGACGTGGACCGCACCTGGAACATCCCGCACATCAAAGTCGGTCGCATCACGGCCGAGGACGAGAAGCGTGATGGCATCTCCAGCGACATCGCGGCTATCCGCAGGCTCTATTCGGGCGCCGTCGCAGCCGCCGAGGTGGCGTGGCAGAGCGCGGCCGCCGATGGCCAACCCGATCTCCCCGCGGCCCTGCAGACCGTGGACGGCCTCGCCGACGCCGTGACGCAGAACCGGAACGCGCTCGTCGCGCTCACCGCGATGCGCAACTACGACAACTACACGTTCACCCACATGGTGAACGTCTGCATCCTCACGATGGGCCAGGCGCAAGCGCTTGGCATCGAGGGACGGCTCCTCCGCGAGTTCGGGCTGTCCGCGCTGATGCACGACATCGGGAAGGTCCGCACGCCGCAGGAGATCCTCACCAAGCCCGATCGGCTCACCGAACAGGAATTCGTGATCATGCGGCGCCATCCGGTCGAAGGCGCCGAGATTCTGCGCCGCACTCCGGAGATGCCAATCCTCGCTCCGGTCGTGGCCTTCGAACATCACCTGCGCGTCGACGGCAGCGGCTATCCGCACGTCGCACGACCGAGCGGCCTGAACCTGGCGACGATGCTCTGCAGCATCGCTGATGTCTATGACGCCATGCGCTCGCAGCGCGCCTATCAGCAGGCGTTTCCTTCCGAGCGCGTCCTGGTGGTCCTGCGCCAGGGCGACGGCACCCACTTCGAGAAGCATCTCGTGCGCCGCTTCGTTCAGCTGCTCGGGATTTATCCTCCGGGCACGCTCGTGAAGCTGAGCACCGATGACGTGGCCGTGGTGATCAAGGTTCATGCGCCGGATCCGTACCGCCCCCGCGTGAAGATCCTTATGGCGGCGGATGGCCGGCGTCATGATGTTCCCTTCGAACGCAACCTGTGGGAAAACCGCGGCGCAAACGAGACGCTGGATAGCGTTGTCTCGCCGCTCGACCCATCGTCTGTACGACATCGATCCGCTGACTTTCCTGTGAGGCTGGCGCTATATACTTCGAGGGTGTCGGGGCAGCGGAATGGCGGTCTCAGCGTGCCGGTGAAGGCTTGAGCGAAGGGGCACGTACGCTGGCTTTCGCGTTCGGCGGCGTGGCGGCCGGTTTCACGTGGTACGCCGTACGCACGACGCTGATTCCAACCAGCTCACCGGATCGACTGGTGGCGGAACTGCGGCTGGCGCAGTTTGCCGCACTCCTGCTCGCGCTGACGGCCGGCGCGTACATTGGCACCTCGGTCAATCACGACGGGCAACTCGGTGTAGGGTTCGACATCGCGCTGACGCTGGGCTTTCTGATTGTGGCCGCGGCGACGCTCGTTCGCGACCCGCACCAGGCCCTGACAATTCTGGCGCTCGCCTTCGCTGCGCATGCCATCGTGGACGTCGCGCATCAGCCGGGCGCCCTCCCGGAAGTGGCGCCGCGGTGGTATCTCACCGGCTCAGCCATATACGACGTGTACATCGGTATCCTTTGTTATCTACCCATCCTTCGACGCAAATGAAGTCATCTACTGTCATCCTCACCGCCGCTCTCACCCTGCTGGGTTCAGGTCTCGATGTTCGGACCCATACCGCCGCGATCACCTTTGAAGCAAAGACGCTCGACGCCGCCGGCGGAGCGGGGCAATCGAAAGGAGAAACCCCGCCGAAGCTCGTGGTCATCGTGGTCGTGGACCAGATGCGGGCAGATTACCTGGATCGATACGGGGCGAATCTGAAACTGGGACTCCGCCGGTTGATGAAGGACGGCGCACGCTTCATCAACGGCGCTTACCCGTACATGAACACCGTCACGTGTGCGGGGCACACCACGATCGGAACGGGTTCATTCCCGTATCGCCACGGGATGATCCTCAACTCCTGGTTCGACCCGACGACCACGTCGTCACCCTACTGCACTGACGACGGGACGGTGCAGGACATCAGTTACAACGGGCTTCCGCCAGCGCAGGGAGACAGCGCCGTGCGCATGCTGATGCCCGCGCTTGGCGAACAAATCTACGGGCGAGGCGGGCGCACCGTCGGCATCTCCATGAAACCGCGGTCGGCCATTCCGCTCGTCGGCAAGAAGGCGACTGCCGTGATCTGGTTCGACGATCGCGGCGGTTGGTCCACGTCGTCCGCCTTTTCACCAGCGCCGGTACCTTTTCTGCAGAAGTTCATCGACGCAAACCCGATTGCCGCGGATTACGACAAGACATGGACTAGATCGCTCGACGCCTCTGCCTACCAGTACGAAGATGATGCGGCGGGAGAAGGCACGCCGACAGGCTGGACGCGGAGCTTCCCCCATCAACTGGGAACGCCAGGCGGAAAACCGGACTCGGCGTATTACCAGCGGTGGCAGCGATCGCCCTTCGCCGACGAGTACATCGGACGGATGGCGGCTGACGCCGTCGACGCGCTGCACCTTGGGCACGGGACGACGACGGACTTCCTCGGCGTGAGCTTCTCGTCGCTGGACATCGTGGGTCACACCTACGGGCCGCGGAGCCACGAAGTGCAGGACATGCTGGTGCGCCTGGACGCCACCATCGGCCGCTTCCTCGATCATCTGGACAAGACCGTCGGTCCCGGCAACTACGTGCTCGGGTTCAGCGCCGACCACGGCGTCGCTGACGTGCCCGAACAGACCGGCCGCGGCGGGCGGCAGTCCAACCAGCAGGTGACCGAAGCACTCACGCGCGTACTCGAGCCGGTGCTCGGTCCTGGCAAGCATGTGCTCTCGACCGCCTATACGGACATCTATCTGTCTACTCCCGCGCGTGAGCGCTTGAAGAAGGATCCAGCCCTGATGGCGGCCGCAGTCGACGCGTTGAAACAGCTGCCGGCCATCGAGCGCGTGCTCGTCGGCGCGGACCTCAAGTCGGCGTCGGCGCGATCGTCGTCCGATCCGATGGTCCGCGCGGCCGCCCTCAGCTACAACCCGGGGCGCAGCGGCGATCTGATCATCGTCCCGAAAGAGGGCTGGCTGCTCTCCTCGAATGTCACCACGCATGGCACGTATCAGGCCTACGACCAGCGAGTGCCGGTGATTCTCTTCGGCGCGTCGGTGAAACCGGGAGAGTACAGTCAGGCGGCAACACCAGCCGACGTGGCGCCGACGCTTGCGGCGGTCGCGCACGTCCCGATCAAGAAAGGTGACGGGCGCGTCCTCTCGGAAGGGCTGGCCGTCGCAGCCACCAGATGAAGGATTCGGCCTTTACCAGACGGGTCCTGTCGATCGTTCGACGCATTCCGCCCGGCCGCGTCGCGACCTATGGAGATGTCGCCCACGCGGCGGGACGGACCCGCGCCTGGCGGGCAGTCGGCAACATCATGATGAACTGCTCCACTCCCGACGTGCCCTGCCACCGCGTCGTCGCGGCAGCCGGCGGCCTCGGGGGCTACGGGGGAAACCTCGAGATGAAGCGGGGGCTCTTGAGAGCGGAAGGGGTCCTCGTGTCCGGATCGCGAATCCGTGATTTCCGGGAGCGCCGGTGGCCGAAAGCCGAAAAGCCTGCGAAAAAGCCGCGGCGAACCCCGCCACGGCGGCAAACGTAAACGACCACCATGAGTTGGCCGGCAACGCGAATCGGTCATGGGGACGTCTAAGGTTACAGTGCACCCGTCGGCCGTCAGGGCCGGCGGCACCCGGCAGGACGAGCTTGCGCTGGTCCAGCGGTGCCGCGAGGGAGACCTGGCGGCGTTCGAGGAGATATACCGCACGCATGCGGGACGGCTGTTCAGCGTGGCGTGCCGCCTGCTCGGCAACCCGACGGACGCCGAAGATCTCGTGCAAGAGATCTTCATGGCGGCACACCGGAAGCTCGACACCTTTCGCGGGGAGGCGGCGCTCGGCACGTGGCTCTATCGGCTGGCCACTAACCTGTGCCTGGACCACCTGCGCAGCAGAAGCGGGCGGTCGAGCCAGCTGACCGACTCGATAGACGATGAGCAGGGGCTGTTCGACTCGTCGACGAGCGGCCTGGCGGAACAGACGGTGTCGAAGATGGATTTGGAGCGTGCGCTGGCCAAGCTCCCCGACGGTTGCCGCGCCGCGTTCGTGCTTCACGACATCGAAGGGCTGGAGCACCGCGAGGTCGCGGACGTCCTGGGCATCGCTGAGGGCACGTCGAAGTCACAGGTCCACAAGGCGCGCACGAAGTTGCGCGCGTTGTTGACGCGGACCGAACCGTAACCGCGCCGAAGCTTCAGCGGAGGCGGGGGCGGACCAGGCACAAGGCGCGCACGGCGCGCCTGCGAGGGAGCGGCGCGGGGCGTCGGGGCCCCCGCAAGCGACCGAGCCGGGGTGTGGGGCGGAGCCCCACTTAAGTATGCACTGCGAAAGGCACAGACAGGCGATTCAGGAGCTGGTGGACGGCACCCTGGGAGCGATCCGCCGCGCGGAGCTGGAGCAGCATTTGAGCCAATGCGAGGCGTGCCGGACGTTCGCAGCGGACATGCGCCGGATTCGCGACCTTGCCGGGTCCCTCGACAGGCTGGCGCCGCCAGACGGCCTCTGGTTGCAGGTCGCCGGCCGGCTGCGGCAGGAGGGGCGCGTGCAGGCGGCGCCACCCGTCGCGCGTCCTGCGGCCCACAGCCGCCGTTACACGATGCTGGCGCTCGCCGCCTCACTCCTCCTGGCGGTTGGCGCCTCGCTGATGTACCTGTCCCCGATGTTCGAGACGCGCAACACCCGGAACGCCGCCAATCAAACCGGCGGTGAGGCGACGGCGGAGACGGTCAAGAGCGTCGAAGACGATTTCAGGCTGGCGGAGCAGCATCTCCAGAGCGGCATCGCCAAACTCCAGGAGGCCGCGCGAACGGACGACTCGACGATCGATCCGCAGACGGCCGCGACGCTGAAAAAGAACCTCGACGTGATCGATCAGGCCATCGCCGAGAGCCGGGCCGCGCTCAACTCCGAGCCGCAGAGCACCGTGGCGCGCGACAGCCTGTTCCAGGCGCTCCGGCGCAAGGTCGATTTGCTCCAGGACACCATCGCGCTGATGAACGAGATGCGGAAGGGTGATGCGGCCGGCGCCGCCTCGATCGTGGACGGGCTGAACAAGTCGTGACGGTGAGCGCAGGAGACGCTGGAGAGATGCGACGATTCTTTGCACAGATCACAATCGGCATGATTGCGCTGGCGGCGCTGCTCGCCTTGTCCGCCACGGCCGATGCCCAGGTCTACCCCGAACGCATACGCTCCATCACGCGCAAGGTCGTCGAGACGACTGAATCGGCCCGCGTCGAGGTCTACCAGCGAAACCAGCAGCGCGAAGAGCAGACGGATCGCTCGACGCGGACGCTGCGCATCGGTGCAAACGGCGAACTGTATCTGGAAAACATCGCGGGGGACATCGTCATTACCCGGGGGGGCGACAGCGAGGCCACGGTCGAGATCGTCAAGGTGTCGCGGGGGCGGACGGCCGACGAGGCGCGCGAGGGGCTGCAGGCCGTCCAGGTCGAGGTCGCCGAGCGCGGCGCGCGCGCGGAAATCAACGTGCGCTATCCCCGTCATGAAGAGCGCAGCCGCGATCGCCGCAACACCAACGTGTCGGTGGCCTTCAACGTGACCGCTCCCGAGCGGGCGCGCATTACCGTCAAATCGATCTCCGGGAACATCTCGGTCCGGGACATCAAGGGCGACCTCGGGCTCGAAACCATCAGCGGCGACATCCGCATCGCCAACGCCGGCCGCATTCCGATGGCCAAGACGATCTCGGGCAACGTCGAAATCGCCGACACCAGCATCGAAGGCACGATGGACGCGTCGACAATCAGCGGGACGCTCCTGCTCCGCAAGCTGACCGCACGACGGCTCGATCTGCACAGCATCAGCGGAAACGTCGAACTGCAGGACGTCAGCTGTGACCGCGTCGACGCACAGTCGGTCAGCGGCAATATCAACCTCACGGGCGCACTCATGCGCGGCGGCCGTTACGATCTCGGATCGCACTCCGGCGAGGTGAAAGTGCTGGTCTCTGGCAATGTCGGTTTCGAAGTGTCCGCCACATCCTTCAGCGGATCCATCAGAGCTGACGTGCCCATCACGATCCAGGGCTCAACGCGCGAGGGCCGCGGCCGTCAGAGGGACATGCGCGGCACCTATGGCGACGGCGGCGCTGTCCTGGACCTCACGTCGTTCTCTGGCAGCATCGTGATCGGGAAGCGGTAATCGCCGACACTCACTGTCTGTTTTTCCAACGTTTCATCACCGCGAACGTGTGAATCGTCGTGTGACTCGGTCTGAACCCTCGTGTGAACCCCCGTCTGAACCTTCGTGTGAACCCTCGTATGCACCTCCGTATTGAACCCCCGTCTGTTTGGCACCCTCCTTGCTCATGAATAAGAGACATCGCTGTCTGTAAGGATGTCTATATAATGTTGAGCTGAGCCGAGATCCTGACGTGATCGCCGGTTCGACTAACGACGCACAGGAGAGTGCCGTGATGAAGAAACAGTGGGTTCTGGTTGGTGTGTTGGGGCTCTCGTGCTGGTCCCTGGCCACGTCCACCAACGCGCTGGCTCAGCATCAAGCGCCGAACCAGCAGCCGATGACCGCTCCCGATCCAACCGTCGCGGCGGGCGAAATGGCCCTCGGCAGCGTCCGGATCACTCAGGCGGTCAAAGCCGATGGCAAGCCGCTGCCGGCGGGCACCTATCAGGTGCGTCTGACCGCTCAGACGGCGAAGCCCGAGGCGGTGGGGACCTCTGAATCGCTCGAGCGCTGGGTCGAGTTCGTCCAGGGCGGTCAGGTCAAGGGCCGCGAGGTCGTGACGATTGTCCCGCAGACCGAGATCAAGATGGTGGTCAAGGACGCGCCGCCTGCATCCGGCGGCGCGAAGGTCCAGATGCTCAAGGGGAATGAGTACACCCGGGTCTGGATCAACCGCGGGGGCAATCACTACCTGATTCACCTGCCGGTCGGATAGAGCAACGCGAACGGTGCAAGGTGCAAGGTGCAGAGTGCTGTGCGGTGCACGTGCACGGCTCACCTTGCCGACTTGCGATTTGCGACTTTGCCCATGCTCTGTTAGTGGCCATCACGTCGAACTGCTCGTGATGGAGGTGCAAGTCCGGTTCGATCGTGACCGGCTTCCCGATTGAATCTTCGATTTCCCGCAACACCGCGA